>NZ_KB891698.1:0-68379 GCF_000373545.1 Alkalispirochaeta alkalica DSM 8900
GGATATTCCCGCCCCTGATCTTTTTGGGTGTGGGAGCGATGACGGACTTCGGGCCGCTTCTGGCCAAGCCCTACACCTTTCTGTTGGGTGCAGCGGCGCAGTTCGGGATCTTCGGGACGCTTTTGGGAGCGCGGTTGCTGGGCTTCAGCTTCGCCGAGGCCTCGTCGATCGCGATTATCGGGGGAGCNGACGGCCCCACGGCGATCTACCTGACCTCGCAGCTCGCGCCGCATCTGCTGGGCCCCATTGCAGTGGCGGCCTACTCGTACATGGCGCTGGTGCCGGTGATCCAGCCGCCGATCATCAAGCTTCTGACGGGCCGGGAGCAGCGGAAGATCGTGATGAGCGAGGTGAAAGAGGTGCCGCAGCGGGTGAAGATCGTCTTTCCCATTGTGACGGCGATCTCCTGCGCGCTCTTTGTTCCTGCGGCGACGCCCCTGGTGGGGATGCTGATGCTGGGGAACCTCTTCCGNGAGAGCGGGGTTGTGGANCGGTTGTCCAAGACGGCGCAGAACGAGNTGATCAACATTGTGACGATCGTCCTGGGCGTNGCNGTGGGAAGCCAGATGTCGGCTGAGCAGTTTCTGACGGTGGGNACNCTTNTGATCATCGTGCTGGGCGTGGTGGCCTTCAGTGTGGGCACCGCCAGCGGGTTGGGCCTCGGCCAGATCATGTACCTCGTNTCGGGNAAGAAGATAAACCCCATGATCGGTGCNGCGGGAGTATCGGCCGTTCCCATGGCGGCGCGGGTNGTGCAGAAGGTGGGGCAGGAGGCGAATCCGAAGAACTTCCTGCTCATGAACGCCATGGGCCCCAACGTGGCCGGTGTGATCGGATCCGCCGTGGCCGCAGGAGTGTTGCTCGCCCTTGCCGGTTAGGATAGCGAGTCGGGATGACCGGTCCAGGAAAGTCGGAGAGGATAGATAGAAGGCAGGGCAGGAAAAACAGGGAAAATATTTCCTTGCCTTATACCAAATGTCGTTCTATCATGAACATCTGACAATGTGATGATACGTTTATAGGAGGTAATTATGAAACGTTGTTTAATGAACGCACTGATTAGTGCGTTGCTGGTTGCGCTGGTTGTTCCAATGGCTTTTGCCGGTGGTGCTGGAGAAAGGGATGCCGGCCCCGAGCGGGTAACCATCTCTCTGTGGGCGGGGAACGCTCCTCCCGACGGGCCGGACCGGTATCGCGCGCTGAACCTGATCACTGCACTGGAAAGAATGCAGGAGGAGATGCGCCAGGAAGGCCGGGAGATCACCCTGGTCGCCGACGCGGTGAGCGATCCCGCTGGCTGGACCGAGTTCAAGCGGCGCTTTGCCCTTTCTGCCGAGGCGGGAGAGGCTCCGGATATCGTTGTTTCGGGGCACACCGACGTGGCGCTCTGGGCCCAGTCCGGGTANATCGTNCCGGTGGCTGACTCCGTTGCCGAGGTCCAGGCCATGTATCCCCAGTTTGCCGACGTGATCGAGCCCTTCTGGGATTCCGTTACGTGGAACGGCAAGATCTGGGGTGTTCCCCAGGACACGGAAGCCCGCCCCATGTACTTCAACAAGGTGTTGTTGCGGGAAATGGGCTGGAGCGACGCCGAGATCAGTTCCCTGCCGGATCGGATCCGATCGGGTGAGTTCACCCTGGACGATCTGATCAAGACGGCCCAGGACGGGATCGCCCAGGGTGTGGTGAAGCCGGGCTACGGCTACTGGCATCGGCCCTCGGCTGGTGGTGACTTCACCCAGTTCTACGTTGCCTACGGTGGCGAGATCTACGATGCTGACACCGATCAGCTGGTGATCAGCCGCGAGCCCCTGCGGAAGTTCTTTGACTTCCACCGCCGTGTCGTGACCACGGGAATCACTCCCGAGAACTTCATCGGTACGAGCTGGGACGTCTGGCACGACACCGTTGTGAACCACGATGTGCTCTTCTTCAACGCTGGTGTCTGGTCCTGGGCTGGCTGGGCCGTGAACAACGCTGCCGGTGGCGAAGCAGAACTCTTCGAGAAGTTCGGCTACGCGCTGCAGCCCTCGGGCATCCCCGGGGAACCCGGTGTCACGCTGTCGCACCCCGTGGTGTACATGGCGTGTAGCGAGCGGGCAACGCGTCGGAGCAACCAGGATCTGGCCATCCGCGCTATGGCTCACATGACCGACACCGACCTGAACACGCGCCACGCCGTGATCAGTGCTCATACAGCTATCCTGAACTCTCAGCTGGATGATCCCGAGTACCTGGCGGCGGAGTTCCTCTCCGACGTGAGCTACATGGCTGACTACAACTACTTTGCCCCGAACCATCCCTCCTACGGTCAGTGGTTCGACGTAGTCTACCGCACCATGGTGTCGGTACAGGCTGGCGAAATCACTCCCCAGCAGGGTGTGGACGAAGCAGTTCAGCGGTTGCAGCATGAACTGGGAGACGCTCTCGTCGTCCGGTAAGATTCGGCAAGACGCGAGTATCGTAACTTTGCGGTATCCTGCCCGTCCCCGTCCGGGGGCGGGCGGGGTGCCGACATCTTATTCCAAAGGAAAAAACATGGAAGCCTCCAAATCGCCGGGCGGGTTGATGTCAAAAATCTTTCCTGCCAGGACCCAAAGAAAACCGAGCCGGGCATGGTTCTGGTTTCTCTTGCCATCGGCACTGATCATGCTGATATTCTACTTCCTGCCGGTTGTGCTGACAGTTCTGATCTCCCTCACCAATATGAGTACCACCACAGGACTCGATGGGTGGAGCTGGACGGGCCTTGCCAACTACCGGCGCATTCTGGGATATCCCGATACGATCAGGAAGTTCTGGTTAACCCTGCGTTACGTACTGTTCACGCTGGTGTTCTTCAACGTTGGAATGGCCCTGGTCATTTCGCTCATCACGACCCACATCCCGAAAAAAGCCGGTGCTTTCTTTCGCGCTGTCTGGTTGCTGCCCCGGATCACCCCCGTGGTAGTCTACGCCTTCATGTGGCAGATCATGGCTGCCGCGCCCCCTCACGGGATTATCACATCCATGATCCTGGCGCCCCTGGGCGGCTCAACAACTAACTTGATACCCCAGCATCCCTTCCTGTTCATTGTTCTCATGAACGGATTCGTCGGTGCTTCCTTCGGCATGATCATCTTCACCTCGGCAATAGAATCGATACGAAAAGACATAATGGTCTCCTCTCTCGTGGACGGAGCATCGATCCTCCAGAGAATTCGCTACATCATTCTGCCGCAGCTGAAATGGCCCATGCTCTTTGTGACCACCTACCAGACGCTCTCGCTGCTGACCTCCTACGAACACATCCTGGTTCTCACGGGAGGGAACTTCAACACCGAGGTCTGGGCGCTCTGGTCCTTCAACCTGGCTCTGAACAGTTACTACGGAAACTTTCAGTACGCCATGGGAGCGGCTATCACGACCATGTTGGTTATGGTGGGGCTCGTGTTTTCGCTGGTATACATGCGGTACTTCCGGTTCGATGACCTGGTGCAGGAACCGAAGATCGATGTGCTGTAGAAACGAGGTATAACATAATGAGGCCGAAGACATTATTTTTCAAATCTGTGCCGATCGCCCTGATTCTGGTCATATCGGCGCCGATTCTTCTGGGCTATCTCTGGGTATTCATCCGTACCTTCAGTGTGAACATGTACGGCATGCGCCCCGTTGGTGGCTTCACCATGCGTCACTGGATGACCATTATCAGGGACCCCCTGTTGTGGCGGCTGGCCGGAAACACCTTGATCCTGGCGTCGGGGCTGACCATCGGAATCCTTCTGATCTCCTGTGCCGCTNCCTACCCCCTGGCGCGAATGACCTTCCGGGGACGCAAGGCCTATCTGTCCCTCTCGCTGGTCCTTCACGCCTTTCCCAGCGTGACCCTGCTGATCGCGATCTTTTTCGTGCTCCGCTTTATCGCTGGTATACCCGTGATCGGTCGGGGAATACCCATCATCGGGGGGTTCGGATACAACACTCTGGGTGGTGTTATCCTGGTGAGCATCTCCTTCTTGTTGCCCCTGGGCATCTGGCTCATGAAGGGATTCTTTGACAACGTCTCGTGGGATCTGGAACGGGCTGCCCTGATCGACGGGTGCTCCCGATTTCGTACGTGGCGGCAGATTCTGATTCCCCAGATTCGTCCGGGCATCGCCGCCCTGGGAATCTTCTCCTTCATGCACGGGTGGAGTGCCTTTATCATTCCCTACACCTTCATGCTGGACGACAGAACCTCGGTTATGTCCACCTATCTGAACCTGCTCACCAGCGGGGACAGAGCGATCGATTATGGCCTGGTCTCGGCAGTCGCGCTGTTTCAGCTCCTGCCGATTCTCATGTTTTACATCTTTACCCAGAAATACCTCCTCACAATTTTTGGCGGCGGCATGAAGGGTGGCGGTTGATCCCCTGCGGGATGATCATCTGCAACTAACACGAAAGAAAAGGAATTAGGGGATACAACAATGAAAATGGAATTGGTGAACCTGAATAAAACCTTCCGTGACGCCGTTGCCGTGCGGGATGTCTCGCTGGAAGTCGGTCACGGAGAACTGGCTGCCTTTCTGGGTCCCTCGGGCTGCGGAAAGACAACAACCCTTCTGAACATCGCCGGAGTCTACAAACCCACCTCGGGAGATATCCTCTTCGACGGGGTGCGGGTAAACGAACTCCAGCCCAAAGAGCGGGATATCGGGATGGTCTTCCAGAGCTACGCCCTCTATCCCCACATGAGCGCCTACGAGAACATCGTCTTCTCGCTGGTTCTCAAGAAACGGCCCAAGGACGAGATGCAGCGCGAAGCCAAGCGCGTGGCCGACATGCTCGGGATCGGGCACCTTCTGGACCGCTCGCCGTCCCAGCTCTCGGGCGGCCAGCAGCAGCGCGTGGCCCTGGCCCGGGCCCTGATCAAGCGACCCAAGCTCCTCCTCTTCGATGAGCCCCTCTCCAACCTGGACGCCCGGTTGAGAATGTCCATGCGGGAAGAGATCAAGCGTCTCCAGGTCGAACTGGGCATTACCAGCGTCTACGTTACCCACGACCAGGTAGAAGCCATGTCCATGGCCGACAAGGTAGCGGTCATGCAGGACGGAAACCTCCTGGCCTACGTTCCCCCGGGAGAGCTGCACGAGCACCCCCGGACGATTTTTATCGCCCAGTTTATCGGGAGTCCCTCGATGAACATCCTGGACGCAGAGTTCGTCATGAAAGAGGGCAAACCCACGGTGATTCTGGCGGGGGGCAAGGTGGAACTTGAGGTTCCCCAGGACCGGATACCCAAACTCTCCGGTGAGAGCAGGGCCGTGAAGTTCGGCATTCGTCCCGAGCACGTGTTCCTTGAACCCCAGGCAACCTCCGACGCCTACGCGGCAGTAACCTTTGTGGAGTCCATGGGCCGGGAGAATCTGGTTGTGTGCGACGTGGACGGTCAGCGCCTCCAGTTCCTCTCTGCACCGGGCGAGACGGTTCATCTGGGAGACCACGTGGGCATGAAGATCGACATGAAAAGAGTTCAGTTCTTCGACCCCGAATCGGGCCTCTCCCTGCTCTGGACCTGAGTTTCTGGACCCGAGACGCCGGAACGCCCCCGGTCGGGACTGGAGAAGTCCCCGGCCGGGGAAAATAAACTAAACACAGGGCGGGACAGCGGTCCCGTCCTTTTTTAAAGGGGATACCATGCACGACATTATGATGATTGGCCACGTTTCCAAGGACATTATCGAAGATCCCGAAGGAGTCCAGCGCGTCTTTGGCGGACCCGTGATCTATTCCTCCNCTGCGGCAACCCGCACGGGAGCCTCGGTTCACGTGGTGACCAAGGCATCCCGGGAGGATCAGGAAAAACTCGCGATTCTTCACGAGTGCGGTGCCACCGTAACGGTCCTGGACAGTCCCGAGACCACCTCGATCCACAATCTCTACGAGACCTCGGACCACGAGCGGCGAACGGTGACGCTTCTCTCCTCGGCCACACCCTTCACACTGGAAGAGGTTCCGCAGGACACGGTGAAAATCTACCACCTGGCAGGGCTCTTTGTGGGAGAGATCCCCGAAACGCTGATCAAGGATCTGGCCCAGCGGGCACCCGTGGCGATCGACGCCCAGGGGGTGGTCCGCTTTTCCCGGGAGGGAGACATGATCTTCCGGGACTGGGAAGCCAAGAAGGAGTATCTCCCCCATGTCCAGTTCCTGAAAACCGACGCCGCCGAGGCGGAACTGCTCACGGGGACCAGCGACCGCGACGTCGCCGCCGACAAACTCCTGGAGATGGGGGCTCGGGAAGTAATGATCACCCACAACACGGAGGTTCTTATCGCAACCCGGGACGGGGAGCGATTTCGCTCTCCCCTGACCCCCCGGAATCTTTCGGGTCGGACCGGCCGGGGCGACACCTGCTTTGCCGCGTACCTGGCCCGCCAGCTCACGCATCCCCGGAAAGAAGCCCTGGCCTACGCGGCCGCCCTGGTGAGCATCAAGATGGAGGCTCCCGGAGTCTTCCGGGGAACCGTTCAGGACGTGCTGGACCGCATCGTCTGATGCAAGCGGTCTGATACAACCAGCTTGATACAGCCAACTTGACCCCCCGGGGCCTGTACGCCACTGGCGCTGCAGGCCCCGGTCATCTATCTCCTCGGGCGCGGTCATCTCCGCCCCGGTTCTGGCATCTCTGAAAAACAGACATTCCCGAAAGGGCTGATCGGTTTGAAGAAAGCGGTTCGGAGTTCTACAATAAAAAAAGTAGGCTCCGGACCGTTTTTTTTCTTGCGCTCGCTCAAAAGTCAGCTTATGATATGATCAGACAATGTGATTATAGGTTAAACAGAATCGAATGCACGGGGCTCGTTCAAGCGGGCCCTCCAGGCTGACGCGAGCCGGTTCATGGAACCGGAGAAAAAACGATGGGAGGTACGGAATGAAAAGGATTGGTTTAGTGCTGGCGGTACTGCTGGCCACAACAGGACTGGTATTCGCCGCAGGCGGACAGGAGAGGACACGGGACGGATACATGGTTGGGTACGTGTGCAACAACTTTAACGACACGTTTCAGACCTACGTTATGGACGCAGCCCGGGATTATTTTGTCGAGGTCGACGATGTGTCGATCACCTTCCAGGATGCCCAGGAAGACGTGATCCGGCAGCAGGACCTGGTAAACACCTTTATCACCCAGGGGGTAGATGCCCTGATCGTGGTTCCCGTGGACACCAGCGCCATGACCCCCATCATCCGCGCGGCCAGTGAGGCAAACGTTCCCCTGATCTTTGTAAATCGCAACCCCTTTGGCGACGAAACTCCCCCGGAGAACGTCTACTATGTGGGTTCCCAGGAGATCGTGGCGGGCCGGATGCAGATGGAAGAGATGGGAAAACTGCTGGGTGGCGAAGGCGGTGTGGCAATTCTCATGGGCCGCCTCGACAACGAGGGTGCAATTCTCCGCACCGAGGGGAACGAGGAAGTAGTCGCCGAGAAGTTCCCCAACATTCGGGTTCTGGCAAAAGAAACGGGCCTGTGGCAGCGTGATCAGGGAATGTCTCTCACGGAGAACTGGATTACCGCCTACGGTGACCGTCTGAACGGGATCCTGTCCAACAATGACGAGATGGCCCTGGGAGCTGCCGAAGCTCTGCGCAGCGCCGGACGGACCGACGTCCCCGTCATGGGTGTCGATGCGATCCCCGACGCGCTGGAGGCAGTGCGGCAGGGAATCCTGGCCGCCACAGTTCTGCAGGACTCGGTCGGCCAGGGCGGTGGAAGCGCGCGCCTTGCTCACCGGATCCTGAAGGGCGAGTCCGTGGAGCAGGTTACCTGGGTTCCCTTTGTGCTGATCAACCAGGACAACCTGGACCAGTTCATAGACTAAGCAGATAGGCGGGAGGGGGTGACCCCTCCCCGCCGTGTGTGAAAGGGAGTACCGATGTCGGCAGAGAGTAATCTTCTTGAAGTTATAGGGGTGGTGAAGAAGTTCCCCGGTGTCCTGGCGCTCAACAACGTGTCGCTGGAGGTAGCACCGGGAGAAATCCACGCCCTGATGGGGGAAAACGGCGCGGGGAAATCCACCCTGGTAAAATGTATCGCTGGAATACAGGCGCCAACTTCAGGGAGAATCGTCTTTAAGGGCGAAGATATAACAGAGTTCACCCCCAAAAAGGCCCTGGATCGGGGAATATCCATGATCCACCAGGAGCTGAGCCCCGTTGTTCACCGGTCGATCATGGAAAATATCTGGCTTGGCCGGGAACCGCTGAACAGATTCGGCCTGGTAGACCACAAGGCCATGTACCGAAAAACACAAGAGGTGCTCGCCGAGATCGACCTTCAGGAAGACCCCCGTACCCTGATGGAGAACCTCTCGGTAGCCAAGATGCAGATGATCGAGATCGCCAAGGCTGTCTCCTACGACGCAAAACTGATCATCATGGATGAACCCACCTCGGCGCTGACAGACAAGGAGATCCAGCAGCTCTTCAGGATCGTCCGGGCCCTGCGCGACAAGGGAAAAAGCATCATCTACATCTCTCACAAGCTCGAAGAGATCTATGAAATAACCGACCGGGTAACGGTGTACCGCGATGGCACCTACATTGGAACGGAGCGGACACTGGATCTGCCCGTCCAGAAGATGATCAACATGATGGTTGGTCGTGATGTGGACGAGCTCTTTCCGAAAACCCCCTGTCCCATCGGCGAGGTCAAGCTGGAGGTGCGGAACCTCAGCCACGCCCGCTTTTTTCGGGACGTAAGTTTCACGGCCCGAAGGGGAGAGATCCTGGGAATTGCCGGCCTTGTCGGGGCGGGTCGAACGGAACTGATCCAGACAATCTTTGGAATCTACAAAAAAGCTTCGGGCACCATTCTGATCGATGGCAAGGAAGTAGAGATCTCATCGCCCAAGGATGCCATAAAGGCAAACATGGCGCTCCTCACGGAAGACAGGCGGACCTCGGGGATTTTCCCCATGCTCTCGGTGAGATTTAACATGACCATCGCCAGCATGGGCCAGTTCATGAACAGGGTAAAGCTGCTCAGTGGACAGAAGATTGCCCGGAAGTCTGAGGAATACCGGAAGAGCATCCACGTGAAGACCCCGAACCTGGAGCAAAAGATCATGTTCCTCAGCGGCGGGAACCAGCAAAAAGTTCTGGTGGCGCGCTGGCTCATGACACAACCGGACATTCTCTTCCTGGACGAGCCCACTCGGGGAATCGATGTGGGAACCAAGGCAGAGATACACCGGCTAATCAGCGAGCTCGCGGGACAGGGCAAGACCATCATCATGGTCTCGTCGGAGCTGCCCGAGGTAATGGGTATGAGCGATCGTATTCTGGTGATGTGCAAGGGAGTGGCCACGGGAATCGTGGAGAACACCCCCGACCTCACCCAGGACACGCTCATGGCCTACGCAACAAACACGATGAACCAGGAAACCGCCTGAACAGGCCAGGTACGATGTTCCCGCACGATAACTGGAGGATACACATATGGTGAGCGCTGGAATAATAAAGACTGAATGGGTCAAGGAAAAGTTAAAGAAATACGGCATTGTGGTGGTGTTGTTTCTGATGATTGTTGGTCTCACTCTCGCCGAGCCCAACTTCATCAGACGAACAAACATCTTCAATATTCTTACTCAGGCCTCCATTTTCGGGATCATGGCGCTGGGTCTTACTTTTGTGATTATCTCCAAAGGTATCGACCTCTCGGTTGGTTCGATCCTGGCCTTTGCGGGAGTCGTAGCGGCGAGTCTGGCTCAGTCTCCCCTGGCAACGAACAAGTACTACCCCAACCTGGGAGAGCTTCCCCTGCTGATCCCCATTCTGGTGGCGCTCTTGATCGGCCTCTCCTGCGGTGCCGTGAGCGGTTTCTTCATCGCCAAGACCAAGATACCCGCCTTCATCGCTACCCTGGGAATGATGACGATCGCCCGGGGCTTCGCCCTGATCTATACCAATGGTCGCCCCATCAGTAACCTGGAGTCCATGACCGTCATCGGAGGGCGCGTCTTTGGGGTGATCCCGATCCCGATCCTGGTCTACGCCGGAGCGATCGTGCTGAGCTGGATTCTCCTGAACAACACCAAGTTCGGAAAGAACGTCTACGCCATCGGTGGAAACGCCACGGCCGCCGAGGTCTCCGGTGTGGATGTGGACAAGAACCTGATCATGATCTACGCCTACAGTGGACTCATGGCTGGTCTTGCTGCGGTGGTCTTTGCCGGCCGTGTGGGGAGTGTACACCCCGGGGCGGCCCAGATGTACGAACTCACGGCGATCGCCGCCACCACTATCGGTGGAACGAGCCATTCCGGTGGAATCGGAACGATCTGGGGAGCCTTCGTGGGGGCACTGGTTCTGGCTGTGATGCGAAACGGCTTTACCCTCCTGGGAATCGACGCCTACTGGCAGCAGGTCACGGAGGGCGCGATCATCATCGTGGCCGTTATCATAGACATGCGGAAAAACGCCCGCAAGGATTAATGCGCCCGCTGTGAAGTAAGGGCCAGGTACGAAGCAAGGTCTCTGCTGCGAAGCAAGGCGCCCGCAGGGATCAAGAAGACCGGAGGAAGAGCATGAAAAAGATACGAATCGGATCGGTAGGGTTGGGTCGCCTGGGGTTGCGCCACGCCGAGAACGTCGCAAGCAAGATCCCCGGGGCGTCATTGCACGCCCTCTGCGACCTGGACGAGGATCTCCTGGCCCGGACAGCGGACAGGCTGGGAGTCCCCTGGCGGTATACCGACTTCGACCAGATGATCCAGAATTCCGAGATCGATGCGGTGGTGCTGGTCTCTCCCTCGGGACTTCATACCGCCCAGATCGAGGCGGCCCTGAAGGCTGGAAAGCACGTCTTCACGGAAAAACCCCTGGGGGTCACCGTGGAGGAATGCAAGGTAGCGGAACGGGCCGTGGAGGCTCACCCCGATCGGGTCTTCATGATCGGCTTCATGCGCCGTTTTGATGAATCCTATATGTACGCCCACGAGAAGGTGATGCGCGGCGAGATCGGCAAACCCGTGCTCTTCCGTTCCTATAGCCAGGATCCGGAAAGCTGCATTGAGGGAGCGATCAAGTACGCTGGCCACAGCGGCGGGCAGTTCCTGGATATGGCCGTTCACGACATCGATCTGGCCCGCTGGTTTGTAGGCAGCGAGCCCCAAAACGTCTACGCCATCGGTGGTTGTTACGCTCACCCCGAGTTCGGTCAGTACAACGACGGTGACAACGTGTCGTGTCTCATGAAGTTTCAGAACGACACCATGGTTTTTCTCTTTGCGGGACGGACAGCGCCCCACGGGTACAACGTGGAGACCGAAATCATCGGTACCACGGGGATCCTGAGGATCGCCTCGGTGCCCCAGAAAAACATGGTGGAGGTTCTCGATTCCTACGGCGTTCGCCGGGAATGCTCCGACAACTTTCTGGATCGCTTTGAGTCCAGTTATGTGCGGGAGATTCAGGAGTTTGTGGACTGCATCCGGGAGGGGCGAAAGCCCTCGGTATCGGTCTACGATGGAACCAAATGCACCGAGATCGCCTATCGCTGCAAGGAAGCCTTCGAGACAGGGCAGCTTCTGGAGTTCTGATTCCCGTGGACCCCGGGGCTCCCGGAGCTCCCCGGTTGAAAGAATGGGCTTTAAAACAATCGGGGCGAGAGGTCGTTTGTTCCCCCTTGCGACCTCTCGCCATTTTTTCTGGTAGCCGCTGCTTCGGCGCTATGAAGGTTCTTCAAAAAAAACACTGCTCAAGAGCTTCACACAGCCAGTGGTAGATTGGCAGGTGGAGCTCCTGAACGCGGGGAGTCAGCGTCTCGGGAACCCTGATGGCAAGGTCGCAAAGTTCGGCGAGGGCCCCCCCCTGCTCACCGGTCAGCCCGATGCTTTGTATACCTGACGCCCGTGCAACACGCAGGGCGTTCAACACATTGACAGCATTACCCGAGGTGCTGATCCCAAGGAGCACGTCCCCGGGGCGGCCGTAGCCGTAGAGCTGCTGTGCAAAGATCATATCAGGCGCAACGTCGTTGGAAAAAGCGCTCCCGAGAGCGGGATGACCGGTGAGTGAAATAGCGGGAAGAGCTCCCTGGAGGTGATCGGCGAGGTACTCCCCGTGGTTCCCGCTGGTGTTCTTCAGTGCTTCCCTGATGTGACTCGGGACAGGGCGGGGTTTCAGGTACCCCTTCATGAGCTCGCCCACGATGTGGTCGGCATCGGCGGCGCTCCCCCCGTTTCCGCAAATTAACAGTTTTGACCCTTCTCTAAAACAGCGTTCAAGCATGAAAAAAGCGGCCCGTATATCCTCCTCGAGCGATGCCAGGAGAGGATAGCGTTCCAGAAGGTGGTGAAGGGACGGTGTAGCTTGGGTAGTGCTCATTGTATTTTTCTCCCGTCGAGGGCCTTCATGGTATCGCAGGAGCGGTGCGGGGTACAAGTTCTTCCAGATTGCTCTTGGTAGCTTTCGGTTTGGGTTATAGAATGGTGCCACTATGCTATTATCTGGAGGCTCCCAAGGGACCTGTCGTGCCGTGAAGGTCCTCGTACTGGCGGGTATACTCTGCTGTGGAACCCTTCCCGGCCTCTCAGCTCAGGGGGAGGCCCCCTTCTTTGTCGGAGTGCCGGCGCTGGAATCCGGGAGGAACGTCTACACCCTCTGGAGGCCGATGATTGACAAAATCGCAGGGCACACTGAAAGGGATATACGTCTGGTTATCGAGTTCTCGCAGTCTTCGCTTCTTGAGGGGCTGCGAACCAGAAGACTGGATCTTGCGATTCTTGATCCGATATCGGCGTACCATTTATCGCGGCACGTCGACACGGAGCTCCTTGCCGAAGTGACCTTTGGTGGCTGTGCCGGGGAGGCCGGATCTGTACGGCGGTTCGCGTTAATCGTTCCCGCGAGGTCACGGTTTTTCCTCCCTCACCATACAGAAGGACTCGCCGTGAGCGTCCCGGCGCCGGCTGCGCACCCCTCAGCGGTTGCGTTTGCCTCGCTCATCTACAAGGACATCGGCCTGCCCCTGCCCAGATTCGAGTACGCCGATACGGAGAACAGCATTCTCAAGGGAGTTTCCTACAGCCATTTAGGGGTAGGGCTGATCAGCAGCCATCACCTGGAAGACCCGGAGCTGAGTGAGTTTGCTGAACGGGTGAGGGTGATCCATATGAGCGATGAAGCCCCTCCATGGTTTGTGGTCGGGCGAAGCGATTCGATTGGACGTACTCACCGCCAGGTAGTTGCCGAGCTGCTCAGCTACGGCTGTGGCGATAAGGGACAGTCTGGTCTTTCCGCTACGCCACAGTTCCATAGCCCATCGCCGAGCGCGAATTTTCCCGATTCTCCCTTGTTTCGCAGGGCAGTGAAGGCCTTCGATCTGATAGATGGTAACGGTCATGTCTCTTCAGACTAAGGTGACTGTGGCATTTCTTGCCTTTTTCTCCATCGTCCTCCTTCACGGTGTGTATACGCTGGTTGGACAAAGGAGGCTCTTGCAGAACGAAACCCGGGAGCGGGCGCTTGTCCTGGCATCAATGCTGGCAGAAATGTCACTTGACCCCCTGCTCAGTGGGCACTTTGACAGGCTCGAACGGCAGGTGGACTCTCTGGAGGCACACTCAGGCGTACTGTTTGCACGAATCATAAACCGCAATGGTCGAATTGTGGCCGATACAAACAGAGGGAATCAGGGCTGGATCCGCACCGGCTTCGCAGAGGAATCTCCCCTGTTTCGCCTCAGTTCAAACTCCAAGAGCCTGAATGCCCGTGCTCCGATAGTGTTCGGCACCACCGTCCTGGGCTATGCCGAGGTAGACCTCTCACTCGATTTTCTGAACAGGCGTCTTGGTCAGACGAGTTTTGTTCTGATTCTTGCGCTGATTGCACTCATCGCGGTGGCTGTCGCCTTCGGCCTGTATCTGCACATCCAGGTCCTCCGCCCCTTGCAACGTGTGTCGGACACATTAATCACCGACGAGACCAGGGAGATCACAGGGCTTATCCATCTCCGGCGGGGTGTTGCCCGCGAGATCAGGACCGTTGCCAGCGCTATCGATTCAATGCGATCTCGTCTGGAGACGTATTATCGCGAGGAACAAGCGGTCCAGCGACTCCGGACTCTTGGTGAGATATCGGTTTCCCTGGCCCATGAAATCCGTAACCCTCTTGAAGCCGTGAGCGGCGCCGTCGAAATGATTCGGCGGGCACCAGAGACAAGCGAACATCAGGAAAAGTTTCTCGCGATTATCCGCGAGGAAGTGGATGTGCTCAACCGCTATGTTTCCGAGTTCACGCAATACGGACGCTTCGATCTTGCATCGGAGACAATATTCGCTCTCGACGACCTGGTCGAGGACGTGATGGTTCTGGTGACACCCCTGGCGCAGCAACAGGCAATTCATCTTCGAGCCGAACGCTCCGACCCCGGGCTGACGATCTGCGCTTCCCGAAGTCACATCAAGCGTGTCCTGGTTAATGTTCTGATGAATGCGATCGAGGCCTGTTCACAGGGGGACGGGATCGAGCTACGCACCGCCGGGGACTGCGATATTGCGGTTATAACGGTCGACGACAGTGGGTCTGGTGTTCCTGAGGCGATCATCGATCACGTCTTTGATCCCTTTGTGAGCTCCAGGGACCATGGTCTCGGATTGGGCCTGGCGCTGTGCCGCAGCCTGCTGGAGTGCTACAATGGCTCGATTTCCCTGCAAAACAGGGATCCCCAGGGTGTGAGAGTCTGCATACGGATTCCACTGAGTACATCAAACGCTTCTTCTCAAGGATTGGTGCTATGACGAAGGCCCTTGCAAAAAAAAGCGGGAACCAAAAAAAGCAGCAAAAAATTCTCATCGTCGATGACAAGAAGAACATCCTCACCGTTCTGGAGGCCTTCCTCTCGGAGGAAGGATACGAGGTCCTTACGGCTCAGGGAGGGCGGGAAGGCTACAGAAGAGCTGTTCAGGACCGCCCGGATCTCGTCTTGTGCGACATCAGGATGGATGATATCGATGGTCTCCAGCTTGCATCCATGCTCAGGTCCCAGGGACTGGAGCTCCGGTTTGTTTTCATTACAGCCTTTGCGACGATCCAGGGTGCAGTAGATGCCATGAAGGGCGGGGCATACGATTATCTTACCAAACCTCTGGACTATGACCGGTTACGGAGAGTTCTCCGGCAGGCCCTGTCGAAAGTAAAGGTAGACACGGTCCACACGAATCGAATTGTGGGAAGCAGCCCGGCAATGCAGAAGGTTTTCCGCAAGATCGCTGCTGTGTCGGCCAGCAATGTCAACGTGCTGATTACCGGAGAAAGCGGTACCGGCAAGGAACTCATCGCCAGAGCAATTCACGCACAAAGTCAGCGTGCAGGATCATCGCTGGTTCCTGTACACTGTGCGGCCTTCAGCCCCGCTCTGCTGGAGTCCGAATTGTTCGGCTACGAGAAAGGCGCTTTTACGGGAGCCCTGGATCGAAAGCAGGGATTTTTCGAACTTGCCGACGGGGGAACCCTCTTTCTTGACGAGATATCAGAAGTCTCGGCGGAGGTGCAGGTAAAACTTCTGAGGGTGCTTCAGGAGAGGGAGTTCACCCGGGTAGGCGGTACCGATTACGTGAACGTCGACGTTCGTCTCATCGCTGCCACCAACCAGAATCTGGGCCGCCTGGTTGAGGAAGGGTCATTTCGGCAGGATCTTTATTATCGGCTGAACGTTATTCCGGTAGAAGTACCAGCTCTCAGGGATCGCCCTTCGGACATACCTGAACTGGTGGGGGATATCCTCGCCCGTACGTGCAAGCGGGAACAGCTCCCGATGCCGGAGATCAGGGAAGAAGCCTTCTCCGTTCTGGACCGCCACTCCTGGCCTGGAAACGTCCGGGAACTTCAGAATCTCATCGAGAGAATTGTGGTTCTCAATCGCCCCGAGCAGATNGATGCTGACATGGTACGCGATGAGCTGCAGGTTTCGCCAATCGAACCGCGCGCCCTTTCCCGGAGTCCGGCAGATGAACAGGAGCTGATCATTGAAGCGCTCCGGCGGACACGGGGAAACAAGAGCGATGCAGCGCGTATACTCGGTTTGTCGCGCCGTACCCTCTACTACCGACTTGAGAAGTACGGTTTNTCCGGGGAGATCCGCTAGTGTGCATTCTGTACAATACTGTGCAAGCCCTGTGCAGGTCTTGCACGATATCGAACCGATTGCCCCTCTGAACCTCCCCGGAGGGCCTGTTTTCCTGGTTGGCACGGAAATTGCTTATTATCTGTAGATTTTTCCGAAAAGAGAGGTGTTTCCATGAAACGTGTATGTATCGGGATGATGGTTCTTGCAATGATTCTGCCTGCTGCAGCTTTTGCGGGGGGACGCTCCGAGACCCGTGAGCGATTGGTTGTGTACTCGAGCGTTGATGAAGAGAATGCGAAGAAAATTCTTGACGCCTTTACTGCTGATACAGGAATCGAGGTGAGCTTTGTTCATCTTTCCACCGGGCCTGCGCTGGCTCGCATGACGGCCGAAGCCAGCAACCCCCAGGCTGATGTATGGATGGGAGCTCCCAACGAGAACCATATCACGGCCAAAGAGCGGGGGCTCACCGTTTCCTATACATCGGAGGCTACACTGGCACTGGATCCGGTGTTCCGCGACCCCGACGGCTACTGGACCTCTTTTTACATGAATCCCATGGGAGTTGGCGTAAACACCTCCGCCCTGGCGCGTGAAGGGCTGGGTATGCCCAGTTCCTGGCAAGATTTGCTGGACCCCCAGTACAGGCGACAGATCCAGATGCCCTCACCGGCAACCTCCGGGACAGCCTACAATGTGATTACCAGCCTTACCATGGAGTGGGGTGAGGAGAAGACCTTCGAGTATCTCAAAGCACTGAGCCCCAATATTCAGACCTACACCTCGTCGGGAACAGCTCCCGCTGCTGCCGTGGCTGTCGGTGAGGCTCCGGTGGGTCTCCAGTTTACCCCCGCCTTTTTTCAGGCTGCCGATGAGGGCTTTCCTGTAGAAGTAATCTTTCCCTCCGAAGGAGTTGGGTTCGAAGCACCTGCGGTCTCCATCTTGAAGGGCTCCCGCAATATCGAGGCCGCCCAGAAGCTTGTTGACTGGCTTGTATCGGTCGATGGCCAGAACGTCCTGACCCGCGAGCGAACCTATTTCTACCCCGTGAACCCTGCTGCCGAGCTTGGTCCCGGAATGCCCTCCTTTGACAGCCTGCGCACGATTTCTGTAGATCCGGAGTGGGCCGGAGCAGAGCGACAGCGCCTTGTCGAGCGGTGGGAAGATGAAGTACTGCCCCTGAACTAGGGGACCATTTCCTCTTGATATAATCCGCACACGCTACCGTCCTGGTGGCGTGTGCGGCCTTCCATCTGTCCCTCGTGCAGCGAGCCTCCCCAAGTGGATCTCACAGGAGTATGTATATAATGAAAAAGGGCGTAAAAAACCGGGCAATGCAGAATGTGCGAGCTCTCCGGCGCCTTGCTGGTGATCCGATCCTGTTGATCACGATTCTTGCAATTCTTGCCTTACTGGTTGTGTTCATTCTGTATCCCTTGTTCAAGGTCCTCATCACAAGTTTTCGTGATGCTTCAGGAAACTGGAGTCTTCAGCCTTTCGAGCGATTCTTTACTTCCCGGCATGAGCGAGATGCACTGCGAAACAGTCTCCTTCTGGGAGTAGCGACAGCCGTTGCCGGTAGTGCTGTCGGGTTTTTGTTTGCCTTCACGATCACCCGCACATCGGTGCCGTTCAAGAAGATGCTGAGCATTATTGCCATCGTTCCTATCGTGTCGCCCCCCTTTATTGGCGCCATGGCAATAATCATGCTCTTCGGGCGAAACGGATTGATTTCATATCAGCTCCTCGGCATCAGAAACCTCAATATCTATGGGTTCTGGGGGCTCATGTTTGCACAGGTTCTCACCTTTTTTCCTGTTGCATACATCACCCTCAAGGGCGTTCTGGAATCGATCAGCCCCACCCTGGAAGATGCTGCGCTTGATCTTGGGGGCTCGCGGTGGAACGTCTTCCGCAAGGTAACCTTGCCGCTCACCTACCCGGGGATCGCCAGCGCGATGCTTGTTCTGTTCATCGAGACACTGTCTGACTTCGGAAACCCCCTCATTCTTGCAGGGAGCGGCTTCCCCGTACTCTCAGTGCAGGCCTACCTGCAGATCACGGGAATGTTTAACCTCCCCCGGGGGGCAGCCCTGGCGGTTATCTTGCTGATACCTTCGATTACGGCCTTCTTTATCCAAAAGTATTGGGTCAGCAGAAAGCAGTACGTAACGATCACCGGAAAACCAACCAGCTCAAACATCAAGCTTGTCAGCCCTCCGGTGCAGTGGGTGCTATTTGGCCTTTGTCTTGTTGTGGCAGGCCTGGTCATTCTGGTATATGCCACCATCCTCTGGGCCGCTTTTGCCCGGGTCTGGGGACACGACATGACCACCCTGACGCTGCGGCATTTCCAGTATGTCTTTGGTGTTGGTTTCAGTGCCGTGCGCGACACTCTGATCATCGC
This sequence comes from Alkalispirochaeta alkalica DSM 8900, assembly GCF_000373545.1. Lineage (GTDB taxonomy): Bacteria > Spirochaetota > Spirochaetia > DSM-27196 > Alkalispirochaetaceae > Alkalispirochaeta > Alkalispirochaeta alkalica. The sequence goes on from NZ_KB891698.1 coordinate 18,503, forward strand.
GGGCGTCTCGACCCCTGTCGCCGGGGTGCTTGGCATGGTGATCGCTTTTCTGGTTGTGCGAAAGCGGTTCCCCGGCCGGCAGTTCATGGACTTCAGCTCAATGCTGAGTTTTGCTGTTCCCGGGACGGTTATCGGAATCGGGTACATCCTGGCCTTTAACACTCCACCTCTGGTTCTTACGGGAACGTTTGCCATCCTGGCGCTGAACTTCATTTTTCGTTATATCCCGGTGGGGATTCAGTCTGGAATTGCTATTCTTCGCCAGGTAGATCCTTCTATCGAAGAGGCGGCGATCGATCTGGGTGCCGATGCGCGAATGAGTTTTCGCAAGGTGACTCTTCCGCTCATGCTGCCCGCCTTTTTCTCGGGTCTCACCTTTTCCTTTGTGCGGGCCATGACGGCGATCAGCGCCGCAATCTTTCTCGTCTCTGCAAACTGGAACCTCATGACGGTTCAGATCATGGCGCAGGTTGAGTCCGGAAGGTTTGGTGCTGCATCGGCCTTTAGTGTGGTGCTGGTGTCTATCATTTTAATCGCGATGCTGNTGATCCGTCTGATCCTGGCAAAAGGTTTCAGTGGATACCACGGCAAGCTGCTGCAGGTCTAGGAGAAAATCATGAGTGTACGTCTGGAATCTATCAACAAATATTTTTCTGATCCCGATCAGCCCGATAAGCGCGTAGTGGCGGTGGCTGATATGTCGCTGGAAATTGCCGAGGGTGAGCTCGTAACATTTCTTGGTCCCTCGGGCTGTGGAAAGACAACGACGCTCCGCATCGTCTCCGGTTTCGAGGCTCCGAACTCGGGGAACGTCTGGATCGGTGGCAAGGAAGTAAGCCACCTGCCTCCAAACAAGCGGGATACCTCCATGGTCTTCCAGAGCTATGCCATATTCCCTCATCTTTCGGTGGGACAGAACATCGGGTTCGGGCCTGAGTTGAGGGGAATGGATAAAAAGAAGGTGAAAGAGTCTGTGATGGAGGTGATGGAGGTCATGAATCTTACCGACCTCTACCATCGTCGGCCCGATCAACTCTCTGGCGGACAACAACAGCGGGTTGCCCTGGCCAGGGCCGTTATCAACCGTCCAAAGGTGCTCTTGTTTGATGAGCCTTTGTCAAATCTGGATGCCAAGCTCAGGGAGCAGATGCGGCTTGAAATCCGTCGAATCCAGAAAACCTTTGGAATAACCAGTATCTACGTTACGCACGATCAGTCAGAAGCAATGACCGTTTCTGATCGGATCGTGGTTATGAACAAGGGCCAGGTCATGCAAGTTGGTACCCCCTTCGAGATCTATTCAAGGCCAGCCAACTACTTCGTGGCCGATTTCATCGGGCGAGTCAACTTTATCCCCTGCACCGTTGTTTCCGAGGATGCCGGGACGTTACAGGTAGAATACCAGAATGGTGTAGGTTCCGTGGGTAGCTCCCATGGCCTCCATAGCGTGGGAAATCAAGCCTACACCGTTGTCCGGCCGGAATCGCTTCGTCTTCGAAAGTCATCTTCCGCTGGCGAGAAGGGGCTCTTGCGGGGCGTGGTTGACAAGCAGGTCTATGTTGGTGCCACGGTGGAGTACGAGATCGTCGTGGAAGGAATGGATGCACCGATACATGCGGTCACGTTCAACCCTGTCGAGGAGGGATTCATCGATGTGGGGGAGTCCGTGGAGATCGATTTTGGGGAGAAGGCAGCTCATCTGATCCCGATAGAATAAAGGAGGGGCGAGGTCTGATCGTCAGGCGCGGTTCCGGCGGTGGAATCCAGGCCCCCTTCGGGTGTTCCCTCGTGCCTCACGAGAGATCTTCTGGCGGGGGGCCTGCTTCCGGGCCGGGCCCTCTCTGTTCAGTGGAGATCACCAGAAGGCTCCGAGCGGCATCTCGCCGGGTTTTGGAGAATACCAGCGGGAGTGGAGTGTGACAGTTTTTGTCGCACCTCTCCCGCAATAATGAGTTACCATGATCTGGTGGGATTGCGCTGTTCCGCAGAGAATTTTTATCTGGTTCCGGGGCAGCATCGGTAGCGTATAGCAAGGGGGAAGCATGAAAAGACTATTCCGTCAGATCCGGGTGAAGCTCTTTCCATTAATCGGCAGGACTGTTGCCCGTGCCATTGCGCGGCAGGGATGCACCTCGCAACCGGATTCACTTCGTGTCTACCGGAGGCTCCCCGCGAATATCCACATTTCAGTCAGCCTGAAGAGCCTTGCTGGTGTATGGTTGCGCCGTGGAACGACGGGAACGACGGACTCATGCTCAGGAGCTCTCGCGTGCTCCTGATCTCCAAACATGCGGGCGAAGTCCTCCACGACGGTTCGGCGAATGATGAGGGATGATAGGGGGATCCTCCGCTACGCCCCCTGGAGTTTGCCAGGCAAAACCCTGACCCTCGCCTGGGCTGCTATCCCGGCCCGGGAGAAACAGCTCGACACCAGGCAGATATTCCCCCGATGATCAGCGCCGCTCTTGTCTACCCTCACCAGCTCTATGACCCCCGGCACCACCCGGTACTGAAACCGGCTCGGCCGGTCTATCTGGTTGAGGAACCCCTCATCCTGACCCACAATCCGTCTCATCGGCAGCGCCTGTTGCTACACCGGCTCTCCATGCAGGCCTATGCCAGGCAGCTGGAGCAGCTCGGCCACGTCGTCCGTTATCTGGATCTGCGCAGCCTTAACAGCACCGATGCGGTCTGGCAGAAGCTCACGGCCGACGGCATTACCACCCTCCATGTGGCCGACACCACCGACGACTACCTCGAGCGTGCCCTGGCCTCGGCGGAAACCCGGCACGGCATCGGGCTCATACGGTACGAAAGCCCGCTGTTCCTGCTCCCGAAAGCCGAGGCGGTTCAACGCTATGGCGATTCAAAAAGACATATGGCCCGGTTCTACCAGCGTCTGCGTAAGGACTGGCACATTCTGACAGATCATAACCAGAAGCCTGTCGGTGGCCTCTGGAGCTACGATCAGGAGAACCGCAAAAAACTCCCCAGAAACCTCNCGCTCCCGACCGATATCCAGCCCTGGAATCCCCGGAATCCCGGGGAACATCAGGAAATCGCCCAGGCCCGGGCCTGGCNGGCCCAAATCCCCGGCCGACACTACGGCAGCAGCCAGATATGGTGTGGCTGGACCGCGGAACATGCCCGCCAGGCCCTGGAGNGCTTCCTCTCGGAGCGTCTTGCCCCCTTCGGCAGCTACGAGGACGCTATCAGCCAGACCCATACCCGGGTATTCCACTCAGCCCTGTCGCCCTATCTCAACATCGGGCTTCTGTCCCCCCGCGAGGTTCTTGACGCTGTNCTGGCTCGCGCCGGGGGCCACNGTTCTCCGGTTAACGCAATCCCGATCAACTCGCTGGAAGGGTACATCCGGCAGCTGATAGGCTGGCGCGAGTTCATCCGTGCCGCCTACGAAGAGGATGGACGCGCCCTGCGCACCCGGAACTTCTTCGGCCACAGCCGTCCGCTTCCTGCCGGACTGTGGAGCGGCGACACCGGTTTCCCCCCGCTGGACACCGCCATTCAGCGCAGCCTGCATTGGGGCTACGCCCATCATATCGAGCGCCTGATGGTCACCGGCAATTATCTCCTGCTTGCCGGCACCCACCCCGACCAGGTGTATGAATGGTTCATGGGAATGTTTATCGATGCCTTCGACTGGGTCATGGTACCCAACGTCTACGGCATGAGCCAGTTCGCCGATGGCGGGCTCTTTGCCACAAAACCCTACATCAGCGGTGGCAACTACCTGCGCAAGATGTCCGATTATCCCCCTGGTCCCTGGCAGGACGACTGGACCGCCCTGTACTGGAATTTTATTCACCAGCACCGTGAGCTCTTCGCTGCCAACCACCGTATGTCCATGATGCCGCGCATGCTCGACAAAATGGCCCCCGCCACCCGCCAGGCACACCTCCAGCGGGCTGCCGGGCTCCTGCATCGCTCCTGACACCCGCAGCCGGGAAGGGTGAAAGGGCAAACCCTGGATCTCCCACCGTTCCACCNCGCGGTTTGAAGCGGTAAACTCGATCGAGTTCTTGAACACATCAAACAGTTCCTGCTGTTTGGTGCTCCCGAAATCATGAAAGGGTTCTCCCGGAAGCCGTGTGGCGTGGGCACCGAACATCGCCGGTTCCGCCGTCCAGAGAGCTTCCCAGTTCCCGAGGATCCTTCTCCGGCTTGCTTCCACCAGGGCTGTCCCGTAAACACCTCGGGCTATGGTGGTGTCACGATCGTCGCGGCGTGGTCTCAGCAGAAGTGCCAGAACCGTTTCCGGGGTCACGTGGCTTTTCTGGTATTTCAGGTCCGCCACAAACTCCGCCCACCGGATCAGGATCGAGTCTTCGATCCACCGGCCCATCAGGGCGAGTTCCGTCCAGAGGGTTCCGCCGATGTACAGTTCCCCGCCTGCGATCTCAAAGAGCTTTTTTCCGGTTCTTGCGTTGCCGGCGTACTGCACGGGCTGGCGGATGCCGCGGCCGATATCGTTCAGTACGTTCTTCAGTTCTTGTTGCTGCTCCGGTGANAAGGCTCCTCTGTCCAGGGCTGCCCGAAAGGCANCGTATCCACCGGTTGGTTCCCACCGTTGGGTGAGGCTGGAAAGGCTCCTGCGGAAGGTCATGTCTTGCTTGCCCGAAACGCGCTGGCCCGGGAGGATCTCGTCGCCGGTACCAGCGCCGACCGCGACGAGGGGCCAGTAATACTCGATCCACCCTTCGGCCACGAGGTTGATCGGGACCGCAACGCGACCATCCCTGGTCCACCGGCCGCTCCTCGTAGCGTGTACCGCCAGATCGGTGACTGCCCGGAGGAGGGCAAACTTGTAGGTGTTTACCGTGCGGTCGTCCCAGAGGATCGATTCGACCGTCTCCAGCGGGTTGAGTCCTGCAGAAAGGGGAGTGGTGTAGACCTGGGTATGCCAGAGGGACCTGGTTTCTTCGTGGTGATCATCGATCTGTGCGGTCAGTCGGAGACCCAGCCGCTCGAGGAAAAAGCGGTATTCTCCCGGGTCNCGGAGGATATAGCGTCTGCCATCGGCGTGNATTCCGTCGGCGACCGATGGGTGGTGCGACGGAATCCTGATGAGGAGAAATCCGCCCGGTGCCAGAAGCGAGCGGAGTCGGTACAAGGAATCCAGGAGCAGGGTATCGTCGAGATGATGGAGAACGTGTATGCANGTGATCGCNGCAAAGGATCCGCCAACCGACTCGAGACCCGGCAAGGAATCACCCTGGAGTACTCCCTCGGGGATCGAGTACTGCCGACGGGCCTCGGCGAGCATCTCCTCTGAGGGGTCGGTGCCCTCGGCCTGGTAGCCGTGCTCGCGCAGCCACGCCACGTCGCGGCCGGTACCGCAACCGACGTCGAGCACCTTGTCGCCGGGACGTAACAGCGTGATCAGGTGGTGCAGGTGCGTGACACCGGCCTTCTCGTAAATCCTGCCAAGCTCTGGGGCATTATCGCGATTACAGCGTAGATCCGGCCTCCAGGAGCGATTTCTGCTCGCTCGTCTCCGGGCCCGAACCGGCCCGGGCGATTTCCTCCAACGCTTCTTTACGGCCCATGCCCGTCATCATCAGTACAGCCACGGCCAGCAGGCCCGTCCGTCCGATACCGGCGGCACAGTGAATAAAGACACGGAACCNCTCGTCGATCCTGCGGGCAAGCTCAGTGGCGAGGAGCCAGAACTGATCTGTCTCGTCTGCAGCCGGAGCAGCGAAATCCTGTATGGGCAGTTCCTTCAGGACGACCCCCCNATCCCCCACAGGGAGCCTCATCTGATCGGNGANNATCTGNTTCTTCTCGCGGAGCGCTGCGTAGGCAGGTGATTTCTTCCTGATTTCCCCGTCCGATGCAAGGCAGACAACAATATCGATCTGGTTCTCGGCAATCTCGGCGATCCATCTGTCGAGTGGTGAATATCGCCCCGGCATGGCATCCATAAACAGCTTGTTGTTCCAGTTTCTCATGGTCATTCCCGTAGAGTATACCAGATGGTGGAGGGGGTGGCGGAGTCACCCGCCATGACCCGGTCTTGAATTTTCCGTAAATCTATCCGAAAACTAGGGGACGCTGCTGTGCCCTGCGGGGGTGGATACGGGGCCCAGGCAAGAGGGTGAATGTGTTCAGGCCTCGTGGCAATTTCCTGGTGTGTTGGGGAACATTATGAGAGTCCATAATTGCCGCGTACAACTGGCCCGGGAACTGCACCCCTACGACCGGGCTGTCTATACAGAACTCCAACAAAAAAAACGCCGTGGTCTCAGCGCGACCCTTCCCGATGATTCCCGCTGGAAGCGGTATCGGNGCAGGTGTGAACTCCCCCAGGNGGGGCTCGCCTACAGTTTTTCCTGGAACTTCCGNAGCACCAACCTGGCGGTGCATCTNTTTGAAGGTCCGGGCAAAAACGAAATCAGGGGAACCGTTTTCTGGCTCCACGGCTATCTTGATCATACCGGCACCGGGGCAGAGCTTATCCAGTTTCTTNCCGGTCAGGGATACCGGGTCCTCTCCCTGGATCTTCCCGGGCACGGACTCAGCCAGGGCCCCAGGCATNACATCGACAGTTTTTCCCGCTACAGCGATCTCTTTGTGCAGTTCAGCCTGTGGCTGAANGAGAACTGGCCAGCTCCGTACTTCTTTATCGGCCATAGCACCGGGTGCTCGGGNTTTATTGACGCTTCCCTGGCATCGGGTANGGCAGGAACAGTATCAGGTGGGGCCTCCTGGTGTATGTTCCGTGCCTGTATCCTCCTGGCACCCCTGGTCAGNAGCGCCCAATGGGATCTCTCGTACCTTGGTTTCGATATCCTGGGGGGCTTCGTGGACTCTTTCATGGGGGGGAAGGTTCCGAACCTTCGGGGGAGCCCCCCCACCCGGGACAAGGCCATCAGGGAACGGCACAAACAAGACCCTCTGCGGGGCAAAGAGACTCCCACGGGNTGGGTAGAGGCGCTGCGTAGCTGGGATTCCCGGAACCGATGCTATCCCGCGAATGATAACCTGAGCCCCCTTGTCTTTCAGGGAACCGGCGACTCCGTGGTAGACTGGAAATACAATCTGGATTTCCTCAGGGAGAAGCTTCCCAAAGTCAGGATCAAAACATACCCCGGTGCCCGGCACGGCCTCCACTATGAGGNNAGGTCCATCCGCAAGCAGCTCTTTACCGACATCAGGGACGAACTGGCCGGCAGGTAGCTCCGGTTTTCAGAGAGGGTAATCATCCCCGCCAGCAGTACAGCGAGGGCGAATTTCGGTACAAACCTCCCGGAAGTCCCCCAAATGGAAATCGCAACGGGAATAGTCTAGACTGGGCGGNNAGGGGGTGCCATGTCCACAGCGTCTGCGCCGGCTCCCGATCGNTTTTCGGGAGGGACCGGCGTCGCCTTGGTGCAGACCCGGCGACATCGGGGGGCGTCTCACAGNAGAAAGCGGCTTTTGCTGGTGCTTTCGATCTTTCTGGTCGGTGTGATATGCACGCCTGNCGAGGCTCCCGCAGAAGCCGGGGCCCCGTATGACATTCTGGTNTTGAAGAGCTATCACCCGTTGATGCGCTGGGGTGAAGAGATCCTTCAGGGTATTGCCAGGGAGTTTTCCCGTGAGGCTGCGGCCGAGACGCTCTATGTGGAGTTTCTGGATACCAAGCGGTGGGACCCCCANGATCTCTTCCCTGCCCAGGCTGACTTTTTACGGAGCAAGTACGCAGGNCGGCAGCCGGAGCTGGTCATCGCNACCGATGATAACGCGCTNNATTTTCTGGTGCGCTATCGNGACCAGGTCTTTCCGGAGGTTCCCGTGCTGTACACCGGTATCAACCGCAACGAAGAGGAGGTACAGAACCTCTCCCGGGGGTGGGCAACGGGCATTATCGAGGAGGTCGATTTTTCGGGGACAATCGATCTGGCTCTGCAGATCCTGCCCGGCCTGGACCGTCTGGCAGTAGTAACCGATGCGACGGTGACCGCTGATCTCAACCTCCGCCTGCTCCAGACCCTTTCACTGGACCGCCCCCTCCAGATTGAGCTGCTACAGGATCTGCCCCCGGCCGAATTGCATTCGCGGTTACAGCGGTTATCGCCGAACAGTGCTGTTCTCTACGTATCCTACATTCGCTTAACCTCGGGCGAGCTCTACAGTTACACCGGGGGACTGGAACGTGTGGCTGCCGCCTCGCCAGTGCCGGTCTTTGTGGTCTGGGATTTCCTCCTGGGCGAAGGCCATGCTCTGGGGGGGAAAGTTCTGCGAGGACAGGATCAGGGGCGTGCTGTTGCGGATATCGCCCGCAGGTACTTTCAGACCGGTCAGCTGCCCCGGGCCGATTCCGGCCTCTACCCTGCATCGCGGGTGATGCTGGATTATCGGGTGGTGCAGGAGTGGGGACTCATGCCGGCGGTCAGGGAAACGGGGATTGATGTAATATGGCTGAACCGTCGGAAGACCGCCTGGGACCTCTACCGCCTGGAGATACTCTTTCTGTCGACCCTCTTCCTGAGTCTGGTGCTCTTGCTGGCCATGGCTGTCTGGGGGAGAAGGCGTCAGGAACACCAGCACCAGTTACTGATGGAGAGCGAGCAGCGGTGGCAGTTTGCCCTGGAGGGGGGGCGCAGCGGGGTCTGGGATTGGGACATGGTTCGGGACGCTCTCTTTGTATCGGATCGCTGGTATTCCCTGTTGGGTTATCCGGTATCTTCCCGGATATCTGTGGTAGGTGACGCTCTGGAATTGATCCACCCCGATGATGTGCCTGGGGTGCTATCGGCACTGGAGGAGATGCGCACCAATCGCAGGAGTCACTACGAGTTGAATACCCGCAAGCGTTGCGCCGACGGATCGTATCGGTGGATGCTGGATCAGGGGATGGTGGTGGAACGGAACGCCGCCGGTGAAGCTCTGCGCGCCATTGGTACTCAGACCGACATCCACAGACTGATCTGCCTGCAACAGCAGCTGGAGGAGAACCTGATGACCAAGGATGTCCTGATACGGGAGATTCATCATCGGGTGAAAAACAACATGCAGATCGTCGCCAGCATGCTCAGTCTGGAAATGACCCAGGCTGACCGCAAGGACTTTACGGTGCTTGCAGAAAAGACCCGCCTGCGCATTCACGCCATGGCAGCTCTGCACGAGCAGCTCTATACCATCGATACTGCCGCGCTGGTACCTCTGCAGGGGTATATCTCCGATTTGATCGGGCAGTTGAATCAGTTCTGTAATGAGCGGATCATCCTGCGCGTTTCGGATACCATTCCCGATGTGAATCTCGATATCGATGAAGCCTTGCCCCTGGGCCTATTGATCAACGAGTTGGTCAGCAACTCCTGCGAGCACGCCTTTACAGATCCCTGTCCCTCGTCGGTAGATCCCCAGGTCACGATCGATGTTGTCATGGAAGGTCAGGGAATGACCGTCCAGGTCGCCGACAACGGCTGTGGGATGACCCTGGCCGAATATCATCACCNCATCCAGGAGCGATGTTCTCTGGGGCTGGTTCTGATCGACAGTCTGGTCCAGCAGCTGGAGGGGGCGCTTACCATAGATTCTCCCCCATCGGGAGGAACAGCAGTATTCATCAGAATCCCCCAACGGAAGAGGTCCAAGCCCGTGCTCTGTGGCTGAAGGGGTAAAACCTTTCCGGCCTGGAGGGTTCTTGGGCCGTCCAAGCCAGAGGGCGCTTTTAATGACACCTGGGGTGGGGTTGGTGTATACTGAGACAGGAGGTCCTCATGTCCACAGCGCTCGAGCCACGGGTTTCGAATCTTGAGTTGTCTCTGAAGGAACTCGCCTACGCGCAGTTGCGCACCGAACGGTCTCTGGAAGAACTCTCGAATGAACTGAAGGATTTCAAAAACGAGATGAAAGACTTCAAAGACGAGATGAGGTCCTTCAAGGACGAGATGAAAGACTTCAAGGACGAGATGAAAGACTTCAAAGACGAGTCTCGTCGTCAGTCCCGGGAGATGAACAAGCGCTGGGGAGAGCTGGCCAACCGTCTGGGNACGGTTATCGAGGACATTGTGGCACCCAACATCCCTGGAATNATGGCCCGCCACTTTGGGGTAGACGAGCCCGACCTGCTGATGGTGCGGCCCCGGAAGAAGCACCCCCAGGATCCNGGACGTCGGCGGGAGTTTGACGTGGTTGCCGTGGCGGGCAATCGGGTTTTTCTGAACGAGACAAAATCCAGGCTCAGGGAGCAGGATGTGCTCGTCTTTGCCGGGAACTACCAGGAAGTAACNGACTATTTCCCCGAGTATTCCGGCTACGAGATCATCCCGATCATGAGCTCCCTCTATCTGACCCCCGATCAGGTGGNGCTTCTGACCCGTCACGGGATCTACGCTCTGGCCATGAGCGATGATTCCATGGATCTTCTCAACCTTCGGGAGTTAGCGCGCTAGCGCGGGAAGGGCCTCCACACCCCTTTCGGCCNGGCCGGNTCCTCATCTCTNTCCGGGACGTGCCGAAAAATAAATCATGAAGAGCTGCTTTCTCGCCGTGACCCTCGCNGTGATGGCCNTGGCAACCNTGGNGGCCGGGGCTGATCCCCGGAAGATCCTCGCCNGAGGGACTCCCGAGGAGATAGAAGAAAACCTCGGGTACATCCGGCGGTCGCTGGAGCGGGACGCCTTCCACTGGACACCGCTCATGCTCGCCGCAGCGCATAATCCCGACCCCGCTGCAGTCAGAATCCTCCTTGACCGGGGGGAGCAGCTGAACGCCCGGAGTCTGGACGACTGGGACGCCCTGATGTTTGCCGCAGCCTTCAACCCCGATCCCCGGGTTCTGGAAGTGCTTCTCGATGCCGGAGCGGACCCGAACCGTCGTACCAGGGATGCCTGGGTAGCAGGCTACGGATTCGCGCGGTTTACGGGGAAGATGGTTCTCTTTGACGGCCTTGGAGCGTTTGATGAACCGGCCCCCGGAGAGGATCGCGACTACGGGTGGTCTGCTCTCTTTTTTGCCGCTCGGTACAACGACTCGCCCGGTGTTCTGAAGGCGCTTCTCGATGGCGGAGCAGATCCCCGGCTCCAGGACGAACACGGCCGAAGGGCCCTGGATTTTCTTGACCAGGACGGAGAGCACTCCGGCAAGATCCGGAATCTTCTTGAGGAAGGGGTACCCCCGCAGTAAGGCCCGCAGGGTCGGTTCTCCAGAATTCTCATGCCGCAACGATGGTCACGCCCCTTCGCCGGGATGGATTTAATATTGATTTAAGAGTGGGTAGGTATACTCGCCGGCGGACGAATTCGGTAAAAGGAGAAACACCCGATGACGACAAACAAAAAATTTGGATTGGCAGTACTGATTCTCGGAATTTTCCTTCTGGGTAGTTGTGCTCATATNTTCACAAAGGGTGGCGGCGCCTTCCGGGCCGGCGACAGGGCCTTCGAGCAAGGGAAGTACGCCGANGCCGTTGAACACGCCCTCAACGCCCTTGAGAGCAACCCTGATTTCGAGGAAGCCAGGGACCTGCTGGGAAAAGCCTTCCGAACAGGCACCACCACCTATGAAAGCACCATCGAGCAGAAAAAAGCCTCGTCGGAGCCCTTCCGCTGGGATGGTATCTGGAAGGTCTATGCTACCCTCGAGGAGATGCACCGGGCCGTGGCAGCGTCGCCCTACAGCAAGGCCTTCGATGTCAAGTCGTACGCTGAACCTCTTGCAGAAGCCCGGGAGGCTGCTGCCGCTGAACGGTACGCCGCCGGCGTTGAAGCCCTGGGTGCAGGCGGATTCCGGAACGCCCGGATTGCCGTAGAGCACTTTACGAAAGCAGCCGAGGCCATTCCCGGGTACCAGGATCTGAACGACCAGATGGCTCAGGCCAGAGAGCAGGCAGTATCCAGGGTTGTCGTCACGGCCAACAGCGATGCCTACGGCGAGCTGCTGAAACTGGTCGAGGGCACCTTGTCCAGCCAGGAAACCTATGTTGCTATCGATCTCGTCCAGGCGAATCACTCGCTCCCGGAAGCGCGGGACAGGTTCAGTTCCAGTCACGATTTTCTGATCTATATGGATGTGGATAANGGAAGCGGGAGCGTAGTGGACAACTCCAATACCCCCATGGTGGAAGGCGGAAAAGTNGTCAGAAGGGCAACCCGGGGCTTCACGCACCGCTACAACGTTGCCGCCAGGCTCATTGACCTGAGCAACGGTAGTGAAATTGCTTCCGAAAACCACGAGAGCACAAGCACCCATTCCATTTCCTACAACTTCCTGTACAACGAGCGGGAAGAGCGCCTGAATCTTGATGGGTTCGGGGGAGCTCGCGAATACCGCATTGTGGATATGACTGCCAGCGAATACGAGGCGATGGCGCCAGTCATCCGCAGGATGCGAGCCTTTGTCAGAGACACAACCGACGAGGATATTACAAGCATCACATCCCTTGCGGAACTGGAGCAGAAAATCGATGGCATCCTCCTGATTCGGGGGCCTCATGTTATTGCCCGTCCCGGGGAAGGCGGTGCAGTGGTGTATTACCCGCTTTTCACAGATGATTGGGACGAACACCTGAGGTTGGGTCAGAACACCAACAGACTTGGTGTGGCGATCAGCAATCATGTCCGGGATCTGGTGGATCAAGGGAGAGGGGATTTTTCAACCGAGCGCTCCGCCGCAGCCAGGGCCGTTGCCGCTGCCATGCGGGGAAAACTGTAACCCGCTCTCCTGGCCTGGAGCCTGCGTTGCCGGATCGTGTCCCTCAGGGCACCACAGCCTTCACCGGAAGTGGTGCCGCAGGGCGCGGTTCTCCGGCCCACGCTTGGTCGCTATGCGGGAGTGGTACTATCTGTGTGCAATCCGGCGAAGCCAGTGCCGTCAGCTGCAGCAGAGGACCTTGTCCGGGTGCAACTGCCTCCAGGGTGATGTCTTCCGTCACCTCCTCTTCTCTTGTTCTCTTGTTGACGATTTTCCGGTTCCTCTCCTATAGTCAAAGTGGGTCCGTACCGGGCTGACGAAGCTATCCGGTGTCTGGCAGTAATCAGCTCCTGGCACCCATATAAGGACAGGGCAGTGCAGCGACGAATTCTGATTGTTGACGACGAGCCCAATATTATTGAGCTCATTCGTATGAATCTTCCTGTCAGCGAGTTCGAAGTGCTCTCTGCCTGGACAGGCCGGGAGGCTCTGGAGACAGCCTCTTCTGTCGTCCCCGATCTTGTGCTCCTGGATATCATGCTCCCCGATCTTGACGGCTTTGAGGTATTGCGCAACCTCCGCGCTCACCCGGTCACAGCGGCAATACCGGTAATGATGCTCTCGGCCCGCAGCGAAGAACCCGACAAGGTTATCGGACTGGGCCTTGGAGCTGACGATTACATCACGAAACCCTTCGGACTCCGTGAGCTGGAGGCGCGGATCCGCAACCTCCTGCGGCGTGTATCTCCATCGACGCATGGTATTTCCGGGACAGTCGATCCCGCCCGGGCATCATCCCGTGAAGTGGTGGTCCAGGATCTGGTTATCGACGAGAACCGACACCAGGTGGTGCGGCGTAATGTTGTCACGGATCTGACACCAAACGAGTTCGCGATTCTGCGCAGACTCGTCCTGAAGGTCGGCGAAGAGGTATCCCGAAAAGAGTTGCTCGCAGAGATATCCGGTTCCGGCGATGGTGAGTCCGGTGANCGTCAGTCCGGAGATCTGCGGGTTATTGACGTGCACATCCGNAATATNCGGCGAAAACTGGGGGACCAGAACGAGAATCCCCGGTACATCGAAACGGTCCGGGGCGTGGGGTATCGGGCAAAAAAGGGCGGGGAGTGAGGCGAAAGTTACTCACCAGTTATATCGTCATTCTTCTGGTGGGAACCCTTACCACGGGAGGGCTCTCGTTCAGCTTCATCCGCAATAATACCCTTCGAAACACCGAACTGGCCCTGGTAAACTACGCAAACCTGATCTCCGAGAGTCTCCAGGTCGAATTTTCTTCGGGCCATCCCCGGAATCTCTTCCTTCTGAGCCAGAAATACGCCGAGCAAACCGGTGTGCGTGTCACGATTCTGGACAGNGAAGGTCGGGTTCTGGCAGATTCCGCCGATAACAGCATCATCTTCCAGAATCACGCGGCCCAGCCCGAATACCAGCACGCCCTGAAGAACGAGATCCGGGGAGTCCAGCGTTTTGACGAGAACACCAACCAGNAGACGATGTTTCTGGCCCTGCCCCCTCTGGAACTGGGAGATCATTCGGTGGTGCTGCGCCTCGCCGATACAATCGAGCATATTCTTGAAGAGATTATGGTCCTGCTCGGATATGTTCTGTTGTCGATCCTCTTTGGTCTTATTCTCGCGATGGCCGTGGCCCTGGCCAATATTCGCAGCATTGTGGAACCTGTGAACAAGNTGACCGAGGCTGCCCGGAATGTTGCCGAGGGGGAGTTCTCTACCCACATCGAGGTACGTACCGGCGATGAACTGGAAGTGCTGGCCCGGTCGTTCAACCATATGGCCCTTCAGCTTGAGCGGACCATAACCACCATGCAGCAGCAGAACGCAGAACTGGACTCCATGCTCTCGGGAATGACCGACGGGGCCCTGGCGGTGGATGGAGGGGGTGAAATCCTGCTGGTGAACCGGGAGTTCCGCAGGCTTTTTCCCTGGATCGGGGAACATTCCTGCGGAGAGAAACTGGAAGAGATTTTTTCGCGCGCACCGGAGGTTCCCGCCCTGGTGAAGGAAACTCTGGAGGGAGCGAAGGCTGTTACCAGGGAGGTTGCGGCCGGAACCGCAGAAACNCCCCGGATCGTGCGGGCCAGAACGTCTCTCATGAAAACCCCCGCCCCGAAGAGAGAGGTCACGGGGGTGTTTCTGCTGGTTCAGGATATCACGGAGATAAAAAAGCTGGAAAACATCAGGAGCACCTTTGTTGCCAACGTCACGCACGAGCTGCGAACTCCCCTGACGCTGATCGCCGGATTTGTAGAGACCCTCCAGGCCTGGGATACCCTGAANGCCTCNGATCGCCGCACCGCCCTGGGGGTGATCGATCTGGAGACGAAGCGCCTCACNCGCTTGATCAATGATCTCCTTACCCTGTCTGAAATAGAGAACATCGAAACCCGATCGTATCGNTGNACCTTTCCCGTGGATCAGGAAGTTCGTCACGTCATCTCCCTGATGGAGGCACGCGCCCGGGAGAATCAGATCGACCTGTCCCTCGCAGGGGAGCTCNCACAGGTCTGGATGACAGGAAACCCCGACTGGTTTCGNCAGATGCTCCTGAACCTGGTGGANAACGGGATCAAGTACACTCCCTCCGGGGGAAGAGTTGCCCTGCGCCTCGAGGCTCTGTCCGGGACGTTTCGCATCTCCGTTGAGGATACGGGAATCGGTATTCCCGAAGCCGAACAGGAGAAGGTCTTTGAGCGCTTTTACCGGGTCGAGAAAGTTCGGGGNAAGGAAAAGACCGGTACCGGTCTGGGGCTGACGATCGTGCAGGATATTGTTCGCGAGCTCGGCGGAGAGATCTCCCTGACCAGCGCTCCCGGCAGGGGGTCGTGCTTCCTCCTGGCCTTTCCCTCTTCAGAATATTCCGGAAAATCTTAACAGAAACCTCTCTTTTATTGGGGCCCAGAATTCTCTTGTACTTATTTCCATTCTCGGAAAGAAAATAATTTTTTTCCTTGTCTGAAGAGGTTCTTCGTGGTAGAATTCNTCTTAACGATTTCTTAACATAGTGTGGCACAAAGGAAGCGGAGGTTATTGTGCGTCATCCGCGCGGCGGGGTTACGGTGGCGGTTCTCTTGACTCTTTTGATGATCTCGCCCCTGGTCTACCTTCCCCTGCGCCGCGTCCTGGAACAGCGCTCCGTGGCAGCCTACCCTTCCCGAACTGTAGAGATGATCGTCAGTTTCAAGGAGGGTGGGGGGACNGACATCGGGGCCCGTGTGCTCGCAGAACACCTGTCGCGCGAGACGGGGCAGCCCGTCGTGGTCCGGAATGTTGAGGGCAAGGACGGGGAGGTAGGCTACGCTGCTCTGGCCCGGGCGCGTCCCGATGGTTACACCATCGGCTTTATCAACCTGCCCACCTTTGTGAGCCTGCCGGCGCAACGCCAGACCTCCTATCGGGTGGGGCAGGTGGTTCCCGTGGCGAACTACGTTCTGGATCCTGCCGTTCTTGTTGTCCGGTCCGACAGCTCCTGGGATACGCTGGGGGAGTGGCTCGAGTACTGCCGCTCAAATCCCATGAAAATGACCGTTTCCAACAACGGGATCGCCGCCTCCAACCATATCGCTGCTGCCCTGCTCGAGCAGGAGGCGGGGATCGAGCTGACCCACGTTCCCTTTGGAGGCACCTCCGATATGTTGCGTGCCCTCCATGAGGGGTATGTGGATGCCTCGGTGGCCAAGGTGAGCGAGGTTGTCCAGGGGGTCCGCTCTGGCGAGTTCCGGGTTCTTGCCTTCTTTACAGAGTCCAGGCACGAGGGGTTCCCCCAGGTTCCAACGCTGAGGGAAGCGGGGTATCCCGTACAGATGGGTTCGGCCCGGGCCATCGCGGTTCCCGCCGGGACGCACCCCCACATAGTCAGTGCTCTTCATGATGCCTTTCTCCGGGCTTATGAGCATCCCGGGCATCAGGAGGATGCGCGGTCGCGAAAGATATCCCTGCACTACATGAGTTCGGAGGATGTTCTGGAATATATGCACAACCAGGAGCGGTTTCTCCAGGAGACGCTTCCCCGTCTCGGGCTGTAGCGCGGGGCCGGGTTCGTGACCAGGAGCAGATCAATATAACCTTGTTGGGGGAGGTGTGGTGCCTATGGTGTGAGAGAGTCGCTTTCCGGAGCGACAGGTTGAGTGGAAACAGGAGAAACAGACACAAGGAGGATTCGAAATGAAGAAGACAATGACAGCGCTGATCCTTTCAGCTCTTTTGGTTGGGCCGGCCTTGGGGGCCTTCGCAGGAGGCGCCAAGGAAGAGACGGGCTGGCCGTCCCGGGATGTCCGGTATGTTGTTCCCTACGCACCCGGAGGGCTGAGTGATGTNACGGCTCGCATGATCGAGCGGGCTGTGCGTGAAGAAAACCTGCTCGAGAAGGCCTTCGTGATAACCAACATAGCCGGTGCCAGCGCCGGAAACGCCATGGAAGAGGTGGTAGCAGCCCCGCCCGACGGGTACCTGCTGCTTCATCATCACACGTCCTTTATCTCCCACAAGGCGCTGGGTGTTCGGGACTGGGGCCACGAAGAGTTCACCCCTATCGCCATGCTCTTTGAGGTTCCCCAGGCAGCCTTCGCCCTTCCCGGCCGCTGGGAAAATCTGGACGAGTGGATCGACTACGTGCGGGCCAATCCCGGGGAAACCACCTTTGCCGGAAGCTCTTTGGGTGGGGGAACCCATCTGATGGGTGAAATGCTCCTGGAGGCCGCCGGGATTCGCGATGATCTGCGCTACGTTGCCCATGGTGGCGGCGGTCCCATGACCACGGCAATTCTCGCCGGTGAGGATCTGATGGGTCTCACCCAGCTTCCCACCGTTCTGGGAGATCATCTCTCGGGTGACTTCGAGATTCTGGCCGTCTCTTCGGCTGAACGGGTGTCCTCCCTTCCCGATGTTCCCACCTTTGGTGAGCTGGGTTACGAGATCCCCCTGCAGACAAGCCATCGCATGGGTGTCTGGGGCCCCCCCGGAATGGATCCTGAACTGGTGAATCAGATCGCCGAGTTCTTCGGGATGGTGGTCAACAGCGATACCTTCCGGGAACTGGCAGCACAGAATGGTCTGTTTGTCCGTTTCGAGGATGGTGAGGGGCTTCGTCGGGACTTTGACCGCGACGAGGAGATCATCATGGGCCTTGTGGAGGAGTTCGGTCTGAACTGACCCCTCCGGGGCTGTCCGCGGGCTGCGCCGCCAGACGGCGCAGCCCGACGGAGACTGAGCAAGAGGTTTTTATGTCTAATGAAGTGACGTCGGCGGCTTTGAACAAAAACTTTGTGATGAAGCTTTCCGTAAATATTCTGGTGACACTCATCGGGTGCGCCTTCTTTTTTGCATCCTTCGATGTAGCCCGGGGGTTTCAGCAGGTGATCGGGGCCGATCAGTACTCACGGTTCATCAGCNTTCTTCTGATGGTCCTGGGTGTTCTGGGTATCGGGCGGTCCATACTGGATAACCGGAAGGGGCTCTTTGAAGGAGACGATCTCAAGATTTTCGTCGATATGCGCCGGGCCGGTTTCCGGATCTCCATGATGTTCTCCCTGCTGATCCTGAACGTCTTTCTTATTCGCCGGATCGGGTATTTTGAGAGCGGGTTCATCTTTATGGTGCTGGCGATCTTCTTTCTGGGGGAACGTACACCACGGCGGTTCGGCACATCTGTTCTGTTTTCTGCGGGAATTACGGCAATCATCTACCTTGTGTTCGGTGTGATTCTGAATATCTACCTCCCGCGCGGATTATTCATAAACTAAAGGGGGCCCGAAGTGTTTGGAAATCTTATGCTCGGTGCCGAGATCATCTTTCAGGGGCCGGTCTTGCTACTTCTGCTCCTGGGAACCTTTCTCGGTCTGATCTTTGGAGCGATCCCGGGTCTCACGGCGACCCTGGCTCTGATACTGCTCCTTCCCGTTACCTTTGGGATGGAACCGGCCGTGGGTATGGCGGTCCTGGGGGCCCTCTACATCGGGGGTGTTTCGGGTGGCAAGATCCCGGCAATTCTCCTGAATATGCCCGGCACGCCCTCGTCAATCGCCACCACCTTTGATGGTTATCCCCTCTGTCAGCAGGGGTATCCCGGAAAGGCGCTGACCTACGCCATCGCTTCGTCCTTCACGGGGGGGCTCATCAGTCTGATGGCCCTGATCATTCTTGCTCCCTTTCTTTCGATCGTGACCTTGCGGTTTCAGAGCTACGAATATTTTCTGCTTGGGGTCTTCGGTCTGACCGTGGTGTCCAGTACGACGGGGAAATCTGTTATCTATGGTCTGATCAGCGCAACTCTGGGGTTGATGATCGCCACGATCGGAGGAGATCCTCTCTCGGGGGTTACACGCTTTTCGTTCGGGTTTCGGGCCCTCCGCGGGGGTGTGGAGCTCCTGGTCGCCATGATCGGTCTCTTTGTGATGACAGAAGTTTTTGCCCAGACAGCCGATGTGGATAAGAAATACTCCTTCTTCTCCGCCAAACTTGACTCCATGAAGCTTGAGGTCAAGGTCCTTCTCGGTCAGGCAAAGAATGCGATTCGGTCGTCACTGATTGGATTGGGGCTGGGGATGCTCCC
Organism: Alkalispirochaeta alkalica DSM 8900; assembly: GCF_000373545.1. GTDB lineage: Bacteria > Spirochaetota > Spirochaetia > DSM-27196 > Alkalispirochaetaceae > Alkalispirochaeta > Alkalispirochaeta alkalica. Next base: position 37,730 of record NZ_KB891698.1, read on the forward strand.
CGGTGCAGGAGGCACGATCGCCAGTTTTATTGCCTACGATCAGGCAAAAAAAGCATCGAAACACCCCGAGAAGTTCGGAACGGGCGTCATCGATGGAATTGTCGCGGCCGAGACATCAAATAACGCCGTCTCGGGGGGCGCCTATATCCCCACCATTACCCTGGGAATCCCCGGGAACACCGTGACTGCGGTAATTCTCGCGGGGCTCATCACTCACGGTATATCCCCGGGGCCGTCGCTCTTCCGCAACGAAGTTCAGCTGGTGTACGCAATATTTATCGGGCTCTTTGTATCCAACATTTTCATGTTCATCTTGCAGCACACCGTGATGATCCGCTTTTTCAAGTGGGCCCTGAGAATCCCCAAGACAATTCTGCTTCCCCTGATCGTCCTGATGTCCATCGCCGGAACCTACAATATCAGGTACAGCGTGAACGATTTATGGGTGATGGTGGTCTTTACCGGTCTGGGGTATCTGTTGCTCAACACGGGGTTTCCCCTGACGCCCATGATCCTGGGGCTCATTTTGGGTCCGATCATGGAGCGGTCTCTGAGGACGGCCATGATGGCCAGTGGCGGAAACGTGATGCCCTTTCTCACGAGGCCCTTTTCCCTGGGGCTGGTGCTCCTTACCGTGGTGAGCCTTGCTCTGACGGTCCTGTTCAAACGGCTCGAGCAGAAAGGAAAGCTGATTCCTCCCGTTCCCCTTTCGGGCACCGAGGAGAGCGAAGTATAAACCGTTTCGACAGGTCCGCCCCTGGTTTTTCAGGCTGGGAGCGGACCTGCGTCTTGTCGTTCCCCGAGGGGATGCCGTACCATTGTCTGCCTATGAAAGCGATACTTATCTTCACAGGGCTGTGTTTCTCTTTTCTTGCCTGCCAGACCGCTCCTGACAGAGCTTTTTCCGGGGATGAGCCCCGGGAGCCAACCCTGAGCGGGGTCCTGGTTGTTAACTATTTCGAGAACACCTCGAGTGGTGAATCAGATCTCGACTGGCTATCGCGGTCGGTCACGGATTTTCTTATCTCCGAGCTGACGGCTCTGGATTTTGTCCGGGTGGTTTCCCGCCAGGAGGTGCGCACCGTTTTGCAGGAACAGGAATTTTCGGCCCTCTCGGGGCTCACGGAAGAGACTATCGAGCGGGGCAGAATGCTGAGTGCCGACTACATCCTCTCCGGTGATTATTACGAACAGGAGGGCCAGATCTTCCTGAACGCCCGCCTTCTGGACGCAGAAACGGCGGAGACGCTGCGCTCCTTTCACCTGCGCGAACCCCGCCAGAACATATACGCCATGCAGGAGCGGTTACTCTACGATTTCCTGCGTTTCAGCAACGTGAATTTGAGCAGTTCCCAGCTTGCAGCCAGGGACTACGAACCCGACGCCACTTCCATGGAGCGGTTTTATCGGGCCGAGGAACTGATCGAGCAGAATCAGGACCAGGAGGCCCGGGAGCTCCTGGAGCGGTTGCTGGCAGAAAACAGACTCTTTACCCCGGCCCGGGAGCAGCTGGAAGAGCTGCAACCCTCCCCCGGGGGGGGGATAGACGGGAGCGCCGCGATTGCAGCGGCCGATGCCGAGGTGCGTCGGCGCCTGCGCTACCGGAACCTGACCAGCAGTTTCATCGCCTATTCCCAGGCCCAGGCCTACCGGGTGGAATACCTTGGGGAACCTCACATAGAGAGCCGCGACGGCGAGCATTTTGGCCTGGCGCTCCAGGCCGAGATGGTTGTTCGCGATGAGTACCTCGATTTCCTGGAGGACTTTATCCAGAACCACGCCTACATCAGCGAGAGCGACAGGCGCGATCTGCTGCAGACCCTGAGAGATACCCGTCGGGCGCGACGACGCGATCCCCGGGCCTTTCCCCGCTCCCTGCAGATCAGGTTCACCGACACCATGATAGAGACCGACAATTACTTCGGCTTTGCAAAGATCTCCCTGGAAGATCGGGAGGGAGACCTCCTGTGGGAACTCTACAGTACCAGAACCCGTAACACCTTCTCTCCCCGTTACGGCGAATTTCCCCCTGCCCGGGAGACCGGCTTGGCGGGCTACGGCCAAAGGATAGAGACGCTGGGGCACCTGAACCTGCCCTATTACGCCTTTTTTGGAACCACCAATGCCCGCGGGGCCCTGAGCAACAGCCTCTGGCTCACCCAGCCCCGGATCATCGCGACAATTCTGCTCGAGACCCGATCGATGAACCCCCATACGGGGGTCATCGAGTTCGGCTTGGGCCCGGAGCACGACGAGCTGCTTGCCGGGCTGGAAGGGCTCTCCCGCCGCGATATGGCAGAATTCGGCGTCTTCTTCCTTACCAGAGACGAGATCGCCCGGCTCGGCAATATCACCGTTACGCCCTATTTTATCCAGACCCGGGAGAGCAGAGGAGAATAAACCAGCTCTTGACACTATCGGTGTAGAACCCATGGTATTCGTCCCGGCCATTGCCTACCATTAATCATAGAGGGTAACGGGGTGAAAACAAAAAAGATGACGGGGTTTCGGTCTCTTCAGGGTCTTTTTATGACCCTTTTTGGAGGGGTCTCCATTGGTCTCCTGATGCTGGTCTCGGTTTTCATGGTCTGGCAGGTGGCCAGAACCCAGCAGGAGACGGTGGAAGAGATGGCTACGCAGATTGTTGAGGCACGAACGGCCGAGGCAGGACGCTGGCTGGCCGGCCATGTGGAAAACATTCGCACCATGAGCCAGCGGGTGATTATCGCAAGGGGTGATTTTGACGAGATCGCCCGGGATCTGCAGGGGCGTCACGATCAGATCCATCCCGATCACGAGAACATATTCTTTGTAAATCTCGAGGGTGATTTCATAACCAGTGGCGGTCTCACGGGAAACGTCATGCATCGTGACTACGTGCAGGCGATCTTCCAGCGGGGTCAGACCTCGTCGGTAAGCGGTGGGGTGATCAGCGCTGCCACAGGGAACGCCATTGCTCCTGTGGCTCACGAGGTGCGAAATCCCCAGGGGCAACTGGTGGGAATCATGGCCGCTTCGGTCACGCTGACTGGTTTGAGCGAGCTGGCGGGGGAGATGCGGTTCGGCCGTGACGGCCTGGGCTCAGTCGTGGATGCTTCCGGCCTGGTTATCGGCGATTCCCGCAGGGAAATACGGATGAACCTCAACATTTCCAATGCTCCGGGATACCAGGGAATGGACGCGATTGCCAGGGATATCCTGGCTGGTCGTGGGGGGACCCGGGATTACACCACTCCCCAGGGGCAGCGGTTTCAGGCCGTGTACCGGCCGGTGCCGGGCAATTCCGGGTGGTCCGTGGCGTATTTATTGCCCCACAGCGATATCAATGCGCCCGTCGTGCGGTTGGTGTATATCATTGCAACAAGTATTTTGATTGCTGCCGGTGGTATCCTGCTGGTAATTCTGGTTTTCTCCCGGCGCTTTGTGACGGTCCTGCGCGACTACGTTGCCCAGGCCGAGGAATACGCTGTGGGTGATATGACCAGAGACCTCACAACAGACTATGAACAGCGCTTTCTGCACCGTCGCGACGAGTTGGGTGCTCTGGCCCGAGCCTTCCAGAAGATCCAGCAGAACATCCATAATGTTGTGGCCGGAATAACCCAGGGGGCGGAAGAGCTCTCTGCTACCAGTCAGAGTGTCAGTATCTCGGGCCAGGAGCTGGCCCGGGGATCCAGTGCCATATCGGAGATGTCGCAGCAGCTCTCTCAAGGGTCAACCGAACAGGCCGCATCGGCCGAAGAGGTCTCGGCTTCGATGGAAGAGATGGCGGCCAGTGTGCAGCAAAGTGCGGACAATGCCCAGGCCACGGAGCAGATCGCCCGGCGGTCCTCGGCCAATGCCGAAGAGAGCGGCCAGGCCATGCGGGAAACTGTGGAGGCGATGAAGCAGATCGCCGAAAAGGTCAGCATCATCGAGGATATTGCCCGGGAGACAAATATGCTCTCCCTGAACGCCGCAATTGAGGCGGCCCGGGCCGGGGAGCACGGCAAGGGCTTTGCCGTGGTGGCCTCCCAGGTTCGCAAGCTGGCGGAAAACTCCGCCGCCGCCGCCCGGGAGATCAGCGAGCTGAGCGGACGCTCGGTTCAGGTAGCCGAAAAGGCCGGTCTCAAGCTTGAGGAGATGGTGCCCAACATCCAGCGCACGGCCGAGCTCGTTCAGGAGATTGCTGCTGCAAGTCGCGAGATGAATACCGGTACGCGGCAGGTGAACTCGGCAGTGAACCAGCTCGATGAGGTCATTCAGCAGACCGCTGCCTCCTCGGAGGAGCTCGCCGCCACAGCCGAGGAACAAACAGCCCAGGTTGAAAATCTTGCTACGGCTGCGGATGAGCTCCTGGAGCAGGCCCGGTCGCTGGAGCGGTCCATCGCATATTTCAGGCTCCGCGATGATTCCCGGGATTCCCGCCCGGAACCTCCGAAGTCAGACCGCGCTGTTCTGGGGATCACCCTGGCCGACGAGGAACAGCGAGGGGCGGTGATGGATCTCTGACCTTCGTGTATCATGGAGAGCATGAAGTACAGAATACTGGGAAAAACGGGCTATTCCGTCTCGGAGATATCCCTTGGAACGTGGCAGGTTGGGGGTGGCTGGGGCCAGGACTTCGATGACGCAGTAGCCGATCGTATTATCAACGCTGCGATCGACCAGGGCGTGAACTTCCTCGATACCGCCGATGTGTATGACGATGGAAGAAGCGAGGCCGCCGTAGCCCGGGTGGTGAGACAGCGAAACAGGGGGGGNCAGGAGCAGGTCCGGTTTGCCACCAAGTGCGGGCGACGGGTTCAGCCCCACACCGATGAGAACTATACCGTCGAAGCGCTCCGGTCCCACGTCGAGGCGAGTCTCAGAAACACCGGCTTGGAGACGCTCGATCTGGTTCAGCTCCACTGTCCGCCCTCGGCGGTCTACAGCCGGCCGGAAATTTTCAGCCTCTTTGAAGATTTGCAGAGAGAAGGGAAGATTCAGCATCTGGGCGTAAGCGTCGAAAAGGTGGAGGAGGCGGTTACGGCCCTGCTGTATCCCAACGTTGCCTCGGTGCAGATTATCTTCAACATGTTCCGCCAGAAACCGGCAGAAACGTTTTTTNAGATGGCTCGGGAGAGGAAGGTCGGAATAATTGTGCGGGTTCCCCTGGCCAGCGGTCTGCTTGCAGGGAAATACACCATCCAAACCAGCTTTCATCCCCAGGATCACCGGTCCTTTAATCGTGATGGGGCCGCCTTTGACAAGGGAGAGACCTTTAGCGGAGTACCGTACGAGACAGCCCTGACGGCTGTGGAGGAGCTCAAGAAGGTTTTGCCCGGGCGCGCCGATCTCGCTGCGACAGCACTCAGGTGGATCCTCATGTGGGATCAGGTCAGTTGCATCATCCCCGGAGCATCGAAACCCGAGCAGGTTCAGCGGAACGTCCGGGCTGTTCAGGAGGAGCCGCTTACCGGGCAGGAGATGGAGGCTGTACAGGGGGTCTACGATCGGTATATCCGACCGGCGGTCCATCATCTGTGGTAGCCCGCAGGGCGTGCATCTTCAGGGGCCGTGGTACTGCCGACGCACCGGGCCGTGCCACAGGACGGTAATTGCCATCTCGGGGCAGGTGTTTACGCAACGGTAGCAGAGGGTGCAACGGCCCCGCTGCTCCACCCTGACGGAGCCAGGGGCAGACGAGTTCGGGGCTGGCGGGCCAGAGGTGAGAAAGAGGTTGTCCCTGGGGCATGTCTGCACACAGATGCCGCAGCTGGTACAGGCCTCGGTAACGCGGACATCGCGGCCCGCCATATCCTCGATCCGCAGGAACCACAGTCGCTGGGTCAGAAACCCCAGGAGGCGTGATGCTGCGGAAAACCCTCTTCTGCGAACAACTCCCGACTCCAGGCACCGCACGGCACGGACCACCTGTCTCTGTGCCGACCGCAGTCGCCGGGCACAGCGGCTGGCGTCCTTTACCGGGAAAAGAGGGAAGTTGCAAATATTATTGGGCATGCGAATGTGATCGGCGCATACTACTTGGCAGTGTCCGGCCTGAAGCAGATCGGTGAAGGCCCTGGCTCCATCGCCGGAGAAGAGAAACTGTGTGGCCAGGATCACCAGTTTTTTGTCCTCCAGGTACTCCCGGTGGAGCAGGACAAAGTCGCGCATGATCCGGGGCACGCACGATCCGTAGACGGGATAGCAGAAACAGATCCTCTCCTGCCGGGCCAGGAGGGCGGCGAAATTCAGTGGTTCCTCTATGGAGTGGCAGGCCCCGCCGGCGTGTCGGGAGAAGGTCTCGGCCACAAAGCGGGAGTTACCCGTCCCGGAAAAATAGAGCGTGATCATGGCTCTTCCAGTCTGGAAAAATTCCGGGGAGAATACAAACGAACTGGGTGTGGTGGCATTGATCTCTCGACTCCTTCGCCTGGAGTCTACAATAATCACGGCCTCTGTGAAGACCGGCCCGGGGGGCCGGCCCTGTTTTTTCTGGTTATTCCTCGATCTTGAAACGCCCGATCTCGGCCAGGAGCGCATCGATGCTGCCCTGGTTTTCCCTGGTCATCTCGTCCACGAAGGAAACGGCCTGGGTGATCTCCTGAACGCCCTGGCTCATCTCGTTCATGCTGTGGGTGATCTCCTCGGTTATGGTCTTCAGGTTCTTGCTTTCCCGGGTAACCTCTGTGCTGCCCTGGAGCATGTCCCGGGAGCGATCCTTCACGGACTCGGTGATATCCGTGAGCTCGCTGATCGCCGTATAGACCTCCTGGCTCCCGGCATTCTGCTCTTCCATGGCGTTTTTTATCATCGATTCNTGGTGCGACACGGTCTTTACCTCGGAATAGATGTGTTCAAATTGCGTCTGGACTTCCCCGGTCGCTGCGGTGATGCCGTCCACGGAGGTCTTGATTTTGGCAAGCACGGCGGCAATTTTCTTTGATTCCTCACCGGAGGTTTCGGCGAGTTTTCGTATCTCCTCGGCTACCACGGCAAAACCCTTGCCCGATTCCCCGGCGTGGGCTGCCTCGATGGCGGCGTTCATGGAGAGGAGGTTGGTCTGGCTCGCGATATCGTGAATGACTTGGCTGATCTCCAGCAGACTGTCCGAGTCCAGAGCCACGATCTTGATATCCGAGGCCATCGCTTCCAGGGCCTCGCGGCCCTGTTCGGAGAGGCTGGTCAGGTTCTGGATGGCCGCGCTGTTCTTTACGAGTGTCCCCGTTACGGACTGGATGCTGGAGAGCATCTCCTCGATCGCCGCCGAGGACTGGGTAACGTTGCTGGATTGTTGCTCGATTCGGGCGTTCAGATCCTCGATCGAGCTGGTGATGGCCCCCGTGGTCTGGCTTGTCTGTTCCACGCTGGCGGCCTGGCGGAGGACCTGATTCTTGACGCTCTGGATGGTGGCGATCACCTCGGTTATGGCTGCCGCTGTCTGGGTCATGTTCGACGCCAGATCCCCTCCCAGACCGGAGAGCTTGTGGGCCTGAACTTTTATAATTCCCACCAGGTGACTGAAGGTATCGAGGGTCTGGTTGAANCCTTCGGCCAGCTCTCCTATCTCGTCGGTCCGGTTCGCTACCAGGCGCTTTGTCAGGTCTCCCTCGCCCTGGGCGATATCCTGGAGCATTCCCCGCAGGGTTTCCAGACCACGAAGCCTGGCCACAATCAGCAGGTAGGTGAGCCACGAGGCAACCACGACAAAGAGGATCATGAAGAGGAGCGAGAGCCCTGCAAAGTCCAGAAAGGAGGGAACGAACTCTTCCTCCGGTGCCAGCAGAATCATCCGGTAGCCGGTGCCCTCCAGGACAGACTCTGCCATGATCATGGTACCCGAAGCGGCAGAGTGATACCTGTGTATCCCGGGGTGTCCTGGAACAACCTGGCTTTCCGAGGGCAGGTACTCCGAGATCGAGCTGTCCAATGCGGTGGTGTCGGAGGACACCAGAATTCGCCCGGTCGTGTCTACAAGAGAGAGGACACTTCCGGGGCTGGGGACAGCGTTCTGGAAACTTTCCACGGCTTCATCGATGGAGAGACCGATCCCGGCGATACCGATCCGGTCTCCTTCACTGATGACAGCCGCGTTAAACCAGAGGAGGGTTTCGCCCAGCTCGGGGTTGAAGTCGAGATTCAGCATGACCTCCCGGGTTTCCCTGAGGCTGTCAAAGAACCAGCTGTCGTCGGAACGGTTGGGGTCCAGAACGTTCAGAACCCGGTCGCCTACGCGGAAATTTCCGGTGCTGGCCGTGGCGGTGAATCCCGACATCACTCCCGGGCGGTTCATTACCTCCAGGAGCATGGCTTCGATGCNCTCTCCAAGGCCCTGGTCCGTTTCGGCTCCCTCCATCCAGTCTATGAGAAAGGGGCTACGCGAGATCGAGAGCGCAATATCCCATCCCCGGGCGAGTTCGCTTTGAATATCGGCTTGGGATGCCTTCAGAATTATCGGGAAGGTCCGGTAGGACTGGTCGGCAAATTGCCGCCGTGCCGGAACCAGCCCGATCAGGAGAGCCGCGATCACCCCTATCAGGAGGGAGANCACGACCATGCCGGGGATCGATCGTTTCAGTTTCACAGAGATACTCCTTTTGTCTGTCCGGTTTTCATGTTCTCTTCGCTTCCGGTTTCGAGGCCCTCGTTGCGAGTCTGTGTATTGCGGGGAGGGCCCCTGCAGAAAGTGTATCGCCGAGGGAAAGATTGTCCAGACCATAGGGCGGACCCGCTGAAGTTTTGCGGTATTGTGTGCCGCTTTCGGTCTTTGGGAGAAAGAAAAAACTGCAGAAATTACCTTGTTCAGGGGAACCGAAGGGGATAGATTTCAGGGAATGGGGAGTTACGGAGGGAATAATCCCGGGCAGGGTGAGGTGATACTGCAGCGCTGGACCTACCACAGCCACNCCGAGGCCACTCTTTCCATTCTTCCCGACGGGTGTCGGGATCTGCTCTACTGGATAATCCCGGGCCGGGATCCTTTCTGGACCGTCTCGCCTCTCCAGCGTACTGCCATGACAGCTGCCATGGGTCGGGAAACCCGGCTGGTGGGGTACCGTCTGTCGCCGGGGGTAGAGGTCTCTGACCGGGTTCTGTCCGAACTGGGGGCCCATTCGGGGGATGATCCCGACGAGAGTGTTTCCCGGATTCTGGGGCTGATCGGAAGAGATCGTCGCGTGGAGGAGGCTCTTTCAGCGGTGGCCACGCTTCCGGCGAGCGTCGCCGATGTTGCGCTCCTTCTTGGCGTATCGGCNCGAACACTGGAACGTCTCCTTCTGGGGCGTACGGGAGCGACCCCCGTCTTCTGGACCCAGCTTGTTCGTGTGCGGGCTGCGGCCAGGTATCTGGCCGCGGGCGAGCGTTTTGTTGAGGTGGCGCTCCGGGCGGGCTACGCCGATCAGGCCCATCTCTCCCGTTCTGTCCGCCGGTGGTTCGGGGTGAGTCCCGGGGAGCTGGTTCACCGGTCTGATCTGGTGAACCAGCTCGCTTCTCCCGGTTACGATGCGGTCACGGGGGAGCAGATCTCTACCAGGTATCCGTCGGGATCGCTGACGTAGGAGGTGGTTTGTCCCCAGGGCTCCTGCCTGACCTCCTGCACCAGGGTTGCTCCGGCCTGGATAGCCTGGTGGAGTGCCGCTGGGACATCCTCTACCTCGAAGGCGATCTCGAAAACCGGGGCTGCGGGGTCTGGCCGTTCCGGATTTTTCCCCAGCTCTTTCATCAGTTTTCGTGATGAGAAGGAGAGGGCTGTCTCCCCCGAGGCCATCTGACCAAAGTCGCCGCCCTCGGCGATGAAGGTGGTGGCGAGGCCGAAGGCCCGGGAGTAGAACTCCGTGGACCGGGCCACGTCTTCAACAAAGAAAATCACGTAGGCAAGTTTTGCTTTCATGGCTCAAGTATCGTCGACGATGATCTCCCCCGTCTTGAAAATTTGCGACACCAGGGTATGGGAACAGACTCGAGCAGATCTCCCGGCGCTCCTGTTTCTTGTTTCTTGACAGCTCTTGTGGGGCGGCTCTATTCTTTTTCCGGGACTCGAGGCCTTTCCTTCAAAAGGTGCGTTCCCCAGGAGGTATTTCAGTGGAACAGACCCGAATAATCAGAATGGAAGAGCGGCACGTGGACGAAGCGGCCAGCTTTATCGCCCGGGTTCTGGACGAGCCCCAGGAGGTCACCGTTCAGGATCTTGAAGATTTTCTGGACTGGGATGACGACGAGGTCCTTCTTCTCGTGGCGGAGACCGGTGGTGGCCGCTTTGCGGGGGTGGCCGGTGTGGTCTACGAGGACTGGAATGATACCGCNACCATCGAGTGGATTGGCCTGATTCCGGAGCTGCGGGGGCAGAGTATCGGCTCGGAGATGCTGAACCGCATGATCGAATGGACCCGTGCCCAGGGGGGGCGCAAGATATACGTCGATACCGGGGTGGAAGAGGTGAAGGCCCTGGCCTTCTACGAGAAGAACGGGTTCTCCCGGGAGGCGGTTCTCAGGGACTGGTACGGCGACGGGAGCGATGCCGTGGTGCTCTCCCGGCGGGTCACGGAGGCTTCAGCACCCTGATCGGGTGCCGGTGACTACGTCCTGTGATCCTGGGGGGGGGCCACGGGAGGGACTCGCCGCACCGTTTCCCGCAAGAGGAGTCGGCCGTGGAGGACCTGCTCGGGGTGAACCGCTTCGCCCCGGATCATCTTCATGAGCGTCTCCGCTGCTGCCCGGCCCTTGTCTCGCCCGGGCTGGGAGATAGTGGTGAGCCGGGGTCTGGTGATGGTCGATTCGGGGATATCGTCGAAGCCAACCAGACTGAACTGGTCAGGAACGGTGATACCAATCTCGGCGAGCCGCTCCATCATCCCGATGGCCACGATGTCGCTCATCACCGCTGCGGCATCGGGANGGGTCTCCAGGGTGTGCAGGGTGTCGGCCACCTCTCTTCCGCCCTGAAGCGAGGTCTGACACGAGAGCTCGATCAGCTCGGGGGCCCCGGCGGCCGGGTGTTCCCGAGGGGGGCCGAAGCGTTCTTCAAAGACCTCGCGGTACCCTGCGAGCCGCTCGGATCGTACGTGGGAACCAACGCTCATCTCCCGGGCATCTACCAGAGAGATCAGGGCGATCCGGCGGTGCCCCCTTTCCGTCAGAAGCGTCATGGCTTCCCGGGCGAGTTCGCGATCGCGGATACCCACAACGGGAAACCCGTTGCCCGCTTTCCCGTCGATCGAGACAAAGGGGAGAGACCGGCGCTGGATAAGCTCCACTGCCTCGTGCTCGGGCTCCAGCCCCAGCGTGATGAGTCCGTCCACGGCTGCGTTCTGTACCCCCAGGAGGAGGGACTGCTTGATGGGGGGGATCAGGGTCAGGGTATGGCCTTCCTGCTCGCAGACCTGGCCGATGCCCTGAATAATGAGTGAGAGATAGGGGTTTTCCAGGGCTTTTGGTATGACCTGGGGCAGGAGCAACCCGATCGTTCCGTAGCTCCCCTTGCTGAGGTTGCGTGCCCCCGGGTTGGGTACGTACCCCATCTCGGTTGCGGTGGTGAGGATTTTTTCCCGCGTCTCCCTGCTGATCCGGGCCGGATCGTTGAAGGCAAAAGATACGGTGGTCTTTGAAAAGCCTGTTGCCTCGGCAACGGCCCGGATCGTTATTCTTCCCATCTGTTTGCTGTTTCTGTCTGTATCCTGTAGTACGGGAATTATAGGGCAGGGATCCTATTTTATCGACCCCGATACCATCCCGCGGATAATTTTCTTTTGGGCAAAAAAGAAAAACACCAGGGCAGGGAGCATCGCCATCAAAATGGCCGTGAGTATCAGGTCCCATTGTTTTACAAAGGCTCCCGCATAGTTGGCTACCGCCAGGGGGAGGGTCTGGAGGCGGTTTCCGCGTCCCAGCACGAGCAGGGGCAGGAGGAAATCGTTCCAGATCCACAGGCCGTGCAGGATTGCTATGGTGGCGTGCAGGGGTGTGAGAAGGGGGAAAATAATCCTTCTGAAAACCTCGTGAAGAGGACACCCGTCGATGATGGCTGCCTCCTCCAGTTCCAGGGGAATGCTCTTGATGAAGCCGTGGTACATGAAGACCGAGAGGGAGAGGCCAAACCCCAGATAGGAGAGGATGATCCCCTGGTAGCTGCGGAGCAGGCGAAGCCCCGTGAACTGGAAGACCAGGCGAAACCACGATACCAGGGGAAACATCACGATCTGAAAGGGAATCACCATGGCTGCCACAAAGGTGAGGAAAATGATCTGCGAGAGCNTCGTNCTGGTTCGCACCAGAACCCATCCTGCCATGGCCGGGAAAAGGGTGACCGCCAGAAGCGACGAGGCGGTGATTACCACGGAGGAGAAGAAGGATGAGGGGTAGCGGACGCTCGGACTTGTCCAGATCGTTCCCATATTGACGAAGAGCTGTCCCCAGTTATGGGGAAGGGCCANGGGGAACTGGGTGGCACTGAAGGAGTCCTTGGCAGCGTTTATCAGGACGATAGCGAAGGGGTAGAGAAAGAGGATGAGGAACATCACCATAATCCCCTCGAAGAGGATCTGTCGTTTTCGGTCGCAGCGGCTCATAGTTCCAGTTCCTTTCGTTTGTTGATTCGCACCTGAAAGACCGAGACGGCCACGATCACGATGAAAAAGATGACCGCCCGGGCCTGTCCCGCTGCCAGGTTGTTACCCACAAAGGCGGTGTTATAGATGTTCATGGCCAGAAGCTCTGTTCCNAAGATCGAACGGCCCATAAAGGTTGTTGCCGGACCTCCGGCGGTGAGGGAGTAGTTCACATCGAACTGCTTGAAGGAGTTCACCAGGGTAAGAAACATGGTGACCGTAAAGGCCTGGGCGATCATGGGAACGGTGATAGCCCGAAACCGCTGCCACTCCGAGGCGCCGTCCAGCGTGGCCGCCTCGTAGAGTTCGGTGGGCACTCCCTCGATGGCGGCGACGTAGATCATCATGATGTAGCCTGCGTACTGCCAGCTCCCCACGATAACCATGGCCATGATCGCTGTGGGGACCTCGCCCAGGAGCAGGTTGTCGGGGTTCGCCAGGGCAGAGAGAAATGGCACGGTTCGTCCTGCCGCCGGAAGGGCGTTATTGAAGATGAACTGCCAGAGGTACCCCAGAATCAGTCCGCCGATGAGGTAGGGGATGAAAAAGCCCATCCGGTAGAGGTTGCGGAGCTTGAGCGTGCTGGTCACCGCCAGGGCCAGGATTATTGCAAGGGTGTTGATGAGGGCCACGCTGGCCACGGTATAGATCGAAGTTATCAGAAAGGAATAGAGGAACGCCGGGTCCCTGAGGCTGTTCCGATAGTTCGTGATTCCCACGAGGGATATCCCCTGGCCTGCCCGGGCTGTGGCGTTCCAGTCCGTGAAGGAGTAGTACACGCCAATGCAAAAGGGAATCAGGACGATCATCACAAAGGCGAATAACACCGGGGCAAGAAAGAGCCAGAAGGTGATGGTATGTTTGGTTCGTGTCATGGTAACTCCGGAGCGGGGGCTCGGGGCCTGTTCGGTCAGGCCCTGACCCTCTTCTCTCAGCGCGAAGGCTGATGATCGATCGGTGATGCCCGGTGTGCGGTTTGTCCGCGCACCGGGCGGGGTTTCTCCCGGATATCGGGGTCAGGGCTCCCGGGTCTCGAAGGCCCAGGTTAACTGACGAACAAACTCATCCCGATTGATCTGGCCCGTGGCGAAGCGGTTGTAGATCGGCGCCAGGATCTGATCGCGGAAATCGTTGCTGAAATGGTACTGGCTCCAGGAGAAGACCTGGTCCCGGGCGGCCCATTCCTGAACCGACCTCGAGAGTTGNCCGGCGGGGCCTATCTCGATATTGGAAAAGGCGGGGATCATCCCGGCCTCGTTGACCATGAAGGTTTGTCCTTCGGTGGTATAGACCTTGTCGCGCAGAAACTGCTTTGCTGCCTCAATGTTGGGTGATTCAGCGTTGATCACGTAAAACGATGGTGCCGAGACAAAGATCCCCTCGGTGTCAGCGCGCTGCGAGCCGTGGGGGGCGAAGGCTCGGGCGAAGTCAGCTCCTGCCGATTCCAGATTGGGGTCCACCCAGTTGCCCTGATGCAGAAAGGCGGCGCGTCCCGTGGCGAAGGCTCCGACCTGGGTGTCGTAGTTGCCCGTGGTGAGGACGGTTCTGTCGGCGTACTGAAAGAGAAGGGCTACCCAGTCGGCGTACTCCTTCAGGCGTTGCTGGTCCACCCGNCCGTTCAGAAGGTCCTCCACAACCGAGAGATCTCCGTAGGGAAGGCCGTTGGAGAGGAGGGAGTTGAAGTTATGGTGCGCGGTAACCCAGCCCATGTCAGCTGAGGCGGCCATGGAGACTACCGAATCGATCCCCAGGTCTGCTTTCATTGAGTCCAGGCGCCGGAAGGCCCGCTGGTAGGCATCGTAATTGACGAGCTCCTCGGGATCGATCCCTGCNTTCTGGAGAATGTCGGCGTTGTAGGCCATGCCCCACCCCTCGAGGGCCACGGGAAATCCGTAGACCCGGCCGTCTCTGGTGAAGGCCAGGGAGGTGTCGGCTACCCAGGGTTCATCGGAGAGGTCCAGAATGAGNCTCTCCCATTCGAGATAGTCCTCGGGGCCGGCAATGATGAAGATATCGGGCATCTCCCCTGCTGCGTAATCGGCGCGAAGCTGTTGCCCGAGGGTTGCCCCCGTTCCGCCGCCTACGGATTTTATGGTAACGCCGATTCCGGTCCGCTGCGCCCAGTCCGAACCGTAGCGTTGCAGCATGGCGTCGATCTCGGGTTTGTTCTGCATGAGCGTGATTGCTTCTCTTCCGTCGTCCCGGGAACACCCCGAAAAGAGTGCCGCAAGCGAGATCGCTGCGATGGACAGGAGCGCCAGTGCCACCGGGGCTGTTTGTTTTTTCATGGGAAACCTCCTCTTGTTGCGCCTGGGTCTTGCTGCGTCCGAGTGTGGTGGTGCCGATCGGGGCCAGGCCGCCGCTTCGGGTCTTCTCTGACGCGCTTATAAACAAAACTAAACCGGTTTAGTTTAGCTGTCAACAAAAAGGTTTGGTCATGATCCGTTGAGATCCCGGCTTCTGGCATCGTGCCGTAGGGTAATTTCGGGGAGAGTGAGGCCCTGGGGAATCTTCGGGTTCAGGCGCGTTCGCTGGTTCCGGCGGTCACGCTGGTTCCGGAGGTCGCTCTGGTTCCGGAGGAAGAAGAAGAGACTCCAGCGGTCGGCGGAGCGAAAAAGGGACGGGCCTGGCACGGCCAAAGCGGAGAAGAAAGTTGGGCCGGATCCCCGGGGCTGAGAAATCCTGACGCAGGGAGGGTCGCAACGCCCTCTCTTCCAGGGGTTGGTTGATGAAGGCGCTGGAGATTCCCCGGGTTGTCGCGGCCAGGGCGAATCTCTGGTAGCAGCGCCCCGCTTCTATCCATCCTGATGGATCATCGGTATCGCAGGAGAAGAGAGCTACGCCCCAGGAGCTGCGGATCTGCCGAGCCAGGCGGTCTGACTCCCGGGAAGGGGTAAAGAGGAATCGGAATATCGGGGTGCCGATCCAGCGGGGAACGGGAGGGTTGCCCGTGACCCGCGCCGGGAGACCGTCGCCAGTCCTGATCGCTTCACGGTCGCTAAAGCGAATCCACTCTTCGAGCTCCCGGCAAAAGGCCGGGTTTGTAATTTGCCGGGTGTTGCCTTCGATGACATATTCCAGCGCTCGTTCACGATCTGTCTCTTCCGTGAATAGTTGCAGATGAACCCCCGGTCCGCTCCCTGCTGCCTGGAGGACCTGAAGATCGTCGGGACTCGGGAAGGACGGGAGGTATTCGCCACGGGTACATTGCCTTCGGGGGATTGCCTGAAAGCGTTCTCTTGTGGTGGCCGGGGGAACACTGNTGGTTGAGTTCCTGGAAAAAGAAATAGTTGCTGTGTCAGCTTCCGGATCGTACTGGCAGGTTCCGCGAAATCCCTGGATTTCTGCGGCCACCATAATGTTCTCTGCTGCGCATCCCAGCGATGCGTAGAGGTGGTGATCATCGGGATCGACCACCGGTGTCCGACGGGAGAGGTCGGGCAGGATATCGATGCCTGTCGAATGGGTTCGGAACTTCCAGGACTGGGTATTGTGTCCCGATGGGGCAAGCAGGGCTGCACGGAGAAGACTCGCATAGTGCGGGGCAGTTTCNCCTGAGGNCTCTCCCCGTGACGAGGGTGCCCCCCCTGGGGGTGCTGAAAGAAGCGCGGGGTTTCGCTGGGCCGCTGCCGTTTCGAAGTAGGTCACTGGTGCTCCTCCTGAATATGGCGCTTTTCCCACAGGCGGGTGATGGAGATGTACAGGCAGAAGAGGATCAGCACGGCNATCCCCGTTACACCAAAGACTCCCAGGGCGTGAAAGCCCCCCCGGTAGACTCCCAGGNGGAAGAGCGATCCCACGGCGATTGCCCCGGAGGCCAGGGGGGCGATCCCCAGGAAGAGAATTTGCTCTCTCCGGGAGAGGTCTACCGGATAGGTGAGGGGGATGCCCCGGAGGGCCATGAGAAAGAATTCCGCCAGCCCCGCGCCTGCCCAGAGCAGGAAGAGATCGAGGGTCTCGATCAGGGATTGCCCCAGTAGTGTCCACCGGAAGAGAAGTACGGCGAAGAGCCCCCATTTGAGAACATGGCAGATGATGCTTTCTATCAGACGGTTTTCCTGTTTGAGTCGTTCATCGGTTATCATGGGTGTTCCTCCCTGGGGTAGCCCTCCCTGGGGTCGGGAGAGGTGATTTTTGCCTGGGGGGCTGCCGGATGCCCGAGGGTCTCCGGGAGATCCCGGGTTTCCCGGGAGACGGGAACATCCCCGGGCCAGAAGAGCTGGTCCAGTGTTTTTTCCAGAGCACGGCAGAGCTTGAGGCAGAGATCCAGGGTCGGATTGTACGCCCCCTTTTCTATGAGACCCACGGTTTGCCGGGTGATTCCTGCCTTTCGGGCCAGCTCTTCCTGGGTCATCCCCAGTTGAGCCCGCTCCTGGCGGATCCGGTTTTCCTGGCTGTTCCTCTGGTGCATATCAGAAATGTAACTCATGTATTGCATTATGGCAACTATATTTTGCATATCCCGGGTTCCGGTCTCTCGAACGCCCGGGGATTGACAGGATCGAGTTGCTTTGTTAATAGTTAGATAGTTTAATTATCAAAGAGGCGTTGTTATGAATGATTCGGGATCTCCCGGTGAGGCTGCGGTGATCATGGAAATGGTCACGGCACTCACGCTCTTTACGCGGCAGACCATGGTCAAATGGACGTCGGACCTGGCCCGGGAGGAGGGAATCACGGCTGAGCGGTACATGATGCTCTTCGAACTGTCCCTGAGCGAGGATATCAGCCTGAAGGAGCTGTCCCGGATTTACGGTGTTTCCTCTGCGGCTGTGTCGGTGATGGTTCATTCCCTGGTAGAGCAGGGAATGGTTTCCCGATCCAGAGATGGCCGGGATCGGCGCCGGGTGGTGCTGGGGCTTACGGAGAAGGGGCAGGAGACGCTGGGGCGGCTGGAGGAGCGTTTTACCGCGCGGTTTCAGGTATATCTTGAGGAGATNCCCTCCGATGCCCGGNGGGAGTTCTTTCTTCTCTCCAGGCAGATGGTTGGCCTGGTGCGGCGAATAATGGATCAGACCAATGGAAGCGATGGATAGACANGGCATGGCTCAGGCCGGACCANTCAGACAAGCCGGACCAGCAAGACAGGCCGGGTCAGCCAGACCCACGGCCGGGGAGGAAAGCGCGGCCCGACGGGAGTTTCTCACCGAGCCCGTGGGAAGACTGATTATTCGCCATGCCTCTCCGGCGGTGATCTCCATGGCCTTTCAGGCGCTCTANCAGATTGTGGATGGCATCATGGTGGGCCGGAGTCTGGGACCCGACGCCATGGCCTCGGTGAACGTTCTCTACCCGCTGGTAGCGCTCGTAGCGGGCCTTGCGGTCATGATCGGTACGGGAGGGAACGCCCGGGCGGCGGTCCTTCTGGGGGCGGGTGACCATCGGGGAGCGTCGCGGGTTCTGGGAACGATCCTCCTGCTGGGATTTCTTNTGGGTGTTCTGGGTGCTGCGATTACGGCAGCNCTGGTTCCCCAACTGCTGGCGCTTCTGGGGGTGGGGCCGGTCCTCTCCGGGTACGTGAGGGAGTATCTCCTGGGGCTGCTTCCCTTCTTCTGGGGAATGATCCTGGTCTTTATCCTGGAGCAGTCCGTGCGGAACGACGGCNAGNCCGCCCTGGCGAGCCTGGTCATGGCAGGGAGTGCTCTGGTGAATATCGGTCTGGACTATCTTTTTCTCTTTGTCCTGGATCTGGGGATCATCGGGGCTGCNTGGGCTACGGGGATTTCCCAGACCGGGGCNGCCCTGATCTTTCTGGGCTANTTCCTGGTAAAGACCCTTCGNCGCGAACCGGGGCTCTCCCTGGGGCGCCCCGTGAGGGAGGCCCGGACCTTGCGTATTATTTGCATAAACGGCTCATCGGAGCTGCTGAACTCCCTTTCGGGCGGAGTTACGACCTTTCTTTTTAACCGGGTGCTCCTGGGCGTGGTTGGTGCTCTGGGGGTGGCGGCCTTTACCGTTGTGCAGTATCCCGTGATGCTGGGGGTGATGGTGGTACTCGGCCTGGGGAGCGGGGTTCAGCCTCTCTTCAGTTATAACTACGGGGCGGGGGAGGTGCTGCGGGTGCGCCGGGCCTTGCACGCTACCCTGGCGATCTCTCTTGTGGTGGGGATTCTCCTCTGGGTATCTCTGGGTGCTCCCGCCCGGGTCATAGCGGCCCTTTTTCTGCCGGGTCACGGCGAGGCTCAGAGACTTGTCGCCGAGGCGGCCTCCTTTTTCCGCTGGGTCGTGCTGTGTATGCCCCTGGGTATTATCGCTTCGGTCTATTTTACNGCCCGGGAAGAGGCGGGAAAATCCCTGGCGATCGCCCTGGCGCGGGGGCTCGTGGTGCCGGTTGCGGGGGTGCTCCTGCTTCCCCTGTGGCTGGGTGTTTCGGGAGTCTGGCTTACCCCGGTTATCGCCGAAGTTGTTGCCTGTGTGCTCGTGGTGTGGCTCATGGGCCACTCCGGGAGGTCCTCCGGTGGTGATACCTCTGGAGATGGCTCGGGCAAGGGCTGCTCAGGCCGAGTCGGTGCGGTTCAGGCGTAGTTCCGTGTGCCGGGCTGCCCAGGAGCAGAGGGAACTCAGAAGAAAGTACATCACGGCGATGGTGATCCAGATCTCGAAGGTTCGGTAGGTTCCGGCCATTACTTCGAGCCCCTGGAAGGTGAGTTCCGGGATCGAGATGACCGCCACGATGCTGGAGTCCTTGATGACCGAGATAAACTGCCCCACCGCGGCGGGCAGAACCACGCGCCAGGCCTGGGGAAGCACCACGTAGCGGTAGCGGTCGATCCCGGTGAGGCCCAGGGCCTGGGCCGCTTCGTTCTGCCCCCGGGGAACCGACTGGATTCCGGCGCGGATAATCTCTGTGAGATAGGCGCCCTCAAAAATCCCCAGGGTAACCACGGCCGAAACAAAGGCTGGAAGCTGCCGGGGCGGCGCGGCCAGGATGCTCACCGCCCGTGCTCCTGCGGGGGTGAGGCGCGATGCCCACTGTTCGATCCCCAGAATGGCGTTAATTTGCTCTCCCAGGAAAAAGTAAAAGAGGAAGACCAGCACCAGGGGCGGGGTGTTTCGTGCAAACTCTACGTAGGTCCGGGTGACCATCTGTGCCAGGAGACGCCTTCGGGTTGCCACGATTCCCATGGCGAGACCGATCACAACGGCCAGGAGGGCCGACCAGATCGAGAGGCGCAGGGTTGTAAAGAGCCCCTGGAGCAGCACGCCGGGGACCAGTCGCCCTGCGGCATCGCGCCGCAGGGAGTAGCGGCCGATCACGGACCAGTCCCAGCGGTAGNNCCCCCCGCCGTTAATGAGGGGGAGGCCGATCCGCACCACCGCAACTGCCAGCAACGACAGGAGCAGCAGATCCAGGGCAGAGANCCGCCGGGGAGTCCGTGCCGCGTAGGGTCCGATCAAAGCTGGTCGGCCCAGTCGCGGGTTTCGAACCAGTAGGCCTTGCGCTCTGCGAGCCAGCCTTCGGCCTCTACCACGGTGATCCAGCTGTTCACGAAGTTCAGGATGTCCACGTCCCCCTTGGGCAGGGCAAAGCCGATCGGTTCCCGCGTGAAGGTTCCNTGGATGGGTAAAAAGAGCCGGTCCGGATTCTCCACCACCTGGAACGCCGGAAGCGGTGCCGAGGCGACCAGGGCGTGGGCCCGNCCGTTGAGNATTTCCTGGACGGCCCGGGATTCGTCGTCAAAGAACCGGTGCTGCGCCTTGGGAAAGGTCCGCTCGGCTGCGTCGGCGGCGGTGGTTCCAATGCGGGCGGTGATGACCACCTGGGGATCGTTGAAGTCTTCCAGGGTATCAANGCCCGCAGCAAGCTCCTGGTGCGCTGCAATGGCCATTCCCGAATGGTCGTAGGGGATGGAGAAGTTCACCGAGAGGTTTCGGGCCGGGCGGATTCCCATGCCGCCGATGATCATGTCAAACCGTCCCGTCAGGAGAGCGGGGATGATCCCCGACCACTGGGTGGGGACAAACTCGATCTCGACCCCCATGTCTTCCGCCAGGCGTCGGGCCACGTCGATCTCGAAGCCNATCAGTTCGTCCNGGGCATCGCGCATGGCCCAGGGAACAAAGGTGGACATTCCCACCCGCAGGACTCCCCGCTCCTGGATCGCTTCGAGGAGGCTGATCTGGCCCGTGGCGGGCCCTCCCCGGGAGGATTCCTGGNCCTCTCCTGCGGGGACGCAGGCCAGAAGTGTGGTCAGTGTCAGGGCTATNAGGGCTGTCAGGGCCAGAAGGGCTCGTCCCCTCCGGGGCCTGCTGTTCTTGGTCGTGGTCATGTTGTTCCTCCTCTTTTCTGGACTGGTTGTTCCGGACGCGCCCCTCGGGGGCGCGCTCGTTTTCGGGTTTTCATAAGACCTTGCTCAGAAATGCCCGGGTTCGGGGTTCCCGGGGCGCGTCAAAGAGGTCCTGCGCCGGGGCGATCTCCACAAAACGCCCCTCGTCGATAAAGACAGCTCTGGATCCTGCCTCGCGGGCAAAGCCCATCTCGTGGGTGACCACCACCATGGTCATTCCCTCCCGGGCCAGATCGCGCATTACGTCCAGAACTTCGCCGATCATCTCCGGGTCCAGGGCGCTGGTGGCTTCGTCAAAGAGCATCACCCGGGGGCGTAGCGCCAGGGCCCGCGCGATGGCCACGCGCTGCTGCTGCCCGCCCGAGAGCTGGCTCGGGTAGGCCTCGACCCGGTCGGCGAGGCCCACCTTTTTCAGCAGTTCCAGGGTGGTTTCCCGTGCCTCGCGGGGGGATGTTCCCCGGACCCTGATCTGGGCCAGGTCGATGTTCCTGCCGGCGGTCATGTGAGGAAAGAGGTTGAACTGCTGGAAGACCATCCCCGCCTCGGTACGGATTGCCCGGCGGTTTCGGGGGTTCTCGTCCAGGGGGATCCCGTCCACCACGATCGTTCCCGAATCGGCGCGTTCCAGACCGTTNAGGCAGCGCAGAAAGGTGGATTTTCCCGAGCCCGAAGGCCCCACCAGGACAACCACCTCGCCGCGGCGGACCCGCAGACTGACTCCGTCCAGGGCCCGAACGCCGTTGGGAAAAGTCTTTGTCAGTCCCTGGACCTGGATGATCTCTTCCCGCGAATCCGGGGCTGTTTCAAAGGTATCAGCTATGCTGCTCATGGGGGACTCCCAGGGTGTGTTTCAGCAGCGACACTGCTACCGAGAGTGAGATAGTGATAACCAGGTAGATGCCGGCCACCACAAACCATATTTCGAAGGCCAGAAAGGTCTGGGCCACCACGACCTGGCCCCGCATGGTGAGGTCGTAAATCGCGATGGTGCTCACCAGGGCGCTGTCCTTGATCAGGGAGATAGCCTGTCCCACCAGGGGAGGCAGAATTCGCCGGAAGGCNTGGGGCAGAATGACAAAGCGCAGGGCATCGCCGTGGCTGAGACCCGTGCTGTAGGCGGCCTCCCATTGCCCCCGGGGAAGGCTCACGATTCCTCCCCGGATGATCTCCGATGCGTAGGCCCCCTCGAAGAGGCTCAGGGCGATCACCGCCGAGGTCCAGCCGTCCATCCCGATCAGGGGAGCGATCACAAAATAGGTGAAGAAGAGCTGCACGATCAGGGGGGTGTTGCGGATTACCTCCAGGTAGACCCGGGCGATACCCCGGGCCAGGGCCGACGAGGAGAGCCTGAAGAGGGCCGTTACCAGGGCTACCACCAGGGAAAGAACCAGTGATACCGCTGTCAGGCGCAGGGTGACGGCCAGCCCCTGAAGCAGGGGCCCCGCCTGCCAGCCCCGGTCTGTCACGGTATAGAGATAGCGTGGTACCCGGTGCCACTGCCAGCGGTAGCCCAGGGCAGCGGTGTTGTGGGCCATGAGGGCGCCCAGGGCAGCGAGGATCACCAGAAAAGCTGCAATATCTGCCCAGGGGGAACGGAGCCACCGCCGGAGCCGACGGGGTGCGGGAATGGACAAAAGGGCATCAGAGAAAATCATTACCGAAAAATAAGGGATCAGGGGGACGAAGGTCCAGAAAAAGAGCAAAAAAACCCCCGAAAGCCGGGAAACTCCAGCTTCGGGAGGTGACACCGCCAGGAACAGGAGCCGAAGGCTGGTCACGACGGAGTTGCCGTGCCCCGGCGGTCGTAGAAAAANCCGTAGAGGCAGGGCATTACCAGCAGCGCCGTGACGGTGGAAAAAAGAAGGCCGAAGACGATCGTTCCCGCCATGGGCCCCCAGAGGGGCGATTCCCCGAAAAGCCCCAGGGCGGTGGGCAGAAGCCCCCCGATGGTGGTGAGCGATGTCAGCAGGATCGCNCGGAACCGGGTCCGGGCGGCCCCGGCGACNGCGTCGGCCACGGAGTCTCCCTCNCGGCGCCGTTCGTTGATAAAACTCAGGAGGACGATGCTGTCGTTCACGGCGATTCCCGCCAGGGCGGCCCCGGCGTAGATGACCGTGGAGGAGAGGGGAAAGGNCGAGATCAGCAGAAAGACGATCACCCCCACAAAGGAGAAGGGCACGGAGAAGAGGATCAGCAGAGGCTGGGTATAGGACCTGAACTGGGTGCCCANGATCGCGTAGATCAGAAAGAGGCCGATCAGAAAGACTCGCAGAATATCCAGAAANATGTCGAGGATCTCGGCGAAGCGCCCCTCCAGGGTCAGGGAGAGTCCGGGAAACTCCCGGGAGACCTCGTCCTGCCAGAGCCGGTCCAGATCGCGGTTGATCTCTCCCAGCCGTTCCGTGGTGCGCGCTTCGGCGGTGACCGTCACCTCCCGGGTGCCGTCGACGCGGCGTATCAGGGAGAGCCCCTGGTCTACCCGGGCCGAGGCGACGCTGGAGAAGGGGATCATCCGCTCCTCGGGACCGGCGATCTGTACCTGCAGGGCCTCTTCCAGGGTTATCTCCCGGGGAAGGTCGTAGCGGACCCGCAGATCGGTCTCGCGGTTGTCCAGAAAAACCGATCCGGCAGGGACGCCCTCCAGAACGGCCCGGAGAAAATTCCCCGTTCGCTGGATGCTCAGGCCGTAGCGGGCTGCCGCCTGGTGATCTACGGTAATGCGAACCTCCGGGGTGCCCCGGTCAAAGTTGTCGGTGATGTTGTAGAGCTCGGGGTACTGCTCCAGGTGGAGCCGGAAGCGCTCCGAGGCCTGGCGGAGAGCCTGAAGATCGTCTCCGAAGAGCCGGAACGAGACGGGGGCGTCCCGGGGGGGGCCGCTGGGCTGCTCCCGGAAGACCACCAGCTCGGGGCCGGCTATACGGGCCGTGTCTCTCTGGATATCTTCCATGACCGTCCGGAGCGGGTCGGCTCGACCTGCCTGGGGGGTGAGGAGTTCCACCGAGATCTGGGCCAGGTTGCTCCGGCGCTCTCCCGATCGCCCCCCGCCGGAGAAGCCGATCGAGGAACTTACCGCCCTGATGTCACCCCTGCGGGAAGAGGAGAGGAGGTGGTCCTCAAAGATCGCTGCCGTGCGGGAGGTCTGTTCCAGGGAACTGCCCGGGGGCATCTCGATCTCGATATAGAAGAGCGAGACCTCCTCCGAGGCGAAGAGGTCCGGGGGAATCCGGCCTGCCTGGGAAAAGACCGCAACCATGATAAGGAAGATCACCGTCAGGGTGATGCCCCGCCTGCGGTAGAGCCTCCGCAGGAGTTTCTCGAACCGGTCCTGGAGGGTCGTGAGGAGCCTGCGGCGGGGGGGCTGCTTCCGGCCCGGCCAGTCGGCGTAGTGGGAGGGCAGAATGAAGGAGGCCTCCATGGCCGAGGCGACCAGGGCTATGGAAACGGTAACGGGAACGACCCGCAGAAAGCGTCCCACCACCCCCGGCAGAAAAGCCAGGGGGAGGAAGGCCGCCACCGTGGTGGCCGTGGCCGCGAGAACGGGCAGGATCACCTGATCGCTTCCCGCCACGGCGGCATCGCGCCGGGAGAGTCCCTGCTGCTGAAGGCGGTAGCTGTTTTCCACGGTGACGATGGCGTGATCCACGATGAGCCCCAGCACCAGGACCAGACCGAAGAGGGTATTGCTGTTCAGGGTTTCGCCCAGGGCGTCGAGGACCATGAAGGTCATGGCCAGGGTGAGGGGGATGCCCAGGGCGGTCATGAGGGCGTTGCGCAGCCCCAGGAAGGCGTAGAGCACCACCACCACCAGGATCAACCCCAGAAGCGCGTTGGAAAGAAGCACATCCAGGGTGTTGTTGATCGGCACAGACTGGTCGCTGAAGTAGGCCAGGCTGATCCCCCGGGGCAGGGACGATTCGAAGGACTCCGCCCGACGGCGGATCTCCTCGATGATGCCGATGGAACTGGCCCGGGGAAGCTTGGTTATCCGCAGGGCCACGGCGGGGTTGCCGTTGAATCGGGCCCGGGTTCCATCCCGGCGGTACTCCTGGTGAACCGTTCCCAGGCTCGAGAGGTGAAGGCTGTGTCCCTTCGCTCCTCGGGGTCCCCGGATCACCGTATCTTCCAGTTCCCGGATCGAGCGGACGGCCCCCACGGTGCGCAGGAGGTATTCCCGGTCCCCCGTCTCCAGGACCCCGCCCGGTACGGTGGCGTTTCGTTCTTCCAGAGCCTGGACCACCTCCAGGAGCGAGACCTGATAGGCCTCGAGCAGGTCCTGGTCCAGGCGGACGCTGATCTCCCGATCCCTGACTCCCACCAGCTCCACCCGGGAGACTCCCCGGATCGTTCGCAGGCGGTCCCGCAGGGTCTCGGCGGTCTCTACCAGGGTGGCGTAGGAACCCTCCCGGGGGGAGCCCTCTCCCGAGAGCACCACCTCGATCACGGGCAGAAAATCGTTGGAGGAGAACTCCTGGATCGTCTCCTGCTGGACCCCTGCGGGTAGAGAGACCCGGTTGAAGCGGTTCTGAACCTCCTGAAAGAGGCGGTCGAACTCCCGGCGGGAGACGGACTGGTCGAACTCCAGGGTCACCGAGCTGAAGCCCTCCCTCGTCTGGGATCTGACCCGGTCCAGCCTGTCCAGGTTTGCCATCTCGTCTTCCAGGGGAATTGTGACGGACCGCTCCACGTCCTCGGCGGCTACGCCCGGGTAGGGGACGCCGATGGTGATGAAATAGAAGGGCACCTCGGCGAACTGCTCCCGGGGGAGCCGCTGATAGCTGAAGAGTCCCAGAACGAGGATGACCACGGTGAGAATGTTCACCAGGACGGGGTTCGATACAGAGCGGCTGGCGATGCTCACCGCTGGTTCTCCCGGAGTGTTGCCCGAAGGGGATCGCCGTCGCGGAGGGGCGAGAGGGCGCTTACCACCACGAGATCACCCGGGTTCACCCCTCCCGCCAGGGCAACCCGGTCCGCAAAGGTCTCCAGCACCTCCACCTCCCGCAGAAGGGCGGTGTCTTTCCCTTCCAGGCTGTTGTCCTTGAGGAGAAAGAGGAAGGTCGCCTCTCCCCGGCGAAGGATCGCCTCCGAGGGAACCACCAGGTAGTTTGTGGTGTCCCGGGGAGCGATTCTCACCTGGACGGACATGCCGGCCCGTGTCCGAAGGGGACAGGGGTTCTCCCATTCAACCCGAAGGGGAAAGGCTCCCGTTCGGGGATCCGCAGCGGCTCCCACGGCAGAGACCCGGGCATCTCTCCAGATATCGGAGCAGGCCGGGACGCGGACCTGTGCCGCCGTGCCTGCCCGGACCAGGGCGATCTCCCGTTCCCCCAGGCCGATCTCGGTACGCAAGCGGCTGGTNTCGACGATACGCGCCGCCTGGACTCCCCGGCCCAGATAGGTCCCCTCTTCCAGGTCTATGGGCCTGGCGGCGATTCTGCCCGAGATGGGAGCCCGCACCTGGCGGTCGNTGTAGCGTTTTTCTGCATCGGTGAGGCGCGCTTCGGCTCCGCTCAGGGCGGCCCGGCGGCGGGCTGTCTCGGCTCTGGAGACGGTGCCCCGATCCTGGAGCGATTCCGCCGCAGCGAGTTCGATCCTGGCCAGTTCCAGATCTGCCCGGGCCTGGAGGACCTCGGCCTCTTCCCGGCGGGTGTCGAAGGAGAGGAGCACCTGGCCCTGCCGGACCTGATCTCCCAGATCAAAGAAGACCCGCTGCAGGGGGCCTTCTGTCTCGGTCACCACCGAGGCCTCGCGGATCCCCGAGACCATGCCGGACCCCCGGATGGTTCGGACCAGGGGGGCCTCTTCCACGGCCACGACCAGCACGGGCCGGGGTTCCTGCTCCGGGGGNTGTTCCGGGTCTTGCGCGGAACCTCGCGGGGGNCCGGGGCGGCAGGCTGCCAGGGAGATGCCTGCCAGGGCCACGACCAGGGCCCGGAGAAGGGGGCGAAGGGGATGGTGGTGTGTCGGCATGATCGTCCTCCCTGATGGTGCTCCGTGTTTTTTATCTCGTGCCCTCAAGTATACGCACCGAGGCCGGGAAAGGTCGAGGAAATGTTCGGGGGTCAGGTGCTGGAGAGGGTAAAGACGATGCGGACCTGCAGATCCATCTCCGAGGGGGTGTCATCGATGGTTCCCGGGTGAAAGAGCGCCGACTCGACCGCATCCAGGGCAGCCCGGGTCAGGCTCCGGCTGGGACCGGGGCGGAGGACCTCCGTTTTCAGGGGTGTTCCCCGGGCAGAGATCACCACGCGGATTAATACTTCACCCTCGATTCCACGGCGCCGGTCTGCCAGGGGATAGGAGGGAACGATGGGATCAACGGGGCGGGGTTCGTGGACGCGCGGGCCGGCAGGTGGCCCTTCCGGGGCGGGCGCTGATTGGTGAGAAGAGGTCTGGTCCCGATCTCCCCGGGCTGGATTTGCCAGGAGAGAATCCACCAGCCCAGAATCAACCAGAGGAGGATCTGCCACGGTCGGATCTGTCAGGAGCGGTTCGATTTCTGCCGGGGCCGGGGAGGTGTCCTGATTCCGGGGCGGCGGGATTGGTTTCGGGATCGGCTCCGGGGGTGGCGAAGGATCTGCCGGTTTCGGCTCTGCCGATTGAGGCTCTTCCGATGGTGACGGCCGTGGTGGTTCCCCGGAGGCGGGTTTGTTCCGGGCTTGCGTGCCCGGGGGAGACGATGCAGCAGGATCCGGGGGCTGGAGGTGGCGGAACTGTACCGTCAGAACTGTGGGAGAATCAGGGTCTGCTGAGGCAGGGGAAACGCCGGGGATCAGGGGCACCCCGGCGAAAACCAGAAGATGGAGAGCCAGGGAGAGCCCCAGAGCTGTCGCGAGGCGACGGCTCCGGGGTGAACCCGGTCGGTTTGGTGGGTGCATCTCCTTTCGCTCTCCTCTCTCCCGGGCTGTCTGTGCCGACCGGTCTGGTGATACCGGCCTGCCCCGTATCAGCCGCGTGTACCAGACTGCTAGTACCGGTAGGACGCGGCCAGGCGGAAGGTTCGGCCCGGGGCGGGGTAGTACCCATCGTCCCCCCACGCGTTGTAGAACACGAGGGGCGCGTAGGTCTCGTCGAAGATGTTTTTCACCTCGGCGCTCACCGCCAGATCTCCCGGGAGTCCCCGGGGTCGCAGGCGCAGAAAGAGATCGGTCAGAAGGTACTCATCCACCCGGTCCTGGGTGTTGGCGTCATCTCCGCTGCGATAGGACCTGCTGCGGAAGGTGAGGGCCGGACCGAACTCCAGGCCCAGCTCGGGAAGGAGCCGCACCGCCAGTTGGGCGTCCAGGCTGTGGTTGGGAACCAGAGGGATCTCCTTGTCCTTGTTGTCCCCCCCCGCAAAGGTGGCCATAACGTAGCTGTAGCCCGCAGATATGCGGAGCTGTTCCAGGGGTTCGCTTTGTATCTGCAGGTCTCCCCCGAGTCGGCGGGTCTTGTCGAGGTTTCTGTTTTCACCTTCCCACGTAACAGGGTCAGTAAACCAGGCGATCTCGTCTTCCATCTCCATCCAGTAGAGGCTGGCGTCCAGCCGCAGGAGCGCCCCCAGATAGAGTCCCCCTCCTGCTTCCAGAGTGAACCCCCGCTCCGGGTCCAGATCGCTCATGAACTGCTCCTGAAAGCCTTGTACTGAGGCCTGTTCGTCCAGGGCCGGATAGCGGAAGAGCGTTCCTCCCGAGACAAAGACCTTGGCGTACTCCAGGGGACGGTAGACCGCACTCAGGTCAAAGACCAGGGCCTGGTGGGTGGTGTCGCTGTCGATCCCTGCCTCGTCTTTTTCGGCACCGATGGTGCTGCGGTCGTAGCGGAGGGTTCCCCCCAGATCGAGTTGCTCTGTCACGTAGGCCGTGGTGGAGGCCACGGTTCCCAGGGTCCACTGGGAGAGATCTGCCCGGTACTCCTTCGTGTTGCGGCTTGAGGTCTCCCAAGCGGTGATCTCCTGGCGTGCCCAGGACCAGTCCAGCCCCAGGCGGGTCCGCAGGGGCACTGCTCCCAGATCCCAGTTCAGAATGAGCGCCGGCGATGCCGTGAAGGTGTGAAGATCCCTGTCGGTGTAGGTGCCCCAGCTTTCTGTATCGGTCTCCACTAGTTTCGCCGCGTAGCCCAGAGCGATCTCGGCCCGTGCAAGCGGGGTGGGGTACCAGACCAGATCCAGGTCCAGGCCAAAGTGATGCTCCGTGGCCTCGTCACCGGTATTGGTGGCATCGCTTGGGTCCTCCTTGTACTCTGTTTTGGTGAGGCTGCCCGGCATCTCGTAAAAGATATTGCCGTAGCGACCGCTGAGGCCCACCTCCAGGGTATCGGAGAGATCAAAAAGAGCGCCCATGGAGAAGTTGAGCGCCCGGTAGGCTGAACGGTCCCGGTGGCCATCGGTGGAGAAATGCTCGACCGAGGCGCGCAGACGGGAGCGCTCCCGGGCCAGGGAGAGGTTCAGCCGCTCCTGGTTTTCCAGGTTGCTTCCCAGTGCGAGAGACCCCGTCAGTTCCAGGGGAACCTCTGGCGAGGGAGTTTTGGTGATAATGTTAATCACGCCTCCCAGGGCGTGGTTGCCGTAGAGCGCGCTGGCGCCTCCGCGGAGTATTTCGATCCGTTCTATGGAGTCCAGGGGGATTCCCAGCCAGTTAATCCCTGACATATCGGGGTTATTCTGGCGGCGCCCGTCAACCAGGACCAGAACCCGCATGGCAGACCCCTCGCCAAAGCCTCTCATGTCTACCGTGGCCTGGGGGGCATTGGCGAAGCTCCGGAAGGAGACTCCCGCCTGGCGGTCCAGCAGTTCCGGGAGGTTTGTTGCGCCGGAGCTGCGGATCTCCTCCTCCGTTACAACGGTGACGTTGGCGGCGGTGGAGACTATTTCGGTGAGGATCCGGTCTGCCGTGACAACCACCTCGATGGTGGCCGGTTTCTGCTCTTCCTCCCGGTCCTTCTCCTGATTCTGCGCGGAGAGAAGGACCCCTGGCGCTGCCAGGAGGAGCAATCCCAAGAGATAGTGTTTCATGGTGGTGTGTGTTCCTTTTCGTTTCTTTGTTGAGTTGGTGTGTGCTGCGTTGGTGCGCCGCTCTGCGCCTGCGGTATGCCCGCAGTGGGCGGGGCCCTGTGTGGTTCCGGTAGTGGCCGTATCATGGTTGACCGTGCCTGGGCACCTCCTCTCCGGCACAAGGAGAGGATACACACCGATCGTGAGGGTCTGTGTGGGGTTGTCTCGTCACGCCTTCCTCCGAGGCCGTACGGTGTTTCGCGACGGGGCAGGTCTCCTGACTTACGGGTCTTCGTCGGTTGGCGCCTTCCCTTGCGGTGGCCTGTGCCAACGTTCTCACCGAACACAGTAGCGGGGACTGTCCCGGATTCTCACCGGGTTCCCTGACCTCGTATCGCGTATACGGATCTTGTCTGACAATACCATGGCCCGGGCGGGCCGTCAATTCAGGGTTAGTTTCCCTGACGCGAGCGGGCTTTAGTTGTCTTGAGCTGAACCACCGTCCCGGCAGCTCCCAGGAGCACCCAGCTCCCCATCAGCAGATAGAGCAATCTCTGGTCCAGCCGGAAGAGTCCCTCCATATCGGCGGGATTGACCCGGCCCGTGACAAAATAGGCCGATCCGATGACCATGCTCCAGGAACCGGCAAAGCTGGTGGAAAGAATGATCATGATCCGCTGGAGCAGGAGNGCTGCGATACCCGTGGCNGCGGCCAGGACAAGCAGAACCACCGGTTCCGGCGCAACCCCTCCCAGGGCAGAAAAGGCAACCCCCAGGACGGCCCCCAGAAGAGCGCCAATAAAGAAGACCCCGAAGAGATAGAGC
>NZ_KB891698.1:68764-76234 GCF_000373545.1 Alkalispirochaeta alkalica DSM 8900
ACGAGAGCTCCCGCGAGGAACCCCGTAATGGCCAGGACAATCTTGAAGACGCGGTAGCCCAGAAAACACTGGATCGCCCCGATCAGAATGCTGGCCCCTACCAGGGCGCTCATCATTTCCTGNGANACATTCATGGGATCCTCCTCAGGGGTACCAGTCTAGGCCAGCTCTTCCCGGCCTGCAAGGATGGGGGAAAAATTCTNCCGGCNGGTTCAGTGGCCGGNTTAGCGGGTTNTTCCTGCCACCACTCCTCCTGCCAGAAAGGAGATCCGCCTGGAGTTGCCGCATTCAAGCGATCAGCGCGCCATGTCGACATTGAACCGGCGATCCATTACCCTTCACGTATGCTGCAGGTACCGGANTCACAGAGGGACTCTCACAATGCACAGGCAATGTATCAGGGGATTCGGGATGCCGTTACTGCCGAGCTTGCTGCAGATCAGCGTATCCTGGCAATGTATCTTTTGGGCAGCGCGGCCTCGGGGCGCCTGCGGGCCGACAGTGATATCGACATAGCCCTCATGGCNCAGCCAGGTATNCAGCTCTCCGAGCTGGAGAGGGCTCGNATTGCCGCAGCATTATCGTACCGTCTTGGGCGGCAGGTCGATCTCGGAATGCTGTCATCGAGAAACCTTGTCTATGCCAACGAGGTGCTGCACACCGGTATCCAGCTCTACTCGAGGGACCCCGGAGCGGCGGCGTTATATGCNGCAAACCTTTTAGGCTTGTACCTGGAGTTCAATGAAGGGCGNCAGGAGATTCTGAATGCCTACACCATTTGAGGCCCCCGACAATGTGCTCATCAACAAGGCCGCAATTGATGCTGCACAACACGTGGTGGCGACCCGGCGTTTGGGCTCACCACACTTGTGTGAGGGTCTTAAGCTCCCCCCGGCCGGTTTAGCGGGCNGTTCTGGCTGAACAGAGGGAGCCCCTCTCCCAGGCGGGAAAGGCCAGGGCGATCGAGGGCAGTACCGTCAGGGCCAGTATCAGGGCCGTTCCCGTCAGGATAGCACCAAAAGAGACGCCCCGATCCAGNAGCAGTCCGAACACCATGGGACCCAGGGCGGTCCCNCCCACCAGAAATGAGGTATACACACTGCGGACCGCTCCCAGGTTGGCTGTGCCGTGAACCTCGGCCATGACTGCGGCTTTTATGGGNCTGTGAAGTCCCAGAGAGATGCCGGCGCAGCACAGAAAGACCAGAGCAACCCAACGGTCCGGCGATGATGCCAGAACCNGGAGCCCCAGCACCATGGGCAGAAAGTGAAGNGCGTAGAGCCTTCGGGCCGTGAACCGGTCCACCAGGAGGCCCCCCAGGAGCCCGAAGGCGAAGCGCGCCGCAGCGTAGCCGGAAAAAACCGCGCTGTACCAGGCCACCGGCCAGCCCCTGTTCTCGGCGAGGACCAGCTGATAAAAGAAGACCGCCGTGTTGGAGAACCCCAGAAAGATGGCCGAGGGGGCGATCCTGCGGAAGGCCGGGTCTGTCAGGATCGCCCGCCGGGAAATGCCGGTGCGGGCGGCTGCGTCCGAGGCTGTTTGTACCTTGGCCCGCTCGAAGTCGTTCAGAGGAAAGAAGCAGAGAGCGGGAGCGAGNACGCCCAGAAGCACCGCAGCGTTTATTCCCAGGCTCACGCGCCATCCCACAAGAGGGATCAGCAGGGCTATNACCAGGGGAAAAATCATCTCTCCGGCGGGAAATCCCAGGGATGCCAGGCTCAGGGCCTTGCCCCGGTCCTCCTGAAAGAACCGGCCCAGNGTGGTCTGGCTGATGTGACTCATGAGCCCCTGGCCACCGAAGCGGAGCCCCAGAAGCGCAAAGGGCAGCATCAGGGTGTGACGGGTGAGGCCCAGGAGAACTGAGGCGCCTCCCAGAATCACGATGGTCTTGAGAACATACCCCGGCAGGGGCCGCCGGTCGATGCGGCCACCGAACTGAATGAGCAGGAGGGCCGATCCGATGGTGGCGATGGCGTACATACCACCAAAAGCGCTGTTGGAGATGCCCAAATCAGCCAGAATATGGGGCACATAGAGAGAGATGAGAAAGGTCTGGCCCAAACTGGAAAAGAAGGTGAGGACAAAGCCGAACCCCACGTGGGCCGGATAGGCGCGAAGNAAGAGAACATAGGTAAACATAACGGTACGGTCAGTTTATCTGAAGAAAGGCGGGGCTACAAGGGAAGCGGGGAGGTTTTTCTTGCAGTAGCTGGCAAAGGTTTCTATAATTTGCATTCCATGAAAGAGAAAACAGTATGACCGGGAGGGCCCTCTTTCGCGGGCTTCCCTCCTTTGTGGAGGGCTGTCTTCGGGCCTCTGCTCCCGGGGAGTTGCTGGGCCACTTCCTGGGGTTCATCAAGGAGTTCGGCTTCGATCAGTTCATGATCGGTGATGTTTCCTGTCGCGAACCTTGCCAGATGAGGGANGCGGCCCTGGAGAACATCAGCAACTATTCTTCGGACTGGCTGGACCGGTATGTAGCGGCACAGCACTATGACCACGACCCCGTCTGCGCCATGGCCCGGATCGACGACCGGCCCTTTACCTGGAGCGAGGCCGTGGAGCGCTTTTCTCCACGCCNGTCGCGGCAGGTCATGGAGGAGGCCCGGGAGTTTTCCATNATCGATGGGGNCGGTTTCTCGNTGNATCGGCCCCGGGGGATGATCGTCGGGTTCGGCCTGGCTACNTCCACGGGTGAGATGAGAGCCGACNGGGCAGCCCTGGCGACGCTCAAGACAGGAGCCGTTCACTTTCAGACGGCCTACTCCCTTTTACAGGATACCCTGGCCAGGCAGAATCAGCTCGATCGGGTGAGGACGAGGGAGAACCGTCAGCTTTCTGTACCCGGTCTCACACCGCGCGAACGGGAGGTCCTGCTCTGGCTCGCCTGGGGCAAGTCAAAGGGAGAGGTGGCAGACCTTCTCTCGGTGAGCGAATCCTGCATCAAGCGCCACTGCGAGAGTGTATCGGGAAAAATGGGGACCTCCTCGCTGGTNGAAAGCGTGGCCCGGGCGATCCACCTGGGGATGGTGAACCCCTTCTAGCTTCCCCGGGGNTCTTCGCTTTTCCTGGCTGATCGGCCAATTGTGGCGCGCCCCCGGTGGCAGTAGCATTTCCGGGAGATACTACTGTCAAACACCCGGGAGCAGCCCGGGTCATGAGGAGGCGTGTATGAGTACAAGGTGTACAGCGCGGGGGCGTTTGCTGACTGGATTGGTTCTTCTTGCGGGAGCTCTCGTTCTGNGCAGCTGTGAGTCGCTCTCGGAGATATTCAAGCCCACGGAGATAGAGCGGGTTGAGTATGTTCCCACGGCCCGGCCCGAGTGGGAAGGCCAGACCATCTACATNGACTTTGAGGTAGCCGGCGGCATCTGGCGCTACAGCTACGCATCGGGTCTTTCCCAGAGCATTCGGGACCAGCTCATCGAGGATATTGTTTCCGATGGCATCTTCAAGGTTCAGGACCGCCGTACCGGTGCTGATTACATGTTCAAGACCGAGGTGAGAATCGCNAACCCGGTGATCCAGGTCTCTGACAACGATGTGATCCGCAGCATCTCGGCGACCTTCCGTATTCGCACCTACGACCGGAATGACAACCTGGTCACGGCAAAAACCCGGGACGTCCGGTACGATGCTCCTTCTTTCACCGTTACGGTGAACGATTCCCAGCANAAGTTGGTGGAAAACTACGCCTACAACGCTGCCCAGGAGATTCGTCAGGCCGTGTACGAAAGTTTCGAATAACCCTCTCTGCTGCCTGGCAGGAGGCCCTGACGGGGTGACTCGGACGGACCAGTAGCCAGGCAGTCTTNTTTTCCGGATTGATCCCGGACCGATCCCCGGCTGATCGGTCCGCTTAATCTCTCGCTCAGCTCCATCGTGCAGCACGAGGAGGATGTGACGGTTTTCACCATATCCCTGGGATACTCCTTCAGCAGATCCCGGTAGATGTTTCCGCACGCCCGGGTACGGACCATACTGTGCCGTCCTGATCTGNCTNGATCTGNCTGGATCTGGCTGGATCTGGCCGGGTATATGACTTTTATGGTATGGTTTTTCCCACGGGTTCGAAACACTGCCGTGGAAAGGATGAAANATGANGGTGAAACCACGAGTATTGGCTATCTGTATACACAATAGCGCCCGAAGCCAGATGACGGAAGAATTTATCCGTCTCGCCGCCGGGGACCGCCTGGAGGTTGTGAGCGCCGGAATCGAGCCGGGTGCCCTCAACCCGGTTGTAGTGGAGTTGCTCAAGGAAGACGGGATCGATATAACCGGCAAAACTACGCGGAGCGTCTTCGATCTGCACAGGGCTGGCGAGCGTTTTGATTACGTGATTGCTGTCTGCGACAAGGAAGCGGCCGAGCGGTGTCCGATCTTTCCGGCCGAGGAGGAACGGCTCCACTGGCCCTTCCCGGACCCATCGAAGGCCACCGGTACCATGGAAGAGAAGCTCGCCTGGGTGCGGCCGATCCGTGACCAGATTCGGGCGAAGAGCGAGGAGTTCGTGGCGCGGATCCTGGGCTGATGCAGGTCCTCTCCCGGCGTATCCCGTTCCGGTGCGGCTACAGCGCCACCAGACTTCCGTAGATCATGCCGGCCAGAGTGGAGAGAACAACCACCAGCGCCACGTAGGTCAGGGTCTTGCGCGGCCCCAGTTCGTCGCCGATCACCAGCAGAGCCGGCACCGAGAGCGATGGTCCTGCCAGAAGGAGTGCAAGAGCAGGTCCCTGATTCATCCCCGCCCCCAGGAGCCCCTGCATAATGGGCACCTCCGTGAGGGTGGCAAAGTACATCAGGGCCCCCGCCAGAGAGGCAAAGAGGTTGCTCGCCAGGGAGTTGGTGCCCACGGCCCGGGCGATCCACTCCTCGGGGATCAGGGCCATCTCACCGGGCCTGCCCAGGAGAAACCCCGCCACCATGACACCGGCAAAGAGCAGGGGAAGGATCTGTACGGCGAAGTCCCGGGTCGCGGCCACCCAGTTTTCCAGCTCGGTCCGGGTAAACCAGCGCACCAGCATATACAAAAGAAGCACCCCGAAGCCGCCGGCGATCACCAGACGAAACCGGTGCAGCGTCTCCCACCAGCCCGGGGTTCCATCGCCAGGAGCCCAGTTGAGGAAGACCAGAATACCGATCATGGACCCAAGATAGAGCCCCATGCGGGGGAGCGACCGGTCCTGATTCCCGTCACCCTGAAACATCGCCGCGTTGGTGGTGCGTTCCCGGTCCTCCTTGAGAAAAATCAAATGCATGGCCAGGCCAATGATGAAGGCGAAGGCGATTGCCCCCACGGCCCGGGCGACCCCCAGCTGGAGGCCCAGCACCTTGGCGGTGAGGATGATCGCGAGAATATTGATGGCTGGTCCGCTGTAGAGAAAGCTCACGGCGGGGCCCAGGCCAGCCCCCTTCTTGTAGATACCCTTGAAGAGGGGCAGAACGGTGCAGGAGCATACCGCAAGAATTGTGCCTGACACAGAGGCGACCCCGTAGGCAAGAAGCTTTGGCGCCTCCGGCCCCAGATAGCGAATAACGGCTTGCTGGTCCAGAAAGACCGTGATCGCGCCGGCAATAAAGAANGCGGGAATCAGGCAGAGCAGCACGTGTTCCCGGGCGTAATAATTGAGCAACAGGAACGATTCCTGCACCGCTGCCGCCAGGCGAGGGGCCTCCCAGGGGATAAAGAAGGCGGCGAGAAAGAGGACCGTCATCATGGCCAGGAGGCGGTTTTTTGGCTCCTGCCACAGCTTTCTCAGGGGAATCATGGGGGTATCCTTTCCAGGCGGGGCGGTGACCAGGGGCCCGCTCCGGGGTGCTGATGGTTACTCAGATGGCTGGTTGATGTACGGGGTCAGGGCCTGGGCGAGCTCTTCGGCGGAGAAGACCTTGCCCGATTGGACAACCCTGCCGTCCACGGCGAGGCCGGGGGTCCGCAGGACGCCCATTTCCATGATCTGGTCCAGGTCGGTAATTTTTTCGAACTCCGCCTGGATGCCCAGGGTTTCTGCTGCTCTCCGGGCATTCTTTTCCAGGTTTGTGCAGTTGGCGCAGCCGGGTCCCAGAATCTGGATCTTCATTGTCTGTTCCTCCCTCAATTCAGGCTGTGTAATTGGCAATATAAGCAAATACAATTGTCTGGTCAACCCGTGGTCTTCCCCAAACCCCGAGGGGGCCGGAGCCCCCCGGGTATCGGATGCTAGAGTTTCAGCTCGGCGGCGTCGTCTTCTTCTTTGGGAAGGATGATGTTCAGTCCGATCCCCACGATCGCTGCCAGGGCCATGCCCACGATATTGACTTTCACGATCCCGATCTCGATGGGAATCACGGCTCCGCCGAGTCCGAAGACCAGAATCACCGCGCCGATGATCATGTTCCGGGTCTTGGAGAAGTCCACCCGGTTGTTCACCAGCGTTCGGGCACCGATGGAGGCGATCATTCCAAAGAGAACCACCACAGCTCCTCCGATAACGGGGGTGGGGATGGTGCTGGTGAAGGCGTTCAGTTTGGGGATCAGGCCGATCATGATGGTGATCACCGCAGCGATTCGCATCACCTTGGGATCGTAGACCTTGGTAAGGGCCACGACACCGGTGTTCTGGGAGTAGGTGGTGTTGGCTGGTCCCCCCAGAAAGGCCGAGAAAGAGGTGGCGATTCCGTCACCCAACAGGGTTCGTCCCAGTCCGGGATCGACCGAGAGGTTTTTCCGGACCACGCCGCTCATGGCGAGTACGTCGCCCACGTGCTCAACCACTGTNACCAGGGCGATCGGTGCGACGATGGCGATGGCNCCGATGTTGAACGAGGGAAGTTCGAAGTTGGGGACCCCGATCCAGCTGGCTTGAGTGATCGCCGTGTAGTCCACGCGCCCCAGGAGGGCCGCCACGATATAGCCCACGGCGAGGCCGACGATGACGGGGATGATCTTGAAGAANCCCCGGGAATAGGAGGCNACGCCGATGATCACCGCCAGGGTTATCAGGGCCAGGAGCCAGTCCTGGGAGGCCATGTTGATCGCGTTGGGTGCCAGGGTCATGCTGATGACGATGATGATGGGGCCTGTGACGACGGGCGGGAAGAAGCGCAGGATTTTCTCGGGACCGAACTTGGAGATCANCCCTGCCAGAATCGCGTAGATCAGTCCCGCAACGACGATGCCTCCCCGGGCTGCTGCCAGGCCGTACATCTCCCCNGCCAGCAGGATGGGAGCGATGAAGGAGAAGGAAGAACCCAGGTAGGCGGGGACTTTCTTTTGGGTGATCATGTGAAAGAGCAGGGTTCCCGTGCCGGACATCACCAGGGCCACGCCTACATCGAGGCCCGTGATGATCGGTACCAGAACGGTGGATGCGAAGAGCGTAAAGACGTGCTGCACGCCCAGGGCGAGCTGCTTGTGGTATCCCAGGGTGCTGATGTCTTCAATGGGAGCGTGTTTGGCCGGTTCCGCCATAGTGGTTCCTCCTCTGT
>NZ_KB891699.1 GCF_000373545.1 Alkalispirochaeta alkalica DSM 8900
ATCCACATCACCGTGAAGGCCGCGCAGAGCGAGACCACAAAGGACCCCGGCAGGGCGTTCACCGCCCCCAGAGCTCCCAGACCGTGGGCCGCACCGGCCCCGCTGAAGACCGCCCCGGCGGTGATAAAGATGATACAGATGATCGCCGCCGTGCGGAACTTCACCATGCGNGTTCCCACGGCGGTGCCAAAAATGTTGGCCGCGTCGTTGGCGCCCANAGACCAGCCCATGTAGAGGCCGCTGGTCAGAAAGATTAGTCCTCCCATCGCCGCGCCCCCTTACAGGGTCCGCTTGATNGNGGAGATCGCCAGNCGNTCCNCNACCGCCTCGGCNTCATCGGCCAGGNGNGANATNCGCTCGGCGAANNNNCGCATGTGAACCCGCTTGCTGAACTCCTTGATATCGGGAGACTCGAAGGCCTTGCGCTTGAGCCGGTCCTCCACCTCGTCGGCCTGGTGCTCCCAGAAGTGNACCTTGTCCAGNTGCTCCGTNACGCGGTAGAGCTCGCGGAAGAAGGCTCGCTCGGCCAGGGTCAGCTCCTGTACGGCCTTCCGGCATATCTCGGTGAGCTCCAGAAAATCATCCTTCAGGAAGGGNTAGATCTCGGGCTTCTCGATGCTGAAATGAGTTGTCACCCGCTTTGCCACATCGCAGATGCTGTCGGTGTTTTCCAGCAGACCCAGGACATCACCCCGGGAATCGGGGATGAGCATCTCGGCGTAGAGGCGGTGCTTGATCTGGCGGCGCAGGTCGTCGGCATCGCGCTCGATCCGGTCAATCTCGCCACATTGCTTTTCAAAGAGTTCCAGGTCTCCCTGGATATATTTTTTCACCGCCTCTTCCAGGAGCATCGCGCTCTGATCGACCAGCCCCAGAAACTGCTCGATCTCCAGCTCCAGTGTTTTTGCCCGGGAGGCGAAGACGCCTCCGGCTACCGTTTTCTTTCCCATCGCTGTCATGCCATCCCCACGACCTGTTTTGCAGCTCTCAGGTAGTTGGTGTTGGGTTTCTCCGAGAGACCAAGTTCTTCCACAACCCGCTTCATCCCCTGGTAGTCCTCGCTCTCGCAGCAGGCCGTCTCTACCAGAGCTCCGTTGAGCCAGACCTGGGCGTATTCACAGATAATGTTGTCGATGGTGAAGCCGTAACGCATCTTCTCCACCGTGACGGCCGTGAGGTCCCGGCTCTCTTTCACGAGCGCGATAAAGTCCTCGATGGTGTAATTGTCCTGGGTGAGGGTGATCTCTGCCTTGAGGTGGGAGAGGATCGTCGCCACGTCCGCCTGGGGAACGGGAAACTGGAACTTGCCCCGGGGCTGGAAGATCTCGTACCCCTCGGGTGTCTCGCCTACCTTGGTCTTGATATCCAGCAGGCCGTCGCGGACCTTCACGTTGGCTTCGTTGGTGTGAACCGAGAGGAAGTACGTCTCCAGGGGCATGCGCCGCGCCTTGAAAAGAACGGTTCTGCCGTTCCACATCTTGCTCTTCACGTGCTCGATGATTCCCTGCTCAAAGACCCTGAACTCCGCCCGGGGTACAATCTTTTCCGCTTCGGCTGCGCTGGTGGCTTTATTTTGTGCAAATACGTCTGCCATGGCTTATTTCTCCTTCGTNTGAAAATATACTGAATTGGGTGAAACCCTAGCACAGTCCCCGCAGGAAGGGCCAATTAAAATCATTGCTTATTGAGATAAACAACTTTTCACAGCTTCGGGGAGCATTCGATTGACAGGAACTCGGGCCCTGACGGACCATGACAGCATATATCACAGACTGAAATGATCTGACAGGAGGAATCGATATGTCCGAACCAAGACGTTCCTGGACCAGCTTTTTGCAGGGTCTGGCCAATACCCGGGAGAGGGTCTCCTCGGGGAGAGACCCCCTGCACTGTGTGCTGGGAAACGAAGCTGCCGACCTGGATTCCATGGTCTCGGCCCTGGTCTACGCCTTTTTCCGCTCCGGTCCCGAAGAGAAGGACCTCTGCGTGCCGGTGATCAACATCCCCCGGGGAGATTACAAGCTGCGGACCGAGGCGGTTTTTCTGATGCGTCAGGCGGGGGTAGATCCCGGGCTTCTCTCTTTTATCGACGAGATCGATCTGGCGGGCCTGCATCGGGCGGGGCGACTCGAACTCACCCTGGTGGATCACAACCGGCTGGCGGGGCACCAGAGCGAGCTGGCCGAGGCTGTACGGGGAGTGGTGGATCATCACGCCGACGAGGGGCTCTTCCAGGACGCTCCGGTCCGGCTGATCGAGCCCACAGGGTCTGCTTCTACCCTGGTTGCCCGTGAGATCGTGGGGGCTGCGCCGGAACTTCTGGAGCAGGATGTGGCCAGGCTGCTGGCGGGAACGATCTTGCTCGATACCGTCAATCTTGATCCCGCAGCGCAACGCACCACCCCCGACGACCAGGCCATGGTGGATCTGCTCATCCCCCGGGCAGGGGAGGGGCAGGACGAGCTCTTCCAGGTCTTGCAGCGGGAGAAGTTCAACGTCTCCGATCTGGAGACCCGGGACCTCCTGCGGAAGGATTACAAGGAGTGGCAGATCGGGAAGGAGCGGATCGGAATCTCCTCGGTCCTGTTGCCCCTGAAAGACTGGGCGTCCCGGGACAGCGATCTGGTGCAGGGGCTCGAGGCCTATCGGAGCGCCCGGGGGCTGGATATGCTTCTGGTGATGATCGCCTACACCGCCCCGGACTTTACCCGCGAGCTCCTGTTGCTGGTTCCCCGGGAGGCTGCGTTGCAAGAGCTGGAGGAGCTTCTGAACGAAAAGGGCCTCGATCTGGCCGATATTACCCCGGAAGAGCTCAAGGCCAGTCCCCTGGCTCCGGGTCTGCGGTGTTTCAGTCAGGGTAATCTGGGTATTTCCCGGAAAAAACTCCAGCCCCTGCTTCAGGAGCGGTTTGGCTGAGTCCGGGAGGGGGGAAGAGGTATAAAAATATCGATTCTCCCCTATCGAGATGTTTTATTGGACACCGCCCGGGTTTTGCCATAGAGTTTAACCGCAGATTTACAGAGATGAAGTGGAGTGCGGGGCGCAAGGATCCATCGGAGGTGCGTTCGCGCCGGGACNTTCCCGAGTTCCCGGTGGTGGCGGAACGGCCCTAGCCGATGAACGGGGGAAGGTGTGCGACGGAGACGGTCGCACCGGGAGAGCCCCGGGGATCGTCGCAGAGAGAATGCAGAGATACCTGTAGGAGGATATCAGGATGAAACAAGGAATGAACCGGACGAGAGTAGTTCTGGCGACGCTTGCCATGGCGGCTGTGCTGACCATGTTGGGGGCGTGTGCCCGGGAAGAGGCGGGGGCTGCAGCGGCCACCGAAGAGGCTTCGGAGTGGAAGCCCTCCCGTCCGATCACGATTATTACCCACGTGGGTGCCGGTGGGGGCACTGACGTGGCCGTGCGGTTGTTCACAGAGATCGCTCGTGAATTTACCGATGCGACCTTCGCAGTGGAAAACGTCACCGGTGGTGCTACCATGAACGCCTCCAATGCGGTGCTGGCGCGGCCTGCCGATGGCTACACCGTCTTCGCTATGGCCATGTCGAACGTGAATAATGTGATTTCCAACGACTTTGATCAGAGCGTGTACATCGATGGATATCACTGGCTTGCCAAGATCCAGAAAGACCCGTCGGCAGTCATTATCCGAAAGAGCGATCGTGACGCCGGTATGGACTTTGAGGGAATCATCGAGGATGCCCGAAACCGGCCGGGGCAGCAGATCTGGGCAGTGCCGGTACTGGGAGCAAACAAGCACTTTGAAGCGCTCATGATCTGGGATGCCACGGGGATAGAGGCGGCAGCAGTTCCGTTTGTATCGGGCCCCCTGGGTGCCGCAGCAGTACTGAGTGGCTCCGCCGATGTGCAGATGGGTAACCCCTTCAACGCGGTTGGTCGTGACTTGTGGGTAGCGGCAGTAGCTTCTCCCGAGCGCCTGGCCGGCTTTGAGGATTCCCCCACTTTCGCCGAACTGGGTTACCCCGAGTTGAACGACGAGCATATCTGGCGCGGTCTGGCAGTACGCCAGGGCACCCCGCAAGCCATGATTGATTGGATGGAAGACCTGGTAAGCAAGGTCGCTGAGCACCCTCGCTGGATTGAGTTCAACGCCAAAAACGCGATAGCTCCCAGAGCGGTGTTTGGTGATGACTTCAGAAGAATCGTTGATAGGACGGTCGAGGTCACCGAATACTGGCTCAATCGGCTTGATATGTAATTCTTTTCCTTCGTGTTGCCACTGCGCAGCACGAAGAATCTGCATCTACTGAAGGACGAAGGGACAGGCAGCCGGGTCAGATCTGGCTACTGTCCCTCGTTATGTGAAGGAGGGTTCGTAATTGGCAGAAATCGGCAGGTTTTTTGCAGGGCAGAATTTGCTTATGCAATTACTGTTCCTGGGAATCGTACTCGCATCAGGTTGGGTGGTTCTGAGACCGTTCAAAAAACTGCACCCCTATACGGGGCAGGTTCTGGTGCTCGTTGGTATTCTCTGGATTGGGATATTGTTCTACTTTGTTACCTTTTCGTTTCGTGTTCCCCGGTTTACCTCGGTGGCAACTACCGGTGCAACCGTTCCCCGGTTTTGGTTTTATGTGCTTCTTCCGATTATACTTCTCGCCTTCATTCCCATGTGGAAGGGTCACGAGGTGCCTGATCAAAAATCAGGCAACGTGTGGCGAGTGGGCGTAGTGTTCGGTATTCTGTTACTCAGCCTCGTTTCATTTCGTTTTATAGGTTATTACATCAGCTCGGCACTATTCCTTGTGGCAGTTATGTGGGTTCTGGAATCGCGCAGCAAGATAGAATTAATTGCCATTCCTCTGGGGTGGATGATCTTTTCCTACTTCTTTTTTGCCCGGTTGCTCTACGTCCGCCTGCCCGTGGGTGCGCTCTTCGCCGGGTTGTTAGGCTAGAAAGGGGTTCTCCTTATGATTGATATACTTGGAAACCTGGCTGGCGGGTTTGGAATCATGTTCACCCCCATGGCTGTCGTCTTGTGCCTTCTGGGGGTTTTTGCCGGCATCACCTTCG
This sequence comes from Alkalispirochaeta alkalica DSM 8900, assembly GCF_000373545.1. Classification (GTDB taxonomy): domain Bacteria; phylum Spirochaetota; class Spirochaetia; order DSM-27196; family Alkalispirochaetaceae; genus Alkalispirochaeta; species Alkalispirochaeta alkalica. Next base: position 5,044 of record NZ_KB891699.1, read on the forward strand.
GGGCGATTCCCGGCATATCGCCCTCCATGGCGGTGGCCTTGCTCCTGCCCATGACCTTCCGGCTGGATCCCATTCTGGGAATGGTCCTGTTGCTGGGGGCGTATAAGGGTGCCAACTACGGTGGTTCCGTCTCGGCAGTTCTGATCAATACGCCGGGTACCCCCTCGGCGGCGGTGACCGCCTTCGACGGCTATCCCATGACCAAAACGGGACGCGTCGGCGAGGCCATGGGTATTTCGCTCTTTGCCTCCGTCTTTGGCGGCATTATTGGTACGGTTGTGCTTATACTGTTTGCCCAGCCCCTGGCTGTGGTTGCCCTGGAGTTCTGGCCCTCGGAGTATTTTGCACTCACCATACTGGGCCTCACCACGGTGGCTACCATGGGTGGAAAGAACTGGCAAAAGGCTCTGGTGGCGGTGGTCTTCGGGCTTCTTCTGAACACCATCGGCATGGATCCCATAGCAGGTACACAGCGGTTCACCTTTGGAGATATACGTCTTCTTGATGGTTTATCCCTGATACCCGCTATCATCGGGCTTTTTGCCCTGGGTGAGCTCTTCCATAACATTGAGCATTATGCCAAAGGCGAAAAATTTGACAAGCTNGCCTATAAGCTTCCCAAGTTGCGATCCTATCTGAAGGTATGGAAAAACATCACACGTGCTGGTGTGCTGGGTACCCTCATCGGAATTTTCCCCGGTGCCGGCGGCACTATTGCTGCATTTATTTCCTACGATGTTGAAAAACGGTTCAGCAAGAACCCGGAAGAGTTCGGGAAGGGATCTCCCGAGGGCGTCGCTGCGGCCGAATCGTCAAACAGTGCCTCTGCCGGTGGTGCACTGGTGCCGTTGTTGGCCCTGGGAATACCCGGGAGCGCCACAGCCGCTGTACTGTTAGGTTCGCTCCTGGTTCACGGCCTGAACCCCGGTCCGGAAATGTTCATTGATGAGCCGGAACTGGTCTACGGAATGTTCGCCTCCATGTTTATGGCCAACGCTTTCATCCTCCTGGTTGGACTTCTGGGTGCCGGACTTTTTGTTCGGGTTACGGACCTGAAAAAGACCATACTTTATCCCCTCATTTTCACCTTCGCCATCGTGGGGAGTTACGCCGTGAGTTCCTCCATGTACCCCGTGGTGGTGTGCGTCGTGTTTGGCGTGATCGGCTGGATCTTCCGGCGCTACGATTTCCCCTGTGCGCCCGTGGTGCTGGGGATCGTCCTGGGAAGCCTGGCCGAGTTGAGTTTTCGCCAGGCCCTGATCATCGGGGGCATAGAGAGCTTCTACAAGCGTCCGCTTACGCTGATCATGCTGGCTATTGCAATCGCTGCGGTGGCCGCTCCGATTGTGAAGAAACGCAAGGACGAGAAAAAANTGGAGAAGGTTCAGGACTGAACCTCCAGGGTGCAGATCCCGGTTCCGGGATCTGCTTCTGATTCTGTTTCCCCCTTCAGGGGCGGTTCTCTTCGGAGGATCGCCCCTGTTTTTCTGCCAGCAGGAACAGTTCGGGCCGGTATTCAAAATGGATGGCGTCGAAGAAGAGCCATCGNCCGCCCCAGACAAAGCCCTGCCGCTCGAAGATATCCACGATTGTTCGGGGAATGGTCCAGCGACGCTCCTCGGGGATGTTCCACCACTCTTCTATGCCCGCCTGGGCCGACCAGCGCCAGTANGCGCTGCGACGGTAGTAGGAGCGGGGGATCAGGTCCAGGGCAACCCCGAAGCCGTGGTAGCTGACCGTTTGGGTGCCTGCTATGGGGCGCCAGAAAAAGGCCTCGATCCGGATCAGTTCGTCCAGAAAATCCCTGACCTCCCGCTCCCTTTCCCGGGCTGTTTCGATCTCCTCCTGGACGCGCTGCAGCGGTTCGAGGATCATAGGGTGAATCCGGATGGGGTGGCCCAGAAAAACGGTGCGCACCATGGCGGCCCGGGCCTCCCGGGNTGTGCGGAATCCGTAGAGAGCCCCCGGGAAGGCCAGGTGGCGCAGGGGCGGGTTCTCTTCCTGTTCTGCCAGGAGCACCCTGAGGCGAGCCTCCTGATCTTCGTCGACCTGGGGAATCACCAGGGGGCCCGTTTCGTAGAGATAGAAGGGATAGCGGTTGAAGCGTTCCCAGGAAAAGCGGGCCTTTTCGGGGAGGAGTCTGCCGTTGGCCCAGTAGATCCATTCCCCCTGTACCCGGATCGCCCAGTCGCCGTTCCGGTATTCCTTGCGGTCTATCCTGTCGGGGTAGGCTGCTTTCAGGGCGGCCAGTTGCGCGACCCCTTCCAGCGGACGCGACAGGGGCTCCGGGTCCTGGTAGTTCAGGAAGGATTTGTCCACCGGAGCCAGGCCGGGGGAGGCCGGGGCAGGATGGCCCGGNGAGACCGACAGAAAAATAATGAGCCACACCCCGGATAGTGGAAGATGTGTGTGTTGATTCAACCAATGGTGCATAGACAGTCTTTCCTTTATCGGAACCCAGTCTATCAAAGAAGATAATCTTTTTCAGGGATATCGCCTCCCCGGTCCTTCTGGTGCTAGACTGGGGATATGCCAGGACTGTTAATGTTTATCGGAGTTGGGATCATCTTCATGACGCTTCTCACCAGGAGTTCCCGGAAGAAACGGGACGGATCGGGGTCACCACAGCGAAAAAATCCCTCAGGCCACAGGGGCCAGTCGGAGACCGACCTCTCCGGAAGGGATTCCCCCTGATGCAGCGCAAGGTAATCCTCAAGAAAAAATCCCGCCCCGATCCGGGGCAGGGGTTGCCCGAGACGTCGGTTCTGGTGGCGACCTGCGCCGGCGGGATGGAGCAGCTTCTGGTCAGGGAGGTCGAATCCCTGGGGTTCTCCGGCCGGGTTCAGGGGGCCGGCGCGGTGGAGATCGGGGGATCTCTGGGGGATGCCCATCTGCTCTGCCGCTCCCTCAGGACCGCTTCGCGTCTTCTTGTGCCCCTGGAGAGCTTTCAGGTGGGGAGTTACGACGATCTCTACCGGCGGATGCGCTCCGTTCCCTGGGAGCGTGTTCTTCCTCCCTCAGCAACTTTCGCCATCACCGCCTCTACCAGGTCCGAGGTGCTGGGAGATCACCGGTATCTGGCGATGCGGCTGAAGGACGCGATTCTGGACCGTCAGCGCGAGGTATTCCAGGGCACGCGGTCTTCGGTGGACCGGAAGAATCCCGACGTTCCCGTTGTCATTTTTGTCGATTCCCGGGGTCACGGTGCGGTCTCCCTCGATGCAGCGGGCTCTCCCCTCCACGAACGGGGCTACCGCAGGGAGGCGGGGGAGGCACCCCTGCGGGAGACTGTGGCTGCCGCGATGCTCCTCGAGGCGGGTGATCCCGCCGTGGTGATCGACCCCTTCTGCGGTTCCGGCACGATCGCGATCGAGGCGGCGCTGCTTTCGGCGGAGCTTCCTCCCCAGGGGCCCTCCCGGAGTTTTGCCATGGAGCGATGGCCGGGGGTTGTTCCCCCCGCACCATCTCTCCGGTCGTCGGCCGTTGTTGGGCCTCCCCGGATATTCGCGGCCGATCTGGATGATTCCCTGGTGGAGACAGCCCGCCGCAACGCCCGCCGGGCGGGGATGGAGCCGCGTATTTCCTTCTCCTCCGGTGATGTGCGCCAGACCCTGCCGGAGATGATCTCCCGGGCCAGGGATGTTCTCCGGGGGCTTCCCCGGGAACGTTCCCGCCAGGAGGCGGAGATCGCCGTGGTGACAAATCCTCCCTACGGGGAGCGGCTCAATCCGGCTGATCTGGCGCTGCTCTACAGCGATATGGGGAAGCTGCTCCGGCAACATCTCCAGGGGTGTTCCGTCTGGATTCTGTGCTCGGAGCCGAAGCTGATCCGGCGAACGGGTTTGAACATTCTGGGGCGCACGCCCCTGTATAACGGGGGGATCGCCTGCGAGCTCTACCGTTTCAGGATTCGGCCAGGGGAGGGGCGGCCCGGGAAACACAGCCGGGGGAGACCGCCCCGCTCCTGACGCAGGGGGGCGGCCTTCGCTGTAGCCTGGCCCCGGCGGGAGGCAACTCCAGTGCGGGTTGGTCCAGGGCTGGTGAGCCCGCTCCGGTTTCGCACCGGTGCGGGTCTGTTCCTGTTGCGGGTCTGTCCGCTGCTACGGATCAGCCACTGCTGCGGGTCAGCTCCGGCTCATCTCCAGGAGCAGTTCTATCTCCCGGGGCCAGCCCTCGGGGTCGGGGGTCTCCAGGATCAGGGGCAGCCCGTCCAGGCGCTGGTCCTTCATGATCGCCCGAAACCCCTCCAGTCCTATCTCCCCCTCGCCGATGGGTTGGTGACGGTCCTTTTTGCTGCCCAGGGCGCCCAGGGAGTCGTTCAGGTGGAGCCCCGCCAGCCGTTCCAGCCCCAGTGTATTCTCCAGGTCTGCCATGAGGGCGTCCCACCCGGTGGCGGTGCGGATGTCAAACCCCGCAGCGAAGGCGTGACAGGTATCCACACAGACAGCAAGGCGGTCGGGAAAGGCGCTGGCCGCTATGATCCGGGCCAGCTGACTGAAGGTGGCTCCCATATTGTTTCCCTGGCCTGCAGTGTTTTCCAGAACGAGCCGCGCCGGGGCCGTTCTGGTGTCTTCCACGCTGCGCAGGACCTGATCGATCCCGTCGGCGATTCGTCTGCACGTGGCGGCCTCGTCCAGCTGGCCCTTGGATGTCCCCGGGTGAAAGTTCAGGAGTTCCAGCCCCAGCTGGATCGTCCGTTCCAGCTCGTCGGCGAGACCCCGGATCGATTTTTCCCGGACCTCCTCATCGGGTGAGCCGAGGTTGATGAGATATCCCGCGTGGGGGAGGACTCGTGCCGGTGCAAAGCCCTGGTCCGACAGGGCCTGCCGGAAGAGGGTAATTGTCTCCGTGGTATAGCCAGGGGAATGCCAGCGCCGCTGGTTCCGGGTAAAGAGCGCAAACGCTCCCGCGCCAATGGCCCGGGCGTTCCCGGGAGCGTTCTGGACGCCCCCGGCGGCGCTTACGTGGGCCCCCAGGGTAATTATTCGTTCTGTCATGCTCCCATGATCGCACAGGAGAGGGGAAAAATCACCCGTCCGGGGGCCTCCCGCCAGGGATCATCGGGGAGCAATGATCCCTGGCATCGGGCTATCCTTTCACCGCTCCCGCCGTGAGACCCCGGATGAACTGCCGGGCCATCAGGATGTAGAGCAGAATGATGGGAACCGTGGCGATGGTCAGGGTTGAGAGTATCCTGGTCCAGTCCGTCTGGTACTGGCCGAAGAGCCTGGTCACCCCCAGCATCAGGGTTCGCCGGGTCTCGGANCGAATAAAGATCAGGGGGAACCAGAGGTCGTTCCAGAGCACCACCAGGTTAAAGATCGCCACCGTGGCCATGGCAGGGCGCGTGAGGGGCAGGATGATCTGCAGGAAGATGCGAAGCCGGCTGGCACCGTCGATGTGGGCTGCCTGGGTAAGTTCGGCCGGGACGGTACGGATGAACTCGGTGAGGACAAAGACTCCCACGGGCATTCCCATGGCCACGTAGATGGGGAGCAGACCGATCAGCTGGTCCATAAGCCCCAGATCCCTGATGAGGATCAGCAGGTTGATGCTGCCGATCCTGATGGGCACCATCAGTCCCGCCAGGAAAAAGAGAAAGACTCCCTTGGAGAGGGGGCTGTTCCACCGGGCGATCGCGTAGGCGGCGAGAGAAGCGCAGAGCAGGATCACGCCGATCGAAGCGGAGGTGATCATGATGCTATTCAGAAAATAGCGGGGGAAACTGGACCCCGTGAAGACCGCCAGGTATCCCTGAACGGTCCAGGGGTTGGGCAGGCCGAAGGGGCTGCGATAGATGGCGAGTCTGGTCTTGAAGGAGTTCACCACCATGATCCAGAGGGGAACCATGACCAGGGCGGACCAGGTGATCAGGATCAGGTGGGACCAGACGTTTCGGCCCCGGACGTGTACTTTTCCCATGGCTAGAGTTCCTCCTTGTCCCGAAAGACGCTGCGGATGACCAGTACTCCCACGAAGAGCACCAGAAAGATGAAGGATGCCACGGCAGCCCCCAGCCCCATATCGGGGATCCCCACGGGGTGCTGGCCGGCGATTCCTACGCGGTAGAAATAGGTTCCCAGGATGTCCGTGGAGAAATTGGGCGGGCCGTTTGCCCCGGCCATGGCAAAGACCACGTCGAAGGCGTTGAAGTTCGCTGTGAAGGTGAGAATCGAGACAACTCCCATGATGGGCCAGATCAGGGGCATCTTGATCCGCCAGAAGGTTGTCCAGTTCCCGGCACCGTCTATTTCTGCAGCCTCGAAGAGGTCTTCGGAGATGTTCTGAAGCGCGCTGAGGAAGATCATGGTGGGGATACCCACCCACTGCCAGCTCGATACGAGCGAAATAGTGATCAGGGCGGTCGCTTCCAGGCCCAGCCAGGGCAGGGCGAGGGCGTCCAGGCCCAGGGCGGTCAGGATGATGTTCACCGAACCCCATTGGGGGTTCAGGAGGAGCCGCCAGAGGAATCCCGTGACGACGATCGCCAGGGTGGCGGGGATAAATATGATGGTCCGGTATATCTGGGCTCCGCGAAGGCTGGAGGAACTCAGGATGGTGGCAAAGAGGAGCCCCAGGGAGTTTTGCACCACCATGTGAACGGCAAAGAAGATCCAGGTGTTCCTGAAGGCTCCCCAGAAGCGCTCTGCAACCACACCCTGGCCAAAGAGTCGCCGGTAGTTGTCGAAGCCGATAAAGGTATCCAGGTTGAAACCGCTCCCCGTGTACAGGCTGAGTTCCAGTGATTTAAACATGGGCCAGGCCATGAAGAGGGAGTAGAAAAAGAGCGCCGGCACCAGGTACCACATCCAGGACCAGTAGGGATGAAGAGCGCTGCGGGTGTGTCTCATGAGCTGTTTCTCCTCGCGGGTTGAGTGGCGGGCCCGCTCTCGTGCGGGCCCGCCGGGCAGATACCAGTGTGGACGTTAGGGGGTATACCAGCTGGTGACACCCTGGTGCAGTGCCCGGGCTGCCTCGCGGGGAGTCATGCGGCCCGTGATCACGCCGATCGATCCCTGTTGTATCAGGGAATAGGCGCTGGGATCGCCCGACATCAGCCGAGGCCAGGGAAAGCGGACATCCAGCTCCCGGCCCTCGTTCAGCTGGAGGAAGGCGTTGGCCTTCTCGTTCTCCAGGGCGGGCGGGTTGGAGACCATGGGGAAAAAGCCGGCCAGTTCGTTCCCCAGTACCGCCGATGCCCGGGGTTCCGAGAGCCATTCCAGGAAGGTCAGGGCTGCCTCGATGTTGGGGCTGGCGGGGTTGATCGCGATTCCCGCATCGGGATGGAAGGTGATGTGGGGCGTGGCGCCTGCCGGCGGGGGCGGGGCGAAGACGCTCCAGGTAAAGTCGGGGTTCGATGCCTCGAACTCGCTCACCGTCCAGGATCCGTCGAACCACATGGCGGCCTCACCCAGCAGAAAGAGGGCCTTGCTGTCGTTGTAACTGATCGCCTCGTATCCCCGGGGGAGGAAGGGCTCCAGCGAGGCCACGGCGGCAAAGACACTCTCCATGGCGGGGTCGTTGAAGGGCCGTGTTCCCGCTTCGTAGGCAAGGCGGGCCTCCCGGCCACCCAGAAAGGCCGGTGCGATGTTCATCCAGAGGACCTCGGTGATGTCCCATTCGTCGGCCAGGCCGTTGGCGATGGGAGTATATCCGGCATCGGCGATCTTTTGGGCCGTCTGCAGGAGTTCATCCCAGGTTGCGGGAGGGGTGATTCCCAGTTCGTTGAAGAGGTCCACGTTGTAGTACACGCCGTGGGAGACGGCCATAAGGGGCATGGCAAACTGCGTGCCCTCCGGTGTCTGCCAGGGGTCCCGGGCTCCCTCGTCGTAGGCCGAGGCGATAAAGGCCTGGTCGCTCAGGTCCAGCATGTACCCGTCGGCGAAGAGATCCTGACCCGTGGCGTAGCTGCGGGCGTAGAAGATGTCCGGTCCCGTTCCGGACTCGAGCTGGAGCCGAAGGGTGGCGTTGTAGTCGGGGGGATTGGTGGGATCAAAACGGATGGCGATGTTGGGGTGCTCTTCGTTGAAGGCCGCGATCAGGCGGTTGATCTGCTGAACGTCATCGGTCCTCCACGAGCCCAGGGTAAGCCCCACGCTCCCTTCGGCGGTTCGGGCTTCCCGGCCCCCTCCGGCAAAGAGGGTTGTGGCAACCAGGAGTGCCAGACCGACCATGGCGATTTTCTTCATAAGGATCCTCCTTTAGGATGTTAGGTCGCCTTGTATGGTAGGGCCATCTCTGCTCCCCCGCAAGGGTATGGGGGTACCCGATCCGTACTCGATTTGTACCTGCCGGGGCTAGAATACCCCCGATTCCCGGGCTATNCGGGCGGCTTCGGTTCTGTCGGAGGCCCCGATCTTGTCGTAGATTCGGCTCGCGTAGTTTCGTACGGTCTGTTCAGCTGCGTGGATCGTCTCGGCGATCTCCCGGTTGTGATAGCCCTGGAGGATCAGCCCCAGGATCTGCTTCTCCCGGCGACTCAGGGTGTCCACCCAGGGGGGCGGAGAGGGGCGGAGCCCCGCCGGGGTCTTGACCATTCCCGCGATCACGTGGGGGTCGATCGCTACCATGCCACCGGCCACGGCCCGGAGGGCCGTGATCAGTTCCGTCGAGGAGATCGATTTCAGCAGGTAGCCCCGGGCGCCGTGAGCGATCGCCGTCTGGACGTACTGGTCGTCCTCGAAGGTGGTGAGCATGATAATGCGGGTTGTGGGATGGCGCAGGAGGATACGCCGTGTTGCCTCCACCCCGTCCAGAACGGGCATGCGCACGTCCATCAGGACCAGCTCGGGGCGCAGGAGGTCCGCCTGGGCGAGCGCCTCCTGGCCGTTGGCGGCGGTGCCGACGATTTCCAGCTCCTCGTCGAGTGTTTCCAGAATGGCTTTCATGCTGTCTACGAAGAGTTTCTGGTCGTCCACGAGTAGTACTTTCACGGTTGTGTCTCCTCCGGCGGGGGAAGGGGGGTATCCGGCGGGGGGCTGTGCCGGTACGGGATGTTCCTGGGGAGGTGCACGTGGAGGGAGAAGCCCCGCTCCATCGTGCTGGCCCGAAGGGTTCCCCCGTAGGGTTCGAGCCGCTCCCGCATTCCTCCCAGGCCGATGCCCTCCTGAATGGAGCCGCTGCTGCCCCTGCCGTCGTCCAGAACGGTGAGATAGAACCCTTCCCGGTCGGCCCGAAGGATGAGGGTCACCTGACTGGCCTGGCCGTGGCAGAAGGCGTTGGTGATTCCCTCCTGGGCGCAGCGGAAAAAGATCTCCTCCAGGGGAGGGGGCATCTGGCCCTGGCCCAGAAGAATCCGGGGGGTGATGGTGACGCCCGAGACGGCAGAAAAATGCCGGATCAGGTGAAGAAGGCGTGTTTCCAGGGTCTGGTGTCTCCGTTCGACCCGACGGAGGCGGTGCAGGGCCGAGCGGACCTCCTGATATCCCTCGCCGAGGGATTGGGCCGCATCGCGTACCAGCGAGGCCAGGCGTTCCCGGTCCTGCTCGCGGTTCCGCTCCATAAGGACCGTGGCTGCCTCCAGGACCATGCGCTGGTTGGTGAAGGCGTAGCCCACGGCGTCGTGGATCTCCCGGGTGATACGTTCACGCTCTTTCTGGCGTGCGCTCTGCTCTATGTCCAGGGCGTAGCGCTGATACTCCATGTTGGCCTCCACGAGTTTGCGGATTGTCTGCTCCTGGTGGCGGGAGCTGGCCAGGACCCGTCGTCGCCGGGTGTCGCCCCGGGCAGCGACAAAGGTAATGAAAAAACTGCTCGCCACGATCACGGCGGTCATGGCCACGTCGCGGGGAGGGGCCTGCTCCACCCTGATGTCCCAGACCTTGGCCGGGCGGGTCCGGAAGAGGAGGGCTGCGAAGAGAAAGATTCCCAGGGTGAGAGCCGAGGGGACGGATCCGTAGAGCGCGATCGAGATGGCGGCGGCCATGAGCAGGAGGACCTCCAGGAGCAACTCCTCGCCAAGAGGCTGGAGGATCACATAGGTGAGGGCGATCTGGATTCCCAGAAGGATCAGCCGGATGACCTCGGCCAGCTCCTGGTTCAGTTGGGGGATCACCAGGACGCAACAGAGGAGGATCGAGGGGAGGGTATAGCCGATCCACTGGGGAGGGAGTTCCTGCCCCACCCCCCGCGCCAGGGTGAGGGCGGCGGCGTAGAGAACGAGGATAGTACAGGTGAGAAGAACCCGCTGGGTCTGCACAGCCGTAGCCTAGAGCTACCGCTCCCGATCTGTCAACGAAAACTGTGGGACGGGCCCTCTTCAGCGCTACAGGGGACCGCAGGCCTGGACGCGGTTCCGGCCCGCTTCCTTGGCGCGGTAGAGGCGCGCGTCGGCGAGCCGGAGTAGCTCTTCCAGGTGCTTTGCCGGTGTCGCCGGTTCCCGGGGGTGGTTCTCCCGGGGATGCCGGGTCTCCCGGGGATGCTGGTCTGTCCCGGGGCTGGGAAGAAGTTCTCCCAGGGAGGCGACCCCCAGACTCACCGTTACGGGATGATCCGGGATGATCGGGTGCCCGGTTATGGCAGTGCGGATTCTCTCGGCCAGGGCGGCTGCGCCGGAGAGATCGGTCTCGGGAAGGAGAATAAGAAACTCCTCGCCGCCCCACCGTCCCAGGTGATCGTTGGGCCGCAGGGCTGCTGCCATGATCGATGCCGTCTCCTTCAGGACAGCGTCACCCGCATCGTGACCCAGGGTATCGTTCACCGCCTTGAAGTGGTCCAGATCGGCCATGATAACCGAGAAGGGGCTCTCGTAGCGGAGCGCCCGGGTGGTCTCCCGGGAGAGCTCATCCTGGATCTTCCGCCGGTTGGCGATGCCCGTCAGGGCGTCCTGCTCCGAGAGGGTCCGGAGTCGTTCCTGGAGTCGTTTTTCTGTCGTGATGTCTCGGGAAGCTCCTACAAGCTGGACGATTTTCCCTCCCCGGATAATGGGGGCCAGTTTGGTCTGCCAGGTCCGGGTGCTCGAGGGGAGGTTGAGAGTCTCCTCGTAGGTGAGGGGAGCCCCTGTTTCGAGGCAGATCCGGTAGTAGCGCGAGACCATGCAGGCCGTTTCCGGGGACAGAAGCTCTTCCGGTGACTTTCCCCGCACCTGGGCCGTGGTAAAGCCCGTCAGCTCCTCGTGGGCCGGGTTGAGCTTGCGGTACCGGAAGATCGGCTGGGGCGGGGAATCGGGTTCCCGGAACTCTTCCTTCCGATGGGTTTCTTTCTGTGATGGAAGGTTGTCCACTTCCACAAGAAAGATCGCGTCCTGGGTGTTGGAGAAGATGGCATCGAGTTCGCTCAGGGCCGTGTCACGCTCTGCCCGGAGTCGCAGGGTCTCGGTGATATCGTTTTGTACCCCCACGTAGTGGGTTATGGTTCCCCGGTCGTCGGTAACGGGGTTGATGATCTGAAAGGCCTGGTAGAGGGAGCCATCTCTGCGGCGGTTCGTGATCTCCTCCTGCCAGGATTCACCCTTCAGGAGGGTATCCCAGAGTCGGCGGTAGTAATCGGCGGACATTTCCCCCGACTTGAGGATCGATACGTTGTTCCCCAGCAGCTCTTCCCGGGGATAGCCCGTGATCCGGCAGAAGCCGGGGTTTACCAGTTCCAGGACTCCTGCGGAGTCGGTGATGTAGATGCCGTGGTCAGCGGCGTTTATGGCCTGCTGAAGCAGCGATGCCGGTGTTTTTGCCCCGTCTCGAGCCGGGGAGGCAGGGGCAGAACGTGCTTTTTTATCGCTCCCGGACTGTGATTTTTCTGTTTTGGGGTTCTCCGGTCCCAGGTTGTTTGACTCCATCGTGATAATGTACAACAAATAAGGGTGTACCACAAATAATAGTTCATTACAGGCAAGAGTGTGGTACAGACAAGAGGAATCGTGCGGGGTCCGCCCTTTCCGGCGGTGCGGTTCCCCCGGGGTGTTCGAGGAATGCAAGGAGGGGCTGATGAAACGGTATATATGGGTGGGGGTGATTTTTCTGCTGGCTGGAGGGGTTGTCTTCCCGAGGGGCACCTTCGAGCGCTCCTCATCTCGCAGGGACGAGACTCCGGTGGAGGCCAAGGATCCTCCCGGGGAGGTTGATGGGGAAGGGGAGGTTCAGGATGCTCCGCTTTGGGTGCAACTCCTGCAGGAGGGGAAGCTCCGGGAGCTCCAGGACCAGTATCCCGGTTCTATCGTCGGGGTAGGGCAGGGCCAGAATCGCTCGCAGGCCGAGGCCGCTGCTGCCGTGGATTTTGCAGGAAACCTTTCCACCGAAGTGAGTGCCTCCGTGGTTGACCGCGAGGTTGCCACCCCCGAGGGAACCGATTTTCTTCAGAAGGTGGAGTCCGAGGTTCGCAGCCAGGCGGTGATCTCCGGTATCCGCCCCGAGGCCTGGCGCCATCCTGCCAGCGGGATCTGGTACGCAAAGATACGCACAACCCACGAGGAGTATCGGGCAAAGCTGGCCGAGTGGGCGCGTACCATGGCAGAGATGGGCGAGGCCGAGCGGGAACGGCAACTCCAGGCCCTGCGTGACGAGGAGGCCCGGGTTGTGCAGCGCCAGAAGGAGATCGAACTGGACAAGATGCGGGAGCAGGTCCGGCTGGCAGACCGGCGCATGCGGGCCGAGCGGCACCGGGAGTTTCTGGACCACTCCCTGATGAGTCGCGAACGGCGGCTTCCCACGGGCTATCTTCCCGAGGCGATCGAGATCAACCTGGCCTATACGGGGTCAGAGGACGAGCGGGCGGCGGATTTCTCGGTGGACAAGACGGTGCTGAGGTTGTTTCTGGTCGGTCTGGACGGTCAGGGGGTCTACGATACCGACGAATCCGATCTGGCCGTGGAGCTCACGGGGCGGGCCATGGTTCAGGTGCTCTCCCGGGCGGGGCTTGTTACCAGCACTACCATCGGTTTGGGAGGGTTTGGAAGAGCCTCCCTGGGAGGCGCCAAGGATCGTGAGTGGGATGAGGAGGGATCGTGGCTCGCCGGGCCCTTTGTGGTGGTCGATATCCTCATTCCGGCACTGCTCCACACGCGGTACAGCCTCTACGCGGGGACCGATTACGCCCAGGCGCGGGTGGGGTGGTATCCCTTCTGGTGGGCCATCCAGGAAGCTGTAGGGGTTCACCTGGCCGCTACCTACGATGTGGACGACGACGACGCCCACTGGGGGGCGGGGCTGGCCTTTCGGCCGGCCGAGGCGATACGGATCTTCCTGGAATCGGAGAACCTTTCCTATCTGCGGGGGGGGATCACCTTTTCTTACTGATGGCTGATTGCTTTTGTGTTTCTGTCGGCCCTGGCTGCGGCCCCTGTTGCGGGCCGGGCCGCGCAGGTGACCGTGGCGTGGGACACCGCCGGACCGCTACCCCGCAACCGGGTAGCGATCGGCAAGGGTGCCCTGGACAACGGGGCTAGACCTCGAAGCTCCTCAGCATGGTCTGCTGGGCCGCCGAGGATGCCGCCAGGGACTGGCTGCAGGCAAAGACGGCGTCCATGGCCCGGGAGATCTCCTCCTGGGCTTCTTCCACCTCCCGGATGTCGCTGACCAGGTGGTTCAGTCCCGATTCGAACTCCTCCGTGGAGAGGTCTACCTTCTGGAGTTGCTCCCGCACCGTCTCCAGGTGGTGCCGAACGGAGTTGATGGTGGAGGTGTTGTGCTCCATCTGGGAGAGGATCGACTGAAAGACCTCCTCCATCCGCTTGGAGGTCTCCCGGTTCCGCTGGATCGACTGGACGCTGGTATCCACCGTGGAGGAGACCTCCCGGATATTCTCTACCACTTCTCCCAGGTGGGTCTCGATCCGGTCGCTCGTCTGGGTTGACTGGGCCGAGAGGGCACGGATCTCGTCGGCCACCACGGCGAACCCCCGGCCGGCCTCGCCCGCCCGGGCAGATTCGATCGCGGCGTTCATGGCGAGCATGTGGGTTCGGTCGCCGATGTCCTTGATCGCCTGGATCAGTTGCAGTACGTCCTGGGACCGGCCGGCGAGTTTTTCCACAACGCTGGCGGTATTGCTGATCGCCGAGACGGTCTTGTCGGTTTCGGCGATTCCCTGGTTGATCGTGGAACCGCCCTCCTCCGAGGCGACCCGGATCTGTTCTGCCCGGGCCACCATCTCGGGGAGCGTCTGGGCCATTCCCTCCAGGGCAGAGCGGAGCTCCGAACTCGCCTCGGTAATACGGCGGCTCGCTTTCTCCTGGGTCAGGGATTGCTCCTTCAGGCTGGTGGCGGCAGCCTCGACCCGTTTCAGTACCTGACCCGACCGGTCGGCTCCCGCCGAGAGATCATCGGCGGCGGAGCCCACGATGCGCGCCTGGGAGCGGATCGAGAAGATCATTTCCCGCAGCGACGCCGGTTCCTGGTTACAGGTGGCCACCACGACCCCCGCGTCGGCGGCCTCGTTGATCGTGGGGATCAGCTGGTCCGAAAAGACGGGGACCACCAGGCCGTGGACCCCGTTTTTTGCTGCCCGGCGGATCATCCGGTGCCACTGCTCGAGGTCGTAGGGTTTTGAGGGGTCGTCGGGGAGGGCCACCGTGACCTGGACGCCCAGATTCTTGAGTTCCTGCTGCGCCTCCTGGGCTCCCAGTTCCACGGTGTTCCAGAAGTCGTAGTTCTTTGGAAGGAGATAGGTGATCTTCAGGAGCCGGTCGGGCCGTTTGGTGGAGAGTTGCGCCCGGTCCTCCCTGTCGATGGGGTTTGCCAGCATGGCCCGGTAGTTCTCCTGGTTCAGGGTCTTGGGAAGGATGAACTGCCGGGGTGTTTCCGGTTTCCAGCCACTCACCAGGTGGTTGTAGATGTGGATCATGGGGTTAAAGCCCTGGAGGTACGGGTCCTGGGTGAGGGTTGCGTCCAGGTGGCCCGACTCGAAGAAGGAGAGAAAATCCTTCCGGCGACCGTGGGCCACCAGGACTGCCCGGCTTGGTGAAAACTGCTCCTGGATCGCCTTGAGGACGGCCTCGGTGGAGGCTTCCTCGAGCTGGTACACGGCGGTGATGGAGGGGTCGTTGCGCAGGACCTCGCAGATTCCCGTGATCGCGCGTTCGGCGTTGCGGCCACTGTAAATTACCTGCCCCAGGTCGACCCCGGCAAACTCCGTGTTCAGGGTGCTGGTGAACCCCCGCTCGCGCAGAACCGAGTAGTTGGTGGAGTGATCCACGGCGACGATGGCCACTCGGCCCTTGCCGCCACAGAGTTCCCCGATCAGGCGGGCTGCCCGCTGGCCGTGGGCAAAGTCGTCGATGCCCGTGTAGATCAGGCGCCTGATGGGTACCGCCGTGAGCGACGTGGCCGCGTCGGTGGTCGCCGAGAGCTGTTCTGCCAGTTCATTGTAGGCTTCCCGGGCTACGGCGCAACTGCCCCAGGACTGCGAGTCTGTCTCCCAGCGACGGGGCTTCTGCGGTGGCGAGGTGTTGAGCCGCCCTTTTGCCACGTCCCAGAGGAGCCGCGAGATCGGTCGAGCCGATTCGGTGATGGCCTCCCTGATGTGCGTTACCAGTTCTGCCTGTTCACGCCTCAGGAGGCGTTGCCTTACCAGGGCGTATCCCAGAAAGAGCATCGCCGCCGCTGCCAGAAGCGGTTCCGCCATTCCTCCCTGCACCCAAAGGCCCCCCCCCGCCAGGAGAAGGGCCACACCCCCGAACAATACTACCGTAGCCATACGAGAAAATATGTTACCACCGATGTGACGAATGTGCAAATTAAAGTTATAGTCCCCTGGAGAGTTTATTCGCTTCCATGATCTTTTTCAGACTCCGGCGAGGATCCTGGCCGGGCCTCGGCACCCCGGGGCAGCAGAAGATGGACCACCACCTGTTCCCCTTCCTGCCCGATGGTGATCGTTCCCCTGTGGCGCTCCACGATCGCCCTGGTGATGGCCAGGCCCAGCCCGGACCCGGGAGACGATCGGCTTCGGTCGCCCCGGTAGAGACGGTCAAAGAGGTGATCCCGGTCCTTTTCGGGTATCCACCCCCTGTTTTGTATGGTCAGGTGCAGGTCCCGGGCCCTTGCAGAGAGTTGTATCGCCACGGCTTCGGAGGAATCACCGTGGATCAGGGCGTTTTCCAGAAGGTTTGTCAGGGCCCGGAGCAGGAGATTTCTGTCGCCCCGACACCAGGCCGGTTCGGCCTCGATCGTCCAGAGGTCGTGCTCGCCCGGGGCCTTGCCGGGCGTGGCCTCTCCCGATGGATCGGCCAGCATATCTCTCTCACTCCGGCGCGAGATCCCTTCGGCAGCGGCGGTGATCAGCTGGTCCAGGCGGAGGGGGGCCTCCTCCAGAGAGAGTTCCGGTGATTCCACCCAGCTCAACTCCCGCAGGGCTCGCACCAGTTCTTCTACCCGTCGGACCTCGCAGAAGAGGGACCGCAACCGTTCCGGTTCGGGCGCCAGGACGCCCTCGATCATTCCCTCGATCTGCGAGGCCAGGGCGGCGATGGGCGTTCTCAGGTCGTGGGAGATGTCCTGCATCCACTGCCGCCGCAGCTGTTCTGCCCGGGTCAGCTGACTCTGGAGTTCCCGGGCTGCATCGGCTATGGCCCGGAGCTCCTGGGCCCCCTCGCGGGGAAAGGAAACGTGGCGGCTCCCCGATGCCAGATCGCCCAGACCGGTGGCGAGCTTGCTCGCCTGGGAGGTGAGGTGCTGCGAGATCAACCCCGCCCCCGCCAGGGCGAGGGCGAGAGAGAGGATGAGCGCCACGGCCGCTGTGAGAATCAGGGAGTTGATGAACTGGCGGTTCGAGAGGTCGTTGTAAAACCCCAGGGTATCCACCGAGAGATAGGCCACCAGGTGTTCCTGGTCGAACACGGCCAGGGCGGGGTTCCTGGTTTTGCCCAGGGCAGAAAGAAGGGGGGCCGTGGCTTCGGTGTCCTCGGGATCGATTCTGGTGCCCTGGTGGTAGATAAAGAGAGGCTCCCGTTGGGGGTCCAGAACCACCAGGGAGACGCCGGGGGTGAGGAACCGGGCCAGGGACGACGAGAGCCCCTCCTCCTGGANCTCTCCCTCTACGCGGACCACCCGGAGTATTTCCCGGGAGAAGGTGCTCTGGAGATGGCGGGTCCGGTTCACGTTCCAGAGGGTCACCGACCGGCGCAGGCCCATCAGGAAAATCACCCCCAGGACGATGCTCAGGAGCAGCAGGGCCCCGGCCATTCCCAGAAAGGTCCGGCCAAAGAGGGTTCGCGCGGAGCCTCTGTTCAAGAGCCTTCCCCCGCAAAGCGATAGCCGTAGCCGCGAACCGTTTCGAACCAGTCGGGGTCCGCCAGTTTCCCCCGAAGGTTCGAGAGATGGGTGTCCACGGTTCGTTCGGAACCGTTGTGAAGATGGCCCAGACAGTTCGAGAGTATCGACTCTCGCGAGACCACGCGGGGGGCCCGGGTGGCGCAGTACCAGAGAATCTCCCACTCCCCGGTGGTGAGAGAGAGCGTCTCGCCCTGGAGGAGGGCGATCCTGGTGGCCCGGTTCAGTTCCAGGGTCATGCCCTTGTGGCTCCATCGTCCCCGTTCGGACTCTTCCTGCGGAAGCGATCCTCCCCGGCGGAGGAGGGCCTGGACGCGAAGGACCAGCTCCTTGTTGGAAAAGGGTTTCACCACGTAGTCGTCGGCTCCGAGCTCGAACCCCGTGATGCGGTCCGATTCTGCGTCCCGGGCAGAGAGAAAGAGCAGGGGGACCGCCGAGTGTGCGCGCAGTCGTTTTGCCAGAAGAAAGCCGTCGCCGTCGGGGAGCATGATGTCCAGGATAATCAGGTCCGGCTGCCGCGACGAGAGGGCTTCCAGAACTCCCGTTACCCCGGGGAACTCCAGGACCTGATGACCCTCGAGCTGCAGGTACTGCGAGACAGCTTCCCGAATGTTCCGGTTATCTTCAACGATGATGATCCGGGCCATGGCGTTACTCCTCTCCCTGATGCGTTTTATGATAGGTGAAGTGGCGGAACCGGCGCTCCCGGGTCACCGCCGTGAGTTGGTCCCCCCTGGTTCTCACGTTCCAGATCGTCCTGGTTGTCCAGTTTCCGTGATCGTCGTATTCGTACTGGTAGTATCGGGCGGTGTGAACTGTGTCGGCGGGGATGTCCGTTCTGTGGAGGAGGGGATTTCCGAACTGGTCGTACTGAAATTCCTCCCGCCGCAGGAGGGTTCCATCGCTGTCGGTCTCCTCGATACGAAGGGGGTTCTCCCCCTGGTTGTACCGGTAGGTGGTGATCGTGGTCGTCCGGGCTGCGGTATCCCGCTCTTCTTCGCGGATGATCCGTCCCTGGCTGTCGTAGAGGCGCGATCCCTCGGTTATGATCCGCCCGTCGGGGTAGTAGAGGGACCAGTCTTCCCCGGGGGTCTCGCTGGTGCGGAGCCGTTGCATCCACCAGAGGACCTCTCCCGAGGAGTCGTAGGCCGATTCCTCCACCCGGACCGTATCCCCCTCCTGCCGGGAGGTAAAGGCCCGCTGGCCCGTTATGGTTTCTCCCGGGCCGTATTCCGTTTCCTGGAGGAGGGTTCCCTCCTGATCGTAGCGATACCGGTAGCCCCAGATGATCTGTCCCGAGGGGTCCCGGGCCAGCCAGTGCTCGAGCATTCCCTGGTCGTTGTAGGAAAAGTGCTGTGTCACCGGCGCGTCGGGGTCGGGAATGTGCCGCACGAGTTCTGTCAGCTTCCCCTGGTGGTCAAACCGGTAGCGATGGACCAGCTCTTCCTGGTCCTCCTCCTCCCCGAGAAGGTATTCCCGGACCTCCACCACCGGTCCCCGGGGCTCCCAGCGGGGATCCCGGGGCGCCGGGGTTCCCCCCTGAAGAAGTGCGGGGGTCAGGAAGGGCAGAAGGATGGCGATGATCGTCAGCTTCATAGGTGGTACATCCTAGCAGGAGTGGCCCCCGGGTATCACGCGGTTGGGCTATTCCGGCCGGGTATCTTGACGCAATCTTAACACGTCGTGGCGGGGACCTTGAACCCGCTCTGGTAGGTTAGGTCTCACAAGATTCGGGAGAACGGGAAGGACGATTCCCGGGAAAGTTGCCGGATGGGACCTTCGAACCGGAGTCCCGGCGGAGAAATCTCCGAAGGGAAATCCGAGAGGAGAAATCTCCGAAGGGAGAAATGATGGCGGATAGGCCAGTTCAGAAAGGAGTTCAGATTATGAGGATCGCGAAAACAACGAGGAAGAGTACGAAAAGAGACGGGGCGGCATCGATGGTGACCGGAAAAAACACGGTCGCCCTCCTGGCGGTGCTTCTCGCCCTGGTTTTTGTCGGGGGTGTGAGNGCCCAGGCGGAACAGCCTGCTCCGGCGTCTGAGGTGAGTGGTGCCGAGGTAGAACAGTTCGCCCAGGCCCTGCAGGGCATCCAGGGCGCCCAGGAAGAGGTCCAGCAGGACATGGAGCGNATTGTGGGCGGTTCTTCCCTGGGAGAGGAGCGGTTCGGAGAGATCCACGACGCGGTGAATACCACCGGTGATGTCCCCGGCGATGCCTCGGAGGGCGAGGTCGAGAGCTACAGTGCCATCGTCCAGGAGCTCTCGGCGATCCAGCAGGACTTGCAGATGCAGATGGCCTCGATCGTGGAAGACCATGGGCTGGATGTGGAACGGTTCAACGCGATCGTTATGGCGATCCAGCAGGACGAGCAGCTCTGGGAGCGGGTTCAGGCCTCGATGAACTGAGTTCCCGAAGGGGAAGTCCGAGGGAGGAGGCGAACCTCCTCCCTCCCGATTCATCCCCTTGACCTTTGATCCCTCTTCCCGCCCATAATTCGTTCCCATGAAACAGCCCTTACGCAGCAATACAACCACCTTCGGCCGTCTGATGGCGGGAGCCCGCAGCCTCTGGCGGGCGAACGGTATGGATCAGAGCCAGTTCGGCAAGCCGATCATCGCGATCGCCAACTCCTTTACCCAGTTTGTGCCGGGCCATGTCCATCTTCACGAGATCGGTCAGGAGGTAAAGCGCAAGATCGAGGCTGCAGGGTGTTTTGCAGCGGAGTTCAATACCATCGCCATCGACGACGGTATCGCCATGGGCCACGGAGGAATGCTCTATTCTCTTCCAAGCCGGGACCTGATCGCCGACAGCGTGGAGTATATGGTGAATGCTCACCAGGCCGATGCTCTTGTGTGCATCAGCAACTGCGACAAGATAACGCCGGGGATGCTCATGGCTGCCATGCGGCTCAATATTCCCGCGATCTTTGTCTCGGGAGGGCCCATGGAAGCGGGGCGGGCCCACGGCCGGGGGTACGATCTGGTGGATGCCATGGTTATGGCCGCCGACGATTCCGTGGACGAGGAGCTTCTTCAGGAGGTGGAGGAGAACGCCTGCCCCACCTGCGGGTCCTGTTCGGGGATGTTCACGGCTAACTCCATGAACTGTCTCAACGAGGCCCTGGGGCTCGCCTTGCCGGGGAACGGCACGGTGGTTGCCACGCACCGGAAGCGGAAAGAGCTTTTTGACCGGGCCGCCGGGAGGATTGTGGAGCTCTGCGAGGCCTGGTACGGCCGGGGAGATGCCTCGGTGCTCCCCAGATCGATCGCGGGGAAGGCCACCTTCGAGAACGCCATGACGCTGGATATCGCCATGGGCGGAAGCACAAATACGGTGCTCCACATTCTTGCCATCGCCCACGAGGCGGGTGTGGATTTTACCATGAAGGATATCGATCGCCTGAGCCGCAGGACGCCGAACCTCTGCAAGGTCTCCCCCTCCAGTGCCTGGCACATCGAGGATGTGAACCGGGCAGGGGGGATCATGGGCATCATGGGTGAGCTGGACCGGCTGGGGCTCCTCGATACCTCGGTAAACCGGGCCGACGGTCTCACCCTGGCCGAAGCGCTCGATCGCTACGATGTGATGCGCCCCGGCGCTTCTGCCGAGGCGCGGGATCTCTACGCAGCTGCTCCCGGAGGAAAACGGGGGGACCTCGTCATGGGGAGCCATACCACCGCCTATCCGGCCCTCGATCTGGATCGTCAGGAGGGGTGCATCCGGGATGCCGA
This sequence comes from Alkalispirochaeta alkalica DSM 8900, assembly GCF_000373545.1. Classification (GTDB taxonomy): domain Bacteria; phylum Spirochaetota; class Spirochaetia; order DSM-27196; family Alkalispirochaetaceae; genus Alkalispirochaeta; species Alkalispirochaeta alkalica. The sequence continues at coordinate 25,979 of NZ_KB891699.1, forward strand.
CCACGCCTATAGCACCCAGGGGGGGCTGGCGGTGCTTTTCGGGAACCTCGCTCCCGAGGGGTGTATCATTAAAACCGCCGGGGTGGACCCCTCGGTCTTTTCCTTCGCCGGGACGGCCCNGGTCTTTGAATCCCAGGATACGGCTGTGGAGGCGATTCTGAAGGGAGTCGTTCAGGCAGGCGACGTGGTGATTATTCGCTACGAGGGGCCCCGGGGAGGCCCGGGAATGCAGGAGATGCTCTATCCCACGAGCTATATCAAGAGCATGAAACTCGACAAGGTCTGCGCGCTGATCACGGATGGGCGGTTTTCCGGGGGGACCAGCGGTCTTTCGATTGGTCACGTTTCGCCCGAAGCGGCTGCGGGGGGGGCGATCGCCCTGGTCCGCGACGGGGACCGGATCGAGATCGATATCGAAGCGCGGCGGATTCATCTGGCCGTGAGCGACGACGACCTGGCGGAGCGCCGGGCCGGGGAAGAGGGGCGCGGNACCGGGGCGTATACGCCGCGTGACCGGGACCGGCCTGTATCGGTGGCGCTCCGCAGCTACGCCTGCTTTGCCCAGAGCGCCCACACGGGGGCGGTGAGGATCGTTCCCGGCTCCTGATCCGGAGCGGGGTCCTGATCCGCAGGGCGGCACCCCGGTGGCGCGCCCCCGCGGGGCTCCGGAGGACCGGGCGCGTACCCGGGGGCCGGATGAGTCCGGCCCTGACGCTGCGTTTCAGGGACCCTGCGTTTCAGGCCCCCGCGCCCTGCATGACCCTCAGGTGACCTGATCGAACTCGGCGGTGATCTCCGCCGCCGGGGGATTCCCCAGAAGACTGACCCCCACGATGGCCGCCAGGGAGAAGAGAAAGCCCGGCACAATTTCGTAGAGATCGAAGATTCCTCCCGAGAGGTTATACCAGACGATCACCGTCACGCCTCCCGCGATCAGCCCCGCCAGGGCTCCGTTGCGGGTCATGCGTCGCCAGAAGAGCGAGAGGAGCACGATGGGGCCAAAGGTGGCTCCAAACCCACCCCAGGCGTAGCTCACCAGCCCCAGGACGGTACTTTCGGGGTCCACCGCGATGAGCGAGGCGACGATCGCCACGGCGATGACGGAAAAGCGGCTGATCCAGACCAGTTCGCTCTGACTCGCCCGGTTCCGCAGAAGTACCGCGTAGAGGTCTTCCGTGAGGGCGCTGGAGGTGACCAGGAGCTGGCTGTCGGCGGTGCTCATGATCGCCGCAAGGATGGCCGAGAGGAAAATTCCGGCCAGGAGGGGCGGAATCACCCCGTCGATGAGGTGAATGAAGACCTGTTCGGAGTTTGCCTCGGGAGGCATGAAGCTCCCCCCCGAGGCGATTCCGATCAGACCCACCAGAACCGCTCCGGTGAGGCTGATCACTACCCAGGTCGAGGCGATCCTGCGGGCCGGGGCAACCTCGTCGGCGCTGCGGATCGCCATAAACCGGGCCAGAATGTGGGGCTGTCCGAAGTACCCCAGCCCCCAGGCCAGGAGGGAGACGATCGCGATGATTCCCAGGGGAGACCCGTCGGTGGCGGTGAAGATGTTCAGGAACTCCGGGTTTGCCAGGCGGACGGCCTCGAAGGTCCCGGCGGGGCCCCCGGCGAAGCCGAATCCGACCAGGGGCACGATGGTGATGGCGAAGAACATGAGGATTCCCTGGATGAAGTCCGTCCAGGAGACGGCGGTGAACCCTCCCAGGAAGGTATATCCGATGATCACCACCGCACCGATCAGCAGCCCCGTGGTGTAGGGCAGATTAAAGATCGCGCTGAAGAGGATCGCTCCGGCCACAAAGCCCGAGGAGGTGTAGATCAGGAAGAAGACGAGAATAAAGATCGACGAGACGATGCGCAACACCCGGGAGGTGTCCCGGAAGCGACTCTCGAAATAGTCGGGCAGGGTGATGGAGTCACCGGAGATCTCGGTGTAGGTGCGGAGCCGTCGGGCGATAAAGCGCCAGTTCAGGTAGGTTCCCAGGGCCAGGCCGAAGGCGATCCAGAAGGCTTCCAGCCCCGCCAGGTAGGCGTAGCCGGGTAGCCCCATGAGGAGCCAGCCGCTCATGTCCGAGGCCTGGGCGCTGAGAGAGGTGACCCAGTAGTTGAGTTTTCGCCCTCCCAGGATGTAGTCGGAGAGATCGGTGGTGCGCCGGTAGAAGATGGCCCCCACGGCCATCATGAGTACAAGATACAATACAAAGGTTACCACGATCGACGGATTGGCCTCTGCCATGAATACCCCCTCTGGTGTGTCGTGTCAGGTCTGTTTTTCTTCGTGCCGGGCTCGGTGACCGCGCGGGTTCCTCCCGGTGCAACCCAGTCGAATGCATAGGTATGCAGAAAAGCGAATAATATCGGGAGGAAAGGTCCGTTTCAACCCGCACGATCCCGGAAAGGGGGTGGAGAGAGTCCCNGGGCGACCTGGGGGCTGGAGGTCCGGTTCCTGCAGGGAGCCGTCCTGGATACAGGGGCTCACCTACAGGATCTTACACACAGGATCTTACACACAGGGTCTCACAGGCGTGATTCGATTCAACCTCGGCGGCAGAGGCCCGGCTCCTGCAGGACCACCCCCGGTCGGCGGGGAACCAGCGCTACGGCGCTTCCGGGAGGGAGATCGCAGGTGTAATCGGTGTGAACGAGGAATTCCTGGTTCATGAAGGCCACGCGGTAGGTCAGGTCGTGGCCCCGGAACTCCCGGGAGGTGATCCGGGGGGAATCGTTCCGGGAACGGGCCGCCGCGAGGGGCTGGAGCGTGAGGTGTTCCGGTCTGAGCGAGAGGAGAACCGACCCCTCCGCAGCGGGATGGATGGCGATGTCGCCCAGGTCGGTTCTGGCTGTTGTTCCCCGGGCGGTGCCTCGCAGCAGGTTTGCCCTGCCCAGAAACTGCGCCACAAAGGGCGTCCGGGGGGTGAGGTACACCTCCTCGGGCGTGCCCCGCTGCTCGAGGGTTCCGGCGTTCATCACTCCCAGGGTATCGCAGAAGGAGAGGGCCTCCTCCTGGTCGTGGGTCACCAGGATAGCGCTCATCTCGGCGCACTTCAGGAGGGAGCGCACCTCGGCTCGGGTGCTCTCCCGGAGGGCTGCGTCGAGGTTGGAGAAGGGTTCGTCCAGGAGAATCAGCTCCGGCTCGGCTGCCAGGGTCCGGGCCAGGGCGACCCGCTGCTGCTGCCCTCCCGAGAGTTCGTGGGGGAACCGTCCTTCTTCCCGGGAGAGCCCCACCAGGGCGAGCAGATCCCGGGCCTTGCCTTTCCGGATGGCCCGTTTCTTCCGGTGCAGGGCGAAGACCAGGTTGTCCAGGACGGTGCGGTTGGGAAAGAGAGCGTAATCCTGGAAAACAAAGCCGATACGTCGCCGTTCCGGGGGAAGGGATGCCACGGAGGTTCCCTCCAGAAAGATCTCCCCCCCATCGGGGCGGGTGAATCCGGCGATCATCCGGAGGGTTGTCGTTTTGCCACACCCGCTCGGTCCCAGGAGCCCCAGAATTTCCCCCGTCCTGAGGTGAAACGAGACATCCTGTACCGCCGGAGGTGACGAAGGGTCGAAGCGCTTGGTGAGGCCCTGTATGTCCAGGTGATGTATGGGGCGTTCCCGATGGTTCACGGGGCTCCTCCTTGTAAGGGGTTCCCGGGTAGCGTTTTCCGGGACAGGGGCGCCCGGGATAGATCCTCCCGGGGGGTGGTCTTGCCTGAAGCGTCTGAGGGTTCCTGGTTGTGGGGAGATTCCGACCGGACCAGGAGTCCCACAAAGAGGCTCGAGAAGAGCACGATCGCTGCGGCGTAGGGTGCCGCCTCGGCCAGAAGGGCCTCGGAGGTCCTGGAGAAGACGGCCGTGCTGAGGGTGGTGAATCCTGTGGGGGCCAGGAGAACCGCCAGGGGGAGTTCTTTCATGACCATGACAAAGACCAGGGTCAGGGCGGCGAAGATACCCTTGCGCAGAAGGGGGAAGAGGGCCAGACAGAAGGCCGCCACCCGGGACCTTCCCAGACTCCGGGCTGCCTCCTCCAGGTTGCGGGGGGCCGCCATGAGGGAGTTTCTGATGGGCCCCATGGCCAGGGCCAGAAAATTGAGGCCGTAGGTGAGGATCAGGAGCGTTCTGGTCTGGTAGAGGGCCGGCACCGCCCGGAGCGAGAAAAACACCATGGCCAGGCCCAGGGCGAGGGGGGGGACGGCGTAGCCCGTGAAGGCGATCCGTTCCGCTGCCCGGGAACCCCGCGAGGGGTAGCGGACCCGCAGGTACGCCAGGGGCAACGCCGCTGCGACAGCCACGAGGGCCGAGGGAACCGCCGCCGAGAGGCTGTTCCCGAAGGCGGCGGCTACCCGGGGAAGTTCTGCCCAGGGAGGTTGAAGCCTCATCCAGTGAAGCAGAATGAGAGCGGGCAGCCCCACCGATGAGACCAGAACGGCGGCTACAAAGAGCAGGGCCAGGGGCATCTTCCATCCCAGGGGTATCTGTCGGGGTCGACGGGAGACACCGGAACCCACCCTGGCGAGGTGACTGTTCTTCAGGACCCTGGCCTCCAGGGCCAGGGGCAGCGCCGTGAGTGCCATGAGCATCAGGGCCAGGGCCGCCGCATAGGAGCGGTCGAAGGCGCTGGTGTACTGGGTATAGATCGCGAAACTGAAGACCTCGAACCGCATGAGGGCCACCGCTCCGAAATCACCCAGGGTGTAGATCGAGACGATCAGCGCCCCCGCGATGAGCCCGGGCGTGATCAGGGGGAGCGTAACCCGGAGAAAAACCTGCCAGGGGCTGTAGCCCAGGCTCCGGGCCGCCTCCTCCAGCCCCGGGTCCAGCGAGAGAAAGGCCGAGCGCAGGTTGAGGAAGGTGTAGGGAAAGGCGTAGAGAGTCAGGGCCGCAGCGGCCCCCCCAAGGCCGGAGAGACGCTGCAGGGGAACCCCCAGGGACGCAGCGAGGCCGTTTTGTCCCCCCAGACCGAGCAAGGCGTAGGCCATGACATAGCCGGGGACAGCCAGGGGAAGCACCGCTGCCGTGGTGATCATCCTGGTTCCGGGAAGGTCCGTTCGTGTCACCAGCCAGGCCAGGGGAAGCGCGATCGCCGTGGTGCCGGCCACGACGGCTCCCGTGAGCTGCAGGGTATTTCCCAGAAGCACCCGGGAGCGGCCCCGCAAGATCAGTTCTGCCAGGTGCGTCGGGTCTGCTTCGAGGGTACGGAGCACGAGGTATCCCAGGGGGACCAGCATGGCCAAAGCTATCAGGCCGGGTGGCAGATAGAGGAGCAACGGAGCTGCGGCGCTCCCCCGGGATCTCATGGTCCTTCTCCTTTCCGGGGGAACGCTCAGAGAGCTCCGGCCCGGCGCATGATCGAGAGTGTTCCCTCCAGATCTTCCAGAACATCAAGATTCAGGTTGGGGCTNGCCTGGAGCAACCGCTGGAAGGGCTCCAGCCGGGGGTTCCTGCCAATTCCGTCGATCACGGGGTATTCGTAGATGTGGGACGTGAAGTATTCCTGGGAGCCCTTCTCGAGAAGGAACCGCAGAAACGCTTCGGCACCGGAATCGTTTCGGGCTGAAGCGAGGATCCCCACTCCGGCCACGTTTACCAGATTCCCGATATCGCCGTCGGTAAAGAAGGCCTGTCTCACGGGGAAATCGGGGTCTTCCGCGAGAAAACGGAGAAGATAGTAGTGGTTGGTGATCCCCAGAGCCACTTCACCTGCACCCAGGGCCTCCAGGATCGCCGTGTTGTTCCGATAGGACTGGACATCCCGGGAAATCATCTCCGAGATCCATCGGGCTGTGGCCTCGTCGCCGTGGAGGGCTCTCATTCCCGAGAGGAAGGACTGGAAGGAGCCGTTTGTGGGGGCCCAGGCCACCCGGCCGGCGTACTCGGCACGGGTCAGGTCGAAGATGCTCTCGGGGAGGGGGGTGTCGCCCAGGACCTGGGGGTTATAGGCGATCACCCGTGCCCTGCCACTGGTGGCTACCCAGTCGCCGGAGCTGTTTCGGTACATCCCGGGGAGACCCTCCAGAATATCTTCGGGCAGGGTCTGGAAGAGGCCCCTCCGGGAGAGCGCTCCCAGGGCACCGGCGTCCTGGGCCCAGAAGAGGTCCGCCGGAGAGCGGGTGCCCTCTTCCTGGATGAGCACGGCCAGTTCCGAGGTTCCTCCAAAACGGGTGCGCACGACGATCCCCGTCTCTCTGGTGAACTCCTCGATCAGGGGGGCCACCAGGCTCTCTCCGCGTCCGGAATAGAGCGTTATGCTCGGGGGCTGCTCCGATGCACCCCGGGCGAGCAGGGGCAGGGTGGAGAGGGCAAGAAATCCGGCAGAAACCAGCGCCAGGGCCAGGCGTGGCATTCGCCTCGACATATATATTCTTTCGGTCACGATCAGGTCTCCTTATGCAGGGTCCGGTAAAGTTAGGCAAGGCTACTGAATATTACCTAAAAAGTCAACGATAACGGATCGGAGATATCCCGACGTTCAAATTCAGGATTCCTTAAAGATCCTCTTGACTGATTAATCTGTAATGATTACAATTTAGTTGTTGTTACAATATTGATCTCATTATGGAGTGTTCTATGGCCAGAAACGATGAGTCCTCCCGGAGGATCTCCCGGGACCTGCTCCAGGGGCTCCGGACCGCCGGATATCGCCTGACCCCCCAACGCACCGCCGTATGCGGCGTTCTGGCCAGGCGCGACGATCATCCCACGGCGCAGGCGATCTTCGAGGAACTGAAACCGGACTTCACCTCCCTGAGCCTCACCACGGTCTACCAGACTCTGGATGCCCTGGTGAAAACGGGGGCGATCACCAGTCTGGGTTCCGCCGGGGACGACGCGATTCATTTCGAGGTGAACACCGCTCCCCACATCAATCTGGCGTGTCTCACCTGTCATCGCATCTGCGATCTCGAGAGTCGGGTGGTGCACAAGCTGGAAGAGGAGGTCCAGGCCTCGGTGGGGTCCAGGGTTCTGAGCGGCCGGGTTGTCTATTACAGCGAGTGTCTGGAGTGTGATAACCCCGGGGATTGTCCCTACAACGGTTCTGCCCGCGATGGTGCCGCCACTGGAGATGGCAGGGCTGGAGATGGCAGGGCTGGAGATGGCGCCGCCAGAGATGGCAGGGCTGAAAATACCGGGGCCGGAGATACCCGGGCCGGAGATACGGGAAAGGAGTGTAACCTGTGAAAACGACGATCGAACCTACTGCCGGGGTCTCGCGGTGCCCCGTCCCGCTGGAAGAACGCTGCTGCTGTCTTGTTCTGCATCGCCTGGCCGGGGAGCACCAGGGGATTCTCTCTCTTCGCTACGACACGGCCGGGCCGGAGCTCGAGGTCCGGTACGATCCGGCCCGTTTTGACCCGTTCCGGGAAAAACAGCTCTGGGATGAGGTGGCTCATACCCTGAAGGAGCGGCGTGCCCTCTGCCGGGACAGGGAGAAGCATCCCGTCCGGCGCGGTTGCGGCTATTGCGTGCAGCAGTTGCTGGCGAGCCAGCGCGAAGCGCGCCTGAAGGAGCGGTGCGACTCCGCCACCTGTCCTGCCCTTTCCCTCCTGAGCGACGAGGCGGTGAGCTACCGGGGTGGAATCATGACGATCTCGCCCTCCCGGGAGGAGGGTGATTCCCCCGACGGACCGGGGAAGGAGGCCTGGCCCGGGGAGGAACAGGTGTTTCAGGTGGATCTCTCGCCCTGGCGGGGAGAAGGGGCGCTGGAAGATGACGACCATGACCAGGCCGGGCTCCCCTGGCGGGAGCCCCTCTTTGTAGTGATCAGTCTGGTTTCGCTCGTGGCGGGGGCGGTTCTGGAGAGACTCCTCTCCCCGGGCGCGGTGCCGACCCTCCTTGCCTACGGGGTGTCCTACGGGGCGGGAGGATATTTCGGTCTCCGGGCAGGGCTGGAGACCCTGCGCCAGCGCAGGATCGATGTGGACCTTCTCATGGTTCTGGCTGCCCTGGGAGCTGCCGCGATAGGGGCTCCCTTCGAGGGGGGGCTGCTGCTCTTTCTCTTTTCCCTTTCCAACGTGCTTCAGGATTACGCCCTGGACCGGACCAAAAGCGCGATCCGGAGTCTGGCCCGGCTGCGCCCCGACTGCGCTTTTGTGGTGGAAAGCCCCGACGATCCCCGGGGCGGGCCCGTTCCCGTGGAAACGGTCAGGATAGGGGCCTGCATCCAGGTTCGCCCGGGCGAGCGGATTCCCCTGGATGGGGTGGTTCTGAGGGGAGAGAGCGCCGTCGACCAGTCCAGCGTGACCGGCGAATCGATCCCCGTGGAGAAGGGGCCCGGTCAGGAGGTTCTGGCGGGGACGATCAACCAGGACGGGGCTCTCTTCCTGGAGGTTCGCAAGACCAGCTCCGAGTCCACCATCGCCAGGGTGATCACCCTGGTGGAGGAGGCCAGGGTGAATCAGGCCAGGACCGAGCGTTTCCTGGACCGGTTCGAGCAGTTCTACGCGCTGGGGGTAATTCTGGTCACCCTCATGGCCGCCGCTGCGCCGATTCTCCTGGGGGGTATGGCCTGGCAGGAGAGTGTCTACAAGGCGATCACCTTCATGGTCGCGGCGAGCCCCTGCGCGCTTATCATCAGTACCCCCGCATCGATCCTCTCGGCCATCGGAAACGGGGCCCGGCGGGGCATCCTCTTCAAGGGGGGCGTTCATGTGGAACAGGCGGGAACTGTAGCGGTGGTGGCCTTCGACAAGACGGGGACCCTCACCGAGGGGCGCCCCCGCCTGAGCGATGTCCACTCCGTGAGCGACCTCCCGCGAGAGGAAGTGCTGCGAATCGCGGCAGCCCTGGAAGCCCGGAGCGAGCACGTGATCGCCAGAGCCGTGGTAGAGGCAGCCCGCGAGGAGGAGATGGAGATCCCCCCCGTGGAGGGGTTTCGCAACGAGGCGGGGATCGGGGTTCGGGGTACGGTAGAGGGAAGGGCCGTCCAGCTGGGAAGTCCCGGTTCCTTCGATGAGGGGACGATCCCGCCCGATGCGCGGCGCCGGCTCCGGGAGACGGTGCAGGCCCTGGAGGATCAGGCCAAGACAGCGATCGTTCTGCGGACCCTGGGGGACGCTCCCCGGGTCCTGGGAGTTCTGGCTGTGCAGGACCGGCTTCGGGCCGAGGCTCCTTCGGTTGTCCAGGATCTCCATCGGGCCGGTGTGAAGCGTGTGGTGATGCTCACGGGGGATAACGCCCGCACCGCTGCGGCGATCGCCGCCGAGGCCGGAGTCGACCAGGTCTATTCGGAGTTGATGCCCGAGGACAAGCTCTCGGTGATTCACCGGATACAGCAGGAGCTGGGGCCGGTTGCCATGGTGGGGGATGGTGTCAACGACGCGCCGGCCCTGGCCGGGGCCCGTCTGGGGATCGCCATGGGTGCAGCCGGTACGGATGTGGCGCTCGATACGGCCGATGTGGTGCTGCTTTCGGACAAGCTCGAAAATATCCCCTACCTTATCGCCCTGAGCCGGGCAACGCGCCGGACCCTGGTGACGAATCTCTCGCTGGCCATGGCCCTGATTCTCATGATGGCTGCTGCGGTGTATACAATTGACTTGCCCCTTCCCCTGGCGGTGGTGGGTCACGAGGGGGGGACGGTGCTGGTTTCGCTGAACGGACTGCGGCTTCTCTTCTTCAGGCACCGTGGGTGATTTTCGGGCCCCGCCCGTGATCGCTCGTGATCGCCCGGGGCGATGCGGCGAGGGGCGGTGGCCGACTCGGCGCCGATGGCGGCAAAAAGAGAGAAAAACAGAAGCAGAATAGGGAGAGGAACCATGGACGGAACACGACGGGATTCGATCAGGACAGGCCAGCACGTAGCGGTGGTCCAGAAGCACCACCAGGCCACGGGGGAACTCACCGAGGGAATTGTGGAGCGAATTCTTACCAAGTCGCCTGCGCACCCCCACGGAATCAAGGTGAAGCTCAGTTCCGGCGAAGTGGGGCGGGTAAAGCAGTGTCTGGACTGAGTGGTTCTGGGTAATCCCGGGGGCTGAGTGTGCGGTTCACCTCAAGCCCCCCGAAAGCAGTTCATGCTGCCTCATCTCCCTGGCCAGGGTCATAACGCCGAAGGGGTGCTATCGGAAAAAGTACGAGACGCTCCACACAAACCCATCTCTGATGTACTACAATTTCAGCAGGAGGGTGTTGGAAGGCTTTCGTCCTGTCTCCAGGTAGCTCTGATGCCCGGATGCTCTGGCGTTGAACGAGGAGGCGGTTATGAAGGGATTTCGAAGCTTGCGGGCGCGTATGGCCGTACTGTTTGGCGGGGCAGCGGCAGTTCTGCTCCTGATGATGGCGGTAGTGTTGCTCAGTCAGGTGCAGCTTGTTCAAAGGCGCACCATCGATAGCCTTACCAGCGATGTAGTTACTGCGCGATCCGCCGAAATCAGTCGCTGGGTGCAGGGGCACGTGAACGAGATTCGCGGGTACAGTAATCTCGACATCGTCCGCGGGGCAGATCGTGATCTCGTCGGGGAGTATCTGCGGGGACGGCACGAATCAATCAACCCGGAGCACGATTTTGTGTTTTTCAGTGATCTTGAGGGGAACGCCCCGACCAGCCACGGTGTCGTAGCTAACGTCAGCGAGCGGGATTATTTCCGGGAGATCGTCCATAGAGGCCAGCCCCTGGCGGTAAGCAACGCAATCATCAGCCTGGCCGATGGTTCTGCCATTGTGGCGATTGCACACGAAGTGCGCGATCACGATGGGGAGCTGGCAGGAATTATGGGGGGAGTGATAACCCTGGACATAATATCCCAGGTCGTGTCAGGGATACAATTCGGTGAGGGCGGGTACGGTTTTGTTGTTGATGGATCAGGGCTGGTAGTCGGGCATCCCGATGCTGATCTTCGGATGCAACTGAATGTGCTCGATGCCCCCCGGTACGCCGGCCTCGACCGGATCGGGGAGAAAATGCAGCGGGGTCTGGGGGGAGTGATGGACTACCGGACCCCCGAGGGGACCCGGTACCATGCAGTTTTCTCCCCTGTGGCCGATACACCGGGCTGGTCCGTGGCCTTTGCCATCCCCGATTCTGACATGAATGCCGCTTTTATGAATATTACCCGTATATTTGTGGGGCTTCTGCTGGTGGCTGTGACCATCATGATTGTCATTTCACTGGTCATTGCGAAGCACGTGTCGTCCCCGCTGCAGTCGGCGGTTTCGCTGGCTGGTTTTGTTTCCGATGGCGATCTTGTCAGCGATCTGTCACACGATTTCTCCCGACGTCGGGATGAAATCGGCAATCTTGTGGGTGCCCTGAACACCATGAAGCAGAGATTGCTGGAAATCGTTCAGGGTATCAAAAAATCCGCTTCGGGCGTTAACTCGGGCAGCTTCGGGCTCCGGGATGCTTCAAAAAATCTGGCTGATGGTTCGGAGCAGCTGGCCATTACCGCTCAGCAGTTAAGTCAGGATACGAGCCAGCAGGCCGCATCGGTTGAGGAAATATCGGCGTCCATGGAGGAGATGGCCTCCAACATCCAGCAGAGTGCGGAGAACGCCCAGGCCACTGAGCAGATCGCTCTCCAGGCTGCTACTGAGGCCGGGGACGCCGGGACATCGGTGGCAGGGACGCTGGCAGCCATGAAGCAGATAGCCGAGAAGATTGTGATCATCGAGGATATCGCCCGCGAGACCAATATGCTTTCCCTGAATGCTGCGATTGAGGCCGCCCGGGCCGGGGAGCATGGTAAGGGGTTCGCCGTTGTTGCCGCTCAGGTCCGCAAACTGGCCGAGAACTCCAGTATTGCCGCCAAGGAGATCAGTACCCTCTCCCTGACCTCCGTCCAGGTGGCCGAGAGCGCGGTGGCCATGCTCGACCAGCTTGTTCCGAATATCCGGAAAACGGCAGAGCTGGTGCAGGAGATCTCCTCGTCCAATCGGGAGATGAGNGCGGGGGCCCGGCAGGTGAGCGATGCGATTAACCAGCTGGACCAGGTTGTTCAGCGNAATTCCGCTTCGGCTGAAGAGCTGGCCAGTACCAGTGAAGAGCAATCTTCGCAGGTGCAGGAGATGGCCACCACCGCAGAGGAACTGTCGGCCCAGGCAGACCAGCTGGAGGAAATCGTTGCCTTCTTCAAGATTGCTGCCGAGGCACACCAGCCGGTGGCAGAGCTGGAGTTCACTCCCGAAGGGGGGCAGGTGCAGGGGTGACCCTGCGGTTCCCGAACCCGCCCGGATCTTTCCCGGGGGATCTCTGTTCCCCCGGGCGGGGTCTCCCGGTTTATGCGACTGGCGGTTCAGGCTACTGGATCAGGGAGTTCAGGAGGTTGTCGTCTCGCCTCCAGCGGGGCTTGACCTTGACCTGCAGGGCAAGCCGGACGGGGAGGGGGAAGATTCGCCCCAGAATTTTCTGGGATTCCTTGCGGATCTCCGTGATCGTGGCCGCTCCCTTGCCTACCAGAATTCCCTGCTGGGTCGGCCGCTCCACGAAGATGAACACCCGTGCCCAGAGATATTTCGGGCGCTGTTCCAGGTCGGCCACNTCTACGTAGATCGCGTGGGGCACCTCCTGGCGGGTTCGCAGGATCGCCTGTTCGCGTACGATCTCGGCGATGCGGAACTGGGGCGGCTGGTCCGTATAGTGATCCTCCGGATACCAGGGCGGTCCCTGGGGCAGGAGGGGAAAGAGCGCTGCCAGAAGGTCCTCGATTCCCCGGGGTCGGGGTTCCGCTTCCTCGTGGGAACTCTTCTGCTCCCGGGGGTCCTCCTGGAGCCCTCCCGTCTGGAATCGGGGCAGATCATCCAGACCGTGGCGCGCCAGGAACTCCTCGATCAGGGCGGGGGCGCTCTCGGGGTGGTCCGTTTTGGTGAGCACCACGATCCTGGGCACCTCCAGGGACGATGCCAGGGTGGCTACGGCCTCTTCNTCTTCGCCGGGGGGGCGCGTGGTGTCCACCGTATAGATCAGGGCGTCGCAATCCTCCAGCGATTCAGTCACCACATCGCGCATGCGGAGGTTGATCTTCTTGTCGGCCTGGTGAAGGCCCGGTGTGTCCAGAAAGACGATCTGCCCCCGTTCCTCCGTGTAGATTCCCCGGATGGTATTGCGTGTTGTCTGGGGCACGGGCGAGACAATGGAGACCTTCTCGCCACAGATCCTGTTGATCAGGGTCGATTTCCCCGTGGAGGGACGTCCCAGAACCACCACGAAGCCGCTTTTTCCGTGTTCACTTGTCATTTTGCCGCCCATTTTCTGCTGCTCTGTGCAATCATGTTCTTTTGCTCTTTGCATCTATCCCTCATTTAATAGTATATTCACGGGGAAAGTACAATTGCAGACATACCATATTACACGGAGATATTCATGCCGATTGCCAACATCAACCAGTATTGCGACCAGGAGGGGGACGATAAGGACTCCCGGGACAACAACCGGGATCAGCCGCCCCTGCTGGACCGGATGCTGAAAACCCGAACCATCCTCATTTCCGGCGAGATCAACAAGGACCTGGCCGAGCGGGTGGTCCGGCAACTTCTCATTCTCGAACAGGAGGGCGACGATCCCATCCGGGTCTTTATCGATTCGCCCGGTGGCGACGCCGATGCGGGGTACGGCATCTTTGATACCATTCGCTTCGTTACCCCCCAGGTCTGGACCGTGGGAATCGGTCTGGTGGCAAGCGCGGGGGCTCTGATCCTCCTGGCGGCCGAGAAAGAACGGCGGCTGGCTTTCCCCAACTCCCACTATCTTATTCATCAGCCTCTCTCGGGGATCCGCGGTGTGGCCACGGATATCGAGATCCACGCCCGGGAGATCGAGAAGATGCGGGCCCGGATCAACCTGCTGATCTCCCGGGAAACGGGCAAGCCCCTGGAGCAGGTGGAACGGGATACGGATCGCGACTACTGGATGAGTGCCGAGGACGCCGTAGAGTACGGGCTGGTCTCGAGGGTGGTTACACACCGCTCGGAGATGTAGCACGCCCCCCTGGGGGGCTTCCGTGCCGTCTCCCCGGTGCACTCCCGGGCCGCAGGGCGGCCTCCCGCTCCTTCCCAAGTCGTCTGCTGACCCCCGGAAGAACCTCCAGAGCAGCCGAGGCGTAGCGCGATCGGGGAATTTCCCGGCGCGCTGAAGCGCCGATTTCCCCGGGACGGTCTTGCCGGGCATGAAGTTCTTCAGCCAACTGCGACGCCCCACCGGGCTTGTCCGGGGGATTCCCCGGGGTGTGTTCCTTCTCCTCCCGCTTCTTGCAACGGCCTTGGGGTGTCTGCTGATCCTCCCCGACGATGACACCATCACGATTCTCTCCTGGAACATCGAAAATCTCTTCGACGCCGTGGATCAGGGCACGGAATATCACCAGTTTACCTCTGCCGGAGGGTGGACCGAGGGGGATTACCACCGCCGGAAAGAGCGGATAGCCCAGGCGATCCTGGCGCTCCGGCCCAGACCGGACATCTTCATCTTTCTGGAGATCGAGAACAGGGAGGTCCTGGATGCGCTCATGGACCGGCATCTGGTGGATATCCACGCTCCCTACCGCGTGTTTGCCAGCGGTCCCGGGGCGGCTATCGGGATCGGGGTCGCTTCGCGGTACCCGATTCGGGATGCCCGGACGCATCTTGCCAGGGCCGGGGATTTCCCTCCCCTGCGTCCCGTGGTGGAGACCAGGTTCGATCTGGCGGGGAGAGACCTGGTTGTGTTCAGCAACCACTGGAAGAGCAAGCGGGGAGGGGCTCCCGCCACGGAGCCTCTGCGACGGGCCTCGGCGCAGCTTCTGGCGGCGCGGATGGAGGAGCTCCACCGGGCAGAACCGGATCTGCCCCTTCTGGTGGCGGGGGATTTCAACGAACGCCCCCTGGAGTTCGAGCTCACGGGGCGATCCTACCCCACCGCCCTGATGCCCGCCCGGGAGCTGATCGCTCTGGCTGGAGCTCTCGCCGCCGGAGCGGAGGACCTTCCCTCCTGGGTTACCCCGGAGTGGCTTCGCGAGGGTGATCACCTGATCTGGGAGTCCTCGGCCGGGGAGGCGATTCTGGGGAGTTCCCGTCTGGAACGGCCCGTTCTGGTGAACCTCTGGGACGATACCGACGCGCCGGGCTCCTTTTACTTCATTAACCGCTGGGAGCGGATCGACAGCATGTTTCTCTCACCGTCGCTCTTCTTGCCCGGCAGCGATCTTCGTTTCTCTGCCTTCGCCGTGCCCTGCCCCCGGGATGGTTGTGACTCCCGGGGCCGCCCCCTGAGTTGGGAAGACGATCCCCGGGGAGTCTCGGACCACCTGCCCCTGCTGCTCACCCTTGTGCGATCTCCCTGACCCCGGGCTCCCCGAATCCGGGCTCCCCGAATCCGGTCTCCCGGAGTTCGCTCCGGTCAGGACGCGGCCGGGGTCCCTCCCCCGGGGGTCCAGAGCCCCGCATCGACGAGCCGGGCCGAGACCGCTTCGGCCCACCCCCGGTTCGCCGCAGGCGAGGCCGGACTGGGGTGCAGGATCTGGACAATCTCCGGGGGCGAATCGCGCAGTTCCGGACGCGGAGGGATCGCTCTCAGGCGGGCCGCCGCGAAGGCGCCCACGCCAACGAGGTATCGGGGTTTCAGCAGGGCCAGACTGTCTGCCAGGGCCCCGAGGCAAGCCTCTTCCAGGGCCAGGCGGTATTCCCGGGGCAGCTTGTCGGGGGTGATGTTCCGGCCGCTCTCTGCCATAAAGACCAGGGGGCAAAAGTTCAGCACCAGCACGTGCCGAAAACACTCCCGGGCCGTCCCGTAGGTATCCTTCATGAGCCCCCAGAGCCTGCGTCCGCTCACCTCGCTCCGGGTGCAGGCGAATCCCTGGATCGGCCGCTTGGGGTGAGGATTCCGGGGTTCTTCTACGGGTGCGGTGATCCCCATCCAGTCCCGCACGGCGGCGATCTCGCCGAAGGGTACCCCCGTTTGGGCCATCCCCCAGGGCCCGGGGTTCATTCCCAGGAAGACCGCCCGTTTCGGCGCGTCGCCGAAGCGCGTGAGGTATTCCTTCCAGGGGGCGCGGGCGTACTCCAGGGGGTTGTAGAGGGCCGCCACATCGGGCAGCTCCTCCAGGATTCCCCGGGAGAGTCGGGTGAGCTCCTCCGACAGCAGACGGTAGCGCCTGTACACGGCCAGTCCCGGCGGCTCTGCGCCCGGCGGGCCTTCCGGAGCCACTCTTGCAGCCCCTGGTTCTCTGTTTGGTTCCGAGGTTTCTGCCATGGTTCGGCTAATCTAGGGCGAGAGCAGGTTCTTGCACAACCTCATCGGGGCGAGTACAGTTTGCCGATGCAGGATTTTCTGGTAACGTCGCGGGTCGTGGCCGTTTTTGCGCCGCCCGCGCCTGACGATGCGGTGTGGGCTGCGGCGGTCCTGGTGGAGGAGGGGTTTCCCCTGGTGGAGATAACCTTCCGCAACGAAGCTGCCCGGGATAACATCGCGGCCCTGGTGCAGGATGTGCCGGGAGCCGTTGTGGGGGCCGGGACGGTGCTCACCCGGGAGCAGGCTCTGGAGGCCTGCGCTGCCGGGGCCCGGTTTCTCGTCTCGCCCGGTCTGGCTCCCGAGGTCGGGCTCGTAGCGGATCAGGAGGGGATTCCCTACATCCCCGGGGTTTTTACCCCGTCGGAGATCCAGGTGGCCCTTGAACGGAGATGGCGAACGCTCAAGTTCTTTCCCGCCGAGGCGGGGGGCGGGCCCGGGTTTATCCAGGCCCTGGCTCCCGTGTATCCCGGGGTCTCCTTTATCCCCACCGGCGGGGTGGGGATCGGCAATCTTGGGGCGTACCTGCGCCTTCCCTCGGTGGTCGCCTGCGGGGGAAGTTTTCTGGTGCCCTCCCGGGCCCTGCGCGAGCGGGACGAGGCTGCCCTGCGGGAGGCCGCTTCCCGTGTGAGGGATATTCTGGCCTGCCTCGATGGAGATGCTTCGGGGGGGAGTGGCCATGGTTGATCCCTCGGCAGCGCGGCCGGGCGAGTCCTGGCGCGAGGTCCTGGACCGGAGGGCTCTCGTCCCCCGGGGGTTCCGCTTTTTCCGCCGAAGCCTCACCTTTATACCCGCCGAGCGGCCCGGCTCCCCGCCTTCTTCGATGACGATCTCCTGTCTCCATAACCAGGGTCCGGAGTTCTCGGCTGCTGCAGTGACCACGACCAACCGTTTCCCCGGGGCGCCGGTGATACTGGCCCGGGAGCGCCTCTCCCGGGGGCGGCTCCAGGCGATTCTGGTGAATACCAAAGTGGCCAATGTGGCTGCTCCCGGAGGGCTCGAGGCAGCGCGTCAGGTGGCTGCCGCAGGGGCCCGGCTCTTTTCCCTGCCCCCCGAGGAGGTCCTCTCGGTCTCCACGGGTGTTATCGGGTGGAGCCTCCCCCTGGAAGAGATGCTCCGGGAGATACCGGCCCTCCCCCAGGGGGGCTGCGGTGTCGGCGGTTTTGCCGAGGCGATCATGACCACCGACCGCTACCCCAAGGCGGGCTGGGTGTCCCTGGGAGAGGGCGGCCACGGCGTGGCTGACACCGGAGCTGATCCCGGAGCTGATATCAGGACCGGCGGTGGCGCTGGCACCCAGGGCGATCCCTGCGGGGAGGGAACCGGCGAGGGGCGAGGCGGTGCGGCATCGAGAGTTGGTAGGGCATCGAGAGTCGCTACGGCATCGAGAGTTGGTAGGGCATCGAGAGTCGCTACGGCATCGAGAGGCAGCACAGCGTCGGAAAACGGTACGGCCCCGGTCATTCTGGGCGTGGCCAAGGGAGCAGGAATGGTAGAGCCCCACCTGGCCACGATGCTCGCCTTTTTTGTCACCGACGCATCGGTTCCCCCGGAGACCCTGGGCCGGGTCCTCCGCCGGGTCACGGAGAAAAGTTTCAACCGCCTCTCCGTGGACAGCGATCAAAGTACCAGCGACATGGTGGTGGCCCTGGCGAACGGCGCCTCGGGCCGCTCCGTCGATGAAGCGGAACTCGAGGCGGCCTGGCAACCCCTGGCTGACCGGCTGGCGCTGGAGATCGTGCGGAACGGCGAGGGAACCTCCCACGTCATAGAGGTGGTGCTCAGGGGGTTTCCCTGCGCGACCCTGGCCCGCGACGTGGGTCGGCACGTGGTAAACTCTCCCCTGGTGAAGACGGCGATCTTCGGAAACGACCCCAACGTGGGACGGATCCTCATGGCTCTGGGGGACGGCCTCTCCCGGTACGATCATCGGGGAGTGATCGATCCCTCGGGGCT
This sequence comes from Alkalispirochaeta alkalica DSM 8900, assembly GCF_000373545.1. Lineage (GTDB taxonomy): Bacteria > Spirochaetota > Spirochaetia > DSM-27196 > Alkalispirochaetaceae > Alkalispirochaeta > Alkalispirochaeta alkalica. The sequence continues at coordinate 44,115 of NZ_KB891699.1, forward strand.
GGTCATGACCATCGCGGGCCGGGAGGTCTACCGTGAGGGGGCCTTTCTCCTGGATCAGGAGACAGAGGATCTGCTCTGCGCGTCCCTTCGGGCTGCAGCGATGGATCCCCTGCTCGCGGGAGTCCCCCAGGACCGGGGGACCGTCCCGATTGTTCTTGACTTTCCCGGAAATGACCGGGAGGATGTCCGGGTGATCGGGAGCGATCTGACCGACGAATATCTGCGGGTCAACGCCGACTACCGGACCTGACAGCGTCGAAACGCAATCGAGACGCAATAATTATTGAAGGGATCTTTCCCGAGAGAGTGTACTATGTCGCGTACTGATGAAAAGAATATCGATGAGAAACAGCGGGATTACCGGCAGGAGCAGATCGACAGTCAGGTGGAACGCGCCCGGGAGCTGATCGACAACGTCCGACGGGAACTGCAGAGGCGGATCGTCGGACAGACCTCCATGATCGACGGTCTGCTCGTGGGAATGCTGGCCGGTGGGCACGTTCTTCTGGAGGGCGTCCCGGGTCTCGCCAAGACCCTTACCGTCAAGTCGATCGCCCAGGTGCTGGACGCCAGCTTTCGGCGTATCCAGTTCACCCCGGACCTCCTCCCGGCAGACCTGATCGGAACCATGGTGTATCGCCAGCAGACGGGGGAGTTTGTTCCCCGCAAGGGCCCGATCTTTTCGAACATCGTCCTGGCCGACGAAATCAACCGGGCTCCGGCAAAGGTTCAGAGCGCGCTCCTCGAGGCGATGGAGGAACACCAGGTCACGATCGGCGACACCAGTTACGAGCTGGCCGAGCCCTTCTTTGTCCTGGCCACGCAGAACCCCATCGAGCAGGAGGGAACCTACCCCCTGCCTGAAGCGCAACTGGACCGGTTCATGCTGAAGCTTCACGTGGATTATCCCACGAAGGAGGAGGAGCGGAAGATCCTCAAGCGCGTGGGCGTGCCGCGAACGATCGAACTCCAGAAGACCCTCTTTCGTGGTGATATCGCAAAGCTGCGGGGGACGATCAGCGCCGTGACGGTGGACGACCGCATCGAGGATTATATCGTCCAGCTCGTTACGGCCACGCGGGACGAGGGGAACCGGCGCGGCATGGGCATCCTGCGGTACATCGAGTTCGGGGCCTCCCCCCGGGCGACGCTCTACCTCTACCGCTGTGCCAAGGTGCGGGCCGTCATGGAGGGGCGACGTTACGTGATTCCCGAAGACGTGAAGGCCGTGGCCCACGATGTGCTGCGTCACCGTCTGGTCCTCTCCTACGAGGCGGACAGCGAGGACCTCAGCAGCGACGACGTGGTGGACATGCTCCTCTCCACCGTCCCGGTTCCCTGACAGATCCTATGCCCCGGAAGCGGTTTAACCCCCTGGAGCACCTCCCCAGCGAGGCCAGGCTCCGTCAGCTTCAGATCGTCGCCCAGCGCCTTGTGGAGAGTCTCCTGGCGGGAAACTACCGTTCCGTCTTCAAGGGAACGGGGATCGAGTTTGACGAGGTCCGGGAGTACGTCGAGGGTGACGATACCCGTCTGATCGACTGGAACGTGAGTTCCCGGTTCGGTCAGGTCTATACCAAGACCTTTCGGGAAGAGCGGGAGATGACCCTCTTTCTGGTGGTCGATATCTCGGAATCCCTCAGCTACGGCTCGGTCGAACGGTCCATGCGGGAAGTCGCCCTGATCGCCTCGTCCCTGCTCACCCTGGCAGCGGTCCAGAACAACGACAAGGTGGGGGGCGCTCTCTTCTCGGAAAAAATCGACGGGTGGATCGCTCCCGCCAAGGGACGAACCCACGCCCTGCGCCTGCTCCAGGAGATCATCACCACCAAGCCCTCGGGGAAGGGGTCAAACCTGGCCGATGCGCTCCAGACGGTGAGCGAATCGCTGAAGCGGAGGGGGATCCTGGTGATCATATCGGATTTTCAGACCGCAGGGTATCAGCGGGAGCTGGCCCTGGCCGCCAAACGCCACGACGTGATCGCCCTGAAGATCGGCGATCCCGTCATGGAGGATCTGCCCTCCTTCCCCATGGTGACCGCTGCCGATGCAGAGACGGGGCGAACCCTCTTCCTGAACGGTCGTTCCAGGCGGTTCAGGTTCGCCTTCGAACAGTTCTGGAAGCAGCATCGCCAGCAGTGGCTTCGAGAGTGTCACCGCCGGGGAATCTCGGCGATCGAGGTAAGTTCCGTGGATAACGTGGCTGACCGGCTCATCTCGTTCTTTCGGCGCCGGAGCACGGGCCGATGAAAAAAAGCAGAACGATGACCCCAGATCACGCGCCGGGACACCCGGCAGGGAAGGGACACCCGGCAGGGAAGGGACACCCGGCGGGGAAGGGACACCCGGCGGGGAAGGGACACCCGGCGGGGAAGGGACACCCGGCGGGGAAGGGACACCCGGCGGGGAAGGGACACCCGGCGGGGAAGGAAGGTGCCCGCGCCCCGGGCCATCTCACGGTCGTCCTGATCGCTCTGATCCTCCTGGCGCTCTCCCCGGCACGGGTTCTCTCCCAGACCCAGTCCCCCCAGACCGGCGCAGCCCAGGCGATCACCGAGGTGGTCTTTCTGCCCCAGACCTTCTACGTGGGGGACATGGTGGAGGCCCGGGTGGTGGTGCGGACCACGGAGACGCTGAACCTCACCGTGCCGGACCCGCTCCCCTCGACGGAGTTGGTTACGATTCACTCCGTAGCGATCGTACACCGCGCTGACGGGTTCGAGGCGCGTGTGGTCTTTCAGCCCTTTTTTACGGGTACGCGTCAGCTCCCGCCCCTCGGGCTGGGCGCGATGGAACTCTCGGGAATCAGCGTCCTGGTCTCCTCCATTCTCCGGGACGGGGCGGGCGAACTTGCCCCGATCCGGGATCAGCTCCTGCTGCCCGGTACGCATCTTCTGATAGCCCTGGGAATCGCGGCGGTGGTGTTCCTTCCGCTGCTCCTGCTCTTCACCGGCAAGGGGGTGCGCCGGTGGATGCGTCTTCTGGTTCAGCGGTATCGCGAGAACCGCCCCTACCGGAGAATCTCCAGAAACCTCCGCACGCTCCAGACCGATCTCACCCAGATCGACGGGAAAGAGTACTACATCCGGCTTCTCGATGAGGCCCGGGTCTTCTTCGCGAGCCATTATTCCGCCCCCCTCCGGGCGGCCACCACGGGCGAGATGGGTGCCAGGCTGGATCAGGCGGGGGTTCCCCCCGAGGTCCGGGAGCCCCTCATGGAGATGTTTCGTTTTGGCGACCTGGTCAAGTTTGCCGAGCACCCCGTGACGATGGAAAACCGCCAGCGCGATCTGGAACGGTTGCGGGAGCTCGCCGGGCGGGTCTACCGGGAGCGCCGGAATCAGGGAAGATCGTCGGAGAGACCTGGGGGCCGGGATCGGAAGTCCCCCTCCGGGGGAAACCCCGAGAGTCGCCAGGGAGAGGAGGCGCCCCGTGTGGGTTCTTGACAGACCGGTCTATCTGCTCCTNCTCCTGATTCTTCCGGTGCTGATGTATGTGCGCCATTTCTGGTACCGCCGGGGGAGCAGAATCATCTTTCCCTTCACCTTTTGCGGGGGCGAGGGATTTCGTGCTCCCCCGACGGGCCGGGTGGTGCTCCTCAGGATTTCCCATCTCTGTTTCTGGGTCGCTCTGGTTCTTCTGGTGATCGCCCTGGCCGGGCCCACCCGAACGGTGCGGGAGCGGATCTTCCTGACCCGGGGGCTGGACATCATGCTGGTTCTGGACGTGTCTCCCACCATGGCGGCCCGGGACGTGCAACCCGTGAACCGCCTCGAGGCGGCCCGGGCCGTGGCCCGTCGGTTCGTGGAGCACCGCGAGAACGATCAGATCGGCCTGGTGGCCTTCTCCCTGGAGGCGGCCCTGCGGGTACCGCCCACCCTGAACCACGATCTGGTGATCTCCTCGCTGGAGGAGGTCTCGCTCATGGAATACGGCGACGGGACGGCGATCGGCATGGCCCTGGCTCTGGCTTCGCTCCACCTCCACGGCTCCGACGGACAGGAGCAGGTGATCATCCTGCTCACGGACGGGGTAAACAACGCCGGTGAGATATCTCCCGAGGCGGCAGCCGAGGTGGCCGGCCGTTCGGGGATTCGCATTCACACCATCGGTGTGGGGAGCGAGGCCGAGGCCGAGATCGAGTTTCGTCATCCCGAAGACGGCAGGACCTACCGGGGCACGGTGCGGGAGGGCTACGATCCGGAGTCACTTCGACGCATTGCCGAACTCACGGGAGGGCGTTTCTTCTCTGCCGCCAGCGGGGGGTCGCTGGAGGCGGTATTTAACGCGATCGGCACGGTTGAAACCTCGGAACGGCGCGTGCGGGTTCAGGTCCACCGCCATCCCCAGCATCAGCAGTTGCTTCTGCTGGCCCTGATCCTGCTGGTGCTCGATCTGGTTCTGCGGCGCCTGCTGATAGGGAGTGCCCCATGACGTTTCTTTATCCGCTGTACCTGTGGCTTTTCCCGGGGGTGCTCCTGGTCGGGGCGCTCCTGCTCTTTGCTGTGTGGCGTTCCCGCAGGGCGCTCACGGCGTATCTGGGGGGGCGTCTCCTGGAAGAAGCCCTGAACATCTTCGCTCTGAAGAGCTTTATTTCGGCCGTCCTTTGCCTCACGGCCNTGGCGATGCTGATCCTTGCCCTGGCGGGGCCGCAATGGGGGAGCAGGTCCGTCGAGGAGGAGCGGCGCGGCCTGGAGCTGGTCTTCCTCGTGGACGTGTCCAACAGCATGCTCGTGGAAGATGTGTTGCCCTCGCGTCTGGTTCGCACCCGCGAGGTCGCCCGGTCGGTGGCATCGCGCTTTCCCGAATCTTCCAGGGGAATCGTTGTCTTCAAGGGAGGGGCCTCGGTGCTGGTTCCTCTCACGGGTGATCCCGCTGCCTTCGATCTTGCGATCAGCTACCTCTCGCCGGCCCTGGTAACGAGCCCCGGAACGGATCTGGACGAAGCACTCCCCGTGGCGGCGGACCTCTTCCCGGGGGGGACCCCCCGGCATCGGGTGGTTCTGCTCTTCAGCGACGGTGGNCACGATCAGGGGGTGAGTCGACAGGTTCTGGAAGATCTGCGCGATCGGGGAATCCCNGTNTTCACGATTCTCGCCGGAACACCCGCAGGCGGCACGATTCCCACCACCGACGGTGGCGTCCTCCGCGACGCCCAGGGAGATCCCGTGATTGTGGGGGTGAAGTCCCGGCGAATGGAGGAGATCGCCTCGGTTACGGGAGGAAAGGCCTACAATCTCTCCGAGACGGCCATCGTGAACCGCCTTGTCCAGGANCTGGAGCAGCTGAGCGGTCAGGGGGCATCGGTCCTCTTCCGACAGGTCGCGGTAGACCGCTATCACCTCTTNGTTCTGGCAGCCCTGGGATTGCTCNCGGTGATGATTGGTGTGCANAGTTTTCGCTGGAGGGATCTGTTGTGAAATATGCGGGAGTTCTGNCGCTCGCTGTGGCGGCGATCTTTTTCCTGCCGGGGTGCAACGCCTACGGGCCTCATTTTCTTGTTTTGGAGGGNAACTACAGCGTGAGCCGCGGAGAGTACCAGGCGGCGATCGTCAGNTACCTCCGGGCCCAGGAAGCGGGGGAATACGGCCCCTGGCTCTCGTACAACCTGGGGAACGTCTATCACTANTTGGGGGAATCCGGGGCTGCTCTCGAACGCTGGGANTCTTCCCGGGAAGTTGACAGCCGGGATATCCTCTTCGGTGCGAGCTTCAACAGCGGAGTCTATTACTTTGAACAGGGGCGTTATCGTGACGCCCGGCGNCAGTTTCGCATTGCTCTGGAGGTGAACCCCTCGAGCGTCGCGGCAAAGCAGAATCTGGAGCTTACCCTGGANCGGCTTAGCGCCGAGGCGGACCTCACCGGTGCGGGGGGGGCTGTCGAGCGGCCCGGCACCGTCCGTGAGATCTCACCGGGGGGGGCTGGNGCCAACCGGATGCTGGATTACATCAAACGCAGGGAGGAGCAGCGATGGCGCGCAAACCAGGAAACGCGAGTATCGCCGGACGTTCAGGATTGGTGANCCTCCCCGCAGGGTATCGGCGGGTATCGCCGCTCCTGGTATGGCTCGTGGCGCTTCTGGCCATCCTCCCCGGGGCAGTTTTCCTCCCGGGCGGGCCCGAGGGGATTGAGGGTACAGCGGGGTCTCGCGGAGCGGGTCTCGTGGCGGCCCAGGAACTGCTTCCCGGGCTCCCGGGGTTTCAGGACGAAGGGCTTCTCGTTGTGAGCGGTCCCCGACGCTACGAGGTTGTTCCGGGAGAGCGTTTCTCGGCCCAGGTCTTTCTCGATCAGGCCCATCCGGAGGAGGTGAGTCTGATCCTGCCCGAGCTTCCTCCGGGAATAGAAGTAGGAGAGACCCCCGTTCTGATTTCCCGGGCCGATGGTGTCATGGAGGTACGGCTGGAGATGGTGGCGCGTCAGGCCGGGCGGTTCGTTGTGGATTCCATCATGATCGTCACCGATCAGGGCCCCTGGTTTGTTCCGCCCCTTCTGGTGGAGGTTGCTCCCTCGCGGGGGGCACCCGTTCCCTTCGGCGCGCGGTGGAGGCTTCTGCAGGACCGGGTCTTTCAGGGACAGAGCCTCCCTCTGGTGCTGGAGATGACCGGGATCGATTCCTTCACCTACCCCGAGGCGATTGGCGTGAGGCCCCCCCAGACGGGGCTCTTCGAGGAGATCAGCGGTGTGGGGAGCGTGGTCACCCGTACCGTGGCGGGGGTAGAACTCTTCACCATCCCCGTGGCGGTCTTCCTCTTTACGCCCACCTCGTCGGGACAGATCCTGCTTCCCTCGGCCTCTGTGGAGGCCCTGGGTACGACGGCACACACAGCTGCCCTGGAAATTTCCGTGGAGCCCCTGCCCCCGGCCGTGGATCTCACCGGCGCCGTGGGACGCTTCGATTTTTCCATCGATCTCGATCGGGACACCCTGGGGGAGGGGGAAACGGGCGAGCTGGTGATGACCATCGAAGGGGAGGGGAATCTGCTGGTCCTGGACTTTCCCGAGGTTTCCTTCAGCGGGCTCTCCGAGGTGGACGAACACGATGCGAGCGAAGTTGTTCCCGACACGGAGTCGCTTCTGGGGTACCGGGGGAGCCGCACCCGGACGCTCCGCTTCCAGCCCCAGGAGGAGGAGGGGCGCGGGTCCATCACGGTGGGGGCCTTTTCCTATCTCCACCCCGAGACCGCCCAGGTCCGGACCGTTGCGGCCAGGACCTTCTTCCTGGATCTGCTCTCGGGAACCGACGCGCGGGACGGAGACCGGGAGCCCCCTGCGCTGGAGCTGCTCTCGCTGGCGGAGCTCCAGAGTCCCTCCTGGTACCGGTTGGCAGATCTGGGCTGGCCCGTCTTCTTTTTTCTGGTGGGGCCCCTGATCTTTGCGCTTTCGATCCTCCTCTCGGTCCGTTCGGGGGCGCGGAAGGGGCCGGCCCTCTCCCGGACGGGGGTGATCTCGCTGGTTGCGGGGGGGGCGCTCTTCCTCTCGGCCGGAGCGATCCTGCCCTTGCTCAATCAACCCCGGCTGATCCGGGCCGGGGAACTCCTCGCCGAGGGGCGGCCCGATGTGGCGGGGGTTCTCTACGATNTGGAGCTGCAGGATCACCCGAACCACGGGGGCCTTCATTTCAACAGGGGCGTTCTGGCGCTCCGGGCCGATAACGCCCTCGCCGCGGTCTATCATCTTCGTCGTGCTGCCCGTCTGGCCCCGGAGAAGCGCCCCTTCCGGACGGCCCTGTACGAGGCCAGCGACTATTTTGGTATTCCCGATCAGCTGGAACTCCCCGGAGCGGTGCGGTCTGACCTCTTCCTGCTTCTTTTCTTCGGGCTCTGGACGATCTTCTGGGTTCTCCTGCTGAAACGGTCTTCCCTGGGGAGGTCGATCGGTCTGGTGAGTCTGGTCATGGCCGGTGTTCTCGTTCTGGCCGGGCTCTTCTGGTCCCTGAGGATGGAACAGACCCCCGAGGGAGTGGCCACCACCACGGCTGCGGTCCGCCGGATTCCCGACGAATCGGCCGATCCCTGGGTGGAAATTCAGCCGGCACAGCCGGTGCGAATTGAACTATCCTACGACAGGTTTTACCTTATACGAACCGGTTCGGGCATATCCGGATGGGTTCCGAAACTGGAAATATGGCGGCTGGGAGCAGACGATGAATCCTAATCCGATGGAGCTGTACCTGGATCGGTATCCACCCCCTCTTTCGGCGGCCCGGACGCGGGAGTCCGAAGGCGATCACGGCAGACAACAACCCCTGGCCCCCCGGCGGCTTCCCGTGGAGCGAAGCCTNGATCTCCACGGTCTGACCCGGGAAGAGGCCCGGCTCGAGCTGGGGAGATTTCTTGCGGGTGCCCAGGCCGATGGGGTGAGGAAAGTGCTGATAATCCACGGAAAGGGAACTCACGGAGAATCGGGCGGGGTACTCCGCCGTTGTGTTCAGGACTATCTGGAAGCTGACCGGTCGGTGGGTGCCACGGGTACACCCTCTGCTCAGGATGGTGGCACGGGTGCAACCTGGGCGGTGCTTCGTCAGCGTTCCCGGTAAATGATCCGGCCTCGGGTGAGGTCGTAGGGGGAGAGGGCAACTTTCACGCGGTCTCCCGGTACGATGCGGATGTAGTGCTTGCGCATCTTCCCCGAGAGATGGGTCAGAATGACGTGACCGTTCTTGAGCTCCACACGAAACATGGTGTTGGGGAGCGATTCCTTGACAACTCCTTCTACCTCAATGGCTTCTTCTTTTGCCACAGCAACTCCTTGTGTCTGATCTGTATTTATGATGTGCCCTCGCGAGCGAGATGCGAACCGGAGCTATGGTAGGCTCTTTTCGGGGCAGTGTCAATGTGAAGGCCCCGATCGGGGCCGGAGAGAAGCGCTATTGTGGCACCAGGCCTTGACTTTTTTTGCCCCATACTTATATTTCATCGGACTTTGTCGATTAGATTGCAGGAGGCTCCCATGGACCAAGCGTTCGTCGCAACAATGAAAAAACGGCTCGAGACAATGAAGTCCGAGATTCTGCACCAGCTGGTTACGGAAGATGAAGAGTTCCGGGCGATGGCCGGTTCAAGCGATACCAAGGATCTGGTTGATGTTGCAAGTAACGATATTGACAAGAAGATTCTCAGCGCCCTGGGTGACCAGGAACTGAAGAAACTGAGGCTGATCGAATCCGCCCTGGCCCGGATCGACAGCGGGAAATACGGGATCTGTCTCAAGAGCGGAAAGCCCATCCCCCGGGAACGGCTCGAAGCGATCCCCTATGCCCTCTATCGCGTGGAATACCAGAGCGAGATCGAGCGCAGAAACCGCTAGCCCCGGGGTCCCGGCCCCGTGTCGGCCCCAAAGCCCCCGGCAGGGGGCTAAACCGGAGTCCCGCTCCTTCCGATATATAGATCAGGGAGGCGCGNTATGGATACTTCTCAGGCTCTTGCACAGACCACCTCGCAAACGGCACAGGTTCGTAACGGCACGGTTCCCCTGACGGACCTGGTCAGGGCGAGCGTTCGTTCGCATCCCGTCTCGATTCCCGTCACGGGGTCACTCTATACCCGTCTGGAACACGTCCGTGGCGTCCCCCCGCTCCAGGGTCACCAGGGGCACCCCCTCTCGCGGCTCAAGGCTCTGGACGCCCTAATCGCCCGGATCCGGGGCTCCCAGGAAGCGGTTCTTGCCCAGGATATGACCATCACCGACCCTCTGGAGCGGCAGGAGGAGCTGCTCGCTGAGATGACCGAGGAGTTGATGCGTGATCTGGAGAGCCCCTCCCTCTTCCCGGATCTCTTGCGGGGGTTCCTGGTTGATCTCAGCGCCTAGTGCCCCGGTGAGGCCGGGTCAGATGGTAGCTCCCTTGCTTTCCAGGGGGTTGTTTTGGGCTTCCCGCTCTATCGTTGTGAGAGGACCGTGGCCGGGGAAGACCCGGGTGTCCGGGGGAAGCTCGAAGAGCCGCTCCGTCACAGCGTGAAGCACCTGATCCTGGTCCCCTCCGGGAAGGTCGGTACGTCCGATGGTGTTGAAGAAGAGGGTGTCCCCCGTGAAAATGACCCCCCGGGGTTCGCTGTAGAAGCAGCTGCTGCCCGGGCTATGGCCGGGCGTATGCAGTACAATCAGGTCGGTTTCCAGGATATGATCCCCCTCGGTAAAGGAGAAGGCCGCCTCGGGAACTTCCTGATCAAAGGTTTCGAAGGCTTCCAGCGCTGCATCGCCCAGGTGCGAGAAGAGTTCCCGATTGCGGTGTCCGGCGTCGCTCCCCAGGAAGGGCTGATCCTCCTGATGAATCCCCAGAGGAATTTCGTGTCCCCGCTGGGCGTAGTGATGGAGGATCGTCGCCGTTGCCGAGGTATGGTCAATGTGGCCGTGGGTAAATACAATTGCCTTGGGAGCCAGGTTCAGCACCTCCAGACGCTTGATGATCGTTGCTCCCTCGGCTCCGGGATCGATCAGGAGACATTCCTTCTTTCCCGTGGCAACGATGTAGGTGTTGGTGAACATGGACCCCACGATAACGCGATGTGTGAGCATGATGATTCAAGGTAGCAAAATAGCCGGGAGGATTCAACGGTGACGGTCCTCCAATATGCGATTCTTGCCACTCTGACGGCGCTTTTCTTCTATTTGATTCTTCCCGGTGCGGGTGCGCTCTGGGTCCGGCGACGATGGAGACGCTTTCGCCAGGCCCTCTTCCGGGGAGCGTCCTTCCCCCTGCTGCTCAGCGATACCTCCCGGGAGGGGTGGTATCAGCTCTTCGGGCGCCTCGAATCGCTTCAGGGGGAAGACCTGCTGTGGCTCGATTCCGGAGCCGGTTCCGTGGGGGTCTGCGTAGAGGACGTTCCGCTTTTCCTCTTTCCCGGCCGGGGGCGCAGCGCCCGCCGCCCCACGGAGCCACCGCGTCCGGTCTTCTGGCACGAGATGCTCGCCCTGGCCGAGGGAACCCGCTTTTATGTGGCCGGCATGGCCCGGCAGGAATCGGGGCAAATGGTTTTTCGCCAGCGTCGGGGGGTGTTTCCCCTGATCATCATCCACGAGGGCCCTCCCCAGGGGCTGCTCAAGCGGGTGATCTGGGCAGGCCGGCAGCGCAACGAATACTGGAACGCCCTTACTCCGGGTGCTCTCACCGGGGGATTTCTGGCCCAGCTTCTGATAGCGCTGGCGGCTCTCGCCACAGCTCCCGGGGCTGCTCTTTTTGCCATCGTCCTGGCGCTGCTTCCCGTGACTCCCCTGCTGCCCCCCGGTGCGGGGGGCTATTACCTGTACCGGAAAATCTGGGGGGAGGCACGTCGCCGTCGGGCTATCCGCGATGCTTCCCGCTTCTGCGGGTTCCACCGGGTGTCGGCCCGGGTGGGTGCCCGGGTATGGCTCCGGGAGCTGACTGCCCTGGGTATCCTGGCTTTGGGTATGGGAATAAACAGCGCCGTGATCGCCCTGGTTCTGGCCATGACGCTCTTTGCTCCCTGAGGGCCTGGTGCTTTCAGGGAGCCCTTTTACTCCCTGAGGTATCCCCCACGGGAGGCTGGCCCTGGTACCCGCCCGTCCTGTCCGGGCCGGCACCGGGGCGGCTGATCAGGACTTCTTGCTTCGGGCGTAATTTACCGTCAGTTTCCGGCCCCGGTACTCAAGGCCGTTGCACCGCGCGATGACCCGTTCGGCCACATCGGTCCTGACCTCCACAAAGGAGTAGCTGTCGAGGATCTTGATCTGGCCGATCTGCTCGCCCGTTATTCCGTCGATCTCTGTGATGAGGGTGATGAAATCCTTGGGAAAAACCCGCCGGTTCTTGCCGATGCTCACAAAGAGGGTCTGGGTATCGCCGTCAACGGGATCGCCCCCGTCCTGGTCACCGCTGAAGCGGGACGGGGCCTTCTCGGCACCCTTGGTGCGCCGGGGCTGGGTCGGTCTGGTTCGGGGCTGGTAGCCGCCCCGGCCCGACTCGACAAGCTGCTTCAGAAGCCAGGCCGTGAAATAGCCCCGGTTGAAAATGGAAACGTGCTTCTTGATAAAGCGCCGGTACTCGTTCATTTCCAGAGGATCGGCCTCGTCGCGGATGTCCTGGATGATCGACGCAACGGTCTGCTGGAGTTCTTCGGGGTTTCTGATGTTCTTGTATCTTGCCATAGGGGCACTTCCTTTCTGGGGCCGTTGTAGTCGGTGAAGGTCGAGGTCGTTCCACCGGTGGTACGGCAGCCGTCGCCGCACGTCCTCTGCCACAGCACCCTCGGCGAGCAGAATCGTCCGGGGCCGACGGCGGATGCGGGAGATAATAAACCCCACATCGGCAGAAAATGAAATCTCGTCGTCGGGAGGCACACAAGCCACCAGATGGGTGATCCCGGAAAGATCAACTTCCTGGCGGCGAACTCCGTCGATTACCGTCCCGGGCGTGGCAAAGGAGACGCCCGACGGTGACAGAAGGGGTCCTTCGGGCCTCTTCCGGAGCGTGCCGGCGGTTGCTTCCACCAGCGTTCTGGCCGTTTCCAGCCACTCCGTGCTCCGGGAGAGAACAAGAACCTGCCTTTTCTGGAGGCTCCGGCTGGCCCCCAGGGGGATGAGCGCCGGAAGCGCCCTGGCTGATTCTCCCTTTGGAGCGGTGAGTACCGTGGCCCGACCGCCGATTCGTGGTAGTGTGTGCGCCTCTGCAACGTTCACCGCTGGCATGGTATGTGGCGAGCCCCGGCTTTGTCAAGAATTACCCCCGCTCCCGGGGCCCCGTCAGCCCTTTCCGGGGCAGCTTCGGGCGTGCAGGGGCGCCTTCGGGGCAGATATGTCAAGAATAAGGGGCAACAGGCCGACCGTTAGAGCATGACGTGCGTGCGCACCTTCCCGGTTCGGGTTCTGTGGGTGGTTCTGGTTCTCGGAATTTCAGGGGGGCTGACCCTCTCTGCCCGGGAGACCTCCCGGGAGCCCCCTCGGGAGGCAGTCGAAGAGGGGCTGGTCTTTCGCTACGGGCATCGCCCCGGCGAACAGTATCGTATTGTGGGGGTGAACCGTCAGGAGATTTTTCTCGACGATGAATCCCTGGGTATGACAGAAATCCTGACTCGCCTGCGGGTTCGCCTCGATGAGGACCGGCGCGTCCACGGCCACTACCAGATCTCGGGGGAGGTCGATCTGGGGGCGTCGATCTTTGCCATGGACCGGGAAGAGCAGGTTTCCTTTGTTCAGCATCCCCTGGGACCCCAGGAGGTAGCGGCCTCATCCTTCATGCCCCAGGTCCGGGACGTCCCGTCCTTTCCCGAGAGGGCTGTCTCGCCCGGGGAGAGCTGGGAAAAGCCGGGTCGGGAGGTCTACGACTTCCGCGAGGGCTTCGGTCGCTCCGATCCCCTGGTCGTGCCCGTCCGGGTTTCGTATACCTACCGGGGCCGGAGGGAGTTTGAGGGCCGGTCATTTCCGGAGATCCTCATCCGGTACAGTGTCTTTTTCCGTCCCTCCAGGGGGACTCCCGAGTCGGGGGAGCTGCGCCTCATGACGGGGCAGTTCAGCCAGACCCTTCTCTGGGACGAGGAGGCCGGTCGGCCCCATTACTACGAGGAAACCTACAGCCACTTTATTCAGTTTCACGACGGCACCAGGGTCGAGCTGCGGGGAACCGCCGATGGGCGGGTTGTGGATGCACCGCCCCTGGAGCGGGATCGTCTTCGCGATGATATCGAGCAGTCCATACTCGACCGGAACGTGGCGGATACCACGGTTCGGTCCGATCAGCAGGGGGTAACGATTGCCCTGGAGGATATCCGCTTTGCCCCCGACTCGGCGGAGCTCCTGGATTCGGAGGTGGAAAAGCTCGAGTGGGTCGCGGAGATCCTGAAGGCCCATCCCGATCGGGATGTGCTGGTGACGGGCCATACCGCCCTGGCCGGAACCGAGGAGGGACGGCAGCGGTTGAGCGAGGAGCGAGCCCAGGCGGTGGGAGCGTTTTTTCTGGAACGGGGGGTGAGGACGCGGGAGCAGCTCCTTTATCAGGGAAAGGGTGCCCGGGAGCCCCTGGACCCGGAGGATACTCCCCGGGCCCGGCGCAGAAACCGCCGCGTGGAAATCACCATTATGGAAAATTAGCCTGGTCCGAGGCTCGCCCCCGGGCTGGTTGATTCGGGTCGCTGGTTGTATTCCCTGGCGGGTTGTATATTAAGAGGGTGGAACAGAAGGACCCACGCCCTGGCCGGACCCCGCTTTTTCTTCTTTTTCTCGTGGCTCTGCTCGCGGGGGTCGGCGGGTGTGGGGATCTTCCCTTTTCTGCCGGTGATCCCCTGGCGGGAGATCCCGTGTCGGTGGAGCCCGATGAAGAATGGTACAAGAGCGGGCTGCTCTGGCACCTGGAGCGGATCAACGCACCCCGGGCCTGGCGTGTGGTGGCAGAGCAGGAGGTCTTGGGGCGAACCTCGCCGGTGGTGCTGGCCGTGGTGGACAGCGCCATCGATCAGGACCACGAGGATCTCCGGGACGTGATCAGCGAGGCGGGCGCGGTTTTCCTCGGGGGAGAGGCTGCCTCCGGCCCCGCTCCTCCACACGATCACGGCAGCCACGTGGCGGGTCTGGCCGGTGCCCTGGGAGGCAACGGAACAGGTGTGGTGGGGGCCTCCTTTAACGGCTACCGCCGGGTTCTGGTGCCGCTTTTGCCCGTGACGGTTCTCTCCCGCCAGGGGGATGGTACCGTTGCCGACCTGGCGGAGGGGATCTATTACGCCGCCGGCGGCCGCCCGGGGTCCTGGGGGCACCGGCCAGACCGTCCGGCGGGGGTGATCAACCTGAGCCTGGGTATCGCGAGCCTCCGAGGGCTTTCACGGGAGGCCCTTCACGGGGCGGTCCGGTTTGCTGCGGAGCGGGATGTGGTCCTGGTGGCTGCCGCAGGGAATAACCAGCTGGGTGGTCTGAGTCGGGTCGATTACCCCGCCCGGTTTCCCGAGGTGATCGCCGTGGGGGCCCTCGATCAGGGGAACAACCGGGCGGGCTTTTCCCATTACGGAGAGGATCTGGAGCTGATGGCCCCCGGTGTGCAGCTCACAAGCACCGTCCCCGGCGATGACCCGCCGGGGAGCCAGTACAAAGAAATGTCCGGCACCTCCATGGCGGCACCCCTGGTGAGTGCCGTGGCCGCCATGATGCGCGTGGTAAACCCCCGCCTCCCGGCGGAGCGGATCAGGCAGATCCTGGGGGAGTCGGCCCGGGATTTGGGGACTCCCGGCCGGAACGAGCAGTTCGGCTTTGGCCTGGTCGATGCCGGCGCGGCGGTTCTTCGTGCCGCCGGGGAGGGGAGCGCTTCCCTGCGGATGAGCGTCAGCAGCGCCGGTGGAGCTGACGGGGCCTTCGTTCCCTCCCGGGAGGATCTCCGCTGGAACAGCGAGGGGCTCTCCCGGGTTGCCCTGGTCCCCGCCGGAGAGGTCCTGCAGGACTCGCAGAAGCTGGAAGAGCTGACCCGGGAACTCTCGGAGCGCCGGGGAATCGTCTTTGATCCCCCGGGGGGATCGATCCTGCGTGGGGAGGTCCCCTTGGGCGAGGAGGGGGAATCCCTCCTGGAGTACCTGAACGCCCATCCCCTGGTGGAGATCGCCTTTCAGGACGAGCGGATCCGCGTTTCCCCGTAATGCGCGCCCGCCGCCCGGGAGCCGCTGCACCGCCCCTCCCGGTCCGGCCAGTTTCCGGCGACCCGCTTCCGATCTTCGCCTGATCTTTCCGGCTGGTCTCTTGCAGAAGACCCGGTTCCTGCACTACCGTTTCCGCCGAAGAGCATACCCGCCGGGACGAACCCTCGGGCGGGAGAAAGTGAGCGTGTCTGCCATGAGAAGACCCTTTCCGCGGAGAGCCGAGGCCGATTTCTTCCGCTTCCTCCAGGAGAATCCCCGGATAGAGGAGGATCGGGAGTTTACCCTGCGTCTGGCCTCGCACTATTCCGACCTCTACCGCCTTCTCTCGCGCCTCTACGGTTCTTCCGGCGCCATCCGGGAGCTCATGGACTCCTTTTGCCACCTCCTCTGGGAGAAACGGCAGGCCCGGGATTCCCGGCTTCGCCAGATCGATCGGGAGCGGGTCTCCCGGGGCGACTGGTACCGCCAGGGGGATCTGGCGGGGATGCAACTCTACGTGGACCGCTTCGCCCGAACCATCGGGGGGCTCACGGAGGAACTCGACTACTTCCAGGACCTGGGAATAAACATGCTCCATCTCATGCCGCTCCTGAAGACACCCCGTGATCACAACGACGGAGGCTACGCCGTCTCGGACTACGGCACGGTGCAGGAAGAGCTGGGTACGATGGAAGACCTGCGTGAACTCGCCCGCGAGTTGCACCGGCGGGGCATGGTCCTGGCTCTGGACTACGTCCTGAACCATACCAGCGACGAACACCCCTGGGCCCAGGCTGCCCGGGCGGGCGAGAGCCCCTGCCGGGGGTACTATTTCACCTACCTGGACCGGGAAATTCCCGATCGCTTCGACGAGACCATGCCCGAGGTCTTCCCCGAGACCGTCCCGGGAAACTTTACCTGGATTCCCGGGATGAACCGCTGGGTCATGACGGTGTTTCACCGGTACCAGTGGGATCTGAACTACGCAAATCCCCGGGTAACGCTGGAGATGACGGGGATTCTCCTCGACCTGGCGAACCAGGGGGTGGACATCCTGCGACTCGATGCGGTGCCCTATCTCTGGAAACGTCTGGGCACCTCCTGCCAGAACCTGCCCGAGGCGCACCTCTTGCTGAGGATCTTCAACGTCTGCGCACGCATCGCCTCGCCCGGCATCGCCTTCATCGCCGAGGCGATCGTCCAGCCCCGGGAGATCGCCCGGTACTTCGGCGAGGAGGAATGGGCGGGACGGGAGTGTGAACTGGCGTATAACGCCTCGCTCATGGTCCTGCTCTGGGACGCCGCAGCCACGGGCCGGAGCGTCCTGCTTCAGCGGGGGCTGCGGGAACTTCCCCACCCGCCCGAGGACACAACCTGGCTCAACTACCTGCGGTGCCACGACGATATCGGTCTGGGCTACGACGAGCAGCACCTGCGGGACCAGGGCTGGGACCCCCGGGCCCATCGGGATTTTATGGTGCGCTATTTCACCGGCGAGTTCCCCGGATCTCCCGCCAGGGGGCTGCGGTTTATGTACAACCCCCGGAGCGGCGATGCCCGGATCAGCGGAACCGCAGCGAGTCTGGCCGGGATAGAACAGGCCCTGGAGCGGGACGATCCGGCCCTGCTCGAAGAGGCCCTGGCCCTTCACGTGGCGCTCCACGGCGTTATCTTCTCCCTGGGGGGGGTGCCCATCGTCTACGCCGGGGACGAACTGGGGTTGTGCAACGATTATTCCTTTGCCGGGGATCCCCACCTGGCGGGAGACAACCGCTGGGCCCACCGCCCCTGGATAAGCCGGGAGGACCGGGCCAGACGCCACCGCGAGGGAACGGTGGCCGGCAGAATCTTTCAGGAGTTGCAGCGCCTCCTGGCGGTACGGCGTGCCACAGCGGCCCTGCGGAGCGTCTCTGCTCCCGAGGTGATCTGTCAGGGGAGTCCCCACGTCCTCTCCTTCGTCAGAACCGGTCCGGGAGGGGAAACGGTGCTGGTCCTGATGAACTGCTCGCGGACGGTCCGGGAGGTGGGGCTGGAGACGCTTCTGCCTGCCGGTTTGGGGCCGGAGGCGCAGGATATCGCCCACGGGGGACAGCTTCGTCGGGCGCCCCTGCGCCTGGAACCCTATGAGTTCTGCTGGCTCACGGCGCCCACCGCCGGGTATAGCGACTGATCTCCCGGAACTTCCGTTCCAGACCACGGTCGTTCATGTAGCGGATTTTTCCGAAGATGGCCCGCTCCTTCCAGGGGCGGTCGTGCTTTCCGAAGCACCAGGCAACGCCGGCGTAGCCGTTGGGGTCCCGCCCGTCGAGCTGGTAGGTGTCGTTCAGGATCAGGGCCCGGTTGAAGGCCTCCTCCGGGTCCGGGGTCCATTCCAGAATTTTCTTGCCCCAGTACATCCGCATGTACCCGTGCATCCTCCCGGAACGGATCATCTGCATCTGGGCGGCGTTCCAGTAGGGATCGTGGGTCTCGGCCCCCTGGAGNTGCTCCAGGGAGTAGGTCCAGGGTCTGGGATCTCCCCGGTGTTCCTCCAGAGTCGCCCGGGCCCACTGGGGTAACCCCTGGTAGGAGTCGTAGCGGGGATTATAGAAGGTATAGTTGGCAGCCAGCTCCCGACGGACGATCAGCTCCTCCAGCAGCGTCCCGATCCCCGAGGCGTCTCCCGGTTCCAGGACCGCCTCGTGGTAGTCGATCGCCTTCAGGGCGATCTCCAGGGGGGATATCTGGCCGAAGTGGAGATAGGCGCTCATGCGGGAGGTCCAGTCCCGGTCAGGAACGTTTCGCAACTCGTCGTAGCGGGAAAGTCGCTCTTCCAGAAAGTGCGAGAGCTCCCGGGCCGCCCGATCTTCGCCGCCGGGGAAGGGTTCTTCCAGGGGATCGCCCGGAAAAAGATCCGCCTGCGGCAGGGGAGGGCCGGGTTTCAGGGGGCCCTGGTTATTCCAGTAGGGAAGGGGNGAGAGGGGCTGGAGAAAGGTATCCCTCTGGCGTGTTATCCTGGGCCTGAAGGTGGCGGCGCTGTATTCCTCCTTGGNACTGGCCGTCTCCACGGGCACCACCAGGTTGGTCTCGACCTGGACAACCGGGCAGGGTGAGCTGCGGGCCACCTCTTCCCGCCACTGGCGCTGTATCCGGGTATAGCCCCGGTCGGTGACGATGGTAGAGCTCTCCCGGGCCAGGCGCACNGCCGCCCCAGGTGGGGATTCCCGGTACAGAACAAAGGGTATGCCCCGGGCCGCCAGGTTGGTCTGGACATCGGCGAGGCCCTCCAGAAGAAACTGATAGTGGCGGCGCGAGGCCATAGGGTAGTCCGGGGTGAGGGCGAAAAAAACCTCCAGGGGAACTCTCCGGTGGTTCGCCAGGTGAACTGCGTATTCCAGGGCGTGGTTATAGCGGGTCCGCACCGAGGCTTGCATCCAGTACCGGACCGGCCCGGGAGGCGTCTCNCCGGCCTTCCCCGGGGGCGAGAGCAGGGCGATTCGATCTTCCTGATTCATGGTGGTAAGATACTGTCCTGTGGGACCGATAGTATAGATGTGGGGAATGTATGAAGAGAACCAGTCCGGCAATTCTCCTTGTCGATGATGATCCCGTGGCGCTCGAGATTATCCAGGGNATCCTCCATGCCAACGGGTTCGGGAATGTGGAGCTCTGCAGCGAGTCCGTCCAGGCCCTGGAGATGGTCCGCACCCGGTCTGTTGCGGTGATGCTCCTGGACCTGTTCATGCCCAAGCTCTCGGGGTTCGAGGTGCTTCAGCAGATGGTCCAGGATTTTCCCGATATCCCCGTGATCGTCCTCACCTCGGATGATACCATCGACGCCGCCGTGCGGTGCATGAAGATCGGGGCCTTCGATTTCATGACAAAACCGGTGAACCGCCATCGCCTTGCGAGCGCCGTGAACCATGCCCTGCGGGTTCGGGAACTGGAGGAGCGCCTCGTTCTCNTTGGNCAGGAGCCNCCCCAGGAACCCCCGGGCCCCCGGGATCCCGAAACGTTCGCGGAAATTATCACCCGCTCTCCCCGGATGCAGGCGATCTTTCGCTACATCGAGGCGATCGCCGCCAGCCCCAAGGCGGTGCTGATCACCGGAGAGAGCGGGACGGGGAAGGAGCTTCTGGCCCGGGCGATTCACCGCTCGGGGGATCGGGAGGGCCCCTTTGTGGCGGTGAACGTGGCCGGGCTCGACGATGTGCTCTTCTCGGATACCCTCTTCGGGCACCTTCGGGGAGCTTTCACGGGGGCGGACCGGCCCCGGGCCGGCCTGGTCGAGCGCGCCCGGGGAGGGACGCTCTTTCTCGACGAGATCGGCGATCTCGAGCCCCTGAGCCAGGTAAAGCTGCTGCGNNTGATCCAGGAGGGGGAATACTATCCCCTGGGGTCCGACGAACCCCGGCGGGCCTCGATCAGAATTGTGGCAGCCACCAACGCCGATCTCCTGGAGCGCCAGCACCGGGGGACCTTCCGGAAGGACCTCTATTACCGCCTGGTGTCGCACCGCCTGGGGGTTCCGGCGTTGCGGGAACGGCGCGAGGACATACCGCTCCTGGTGAGCCATTTTGTCGCCGAAGCGGCGTCGGATCTGGGTGAATCCCCCCCGGTGGTGCCCGACGAGGTCCTGCGGTTCCTNGTCCGGGCGGACTATCCCGGGAATATCAGGGAGCTCCAGGCGATCGTGGCCGATGCCGTGAGNCGCCCCCGGGAGGGGGAGGTCTCCCTCGCGGTGATCGAGGAGTACTTTCAGGCGGCCCGGGAGGGCGGTTCCGGGGCAGGCAGTGGTTTCGGGGGAGCCCGTGCCCCCGGGGATCGCGCTCCCGGTGCGGNGTTGTCCGGTGAGGCCGCTTCTGNCAGCAGTGCTTCCGGTACGCCCCTCGCCCCCGGGGAGCCCTTCGGGGGGAGTTCCGGCGGGNTTCCGGGGGGAGGCGGGGAATCCGCACCGGAAGAAGCAGCCCCGGGCGAGCGCCTCTCCTGGAGTGGCCCCTTCCCGATGCTCGAGGAGGCCGAACGGTTTCTGATCACCGAGGCTCTCCGGCGTTGCCAGAACAATCAGACCGCTGCGGCCCGGCTCCTGGGGGTTTCCCAGTCCACCTTGAGCCGGTGGCTCCAGAAGAACGGGCCCATTCAGAATGCATAAATCATGCACAATGCATGGTCCGGCTATGCATTGTGCATGATCCCTCCGCTCTCTGGCGGCCTCGTCTCTCCTGTTTNCGGGGAGACGTCCTGACAGGAGGGGCGTATTTCCTTTTCCTGTATTGAAATGGCTCTTGGTCGCTCTTTTCTTTCGTTCTTCGCTGGTTTTGGCATGGTTATTGCTTTATGTATTACATCGATTCCTGCCGGCGGTCTGACCCCGGAGGGGAATCAGGGATGTAAAACAAGAGAAAAACCTTGCAGGTAAAAACAAGGTAAAAATGTAATAAGCGATGTAATATGTAAAAAGACGGTTGCCTTTCAGGGAGGCTCGTCGTGCGTGACATCTTCCGTTGGCGGTGCCGGTCCGGGCTGTTCCCCCCCGGGGGAGGGGCCGGGGAAATCCGGTTGCCAAAGGACGTGATTTTGATTATAAATCACGGTAGAGAGGAGCGTAACCTGATGAAGAGCAAAGGTGGCCGCCCATGAACGACAAGCCGCTTGAGGGTTTGAGCCCCGACGGTACGCCCTACCGGGTTCTGGTTGTAGACGACTCGATCTTCGTGGCCAAGCAGCTTACGCAGATTCTCACCTCGGCGGGGTTCGAGATCGCCGCAACGGCCGACAACGGCGAGGATGCCGTGGAGAAGTACAAGGAACTCTACCCTGCGGTTGATCTTGTCACCATGGATATCACCATGCCCAAGATGGACGGCGTCTCGGCGCTTCAGAAGATTGTCGAGTTTGACAAGAACGCCAAGGTCATCATGATCAGTGCCCTGGGGAAAAACGATCTCGTCAAGAACTCGCTCATGATCGGTGCAAAAAATTACATCGTGAAACCTCTGGACCGAAAGAAGGTGCTGGAACGGATCGTTCTCGCCCTGGGCTGACAACGCGTTGGGTGTTTTCCGCTGGTCCCTTTTTGTGCTCCTCCACGCTCTGGCTGTAGTCTTTCTGGTGGCTACGGCGTCCTTTTTCCTTCTTCAGGTTATCCCGGGAGATCCCGCCGCTGTAGTGGCGGGTCTTGATGCCGATGAGGCAACCCTGACAGCGGTGCGCCGCTCCATGGGGCTCGATGAGGCCCTGCATCTGCGCTACCTTCGCTGGATTTCGGGGNTTCTCCGGGGCCGTCTGGGGGATTCCCTCGTTCAGCGTCGGCCCGTGGAGGAACTGATCGCCCAGCGCCTGCCCGTAACGCTCATGCTGGCGGGGGNCGCGCTGGTTTCCAGCGTTCTCCTGGGGCTCTCGCTGGCTCTCCTGGGGGCGGCGAGCCGCACCGGTGAGCGGATAGTGCGCTTTCTCGAGTACTTGGCCTTCGCCTTCCCCCAGTTCTGGGTCGCGCTCCTGCTGATTTATCTTTTTTCCTTTCGTTTGGGCTGGTTCCCGCTCTTCGGTGCCGAAGAACCGGGNGCACTGGTGCTCCCCGCTCTTTCCCTGGGGATTTCCAACGCTGCCGTGGTCTCCCGTACCGCCCGGGCCAGCCTGAAGGATCTCCTNCGGGGTAACCACGCGGCGGCCGCACGGGCCCTGGGGATCTCTCCCCGGAGGATATTTCTGGTCCATCTTCTCCCTCTGGCGATGATTCCCCTGGTGCCCGTGCTGGTCATCCAGGCGGGGTATCTCCTGGCCGGAGCGATCGTGGTAGAGCAGGTCTTTGGCCTCCCCGGGGTGGGNCGGCTCACCCTTACGGCGATCGTCCAGCGCGATCTGCCGGTGATCCAGGGGAGCATCGTGGTCTTCGGGCTGGCCTTTCCGCTGCTGAACGCCCTGGGCGACCTTCTGGTGGGGTTCCTCTGGCCCCGGTTGCGTCTGGAGGGCCGATAATGGNGNGGGCNGNAATCAGGGTGCGGGATCTCCAGGTTGAGGTTTCTCAAGGGGGAGAGCTCCGGTCTCTGGTGGGGCCCCTGGATCTGACGATTGTGCCCGGCCAGATTCTTGCCCTCGTGGGCGAGAGCGGGAGCGGGAAGACCCTCACCCTCCGCGCCCTGGCGGGTGTTCCGCCCCGGGGTCTCGCTGTCCGGGCCCGTCCGGGGGACCTCCCGCTCCCGTCGCGGTGCGGGATGGTCTTTCAGGATCCCTTCAGTTATTTTAACCCCCGGTGGC
This sequence comes from Alkalispirochaeta alkalica DSM 8900, assembly GCF_000373545.1. GTDB lineage: Bacteria > Spirochaetota > Spirochaetia > DSM-27196 > Alkalispirochaetaceae > Alkalispirochaeta > Alkalispirochaeta alkalica. The sequence goes on from NZ_KB891699.1 coordinate 66,896, forward strand.
GGATTCACCGGTCCCTCGCCGAAGTTCTCCGGGTGGTTCGCGGGGTCCCGCGGGGTGAGGTTTCTCCCCTGGCGGTATCCCTGCTGGAGAGCGTGGGGCTCTCCCGCGAGGAGGGCNCCCTCTTTCCGTTCGAAATGTCCGGGGGGATGGCCCAGCGCAGCGCCATCGCCATGGCCCTGGCTGTGGATCCCCAGGTGCTCTGCGCCGACGAGGCGACCAGCGCCCTCGATCCGGCCACGCGGGACCGGATTCTCCGGCTCGTCGCCGGAATCTGCCATCAGCGGTGCATGGCCACGGTGGTGGTCTCCCACGATCTGCCCGGGTTGACGGGGCACGCCCACCGGGTGGTGGTCATGTATCGGGGGCTGGCTGTGGAAGAGGGAGATGCCGTGGCGGTACTGCGGAAGGGTCGGCACCGGTACACCGATTTTCTCCTTCGGTGCCACCCGGGAGCCCACACCCGGGGGGGGCTGCTTCCGGAGATCCCCCCCGAATCCCTCCCGGGGAAGGCGCCGGTATCCCCGGGCTGCCCCTTTGCCGGGCGCTGCCCCGCTGCCAGGGGGCCCTGTTTCGGGGAAATGCCCCCCTGGCAGGGAGACGAAACGCACCGGTTCCGCTGCTTTTTTCCTGCGGGAGGGCCCGGATCATGAGTAACCCGGTTTCACCGGTGGTGGAGTTGCGNGGGGTCTCCCGATCCTACCGCTGGCGGGGGACGGTCAGGTCCGTGCTCAAGGAGCTCGACTGCGTCGTCCTGCCCGGCACCATTATGGGGATNCAGGGGACATCGGGTACGGGAAAGACCACCCTCGCCCGTATTCTGGCCGGTCTGGACCGTTCCTTTTCCGGCGTCCGGCGGCTGATGGATGATCTTCCCCGGGAGGCTGTGCAGATGGTGTTTCAGGATTCCCTCCAGGCCTTTAACCCCCGGTTGTCTCTGGAGGTCTCCCTCGGCGANGCCCTGGCGGCCTCGGGCCGGCTNTCCTGGTCCGGATCGCCCCGGGAACGGAGGGCTCTTCTCTCCCGGGCCGTGGCCCAGGTGGGTCTCGAGCCCCCGCTCCTGCGGCGCACCCCGGGCCGCCTCTCGGGAGGACAGCGCCAGCGGGCGGCGATCGCCAGGGCGCTTCTGATGGACCCGGCCGTGCTGGTTCTGGACGAGCCGGTGGCGGCGCTGGATCTGAGTATTCAGGCAAAAATTCTCAATCTCCTTCAGCGTCTTCGGGAGGACCGGCTCCAGGCCGGGCGACCGGTCGCGCTGGTTCTGATCTCCCACGATCCGGCGGTGCTGCGTCATTTGTGCGGAGAAATCTATTCCTTGCAGGAGGGACGGCTATGGCGGGAAGAATGACAGGTACAGACAATACAGGTGGAACAGCGACCGTTGCAGGGGGGGGCAAGCCCCTGGGTATGGTCGCGCTGATCGTCCTGGCGGGGCTCATCATGCTCCCGGCCCGGGCTGTTGCGGCCGGGCGGACCGAGGAGGAACCAGCGGCAAAAACCAGGCTGGTCTACGGGATATCGGGGGACCCCGACACCCTCGATCCCCACGCTACCACNGGAACACTCACCTTTCAGACCATGCGGAGTGTCTACGATACCCTGGTGGAACCGGATCAGGAGGGGGCGATCGTTCCCGCTCTGGCCTCGTCCTGGGATGTTTCCGACGACGGGCTCCGGTGGGTCTTTGAACTGCGCCGGGACGTGACCTTCCACGACGGTCAGGAGTTCACCTCCCGCGACGTTCAGGCCTCGCTGGAACGGCTTCGGGACCCCGATTTCGCCTCTCCCAGCGCCCACGAGTTTTCGGTGCTCCACGAGGTGATCACCCACGGGCCCTGGCGGGTAGAGCTGGTTCTCACCGAGCCCCACGCGCCCCTTCTGGCGACCTTGGCATCGGGGTGGGCGGCGATCCTTCCGGCAGACAAGATAGCCCGGGGCCACGATTTTGGTGCTGAACCGGTGGGGACCGGTCCCTTCCGCTTTCAGCGGTGGCTCCGGGACAGCGAAATTCTGCTCTCCCGAAACGATTCCTACTGGATCGAGGGGGCTCCACTCCTCGAGGAGGTGCAGTTCCGGGTGATCACCGAGCAGGCCGTGATGGCCCAGGCCCTCGCCCGGGGGCGGATCGATGTGGCCGACATCGTGGTGGAACCGGAACTCTCCTTTCTGCGGAACACCGATGCGGTGAAGCTCTACGAGTCCACCTCGGCCCTGGTGATGGTCCTGGCGATCAACACCCGCAGGGCTCCTCTGGACCGCCTTGAGGTGCGGCAGGGGATCAACGCGGCGATCGACAAGCAGGCCGCCCTGGATATCGCCTACGCCGGCGGTGAGGTCTCCGGGACGTTCATGGATGTGTCCAACCCCTATTACGAGGACTTCACCCACCTCTATTCCCACGATCCCGATTTTGCCCGGGACGTGGCAGAGAAAACCTCCTTCGACCGGGACCTGGTGATCGTCCTGCCCCAGAACTTCGAGCCCCATGTGCGGGCGGGAGAGCTCTACCACGAGATGCTGCGCCGGGCGGGCTTTCCCGTGCGTACCCAGCTGGTTGACTGGTCGACCTGGATCAGCGACGTCTATCGGGGAGGGCAGTTCGATCTCACCGTGATCGGTCACACGGGGAAACTCGACCCCCACGGCCGGCTCGCCCGGTACGGCACGGCAGAGACCTACGTGGGCTGGGAGGACGAGGAAACGGCCGGGGCGATCGACGAAGCCCGACGGACCCTCGATCCCGGGAAACGCCGCGACCTCTACCGGGTCGCCCTGGAACGCATGGCCCGGGAGCTTCCCTTCGTCTTTGTGGGGAGCCCCTATCGGTACGTGGGGCTGAACGCAGCCCTGGAGGGGTTCTTTATGGACAGTCAGCTGGATACACCGGATCTGCGTCGTGTCCGATTCCCGTCTCACTGATCACCTCGGGGCGATCCTCGCCCTGGGGCTTCTGGTCCTGGCCGGGATCGCCAGCCTCGCGGCGACCCCCCTGGCGGGGAACCCCCTCGATCAGGATCTGACCCGGATGTTTCTGCCTCCCCTGAGCCCGGGTCACCTTCTGGGGACGGATCATCTGGGGAGGGATGTCCTGAGCAGGGTGCTCCACGGAGGGCGAAGTTCCTTCGTGGTCTCCCTGGGGTCGGCGGGGATCGCGGCGGTGCTGGGCACCTTTCTGGGGATCGTCTCGGCCATGGACCGCAAGGGGAGCATCGACAGGGTCCTGCAGGTTCTGAACGATGCGATCCTGGCTTTTCCCACGATCCTGCTGGCGATCACCGTGGCAATTCTCTTCTCTCCCGGCATGTATCAGGTCACGGTCACCCTGGGGATAGTCTTTGCCCCCGTACTCTATCGGGTTTCCCGGGTCGAGGCCCGGCGGGTGATGCAGCAGGAGTTCTACCTGGTCTCGCAGATGCTCGGAACGGGACGGGTTCTGCGGGGAATTCTTCACCTTCTTCCCAACCTGCTCCCCCAGGTGCTCGTCCAGAGCGCGAGCCTGGCGGCCCTGGCGATCGGGACCGAGGCGGCGCTCTCCTTTCTCGGTCTGGGCACGCAGCCTCCTCACCCCAGCTGGGGGCTGATGCTGAGCGATGCCCGGCGGTATCTGGTGGACGCCCCGTATCTTTCGGTCTTCCCCGGTGCGGCGGCGGCCCTTCTGGCCTTCTGCTTTCAGGTTCTCTCCGATTACGGGGCCGAGTTTTTTCACCTCCAGGAGTAGCCCCGCCAGGGCGCGTTCCTCCTCTCTCCGATCGCTTTACCTCTCCTGATTCATGGGCTACACTTGCTCTCATGAAGTCCTATCGCTACTGGAAGAACCTTTGCCTGGGGATGTTTCTCTGCGGAACCGTCCTGCAGGTCGCGTCGCTGGAGGAACGGCCTCTGGTCTCCCCGGAAGAGCAGGCCCGGTACGAAGCTCTCCAGGCCGAGGCTCGCCGGGCCTACGGCCAGGGAGATCCCGAAGAGGCCCTGAAACTTTACGAAGAACTTCAGGAGCTGGCTCCCGAGGAGGGGGATATCGCCTACAACCGGGGTGCCCTGCTCATCGATCTGGGCCGCTACCAGGAGGCGATCGAGGCCTTCTCCGAGGCCGAAGCCCTGGGTGCGCTCTCGTCGCACCTCTTTCATAACCGGGGAATCGCCTTCGCCGAAACGGGGCAGCTCCACCGGGCCCTGCGCGACTACGATCGGGCCTGGGAGAAAGACCCGGAAGATCCCGAGATCCTGAACAATCGCGGAGTCGTTCTCGTTCGCCTCGGGGAGAGACAGGAGGCGATCCGCAGCTTCGAGCTGGCTCGCGAGTACGGGCCCGATTATGCCGATCCGCTCTTTCATCTGGGGTCGATCTTCTACGACCAGGGTGAGTTCCGGGAAGCTGTCGAGTACTACCGCGGGGTGCTGGAGATCGACGATTCCTTTAGCAAGGCCCGGTTCAATCTGGGGAACGCCCTGTACCAGGCGGGAGAGTTCCGTCCGGCCTTCGAGGAGTTTCTGGTGCTCCACCTGGAGGATCGGGAGAACCGGGACGTCCTCCACAACCTGGGGGCGAGCGCCCTGGCTGCTGCCGGAGCGACGCAGCACGATGCAGGCCAGGGGGAAGATGCGGAAGGGAACGATGGAGGCGGGGAAGGTCATGGCGATTCGTAAGTATNTGGACGGCAAGAATGTTCTGGTNATCAACAGCGGGAGTTCCTCCCTCAAGTACGAGGTNTACGATATGCCCTCCCGGACCAGTCTGGGAAAGGGGGCGATAGAACGGATCGGGTCACCCGAGAGTTTTCTCAAGCAGTCGGGCTGGAACGGGACGGTCGATCTTCGCCAGCCCCTGGATTCCCACGGGGCGGCGCTCTCTCTCATGACCGAGGCGCTCACCGATAGCCAGAACGGCATCCTCACCAGTCTCGACGAGGTCTGGGGTGTGGGGCACCGGGTTGTGCACGGNGGGGAGAAGTATTCCTCCTCGGTGGTGATCGACGAGGAGGTTCTGGCTGCTATCGAGGAGAATATCGAGCTGGCGCCGCTCCATAACCCGGCGAACCTCACGGGGATCAGGGAGGCTATGGAGCTGCTCCCGGGGCGTCTCCAGGTGGCGGTCTTCGATACGGCTTTTCACCAGACCCTCACTCCTGCGGCGTTTC
>NZ_KB891700.1:0-13566 GCF_000373545.1 Alkalispirochaeta alkalica DSM 8900
GGATTCCGCCGATCATCTCCCGGAGAACCCCCAGGAAGGTATTGAAGTTACTCGATATCTGGCCCACCTCGTCGCGGCCACTCACCTCAAGCGCAACCCGCAGGTCGGCCTCGCCNTGGGCCACATCGTCCAGACTCAGGGCCACGGCGCGGATGGGCTTTGCGATTCTCCCTGCCANAACCCAGGCCGTAAGGGCCAGCACGATCAGGGCCAGCAGAAAGATCGTGGTGATGATCCCCGTGAGTTCCTGGACGGGGGCGTTCAGGTCCGCCATGGGAAGGATATAGACCACGCTCCACCGGGGGGAGCCGATGACGGGGGAGAAGATCCCCAGATTTCGCTGGCCCCGGAGGTTGGTGAAGTACCCGGCCCCTCGCTCGCCCCGGGTCACCCCCCGGCCGATCTCCTCCATGCCCGGCCAGTCCGGGGCATCGGTGATGTTCAGGCTCATCACCACTGCCCTGTTGGGGTGACCGATCACCACACCGTCGCCGCCGATTACCGCTCCGTATCCACTCTCACCGAAACTCATATTACGGGTAAGTTCACTCAGGACATCGAGCGAAACAGCCGCTCCTGCAACCCCGACGATATTTCCCTGATCATCCTTCACGGCATANGCGATGGCCATGATGGCTTGCCCCGTAGAGGCGCTTTCCAGACCGTTGCTTATGGCATATTCCGCCCCGTCCAGAATTTCCTGGACATACCGGCGAGAGAGCAAATTCCCCCGGAATCCGTCGCTGGAGACAGCCTGACCCCGGGTATCCGCAAAGAAGACGTTCTCGTGCTCCGGGTGGAGGGTTCCCTGGCGACCTTCCAGATATCGGCCAATCTCTTCGATATCACCGGTACGGATGATGTTGAGACTGCTCCAGCCCCTCATCTCCTGGATGTGCCCCTCGAGCCAGCGCTGCACCTCGGCGCTGCGGGCCTCCACGATCTGNCCTGCCATCTCCATGACAGTTCCACGCTGAACGGTGCTCACCCGCCATACCAGAACCGCACCCAGGGTNATAAGGAGAAANACCGCCGTCCCCCCAAAGAGGGCGACCATGCGAAGCCGCAACGAGCGGAATCCTCTGCCNGCGGGGCGAACCCCGTCGGAACGTCCCCGGAGAGGAGTCATTTTTATCTTCCGTGCAACCGATAGTACCTTCACTGAATATCTCTCACCTTGACCGACTGTATATGGAACCAGTGTGGAACCTGTCTTATGGAAGCAAACACTAGAGGATTGGGGAGATATTTCTCGTCCTGAATTATCGGCAGGGCCGTATTTGCCCGTGTCGCCCCCCCGGAAGCATCTCCCCCTGGAATCTCCCCAATTACCACGACACAGAACATCCCGGCTTTGCAGATTTGGGCGGTATATCGTAGAATAGGTACATGACACCGCAAGCCTACTTGACTACACAGGAGCTTCACGAGATCGTCCGTTCCTCCGAGTCGGAACGGTATACGGGCCCCACCGTCACCTACGAGGGGTCCGTACGGAAACACCCCTACGACGAGACAAAGTTTCTCCTTATCACGTCTCCAGGGGAGAGCCCGTCGCACTTCTACGAATTCCGTATCCGCGACCTGGCGCGAACGCGCAAGGTCTACCAACTCGTCACCGAGGAGGGCGACACTCTTCAGATCGTTCAGGTAGAGATCCGTGCAGGGAGCCACGGGATCGAGATGATCCCCTTCGAGGCCCGGCCCTGAGCTCCCCCGCTCATCCCTCAACGGAGGCCAAAACGCAAAAACCGCCGACATACGGCTTGACACAACCGGGGACTACCGATATATTCCCTCCAACATCGTTTGATCCCCTGTAGCTCAGTTGGTAGAGCGGGTGACTGTTAATCACCTTGTCGTTGGTTCGAGTCCAGCCGGGGGAGCGTCCAGGCCTGTCGGTACATCGTATCGGCAGGCTTTTTTTGTCCCCGCTCCTCAGGAGATCTTCTCTCACCGAGCAGGGCTGTAGGCGGGCCGGGATTCCCTGCCCCCGCTGGTATGCGTCAAAATGAATAAAAAATGAATAATTTTCACCGGATTACAATACAGTACCTACCCAAAGTCAACACCTTACAGTAGAATATCGAATCAGATCCCCGTTTTAACGGGAGAAAAAGGAGACCTGCATGAAAAGAATCTTTGGTTTTATGGTCCTCGTGGCCCTTGCAACCCCAACGGTGTTCGCCGGAGGCCGGCAGGAGGCGTCAGCCGACGCCTGGAAAGTTGGTATTCTTACCGGAACGGTAACGCAGAACGAAGAAGAATATCGCATGGCAGAGCAGATGCAGCGGGAGTTCGGCGCCGAGCATATCGAGATCCGGACCTATCCCGATCGCTTCATGCAAGAGCAGGAGACCACCATCTCCCAGATGATGGCCCTGGCCTCGGATCCCGCNATGAAAGCAATCGTGATGGTCCAGGCCGTTCCCGGCACCGCCGCAGCGGTAGACCGGGTTCGGGAAGTCCGCCCCGATATCCTGATCATTCTCGGCGCACCCCAGGAAGATCCCGACCTGATCGCACGCCGGGGTGACATCGTCTTTGACACCAACAATATCGGTCGGGGATATCAGATCGTCGATCACGCCAAAAACATGGGTGCCGAGACCCTGGTCCATTACAGCTTTCCCCGCCACATGTCCATCGAATTCCTGGCCCAGCGCCGGGACCTGATGAAAGAGCGGGCAGAGCAGTTGGGCATGCGTTTTGTCGAGGTGGACGCACCGGACCCCACNGGTGATGCCGGCGTACCGGGAACGCAGCAGTTCATTAACGAGGACGTCTCCCGTCANGTGGCCCGGCTCGGAAAGAACACGGCCTTCTTCGGCACCAACTGCTCCATGATGGAGCCCCTGATCCGGCAGAGCGTCTCCAACAAGGCGATCTTCCCGGTCCAGTGCTGCCCCTCTCCCTATCACGCCATGCCCGGGGCTTTGGGCATCGAGGTACCCTCGGACAAGCAGGGCAACCTGGAGTGGATCATGGGTGAGATCGGCAACGCCGTGGCCGCCGCAGANATGCAGGGTCGTGTTGCCACCTGGCCTGCCCCCATCAACATGGCCATGATCCAGGCCGGAACCTACTACGCCGTGGACTATATCCAGGGGCGCACGTCGGGCAAGGTAGACGATGCAGCGATGCGACAGAGGTTCATCGACGTAACCGGTGGTGCTGACCTTTCCACCTACGGCGATCACTCCAACTTCTATCTCGTACTGCTCGATCATCACATTTTCTGATCCAGTGACAGTCTTTCAGTACCAGGCGGCCCCACGGGGCCGCCTGTGCTGAATCTATTTCCTTTCCCGGTGTGCCAGACAGCACCGACCATTGGGAGTTTTGCTTTGCAACGTCAACCTATACTCGAGATGAGCGGCGTCTCCAAGTCGTTCAACAAAAACGAGGTATTGTCAAACATAAACCTGTCGCTCGTCCCGGGCGAGATCCACGCCCTGCTCGGTGAAAACGGAGCCGGGAAATCGACTCTNATGAACATCCTCTTCGGAATGCCCGTGATCCATGAAACCGGCGGTTTCACCGGAACGATTCGGTTNGACNGTCAGGATGCGGTCTTCCAGAATCCCTCCGANGCGATGGAGAGGGGTATCGGCATGGTCCACCAGGAGTTCATGCTTATTCCCAACTTCACGGTATCGGAGAACATAAAACTGAATCGTGAGAAAACCCGCCCGAACGTTGTCAGCCGATTTCTGGGGAAAACCCTGGAGATCCTGGACTACAAGACCATGAACGCTGACTCCCGCCAGGCCCTGGACCGACTCAACATCGACATCGATGAGAAAGGCCCCGTCTCCCGCCTGCCCGTGGGGTATAAACAGTTTGCCGAGATTGCCCGCGAGATCGACAAGGACAACATCAAGCTCCTCGTTTTCGATGAACCTACGGCGGTCCTCACCGAGAGCGAGGCCGANACCCTGCTGGAGGCCATGAAAAATCTTGCCGCCTCGGGTGTGGCCATCCTCTTTATCACCCACCGGCTCGAAGAGGTCATGCGCATCNCCGAGAATATCACCGTACTCCGGGACGGGAAGCTCGCCGGCACCAGAAAAACCTCCGAAACCACCGTGTACGAGTTGGCAGAACTGATGGTGGGCCATCGGGTGGGGAAGCAGTTCGATAAAACGATCACCGACCACTCGAGCCGCGCCAAGGCCCTCTCGGTACAGGACCTCCGGGTTTTCATGCCGGGTGAGGAGGTCCGAAAGGTAAACCTCGACATCTACGAGGGCGAGATCTTCGGCATCGGAGGCCTTGCCGGACAGGGCAAGGTGGGTATCGCCAACGGGATCATGGGGCTCTACCCCGCCAAGGGATCTGTTCAGGTTTTTGGCGAAGCCCTGCCCCTCAACGCACCCCGCGCAGCTCTGCAACGGGACATCTTCTTTGTCTCCGAGGACCGCAAGGGAATTGGCCTGCTCCTGGACCTCTCGATTGAGCTCAATATCGCGATTCCCTCAATCGAGAACAAGCTCCGCTTTCTCCGTCGCATTCTGGGAATCAGCCAGGTCCAGTATGGCCAGGTCCGGGAAAACGCCCGAACCATGATAAAGGAACTGGACATCCGCTGCCACGGGCCAAAACAGCCTGTGCGCAATCTCAGCGGAGGAAATCAGCAAAAGGTCTGTCTTGCCAAGGCCCTGACCTTCGGGCCNCGAATTCTCTTTGTCTCGGAACCAACCCGGGGAATCGATATCGGAGCAAAAAAACTGGTTCTTGATACTTTGGTGAAAATGAACAAGGAACACAACATCACGATCATCATGACCTCCTCGGAGCTGGCCGAACTCAAAACCATCAGCGATCGCATCGCGATCATCGACAAGGGCGAGGTCGCAGGAATCCTGCGCTCCGATGACGACGACGTCAAGTTCGGCCTCCTCATGGGCGGAAAGCGTATTGAAACACTCGAGGGGAGCGCATCATGAAGGACCGAATTCTGGACGCTCTGAAATCTTTCGGCATTCCGAGAATCATCATTGTATTGTTTCTGATCGGCCTCTGGATTACCGCCTCGGCCGTGGGAATCCCCTTCTCCGACCTCCTCTACGATTGCGTGGTCAGGACCGGCATGTGGGTCATCCTCGTCCTGGCGATGCTCCCAGGCATTCGCTGCGGTATCGGCCTCAACTTCGGGCTCTCCATCGGAATTCTGGCGGGACTGGTGGGGATGCTCGTGAGCATTGAGACCAATTTCAGTGGCTTTGCAGGCTTCCTCATGTCCATCGTCTTTGCCATGCCCGTGGCGGTACTCTTCGGCTATCTCTACGGAATGCTCCTGAACCGGGTAAAAGGATCGGAGATGATGGTCTCCACCTATACCGGCTTCGCCATGGTCTCGCTCATGTCGATCGGCTGGCTGGTACTTCCCTTCAACGCGCCCGAAATGGCCTGGCCCATCGGAGTGGGGGTCCGCGTAACAATCAGTATCGAGCGGCGCTTCTCCCAGATCCTGAATAACTTCTGGAGTTTCAGGATCGGGAATCTGGCGATTCCCACGGGGCTCCTCCTCTTTATCGCCTTTGTCTGCTTTATCTACTGGTTTTATTTCCGCACCCGGAGCGGTTCAGCCATGCTCGCTGCGGGAGATAACCCCCGCTTCGCCGAATCCTGCGGCATCCCCGTAGACCGCTACCGGATCATGGGAACCGTCATGTCCACCGTGGCCGGCGCCGTGGGAATCGTGGTCTACGCCCAGAGCTTCGGCTTTATCCAGCTCTACCAGGCCCCCCTGATGATGGGCTTCCCTGCCGTGGCCTGTATTCTCATAGGTGGGGCAACCATCAAGAAAGCTACGGTCTTTAACGTTATTCTCGGCACCTTCCTCTTCCAGAGCATTCTGGTGACTGCCCAGCCTGTGGCAAACGAGATCGCCGGTAGCATATCAAACGTAGCCGAGATCACCCGCCTGATCATCCAGAACGGGATCATCCTCTACGCACTGGCTCAGACCTCAACCCAAGGGTAAGAATAATGGCAAGCAAATTTCGAATCGGATCGGCTGTTAAAACGTTTATAACCAATAACATGGTTATCCTGGTCTTCTCCTTTCTCTGCATCGGAGGGTTCTACATCTCGAACCTTTCGCTTCCCTTCTTCGTGAACGATCTGATCAGCCGGATCGCGCGGAACATGTTTATCGTACTGGCCCTGATCATCCCCGTTGTGGCCGGCATGGGGCTGAACTTTGCCGTGGTACTGGGGGCCATGGGCGCNCAGTTTGCCCTGATCATGGCCACCCACTGGGGATTTGCAGGGTTCATCGGGGTAATGGGGGCAATGGTGCTCTCTCTCCCCATGAACATCCTCTTTGGATACCTCACGGGGAAGCTCTTTAACCGCTCCAAGGGAAAAGAGATGATCTCCGGACTGATCCTGGGGTTTTTTGCCCTGGGAATCTATCAGCTCATCCTCCTGGTCTTTATTGGCACCATCATCCCCATGGATAATCCCGATATGGTCCTGAGCTCCGGCGTGGGCCTGCGGGTTTCCATCGATGTGATGGGCTTGAAGTACGGTCTTGATCATCTGTGGCAAATGAAGCTCTCCCACTTCACGCTCCTCTTCACGGCCACCACGATCGGGGTGAACCTCTTCTGGTACTTCCGCAAGGAACGGGTGCCCAAACGCNTGGTCTGGTCAGGCATCTCGGCACTCTTCTTTATCTGGGGTATGGCGGAGGTGCTGAGCCCCACCATAACCGGCAACCAGCGGGTNCCCATGGCNACCTTCGGCATGATCGGGCTGCTGTGCCTCTTCACCGCCTTTGTTCTACGCACAAAGCTGGGTCAGAACTTCAAGGCCGTGGGCCAGGACCAGCACATAGCCTTTGTCTCGGGGATCAAGGTAGACCGGATTCGCCTGATCGCAATCATTCTCTCCACCGTCTTTGCCGGTTTCGGCCAGATCATGTTCATCCAGAACATGGGAGTTTTCAGCACCTACGGTGCCCACGAACAAACCGGGTTGTTCGCCGTGGCTTCCATCCTTATCGGCGGGGCCACCGTGGCCAAGGCAAATATCGGCCACGCCGTGCTGGGAACGATCCTCTTTCACTCGCTTTTCATCATCTCCCCCCTGGCTGCCCAGACCCTCTTTGGCAACGCCCAGGTGGGTGAGTACTTCCGGGTCTTTCTCGCCTACGGCGTGATCGGCGCAGCCCTGGCTCTCTACGCCTGGAAAAAGCTCATGGCAGAGCGCGCTGCTTTCGAGGCGGCCGATTCCGCCTCCTGAGCACGACGACCCTGCCTCCCTGTGCCGGAGCCCGCGTCCGGCACAGGGGTTACTCCCAGCGGAGCTCGATCTTCTTCCCGGGACAGCGGGCCACACACCACCCGCAGCCGGTGCAGACCTCGGGATCAATCCTGATGCTCCCCTCCTCGATCCGACTGATGGCGTGGTAAATGCAGCCCTGCCGGCATNTCTGGCACGGCTCGNAGCAATCCCCGGTCAGGTGTGCCGCCAGAGGGGCCGGGCTTATATCCTCNAAGGGGCTCAAACTCTCCAGGGCACACCCCCTGATTCCTGCGTAGTCGTCGATCCCCCGGGCAGCAAGCCACGCCTCCAGGTCCCGGAGAATATCCGTTATTGCCCCGTAGCCCTGAAGCAGAATCACCGAGGCAAGCTGGACCGCCTGGGCCCCGAGCATGAGGAACTCCAGAACGTGTTCGTACCCCGCGATNCCCCCCACGCTACAAATCTGGAAAGAGGTGTGCTGTTTCAGCGTCGCCGTCGTGGCGAGAGCAACGGGCCGGATCTGCGGGCCCGTATACCCTCCGTAGGTAGGCATTCGGGCTTTTCTGCCCGTGATCCCCACTCCCGCCAGNCCCTTCAGCGCATCGATTGCACTCACGGCGGNTACTCCGGCATCGGCGATAGAGCGGGTAAAATCGGGTGAGATCGCCGCCTCGTAGGAGAGCTTCACCATAACCGGAATATCCACGGCGTCTACCACGGCCTGTATGAAATCATGGGTATGGGGAGAATGGTTGTGTATCGCCTGATTCCGTGTTCCTATCGGGGCAGAAATGCTCACCTCGATAGCGTCGGCACCCAGACACTCCACCTTCTGCGCGAGGTACGAGAGCTCCGATACCGACGATCCCCATATACTGAAGATCAGCTTTCCCTCCCCCTTGCGCACCCCCTCCACCTCGTCCTCCCACTGCTCCAGGTGCAGATGGGAATAGAGCTTGGTATTAAAGGTCCCGCCATCCCTGAAATACAGGCGGGGACAGATATTGTTATGGGCCTCGAGGGTCACCGTCTCGGTTATAACCGCACCGGCCCCTGCGTCAAAGCAGCGCTGAATCGAGGCCCCATCCCGTGCCCAGGGCCCCGCAGCAACGACAAGCGGATTTTTGAGCTGAACCCCCATGATCTCTACAGGCTTTGGCATGTTCCTTCCGTCCCCCCTTCGTCTGCCCTTCGTCTAATCGCGAGCCTCGTAAATATATTTTGTGTTTCCACAGGATCTTCTGATCTTGATCGTCGACTGCAGGATAAGCGTTCGGGGGACATCAGGAAGAAGCTCGCCCGTCTCTATCCTGTCGAAGAGCATCCGGGCTGCCACCATTCCCAGACGCAGCGCCGGTTGTTCCAGCGAGGTCAGNGCGGGGGCAACAATGGNACACAGATCTGAATCGGTCATGGCTGCCAGGGCAAGCCTCTCCGGAACGGGGACCGCCAGGTCCCTCGCAGCCTTCATGACACCAAAGGCCTGCTCGTGGCTTGCCGTGATCAGAGCCTGGGGAAGTTTCCCGTGCTCTATCAACTTTCGAGCGGCAAGGTATCCACCCTGAATCGTGGTCTCTGCGCGGTGAACGACCCCGGCGAACCCCCGCTCCCCCCGGGCGCGACAGAAGCCTTCCTCCAGAGAGAGAGACTCATAGTTTCCCGGGTTGTGGCAGAGCAGATCGATGGTCCGGTGTCCCAGCCCCNTGAGATGATCTGCGAGCCGCCCAAGCCCCTCCTCGTAGTCCAGGTAACAGTTCGCCTCGTTCCCGCCCGGAGCAACCTTCCCTACATGGACCGAGGGGACCGAAGNATCGGCGAGCATCCTCCGGGACTCACTTTCCGGCACTGGAGAGACCAGAATGATTCCGTCGACCCGGCGGGAGAGCATCATCTTCAGATACGTCAGGGTGGCACCGGGATCATTCCGGGTATTACAGAGAAAAACCGAAGATTCCTTGTTATAGGCCACGGTCTCGATCCCCGAGATGATCTTCTGACAGGTATTGCTCTCAATATTCGGTACCACCAGGGCGATGGTATGAGTTCTGGCACGATTGAGCCCCCGGGCGAACCAGTTGGGAGTATAGTTCTGCTCCCGCATGATCTCGAGAACCCGCTGGCGAGTCTCGGGAAGCACCTTTTCGGGATGATTCAGCACACGGGATATCGTTGCCACAGAGACTCCCGCCATTTCTGCTACACGTTTGATGTTCACACTCATACTACCCGTCCGCCAGAGTCAAGCATATCATCTATGACCGAAAAAGAAAGATCCCAGGAAATACATTGACAGCCGGGACATTCAACGGTATACGTAAAAGTGNGATGTAACTAGTTACATCAAAATACCGCCAGGAGGTTCCCGTTATGAACGATGCCACGCGAGATCATGTGGATTCCGATTATTCCCTGGAGATGGTTCCAGCCTCGGCCCGCAAGGGGTTCTGGCCCATGTTTGTAATCATGCTGGGNTTCACCTACTTCTCGGCCAGCATGAGTGTGGGAGCAAACCTCGGCAACGGTCTNGACTTCACGGGCTTCCTCTGGGCTATTCTTATAGGGGGACTCATTCTGGGGGCCTACACAGGTGTTCTGGCCTACATCGGAAGCACCACGGGGCTGAGCCTGGACCTGCTNGCACACCGCTCCTTCGGCTCGNTCGGATCCTATCTACCCTCGGCGCTCATCAGCTTCACCCAGATCGGCTGGTTCGGAGTTGGCGTGGCCATGTTCGCCCTTCCCGTGGCAGAGCTCCTGGGGATCAGCCCNGTCATTTTGCTNCTGCTGGCAGGAATCCTCATGACAGGCTCGGCTTACTTTGGAATCAAGGGGCTCGAGGTGGTCAGCTTTATCTCTGTACCCCTCATCACCGTCCTGGGTATCTATTCCATGGTGACGGCCACCGTTCACGGAGGCGGCCTGACGGCTATTTTCGCGCGCTCCGCCGGTGACCTCACCGTTTTTGCAGGCGTGGGCATGGTCATTGGATCCTTTGTAAGCGGGGGAACGGCGACGCCGAACTTTGTCCGCTTCGCCCGGACACACAAGATCGCCGTGGCTACCACCGTCATTGCCTTCTTTATCGGCAACACCCTGATGTTTGCCTTCGGAGCCGTTGGGGGAGCCTTCACAGGCATGGACGATATCTTCTACGTCATGATCGCCCAGGGTCTTGCCATGCCGGCGATACTGGTCCTGGGGGCAAACATCTGGACCACCAACGACAACGCCCTCTATACGTCGGGTCTGGGGCTCTCAAACATCACAAAAATCCGAAAGCGCCCCATGGTACTGATCGCAGGAGCAATCGGTACAGGGACGGCCATGTGGCTCTATTTCAACTTTATCGGATGGCTGAGTTTCCTCAACGCGACACTCCCCCCCGTGGGGGCGATCATCGCGCTGGACTTCTTTATGCACCGCGAGCGCTACGACAGGAACAAAGCCCCNGACCGTACCGTTAACTGGGGAGCGATCATCGGGGTTATCGCGGGGGCTCTGACGGGAAACTTCCTGAACACAGGGATCGCTGCCATCAACGCCATGGCAGTGGCCCTCGTCTGTTACCTCCTGGCGGACAAGCTCATCTACGCAAAAGAGGGCTAGGTTTCCCTGACAGCCCGGAGCTGCACAATGAAAGGCGGTCACCATGGTTATACGAGATGTCTACATAGAAAACGCAACGGAAGCGACTGATCTTCGTATCCGGGAGGGGCTCTTTGTCGAGATCGCTCCCGGCCTCGCCCCCGCACCCGGGGANGAGGTACTGGAGTGCGGGGGGAAGCTTGCCCTGCCCCCCTACGTGGAATCCCATATCCATCTGGACACCTGTCTCACCGCAGGCGATCCCGTGTGGAACCGGTCGGGGACCCTCTTCGAAGGGATCGAGTGCTGGAGCAAGAGGAAGGGAAAGCTCTCCCGGGAGGATGTGCGGGACCGGGTTACCCGGGCAGTCCGGAAGCAGGCATCCCAGGGTGTTCAGTTCATCCGGACCCACGTGGATATAACTGACCCCTCCCTGACGGCACTGGAGGCGATACTGGAGTTACGGGAGGAGCTGCGGCACCTTGCCGACATCCAGATCGTTGCCTTTCCCCAGGAGGGAATCCTGAGCTATCCCGGGGGGAAGGACCTGCTGAGGAAATCGATCGAGCTGGGAGCCGATGCGGTGGGGGCGATCCCGCACTTCGAATTTACCCGGGAATACAGCGTGGAATCGCTCAACTTCGCCATGGAGCTGGCCCAGAAGCACGACAAACTGGTAGACATCCATTGTGACGAGATCGACGACGAGTCCTCGCGGGGACTCGAGACGGTGGCCACACGAGCCCTGGAAATGGAACTCTACGAGAGAGTAACGGCGAGTCACACCACGGCCATGCACTCCTACAACAACGCCTACGTGACGCGGCTTATGCGGCTTCTGAAGATGAGCAAAATTAACTTCATCGCCAATCCTCTGGTGAATACCCATCTGCAGGGCAGGATGGACACCTACCCGAAGCGACGGGGTATCACACGAGTCCGGGAGTTGCTCGCCCAGGGAATAAACGTCGCCTTTGGAAACGACGATCTCTTTGATCCCTGGTATCCCCTGGGAAACGGCAACATGCGGGATGTGGTCTTTCTGGGGCTCCACGTGTGCCAGCTCATGGGGTACGACGACATCATGGAGGGCTACAAACTCGTTACAGAGAACGCTGCCAGAGCCCTCNATCTNGGGGANGACGAGTACGGAATAAAACCGGGAAACCCCGCCAGTTTTATCGTCCTCGATGCAGGGAACTACTACGACGCCCTCAATAACAATGCGGCCCTGCTCTTTTCCTTCAGAAAGGGCGAACTCATTTTCACCGGGTCATCGCCCTCGGGAACGCTCAATCCCCCGCTCCCGNTCCAGGGGAAGTGATCGACGCTCGCGCTGCCACGGGGAAGACCCCCGGGTCCTCTCCGTGGTACGNTTTTGATATGGACTACCTGCACTGGCTCCGAACCCGCCGGACAATCCGGAAGTATCAGGAAACACCTCTGAGCGAGTCTCACCAGGCTCTGCTTGAGGAAGCCGCCCTCCGGGCCCCTTCTTCACGATCCCTTCGACCCTGGGAGTTCATCGCTGTTACCGATCCCCCTANCCTGCGCAGCCTTTCCCGGGTCAANGCTCACGGAGCGGCCTTCCTCGCAGAAGCNCCCTACGCCATGGTATTTCTCGCCGACCCCGGCGTCTGCGATGTCTGGATCGAGGACTGCGCAATCGCCGCCTGGACCGTTCAGGCGGCAGCAGAAAATCTCGGTCTGGGAGCCTGCTGGATACAACTCAGGGAACGGGAAGACACCCGGGGCCGATCATCCCGCGACGCCGCAGCAGAAATNCTCAAAATTCCCGACGGCTACCAGGTCCTGGCCATCATAGCAGCAGGCCACCCGGCAGAATCTCTTCCCCCTCACCCCGAAACCTCTCTCCAACGGANCAAGATGCACCTGAACCGCTTCGGAACCCGGAAAAACGGGTGATCCCGCGACAGCCCGGGGCAAGGCGGANCGCCGATCAATCATGAATATATGNTATTGACAATATTTAAAAAGCAGGATATCGTGCCCATCATATGAAAAGCACGAAGAGCACTTCTTTNAAGNGTCGGTCGGTGAGAACGGGGAAACCCCGATNCCATATGAAGAAAAACCGGATTTTCTCACGCACCCGACGGGTGGCCTGGCTTCTGGTACCCATCCTCGCCCTGGGATCGCTCTATCAACCCCTGCTTGGCCTGGGCGTGGTGGGAATCATGATTATCATCGCCGGCACCGGCCTCTTCCGGGGAAGNTTTTTCTGCGGNCACCTCTGCCCCCACGGGAGCCTTTTCGACCGGTTCATGCTGCCCCTGTCGCTCAACAGAAAGTTTCCCTCCTTTCTGACCTCACCCGTGGCAAAGTGGGGATTTTTTACCCTTTATATGGTCATGTTTACCCTGCGGCTCGCCCGAATTCTGCCCTTCGTCGGGGACGGCCAGACTCTGGAACGCCTGGGAGCCCTCATGGGGATCCAGTATCTGGCGATGCCCACCGTTGTGGGCCTGACCCTCTCCTTTCTGAACCCCCGAACCTGGTGTACGGTCTGCCCCATGGGAACCTTTGGGGAAGTTCTTCACAAGACAGGAACAACCCTGGGAGCAAGNCGCACCCGGGACCGCCTGCTGACCATCACAGAGCCGGGAAAATGCATTTCCTGTGGAATCTGCGCGCGGGTCTGCCCTATGCAACTGACTCCCCACACCAACTTCAATCAGGCGGGTCAGTTCACCGATCCCGCCT
>NZ_KB891700.1:13819-72610 GCF_000373545.1 Alkalispirochaeta alkalica DSM 8900
GAGAACGGGGAAACCCCGATACCATATGAAGAAAAACCGGATTTTCTCACGCACCCGACGGGTGGCCTGGCTTCTGGTACCCATCCTCGCCCTGGGATCGCTCTATCAACCCCTGCTTGGCCTGGGCGTGGTGGGAATCATGATTATCATCGCCGGCACCGGCCTCTTCCGGGGAAGNTTTTTCTGCGGNCACCTCTGCCCCCACGGGAGCCTTTTCGACCGGTTCATGCTGCCCCTGTCGCTCAACAGAAAGTTTCCCTCCTTTCTGACCTCACCCGTGGCAAAGTGGGGATTTTTNACNCTTTATATGGTCATGTTTACCCTGCGGCTCGCCCGAATTCTGCCCTTCGTCGGGGACGGCCAGACNCTGGAACGCCTGGGAGCCCTCATGGGGATCCAGTATCTGGCGATGCCCACCGTTGTGGGCCTGACCCTCTCCTTTCTGAACCCCCGAACCTGGTGTACGGTCTGCCCCATGGGAACCTTTGGGGAAGTTCTTCACAAGACAGGAACAACCCTGGGAGCAAGNCGCACCCGGGACCGCCTGCTGACCATCACAGAGCCGGGAAAATGCATTTCCTGTGGAATCTGCGCGCGGGTCTGCCCTATGCAACTGACTCCCCACACCAACTTCAATCAGGCGGGTCAGTTCACCGATCCCGCCTNTATCCGCTGCGGCACCTGTGTTGCCCACTGCCCCCCGGGAATACTGACCTTCGCCAGCGAAGNTGATCTGACGCAGCTGAAAGAAGCTTCCCGGCCCTGACCGGTTACACCAGGCTCGGCATGGCGGGGTCAGTCAGGGCGTTCCGAACCTCAAGACGCTCTCTCAGCATCCTTCTGGCCCAGATGAGNCTGAACAAGGCTGCGCTCCAGTTAACCAGGACCAGCCCCCAGAAGACGCCCCCTTCCTCCATCCCCAGGACAAAGGCAAAAAGAGGAAAAACCAGGAAAGGGGCCGCCACCTGCCGATAGAGCGCAACCCAGACGATCATCCGGGGGCGCTTTAATCCCTGGAGCAGGGAATTACTCATGTTAATGAGNATNTAACTGAAAAAGGTAAGACCCTGTATGTAGAGGTAGGTACGACCGATCAGCAAGACCCTCTCGTGGTCTGTAAAGAGTCTCAGCAGGAAGGGGGCCAGGGCAAGAACCGGNGTGAGCACCCCCACGGTCACCACCAGGGAACAGCGAAGGGACCAGGAGAAGGCTTCCTGCACCCGCTCCAGATGCCCTGCGCCGTTGTTCTGGGCTACCACCGTGGCCAGGGCGATGTTGAGCCCGAGCAGGGGAAGCAGAGCGATCTGCTCTATACGCAGGGCAGCTCCGTAGGCAGCCAGGGGATCCCTGCCGAAGCGGGAGATAAAAAAGTTGATCACGAAGGAGCCCAGGGTCATGACCAGGAAGTTCAGCGTTGCGGGCAAGGCCTGTCTGACCAGATCTCCCAGAAGATCCCGGCGAGGCAGAAAGTCTTTTCCCGTGACGCCCTGAAACGTCCCCCACCTGCGGGCTTCGCGCAACAGATAGATCCCTCCCAGGCCGAAAAGCAGAACCGTCGCCAGAGCCGTCCCCGCTTCTTCAAGGCGGGGAACAACCCTGATTCCCCGCAGGTCCAGACCAAACATGAGGATTGGATCGAGAAGCAGATTTGCCAGGCTCATGCCGATCAGGAGATTTCGCCAGGACCGGGTATTTCCCCGAGCCTGGAGCCCGGCATTTACCGTATTTGCCAGAATGATCAGGAACGAACCTGCCACAATGACACGCATGTACCGGAGCCCTCCCTGGAGGACCCTTCCCTCGGCACCAAAAAAACCAAATATCAGGGGGAGCGTAAAGAACAGCGGCACTGCCACCAGGAGCGTGCTCGCCAGAGCCAGCACAACCGCCTGGGACTGGTACAAAACCGCCCGGGAGCGATCCCCCTCGCCCAGAGAATTGGCGATCAGAGCCGCACCGCCACTCTGAATACCGATAGCGAGACTCAGAATGATGAAATACACCGGGAAGGAGAGGGAAAGGGCGGCGAGAGAGTCCGTGGATAACCGGCCCGCGTAGAATGTGTCCACCACATTGAAAAGCGTATTGAAAAAGTATCCCAGGCTCGCCGNCACCGCGATTCGCCGGATGAGCCCCGGGATCGGGTCCCTTGTAATATCCACACACTCCTCCTGTTGCTAATCTATCCAAAAGAACCGTTGCCGGACCAGTGGAACCGGCACAGAAAAAAGGAGCGGAATGAAGGTGAAGCCTGTACGTTTGCGGAACATCTTTAGTACCCTCTATTTATGAGATTATTTGTAATGTTTTCTACAGCGGTGCTGTTATTCTACGGTCAGGTCGATCTTCCGGGCCAGAACCGGCAGCAGGGATCTCCCGGCGCGAGCGAGGAACACTCCTTCCATCTGGAGACGGTCGCCACGGGGCTGGAGCACCCCTGGGCCATTTCCTTTCTGCCCGACGGTTCTGCCATCGTAACAGAGCGACCGGGAAGGGCCTACCTCCTGGAGGGAAGCGATCTTCACCAGCTCTCGGGCCTCCCCCCCGTCCAGGCGGGAGGCCAGGGAGGGCTTCTGGATGTTCAGCCCCACCCGAACTTCCACGAGAACGGGCTGCTCTACTTCTCCTACGTTACAGCCGGACCAGGGGGTACAGGAACCGCCATCGGCCGGGGACGGCTCCAGGGGCTGGAGATCCGGGAGTGGGAGGAAATCTTCCGGATGAACCGCTTTTCCCGGGGAGGGAGACATTTTGGCTCACGCCTGGCCTTTCTTCCCGATGGAACGCTCCTGGCGACCCTGGGCGACCGGGGTGAGAGCGATCGGGCTCAAGACAGGGACGACCACGCCGGGAGCACCATTCGAATCGGGGAGGATGGATTAATCCCCGGAGATAACCCCTGGCCCGACACGCCGGGAGTACAGCCCGAGCTCTTCAGCTGGGGAAACAGAAACTCCCAGGGAATGGCTGTAGACAGCGCATCGGGACGAATCTGGCAGACCGAACACGGGCCGCGCGGGGGTGATGAGCTGAATCATATCCTGCCGGGACGAAACTACGGATGGCCCGTGATCAGCCACGGCGTAGACTATCGTACCGGCGAGCCTCCCGAGAAGGGAACCCGGCATCCCGGCATGGAACAGCCTCTTCTGCACTGGACCCCTGCCCTGGCACCCTCGGGGCTGGTTCTCTACACCGGCGAAGCCTTCCCTGCCTGGCAGGGAAACCTTTTCGCTGGAGGGCTGGCGGGCAGACAGATCCGCCGGATCGTTCTGGAGGGAGAGCGCATCATCGCCCAGGAGGTTCTTCTGCACGACCAGGCGGGGCGCATACGCGATCTGGCCCAGAGCCCCCAGGGGTTTCTGTACCTGGTTACCGATCATCGGAAGGGCTCGATTCTCCGCCTTGTTCCCCTTGAAGAAGAATAGGATCCAATGAGTCTTTGGGCGGGATAACCGGTGTCAGGGGGAGGGAAAAACAGAAGGAACTCCCCCCACCGTGGCGGGGCTCGTACCAGATCGTTCCCAGATGACCCAGGACTATTTTCTGGGCGATCGAGAGCCCCAGGCCCGTGCTGGTGGCGTTTTCGGGGAGTTGCACCGAGATTTTTGAAAAGGCCTTGAACAATTTGGAGCGATCCTTCTCGGGGACGCCCGGCCCCCGGTCGCTCACGGTAAAGACCACCTGGTCCGCACCACGGAGTGCAGCGATATCCACAGTTTCACCCCGGGGAGAAAACTTGACGGCGTTCGATATCAGGTTGTTCAGGACCTGCTCGATCTTGAGGGGGTCACAGGCGAGCGGGGGCAACTCATCGCAGGCGACGAGACGCAGGGCGACTTCTCTCTGGTCCGCCAGAATCTGATTCACCCTCACTATTTTCCGCAAGAACTGAGGAACCTCAACGGGTTCGATATCAAGGTTGAGTTTTCCCATCTCGATGCGGGCCAGGGTAAGAAGATCGTCCAGAAGACGCAGCATGAAATTGCTCGAAGCCTTGATCATATCCAGAAGCTCGTACTGATCCTGATTGAGGGCATCGACGGAATTATCCAGGAGGAAGGAACTCAGGCTGAAGATGGCGCTGATGGGGTTGCGGAGGTCGTGGGCGGCCATTCCCACGAACTGGTTTTTCAGATCGTTCAGCTTTTTCAGTTCGGCGTTCTTTTTATAGAGTTCCCTGTTCAGATTTGCGGCCTCGGCGTTCAGGCTGGTCAGACTTTCCTGCAAGTTCACCAGCTCTTCCACCGGGAACTCTCCCAGGAGGATCCAGCCCTGATCACCAAGATCCAGCAGCCGAACCTGCACGGTCTGGGGCAAGTTCTCGCCACAGGAGATGGTAAGCCCCTGGGGCGCTCGGGCCAGATCCTTCAGAAAATCCCGGGGATCGTCGTGGCGGGAAAAATCGGGAGTCATCTCGGAAAAGGGCCTCCCCCGAGGGTCTTCGCCGTAGAGCTCCAGGGCGTACCGGCTGGCGTCGAGCACCGTTCCCTGGTTGTCCAGGAGCAATACGTAAAGAGCCCCCTCATTTAGCAGAAATTGAAGGAGTTTCTCCCGCACCAGGGAATCATCGAGGGTCATATCCTGCCCCCGCCAGACTGACACAGCTCGCTCAGACTACCTCCTTCGAGCATGTCTTCCAGTGTCGTCAGGGAATCCACGTAGAGAACGCCAGGCTGATTAAAAACAGAGCTCCCCTCCCCCACCTGAAAGGCCCGACCTCCCAGGAGAACAGGAAGCGAGGGGTAACGCTCGCGAAGGTGTGCCAGCACACCATCAAGTTCTTTCAGATGCGCAGCGACGCTCACGGAGAGAGCCAGAAGATCGGGATCTTTCTCCTCAACGATTGAACAGAGCTGGGACAGGGGCGTGTTGGCACCCAGAAAATAGCCATCCCACCCGTGGAGCTCGAAAATATCAGCCACCATCTTTCCGCCCAGCTGGTGATACTCCCGGGCCAGACAGGAGATGACAGCCTTGCACCCGCAGTGGTCCGCCCCGAAGATACGGGGATAGACCAGGGACAGGAGGTTCTCCGTGATTGCCGTGGCGATGTGCTCCACGGCAACGGAGATCCGGTTTGTCTCCCAGAGGTAGCCAATTTCGTAGAGCGACCGCTGGAACACCGCGAGATACAACTCCCGGACCGCCATATCCCCGGCGAGCCAGGTCTGGACCCAGCCGTAGCACTCGCCCTTCCTGCCCGCACGTAAAGCCTCAAAATAGGA
Organism: Alkalispirochaeta alkalica DSM 8900; assembly: GCF_000373545.1. GTDB lineage: Bacteria > Spirochaetota > Spirochaetia > DSM-27196 > Alkalispirochaetaceae > Alkalispirochaeta > Alkalispirochaeta alkalica. Next base: position 19,048 of record NZ_KB891700.1, read on the forward strand.
TTGATAGTCTTCTTCACGTACCGTCATACCGATAAACCTCGCTGTGGTGGTGTTGATCAGCAAAGGTCCGGCGTATCTCGCAGATCTCCGGGAGGAGCTGATCGAACCAGCGAACCAGATCCGGATCAAAGTGTCGGCCGGCCTGATCGCGGATCAGATCGGCAGCATCCTCCACGGACCAGGCTTGCTTGTAGGGCCGAACCGATGTCAAAGCATCAAAGACATCGACCACGGCGACAAGACGCGCCGAGAGGGGGATAGATTCCCCCCGGAGCCCTCGGGGATAGCCGGTCCCATCCCATTTCTCGTGATGGGCCAGGGCGATTTCCCGAGCCAAATAAAACAGGTCGCTCTCGCCGGAGAGCAGATCGGCGCCAATGAGGGTGTGCCCCTTCATGACCTCCCACTCCTCTGCGTTCAGCGGCCCCGGCTTGAGCAGGATACGATCGGGGATCCCGATCTTGCCCACATCGTGCATCGGAGCGGCGTGGAGCAGCATCTCGCACTCCTCCTCGCTCCAACCCAGGTGCCGCGCGAGCAGAGCCGCTCCATGGCTCACCCGAAGCACGTGCTGGCCCGTCTCGTTGTCGCGGTATTCAGCGGCCCGACCCAAACGGTGGATCACCTGCATTCGGGTCCGCAGGAGATCGGCCGTTCGTTCCTGGACCATCCGATCCAGGAGCTCTTTTCGGGCGTGGAGCATTTTGTGGGCCAGATGAGCTTCCAGCATGTTACGAACCCGGGCCAGCAGTTCATCGCCATCCACGGGCTTTTTTATGTAATCCCGGGCACCGGCCCGGAAGGCCTGGAGCAGAAATTCCCGTTCCCCCCGGGCAGTCAGGACCATCACAGGAGCCATAACCTCAATATCGAGGGATTGCAGAGCAGCCATAACCTCGTAGCCATCCTGGTGAGGCATGGTCAAATCCAGGAGAACCAGGTCGGGCAGAATTTCCTCGTACTGCTCAACGACCCTGCGGGAATCCTGGACCTCGAAAAGATTCCGGTACCCCCTGGACTCCAGTATCGAGCGCAATACCCGCAGGTTGGAAATCTCGTCGTCCACCATCAGAATCCGGGCCGAACTGATCAGGGGAGTCAGGTCAGTCATGGTCCCCTCCCGGCGGAGGAAGCATACGCAAGGAAGAGAACGAGCAGATCTGAGCAGCGCCACCCTGCATCCTGTTTCAGGAAAAAGAACATCATGCCAGTCGTTCCTCCAGTATTCCAAAGCACCCCGTGCGCCCTATCTCTGCAGGGCATCAGTAACCGGCGACTATGCCGTGCAATTTCAATAAACCGCTATGACCAATTTTGGTTACCCCTCTGCCGGTTGTCAAGAAAACCCGGGAGATGCTTTCCCGCTAACACCAATCGGCACACAGAAAATACCCAGCACGCCCATTCTCCAGGAGTCGTCCTCTCTTCATCATTGTTTTCTCTACTCCTGGTCTTCCAGGGAGACCCTGTAACGATGACCTCTTTGGGTGTATAACTACCCTACCAAGGAGCGTACAATGCGGGAAAAACCGGTGTCCCCGGGGAAGTCAGTTCTGGTGTTCTCTCTTTTCACGGCCCTCTTCTATTTTCTCCTGGTCACCCTGCACCCCCTCCTGAGATCGGTCACAGCCTGGAATCCCGCTCTCTACTGGTTCGTGACGGGGTACTTCCTCTTTGTACCAATGGCGGTCTACGCAGTCGGCAGCGTACGAAGAGAGGGGTTCCTCTCGGGGGCAGCAATTCTGCGGGGTCTGGGCGTCAGAAACTTGTCCCCACGGGACTGGAAATATTCAATTATGGGGTTACTGATCCTCTTTCTCTGTACCGGACTGATCTTTGGCGTTTCCCATGTGCTGAGTTCGCGCTTTGGTCTTCGGGAACTATCTACGACGCCCTGGTTCATTGAGATGCACCCTTTTCAGGGTCTCGAGAAATTGCTCCTGCTGATCTGGTTTCCAATGTTTTGCTTTAACATTCTTGGAGAAGAACTGCTGTGGAGAGGGTATATTCAGAAAAGACTTTCCGCGAGATACGCCTGGCCACTCTGCTCCCTGCTATGGTTTCTGTTCCATCTGCCCTTCGGGGTCGACTTGATGATCATGTTGCTTCCAATAACAATTATTGTCCCCTTTGTGTTTTACAGGACCCGGAATACCGCCGTGGCTATCTTCATCCATGGAATGTACAATGGTCCGATCTTTGTTGCCGTAGCGCTCGGCCTGGTATCATAGCATGGCCATTTCCTGCAACCAGCTTTCTCTGAACAGGGGGTCCCGGGAATCACTCATGAAGGCCGTTGTGACCACCGGCCACGGAGGCTACGAAAAGCTCGAGTACCGCGACGTGCCGATCCCGATCCCTGGCCCGGGGGAGGTAGTACTCAAGGTCCTGGCTGCGGGAGTGAACAACACCGACGTCAACACGCGACTGGGGTGGTACTCATCATCCGTACAGAGCGGGACCAACCGTCTATCCACCGCAGGAGAGGGTTCCCCGATTGAGAAGGGCGGCTGGAACAGCACAACTCCCTTCCCCTTAATCCAGGGAACCGACTGTTGCGGAGAGGTGGTCTTGCTGGGCGCTGGTGTCACAGGCCCGAAAGCAGGCACCCGGGTATTGGTGCGCCCCTGCATGCGGGTGAAGGGCTTCTCTTCGCCCGAGAATATCTGGATGGGCTCTGATTTTGACGGCGCCTTCGCGCAATATCTCAGGGTACCNGCACGCGAAGTCTTCGAAGTCTGCTGCGAATGGACCAGCATTGAGCTCGCGACCCTACCGTGCGCCTACGGAACCGCAGAAAACATGCTGGAGAGAACCGGGGTCGGGACCTCGGANCACGTACTCGTGACCGGAGCGTCGGGGGGTGTTGGGTCAGCGGTGGTTCAGCTTGCCAAGCGACGGGGAGCCCGGGTCACTGCCGTGGCGGGAGATACCAAAACAGGTTCTGTCAGGAATCTGGGAGCTGACACCGTTATTCCCCGGGGAAGCGATCTCTGCGCCGAGCTCGGCGGAGCGGGCATTACCGTCGCCATAGACAACGTGGCAGGGGAGAACTTCGGCACGATCCTGAAAATAATTGCTCGGGGCGGTCGCTATGCCTCATCGGGCGCAATCGCCGGCCCGATGGTCACCCTGGACATGCGTGACCTCTATCTCAGGGACCTGAACCTGATCGGCTGCACNGCCTGGGATGAGCAGGTCTTTCCGAATCTGATCGGATATATTGAGAGAGGCGAGATCAGACCNCTGGTCGCACAGACCTTTNACCTGCAAGAGATAGCGATCGCACAGCAGAAGTTCATGCAGAAACGCCATTTTGGAAACTTTGTGCTGATACCTCCCCCGTGATTCGATGAGNCACCACAGGAAACACCGGCGCGAGAGCCAGCCTGCCCGGGGCTACCGGTATCGGGCGGCAACCTGTTCTGCCGATTCCCGAATGATGGTACGGATATGCTCCGGTTCCAGAACTTCCAGATGGGGGCCAAAGGAGAGCAGATATCCGTAGAGCCAGCGATCTTCGGGCATGCACAGCGTCACCAGAGAGGTTCCGTCGGGCAGGAATTCCACCTGGTCACAATCGTAACACTCCTCCACCACCGGACGCAGAGGCGGAGAAAATTTCAGGGAAAGCTTCACCGAGCCCGGAGGCGTGTCTCCCTGGACCTCNCCAAGAAAGGCTGCCAGGGTCTTCTTCTTTCGGACGAAACGGGGCGACAGAATCTCGGGGTCAACGATTCGGGAGATCTTGAAGAGACGGTAGTCCTCCCTGAGCCGGCAGTAGCCGTAGAGGTACCACGAGCGCCACCGGAAGGCGATTGTCAGGGGTTCTATCACCCGGAGAGAGGACTCGAGCTTGTTGCTGGTATAGGAGAATCTCAGGGGGCGTTCCTCTTCCACGGCGCGCCGGACCAGGCGGAAGAGATCTCCCCTCCGGGGATCTCCGCCGAGCATGGTAAAGTCGATGGAGAGCTTCTCGCTCCGTTCGGCCAGCAGATCCATGCTGCGGTCCGGCAGGAGCGCTCTGATTTTTTCGAGGGTTTCCCCGAAGGTCTGATCCGATATGGAGGCCCCCACGCTCTCCAGGGCGGTAATGATCCGATAAAAATCATCAACCGTGATCAGCTGCCGGTCCAGCTTGTAGGAGTCCATGATCCCGTAGCCCCCACCGGGCCCCTGTACCGCGTAAATCGGGATCCCTGCCAGTTCCAGGGTCTGCATATCACGCTGGATCGTTCTGACGGTGACCCCGAAACGCCGGGCAAGCTCACGAGCACAGAGGCGATCGTGGTTCAGGAGACACATTATTATGGCAAGGAGCCGGTCTATCTTCACAGGGACAAGTGTAGCACTCAAGACACAGCCCGACAATTTTGGCAGGCCCATGCGGAGAGCTGTGGTGGCTCCTGGATCTGGACAACGCAGCACGAATGCGTTGGAATAGGAGCGGGANGAAATGGCTCCTCCACTCAAGTTGAGAGTATCGCAGTGCTTGAGACAATTGGACACACACCGTTTTTCAAAAGGATGCGCCCATGACCTTTTATCGAATTCTTTTTTTACTGATTGCAATCGCATCGACGGCGCAGGGAGCAACACAGGGAGAACAGACCCATCAGTTACTCTTTAAAAGCGGAAGCACCATCTGGATTGCTGAAGACATCGGCGGGGCCTATGAACTGTCGGTCCTGCATCAGATCGTGATTAGTGATAGCGGTGCCGTCGGCGGAGAATCGCTACGGAGCAATCATGCCGACTGGTCGTTTGTCGACAAACTGAAAGAACATTTTCAGATTGATCCGGTGATTGAACTGACATCGCAAGACCATACGCAATGGGGGAATCCCAGGCTGGACTGGACAGTGCACCCCCCTGCCGGGAATGCTTCGCTTGAGCAGGCCTTCGTCGCTCACGTCCATGATGGGGGAGATAATGCCAAGACCTTTTACGCCACGCACGCCGGAGAGGGTCGACATTCACCGATCGTTAAATCCATGAACACCAGGCCGCTGCTGTTCTCAGATCGCGGGCTGTTTTTTAATTACACCATCAATACGGCCTGGTACTTTCCCCGTAGCCGACTGTTGCTGGTCTTTACACACCAACCGACACGAGCCGTTGGATTGGATACCATGCACGGCTTTGTCCTGATGGAAGTCTTGTCTGAATAATGAGTCATACCGGCGTTTCCGGGAAAGCAGAGCCTCTCAATCCAGAGGAAAAAAGGGATTGCCGTGACTCATGTCAGATTTTTGTGCGATTTTTGTGCGACTCCGCCGCACCCGCTCTTTAAGTTTCTTGCAGATCGTTGTCCTTAAACAACTTACAAACGCGCCCAACAGGACTCGAACCTGTGACCCTCGGCTTAGAAGGCCGATGCTCTATCCAGCTGAGCTATGGGCGCACGAAGAGGGAACCGTCGGGGTGGCCGGACTCGAACCGGCGGTCTCCTGCTCCCAAAGCAGGCGCCTTAGCCACTAGGCTACACCCCGTATCTGCGGTGGCCGATTATAGAAAGCATTGGAGGCCCCCGTCAAGCGCCTTGTGCAGCTCTCGTCACGGGTCCTCTTCATCGGGCAGATCGGCTTCGGTCTCTCGGGCTTCCTCTCCGGTTTCGTTCCTGGCCTCGCTCTCCCGGGCATCGATAAGATCCAGGACCAGCTCCAGCCGAAAAAGCTCGGCGTATTTGCGCGCCGACATCCCCAGCTGATCCTTTATGTGGGGGTCCGCGCCACCCATCAGCAGAAGTTCCGCCGTCTTCTCCGCTCCCTGCCCCACAGCAAGAACCAGCGCCGTCTGGCCGTTCTTGCTCTGTCCGTCCAGAGCAGCCCCGGCGTGAAGGAGGAGCCCCGTGAGCTCCGAGTTTCCATCGGCGGCGGCGTCCATAATAGGAGTGTTTCCCCGGTCCTCGCTGACGGCGTTAACATCGGCCCCATGGCTGACAAGAAACTGAACCATACCGGTATGGCGGTTCCGTACCGCACAGCAAAGAAGCGGGACCCCCTTGTTATCCCGTGCGTCGGGGGAAAACCCTCCCTGAATGTAGCGCTCTACCGCTACCAGCACACCTTCGGACACGCAGTCTGCCAAGGCCTGATCGGTGAGCGCATAGCCGAGGTTCGTCAGCTCCTCCCTGGCACGCTGGCGATCACGCTGAGCGGTCCAGCGTGCCCGCTCTTCCGTGAAAAACTTTATCAGCGCCGGAACGGCGGATATACAGGTCTGGTCGCTCAGATAATCGGGGAGTTCAAGGTTTGCAGAGGAATAGATGATCCAGGGGATATTGCGCCCGCAGAAAAAACCCAGGGCGTAATAATAATCCTTCGAAAGGAGGCAATCCTCCTGCATCAGCACGACAGCGTGAGTAGCCTCGTTCAGACTCGTCGTGAGCGTGCGAATGCCCTCCTTGCCAAGAAAGGCCATTCCGGTCTGAAATGATTCCCGGGCAAGTTCTGCGCAGAGCTCCCCGGCGAGAGTTTCCTCCGAGGGGGGGGCAAGCATGACTATTTTCATGACAATCCTTTGTCCATAATCGTGATCCTACTCTATTGGTAATCATCGGCCGGAAAAATTACTTTCTGAACAGGGCCCTTCATCCTCATCACTACAGGCGGGGACCTCCGACGGCTGGAGCTTTGGGGAGAAATAGCGTACAGTCCTGGCGCCATGTTTAAACTTTTTGCGTCAGATATTGATTACACCCTTCTCCCCCATCAGGGAGAAATTGCTGCTGATGATATCGCCGCCCTGCAACGGCTCCACGAGGCGGGGATTCTGGTCGTTCTGGCAAGTGGCCGGGCCACGGGCAGCACACAAAAAATTCTGGACCATATCTTCCCCGAGGCTCCTCCCGAATATTTTATCTCCTATAACGGGGCCAGGGTCATGACTGCCGGTAACCCCACCCCCCTGGTGGCGCGCAATATTGCTCCCGACCTGGTAACAGAGATTCGCACCTGGTGTCTCCAGGAAGGGGTAACTCTTCAGGGCTACGAAGGGTCCACCATCCTGGTGGAGACAGACAATCCCTACGTCGGCCGCTACGCCGCTGCCTCGGGCATGGGCTACGAGGTCGTCACCAACATTGCCGAAGCGGTACACTCCCANGGTGGAAGCCCCAAGCTCGTCTGCCACGACCGGCCCGAACGGCTGGCCGGCCACATCGAGAATCTCAGACAGCTCGGGCGGGGGCGCTGGACCGTGGTGACCTCCATGCCCCATTTCATCGAGATCGTGGCAGATAACACGAACAAGGCAACGGCCCTCCAGGCACTGGCTTCACACCGGGGGATCTCCATGCAGGAGGTGATCGCCATAGGAGATAACCTGAACGACATGGAAATGATCCAGGAAGCGGGGGCCGGTGTTGCTGTGGCAAACGCTGTGGACGAACTCAAGGCTGTAGCCGATTGGGTCACCCGGCGAACCGTTTCGGAGGGCGCCGTGGCCGAGACCGCACACAGAGCTTTCCCTGACCTGTTCTAGAGATTCCACGGAGGAGGAATACGAGAGGGTTTAAGGTTCGTTTAAGATTCATCCCTCATAATGGGTCTGTCTGTCCAGANCGCCCCCGGAAGAGAAACTCTGGGGGCGCGCCAAAACAAGAATGGACAGAGACACCCAGAGGAGGAATGGATGAACAGAAGAAAAACCCGTTTTGTTGCGATCATAGCGACCGTGACAACAGTTCTGGCCCTTGGAAGCTGCGCCATGATGGAAGGACTTGTCCAGGCTGTCGCCGATAGCTTTTACTTTACCCCGGCCCAAAGCTTGAATAGCTGGTTCAGTAGCTTGGGGGATGATGCCGATAGCGTCAAAGACAATGCCATGATCGCCCACACCTTTGATCCCGATTCTCCGGCAGCAGAGGCGGCTATCAACCCCGATACCTACCGGGGCACCATTATGGATCCCGCCTCGTCTCCCAAAATCAGCGACGTCAAGGTCGAGGGGAACACCGCCACAGGATCCTTCACGAGCGACGCCGCCCAGGGCACACACTCCTTCAGGGCTACCTTTACGAACGCCGNCGAGGGGGAGACTGCCAGCGACGGTTCTCCCAGAGAGCACTGGGTTATAACCTCGTTCCAGATTTTTTCAGGTTCCAGGCCCTCGGGAACTCCCGTTTTCAGCATGTGATCCACGAGGGGGGAGTTCCCCCCTCCCTTCTTCTGCGGATCTCTCGATAAATTTCGGGTTACATTTGCTCCGCTCCTCCCAGAGCACTACACTGGGGTAGGATGGGACAGCAAGAACGGCAGCAAAAGCCCCGGGAGTCCAGAGTTCTTCTGGTGGCACAGGATCCAAAACTGATCTCTTTTGTCAGTCGCGTGGTGGATTCGCTGGGGCATCTGCTTTCGGTGGTGGCCACCGGGGAGGCCGCCCGGGAATTCCTGGCTGCCCACCCCGATCCTCCCCTGGTCCTGATCGATCAGGACGAGCCTGTCGTCGGGGGGCACAAAGTCTGGGGTCAGGAAAGGAACNGCTTCTCTCCGGGGAGGGGGGGCNCNGATGAGGCGGCCACCCGACTGGATCTCCTGACCACACAGGATATTCCCCTGGTCTTTCTTTCTTCCCGGGATCGATCCCCTGATACTACCGGGGTACCTGATGCCACCGAGGCAGAAAAAGCATCCCTTTCCGGCCCCNCTCTCCCGGGGTCGTTCCCCCGAACCTCGATTCCCAGAATGGGCGATCACCAGACCTATGCAGCAGCTATTACCATGGCTCTGCAGCTGTTGCGGGCTCAACAGGAGTTGCTCCATTCCCGGCAGGCTCTGAGCCGGAGCGAGCATCAGTATCGNTTGCTTTTCCAGCACATCCCCCTGGCCTTCGCCGTTCACGAAATGATCTACGGCAGCGACCAGGAACCCCTGGACTACCGCTTTATCGAGATAAACCCCGCCTTCGAGGANATCACCGGCCTTCGCAGAGAGCATCTTCTGGAGAAGACGGTTCTGGAGGTAATGCCCGACACAGAACGCTCCTGGATAGAGACCTACGCCGAAGTGGTCCGCACGGGCGAACCCACCCTGGTCGAGTCCTACTCCCGGGAACTGAAAAAATACTTCTCCGTTCGGGCTTTCCGGATTCACCCCGGGCACTTTGCCGTGATCTTCACCGATGTAACGGCGGAGACGCGCAAACGGAAGGCTCTTCAGGAACAGGCCCGGGTACTGGGGATTCTGGCCGAAGCATCGGAGCGGTTTCTGGAACTCGATCTCGGTGATTTTGATTTTCAGGAAATTACCGAGACGGTCCGCTCGATCTCAGGTGCGATCTTTGTGATGTATAACGCCTTCTCCCGGGACGGCTCGCGCACCATAACACGGGCCGTGGCAGGCCCGCCCGAACTGGTTGCCGATGTCTACGAGACCCTGGGGCATGCCCTGCCGGGGCGCACCTGGACGTTCGACACGAGCCGCCGGGACCTTTTTCGGGAATCACCTTTCCACGTGTTCCACCGCGTCTCGGAGTGGACGGCCGACCTGGTTCCTCCCAAGCTGGTGATCGCCCTGGAGGCGCGGTGGAACCTGGGAGAGACAGTAAACCTGCTTCTCCGCCACGAGGAGCAGCTTCTGGGAGATATCAGCATGGTCATGCCCGCAGGGCAGGCCCTGCGCAANCGCCCACAACTGGAGATCTACGCACGGAATGTAGCCCTGGTGATCATGCGCAAACGCTCGGAGGAACGCATCCAGCGTCTTCTCCAGGAAAAGGAGCTACTCCTTCAGGAAACACAACACCGTATCAAGAATAACCTGAACGTTACGGCGAGCCTTCTGAGCATGCAGGCCCTGGCAACGAATCAGCCCGAGGCGGTGAAGACACTTCTGGACGCGAGTTCCCGGGTAAAGACGATCCGCCGTCTCTACGAAGAGCTGCATCTCTCGGAAAATGCCCGACAGTTGGCGGTACGAACCTACCTGAGGCCTCTGATAGACGAGATCNTGGCAATTTTCCCCGATGCCGGGAACTTCCAGGTCCAGACAGATCTGACCGATTTCAAGCTCAGCACAAAACTTCTCTCATCAATCGGCCTTATCGTCAACGAACTGATCACCAACGCCATGAAGCACGCCTTTCCCCGGGAGTATTTGGAAAAAACGGGGATTACCCCCAGCCTCAGGATCAGCGCCACAGAAGACGGCGGGTTTCTCTACCTCTCTGTGGCCGATAACGGTGTGGGTCTCTCCGAGAGCGCCCGGAAATGGTTCAGGACCAGGGATGATCATCGCTCCTTTTCGGGAAGCAACTTCGGCATGCTTGTTATTCACTCCCTGGTAGAACAGGTTGATGGACTCCTGGACATTGAGAGNGGGACGGGCACCACCTACCGCATTACGGTTCCCCTGGTGGTTTTCTAGGTCTCAATGATTCGAACCCCTCATGCGTAGATGCATCTTTCACTCCTCCCGGCCTTGAGAGGGAACTCTGCTGGTTGGTGAAGTTTTCCAGACTACCTCAGGATCATCTTTCGTACTGCTCCTGCGTCCGCAATACTCCATTATGGTTATTAAATTCACTTGTGATACAGAAAAAACCATATTATTCTATAGATAATAGGGTTGTACGTATTTTTAAAAGGAGTCGATTCATGAATATTCTTACCGTTTTTAAGGAAACCATCGCAGCCTCACGAGACAATCCGTTGCTTTTTGTCCCAATGCTCGCCTCCCTCGTCTTTTCGGCGATTATCAATCTCATTTTTGCCGGCTCGACTATCCCCATGCTGGGCAATCTCTCCGGAGAGCAGATTGCTGCCCACCCGGAACGGGCCTTGGCCGGAGCAGGAGCGGCTATCGGCACCATCATGGTAGTCAACGCAATCAGCAGCTTTGTCGGTTTTTTGGCCCATGGCATGACGATCGGGATGGCCGATATCGCCCTGAAGAGAGAATCGGTGACACTGCAAACCGGATGGGAGCGCCTGGTATCACGTATCGTTCCTCTTGTCATAACCTCTGTTATGGTGATTGTTATTGTAATGTTCGGGTTTATCCTGCTGGTTATTCCAGGACTGATTGCAGCTTTTTTCCTCATGTTTGCTCTCATTGCCGTCATGGTGGATGATTTATCAGCTGGTAAAGCCTTAGGCCAGAGTGTTAACACTGTCAAAAAAAACATTGGCGCCGCGTTGATCACGTTGCTACTGATTCTCGGACTCACATTCCCGGTGCTGGTTCTGAACTTCACTATTGTGTTTATCCCAATATTAGGGGTGATTCTCTCCACCTTGCTGTTTTCAATCTACACGGCGTTTATCACGATTTTACTGGTGCGTGTCTACCACAGTCTGAATGTACAGGGCGATGCTTCCCCGGAGGTTGATGTCTGATACCCTCAGGAAGGGGTTTTCCATTGATGTAGTGATATCTAAAATCACGTGAACGAGCGGGCTGACCACAGGGAAGCAGAGGGATCAGGCAGTTCATTCACTCTTCGATTGCCTCTTCGGCCATCAGGAGAACCTCGGGGCGATACTCGAAGTGGATCGAATCAAAGTAGAGCCATTTCCCGCCCCAGACAAACCCCTCGGCCTCGAAGGCCTCCACCACCGCCCAGGGAACGGTCCAGCGCTGGTAGGGGGCCAGGTTCCACCATTCCTCGATACCGCTNTTCACCGCCCAGCGCCAGTAGGCGTGGCGCCCCCGGAACGACCGGGGAATCAGGTCCAGGGCCACGCCGTAACTGTGGTAGCTTCTCCGGGGAGTCCCGGCAATGGGACGCCAGTTGTACCCGTGAACCTGGGCCAGGTCCCGTACAAAGGCCCGGGTCTCACCGTCTGTCAGCATGGCGAGACGCAACCTCTGATCCACGCGNCCCAGGGGTCCCTCGAGCAGGGGGTGCAACCGTACCGGTCTGTCCAGAAAGGTGAGGTTCACCATGGTCCNCTCGGCCTCGTGTTGCGAGGCAATCCCGTAGAGGCGGTCGAGGAAGGCGTTGAATCGAACCTCTCCNTCATTGTCNAAGCGGGCCATCCTCTGACGCAGGCGCTCCTCCACGTCGGGAGTGATCTCGGGGGGCGTGAATGGACCGGGAAAGTAGCGATAGAATCGTATCGGCANGTACTCGTGCCACCGCTCCCTCCTGGATTCCGGCAGAATCCTCCCCTGGGCCCAGTAGAACCACTCACCGTCCATGGAGAGAGCCCAGTCACCCCGACGATGCTCCACCGCCTCTATCCGGCCGGGATAGGCCCGGGCGAGGGCCTTCATGACCTCCTCTCCCGATGCGGAGACAACAAGACCGGGTACCAGAAGAAGAAAAAGGGCCGTCCAGACTCTCATAGANACGAAACATACTCATCTTTTCCCCGCCGGGGCCAGACCCGGGGATACACGGGTCTGCGATCTTGCCTCTGGCCTTGCCTTCCCTCTGGTTTTCCCCCATAGTCATATACGTGTGGTGGCACCGTCACCCGCCCGGAGCAAGGCCCCGGCCGAAGCCGTGGCCCGGCTGGAAACGTGAGAATGAAACACGCGACCCGAGAGAACGCGCAACAGAGAACACACCGATGCGACTAAAAACAACTACCCTCAGACCCCTTATGCTTCCCCTNATCTTTCTCGCCTTTGCCCTGGCCCCTGCCCTGGCGGNCCCGGGCAGCTCCTCCTATGCTCATACCCTGGAGCACCGCATGATGGTCCTGGCCCTCCAGATCGGGATCATCCTCTTTGCGGGCCATTGGGGGAGCAGGCTGGCCCGCCGCGCGGGCATCCCCGCGATCATGGGAGAGCTCCTGGCGGGGATTCTCATCGGGCCCTACCTGCTGGGGGCCCTGCCCTTGCCCGGGTACCCCTCGGGACTTTTCCCGGTGGCCGATACGACCCTGGCGATCTCACCGGAACTCTACGGCTTTGCCGTGGTGGCCTCGATTGTTCTGCTCTTTCTCACGGGCCTGCAGACAGACCTGCGGCTTTTTCTGCGCTTTGCCTTCAAGGGAAGCGTTGTAGGTCTGGGAGGGGCAACCTTCTCGCTGCTGGCGGGTATCACCGTNGGNGCAATCATGACCGGCACACCGCCGCTGGCACCGGGGAACATCTTCCTGGGTGTTGTGGCCACGGCAACATCGGTAGATATCTCGGCCCGCATCCTGAGCAGCCGCAAGAAGATGGCCAGTCCCGAGGGGGTGACCATTCTCTCGGCATCGGTGATCGAGGATGTNGTGGGCATTACCCTTCTTGCCGTTGTTCTCAGCGTGGAAGCCATGGAAGGGACCCTGGGCAACGGGGGTGGCACCTGGCTCTTTATGGTACCTATCGCNGCCAGGGCTCTCTCGGTCTGGCTCGGTTTCACGGCCCTGGGCATTCTCTTCTCCCGCCAGATCGGCAACCTGCTCAAGGGTGTGAAGAACCAGTCCCAGATCGCCGTTCTGGCCNTGGGTCTGGCCCTGATTCTGGCTGGTCTCTTCGAGAGTGCCGGCCTCGCCATGATCATCGGAGCCTACGTGATGGGCCTTTCCCTGGCAAACACCGATATCGCCTATGTGGTGCAGGAGAAGATCGAGGTTATCCATCACTTCTTTGATCCCATTTTCTTCACCGTCATCGGCATGCTGGTGAATCTCTTTGTGATCACCTCCCTGGAGGTGTTGCTCTTTGGGGTGCTCTTTGCCCTNCTTGCCACGGCGGCAAAGATNATCGGTTGCGGCGGGGCATCGCTTCTGCTGGGGTTCAACAGGGCCGGGGCTATCAGGATCGGCACGGGCATGGTTCCTCGCGGCGAGGTAGCGCTGATCATGCTCGCCATTGGTCTGAGCTCGGGGGTGCTGGAGGACCGGCTCTTTGGCGTCGCCATCGTAATGACTCTCATCACCACCCTCACGGCACCGCCTTTTTTCAGCAGGCTCCTCTCGCGAACCCTGCAAACTACCCGACAGGCCCTGACAGATCACGAGACGGCCACAACGGATTTTCATTTCGGGTCGGAGGATCTCACCAGATTCCTGCTGTCCGATGTGATCCAGACGATGCGCAACGAGGGGTTCTTTGTTACGGGCTCAGAGGCGGAACACAAGGTCTTCCACATGCGCAAGGATTCGGTCTTCATTGCTCTCATGGCGACTCCCGTGAGTCTCCATTTTACCTGCCGGAAAGAAGATGTAACCCTGGTAAACAACCTGGTCTACGAATCGATCCTGAGTCTGCAGCAGCAGGTGGGTCATATCAAGACCGTTGCCAGGCCCCAGGAGCTGCGCAAGACCCTGGTAGAGAAGACCAACCGCGCCGTGGTGGACTGGCCCAAATACCTTCCCGTGGAGTGTATCCATCTCCGCATGGAGGTGGAGAACAAGGAAATGGCGATCCACGAGCTGGTGGAGTCCCTGGCCCACGGGGGGAAGCTCAAGGACCCCGAGGCGGTTCTGGAGGCGATTCTGGAACGGGAGAAAACCATGAGCACCGGNATGGAACACGGNATCGCGATTCCCCACGGTCGTTCCGAGGGGGTAAAGGAGCTTTCCATCGCCGTGGGTATCGTCCCGGAGGGGGTCGATTTTCAGTCGCTCGACGGNGAACCGACGCGCATCATCTTTCTTGTGGCCTCGCCCCGGGATAACCCCGGACCCCACCTGCAGATTCTGGCGGGAATTGCCGGTATTGTGAACAGCGCCGAGGCGCGGGAAGAGATGTTGCGAATCTCCTCCCGGTCCGATCTGATCCAGTACATGGTGGAGAACTCACGATCCAGAAACCCGGGCACCAGAAAACGAACGTCCTAGCGCGTTGTCTCGCGTACCATGATTCGGGGGGTCACCGAGAGCTCGTCCGTGCCCAGGTGGTCATCGCGGCCGGAGATACGCCGTTCCAGGTAGGTTCGGGCAAGCCGGGCTTTCTCGTGAAAAAACTGTTGCATTGTGGTNAGCCCCACCACGGGAGCGATCGCTATGTCGTCNAATCCAACTACCCCCACGGCGTCGGGGATGGCGATTCGCCGTTCCCGGAAAAACCTGAGCCCNCCCACGGCCATGGTGTCGCAGGCNTAGAAGACAGCATCGGGAACGGGCCGTCCCGATTGGCGGGGCTCGAAGATTCTCAGCGTGGCAGCGTGCCCCCCCGCCTCGGAGAGGCTGTCCCGCTCGATGATCTCCTGGGCCCCGCTCCCCCGGCACGCGGCGATCGCGCTTCGGTACCCGGCAAGGCGCGCCTGGACGCGCTCGTCATCCTCGTTCCAGCCGACAAAAGCGATCTGATGGTACCCCCGGCTGAGCAGGTACTCCGTGGCGTCCTGGCCCCCCAGATAGTTGTTGGTGCTGATCGACCGCACCGAGGGACAGCGTGACTGCATTAAAACGATGGGCAGGTCCAGGGAGTGGAAGAAGGCCGCCCCCTCTTCATCGAGCTTCATGGAGAAAGCAATGAGGCCGTCGATCGTTCTCCGGTAGGAGCTGTGATCCCGGAAGAATTTTGCCACATTCCGCTCACCGCAGGTGTTGATCAGCATCAGATTGAAACCATGCTCGCTGAACTCCGTGCTCAGGGCACGAATCACCTCGGCCACCACGGCAAGCCCCACGTCGTGCAGGGCCAGACCGATGACTCCCTGCTTCTCCGCCGGGGGGCGGGCCGCCGCAGGGGGGACGTAGTTGTTCTCGGCCATGGCGGCGTAGACGGCGTCTCTCGTCTCNGGCTTGACCAGGTTGGGTTGATTCAGAACCCTGCTCACCGTAGCTTGACTAACACCCGCATCGCGGGCCACCATCTTGATTGTGGCTCGTTCTCGTTCCATATACCTCCATGGTACGGACCATCTCCGGCGTGGTCAATGATTTTCTGAAAAAACNCTTGNAAAACCGNGATTTTTCAGAAATTTTTCTTTACNCTTCCTTCGTCCGGGGCTCTTGCCCCTGTTTCCTCTCTTCTGGTCGTGATACACTTCAGCTATCATGAGAAGACGAATNGCGCCTTTTCTGACAGCTCTCGCAGCGTCAGCACTGCTGGTANTGCTTCCTTCGTGCCGCACCGCGCCCGAGGAGGTGCTCCTGCCGGAACCGCCCCCACCNCCGGCGACAGCGCCAGNTCCCACTCCCCCGCCAGAACCGCCCCCGCCGCCTCCCCAGGCTCCTCTGGAGGGNCCCCGGTGGATCCTGCAGAACCAATACGGAACGTCCCGAATGCCGCATCCACCGGAAGGAACGCTCTGGGTCCAGTTTGACTCCCGGGAGGGCCTGGTCCGCGGTAGCAGCGGTGGGTCCGCGCTCCAGGGGGCCTACCAGAAGACACCTTCATCGGGGCTCNCCATTACCCCGGGCAGNCCTCCTTCTCNGCCCGAGCGTTTTGCGCGCTACTACACCCAGACCCTGGAAAACCTCTCACTGGTGAAGGGGTACTACATCCAGGGCGATACCTATTACGAGAGNACCCTCACCCTCTACGGGGGTGTAGGCCGGGAGGAGATCATCCTGGCTGAGTTCCTGGTCGATCCCGAGAGCCCCCTGGTGCTTCCATCGGNGGAACCCGATTCCGGGAAGCCCCCACGATGATACGAAACAAAAGATCCTCCGGAAGCGCTCCGGCGCGGNTAGCGCTNCTGATGATTGCGCTGGTNCTTGCGCTNATCACGGTGGCGGCCCTGCTGGAGTTTGCCTGGTCCAGCCGGGTACAGCGGCAGCTCACCCGCTCCCTGAACGATCAGGGAGCACGGGGGGANCTGACCCTTCACCCACGCCAGGGCCTTCTGAAAATCAGGGACCTCTCCTGGCCCCTGGAAGAGCGAAACCTCCGATTCAGCGCCAGCTCCGTGGAGGTCCACATGGACCNGGGGGAACTCCTCAGAAAACTTCTGATCAGTTCTGCCCTTCCTCTCTCGCGGGTCTCCCTCCACCTCCGGGAGGGTCGAATCCTGAGGACTTCACAGCAGGAACCGGCTCCGGTTGCCGGAAACGGATATGACCGCTCCTCCACTGCAGAACCGCTCTTGGGAGAACTCCACCAGGCCCGCCTCCTCCTGGAGGGATCAATACTTGAACCGCAGGCGATGGCGAGCCTCTTGCAGGGCACCCTTCCGGCTCACAGTCTGGAAGATTTTCTGGCCGAGGGAGAACTGGAGGTCCTGCGCGCCCTCCAGCTCCCCGGAGAGGCGGGGGAGCTCGAGGCAGAGAAGATCCGATTCACCCTGCGGGGAACGGGGGTCATCCTGGAGTGGCCCCTCCCGACGGAGAAGAGCGAGCTGCTTCTGGTCCACCTTGAGGGAGATAGGGGGAATTTCCAGCCGGGCCGGGGGCTTCATCGGGCTCTTGATTCCCGCTGGGGAGGGCTTTCGGAGCTCCTTCCCCGGGGCGGGGTCAACTTCTCCCGAGCCGAGGTGGGGGCCCGAAGCGAGGAGCAGAGGGTAACCCTCGAAAAGGGGTACGTGCACGCGGACTCTCTCCGGGGGACCCTCTCGGGCAGCGCCCTGCGCACTGCCCCAAGCAGGTTCGAAGACCTCCAGGGGAGTCTGGCCATGGAGGACCTGGATGACGATCTGCGCCGCCTGGCCGCACCGCTGATCTTTCTCTTTACCCGGGGGCGGCTTATCCCCCGCAGGGGACCCTTCACCCTCTCCTTCGATTCCCGGGGGCTTTCCCTAGAGTAGGCCCATCTCCCGGGCCGTCTCGATGAAGGCCCGGGAAGCCTGATCGACCTGGTCCTCCGTATGGGCCGCCGAGAGCTGAACCCGAATCCGCGCCCGCCCCCGGGGAACCACGGGGTGAGCAAAGCCGATTACGTAGATACCCTTCTCAAAGAGCTTTTCTGCCAGCGCCAGGGCACGGGGCTCGTCGTAGAGCATCACCGGGACGATCGCCGTCTCACCCGGAAGAACATCCAGCCCTGCCTCTGTCAGGGCAGTGCGAAAGCGCCGGGCCAGTTCCCGGGGACGCTGGCACCACCGGGGATTTTCCTCCACCATTTGCACCGCCCGCAGGGTAGCCCCCGTGATGGCGGGGGCCAGGGTGTTTGAAAAGAGGTAGGGTCGGGATCGCTGACGGAGAATCTCGACGATCTCCCGATGGCCCGAAACGCACCCCCCCGAGGCACCCCCCAGAGCCTTTCCAAAGGTAGTGGTGATGATGTCTATCTCGCCCTCCAGCCCGAAGTGCTCGGCCGTTCCCCGCCCGGTCTTTCCCAGATATCCCGTGGCGTGACAGTCATCGACCATCACCAGCGCTCCGTACCGGCGAGCGAGTTCCACGATCTCCGGAAGGGGCGCGATATCTCCGTCCATGGAAAAAACACCGTCCGTCACGATCAGGCAAAACCGGCACCCCTCCTGTCGGGCCTCCCGAAGTCGCGCTTCCAGATCGGCCATATCGGCGTGGGCATAGCGGTATCGCCTGGCCCGGCAGAGTCTCACGCCGTCGATGATAGAGGCGTGGTTCAATTCATCGGAGATGATGGCGTCTCCGTCTCCCAGGAGAGGTTCAAAGACGCCTCCGTTTGCGTCAAAGGCGGCGGCATAGAGGATCGTGTCCTCTGTGCCCAGAAAGGAACTCATCTGTTCCTCGAGTTCCTTGTGAAGCTCGCTGGTGCCGCATATGAAGCGCACCGAGGAATAGCCAAAGCCGTAACGATCCATGGCCTGGCGGGCGGCGCCGATAATCTCGGGATGATTTGCAAGCCCCAGATAATTATTGGCACAGAAGTTGATGACCTCCCGGGTTTTTCCATCGCCTCCCCGGGCGTGGATAACCCCGCCCTGGGGCCCCAGGAGAACCCGTTCCTCCTTGTACAATCCCTGGTCCCGCAAGGACTGGGCCAGGGCACTCAGTTCATCCTTCATCGTTCCATACATATCGGGCATCCTCCAGTCGTTGTGAGAGAACCCGCAGCATATCGCGGGTTGTGGCTTCCAGATCATACTGCGGTTCCCAGCCCCACTCCACCCGGGCTGCGTAGTCTTCCATGGCATTGGGCCAGGAGTTTGCGATGGCCTGGCGCACGGGGTCGACCTCGTAATCTATCTCGAACCGGGGAAGGCAGGCCCGGATATAGGCAGCCTGTTCCTCGGGACAAAAGCTCATGGCTGTCACGTTAAAGGCGTTGCGGTGACGCAACCGAGAGGGATCGGCCTCCATCAGGGAGATGGCGGCCCGGACGGCATCGGGCATATACATCATGTCCAGGTAGGTATCCCCCTTCAGGAAACACCGGTACCGGCCCGTGCGCAGGGCCTGGTAATAGATGTCCACGGCGTAATCCGTCGTTCCTCCACCGGGAGGAGTTTTGCTGGAGATGAGCCCGGGGTAGCGCAACCCCCTGGTATCAACGCCGTATTTGAAATGATAATAGTCGCACAGCAGTTCACCCGCAACCTTGGTCACACCGTACATGGAGGTAGGCCGCTGGAGCGTGTCCTGGGGTGTCCAGTCCCGGGGGGTGGTAGGCCCGAAGGCGCCAATAGAACTGGGAGTAAAAACCGCCGCCCCCTGCTCGCGGGCAACCTCCAGAACCGTGAGGAGACCGTTCAGGTTCAGGTCCCAGGCCTCCTGAGGGCGATCTTCGGCGGTAGCCGAGAGAAGCGCCGCCAGGTGATAGATCGTGCCGATGCGGTGTTTCTTCACAATCCTCGACAGTTCCGCTCCGTCGCGCACGTCGGAGCGGTAGAACGGCCCTTCCTCGACAAGATCCCGGTTAATTGTATCCCGCACATCGGTGAGTACGACCCGATCAGGACCGTGGAGGCGTCGCAGTTCCGTGGCGATCTCGCTCCCCAACTGCCCCAAGGCCCCTGTTATCAAAATACCCTTCACGCTCCCTCCAATCTTGACATTGTGTCATCACGATAATACACTATATCAAACACTCGTTCAACATAGTGTACTTCACTGCACGAGGGTTTGTCAAAACAAGATATCAGGAGTATGGTTAGGATCATGACAGGCACCCAGCATCACTCCCAGGAACCTCCCCTGATCGGGGGGAACATCAGACGAATGAGAAAAGAGGCGGGCCTCACCATGGACGTCCTGGCAGAACGGAGCGGCGTTTCCAAGGCGATGCTCTCCCAGATCGAGGCAGAAAAGGTGAACCCCACGGTGGCCACGGTATGGAAGATATCCCAGGGGCTCCAGGTGGAGATCAATCGCCTGCTGGAGGGAAGCGAGGAGCCGGTCAGGAAGTTCCATGTCACCACTAGAGACGATATCGTAGCCCTCGATACCGATGAGGAGGGGTTGCATATCGATGTCTTAACCCCGATCCAGATGGTCGAGGATCTGGAGATGTACCTCCTCACCTTCGCCCCGGGGGGCGCCCTGCGTTCGGCTCCCCATTTTCCCAACACCGAGGAGTTTCTCACGGTTATACGGGGGAGCATCCACGTCCGGGCCGGGGACCGCGACGCCCGCCTGGGTGAGGGTGATTTCATCCGCTATCAGTGCGATGTGGAACACGATATCGAGAATACCAGCGGGGAGGCTTCGCTGGTTCACATGGTGGTGCGATTTCACAAGCGTTCTCTGGGGCATTAGCCCCGGGATCGCAACCTTGACAGAGCCCTCGAGAGAGCCTATTTTCTCTCCATGCTCAAGGAAACGCTCACAGTCGATCTCGTGACGACCGACCTCCCCGGATCGGACAAAGACCAGGTTATCCGGGCCCTGCTCGATCTGATCTGTACATCGGGAAAGGTACACAACCCTGCCCTGGCCCTGGAGGACGTTCTGGCCCACGAGACGGGCATGTCCACGGGGATGGAACACGGGATCGCAATACCCCACGCAAAAACCGATGCCGTGGATTCCCTGGTGGCCTGCGTGGGCATATCGCGCAGGAAGATCGACTTCGAGAGTCTGGACCGGAAACCCGCCCAGATCTTTATCATGACCCTCTCGCCCCGGGGTGGGACGGGACCCCATGTGCAGTTTCTTGCAGAGATTAGCAAGCTTCTCAAGGACGCCAGGATGAGGAAGCAACTCCTCAAGGCAAAGAGCGATGAGGAGTTGCTGGAATTGCTCACCAGCTAGGGCTGTGCGGAAGGCACGCCGGGAGCGACCTCTTTACCTGGGGGCGCTCCGCTCGTCGTCGTCGAACCAGAGTCCCCGCGAGACCATGTAGTAGCGTCCGGAGAAGTTCCAGAGGGTAAACCCGCTTGCTCCAGCCGCGAGGCTTCCCCGAATCTGCCGCTTCAGGTACTCCGTGTAGGTGTCTTCGTCAAAGCGCAGCTCCCCCCCAATCAGGAAGGACTGGATGTAGGGGCGAATCAGGACCGTGTCACCGGTAATGCGCCTGCCCCGGGCCGTACCTTCCTCGTAGAGATACTCTGCCCACTCCAGGTAGGGCATGTCCCCCATGAAGGCCCGGGGAAAGTGCGAGGGATAGAGCATGGGAGATATCACGTCCACGTACTGAGCCAGGGCTGCGATGTCCTGTCCCAGATAGCTCATGCGGTACCAGCCGTTGAAACCAAAGACATCGATACTGATCGGGATGGATATCTGCTCCCGGGCACGCCGGGCGAATTCCGTGAGAGCCTGTACCCGGGGGTCGCCGTAATCGATTCCGCGGTTCAGGGCGGGACTGTCCTCCTTGTAGCGGTAGACAATATCCTGACGCCGTCCGTCGGCGGGAGTTCTGATGTAGTCGAACTGTATCTCGTCTACCCCCATCTCCTGCAACTCCCGGGCGATCGCGATGTTGTAGTCCCAGACAAACTCCGAGAAGGGGTCAACCCAGTATTCCACTTGGCGCGAGCGGGTT
The DNA here is from genome assembly GCF_000373545.1 of Alkalispirochaeta alkalica DSM 8900. GTDB lineage: Bacteria > Spirochaetota > Spirochaetia > DSM-27196 > Alkalispirochaetaceae > Alkalispirochaeta > Alkalispirochaeta alkalica. The sequence continues at coordinate 40,725 of NZ_KB891700.1, forward strand.
TCGCCGTCGTCGGTTGTCTCCTGCCGGAAGACCCCCCAGGGAGCGTTCCGGCGGCTGTCCCACAGGGCATAGCGGTTGTTCTGGTAACGGTAGAGCTGTTCGTCCTTGAAGACCACGATCCGGGCGATCAGGTACAGGTCGTTCTCATGAACCGTACGAATCACCCGCTGGGCATCAAAAAACCGGCGAACTGCCCCTACCTGACGGGGCAGCTCCAGGGAGGTCTCGTAGGCGATCCTGCCGTTGTCGTCCTTGAAGTCGATCACCACGGCGTTGAACCCCTGCTCCCGGGCAAACTCCATGTGGCCGGGAAGAGAATCGGGCCCCACGTGCCAGGGAGCAAGAAAGAAGGAGACCTTGTCGGCAGCCCTGGCCATACGCTCTTCCCGGGCAGGATAGAGACGCGCCAGGGGCTGATCTCCGGCGATGACAGCCGCCTCCAGAGCCCGTTCGCCCCGGGAGGAGGGCAGATTTACCACCGCTCCGCGACGGCGATCGATCGCCACAAGATCCCCCGACTGGGCCCGATGCAACCAGAGGATGTTCCGGTCCGAAGCATCGTATGCGACCCGGGCAATGTCATCGTAAAAACCGTTGCCTTTGTAAATTGTTCGCAGACCGTTCCCGCGCCCCAGGGCGTTCCAGGTCTCACCGTCATCCTCGCTCTCGAAGATTCCGTGAAACGTGGTCGAGACTAGGAGCCGTTGCTGGTCCCAGGGAGAGCGGGCGGCGCTGGTAAGGTAGGTGTTGCTTCCCGTTGCCTCGCGAAGCGATCGGGCAACGCGCACCTCGTCGGAACCGTTCTGTACTAAACGAAGCTCGCTGGAAGTCAGCTCGAGCAGCCCGGCAGGCGCGGCGCCCAGGGCCACAGAAAAAACGCAGAAAAAAACGAGTGTTATACCTTTCATCACCGGCGGAGCCTACCACAGCACAGCAGGGTTGGAAAACACCCGCACGAGGCGGGAGCCCTATTGGAGATACCCTAATCTACCCGGAGAGCGAACCCTTTCAGGTACTCCGCTTCGGGGAAATGGAGGGGTACGGGGTGGTCCGGCCCCTGGGTGAATTGCCCCTCGATCCGCACCGTTTTGCCTGCGTCGGCGGCTGCCCAGGCCAGGGCGGTCCGAAAATCATCGCGGCTTATGGCCCCCGAGCAGGAGAAGGTCACCAGAAGCCCCCCCTTTCGCATCCCCTGAAGCGCTACCAGGTTCAGATCCTTGTAGGCACGAAGCCCCGCATCGCGGTGCTGCCGGGCCGGCACGAGCTTGGGAGGGTCCAGAACCACCAGATCGAATGATTCAAGCCCCTGAGGGAGGGCGTTGTTCCGAAGCAGCTCGAAGAGGTCGCCCCGGACTGTGTGGAGCCGCTCCGCAGGAGCCTGCTGGAGATCGCGGTTCGCCTCGACCAGCTGCAGCGCGGAGGCTGAACTGTCGGCGCACACCACCGAGGCGGCGCCCCCCGCCAGGGCGGTGAGGCCGAATCCCCCGTGATAGCAAAAAGCGTCCAGAACGCGCAGACCCCGGGCCTGACCGGCGACCCATCGGCGGTTCTCGCGCTGGTCGCAGTAAAATCCTGTTTTCTGACCCGTCCCGGGAAGGGCGTACCAGGAGAGGCCGTTCTCCTCCACGATGCCCCGGGCATCCCCGCCCTCCTCCTGGGGATTGCTCCACTGCCCCTGTAGCGGAGCTGTCACGCCTTCGCGCCTGAGCATCTCCCGGTCCGGCGCAAGATAAACCCGGAGGGGGTCCGTCAGACGGACCAGCTCCTCCTGAATCCATTGGCGATTATCCCAGGCAAAGGCACTGGAAATTTCCAGAACCAGGGTACGACCCAGCAGATCCGCCACGAGACCGGGAAAGCCGTCGGCCTCGCCAAAGACAAGGCGGAAGGCTCCCTCAGAGTGATCCCGGCGGAGGTTCTCCCGCCGATCCACGGCGTCCCGCAAAAGCTGGAAAAAGGTTTCTCCCCGTATCGGGATCTCGGGATTTCGGGTTATCATACGAAGGGCGAGGCGTGAAGAGCCGTTATAGATACCCCACCCCAGAGGACGCCCCGAGGGGTCACAGGCCAGGGCGGGCCGGGTGTGGTGCCACACGAGAGGGGGGGCGTGCACCATCTCGATGACCGCCCCGGGGAGGCCCGCTGCCCGGGGAGCTGTCCCCAGGGCGTTGCGAAATACCCAGGGGTGGCCGTTGCGGACGGGTTTGATCCCCTTGGGCGAGAGCCGAAGCTCCAGAATCTGTCGGGCACTCTGGTCTTTCGGGGTCGTATTCTGTACGCTCTGGTTTTGCGCGTGTTTGTTCACGGAAGAAAGCCTACTACACCTTTGCCAGGAGGAGGAACCGATGAAGATTGCAATCATGAGCGATATCCACGACAACATATGGAACCTGGAGCGAGCCCTGCAGCAGGTACAGGAGCAGGAGGCCCAGGCCCTGCTCTTTCTGGGTGATTTCTGCGCGCCCTTCACCCTGGATCAGCTGGCCCGGGGGTTTTCAGGCCCGATTCACGCCGTCCTGGGCAACAACGACGGAGACCCCCTGCTCCTGAGCAGGATCGCAGGAGAACACTCCCAGGTGACCCTCCACGGGCACTTTGCAGAACTCACCTTTGAAGGGGTGAAGATCGCCCTGAACCATTACCCCGAGATCGCCCGAGGCCTGGCCCACTCCCGCCTCTACGACGCGGTCTTCAGCGGCCACGATCACCAGCGCTACCAGCACACTCTGGACCAGACCCTCTGGGCAAATCCTGGTGAGGTCATGGGCCGGTTCAGCAAACCCTCGTTTGGCCTCTTCCACACGGGAGCACGATCTTTCAGCCATATCGACATCGACCTCTCCCGCCGGGTCGCCGGTCAGGGACAGTGAGAAAGAGCGAGCGTTACACCGTCCCCTACCCGCCGGCAGAGCCGGCACCGGAGGGGACCTACCGACAGCGCTTTCAGGAGTTCCCTCCTTGGTACCGCTGGTACCTGCGGGTCCTGGCGCTGCTCCACGGGGCGTCGGTGGAACAGACCGTTCGGCGTCACGAACTGCAGGAACTCCGGCGAAACCTGACATCCCTTGCCCGGGATGTTCTGGACCCCTCGGTGCCGGCCCTGTTGCCCGGCTTTCATCTCCGTCTGCGGAGTCTGGAGGTAAAACGACGGCGTTTGATCCCTCTGCTGCGGGAGGTTCAGGGCGGGAACAGGGGCAGGTTTCTGGCAGAGACCCTGGCGAGGCAGGACCAGAAAACCCATCAGGCCCTGGAAGAGGCATCGGCCATACCCGAGACGCTTCTGGATAGCACCGAGACGACCCTCGCCGTAGCCCGCGAGGCGGTACAAAACCATCTCCAGGAAGAGTTGGAGGTCCGGCGGCACCGGATCGAGGAGACTCTCTCGCCCCTGTGGAGCGCCATCACCGCCCTGAGTATCCTGGTCAGGGTCGATCTGGAGTCCCTTCTCCCCCCGGCCGAACAGGGCATGGTCCGGACACCCCTGCGGGTGGTCCAGACACCGCTTCAGGAGCTCTACCAGACCATGGAACTTCTCCGGCGCGAACGGAATCTGACCGCCACGGAGGAGCTCTGCGATTTCGCCCGTCGTCGTGCCCGCCTTCCCTCGCCGCCCCCCCGGGAAATATGGCAGGAACTGGAGGAGTTCCGGGGTGCCGTGCCGCTTCTGGAAATCACAAAACTGGCCTGGGAAGAGCCCTATCTGGAAATCAGACCCCTGCTGGTCCGCAACGAGTGGTGGCAGGTCTTCCACCAGACCTGGATCGCCAGGGCCACGGAACGAACGGGAGCCCTTCTTCTCACCCACCGGACCGAACGGGTCAGGGAACGGCTCTCGCAGGTCTTCCAGGCGGGCGGGTCGCCTCCGTCGTGGCTTCCTTCTGAACTCTACCCGACCACGCTCGGTTTTGTCCTGCTTCTTGGAGAGAGCGAGTTTTTTCACGATACACGGCGCGTGGTGACCCAGGTTGTGATCGATGCGGTCTTTCAGCACCTGGATGTTCGCAACGCCCTGCACCAGGCCGCACTCCAGATCGATCAATCCCTGGACCGCCTCTCGTCGCTCATGGGGAAAGGAGAAAAGCGGGGAACCCTGGGAGAGGAGCTCCTGAGAATCCGGCGCAGATCGGGCACCTCTTCTCTGGCCCGGCGGCAGCTCTCGGAGCTCTACGAACAGCACCGGCACCGGATACGGACAGCTCTGGAGGGTTTCATGGAGGCCCTTGTCACGGGGAGCGTTCTCATTGACCGAACGCTCTCGGGCGCAACCCCGGCCTTCGACTACCAGATGGTACAGGCCCAGAGCTTCAGCGGGGACTTCCCCGCCCGGGAACTGCTCCAGACCGTGGCGACCCATTGGGCTCCCCTGGGCAGGGAACTGCGGGCACTCTACACCCTGGAGGCCACGGCGGGCCCCTAACCTGAAGCACCCGGATCTGCCCGAGGCCAGGCAGAACGGGAGAGGAAAGCGCTCGAGCTAATCGATCCCGTTGGGAAGCCTGGAAACGGGAGATTTGGGGCGTGACGAGGCCCTCTGCCGGGGCGTTTGCTCCGGACCCTCGCCGGCGGTGGGGACAGGGCCGGTATTATGAGAAACAGCCTCCTGGAGGGAGACATCGTCGCCTTCATCGGCGCAACGCCCACTCGGGCCGTGCATGCCGTAGAGATGCTCGCAGAGGTGGCGGCAACCGGGGTCCCAGTCAAAACGCTTTCCGGGATTGTTGCGGTAGAAGTTGTTGAACTGCACCAGCCTGCAGAGCACATCGGCAGGCAAACTTTGTTCGATCTGGGCCGAGACCTCCTGGGCCCGCTCGTGGGGAAGCCCCAGGGCAAGCTGGAGGAAATCCTGGGTTGCCCGATGCTTGAGAAGGAGCTTGCGGGCAAGGCCGTCCCCCGCGTCGGTGAGGCTTACGTAGCCGTAGGGCTCGTAATTAATCATGCCCGCCTTCTCCAGTTTCTGGAGCGCCCCCGTCACGGAGGGCCGACTCACCCCCACCACCTCGGCGATATCCTTGGAGCGGGCGACCCTGTTCTCGGCAGCCAGGTGGTAGATCGCCAGCAGGTACCGGCCAAGACTCTCGGTAATCTGTTCTGTCTGCATGAAAGCTCCTTATTCCAGTACCTGCCCCGCAGGGATACCAGGGAAAGATCGGCCAAAGGCCATAGCAGGCCTCGGGAACGCCCCGGAGGCGGACATATATAGTATATCACGAAGGAAACAAAATTTGTTAGTCTGAACCGACACCGGCCTGAGGGGTCTAAAATAAGAACGTTTCCGAAAAAAGTCAAGAACGCAGGCTCTTGCGGGCGCAGCCCCCCCTTGGCGGAGGCTACCGGTTCTGCGTACATTTTCAGCATGAGCGAACGAGTCATTATCATGCACGGCTTTGAGTACACAGAGATAGACCTGATCATGCGGGCAGTAAAAAAAACCCTGGAGTCACCCCGGGACGTGATCTTCGCAAAATCCACGGAGAACTCCCTTACCATGAAACTCTCCGACCTGATCGAGGATCTCAGCCAGGACCACGCCTACCTGAAGGAGAACCCGCCCCCCATCGCCAAAGACCCTTCCGGGCGTTGACCGGGGCCCTTCCAGAGCCTACTATAGAACGGTGAAAACACGACAGATCCTCGCTGATATTCCCCCCTATGTCCCCGGGGAACGACACCCCGGGGCGATCAAGCTCTCGTCCAACGAGAACCCGCTGGGCTGCTCGCCTGCAGCGCTCGAGGCGATCGCTCGGGCCGCAACGGAGGCTCATCTCTACCCCGATGGATCGGCGCAGGCCCTGAAGCAGGCCCTGGCGGAAGAGACGGGCCTGTCCCCGGAGCAGATCATCCTGGGCAACGGCTCCGATGAGGTTCTCACCCTGATCGCGGCCGCCTACATCAACCCCGGAGACCGCGTCCTGGTGGGGGCCCACACCTTCTCGCAATACGCCTTCGCTACACGGCTCTTCGATGGCCGGGTGGAGGCTGTGCCGATGCCGGAGCTCTCCTTCGATCTGGACCTGATCATCGGCCGTCTTGAGGAACCGGGTCAACCGCCCGTCAGGATCGTCTTCCTCTGCAGCCCCAACAATCCCACGGGGCTGACCATCTCCCAGGACGATCTGGAGCGCTTTCTGGCGCGCCTGCCCCCCCGTGTTCTGGTGGTGGTTGATCACGCCTATCTGGAATTCCAGGAGGATCCCGCCAGCTGCGACGCCCGGCGGTGCCTGAAGGACTACCCCAACCTCGTGGTACTTCAGACCTTCTCGAAGCTCCACGGCCTGGCAGCGCTCCGCGTGGGCTACGGGCTGGCCGCACCCGAAATCATCCGTGCCCTGCACCGCGTCCGCTCGCCCTTCAACGTGAACAGTCTGGGCCAGGCAGCGGCTTGTGCCGCGCTGAAGGACCGGGACTTTATCCGAACCTCCCTGGAGACAAATCATCAGGGTAGGGCTCTGATGAATGCCTTCTGCGAGCGGAGCCACCTGCCCCACACTTCGTCGGAGGGGAACTTTATCATGCTCCGTATCCCCGGCGAGGCCCGGTTCTACGCCAACCTCCTGGCTCAGGGGGGTGTCACGGTGCGGCCCCTGGGCAGCTTTGGCCTGCCCCAGTGGTTGCGGATCACCATCGGAACCCCTGAACACATCGCCACCCTGGAGGCCCTGATGAAGCCGCTCCTGACAGACCCTCCGGGAGTCCCCGGGTAAAACCGTGAGCGGGACCTCCCTGGGAGTCAACATTCCGGCCCTCCTCTGTTCCGTGATGGTGGTGGTGTGGCTCGTGCCGGGGGGGTCCTGGAGAGACTTCCTGACGGGCGCTTGTGCTGCAGTGGGGGCACTGCTGATTTTTCTGGCGGTGCGCCGGTTATTTCCGGGGACGGGGCTCTGGCTTCCTCGGGAAGAGGCCCTGATGCGGCTTTTTTTGATCGCGCTGGTAGAAGAGGGTGCCAAGTACTGTGCGGTTGCCCCCTGGCGGCGTCCTCTTTCCCCGGCACGGAGCGCACTGCGCGGCTTTGGTTTTGCTTCGGCGGAGAACCTGCTGTTTCTGCTGCTCTCTCCGGGGCTCTTCCTGCGCCGCCTCTTTTTGGCGGGAGCGCTCCATTGCAGCACGGCCCTTCTCTACGGCCGTCCCTGGGCCTGGACAAAAAACGGACGCCCACGCCCCTCTACCCGGGGAGCAGCCCCCCTGGTGGATTCGCTTCTTCTGCTTGCCGGAACGGGTATCCACTTTTGTTACAATCTTCTGGTACTGGGGCTTGACGCATATCTGCCGATTTGATACCTTCTGCACACACGACGCAGGGTAGAGCAGTTGGCAGCTCGTCGGGCTCATAACCCGGAGGTCGCAGGTTCGAGTCCTGCCCCTGCTAAATACAGGTTCTTTCCAAAAGAACCTACGAAGACTCCCGGTATAACCGGCGCTCTTCTCAATTCATCTTACAGATGGCTATTATAGATAGTCGCTGTCAAGGAGGCTGAGATGGGACGTCGGTTTTCTGTTTTTAGACGCAGAGGGAGCAAAATTTACTACGCTCAGATGAGGTTCTTGCAAAATACGCTAATACGCTATGACGCGGGCAAGTGACTCCCTTTTCCACGCGGCGGCGTAGCGGCGAGTGGCCTGTTTTCCGGAAAAACTGGATGATGAGCGGCAGTCCTGCCGGGGCGGCGGCTTCCTGTGCAATCTTCTCGCTGGTTGAAACCGCGAAGGAGAACGGCCTTGAACCCTTCAGTTACCTGCATTACATCTTTCAGCGGGTTCCTCGCATCACAAGCCCTGCAGGCTGGGACGAGCTTCTGCCCGGGAATTTGACCCGGGAACAGCTTGCTGTCACGCTTCCCTCTCCCCTGAAACACTCCTGAGATCGTCTTTATTCTGACCCGGCTCTGGCAGTCCAATAACCCTGCCGGGGTGGGGAGAATTGTCGCTTACGATGCCGCTGGCCGTTCAACGTATTACGTGCTCCCGGAGGCAGCACTGAGGAAGCATCTGGCAAACAAGGCGTCGCGCCAGTGGCGCACAGACGCTCAGGAATAGATTGATAGTCAGCATCCAGCGACCGCAAGGGCTCGGCAAAGAGCATCAGCGCCTGCGCAACAGAACTCGCCGGATACCGGAGCAATTCCCCGTAGACCAGGGCGTCATTGCCGCCGCTGGAGAGGATAAGGTGCGTCGTTTCTTCCGGGAGCTCGCACACCTACCCGAAGAAAACAGGTTACCAAGGGACCTCCAAGGAAGATTCGATAGTAATCGAACCTAATAATGTATTGACATAAGGCGACGTACCGCTCATTCTTTTACGGTGGAAGTTCGTTGGAACACCGAAAAGAATCGGGAGCTATTGAAATCTCGCGGGGTCTGTTTCGAGATGGTTCTGGAGAAAATCGTTACGGGTGACTTTATCGGACCTCAGAAGAATCCTGTCAGAACCGACCAGATGCGCATTCTGGTATTGTTGAACGAATACTGGCATGTCGTTCCTCTGGTGGTTGATCAAACTGGATGCTGGTTCCTGAAGACCATTTTCCCTTCGAGAAAAGAAAACAGGAGGATGAATCCATGAAAAAAACAAACGCTTTGCAGTCTCTGGACCAGGAAGAGCAGTGGTACGAGGACCACGCAGATGAGTTTACTGATATGCCCGAACACGTTCGAGAATCGCTTGTTACCGCTGCTGCGAGATCTGTCCGAAAGACTGAGCGAATGAACATCCGTATGACAAAGACGGACATGGACGCCCTTCGAGCTCGAGCGTCAGCGGATGGGATCCCGTATCAATCGCTGGTGACCAGCGTTCTTCACCGGTACAGTGTCGGAACGCTGGTGGATATCAACGAAGCCCGGAAGATACTGAAATCTGAGTCGTAGGCCAGCGGGACGAATTTGTCCGACGGAGAGCGCCCGATAGTCCATTCAGATCGGGGGAGCCACTACCGCTGGCCGGGATGGATTCGCAGAATGGAAAAGGCGAAGTTGACCCGCTCCATGTCGAAGAAAGGGTGCTTACCCGATAACGCGGCGTGTGAAGCTGTCCCTCGGGGGTCTGAGCCCGGTTGAATACCGCCAGGCCATCGGAAAGGCAGCGTAAAATCAGTCCAAGGAAAGGTCCGCACGCCCGTCCGCATCCCCCATTCTACAAGAAAGCCGGGCACTAAACATAACACGGCGTAATGCGCTGCGCTCACTACGTTCGCTTGGCCTTCGGCACATTTTCACCTTCGCTATCGCTACGGTGAAAACGTCGCATACGCCGGGAACGTTACACGAAATAAGGGTGAGAATAAAAGCAGGGCCGTTGCTCAGGAGGCCCTAATTCAGATAATGCCGTCCTGGATACTCCCACGTCGTTGGCTACTCCTGTTACAGCCACCCCGAGCTCAAGCACGGGGGCTCCTCGGGCCGTACCATCCTTGCAGGAGGCCCTATGCCCGCACAACCGAGTCACACCGTCTGCGTCGTCGCGTCCCTCTGGCTGCTCTCCCTGCTCCCGGGATACCAGGCCGAATCCAGCCCCGTCGGGAAGCCCCCATCCTCCCCGGCATCATCCCGGGAACACCCTTTCGCCCTGTTTCCGAACGTGGTATTCTTGACTATGCACCAACCGGAGACCCTCATTACGATAGACGCCATCTCCCGGGAAACGGCCCGGATTGAGACCGCCAGCGGCATCTGTTACGAGATCCCCGCTGCCTGGCTCCCCGCCACGGCCAGGGAAGGAACGGTTCTGACCCTCTCCTGCACGACAGAAGGGGAAACCTCGGCCCTCACCTTTGCCTGCGACCATATCCGTACCGGCGATACCCGCACCCGCATCAGCTCCAAACTGGACGAACTCCGATCGAGGAGCCCCTGACCATGAAAAGCCCCCTGCGACCAGCCCTGATCCTCGTGGTGGTCCTCGGTCTGTTCCTCGTGGCCACACCCGCAACAGGGCTGGAGCCTCCCCTTCTGGAGATTCACTGTATCGATGTCGGCCAGGGCGAAGCAGTCCTCCTGCGAACAGAGACAGCGGCCATTCTCGTTGATGCGGGAATCGACGGGACCGTAGCCGCCTACCTGAATGACCGGGGGGTCCAGCGACTTGATCTGGCGGTGGCCACCCACGCACACGCCGACCACATCGGTGGATTTCCTGCCATTCTTGAACAGTTTCAGGTGGACCGGATCTGGTACAACGGACAGACCCACACTACCCGGACCTTCGAGCGCTTTCTTGACGCACTTCTGGAATCTTCGGCGATCTACCAGGAACCGCTCCGGGGAGAACAAATTCGGTTTGGAGAGCTGATTATCACCGTTCTGCACCCCGAACGATCGGCAGCAGACTACTCCGGGCACCTGCACGACAAGAACATCGTTCTCCGCGCCGATTTCGGGAACTTTTCGATCCTCATCACCGGCGACGCCGAGGTCCATGCCGAGAAGGATCTCCTGGTCAGCGGAATGCCTCTGGCAGCCACAGTGCTCCAACTGGGCCACCACGGGTCACGGACCTCATCGAGCAAAGCCTTTCTGAAAGCCGTATCCCCCGAACTGGTCTTTTACCAGGCGGGCCGGGAAAACCGCTACGGCCACCCCCACGGGGAAGTTCTGCTCCGGGTACACCGATATCTTCAGGCCCGCCTCTACGGCACCGACACGGGGGGAACGCTGGTAATTACCAGCGACGGCTCATCCTGGGAGATATCCACCTCTCGCACAGCAGGAGAGACGGCCCGGCCCCTGTGCATCGACCTCAACACCGCCACCATAGCGGAGCTCTCCCGACTCATTCATGTCAGCGAGACCAGAGCCCGGCAGATTATGGAGCGCCGTCCCTTTCGTTCACGGGAGGATCTTCTGGATATTCCCGGGATCGGATCCGGACGGCTGCAGGAGATCGAGGAACAGGGGCTCATCTGCCCCCTGCCGGGGGCAGAGTAACGGCCCCACTTATGGAGCCAGGCTCTCTGCCTCGGCCCGCTTTGCCGCCGACACCAGGAGCAGCTGCCCCATCACGGCCAGCCCCAACAGGCCGATACCAACCAGATCCATGCGAACATTCGGAATGATGAGCAACAGGGCGGCGGCAAGGAAGCACGCCCGTTCCCAGAGTCTGGTGGGCAGCAGAAAATACCCCTGTACCGCGCTGGCAAAGGCCACCACGCCAAGACACGCCGTGGTCACCGCGATAACCGCCTGCAGGGGCGCAACGTTGATCAGGAGCAGTTCAGGGCTCATGGCAAAGATGAAGGGTATCAGAAACCCCGCCGATGCCAGTTTGAGAGCCTGCACCCCCGTCTTGAACGATTCCCCCCCGGAGATGCCGGCGCCGGCGTAGGCAGCGAGCGCCACAGGAGGGGTCACGTCGGCGATCACGCCGAAATAGAGGATAAACAGGTGCGCTGCGATCAGGGGAACACCCAGCTGCACCAGGGCGGGAGCAGCCATCGTAGCCAGCACGATATACTTTGCTGTGGTGGGCAGCCCCATCCCGAGAATTATCGAGGCAAACATGGTGAGGAGCAGTGTAGGAAAGAGCCGCCCCCCCGCAAGACTCACCACCAGATTTGCAAAGGTCAGGCCCAGGCCGGAGAGCGTTACGATCCCCACGATTATTCCTGCGCAGGCGCAGGCCGCAGCAACGCCGATCGCCTTGATCGCCCCGTCCTCGAGAGCAAGAAAAACATCACGCCACCCTATGCGCGTATGCTTGCGGAGCATACACACCACCAGAGCCAGCAAGATACTCAGAAAGGCCGCGCGCAGGGGAGAATAGCGCATCAGAAAAAGCACCACCGCCACCAGAGGCACCAGCAGATGAAAGCCCTTGAGGAAGGTCTGCTTGCACTGCGGCAACTCTTCCCGGGGGATTCCCTCGAGCCCCCGTTTGGAAGCCTGGAGGTGAACCATAATCATCACACCCAGATAATAGAGCAAGGCGGGGATGACGGCGCTCCCGATTATCCTGATGTAGGGTATATTGGTGAACTCCGACATTATGAAGGCCGCAGCTCCCATTACGGGAGGAAGAATCTGGCCACCCGTGGAGGCTGCCGCCTCGACAGCACCGGCAAAGTTGGCGTGGTAGCCCACCTTCTTCATGAGTGGAATGGTGAACGCCCCGGTGGTGACGGTGTTGGCAATGGAGCTGCCCGAGATGGACCCCATGAAACCACTTGCCAGGACAGCCGCCTTTGCAGGCCCCCCTTTCTTGTGACCAGCTGCGGCAAAGGCAAGATCGATAAAGAACTTGCCCACGCCGGTCACGTCCAGAAAGGAGCCAAAGAGGATAAACATGAAGACAAAACTGGCAGAAACCCCCAGGGGCGTTCCAAAGATACCCTCGGTTGTCATGTAGAGCTGATTGATTACTCTGGCCGCGCTGTAGCCCCGATGGCCCAGCGCGCCGGGAATATAGCCCCCAAAGAGGGCATAGGCGATGAAAGCCAGGGCAATAACGGGCAACTCGGGACCGATACTGCGTCGGGCGACCTCCAGCACCAGGAGAATCGTGATCAAGCCGAAGACCATGTCCACCGAGGTCGGCATCCCACCCCGCCGGACCAGGCTCTCGTAGTTTAGAAGAATATAGCTTGTCACGATAACCCCGGCCGCGGCCAGAACCCAGTCCAGGAGAGGAATGCGGTCTATCGCCGACTTGCGGGTAGGAGGATACAGGAGAAATCCCAGAACAAAGACAAAGAGGAGGTGGACAGCCCGCTGCTTCATGGTGAGAAGTGAGCCGAACCCTGCCGTGTAGAGATGAAAGAGCGACATCGCCACAGCTCCCAGGGCGATCACCAGAGCCAGCTTCCCCGCCAGCTTGCGCATATGCGACGAGGCCTCGAACTCGGCCAGGGTCTCCTCGATATCTATCTTTTCGTCAAAACTGTCATGAATACTTGTTGGACGTTCTTCCATACGCTGCTATACCCCCCGAAAAAAAGAAAATGCCAGAAAAAACTTCGTGTCGGCTTCACAAGAACCAGCGAGCCCGGCGGAACCATCTCGATGAGCCTGAACGCCCCCCCCTCTCCCGTCAGAATCCGATGATCTGCGGTTCGGCCAACCCTCAGAGGCAGTTCAGACAGCTCCAGATCAATGGCGTCGAGGACAAACATCCCGTCACGATGAGTGAACCCCCCGGCTTCCCGGGCGGGTAACCCTGCCCCAAAGTCACGGTAGATTGTCCGCTGCAGGCGCAACAGACCACAGGGGGTGATGATAAAAATCTCCGAGACGAGACTGCGCGCCACAGAATGGCGATAAGTCAGGTGGATCTCGCTGCCTGCGGCGACCGGCAGGAACCTGGCAACCCCCTGCTCGGGCTCCAGCCGGAGCCCTTCCAGCGGCCACAGGAGCAAGACCCCTGCTACGATTCCTGCCAGGCCTGCGANCCTCGCCAGACACAGACCGGCCCGGGAAGCGGTAAAACACCCGCCCGATGGCCGAAGCCACCCTCCCGGGCGCGCTGGAGCTGCTGCTCTAGAGCCCCATCTCGGAGTAATAGCGGGCAGCCCCGGGGTGCAGTTCCAGCGACATTCCGTCCTTTGCGGTCTCGAGCATTACATCACCACCCCTGCTGTGCGCAGCGGCCAGCATATCGAGGTTCTCGAAGAGTGCCTTGGTTATATTGTACACCAGATCATCGTCCAGCCCCTTCCGTACGGTGAGCATGGCCATGACAGCCACGGTCTCCACATCATCGCTCTGATTCCGGTAGGTTCCGGCGGGAATACTCACCTGGTTATAGAAGGGAAAATCAGCGATAAGACGCTGGGCCACTGCAGGGTCGATAGGGACGATCCGGACGGAATGGGTAGTCGAGAGGTCGGTCACTGCGGCCGTGGGCGTACCCGCTGTGAGGAAGGCCGCCTCGACATTACCGTCTTTCAGGGCATCGGCTGCCTCGGCAAAGGAGAGGTAGTCGGCCCGAATATCGTTGTAGCCGATCCCGTGAGCAGCCAGGACCTGCCGCGCGTTCGCTTCCACTCCGCTGCCGGGAGCTCCAACAGCTACACGCCGTCCCCTCAGATCCTCAACGCTCGTGATATTGGAGTCCAGGGTAATGATCTGGACAACCTCGGGATACAGCGTGGCCACACCCCTGAGATTGGTCATGGCAGCTACATCGGAGAACATCTCCGTCCCCGTGAAAGCGTAGTAGGAGATATCGTTCTGGATAGTGGCAAAGTCAACGTCCCCGTTGTTCAGGAGGTTCACGTTTTCCACCGAGGCACCCGTGGATTCGGCATTAGCCGTAACATCGGAGACCTTTTCGTTAATAATGTTGGCAAAAGCCCCGCCCAGAGGGAAATAGACCCCGGCGGTTCCTCCCGTTGCAACGGCCAGACGGGTCGGACGCTGACTCGTGCGGTCGTCTCCGCAGGCTGTGGCAAAAATTACCGTGATCAGGGTGAGGGCGGCTAGAAGACTGATGGTACGGGTTNCTTTCATTGGATCTCCAGAATTATTGTGTGTGTGATATGCATAAAAGACCCCCATGCATGCATAAAATGCCGGGGACGACGGAAAATTATGCATTGCGTTTGGCCGTCTTGTCAAGTGTTCTGTCGATTAATAAATATATCCATTCGTTCTTCTTTCTCACCCACTGTGGCAGGAGCGGGCTCTCAGGCCAAACCGCCGAGCCTGCGGATTTCCCGGAGCCATTTCCGGCGCTTCTCCGGAGCCGACATTTTTACCGATCCAAAATAGCTCCGTGCAACGGGCCGGACCCCGCAAAAGTGCATGATATCTTTCATCATTTTATACCCGGGATCACCAGCCACCATCCTGTAGTACAGGGGAGGCGAGTCCATGGTGCTGATTACCCGTGCCGACCTGTTACAGAGCAGCTTGTCCCAGGAGACGACCTTGGCGCCCTTCTTGTATTGAAAGGCGAACCCCGGGAGGAAGACCCGCTCCACAAAGGCCTTCATCAGGGCAGGAGGGGCGGCCCACCAGGTGGGATAGAGAAACACCAGATGGTCGGCCCAGAGAATACTCTCCCGGGCCATCGCGAGATCGGGTTCGAGGGGCTGATTCCCGGCGTAGCCCTGGTGCAATACGGGATCAAACGAGAGCTCACCAAGATCGATACGACGGAGTTCGCTCCCCGATTCGATCGCTCCCGCGCAGTATTCGTCGGCCAGGGCATTGCAAAAACTCTCCCGCGAGGGATGGCCAAATATCATAAGCTGTTTCATGGGTCTCTCCTTCTTTCCGGTTCTTCTTCAGCTCCGGGGTCTTCAGAACCAGGATCTGCAGGATCGGGATCCACAAAAAAGAATGGGTCTTCCCGGAGTTTTTCCAGGACCAGCCTCTTCAGTCCCGGCCCGTCCAGACGAACAGCAGAGGCCCCCAGGATCGGGCCGGTGCGCATACAGGAGTGTATATCGAGATCCATGATCCGGTCGTATCTGTGGGAGTAGCCGTGAGCGATAAACCCGTGGGTTCTGTATTCTTTCCGATACACTCTGCCCTGGGGGTCCCTGATTGTAAAGAGACAGTCCTCTCCGTACAGATAGGGGGGCTCCAGGTATTCCTCAAGCGCGTGCATGGTGGTATTGGGCCGCACCCCGCAGCCAATCATGAGGATCGACCCTTCGGTCTCCACCAGCTTGCGAAACGGTGAATGACGGCCGCAGGGGGTGTGATCCTTCTCGTGGTCGGCCAACAACTCCAGGGCACGCCTGCCCGTGGCGCACACCGAATGGGTTGGATGGATACTCCGGAGAACCCCCTCCATGGTGCGGAAAAACTCCGGGACAGCCCCCACATTTACCGGTGTCCGCCGGGGATCGAAGATATCAGGAGGTCTCAGAGTCCAGCTCAGAGCGGGCATGAGAAGCGTTCCCCGCTCCCCGACCGCCCCGCGCAGCCCCCGGATCACCTCCCCGATCCCCCCGGGCACAGGCCCCAGGGATTTGAAGGAGGAATGAACCAGGATCGTCTCCCCCGGAGAAACCCCCAACCTCTCGAGGTCTTCTGCTATCCGCTCGCAAAACTCCGGCATCGCAATACCCCCAAACAGGGAACGGACCAAATTTTGATCTTTCCATCCCCTTGCCTTACAGTGGATATAATATCCTAACCGGAACAGGGAAGGCCCGGGAAGATCCCGCCATCGACAGCCTGCGGGGCACCGTTCCCTGTCCCGGGGGGAGACCCATCTGAAGGGGGGACAGTGTGCTCAAGAACATGAAACTGGGAGCAAAGATAGGAACCGGCTTTGCTATCGTTCTGACCATCGCAGCAGCCATAGGGATCTTTGCGGTAATCAACATGATGCAGATCCAGGACGACAGCATCGCCCTGGCCGAGGGGTATGTCCCGGAATGGGTGCTGGCGGGAGAGGTCCTCGAACACCAGCTCCTGGCGGGATACTACGCCGGATCGTACAGCTTCAACTACCAGCGGGAATGGCTGGAAAACGGCCGCGGCGAGATAGAAAACCTGAACCGCGTTCTCCGATCGGGACGCCAGGCCGCACTCGAATCTGCCCATCAGCAGGAGCTGGTACCGGTACTCGACGAGGTCACGGGCCTGGTTACGCAGTATACCCGGGCCCTGGACCTCACCGAGGGGGCCGTAGACGCAATTCTGGCGGCCAGGGAGAGGATTCACCGCGAAGGGATCCGTTTCGAGGAACAGATCATGGCCTACGTAGACTCCCAGACCGATGCGATGTACCGGCAGATCGAAGCAGCCGATACGCAGGCTGAACTTCGCATCCGACAGGACCGGATCAACGCGGGTAACGACATACTGGATCTGGGGAACCGGATCCTTCTGAATACCTGGCGAGCCGAGGCGTACCAGGACGCAGAATCAGTGCTGGAAGCATCGCAGGATGCCGACCGGCTGGTCTACCTGGTGGAGGACCTGATACGAGTCACCCGGCAGGAGGTTAACCTGCGTCAATTGGCTCAGGTGCAGGGAGCGATAGAGGAGTACCGGGCTGCTGTGCTGGGCCTCGTCGCTGCTGCTGAAGAGGCCCACGAGGCGCGACAGGAGCGGATGGAAGCCTACTATGCCGTTCTCGCCATAGCCCAGGATTTTCTCGATGAGGCAGCGGAGTCTACAACCGGTGTAGCCCGCGCTGCGGTGGAACGGATAGCTACCGCGATCCTCGTGCTGATCATCGGCCTTGTTCTTGCGCTTCTGGCGGGAATGATTATTACCGTCACCATCACCCGACTCATCACCGGCCCCGTCTATAAGGGCGTTACCTTCGCCCGGGAACTCTCGGAGGGCGATCTGACCACCCGGCTGGAGATCGACCAGCGCGATGAGATCGGAGTTCTGGCTCGATCCCTTCAGGACATGCGTGAAAAACTTGTCCGTGTCGTGGGCGAGGTGAAGGCTGCCGCATCAAACGTCGCCACCGGCAGCGGAGAGATGTCCAACTCGGCCCAGCAGCTTTCCCAGGGGGCTACCGAGCAGGCTGCAAGCGCCGAAGAGGTCTCTTCCTCCATGGAACAGATGAGCTCCAATATCAGACAGAACTCGGATAACGCCGAAGAGACCGAGAAGATAGCCCGCAAGGCGGCAAAAAATGCCGAGGAAGGTGGTCTGGCCGTGACGAAGACCGTCACAGCCATGCGGGATATATCCGAAAAAATCGGCATAATCGATGAGATCGCGCGAAATACAAACCTTCTGGCCCTGAATGCGGCGATCGAAGCAGCTCGAGCTGGCGAGCACGGCAAGGGCTTTGCCGTTGTGGCAAGCGAAGTCCGCAAACTGGCGGAGCGCAGCCAGAAGGCGGCTGGCGAGATCGCAGACCTGTCACGAAGCAGCGTGGACGTGGCTGAACAGGCCGGGCAGATGATCAGCGCGATCATCCCCGATATCCAGAAAACGGCCGAACTGGTTCAGGAGATCGCCGCTTCGAGCCGGGAACAGAACTCCGGGGCAGACCAGATTAACCAGGCCCTGATGCAGCTTGATCAGGTAGTTCAGCAGAACGCTTCGGCCTCGGAGGAGATGGCGAGCATGTCCGAGGAACTGAACGGCCAGGCCGAACAGATGAAAAGCAGCGTAGCCTTCTTCAGGATCGACGAGGGCGTCACCAGGCCACGGACGCTCCCTGCGCCGGGAAAATCTGCCGAATCACCCGGCCAGGCCGGGAACCGGACCGGAAAGAGCACGGGCCTTGCCCTGGCAGAGGAGCCCTCCCTCTCCCGGCGAAAGACGATCCCCGATCACGACGATGAGGAGTTCGAGACCTTCTGATGTATGCCCCCGGTTCTCCGGAAATGCCCTGCCAGCGGGGGGACAGAAAAAACGCCGTGACCCCCCTGTGTCAGGATTGTTGTGCGTAGACGGGAGGGAGGAAGAGCTCGACTATGCAGTCGAATACAATCCATTGTATTATATATAGTACACTAAAGCTTTGAGAGCTAATATTTTGAAGGAGGTACTGTGCGACCAGAGAAAAACAGCAGAAGTAGCAGAATGGGTATAATATTGATGGTGGCCACCTCGTGGCTGGTGCTGCTGGCATTGCTGGCGGCGTTTGTGGGAGTGTTGCCGCTCTGGGTGGCTCTGATTCCGGCTGTGCCGGCTGCGCCTGGCTCACTGGTAGTATTAGGTCGGCGCCGGCGCCTTGACGGGAAGCAGGAGCAGGAGATCGCTGCCGGACATGCGGCGTCGGAGACCTATGAGCGGTTACGTGACAGAATTGTCGAGCTGGTGAAGGACAATGATGACCAAGCCCAGGATTTGATTGATGGCGTTCGGCATGCGCTGACCATGAACCAGCGCATGCAGAGTGGCATAGATGAAATCAACGAACAGACCGAGACTGTCAATCAGCGTTTGCGGGATACCACGGCAGCGATTGAAGAGATCAATGCCACAACCGAGAGCTTTACGCAACGAGTTGAATCCCAGTCTTCGGCCGTCGTTCAGACCTCATCTGCCGTGGAGCAGATGAACGCCAATCTTGGAAGTGTTTCCAAGATAGCCCGCCAGCACCGGGAAAAAGCCGCTCAGCTGGCCGAGCTGGCCAATTCTGGCGAGTCCCAGGCCGAACAGACCAATGAGCTGATCAAACAAATTGCCGGACATATCGATGCTGTTCAGGCCGCCATCGAGGTTATCAATGGGGTTGCCGGACAAACAAATCTGCTCTCAATGAATGCAGCGATAGAGGCGGCTCATGCCGGAGATGCAGGCCGGGGCTTTGCGGTGGTGGCGGAAGAGATCCGCAAACTGGCCGAGTCGACTTCCTCGAATGCCGTCAGCATTGGCTCAACTCTGAAACAGATTGTCAGTGGCATCCACGAGGCCGAGGAATATGTGGGACAAAATCTCGGATATTTTGTGCGGGTTCGAGAAGATGTCGACCAGACGGCCAGTGCTTTTTCCGAAATAGATCACGCCACTGATGAGATTTCCCAAGGTAGCCAGGAGGTGGTCAAGGCGACCACAGAACTGGTTACGATTACCGAGGAGATTCAGACTGGCAGCCGGGAGATCGCTGAAAGCATGTCAGAAATTACCGGAGCCATGATGGAGATCCGACAGGCCAGTCAGACCACTAATGTGCGCAGCGAGCGAATTGATGAGTTACTGGCCAATAATAACGGGATTCTATCAAAACTAGCCAATGCCAGCATGCGTGGGGTGCAGGCGGTACAGGACCTCGAAGAGGAATTGTATGGCGAAGAAAATGTCAGCATGAATTCCAACATGGTCGCCCTGAATCATTTGCAGTGGCTGACGCGTGTGCGCCGCCTGATTGATGGTGGCGATTACCGGTCAACATGGAAATCATCCAGTTCAGGGGCCTGCTGGCTGACGAGATGGCTGCAAAGCGATGAAGGACGCCAGTACAGCCACCAGCGGGTTTATTCTGAGCTGGTTACCATTCACAGCGACTTCCACGGCAAGGTAGAGCAGCTGGTCGAACTGACACGCAACCAGACACCGGCTCGTCGCAGTGATGAGGACGAGGAAGCGCTGGAGGTGAGGTACAAGCAATTGCTGGAAGCTGCCGAGAAATTTATCGAGGTCCTTGATCGACTCGGCGATGAGGTCGACAGGCATGCCGAGGAGACTAAGCAGGAGGCGTTGGCCGAGCAGGACGAAGAACTGGCTGTGGATATCGAGGAGGCCGACTGAGATCAGATCCAGCCAGTGCGTGGTGACCGGAGACAGGGCTTTGGATCTGTCTCACCACTACCTGCGAGTAGCCGTGTAGACATACAATACTTTAGGTCTGAATGCCTCGAGAGAGAAAACACGTCTTTATAGGAGGCAATCCCATGAAGACTGGGTATGCCACTCAGTTGGGACATTTCCATCTGCCACGAGCTGCTTCACATGAGGACACCGGTCCCAAACGAAATACGGATCAAGGAACTCCCGGAGCGTGAGTCCACGTTTATTGTACAGGATTGCTCGCTGGTACTGTTCTGCCGCGTAGTGATTGGCGTCTGAGCGGTTTGTTGCCTGGCCTTTGGAGTTGCGTTTGATCTTGATACCGGTCGACTCGTAGTCGCGCCAAAAGCGAAGCCGGTAATACCAAACCCCCGTTCCACGATCAATGACAGACCATTCTTTCGGGGGTCTTCCCATACGTGCCATGCTTTAAATGATACTCGGTGAGATGACTTTATTGCAACTTTATTGCATCTGGCTAAAAAAGAAAAACCCTTACAAAGCTAATTTCTTGCTTTGTAAGGGTTTAAACGTGGGCGAAGAGGGATTTGAACCCCCGACATCCTGCTTGTAAGGCAGGCGCTCTCCCAGCTGAGCTATTCGCCCGTAACGCCGGGAATATAGCACACCCCCGAGGGCGCGTCAACAGGTTCTGCAGATTGTCAAGGCAGGATTGTCAAAACTCGATTGAAATCTCCCCGGGCCCTCGCCCTGGTCGCCCTCTGGATCCCGGCTGTTCCCTGGACTGTAACAAAAGCATCCACCTGTGATATTATCTGCGGCACGTTATGACCGAAAAAACACGAAACATCGGCATCATGGCCCACATTGATGCAGGCAAAACGACCACAACGGAACGCATCCTTTATTACACCGGCAAGTCCCACCGCATCGGTGAGGTCGACGACGGCGCCGCAACCATGGACTGGATGCCCCAGGAACAAAACCGGGGAATCACGATCTCTTCGGCCGCCACCACTACCTACTGGAACGATCACCGCATTAACATCATCGATACACCGGGACACGTGGACTTCACCGCCGAGGTGGAACGGAGCCTCCGTGTACTGGACGGAGCCGTGGCAATCTTCTGCGCCGTTGGAGGCGTCGAACCCCAAAGCGAGACGGTCTGGCGCCAGGCCGATTCCTACGAGGTCCCCCGGATCGCCTTCGTGAACAAGATGGACCGCATCGGGGCCGACTTCTTTGCCGTAGTTCAGGAGATCCGGGAAAAACTGGGGGCCACCCCCGTTCCCCTGACGCTCCCGGTGGGTTCTGAATCGTCCTTTTCCGGCACGATCGACCTCATCACCATGAAGGAACGTCGCTGGAACAGCGATGATTCGGGCAGGACCATCACGGAACACCCTATCCGGGAGGACCTGATCCTTCTGGCCGAGGAATGGCGGGAAAAGCTCCTGGACGCCGTTTCGGCCCATTCTGACGAGATCACGGAACTGGTTCTGGATGACCAGGAGGTTCCCCCTGAACTTATCCGCACCATCCTGCGCCGGGAGACCCTGAACCGCTCTCTGGTACCTGTTTATGTGGGGGCCAGCCTCAAGAATATCGGCGTTCAATCGGTCCTGGACGGAGTGATCGACTTTCTTCCCGCCCCGGAGGAGCTCCCCCCCCTTCAGGGAATGCATCCGAAAAAGGGAGAACCTGTTCTGGTTGAGCGCACAGACCAGGGGCAGGCCCTGGGGCTGGTCTTCAAGATCCAAACCGATCGGGAGGCAGGGAACCTCTGCTTCGTCCGTCTGTACCAGGGGGCACTCAAATCCGGTACGGCCGTTTTTAACCATAACCAGGGCAAACGGGAGCGGGTAAACCGCATCTTCCGGATGCACGCAAACCGCACCGAACAGGTAGATCGCCTGGTAGCAGGCGAGATCGGCGTGATTGTGGGGTTCAAGATTGCGCAAACGGGAGACTCCTTCGGCAGCGAGGGCTTTCCCGTGATCCTGGAACGGATGCACTTTCCCGAGCCCGTTATATCCGTCGCCATCGAACCGCGGACCATGAGCGAGCGGGACCGCCTTCAGGAGGTGTTGCAGCTCCTGACCCGCGAAGATCCCACCTTTCTCTGGAAGGAAGACGAAGACACGGGAGAACTGATCATCTCCGGCATGGGAGAGTTGCACCTGGACGTGCTGGTTACCCGGATCGTGGAAGACTACAAGGTACACGCCAAGATCGGAAATCCCCAAGTCACCTACCGCGAAACGATCACCTCCGCCACCGAGCATACCGAGGTGTTCCACAAGGTGATCGGCGGGAAGGAGAACCACGCCGAACTCACCCTGGCCGTATCTCCCCGCAAGCGAGGCGAGGGGAATCACTTCGAAAGCACGGTTCCCCTCTCAAAGCTGCCCGAGCCCTTTGCCTCGGCAGCAGCCCGGGGGATAACAGGGGCCTTCAACTCCGGGATCAGCCTGGGCTATCCCACCGTCGATATTCGGGTAGAACTGGTCGATGCGGTTTATTCGGACCTCACGGCCACGGAGTTCGCCTTTGAAGCGGCAGGGGCAATGGCCTTCGACAGCGCCTGCCAGAAAGCGGGAGCAGCCCTGCTCGAACCGGTCATGAAGGTGACCGTTCTGGTTCCCCAGGAGTTCATGGGAGAGGTCATCAACGGGATCACCACCCGAGGGGGGCTGGTCCATGCCGTCGAAAGCAGACCGGGGGTGGAACACATACTCGCCGAGGCTCCTCTGAAAAAGATGTTCGGTTACAGCACAGCCCTGCGTAGTGCTACCCAGGGGCGCGGCAACTACTCCATGGAGTTCTCCCACTTTGCTCCCGCATCGGCGCGCTGAGGCCCGGAGCAGATCGGGGGGAATGACGCCGGAGCTATAACTTTTGCTTGACAACACCCGGGACCGACAGGAGAATTGATAGCTAAATAACAGTCCCAGACAGGAAGGATGTGTTCATCATGGCGTACACTACAGATCAGATCAGGAACATCGCGGTTGCCGGCCACGGATCGACTGGCAAGACTTCTTTTGTCGAGCAGCTCCTCTTCGCAGGAAAGGCGATAGACGCCCCCGCATCGGTGGAGTCAGGCAAAACCGTGAGCGACTACACGCCCGAAGAGATCGAGACCGGCATCTCTCTCCACACATCCCTCTCCCACATTATCTGGCAGGAGTGCAAGGTAAACATCCTGGACACACCCGGAGCATCGGATTTTGTCGGCGAGGTTGTCACGGCCTTTCGTGCGGCAGAATCGGCCGTGATGATGGTAGGCGCCCGGGCCGGGGTTCAGATTGAAACGCTGAAGCTCTGGCGCCGTCTGGACAACCGGAACAAGCCCCGCATGGTCTTCATTAACAAGATGGACGAGGACCGGGCAAACTACGAGAANGTTCTTGCGGACCTCCAGGAAAAGTTTGATATTACCCTGGTGCCCGTTGCCATCCCCCTGGGCGCTGAGGGCTCCTTCTCGGGAGTTGTGGATCTGGTGAATCAGGAGGCCTGGTTCCCCGGAGAAAACGACGGCCCGGAAAAACCGGGCCAGATCCCCCAGGACGCCACCGACTCGGTTGCCCGCTACCGGGCGCAGCTTATCGAAGCCGCTGCNGAGGGCGACGACGAGCTCACAATGAAATACCTGGAAGAAGAAAATCTCACCGAGGAAGAGATCCGGAGAGGAATCTCCGAGGGGCTCCGGGCAAACAAGGTGGTTCCCGTTTTCTGCGGTTCGGCGCTCAAAAACAGCGGAATCAAGATATTTCTGGATTTTCTCTCCTGGGCAGCCCCCTCCCCTGCGGGGGTCACGGAGATCGCCGTAGACAAGGAAGGGAACGAATCACCNTACACGATCAGTCCCGACGAGTCCTTCGCTGCAATGAACTTCAAGACCACCCTGGATCAGTTCTCGGGGAAACTCTCCTTTGTCAAGGTCATGGGCGGCTCCCTTACAGCAGGCGCCGAATTCGTCATCGACCGGGACGGCAAAAAGATGAAGGCCGGCAAACTTCACTCCGCCGTGGGCAAGAAACTCATCGAGACCAGCGAAATCTGCGCTGGCGACCTGGGAGTTCTTACAAAAATTGCCGACGCTCACACGAACGACACCTTCCACGCTCCCGATGTGTTTATCCATTTTCGTCCCCTCGCCCTGCCGCAGCCAGTCTACGCCCTGGCCATCTCGGCCAACAGCAAAAAGGACGAGGACAAACTGAACGAACACTTGGTCAGGACAACCGAGGAAGACAAAACCTTTACGGTCACCTTCAATCCCGAAACCCACGAGACGGTCATCGCCGGCATGGGCGAGCTTCACATCACAACAATTCTTGATCGCATAAAAAAGAACCAGAAGATCGAGATCGAGACACGCCCTCCCCGCGTGGCCTACCGGGAGACGATCACCAAGTCAACCGAGGTGAGTTACCGCCACAAGAAGCAGTCCGGCGGTCACGGTCAGTTCGGCGAGGTCCATATCCGTGTCCGGCCCCTGGAACGGGGCGAGGAATACCACTTTGCCAACGAGATAAAGGGAGGGTCCGTGTCGAAGGGCTATGTTCCCGGCATCGAGAAGGGGCTCCACGAGGCGATGGAGCATGGTGTTCTCGCGGGTTATCCCGTAAAGGATGTGGGGATTGTNCTCTTTGACGGAAAGGAACACCCCGTAGACTCCTCCGAGATGGCCTTCAAGATCGCCGCCAGGGGGGCTCTCAAGGAGGCCATGAAGAAATGCGGGCCGGTCCTGCTGGAGCCGGTGATGAAGCTCGCAGTATTTATCGAGGAACAGTACTTGGGAGACGTTCTCTCCGACATGAGCTCAAAGCGGGGCCGGGTTCTGGGCCAGGACCAACTGGGAGGGGGGATCATCGAGATCGATGCCCTGGTTCCCCAGGCCGAACTGTTGCGCTACGCCATTGACCTCCGGTCGATTACAGCAGGAACGGGGAGCTTCGAGATGGAGCTGGACCACTACGATCCGGTGAGCGGAAAGATTGCCGACGAGATCGTGGCCAACTCGCAGTACGAGGAGCGGGAAGACTAGGATTGAAGGCACTGCCGGGGGTATCTCCGGCAGTGCGCGTTTCTTTATTGCTTTTCTTTATTACTTTCCGCTATCACTCTTCACCGTCTCCGGATTACCCGGGGATGTTGTCCCGGCGTAATCGTCGCAGGTGCGGCCGTCGCGAACATAGTAGAGTTCGAAGATCCCGTGGCCCTTCCGGAGGCCCTTCCGCTCGAAGGCCGTCTCGGGTCTCCATTCCCGGGGTGGCGCAAAGCCGTCAAACTCATTCCTGAACAGTCGNGAAGAATCCATAACGCGTCGCATCTGCCAGGCGTAGTCCTCCCAGTCCGTGACCATATAGAGATACCCGCCAGGATGCAGCACCGCCGCCACGAGTTCAGGAAACCCTTCCCGCACGATTCTTCGCTTCTGGTGCCGTTTCTTTGGCCAGGGATCGGGAAAAAAGAGATGGACCCCATCGACGCTTCCCGGGGGAATGAGGTGCTTGCACAGGGGCACCGCATCACACCGGGCGATCCGCAGGTTATGAAGATCCTGCTCTTCGATCTTGCCCAGAAGCTTGCCCACTCCCGGCTTATGCACCTCGATCCCCAGAAAGTCGCGATCTCCCTGACTCCGGGCGAGTTCGGCCAGGGAGTCGCCCATACCAAAGCCGATATCGATGATAACCGGCCGCCGGGGATCGTCTTTCCGGTGAGGAAAGACACCCTCCCAGGCGATCTGTTCCGGAGGAGCATCCTCCCCGGATGGTTCTGCCAGGGCGGGAAGAGAGATGCAGTAGCGATCACTCAGCCGCTCCCAGGCGTCTTTCTGATGATCGCTCATGCGGGCGGCCCGCAGAACGTAACTACGAATATTGTTCATCCTGTCTCCTTGCTGGTATCTGGTTGATAGCATCTGGCTGGTAACATCTGGTGGAGTATCAGGGCCGGGGCACCCGACCGTGCCCGCCAGATCACGGGCNCCGTGGCTAGAGCAACTGTGCCAGGCGCCCGCGGATAAACTCTGATTTTTCCTTGAGCCCGACCCGGCCCGTTTCCATGATGATCACGTTGGGACGTTGCGGATCCAGCGAGACGGCGCCGCCGGAGTTCTTGATCAACGATAATACCCGGTCCACCGAGACCGAGGCTACCTTGCCGAACTCCACCGCAAGGCGCCCCTGACGTTCACGCAGGGATGCCACGTGGAGGCGCCGGGCCAGAATGCGGATCTCTGCCAGGGCAAGCAGGCTCTGGATCTCCTCGGGCATAGGACCGAAGCGGTCTTCGATCTCACCGATCAACTCTTCAAACTGGGCGTCGGTGGTGACGGAGGCGATCTTTTTGTAGACCTCCATCTTCTCCATGGGTTCCTCGATGTATTGATCGGGGATGAAACCCGTGTATTCGAGTTCCAGATAGACCTCTTCGCCCTGATCGTCCCCGGAAGCGGCCGGTTTCTCGGCGCTTCTGATGGCGTCGTCAAGAAGCTTCAGATAGAGGTCAAATCCGATGGAGCCGATATCACCGCTTTGCTGACTCCCCAGAAGGTTGCCAGCACCCCGGACTTCCAGATCCTTCATGGCGATCTTGAAACCGCTCCCCAGCTCGGTGAAATCATTAATAATTTCCAGGCGCTTCATGGCAAGTTCCGAGAGCGCACGCTGATCGGGATAAAAGAGATAGGCAAAGGAGGTCCGGTCGCTCCGGCCCACGCGCCCCCGCAGCTGATACAGCTGCGAGATCCCGTACATGTCGGCCCGATCTATGATAATGGTATTGACGTTGGGGATGTCGATGCCGTTCTCGATGATCGTCGTTGCCACCAGCACGTGGAACGCTCCACTCACGAAGCGGTGCATGATATCCTCGAGCTGCCGCCCCCCCATCTGTCCGTGAGCAGATTCCACGATAACCTCGGGGACCAGCTGCTCCAGAAATTGCTGAACGTTTTCCAGGGTTTCCACGCGATTATGGAGAAAGAACACCTGCCCTCCCCGCTCGACCTCGGCCCGAATCGCCCTGGCGATGGTCTCATCGCTGAACTCGGCGATTACGGTCTCTACGGGTTGTCTGTTGTGGGGGGGCGTTCTCAGGAGCGACATGTCCCTGATTTTCAGAAGGGACATGTGCAGGGTTCGCGGAATGGGGGTGGCCGTCAGGGTGAGGCAGTCCACGCTATGCTTCAATTCCTTCAAGCGCTCCTTGTCCTTCACACCAAACCGCTGTTCTTCGTCCACGATGATGAGCCCCAGATTCTGGAACTCCACCGTCTTCTGGAGGATACTGTGGGTCCCGATTACCGCATCGATCGAGCCCGAAGCAAGCCCCTGAAGGACCTCCTTTTTCTCCTTGTTTTTTACAAACCGGGAGAGCATCGCCAGCTTTACAGGAAAGCGATCGAACCGCTCCAGCATGTTTTCATAGTGCTGCTCGGCCAGAATGGTGGTGGGGGCAAGAAAAGCCACTTGCTTTCCGCTGGCCACAGCCTTAAAAGCGGCACGGAGAGCGAGCTCGGTTTTTCCGTAGCCCACATCACCACAGACAAGCCTGTCCATAGGCTGGGGACGCTCCATGTCCTGCTTGATCTCGGCCAGACACCGCAGCTGATCTTCGGTCTCTTCGTAGGGAAAGGTCGACTCAAATTCCATCTGCCATTCCGTGTCAGGAGGGAAACCGTACCCCTGGACCTTCTTCCGCCGTGAATAGAGGGCGATCAACCGATCTGCCAGGTCCTCCACGTTCTTTCGCACAGCGCCCTTGCGCTTCTCCCAGCTCTTCCCCCCAATCTTGTCGAGTCTGGGTGGCGTCCCTCCCGATCCGATGTAGCGCTGAATCAGGTTGACCTGCTCGATCGGGGTGAAGACCGACTCCTCGTCGGCGTATTCAAGCTGTATGTAATCCCGCTCGTTGCCCGCTGCGGTCATCCGCTTGATTCCGCAGAACCGCCCGATCCCGTAGTTCATGTGAACCACGTAATCGCCCTCATCGAGTTCCACAAAGGTGTCGATGGGTGCGCTCTCGGTCTTTCGCAAGCTGGCGGGAGCCCTCCGGCGACGACCGAAGATCTCGTTCTCCTGGATAACCACCAGTCGCTGTTCCGGCAAGGCAAAGCCCCCGGTGATGTGTCCCAGGACCACGTCCACTGCGTAGTCCCGCAGAAGAAATTCGATCCGTTTTTGCTGCGCCTCTGTATCGGCCACCACGATAACCCGGTGACCCGAGCCCGTCAGGGTCGAGAGTTCTTCTTTCAGGTAGTTGATGTTTCCAAAGAAGGATCTCGGGGGATCGCAGGAAAAACGGATCCCCCCCGCCTCCCGGGCAGAGGCGAGGGAATCAAAATGAACCGAGGAATTCTGCACGCGCTCCATGAGATCCTGGCAGGAGAGGAAAACCCTCTCGGGCCTCGGCAGGGGCCTGCGAAAGTGTTCTTCGGCAAAGATCGATTCGTACTCTTTCCGGAAGCTCTCACCCAGAGCGATCGTTCGCTGCGGGTCGATCCAGATTACCCTCCCGTGACGGTGCAGGTAGTCAAAGACCGTAGCGCTCTGCCGGAACTCCTGCGAAAAGGCTGCGGTCCAGTAGGGAGGTGCGGTCTCCCGTTCCGCCAGATCCAGCACCTGATTCTTCACGGCTCTCATTTCGGGCCACTGAAGAGCCTCCTGAAAGAGAAGATCCCGCTCCTCCCGGGTCCAAAGGGATTCCCTGAGGGGGTAAACCTGAAGGGTCGATATTTTTTCTCTCGATGCCTGGGTGACAGCGTCAAAGAGGCGTATTCCGGAAATCTCGTCGAAATCGAAGACAGCCCGACACGGGAAATCCCACCCCGGCAAAAAGATATCCAGCACCTCCCCCCGGAGGGCAAACTCGCCGTGGACACTTACCTTGGGGACCCTCCAGTAGCCCATCTGAATGAGTTGCTGCGCGATCCCGGCGGGATCGAGAGGTGCGCCCGTCTCGAGCGTAATTACCTGCTCCAGAAGATCCCCGGGAGAGGCGGTGCGCATCATGATCGCCCGCATGGGAGCGATTACAACCCGGCGGGCTCCACGGTTCATCTCCACCATGGCTCGCATTCGTTCACCCCAGGCCGAGGAACGGGAAGAGGGTTCCGCATAGGCGCTGGTCCCCCAGGAGGGCAATGCGATCGATTCGACGCCAAAGAGCGCAAGATCACCCTGGAGGGGGAGGACTTCGCTCTCGTTGGGGACCACCACAAGAAGGGGGCCGGCCATGTCGCCAAAAATCCGCGATACCAGATAACTGGCGAAGGTTGTCTTTGCACCTCGTACCGAGAGGGGCAAGGGACCGTTTTTAATGGCGCGCGAGAGCTCAAGCATCGCGGGGTTTCCGCCGAAACGGGAGGTTAACTGCTCTTTGAGTAAGGTTTTGCTGGAATTTGTCGACATTATTGATTGAGGTCCTATGTTGCAAAATCGCCGAACGCTTGGTCTGGCTTGTCTGCTAGTTTGTCTCGTCTCCCCTCTCCGTATCGGGGCTCTGACGGTCTCGATCCGGCTCTTTGACGAAGAGATATATTTCCCCGACAGCTCCGTTTATGTGGCCGTGGCGGTAGAAAACCAGACCCCTGAAAGCGTCCAGTTCAAGGTCGCTGACAACCGGCTCTTTAATCTGGATTTCTCCGTTACCGATCCCTCGAACCGGCCCCTGGGAAGCTCTGGAGAATTTATCATAGGGCGGACAACGAATCAAGTTTTCTACCGCACCGTTACTCTGGAACCGGGAGAGCAATTCCGGTTCATCGAGGCTCTCACCGATTACGTCTCGCTGGAGACTCCCGGGCAATACCGGGTGCAGGCGACGTTTTACCCCGGCCTTTTCCGGGGTAATTCCAGTCAGGGAATAGCATCGAATACGATCCCCCTTTCTATCCGGCCGGGCCATTCCCGGGAAATTCGACAGGAAATGCGCTTTCAGGCCATTACCGAAGAGCGACTCCAACGGGAACGGAAAAGCCCCGATGAGGTTGTAGAATACTTTCTGGAGGCCCGGCGACAGGAAGTGTGGGACCGGTTTTTTCTCTATCTGAATCTGGAGAAGATATATCGTCAGAATCCCGAACGGGACCGGCGGTTTCGCCTGCTGAGCGAGGCAGACCAGCTCGACACCATTCAGCGTTTTCGGGATGATCTTGTGCGACAGCCCTCGGGTTCGGACGCCGCTCTCGTTCAGGTTCCCAGCAGGTACGAGATCCTCCAGACCAGCTATTCTCCCGATGAGGGACGGGTGGTGGTGCTCCTCTCCTTCGATTACGAACGGTACCGCGAACAAAAGCGGTATACCTTCCGGCTTGAGCGGCGAAATGGCTTCTGGGAGATCATCGGATATAACGTGGAGAACCTTCCGAATAAGGCGATACATGAATGACTGTGATGCTTGTAAGCGNGAGCGCCGAACTGCGACCCTATATTGAAGAATCCTTGAGCCATCGGGATACGAACGTCATTTGCTACGATAATCCGATCAAGGCCATGGATAATCTCGAGGAGATCGAGCCTCAGATCATTCTCTTCTCTGCAACCGATTATCCGAGGCACTGGAAGCCCTTTATTGCTTATCTGCGTAGTACCTTCAGCCGTCGGGAGACGATTTTTATTTTGACCGTCAGCGAGGCCTTCGACGAAACCGAGGCAGAAAAGGCTGAGTGTCTCCAGGTGAACGCCATAATTACGGAGGCTCTCTCAGGCGAGGAGACGGCACAACGACTCAGGGGTATTGTCACACGCTACTACCAGAGTCTGGATGTTCGCAGTGCAGCGCGATACATGCCCTCACGAAACGACGCAATACGTTTCATGTTTACAAATCCCTACACGTTCCGAATTGTGGGGTGTGAGGTGATCGATATTTCCAGCGGAGGATTGCTGGCTCGTCCCATGTTTCCCGAGGAGACATCTCGCATAGATACCTATGCTGTTGTAACGGCTGCCTCGCTTCTCCTGGGAGAGAAGATTGTTTCGCTGAAAATGAAGGTGGTGCGGGTTAGCGATGCCATCGCCTTTGAGTACGTTGATATCCCGCTGGATACGGAACAGCTGATCTCGGCCTACCTGACGGAACGGATCTCTCCGGTCGCTTGACCTCGCGGGGCAGATTCCTTTTTTTTCCTGTACCACGTGGCAGCACAAGGAGGCGTTGCCCTTCACTTTACGATGAGCTCTGCACCTCTACGGTTCCTGGGGATACAGAAAAAACGTCTCCTCCGCCGCTGCCNGCGGCTCCGGCTCGGTGCGTTCCTCGGGGCTCCGCCCCTGCGGTACACACCGGGGTACCCAGACGTTTTTTATTGCCCCATTTCCATGCGGGCAATAAAAAACGTCTGGCGACGACTCCTCACTTTGTTCGGACGTCGGCGCGTTCCTCGGGACGTTGTCCCTGCGGTACGCGCCTGGCACGGTCGTCTCCTTCCAGAGAGTTCTTTTTTATCCCCAGGCCCCTTGCGCGGGTCCTGGGGATACAAAAAAAAACGTCTGGCGACGACCTACTCTCCCACCATGCGGCAGTACCATCGGCGCGAGAGGGCTTAACTTCCGTGTTCGGAATGGGAACGGGTGGAACCCCTCTGCTATGATCACCAGACGTAACAATTATCTGTTACCGGAACGGGAATGAAGGAGTGCATCAGGCGGGAGCCTGAGCGACTCGGGATGCCAGGGGCGCATCCGATGCGTTGCAGCGAGTGATATCTCGAGCGTCCTGAGATGACCCATATGGTCAAGCCTCACGAGAAATTAGTA
>NZ_KB891701.1 GCF_000373545.1 Alkalispirochaeta alkalica DSM 8900
TCGCCAGGTGGCGGGCCGCCTCGGCCAAGCCGATATCGCGGTGATAGTGTTTCTGGATATAGAGGAGCGCCTCGTGAACCAGGGGGTGCATCGG
Organism: Alkalispirochaeta alkalica DSM 8900; assembly: GCF_000373545.1. GTDB lineage: Bacteria > Spirochaetota > Spirochaetia > DSM-27196 > Alkalispirochaetaceae > Alkalispirochaeta > Alkalispirochaeta alkalica. Next base: position 95 of record NZ_KB891701.1, read on the forward strand.
GGGTGTCTCGGGAGACGGTATCGGGGAGGGGGGCGGAGCTGATTCTTTCTGTCCCGGCGGGGGTTCTGACCCTCCGAAACCTCCCGAGAGGGCCCGGATCGAGGCTCGTTGCAGGGAGCGACGCAACTCTTCGTCGTCCAGAGGTTTCAGGAGAAAATCTGCCGCTCCCGCCCGCAGGGCCCGCTGGGCAAAATCGATCTGGCCGTGGCCGGTGATGATGATCGCCGCCCGGGGTGTGGTTTCCTCCACCAGGGTGATGCCATCGCCATCGGGAAGCTTGATATCGGTTACGAGAATATCGGGACGAACCCGGGCGATCACCTGGCGCGCCTCGGCTGCCGTAGTAGCCGTGGCCGCCACGGTGCAGTTTACGCTTCTCCAGGAGAACGTTTCCGTCAGCTCCCGCAGCAGGGGAAGCTCATCCTCGACGATCACTACACGAAGCATCACCGGGGAATCCCTATGGTCGCCACCGTGCGAAGGCCCTCCCGGGTGAGGGTGAGGGTCGCTGCGGGTCCGTAGATCACCGCAAGGCGTTGCCGTACATTGTTCAAACCCAGGCCGAGTCCCCCGGACTGGTAGTCTTCCTCTTCCCCGATCGGGCCCGGTCCGGTATCGCTCACGCGGATCTCCAGCACCGAGGGTGTCAGACGGGTCTGGATCGTGATCTCCACGGCCCTGGCCGTTCGCTCCAGACCGTGCATCACGGCGTTCTCCACCAGGGGCTGGATCATCAGTTTGGGGATCCGGATCGACTCCGCCTGGGGGTCGCGATCGAAGGAGACCAGGAGCCGTTCCTGAAAGCGGATCTTCTGTATGTTCAGATAGCGCTGAACCTGATCCAGTGATTCGTCGATACGGACCATACTCTCCGTGTCGGAGAGGGAGAAGCGGAGAATCTTTCCCAGATCGGTGACGATCGACGAGACCGCTCCGGTATCGCCCAGTTTTGCCATAGATTTGATCGAGCCCAGGGTGTTGTAGAGAAAGTGGGGGTGGATCTGGGCCTGGAGGGCTCGCCGTTCGGCCAGCCGGAGGGCCTGCTCCTCCTGGCGGACCCGATGAATCAGGGTGTCGATGGTCTCCACCATGCGGTTATAGTGCAGGGCGAGCTCCTTGAGCTCCGTTCCCGGGATGGGCGGGGCCTCAGCGGGGAGGGGACGGGGTCCCCGGGGATCGCTGGTCATGGCCTGAACGATCAGATCGATGGGACGGCTGATGGAACGGCTGATGCGCAGCGAGACGATTCCCGTGATGATCGTCGTGACTGCCACCAGGAGCAACCCCGTCAGGATGATCTCCCGGAGCGTGGCGAAGTAGGTGGTAAGATCGGTGATGAGAATCACCGAGAGATCGTCGCTACGAAGGTCCTTCCGGTGTACCAGGGTGTGGGGGCCGGCCTGACGGACCGTGGCGTCGCTGAAGACGATCCCCAGCTCGGGATGGGCCGAGAAACTGCTGTGATCCTGGGGGTGGATCAGGTTCAGGCTGCGGAACTGGCTTCGATGGACCAGGAAGAGCTTGCTCGTGGTTCGGGCCTGAAGGGGCGTTTTCAGCGCGTTGTTTCTGATATCGGTGATGAGCGCACCCCCGGGTAAGCGGTGCCAGAGGCTCAGGATGATGAAGGACCCCTCCCGGCCTGCTCCGGGAGCCAGAAAAAGGCGGCTCTGAGGAGGGCTTCCTTCGGGAAGGTAGAGGTCGCGTAACTGCTGGCTGCGCAGGTCATACCGCGAGGGAAAGCGGGTGGAAGAGAAGGTGATCTCCCCGGTGTCGCTGGTGAGGTGGACTTCCACAGCCGAGAGGAACCCCTGGATCGCGTGATAGATCAGTTGATACAGATCGAGTTCCTGTTGCCGCAGGGAATTGCTCTCGTCGGGTGCAAGCGCCCGGCGAAGCACCTCTTCCCGGGTCAGGCGCTCGCCCACGTGGCGAAATCGTTCCAGGGTCTCGTCGATCTCCGCTGCCACCCGGTGGGTATAGGTTCTTCCCAGATTGTCCACATAGCGGGTAACCAGACCGTTTCCCCCCAGAAGCAGGACGAGCCAGACCACCGCCAGCGGCAGGGTTCCCACCAGGGAGTAGGAGAGAAGAAGGCGGTAGAGAATGGGGCCTTCCTTTCGGTGCAGGACCGCCTGGAAGGGCAGGGGGACGTGTTTCATCTCCAGCGGGTTTCCTCTTGGTGCGAAGGGGGCTTGTGAACCGCCGCACCTCTCAAGACGCCTGTTCACCCGGCTCCGGTACGGGGAGGGCGGGCAACATACCGCGTCGGGTACCTCGGGCTCGGGTGGTCTCCCCCGGTGCCCGAGGGGGATCTGGTGGTTCCGGCAGGGTAGCAGAAAAGACGAGCCGGATCAATATTCCCGATCTTCCGTGCCAGGACTCGATTGGAATAGTTCCCTTCCTCCAAGGTCTCCCGTCGGGGGAAGAAGCGCCTGGCAGGGGCGGGGAGGGCATTCGGAGCTGTGGTCATCACCGAAACGGTACGGGCTGTGGTATAATCGCGCTCCTGATATGCGGTGCATCCACGATTGCCGGAACCGGTGGCACAGACATCATCCTCTCTTCCGACAGCCCGCAGACGGAGCCGGATCGGCCGGCAGTCTGGTAGGGGTTCTGGTTTTGCTGCTCCTCCTCTCTCCGGTCCAGGCGCTGGGGGCAACCGAGGCGCCGGTGATCGATGTGCTCTATATGGTTCAGTCGGGCTATCAACCCGACGCGCTCCTGGAGCGGACCCAGGAATACCGCCGGCACAGTCCGAACCGGGTCCGACTCCATTTTGTTGAGTACAAGGATCTCTGGGAGGGGATTCAGCGGGGAATTCACCACGGTGCCTACGACGTGGTCCTCACCGATGTGATCTGGACACACCGTCTGGTCTCCGAGGGGGCGTTGCTTCCCGTTCCTCCCCCCCTGGCCAGGACGATCCGGGAACGGATGGTCCCCCAGGTGGCCAGGACCTTCGAGCTCGAAGGGGAACTCTGGGCTTTTCCTTTCTTTATGGACTTTCAGCTACTCTTTTCGAACAGGATGATCCTGGACGCGGCGGGATTTTCCCATCCTCCGCGATCGCTGGAGGAACTCACCCGAATGGCCCGGGCCATTCGGGACCGGGGGATACTCCCGTACCCGATCTTTTTTTCCCTGGCGCGCGAGGAAATCCTGATGTGCAAGGTCCTGATCTGGACCGGGGCCTTCGGAGGTGATCTGGCCCCCTTTGGCGAGGGAGATCGAATTCGTGTGGATACCCCCGAGGCGGTCCAGGCGGTGAGCTGGCTTCAGGAACTGCTCCGGGAGGGCCTCCTGAATCCCTATTCCCTCGCCTCCGATGAGGTCTTCGCCGCCGAGGTCTTTCTGGCCGAGGATGCCGCCTTCACCACGAACTGGGTCTTTCTCCTGGGGAAAATTCAGGAGAGCGCGGGGCCGGTGGCCAGGGCAGGGGTCCCCTCGGCCATTCCCGTCGCCTCGGCCCGCGCCGGGGAGGGGCCGGGAGGGGGGCAAACCACGGTAAACGGCTTTCAGGGGTTTAGCGTCCTGGCCTCGTCGAACCATCCCGAGGCGGCCTGGGATTACGTGGCCTTCCTCTCGGAGATCGATTTTCACCAGAAAAATCCCTTCGAGCTGGCCCCCTGGAAGGGGGTCTGGGAGGACCGTACCGAGGGTGACCCCTACTTTGCCCTGAAGGTGGAGCAACTTTCGGCCCTGCGGGATCGTCCCTACCACCGGAAGTACCTGGAGATCAGCGAGATCTTCCAGCGCTGGGTCCACCGGGTGCTCCGTCTGGAGATGGATCCTCTCCAGGGACTGGAGGCCGCCCAGGCGGAGATCGAGGAGCTCCTGGAAGGGGTGTCGCCGTGAGGGGCGTCAGGATATCCCATCTCATGATGGCCCTCCTGGTGGGGACCGTGGTCTTTCAGGGGATCGTTTCGCTCTCCCTGATGGCGGTGATTCTCAACGATACCAGCACCCAGTATATGACCAAGCAGAGCCGTCGCTCCCTGGCTGCCCTGGAGGCCTCCCTCGAGGCGGTGATGGAGGAACTTTCCATCAAGGCGGTTCTCATGGGAGGGCAGAAGCGGATCGTCGATTTTTCCCGCTACGGTCTGCTGAATCTTCTCCACCGCGAGCTCGCCGAGGCCCGTCTGACTTCCCGGGTAGATTATCTTTCCGTTGAGGCTGGCCCCAGGGTCTTCGGCGAGAGCAGCAGCGAGGGACTTCCCGACCTTCCCCGGGACCCGGGACGGAAGATTCCCCCGGGACCCGAAGCCTCGCTGGAGCGGGTGGGAGATCTGGTCTTTGCCACGGTACGCACGCCGCTCCTCCACGACGAGGAACCCCTGGGGATCCTGACAGCCAGGATCGTTCTGGATCACGATTTTCTGGCCTCCCTGGAGGGGGTGATCGACGCTCGGGTGGTGCTGGTCTCGGATAACCTGATCATTGCCAGTGGCGAGGGGTGGTCGCCGGATCACCTCGAGGCGCTTCGGAGCGATGCCCGCCAGGGAACACTCCAGGTCGGGCGATGGCGTTCGCGGTATTATCTGGAGACGCTTCCCCTGAGATCGTCGGGCACCATCCCGGGATACCTGGTGAGCGTCACCGATGGATCGAACATCTTTGACCTGGCCACCCGTTATCAGCTGGTGGTGCTGGTGGTGGTGGGCATTACCTCCTGTGTGGCTCTTCTGGTGGGATATCTTCTCTACCGGAACGCCTTCAGACGCCCTCTGGAGGCCCTTCTGGAAGGGGTTCGCCAGGTTGCCCGGGGCAACCTGGCCTTCCGCATCACCACACCGGTGAAGAACGAACTCCTCGACCTGGCCCGGGCGATCAACAGCATGTGCGATGATCTGGTGATCCGGGACGAACAGATCGGTGAATTGAACCGCTATCTCACGCTGATCCTCCAGAGTGTCGCCTCGGGTATCATCGTAACGGACCAGCGGGGGCAGATTACCCAGTGCAACGAGGCCGCCCGGGAGCTCTTTTCCCTTCCCGATCTCGGGAGGGTGCAATATCCTCTGCTGGTGTCGTCCCTGCCCCCACCCGTGGCGGAATTGTTCGCCGAACACCTCGCCGGGATCGAATCGAATCAGCCCGGGGCATCCCGGGAGATCCCCGTCGCGACTCCTCGGGGCGAGCGGCTTCTGGGGGTCCACCTTTCGCGGCTCCTCGAGGAGGAGGGGCGGTGCATCGGTATCGTCATGGTCCTGGACGATCGGACCGAGGTGCGAACGCTTCAGGAAAAGCTGGCCGTTTCAGCCCGTCTGGTGGCTCTGGGGGAGATGACCTCGGGCGTGGCCCACCAGATCCGCAACCCCCTGGGCATCATGAGCGTCTCGGCCCAAATGCTCGCGGAACAGCTGGACCAGAGAGAACTCTCCGATCAGGCCCGGGAACTGTTGCGGGTCATCCTGAGCGAGGTAGCCACCCTGCGCGATCTGGCCGAGCGGTTTCTCACCTTCGGACGGCCCCTCTCGGCCCGGCCGGTCCCGGTGGAGGCGGGGCGACTCCTCGAGGATCTGCGGGCCTCGCTTCCCCGGGAAGCGGCGGTGACGATGGAGATCCCTCCCGATCTCCCCCCGATACTGGTAGACGAGACCCTCTTCTCCCAGGCGCTTTCAAACCTCCTGACCAACAGTTTCGAGGCTCTCCAGGAGGAGGGGGGGGAGGTCTTCCTCGAGGTGGTGCAGGAGTCAGGGGACTTCGCCCTGGTTATTGTGGAAGACACGGGACCGGGGATTCCCCGGGAAATTCTCGAGAAGATCTATAACCCCTTCTTTACAACCAAGGTAAAGGGAAACGGCCTGGGGCTCTCCATCGTCCATCGCTGTCTGGAGGTCCAGGGCATAGCCATGGAGATCGCCTCGGGACCCCGTGGAGGGTGCCGTGTTTCCCTGAGGGTCCCCCTGGCAGGAGGTCGGGGAGATGGGGCGGGAGGAGACGAGGTGTGAAGACGATCTGGGTGATCGATGACGAAGAGAACATGAGGATCGTCCTGGCCATGCTGCTGGAGCAACAGGGGTACCACCCGGTGCTCTTCCCCTCGGGAGACCAGGCCCTGAACGCCCTGAAACGCTCCCGGCGGCCCGACTGCCTTCTTTCGGACCTGCGGATGCCCGGAATGGACGGTCTCGAGCTCCTCTCCCGGGTAAAGGCGGTGGACAAGACGATCCCCTTTGTGGTCCTCACCGGATTCGGTACCATCGAGCTGGCCGTGCAGGCCATCAAGAGCGGAGCCGAGGACTTTCTCACCAAGCCCTTCGAAAAGGACGAGGTGCTGCGCATCCTCGAGCGGGTGCTGCCCCGGTCGGGGGAGGACCCCAGCCGCACCGGGGCCGAACAGTCCCTGATCTTCGAGAGCGGGGCCCTGGAAAACCTGGTGGGTTTGATCGAGAAGCTGGCCCTCTCGCCGGTGCCCGTTCTGATAACCGGCGAGAGCGGCACGGGGAAGGAGGGAATCGCCCGGGCCCTGCACCGGGAGACCCAGCGGCACCGGTCGGGCCAGGAGGGGCCCTTTGTGGCGCTCAACTGCGCGGCGATCCCCCTGACCCTCTTCGAGAGCGAGCTCTTTGGCCACCGCAAGGGGGCCTTCACAGGTGCTCTCGAGGATGCTCCGGGGAAGATCGCCCAGGCCCAGGATGGGACACTCCTGCTCGACGAGATCGGCGATCTCCCGCTCGATGCCCAGACCAAACTGCTCCGGTTCCTCGAGGACTACCGCTACCGTCCGCTGGGGGCGGGCCAGGAACGAACGGCCCGGGTGCGCATCATCTGCGCCACCAACCGCGATCTCCACGCCATGATTGCCGAGGGCACCTTCCGGCAGGACCTCTACTACCGGATCAGCACCTTTGTCCTCACCATTCCCCCCCTGAGGGAGCGCCGGGAAGACATCCTCCCCATCGCGGGATATTTTTTGCGTCGCTTCTCGCGCTCCACCGAGATCCAGAACCTCACCGACGAGGCCCGGGCCAAGCTTCTGGCCTGGGCCTGGCCCGGAAACGTACGGGAATTGCGCAGCGTCATTCAGCGTGCCGTCATTCTCGTTCCCCAGGGCGTGATCCCCGCCACGGCGATCGTCTTCGATCCGGGCACCGCCGCGGGTGAGGAAAATTCAAAGGAAGAGGGCCTCTCGGCCCTGGAGCGCGCCGAGAAACAGACCCTGGAGCAGTTTCTCCGCTCGACCCGGGGAAACGTGAGCAAAACGGCTGAACTGATCGGGGTGAGCCGCAGCACCCTCCGCTACCGTCTGGAAAAGTACGGCCTCACCGGTCGGGAGCGGTGGTGAATTTTCGCCTGCCGGTGGCCATTATTCGCCACTTCACCTTCCTCCGGACCGCATCGAATCATGGCAAGGGCCTGGCGCTGCCAGGAGCAACCCGACTGGAGATCCCGCTCCCTTCACTGTAAGACATTCTTTTAAAAAGAGTTGGATAAATTCCCCCTGCCGCCTCCTGTGGTTTTGCCCGGCATCATCGATCTTTCTGATACTTTGGCACGCTTCTTGCTCTATTAAGACCAACTCCCCGAGGGGGAGATACCAGGTTGTTCAGAAAAGGAGTGGATATGAGCATGCGAAGAATGGTTCGAAAAGCAGGAGTGATCCTGGTGGCTGCCACGGTACTCTGCGCCACGGGAGGTACCCTTTTTGCGGGAGGATCGGGGGAGCGCCGCCCGGCTCAGGAGGAAATCACCTTCACCAGCTGGCGTACCGAGGATATCCAGCGGATGCAGCGGATCAACCGGGTCTTTATGGAGGAGAATCCCGATATTCGGGTGATTTTCTCCCCCGTGAGCGATCAGGAATACGATGCACAGATGCAGGCTGCCATCGGCGCGGGGGTCGGGGCCGAGATCGTCTTCGTTCGTTCCTACGATCCCGGCCGGGTTCTCTACGATTCGGATCTCCTGGAACCCCTGAACCAGCTTCTGCCCCAGCTGGAATCCTTTCCGCCCGCAGCAATCGACGCCTGGGGGACCGAGGAGGGGACGATCTACGCGATTCCCTTTGTGGGAGTCACCCACGGGGTCTATTACAACAAGGGAATATTTCGCAAGCACAACCTCTCGGTACCCCGGACCTGGGACGAGTTTATCCAGGTGAGCAGAACCCTCAAGGAGCAGGGTGAGACGGTCTTTGCCCAGGGAACGCAGGAGGGCTGGCCCCTTTACGAGGTGATCTACTCGGGCCTGGGAGCGAACTTTTACGGTGGTGAGGCGGCCCGACAAAAGCTCCTGAAGGGCGAGATGCGGCTCACGGATCGTCCCTTTGTGCGGGCCTTCGAGAAAGCCCTGGAACTGGAAGAGTTTTTCCCCCGGGACCACTCGGCGATCGACTACGTGAGCATGCAGCAGATGTTCGGAACCGGCAACGCCGCCATGTTCATCGGGGGCTCCTGGGAAATCGGCATCTTTGAGGACCTGGGACTCGGTGATGACCTGGGATGGTTTCCTCCTCCCGTGGAGCGCGTGGGCGATCGCTTGCAGTACTGCTTCCACGTCGACGCCGGCATCGGCCTCTCCCGGGGAAACAGTGGCAACGCGGCGGCCCTGAGCTATCTGGAGTGGGCATCGACGCCGGAGTTCGCCCAGCTGTTCATGAACGAGCTTCCCGGATTCTTTGCCTACACGCCGGGGAACTACGACCTGAACCACCCTGTGGCGTCCAAGATGATCGATGCCGCCCAGGACGCCGACCTCACGGTCCGTACCGTATGGCAGCATCTCTCGGCTCAGGTTCCCAGCGGGAACGAGCTCATGGAAGAAGCCCTGATTCTGATGTACAACAAGGCGATCTCTCCCCAGGAGGCGGCCGCCAAGGTTCAGAACGGTCTCAACAGCTGGTATCCGGCCTTCCGGAACTAAGGAAAGTCTGCACCCTGACGCACTCCTGAAACAGGAGATGACCAGAGGATTCCGAGGGAGCCCCGGGGCTCCCTCGCCGTTCCTCCCGGAGGATTTTTCATGAACCACACCACATCCATACCCGGCACCAGAAGCGTTTGGCCCATGATCGCCCTCTTCACGGTCCCGGCCTTCCTCATCTACGGCCGGTTTTTGCTCTTGCCGATCATTCAGTCGATCGGCGTGAGCTTCTACTCCGGTCCCGGCATGAATCCCAGCGAGTTCGTGGGGTTCGATAACTACCGGAACCTCTTCACGCGGGCACCCTACAATGTACGATTCTGGAACGCCCTGAGAAACAATCTCATCTTTTTCGCCATCGTCATGGTTATCCAGAACGCCTTCGGCTTCTTTATGGCGGTCCTGCTGACCCGGCCGGGGAAGGGGGTCCATACCATGCGAATTCTGAGCTTTCTGCCCACGACGCTCTCGGTAATCGTGGTGGGATTTCTCTTTAATATGATCCTCAACCCGACCTGGGGAATATTTAATGAAATGCTTCGGATTATCGGGCTCGAACAGTTCATTCACCCCTGGCTGGGTGACCCCAAAACCGCCCTGCCCATCGTATCGATCGCCGTAAGCTGGCAGTTCCTGGGGGAATCGATCCTCTTCTATACCGCCGGAATCGATTCGATCAGCCCCGAGATCCTCGAGGCGGGAAAAATCGATGGGGTAAGTTTTTTCCAGGAGATATGGCACCTGATCCTGCCGTCGCTGGTTCCCATCATCGGAATTGTGACAATCATGATCTTCGTGGGCGATTTCACCCAGTTCGATATCGTCTACGCCATGACCACCACCCGGGGGAACCCCGCCTACGGGACCGATATCTTCGGGAGCCTCTTCTATCGGGCCGCCTTCCAGAGCCCATCCCGGGGAGGGTGGGGGCTCGGCATGGGTGCCACGGTGTCGACGATCATGTCGCTCATGGTTTTTCTGGGGGTCTCCTTCTGGCTCTTCATCTTCAACCGCCAGAAGAAACGGTTTTTCCAGGATTAAGGGGGATCGCGATGAATATGGAACGCCTGCGAAAATACCGGGATCGAACGATGCTCTGGGCCTGTCTCGGGGCCTATGGATTCACGATCCTCTACCCGCTGTACCTCATGGTGATCACCTCTCTCAAGAGCACCAGGGAAATCTTCACCGACCCCTTCGGCCTGCCCGAGAGGCTGAACCTCCAGAATTACCTGACTCTCTTCGAGACCTCGCGGTACGACCTCTATTTTATAAACAGTGTAACCGTCACGGCGGTATCGCTCACCCTGATCGTGGTTCTGGCCGCTCACGCCGCCTACATCCTGGCGCGCTACGCCTTCCGGTTCCGCTACGCCCTGTATCTCCTCTTTGTGATGGGGCTGATCCTCCCCATTCGCCTGGGGACGATCAGTCTGCTCCAGACCATGATACGCTACGGAACCTACGATTCGATCGTGAGCCTGATTTTGGTGAACACCGCCATGGGAATTCCCTTCGGGGTCTTCATCCTCACGGACTTTATCAAGATGGTTCCTTCGGAACTGGACAACGCGGCCCGTATCGACGGATGCAGCGAGGCGGGCATCTTTTATCACATCATCAGGCCCCTGCTGAAACCCGCTCTGGCGGCGACAGCGCTGGTGAATCTCATCCCGGTGTGGAACGACTTCTGGTTTCCCCTGATCTTTATCCGTTCTGACGCCCAGCGGACGGTGCCACTTGCAACGGCGCTTCTCTTCGGGCAGTTTCAGACCAACTACGGGCTGGTCTTTGCGGTGCTCACCTGCGCATCCCTGCCGGTGATCTTCTCCTATCTGCTTCTCTCCAGGCACTTTGTGAAGAGTCTTACCCTGGGAGCGGTCAAAGGGTAGGGTTTTTCACCACCTGTCGCCGCGGGGAGTTCGGGACGCCACCCGGACACCCCGCCACGTCGGGGCACCGAGCCGGAGGATCTCGTAGAAAAAATGGGAGCTAAACCAAATATTCAATTTATCTCCAATAACTTCGTATAATGGGGATTCTGTCTACTTGCAGGCCGGGATTGGGGCCAGGTCGTTCCTGCGACCCGTGATCAGGGGACGGCCCTGTCTACCAGGGAGTTCTTCGCCGGAGGAAGCGGAATATCGAGGATAACCCGGGTTCCGCCGCCGCGTTCGATGCGAAGATGACCCTTCAGCTGCTGCGCCAGGGCACGCAGGAGGGACAGGCCGAAGCCCGGCGAGGTCTCCAGATCTACATCGGAGGGCATGGTGATGCCGTCATCGGCCACGACGATCTCGATTACATCCTCCCCTCGACGCGCTTCGAGGGAGATCGTTCCCCCGGCGTCTTCGGGAAAGGCGTGCTTTACGGCGTTGGTGATCAGTTCGTTCACCATGATTCCCAGGTACGAGAGGGTCCGTGCCTCCAGAACGATCTCCTCCAGATCGGCGCGCACCTCGATCCTCCCCGAGGGAACCAGGGTCTCCAAAACCTCCTCGGCCAGGGAAGGCAGGTAGTCTCCCAGCGAAAGTTCCTCGATCGATTCCGATCGGTAGAGTTTGTCGTAGAGAACCGCCATGGTCTGGAGCCTGCTTCCGGCGTCTTCCAGGGCCGAGACCGCCTCGGGGTCCCGCAGCACCCCCGCCTGGAGGGAGAGGAGGCTCATCATCATGGTCATGTTGTTCTTTATGCGGTGGTGGACCTCCTTGAGAAGCATCTCCTTTTCCTGCAGCAGAGCCCGAATACGGCTCTCGTCCTGTTTGCGCCGGGTAATATCACGACAGAAGGCGATGATCGAGGGGGTCGGCTCGTGGAGGCTCGAAAAGGAGAACTCGATGTCAAAGAGCCCCCCCTCCTTCCGGCGGTGTTGCGTCTCGTAGTGGAGGGTTCCCCGCTCCAGGACGGTCTCCAGGAGCTGTCGGGCCCCCTCCTCTCCGTCAGAAGCCAGCGACGCGAGAGTTTCTCCCTCGAGCTCCTCCCGTGAGTAGCCGTGGATGCGACAGAAGGCGTCGTTCAACCGTATCAGGGTTCCTGTGGGGCTGATTACAGCAAAGCCGTCGTCGGTGGTTCGCAGGATCGACCGGAGATAGCGTTCCCGCTCCTCCACGGCCTGACGGGCCCGTTTCCGCTCGGTGATGTCCTGATAGATCGCGACAATTTCCCCCGAGGGCAACCGGTAGACGTAGTTGCTGCGCCATTCCTTCTCCCCCTGGCGAAGAAACTCCTTCTCCGGGTGCGAGGCGGGAACACCCGTGCGCCAGACGGTCCGGAAAATATCGAGGAGACCGAATTCATCGATCCCCGGAAAGACCACCGTGGCCCGTTTCCCGATGACCTCCTCGCGCCGGACCTGGTCCATCTCCTCGCCGCTGCGATTGATATCGAGCAGGATAAAGTCCTGCCCCTCCTCCAGGGCGCGGTACACGGCAACACCGTCGTTACTCCAGGCGAAGAGTTCCCGATACCGGACCTCGCTCTCCTGAAGCGCCTTTTCGAGCTCCTGCTGCTCCGTCACATCCCGACCGGCCCCGATCAGGGCGAAGACCGCTCCTTCCTCGTCGCGCAGTGCCCGGGTGGTCCAGCTGATCCAGCGCCACCCCGAGACGGTCCAGTTTCGTTCCTGGTGGGAGATCTCGTAGGGATCGCGGAGGAGCTCGGAGAACTTCTGCTGTACCATCTCCTGGTCGTCGGGATGAACCTGCGGCAGAAAGCTCTCCCCCTGGAGCGCTCCCAGGGGTTTTCCAAAGATCGCGCAGTAGGCGGGGTTGGCGTACTGGATCTTCCCCGAGGGGTCTGTCTTGACCACCAGATCCTGCTGGTTCTCCACGATCGTCTCGTAGCGGAGCTCCCCGGCGTCCCCAGACCGGGTGCTGTCGACCCGGGAGGGCCTGGGGCGGAAGGTCATCACCAGAGCGTTCAGATCGGGCTCGTGGAGACGATTCACGGCGGTTAACTCGATCCACCGCCAGCTTCCATCCTTGCACAGATAGGGGATCTCCATGGACCGGAGGCCTCCGGGATCGTCGATCAGCTCCTGCAGGGCTCGCTCGCCCGAGAGAATATATTCGGGATGGACCCGCTTCCATAGGGATGTTCCCAGAATATCCTGGGGGCTCCACCCGAAGGTGCGGGTAATGCCGGGCGTAACCGCCCGGCACAGCGCCTGCTCATCCACCAGGGCGATCACGTCATCGATGTGTTCGATCAGACGCAGATCGAGATCTATCCTGTGGTGATCGTCCTGATTCATCGTCTCTGCCTCTTCTCTTCTCCTAGTATAGAAAAAACCACGCTCCGACACCACGTAGTAGGGTAAAGCGGCAGGGATGATCCGCTCGGGACAATTCCCTCGGGAGAGCAATATTTTTGTTGACGCCCCCGGTTTCCAGGGATACAATTGAAGAAATCGTTTGCGCAAACGATTTCTTATTATTTTTTATTGTTCGGGAGTTTTTTGAGATGGCTACGATAAAAGACGTTGCAAACCGGGCAGGGGTTTCCCCCACCACAGTGAGCCATATCATTAACAAAACCCGTCATGTCAGCGACGAGCTCACTTCACGGGTCATGGCCGCTATCGAAGACCTCGACTATCGTCCCTACGGACTGGCGCGAAGTCTCCGCCGTCGCCAGTCGCGCACAGTGGGTGTCCTTGTCCCTGACAACACAAACCCCTATTTCGCTGAAGTAGCACGACTTCTGGAAGATCGATTCTTTGATCAGGGATACAACGTGATCATCTGCAATACCGAGCAGAATCCTCAGAAAGAACTGGCCTATCTACAGCTTCTGATCGACAAAGCCGTGGAGGGAGCTATTTTTGTTTCCACCGGAAACGATCCTGAAGCAATTGAGATGCTCCGCCGCCAGCGGATGGCCTGTGTTCTGGTAGATCGGGATATTCCCGACCTGCCCCTGGATCGAGTGGTCACGGATAACCAGAAGGGAGCCGAGGTAGCCACGGACTATCTCCTTGGTCAGGGACACCGGCGGATACTCTGCATCGCCGGGCCCCAGGGGATCGCCTCCACCGAGGATCGTCTCCGGGGATATCAACGGGCAATGGAGCGGGCTGATCTTCCCCAATTAATTTCCCATGGAGATTTCAGGATCCAAAGCGGTCTGCAAAAGTTCCTCGATCAGTGCGACACAGGAGATCTTCCCTCGGCTGTCTTTGCCTCGAATGATTTGATGGCTCTGGGTGTCCTCCACGGAGCGGCAAAACGGGGAATGCGGGTCCCCCATGATCTCTCGGTTATCGGGTTTGACGATATCCACCTTGCAGAATACGCGGTACCCGCTCTCACCACCCTGCGACAGGAAAAGTCACAGATCGTCGAAGCCGCTACAACCCTGCTACTTGAACGAATAGCCTCGCTACACCGGCACGACCACACCCCGGAGATACAGGCCGATCTCCCGTCGCAATCTCCGGTTCACCATCGCGTACTGGCCCCTACCCTGATTATTCGGGAATCCTCGGGGCCTGCGTCACAGAGGGAGCACGATTACCCGTGAAAAAGACCGCCCTTCTCAACCAACCCCTGTCGAGCCTTATTGCCGAACTGGGCCACACCGATACGGTCCTCGTCGCTGACGCAGGACTTCCCTGTCCCCAGGGCCCTCGAAGAATAGATCTCGCCCTGTGTCCGGGTATCCCCGGGTTCATCGATACCGTCAGAACCATCGTGACCGAAATGCACGTCGAAGAGGCTCTCGTGGCAGAAGAGTTTCTTTCAGCCTCGCCCCATCTCTATCAGGAACTGCTGGCGACGCTCCCGGGAATTCCTGTGAGAACCCTCCCCCACCACGAACTAAAGGCTCTCTCCCCGTCTGTCAAAGGGATGGTGCGAACGGGAGAGTTTTCCCCCTACGCAAACGTGATCCTGCAATCGGGAGTCGTCTTCTGATGAAGAGCTCTTTCAAGAACCACCGGCAGGGTCATCACTTCGGGCTCCTCTGTGCGGTATTATTTCTGGCAGCCCTTTTGTCGCTCCTCTCACCACAGTTCCTCACGACCCGTAACATTCTCAACCTTCTCCTGCAGTCCTCGGTAAACGCCCTCCTGGCCGCAGGAATGACCCTGGTAATCATTACTGGAGGGATCGACCTCTCGGTGGGATCGATTCTCGGACTCACCGCAGTTGTAACGGCCGGAATACTGCAGAGCCCTCTTCCCGTGCCGGGAGCAATCCTGGGAGGTCTGGCTCTTGGCGCAGGGCTGGGCATCGCCAACGGTCTCGTCGTAATAAAAGGGAAGATACCTCCCTTTATTGCAACCCTGGGAATGATGACGCTTTCGCGAGGGCTGGCCCTCAGCCTCTCCGGGGGAAGGCCCGTTACGGGGCTTCCCCGAGAGTTTCTTCTGTTGGCGTCATCATCTGTGCTGGGAATCCCCACTCCGCTGTGGATCGTCGCGGCGGTCTATCTCGCCGGAACGTTCCTCCTGGCGAGAACAAATCTTGGACGCTACATCTATGCCGTTGGTAATAATATGAAAGCCTCCCGTTACGCGGGATGCCCCGTACCAACCACCATAATCACGGCCTATACCCTGTCGGGTATGCTCGCCGCCCTGGCAGGCATGGTTCTTGTTGCTCGACTCGATTCTGCCCAGCCCGTCATGGGCGCCGGCTACGAGTTGAACGCTATCGCAGCCGTTGTTGTTGGGGGCGCAGCCCTCTCGGGAGGGACGGGGAATCTGGGAGGAACGCTCCTGGGTGCGATCATGATGGCCATGATCACCAATGCCATAAATATCCTCAATATTTCCCCCTTCTACGCACAGATCCTTCAGGGCGTCGTTATCCTGGCGGCTCTTTTCGTTCACTCTGCCGGAAAGAGCCCGAGCCGTTCCTGTATTACACGACATTACGGCCCCGGCAGGGGCCAAAAATTTCAAGGAGGAGAAGAGGTATGAAACGAACAGTTCTGTGTATCCTGGTTACGGCCCTCATGGGAGGGCTGGTTCTTCCCGCTGCCGCAGCAGGGCGGGGTGAAAAAGAAGCAGACAGCACAGCCCCCGTTCTGGGACTCTCGGTATCAACCCTGAACAACATGTTCTTCGTCACACTCCGCGACGGAGCTCAGGAGGCTGCCCGGGAACTGGGGGTGCAGTTGCTCGTTGTCGATTCCCAGGACGATCCCACCCGGGAGGCGAGCAATATCCAGGACCTCCTGCAACGCGGAGTATCGGCTTTGCTGATCAACCCCACCGATTCTGATGCAATCGCTCCAAGCGTACACCGGGCGAATCAATCGGGCGTTCCCGTCTTTACCATCGACCGGGGAGCACATGGAGGAACCGTGGTCTCTCATATCGCCAGTGATAACGTGGCCGGAGGGTCCCTGGCAGCAGAATATCTCCTCCAAAAGATCGGAGGAACGGGGGAGATCGCCGAATTGCAGGGTATTCCCGGCACCTCGGCCGCCCGGGACCGGGGAGCGGGCTTCAATTCGGTAGTATCCGGATCAGCACATGTCCGTCTTGTGGCAGCCCAAACGGCCAATTTTAATCGCACCGAGGGCCTCGATGTCTTTCAGAATATTCTGCAGGCCCAGACCAATCTGAAGGGCGTATTCGCCCACAACGACGAGATGATTCTGGGGGCAATTCAGGCAGCCGAGGCAGCAGGACGTGCTCGTGATATGATTTTTGTGGGCTTTGATGCTGTGGAGGACGCCTTGACAGCGGTTGCTGACGGAAAACTCCACGCAACGGTTGCCCAGAAACCTGCAGAGATGGGCCGGCTGGGCGTCATCACTGCCCTGAACTACCTTGCAGGGAAGCCAGTGGAATCTTCTATTCCCGTTGATTTGCAGCTGGTCACCGCCGAAAATGTTGACCATTTCTAGGTAACTGCACCGTCGTAGACGTTTCCCGGCGCACCCCGCCGGGAGATAGCTCCGCCTCCCGGCACAGGAGTCTTCGCTATGAATTTTGTCTTGCAAGCACAGGGAATCACGAAGAGCTTTCCTGGTGTTCAGGCCCTGAAAAACGTTTCCTTCTCGGTCTCGCCGGGATCTGTTCATGCCCTTGTGGGCGAAAATGGCGCGGGAAAATCCACGCTCATGAAAATCATATCCGGTGCCCTCGCGAGCGATGAGGGCACGCTCTTCATCGATGGCGAGGAAAGAATCCTGAAAAATCCTCGGGAGGCCCAGGATCTGGGAATCGCCATGATACACCAGGAACTCACCATTCTTCCTCTGCGAAGTGTGGCAGAAAATATCTTTCTCGGCCGGGAACCACGAAAGGCGGGGGGGATCCTGCTGGACTACGCCGCTCTGCACACCCGTGCCACCGATCTTCTGAACCAGATCCACGTCTCCGTCGATCCCTCCAGACCCGCAGGAACACTGTCCATCGCCCAACAGCAGATGGTCGAAGTTGCCAAGGCTCTCTCGCTCAGGGCCCGCGTGATTATCATGGATGAGCCCACAAGCTCGCTCACGAGCCGGGAAACATCCACACTCTTTCAAATTATCGGGGAGCTGCAAAAATGCGGAATCGCCCTGATCTACATCTCCCATCGCCTGGAGGAGATCTTTTCCATCGCCGACACAATCACCATTCTGCGCGATGGCCAGACTGTGCACTCTGCTCCCACCGCAGATCTCACGCCTGATTCTGTCGTTCGATATATGGTCGGGCGGGAGTTGAAGGAGGTTTTTCCTCAGGGCAAAGATTCTCGGGGTGATACGATCCTGAGGGCAGAGCATCTCTCGGGACAGCGTTTCACCGATGTCTCCTTTTCGCTCCGTTCGGGAGAAATTCTGGGTGTTGCCGGCCTGGTAGGAGCGGGGAGGTCCGAAGTGGCTCGAGCCCTCATGGGCCTGGACCCCCTTCAGGGGGGCACGCTTCTTTTTCAAGGAGAGCAGATCGTTCCCCGTTCGGTCAGAGCCATGATGCGTCACGGCTTCGCCTTCCTTCCTGAGGACCGGAAGGCCGAGGGGTTATTTCTCAACATGAGCGTTCGCGATAACCTGGCTATTTCCATGCTCGACAGGGTCTTCCCCTTCGGGATTATCCGGCCCCGCCTTCTTCTCCGTCTTATCCGGGACTACTTTCATCGTCTCAATATCAAAACACCCAGTCCTCTTCAAAGAATAAAACATCTCTCGGGAGGGAACCAGCAGAAGGTCATCATCGCACGGTGCCTCTCGCTGAAGCCCCGGGTTCTCATTCTCGACGAGCCCACGCGGGGAATCGATATCGGGGCAAAATCCGAGATTTACACCATCGCCCAGGACCTGGCTGCCCAGGGCGTTGCGATTATCATGATCTCTTCGGAGCTACCGGAAATACTGGGAATCTCCGATCGTATCCTGGTGATGAGAGAGGGGAAAAGCGTTGCAATTCTCAACCAGGGTGAAGCAACACAGGATCTGATCATGCATAAGGCCGCAGGAGGCACATCGTGGGAATAGACAGCACACACCGAAGGTTTTCCTGGAAGGGAGCGCTCGCTCGCCACAGCTCCGCGCTTATTTTCCTGTTCCTCTTTGCCTGCTTCTCGCTTCTCTCGGGAAGATTTCTCCGGATCGGTAATGTCGTGAACATCCTTGAACAGTCTTCTCTTCTGGCTGTTGTTGCGATCGGGATTACCTTCCCAATCATTACTGGAGGGATCGATCTCTCTGTGGGGTCTCTGGTAGCGCTCTGCGGTGCTCTGGCGGCGGGGCTTGTTACAGGACACGCTGTTCCCGTCCCCCTGGCAATCGCGATGGTCCTCGCGCTGGGGGCCCTTCTGGGGGGAATCAACGGGTTCATCATCGTAGCAGGACGATTTCAGCCCTTTGTGGTTACTTTGGCAACTATGGCGATAACCCGGGGAGCGACCTTGGTATATACACAGGGAAGACCCATCTCGGGAATCCCGGCGTCCTTCACATTCCTGGGAGATCGCGTGGCGGGCATACCGGTCTCCCTCCTGATCCTCCTGATCATCCTGATTCTCTTCCAGGGCCTGTTGCGCTTCACCCCTTTTGGAGCTCACCTCTATGCCCTGGGAGGAAACGAGGAAACGGCGCGACTGGCCGGTATATCCGTCCACTGGATAAAGATAGGCGCCTATAGCATAAGCGGAGGCATGGCGGCCCTGGGAGGAATCATTCTCACCGCGCGGTTATGGAGCGCGCAACCCCAGGCTGCGGTGGGACTGGAGCTGCAAACTATCGCTGCAGCCGTTCTGGGTGGGGTATCCCTCGCGGGAGGATCAGGAGGGCTGGCAGGAACACTGCTGGGGGCGCTTTTGATGGGAACTCTCGCCAACGGCCTGAACCTCCTCGGTATTTCTTCCTATCTTCAGCAGGTAATCATCGGAGCAATCTTCATCGCCGCCGTCATGCTCGATCTGTGGACAAAAGAGAGGCATGGCGAATCATCGCAAGGAGCGTTATCATGACTGAAACCCACCGGCCCGCCAGAATTTTTGTCCTGGGCAGCCTCAACGTGGACCTGGTGGTCCAGGTCGATCGCTTTCCCCAGCCGGGGGAAACCCTCCCGGGACGAACCTTCCACACCTTTCCGGGAGGAAAAGGAGGAAACCAGGCTGTGGCTGTGGCGCGCCTCGGCGGGAGCCCCTCCATGGCAGCCCGTCTGGGAGACGATTCCTTTGGAGAGGAATATCTGGCCACCCTGATACGCGAGGGTGTCCAGGTGAACCAGGTAGAACGCATCCCGGGCAAGACTACGGGCACCGCCCTGATCGAGGTAGACCAGCGGGGCCAGAACCGTATCGTTGTTGTGGCAGGAGCCAATGAGTGCTGGGACGATCGGGCGGTCTCCATCGCTCTGGCGGGGATCGCCGAAGGGGATATTCTCCTGCTCCAACTGGAGATCCCCCTCCCTGCCGTGATCGAAGCGGCCCTCATCGCCTCACGGCGGGGAGCCCAGGTTATTCTGGACCCCGCTCCGGCACCGGAAGCCCCCCTTCCCCGGGAACTCCTGGGCGCCCTCTCCTGGTGTACACCCAACGAGCACGAGGCAGCCCTCATAACCGGGATCGCCACCTCCTCCGCCGGGGGACAGCGGGAAGCTGCCCTGGCCCTGGTGCGACACGGCGTATCCCGGGCTGTCGTGAAGGCCGGAGCCCGGGGAGCCTGGCTTGCCCTGGAAGATCGGGCAGAACTCCTCCCGGGATTTCCCGTGGAAGCCCGCGATACTACTGCAGCGGGCGATTCTTTCAACGGAGGGCTCGCCTGGGCGCTCTCACATCACTTCTCACCCCGGGAGGCCGTCATTCGTGCAAACTCTGTGGCGGCCCTCTCCACCACGGGGCTGGGAGCGCAGACGGCAATGCCCACGGCAGCCCAGCTGAGTTCCTTCCTGGAGAAAGCCGGGATCACTCCGGGGGAGCAAAAAAATCGCGATACCCCGGCCAGTGATCCCTGAAGGAGAAGAGCGGAAGAAGCGACCGATCGCCCACGCGCACGAGTCGCCCCACGTGACGGAATCCCAGAAAGGCCGGGGGGACTCCGGCGATCGCATCGCGGCCCATCACGATGCGCAGCACCCTGGAATGGTGCTCTTTAAACCAGGCCGCACCGGCTCGATTGAAAACCCGGGGCATGCCGAAGGTAACAACCGACATCTCGATCTCGGGAAGCCTCCCGACGAGATCAAAAAAGGCGATCACCCCCAGGGCACCCCCCCCGCTGTGGCCGACAAAGACGATCCGCCCGGGAGGATCCCGGGACAGCGCCTGGTGAAGGTCATCGCGGATACCCAGATATTTTTCCAGAAACCCCCGGTGGATCCTGACCGACGGCTGATCGCCGAAGGGAGGTCGTCGGGGAAGAAACCGCAGATTCTGTCCCAGATCGGTGCGATCCCCGGGAGCCTGGGAACCCCGGAAAATGACATAGAGAAGATCCCCCTTCCGCAGCAGTCCCCCCAGGGTGTTTGTCCCGTCGTGACGGATATACTCGAGGCTCCAACCCGTCTCGGGAAAGGTTTCGTACTCCCTCCAGACACTCCGGCACATCAGCAGAAAGCGATGGAACTCCTCCCCCCCGTATCCTCCCTCGCGCAACAGATCCTCCGGACGCTCGCCGGAGAAGAAGGTCTGACACGACAGGAGCAGCCCCAGCGCAGCCCCTACTATAACCCCCCTCCCCCCGGGGACTCCTGCGCCCCCCCTCACGGGTCATCTGTCCCCTGCAGCTCCCGATACACCTCCGTGATCGCGGGAAGGGCCTCCAGGAAGGCCGCAAATATTCGCGGATCGAACTGCGCCCCCTCCTCACGGGACATCATCTCCAGGGCCGCATCCAGAGGAAAAGCTTTTTTATAGGGCCTCGCCGTGGTCAGGGCATCAAAGACATCGGCCACGGCCACGATCCTCCCCGCCAGGGGGATATCTTCCCCGGCGAGGCCCCGGGGGTAGCCCCGGCCATCCCACCGTTCGTGGTGACCGGCCACAATCTCCCGAGCTGTTTTCAGGAGATCCCCGGAAAAACTCGCCGAAATACTGCGATTCATCGCCTCCACCACCGACTCGCCCTCCTCGACGTGACTCTTCATGATCTCCCATTCCGCCTCGTCCAGAGCTCCCGGTTTGGTCAGAATCGCATCGGGAATGGCGATCTTACCGATATCGTGCATCGGTGAGAACCAGAGAATCTCCCGGACGAACTTCGGGGTCACGGGGTATCCCCCGGAGAGAAGCTGCTTCGCGATCAGATAACTGTAGCGGGACATCCTGATAATATGCTCCGAGGTCTCGTTATCCTTCTTCTGAGCCAGCGCGACAAAGCCCTCGGCCGATTGTGCCAGAACCTGCTGCAGCAAGTAGGAATAGTAGAATCGTTCGCGCAGACGGGCCGCCACATCCATGACCAGCTGCGCGTCCCTGTCGCGATAGGCGTACGGTTCCCGGCTGGAGACAAAGAGAAACCCCAGGCAACGCCCCTGAATGTAGAGGGGCGCTGTGATGCTCGAGAGGAGTCCCTCCTGGAGAATCAATCGGGTAGCGCGGGACCGGTGGACGCGATCGTGATGTCTGGCAAGATCCCCGATAATACGCGCTTCGCCCCCTTCGGCCACTTGGGGAAGGGTGGTCTCCGACAAAACGGCGGAAAATCCCGGATCAAGATGCACCCGGGGCATCGCCGAGAAGGCCGATTCGGCGATCACGTTCCCGAAGGGATCAAGAAAGGCCAGGGCAACCCGATCACAGGGAAGGTGCGTCGCCAGGAGCGGGTGGAGCGCGCTGATCAGATCTTCCAGGGCACCTCCGGGAGCGAGATTCTCAAGACCCCGAAGAAGATCAGGTTTTCGGCGGCACCCCCGACCACTGCGAAGATCGCAGGCCAGACGACGCCACCACCTCACCAGAGGGGGAGGATCTCTGTCGATATTCATCGCCCTATGCTACGGGAAGATCCCGCCCCATGGCAACGTCCCCGGGACGGGGCCTCGGGCCGTCTCGACGTCTGGTTCTCTTGATTGGTGACCGGGATCACACGCTCACCCCCTCATCACCCCGGGATTCGAGCCGGGGTGATCCCCGTTGTGTTTCTCCCTCCTTTGAGGGTACAAGATAAAACGCCATGTTCTTCAGCACCTTTA
The DNA here is from genome assembly GCF_000373545.1 of Alkalispirochaeta alkalica DSM 8900. Taxonomy (GTDB): domain Bacteria; phylum Spirochaetota; class Spirochaetia; order DSM-27196; family Alkalispirochaetaceae; genus Alkalispirochaeta; species Alkalispirochaeta alkalica. The sequence continues at coordinate 22,536 of NZ_KB891701.1, forward strand.
TCGGACTCTTCTTTCTCCTCACGCCCTTTTTTGTCCTCTCCTCATTTCTGGCACTCACCCAGGGGTATACCTCGGCCCAGCGACGCCGTCTGGCCCTGGAGGTCGCCCTGGGAACGATGGCCGTGGGGATCACCCTCTTTCTTCTGGGGAATCATATCTTCGCCCTCTTCGGGATCAATCTTCATTCATTTCGTATGGGCACGGGGATTCTTCTGATGCTCTCGGCGATCAATCTCGTCCAGGGGGGGAGCACGGCACCCCTGAAGGGGATCGACCGGGAGGCGATCTCGATCGTACCCCTGGCGATTCCCATCACCGTGGGCCCCGCCACGGTGGGGTACCTCCTGGTGCTCTCGTCGGAACAGACCGCACCCGCCGAAGCCGCGCTCACCCTGGGAGCCTTTGCCCTGGCCGCCTGCGCCGTGGGAACCCTCCTCTTTATCTCCTCCTGGATCGAACGGGTTCTGGGACGATCGGGGATTACCATCCTGAGTAAAATCACGGGGCTCATTCTCTCGGCCCTGGCAGCGCAGATGTTTATGCAGGGCTTTACCCAGTTCCTGTAATGGGTCACCATGCCCCGGTCACCAAAGACCACCAGCGGCACGGGACAGCAGAGCACAGAAAAAGGAGGCACCACGCGATGAATCCCCAGTGGAAAAAAGAGACCCGAGCAATCCAGGGCGGCTACCGGCCCGGCAACGCCGAGCCCCGGGTCACCCCCATCTATCAGAGCACCACCTACAAGTACGACACCGCCGAGGCTGTGGCCCATCTCTTCGATCACCCCGAGGAAGGCCATATCTACTCCCGTATCAGCAACCCCACCACGGAGGTGCTCCAGAAAAAACTGGCCGACCTGGAGGGGGGAATCGCCGCGGTGACCACCTCGTCGGGCCAGGCTGCAACGACCCTGGCAATCCTCAACCTCTGTCAGGCGGGGGATCATATCGTCGCCTCCAGTTCTCTCTACGGAGGGACCTATAACCTCTTCAATTACACCCTCCCCCGGATGGGAATCGAGGTAACCTTTGTAGACCAGGACCAGAGCGCCGCCGAGATCGAAGCAGCCTTCAGGCCCCGCACGAAGGCGATCTTCGGTGAGTCCATCAGCAACCCCGCCATGGAGGTTCTGGATTTCGAGAAGTTCAGCCAGGTTGCCCGCTCCCGGGGGGTCCCTTTTCTGGTGGATAACACCTTTCCCACACCCTTCCTCTGTCAGCCCCTGAAACTGGGTGCCCACATCGTGATTCACTCCACCACCAAGTATATCGACGGTCACGCCACCAGCGTGGGCGGGGCCGTCATCGACGGGGGAACCTTTCCCTGGGACAACGGGAACTTCCCCGCCTTCACCGAACCGGACCCCAGCTATCACGGCGTTTGCTACCACGAACGTTTCGCCAGCGCCGCCTACGCCGTGAAACTGAGTTATCAGCTCATCCGTGACCTGGGGACACCCCTGTCGCCCATGAACGCCTTTCTCACCAATCTGGGGCTGGAGACGCTCCATCTCCGCATGGAGCGGCACAGCCAGAACGCCCTGGCTCTGGCGCAATATCTCCAGGACCACCCTCGCGTCTCCTGGGTCCGCTACCCCGGCCTCCCGGGAAGCCCCTCGGCAGAACGGGCCCGGCGGTATCTCCCCAAAGGATCCAGCGGCGTGCTCACCTTCGGCATCACGGGGGGGCAGCCCGCAGGAGAAGCCCTGATGAACTCCCTGGAGCTGGCGTCGATCGTGGTCCATGTGGCCGACGTACGAACCTGCGTTCTCCACCCTGCCAGCATGACCCATCGCCAGCTCTGCCAGGAGGAACAGCAGGCCGCCGGGGTCTCGCCGGACCTGATCCGTGTCTCCCTGGGGCTCGAGCACATCGATGACATCATCGCCGATTTCGACCAGGCCTTCCGGCGCCTTCCCTGACCACTCCTGACGATTCATCGCCTCCCCGGGCGCTCTCGCGGGCGCCCGGGCTGCGCAAAACATCCATGTGGACCCGTCGGGTCGTCGCAATCCTGCAGGTTAGCCGTCCTTTTCTACGATTCCTGTGTTTACAAGTTTCTTCATCAACTCGTAGATGTCTTTCTTGTCACCGGATTTTCGGATTCCAACCGCAACTACGATCACCACAACCTGGGTATCTTCAACCCGGTAGACGATCCGATATCGTTGACCAGCCGCACGGACCGTCCTGAATCCTTTTAACGGCCCCAACAGCGGCTTGCCCATTAGAGCCGGCTCCTCCTTCAGCTGTTCAATCTTCCTGATGATCTGAGTTCTGGCGGTGGCCTCGACGCTCTTGATCATCTGAGTCGCCAACTCGGTCAGCTTGATTTTATACATCAAAGCCTTTCTTGAACTCCTCGAAATCGATCAGCTTCCCCTGCCGGGCCTGGGAGATTCCGATCTTCAAATCGTTGTAGCCTTCCGGGTCGGAAAGAATATCCAGAGTTTCTGCGATGCTTTCGTAGGTGTCCCACCGTAGAATAGCCAGGACTTCCTTCCCGTGATTGGTTACAGAGATCGTATCTTCATACGACATATCGGTTTCCAACGATGTTATTTTTCTTCGTGTCTCGGATATCGACATTTGCTTAATCACTGGTTTCTCCTCGTACGAAGCCTGCTCTATTTTGTACAATAATGCAATGGCATGATGTACATTTTGCGCTTCTCCGCTTCGCCCGCGACGTGTGTCTTTCGCTCGAGATAACCGGCGAGTTGGGTAATAGTCACCGCATAACGGATTCACGTGGTGTTGGGGCCCGCACTATTTGTTTATGAATCTGGGGATATAACCAAAATACTGTAGTTGAGACTTGAAAGAAAGGGGAACGGAAACCGGGCTCAGGGGAATTCCTGATTGCCTTTTGGGTGCTCAATCATTACACAGAAGACGGAGAACAGCCCCAAAATCGCGCGTTACCGACTTGGGAGTGGATTTGAGGAGCACAGGAAAAAGAGACCCGAGCAATCCAGGGTGGCTACCGGCCCGGCAAGGCCGAGCACCGGGCTATCCCCATCTATCAGAACACCACCGAAAAGCAGGACCCCGCCAGCTCTGCCAGGAGGAACAGCAGACCGCCGGGGTCTCGCCGGACCTGATCCGTGTCTCCCTGGGGCTCGAGCACATCGACGACATTATCGCCGATTTCGACCAGCCCTTCCGGCGCCTTCCCTGACCACCCCTGGCGGTTCATCGCCTTCCCGGGCACTCTCGCGGGCGCCCCTCCTTCCCGGCAGACGCCTTAGCCGTGCCCGGGCTCGTGATCATCGGCGATGGTAAAAACCGCCACGTGGTCGTCCACCTTGCGGACACTCTCGATATTCTCGTTCAGCAGGCCCACGGCCTCTTCCACAATCCGGTGCGTCTCCTCGGCGTGGTCCACCACCTTCTCCGCCGAGGATTCCACCGTCTCGGTGATCTTCACCAGCTGCTCCATATCCCCGACGATCTCCTGGCTTCCCGAGAGCATCACCCGCGATCCCTCGTGAACCTCCCGGGTGATCTCGCTTATCCCCGCCAGGGCCTGGAGCACCTGGGCGCTCCCTGCAGACTGCTCGTCGAGGGAACTCTGGATCTGCCCCTCAATAGCGGTAACGACCTCCACGGACTGGACGATCTTCTCGAAGGACTCCCCCGTGTTCCGGGAGAGCCCCACGGAACCCCCGATCGACTTTTCCAGGTTCCGCAGATTTTCCGAGATGATCTTGGATTGCTGGTTTGAGACCTCGGCGAGTTTTCTGATCTCCTCGGCTACCACGGCAAAGCCCCGCCCCGATTCGCCGGCGTGGGCCGCCTCGATGGCGGCGTTCATCGCCAGGAGATTCGTCTGGGAGGCGATGCCCTTGATAATCTTGTTTGCCTCCATGACGCTCCCCGACTGGTGCGAGAGGGAACTGATCATCTCCTGGAGACTGGCCAGGTCGGTGCTCCCCGAGGATACCACCGATCGAAGCGTCTCAAACTCCCGGGAGCTGTTCTGCAGAGAGTTTCCGATCGCCCTGATATTCGCCACCATCTCCTCCACCGCCGCAGCGCTCTCCGTACCGTGGGAGGCCAGGGAGGAAATCTTCTCATCCTGGGTCTCCACGGTTCCCACGATCGCCGTAACCGCCGCGAAGATCTCTGACACCAGACGGGATTGCTGGCCGATCACCTCCTGCACCTCGTTGGCGATAGCCGTGATATCCCCCGATGCCCGATCGAGATTCTCCAGCGAGGAGAGGAGGGTCCTGCCCTTCTCGTCCGTTACCTGGACGGCGCGCTGCATCTCCCGTATCAGGGGACGGAGGAAGAGGATAAACGTGTTGAAGTTCACCGCAACCTGGCTGATCTCGTTGCTTCCTGTGGCAGCGAGCTCGCGATTGACGATCCGGCCCTCGCTCAGGTCCTTCAGACTGCTCCCCAGAAGAACCAGGGGTCGTCCCAGTTTCCGGCCCAGAAAGGTGCTCTGCACCACCCCCAGCACCCCCGAGATAGCCAGCACCATCAGTAATACCAGGAGAATCTGCCGGAGAATGGGCACGATCACCTCCCGGGCGCTCACCACGGTAACCACCTGCCACTGGCTTCGATCCAGCTGGTGGATCCTCGCCAGATGGCGCTCTCCACCCAGGGAAGCCATCACCAGACGCGATCCCCAGTCACGCCGGTTCTGGAGAATCTCTTCCAGGGAACGCCCGATCAGATCGGTATCGGTGTGGAGAATAATCTCCCCCGCTGCATTGGCCACAAAGGTGGACGCGCTCTCGTAGTCGAGCCGCTGGTTGATCACCTCCAGAAAATCATCGATCCGGCAGTCCACGGCCACCACCCCCTGAGGGGCTCCCCCTTCGTCCAAAGCCCGGGAGGTGGAAAGCAGCCATTCCCGGGTATTGATATCCTGATAGGGATTCCCCAGGGCGATGGCAGAACCGGCAGCGATCGCCTCGCGATACCAGGGACGGCTGGTGGCGTCGAAATCGTCGGGAGGGGTATAGCCCTCGATCAGGAGCTCCCCTCCCGCGTAGCCCGAGTAGACGTAGGTGATGTTGGGGTTCGCCCCGGCAAAGCGGGTGAAGAGATCCAGCGCCTGGGCGCGGTTCTCGCCGGAACGCATCGCCCCGATCACCCCGGGGTGTTCTGACAGAACGTTCACGGTGTTGTAGATCTCGGTGAAAAATCCCTCGATAAAGGTGGAGATCGCGTTGTTTCTCTCCACAATGTAGACCTCGGCCCGATTGGCGTGGGCCCGGTAGAGGGGAATCGCCAGGGCCGCCGCCAGACCGCAGGAAATCACCGAGAAGGTTATCAGCACGGAAAAGAGGATCTCCTTCCCGATCGTCGTTGTGCGGGATCGCTTCATGTTCACTCCTTGCCGATGCCCCCTGCCAGAGCATCACCTGGGCCCCCGGGTGAAGAGTTTTGGTGTCAGGATCCTCACCGGAAACATCTCTTATTTCATAGTAGGGGAGAACCAGCGATGATTCCAGAAAAACCCGGTAAAAATGACAAAAAGGTATGACCGGGCATCATACCTTCGGCTCTCGCCGGAGCAGAAAACCCGCAAAAGATCGCAAGGAACTTCATACTTGCCGGTTCTCCCGATCGGTCCCTACAATGCCTCATGGTACGAAACGGGGGGCCCATGAAACGAAAACACCTGCCCATGGTGGTGACCTTCCTCGCTCCCTGCCTTCTTCTCTATGGAGGACTCTTCCTCTATCCGGCGGGTCGGGCCTTTTACGTGAGCCTCTTCGACTGGAGCGGCTTCACCGCCGACATGCGGTTTATCGGCCTGGGGAACTTCCAGGAACTCCTTCGGGACCGTCATTTCTGGCGGGTTGTCATGGCCAACAGTTTCGGCATCATCTTCTTCGGGGGGATCCTCACCTTCGCCATCGCCTTTTTCCTGAGCGGCCTCATCGCCACCGGTCCCAGGGGCAAGGGCTTCATGCGGGGGCTGATCTACTTCCCCTCAATCATCAACCCCGTGGCGGTGGCGATCCTCTGGTCGTTCATATACAACCACCAGTACGGTCTGCTCAACGGCTTCTTGCGCGCCATCGGCCTGGGTCACATCCAGCCCACCTGGACCGCTCCGGAGACGCTCTTCTGGGCGATTCTGGTTGCTCTGGTATGGATGTACTCGGGATTCTATTTTGTCATTCTCTCGTCGGCCCTGGAGCGGGTGCCGCCCGATCAGATCGAATCGGCCAGAATCGAGGGCGCCTCGGAGGTGCGGATCTTCTTCTCCGTGAAAATTCCCATGATCTGGGATGTGCTGATCACCACCATCATCTACTGGTGTATCGCTGCGGTGAAGGAGTTCTCCCTCCTCTACGCCTGGGGAGGCGGCGTGGACGTTCCCCAGGCGGGCGCCCAGAACCTGGCCACCTATATGTATATCACCGCCTTCGGACGGCGTGTCACCATGTACCGCATGGGCTACAGCACCGCCATGGGCGTGGTGATGTTTCTGATCGTGGTGGCCTTCTACCTGGTGATCACCAGGGTAACAAAGCGGGATGAGATCCAATACTGATCTGCCGGGCGCCGCGGGGCCGCCAGGCGGAAGGGAGTGACTGTGGCTGGACGAATCGGGAAACTGACCTGGTGGGAGATCTTCGCGCGGGCCCTGCTCTATCTCTGGTGCGGCTTCTCGATTTTCGTCTTTCTCTGGGTGATTAACAGCTCCCTCAAGACGAACCGGGAGTTCTTCAGCAATATCTGGGCGCTCTTCTCCACACCCCAAACGGCAAACTACGAGAAGGTCTGGGTCACCTACCAGCTGGGCCGGTACTTTATCAACTCCCTGCTCCTGGTTCTTCCCTCGGTGCTGGCTCTCCTGGCGATCAGCGCCCCCGCCGCCTACGTTCTCGCCCGCATTCCCTTTCCCTTCCGGGAGGGGCTCACGCGAATCGTCTCCTTTGGCATGGGCATACCCTACCAGCTCCTGCTGGTGCCGCTCTTTTTTCTGCTCTTCCGCCTGGGTTTGATCAACAATCTCCTGGGACTCATCCTGGTCTACGTGGCCCTCTCGGTGCCCTTCACGGTCTTTCTTCTGTTGGGATACTTCCGGACGCTCCCCAGGACGCTGGAGGAGGCCGCCGAGATCGACGGCTGCGGACCGATCCGAACCTTCTTTCAGATCATGCTTCCCCTGGCCCGAAACGGCCTGGTCGCTGCGGCGGTGCTCAACTTCGTGGGGCTCTGGAACGAGTTTCTGCTGGCCCTCACCTTTCTGAACCGCCAGTCCCTCTATCCCCTCTCCCGGGGACTCTACGCGTTGCAGGGAAGTCTCCAGTATACCGGAGACTGGGTCTCCCTCTTTGCAGCCTTCACCCTGGTGGTAATCCCCACTTTTCTTTTGTTTATTCTCCTTTCCCGCACCATCGTGGCCGGTATGACCATGGGAGCGGTGAAGGAATAAAAAATGGAGGTACCGGAATGAAGAAACGAACCATACTTGCGGCGTGTCTGATCGCAACGGTCCTGGCTGCGCCCCTCTTTGCGGGAGGGCAGCGGGAGAAGGTCCAGGAGGATGTGCTGGAGTACGCCTCCATGTGGAACCCCGGGGAACCCCAGGCGGTGTACATGGAAGAGATGGCACGAAAGTTCGAGGCCGAGACGGGGATCCGCGTGGATATCAGCTTCGCCGGACGCGACGTACTCACCAAGATCCGCAGCCGCATCCTCATGGGAGATGTCCCCGACATCGTGGAACAGGATTTCAGCGAGCTCGCCGGCGCCTTTTTGCGCAACGACGGCATCCTGGTCCAACCCCTGACGGATTTTTTCTACCAGACTCCCGGCCCCGAGGGACAGCCCACCATGATGGATCTCTTCGACGAGAACGTGATCACCCTCTACGCTCATAACAACGAGATCTACTTTTTCCCCTACGAGTTCATCACATCGGGCTTCTTCTACGACAAAACCCTCTTCGCCGAACAGGGTCTCTCGGCCCCCCGGACCTGGGACGAGTTCATCCAGGTGAACCGCGATCTGAAAGCTGCAGGGATTCCGCCCCTGGCGCTGGATGGAAATATCTCCTTCTATAACGCCTACTACTACTACTGGGCCCTGACCCGCGTGATGGGACCGGGACACCTGGCCCGCGCCGCCGGGGACCGCACCGGAAAAACCTGGGATGAGCCGGGATACCTGGAGGCGGCACGAATGGTCTACCAGCTCAGCGCGGGGGGAGAAAACTTCTTCCAGCCCGGTTATGCCGGAAGCAACTATCCCGCCGCCCAGGCCGACTGGGCCCTGAACCGTTCGGGGTCGATTCTCTGCGGAACCTGGATTCCTTCGGAAACCCGGGAACAAACCGTCGATGGCTTTGAGGTGGGGTTCTACCCCTTCCCGGAAGTCCCCGGCGGCGCTGGATCGGTGGGTGATGTCGAGGCCTATCTGATCGGCTTCGCCGTTCCCGTGGAAGCCAAGAACCCCGAAGCAGCCCGGGAGTTCATGCGCTTCATCAGCCGCAAGGAACACGCCAACCAGCTGGCCCGGGACACGATCAACATTGCAGCACGCACCGATGCTGCCTACCCCCGGTTGCTTGAGGGGGTCCGCCCTACCCTGGAAGGGGCCCAGCGCTTCCACGTCTCCTACGACGGGGTGATGCAACTCTATCCCGAGTGGTTTGCCAACGTTTTTTACCCCGTGGATAACGCCCTAGTCTTCGGGAACATCACGCCCGAGGAGTTTATCTCCCGCATGAAGGCCGACACGATCGCCTTCTGGCGAAACCGCTAGCGCTTCCCCCGCAGGAGGCGGCCTCCGGGCCGTCTCCTGTGATAGAATAACCCCAGATGTTCTACCTCATTCTCGCTTATCTGCTCTTCGCCCTGGTGGTGTTGCTCCGGCACAGAAAAACCCTGAACATCCTCTGGTTCCTCATGATGCCCCTGGGGATCTGCCTGGCCCTGCTGGGACTGCTCTTTTTTACCGAATACATCTCCTACGCCAACTTCATCATGAACCCCCTCTTTGGCGGAGAGAATCTCCTGATATGGCGGCTCAACTATTATCTGAACCTCTCGGTCTTCGGCATGTACCGTCTCATGAACCTGGGCATAACCCTCTATCTTCTGGGAGCTCTGGGATACCCCCTCTCGTTTCATCCGAACCGGTCCGTGCGGACCGGAGGATATCTGATGATGCTCATCATCGCGGGGGCGATTCTCCTGAACGACCCCGCCCTGCTCCAGATGCTCTTTCAACCCCACACGATCTTTCACGCGATTCCCCGGGTTCTCTCGACGCTCTATCTCTACAACTCCCTGCTGCGCTGGCTTATCCGCATCTCCCTCACGGGGAGTGCCCTCCTCATGGGATACATCCACCTGAAAACACCGTCGATATTCAAGAAGCAATCACTCCTCATTATTGGCGGCATCATGCCGATCCACGTCCTGGTGGTGGTTCTCTTTTTCTGGTTTCCCAGCCACTCCATCCATATCTGGCGCTTCTCCACGCTGAAACATGTCAGCCTGCCCTATACGCGGGTGCTGGCATCGTCGATCGTGCTGCTCTCGTTTCTCTCCATGGCGGCCCTGATCTATACCGCCCTGGTCTACAACTCCTTCGAGCTGAAGACGATCCAGCGCCGGCGGGCCTTCCAGGCCACCATGAAGACCGCCCACAGCGGCATCAGAATATTCTCCCACTCCATCAAGAACCAGTTCATCGCGATCCGGCTTCTGGCCGAACAGGGATTGCTCCAGGAGGCCCCGGCGACAGCCCCGGGGGAGCTCCCCTCGCCCGCCCCGGGAGATCGGCTTCAACAGATCCTCTCGATCTGCGAACAATCCATCGCACGGCTCTCGTCGATCCCCGCCCTCCACGACCGGATCACCCTCTCCTGCCAGAAAGTTACCCTCGATCGGCTTCTGACTCCCCTCGTCATGGAGTTCCCCCAGGTAACCGTGAGCAACCCGATTCCCCAGGCCTCGATCGTGGTGGACGAGCACTACTTCGGCGAGATCCTGCGCAACCTCATTGTGAACAGCCAGGAAGCGCTCCTGAACCACCCCGCTCCCCGGATTCACCTCTCCTGCGAACGCAATCTCTCCCACATCGTGATCCGCGTCACCGACAACGGCTGCGGAATCTCCCGGGAGCACCAGAAGCAGATCTTCAACCCCTTCTTCTCCACCAAGCCCTCGATCCGCAGCTGGGGACTGGGGCTTGCCTTTTCTCGGCAGCTCGTGGAAGCCTTTGGTGGTGCCCTCCACGTGGAGAGCACCGAAGGAGTGTATACCCGGATGGAACTCTATATTCCCGAAGACCGATCGCCCGGAGAGATCCCGTGACCGACGAATCCCCCATCCGCTGCGTCGTCGCCGAGGATTACCCCGAACTGAACCGGATCTACACGAGCATTCTGAATCACGAACCGGAGATTACCGTCCTGGCGAGCCTTCATTCGGGGGCGGAGCTCCTGGCCTTTGTGGAGCAGGAACAGCCCGATGTGGTCCTTCTGGATATCGAGATGGAGGAACCCACGGCGGGGATCACCTGCTGCCGGGAGATGCATCGTCGCTTCCCCGACATCCGCGTGGTCTTTCTCACCTGTCACGACGAGGAAGAACGCATTCTCTCGGCCTTCGAGGCGGGGGCTATCGATTATATACGAAAAACCGAATCGATGACGGAGATCATCGCGGCGGTCAGGCGCGCCGGCGGGCGCGACGCGCCCATCCACAGCTACGCCGCCGAGACCTTGCGGCGACACATGCAGAAGGCCGGCCAGTACAAGGAAGAGCTCCAGCGGTTCACCCAAATCTTCATGACCCTCTCACCGGCCGAGGTGGGCATCCTGCAGCTCCTGCTCCAGGGCTACAAGCAGCGGGAGATCGCCCAGATAAAGCATATCGAAGTGGTAACCGTGAAGAGCCACGTGGGGCGGATCCTGAAGAAGTTTCAGCTCCGCCGCACCAGTACGATCGTGGGCCTCATCAGGGAGCTGGACGCCCAGGACCTGGTCGCTCAAGCCCGGTCGATCTGAGCAAGCTCCTCCTCGAGCTCCCCCCGGACCGCCTCGATCTGCGAAGCCAGGGCGATCTGCGTGCGGGCCCGCACCAGATTGTGCTCGTCGTAGGCGGTCTTGAAATAGACGTTCCCTTCCAGGTAATCCGTGAGAAACCGCACCCCCACCTCGTAGGTCATCAGAAACCCCCCAAAAACCAGATGCTCCCGCTCCAGGGGGGTGAGAAACGCCCCGGCCGAGGAGAGATAGCCCCGGGCCAGGGCCAGGAAGAACTCCCTGTCGAAACGCACCTTCTCCAGATCCCGCTCGTCCTCGACAGCCCTGGTGGTGGAGGTCCTCACGAGATCTCCAAAATCATAGGGAACCAGGCCGGGCATCACCGTGTCGAGATCGATCACGCACACCGCCTGGTGAGTCTCCTGATCGATGAGAACGTTGTTCAGCTTTGTGTCGTTATGGGTCACCCGCTCCGGCAGCAGCCCCTGGCGCTGCAACGACACCAGCCGCGAAGCCTCGTCGTGACGGGAGAGAAAAAACTCGGCCTCGACCCGCACCGCCTCCCTCCGGGGCCGGGGAGCCTCCGCAAAAACCTGGCGAAACCGCTCCAGCCGCCGGGGCGTATCGTGAAACCCGGGAATCGTCTCGTGAAGCCGCGGACCGGGGAGATCCGCGAGAAGTCGCTGGAACTCCCCGAAGGCCCGGGCCGCTTCGAAGGCCTGGCGGTGGTTTTCCACCACGTCGTACCCCAGAGCGCCCTCGATAAAATAATAGACCCGCCAGAACCCGCCCTGATCGTCCTGGTGGACGGGCGCACCCTCGCGGGTACAGACCACCGTCAGGGCCCGGCGCGAGGACCGCTCCTCGCCGTCCCGGCGCAAGCCCGCTCCCAGCTCCCGGCAGATACGGTGAATGTTCTCCATAAGTCGGGGAGGATCGGGAAAAACCCGGTGGTTGATCCGCTGCAGGATATACCGCACGGTCCGGCCCGCCTGGTCCATGGTAACGGCGTAGGTATCGTTAATGTGCCCGCTTCCGTAGGGACAGGCCTCGACAAAATCTCCGGCTACACAAAACCGCTCCATCAGAGCCCTGAAATCAACCGCCACGGATCACCTCCCGAATCGAGCTATACCGGTGATAGTAGCGCCCCCGGGAGGAGATGAACATACAGGTTTCGGGGAAAACATGGACAAATCAACACAAAAGGGAAACAATGAATCTATGTTTTTCCCCTCCCCTCCCGGGTCGGCCCACGCCACAGACCTGAAGGACCTGATCGTTCAGGAAGAACTCCTGGCAATCTTCACCCATATCGCCCGGGCCTTCGGGTTTCGCACCTCCCTGCTTGATCTGGAGGGCCGGGAAATCCTCCCCGGCGAGGCCCACCAGCTCTCCCGCTACTGCCGACTGGTGCAGGAGTCGCTCCATCTCCGCCACCGCTGCCGGGAGAACGACCGCTGCCAGGCCAGTATCGCCCGCCAGCGGGGAACGGCTCATCACTATACCTGTCACGCCGGCCTGGCCGAGGCGATCTTCCCCCTCCTGGCGGACCAGCACTGCGTGGGCTACATCCTGGTGGGACAGTTCCGCCACGACCGGACAATCCCGCCCGATCTTCACTGTCCCTGCGGGTCCCTCTCGCCCGGCGCGCTCCGTGAGGCCTACCAGGAGCTCCCCCGGTGCACCACAGACCAGCTCCAGAGCATCCTGGAGCTTCTGAGAATCACCACCTCCTACATCCTGGACCACCGGATCGTCACCGCCCGCAGAACCCGCCTGGCCGACGCGATTCGCGAGACGATCCGTAGCTCCTGCGATACCCCCCTGACCATGAGCGACCTGGCCGCCCGCTACGGACGGTCTCCCTCGACGATCAACCAGGCCCTCAGGGAGGTCACGGGGAAATCCTTCTCCTCCCTCCTGGCAGAGACCCGCCTGGAGCGGGCGCGGAGACTCCTCCAGGAAGAACCCGAGACACCAATTCAGGAAATCGCCCGCCGGGTCGGCTTCGACGACCCCCTCTACTTCTCGCGATTCTTCCGCACGCACCAGGGAGTCTCTCCCCGAACCTACCGCCAGAACCTGGATCGTCCGCTCCCCTCCCCGGGAAGAGGAGACGACGGACACCGAGGGCGAGAAAAATGAAAGCATTATTGTGAAATACCCGATACATTTCTCTTGACATGGATCGACCGGGGGAATTATACATACAATCAAGGATGTATGTAAATGAGACGAACAAAAGAGGAATCGGAACAGACCCGGGAGGCCATCTTCGACGCAGGTCTCCAGGTCTTCTCCGAAAAGGGCTTTACCGCCGCCACCATGAGCGATATCGCCCGAAAGGCGGGGGTCACCCGCGGGGCGATCTACTGGCATTTCAAGAACAAGGAAGCCTTTTTCGAGGAGATCGTCAGCCAGTCCTGCTCGTACTACGACGAACTCCAGGAAGAGGCGGTAAAAAGCGACCTGCCCATGCTGGAATCGCTTCACCGGGCGATCACCACCATGCTCTCGCGGTTCTTCTCGGACCGGCGGTGGCGGATGATGCAGGAGTTTATCCTGCGGGAATCCCTCACCACCCAGGCCTCGTCGGAGGAACTGAACGATCTTGCATCAGGCCGGGGGATCACCCTCCTGCAGGAAGCGATCGAGAAGGGCCAGATCTTCTCCCGCTGGTCGGCCTCCACGGCCCAGCTCTCGCTCCATGCCCTGATAGTGGGGGTCTTTCTGGAATCGAGTTACCAGGGAACCACCCTCTCCCGGGAAGAGATCGGCCACATCGCCGATTTCATCGTCCGGGGCTTTGCCCCCTCGCCCAACCATTCCACAAGGAGTATCCATGAAAAGGCCTGACGCCGTGCCCTTCCTCTTCCCGCTGGCTCTGATTCTCCTGACCCTCCCGGGATGCGCCGGGCCCGAAGAACGCTCCTCGCGAAGCATCGAGGAGATCCACCACGCCGAGGGAGTTCCCGTCATCACCAGACCCGTCGAGACCACCCCCTTCCGGACCTACGTGAGCTACACAGGTCGGCTCAGCGGGATCACCGAATCCACCGCCACGGCCCTGGTATCCGACCGGGTCGAGGAGATCCGCCTCCGCGTGGGTGACCGCGTGAGACGGGACACGCCGGTGGTGATCTTTCCCCGGGACAACCCCTCGGTAGGGTTCGAGCAGGCCCGGGTCAACCTCGAAAACGCCCGCCAGGCCTACGAGCGAACCCGCCGCCTCCATCTGGAAGAGGGGGTCTCGCGTCAGGCCTACGACAACGCACGAACCCAGTTCGAAGTAGCCCAGGCCAACTGGCAGACCGCCCGCAAGATGGTAGAGGTTCAGTCGCCCCTCACGGGCTACATTACCCGCATGGCCGTCTCGGAATCGGACAACGTCCAGCCGGGAGACCCCCTGTTCACCGTCTCTGTCTTCGACCGCCTGAAGACGACGGTCTGGACCAGCGATCACCACGCCGAGATGATCGCCCCCGGCCTCCCCGCCCGGGCGATCTGGCGGGACCGGGAGATACGGGGTGTTGTCCAGGAGATCGATATGGCCATGGATAAAACCACCCGGGCCTTCTCCACCAAACTCCAGTTCGATAACCCCGATCTTGCCGTACGCAGCGGGGTCACCGCCACCATTCACATCGAGACCTACCGGCAGGACGAGGCGATCCTCCTCCTCCAGCAGGACCTGCGCTCCGACGCCGAGGGCTTCTACGTCTACGTGGCCGAAGAGGGCCGGGCGGCACGTCGACCGGTTCTCCTGGGACGTCACCAGGGGGTGTATCGGGAGGTTCTTTCGGGCCTGGTCCCGGGAGATCACCTGGTCTCCCAGGGCATCGATCAGCTTCGGGAGGGTCGAACCCTTCGGGTCATGGGGCAGGAATCGCCCCTGATGCAACCTTAGAAAAGGGGGAACGAAGACTATGTTTCTATCGGATCTCTCTATCCGCCGCCCCGTACTGATGACCATGGTCCTGGCGGCCACCCTCCTCTTCGGCGCCATCGGCTTCATCGGCCTGCCCCTGAACATGATGCCCGCCGTGGACATCCCCTACGTGACCATCCAGACCGTCTATCCCGGGGCGAACCCCGATCAGGTAGCCAGCCAGGTCTCACAGCTTATCGAGGACGAGGTGAGCACCGTGAGCGGCCTGAAAAAAATGCTCTCCTACAGCCTCGACAGCGTATCGATCATTATTCTGGAGTTCGATATCGGAAAGGATCCCGATATCGCCACCCAGGAGACCAAGGATAAAGTCGATACCATCCTGAACGATCTTCCCGATGACGCCGAGCGCCCCATCATCCAGAAGCTCAACATCACCGAAACCCCTGTGGTCAATCTGGTGGCAAGCGGCGATCTGGAGGCGGTCACGATCGGCGAGCTGGCCGAGACCACCCTCAGGGACCACCTCTCGCGGATCCCCGGGGTGAGCCAGGTCAATATCTCGGGAAACCGGAAACGAGAGATCCGCGTGGAGCTCTCCAACCACGCCCTCTACGAGAACGCCCTGAGTCTGCCCGGCCTGGCCCGAACCATCGCCGGGGCAAATCTGGATATGCCCGGCGGTGCGATCCAGACGGGGGGGCAGGATTTTTCCGTCCGCCTCGACGGTCGGTTCCTCTCTCTCGAGGATCTTTCGAATCTGGAGATTCCCGTGCGGGGAGAGCGAAAAATCCTGGGCAACATCGCCCGGATTATCGACACCGGCGAGGAGATGCGCGAACGAACCTCCTTTCTGGACAACCTCACGGGGGAGCACTTCAGCAACACCGTAACCCTGGAGGTCATGAAGACCCCCGAGGGAAATCCCGTGGAGATCGCCCAAAACGTTCGGGCCCTGCTGCCGGCGCTGCGCGAACTGCTTCCCGCAGGCGTGGATCTGGCGATCACCAGCGATTCCGCCGAGGCGATCCAGGGAAGCGTCGATGACACCCTCTCCAATATTCTGCTGGGTATTCTTCTCACAGCCCTGGTGCTCCTGCTCTTTCTCCACGACCTGCGATCCACCCTGATCATCGCCCTCTCCATGCCCATGTCGATCATCCCCACCTTCTTCGTGATGGACCTCTTGGGGATGTCCCTGAACATCATGTCCCTCATGGGGATCGCCACCGCCGTGGGGGTGCTCATCATGAACTCCGTGGTGGTTCTGGAGAACATCTTTCGCCACAAGGAGCTCGGCCACGACCGCAGGACCGCAGCAGCCCGGGGGACAGCAGAGGTCACCGTGGCCGTGGTGGCCTCCACCATGACGAACATCGCCGTTTTCTTTCCCATGGCCACCATGAGCGGGATCGCCGGGCTCTTTCTCCGGGAGTTCGCCCTGGCGATCTCCTTCGCCACCCTCTTCTCGCTCCTGATCTCCTTCACCCTGACCCCCATGCTGGCATCGCTCCTGCTCCCCGAGGTGGACCGAAAGAAACACCCCCTGGGGGACCGCCTGGAGGCCTTCTTTCGCCTCATGGAAGGGGGCTACGCCTTCATCCTGGAAAAAACCCTCCACAGCAAGCTCCGCAGCGCCCTGCTCATCGTGGGAACCATTCTGATTTTTCTCCTGGCCATGTCCTTCTTCGGGAAGGTCCCCTTCGAGTTCTCTCCCGCCATGGACCAGGGAACGGTCAGGATCGATGTGGAGCTCCCCACAGGTTCCGACCTGGACCGGACAGCAGCGCTTTTGAGGGAGGTGGAACGCCGCGTCGCCCGCTACAGGGAGGTGGAGAACGCCGTAATCACCCTGGGTTCCACCAGCGCCCTGAATCGGGGAACAAACCTGGCCCGGGTAGATATCAAGCTCATCGAGCGATCGGACCGGGTCTCCAACGAGATCATCGCCGCACAAATCGGAGAGGATCTGGCCGATCTCCCGGGAGCGATCTTCCGCGTCTCCTCTTCCCAGAGCGAGAGCGGCATGGCCCCGGTCACGTTCTACCTCCAGGGACTGGAGCGGGAAGTCCTGGAAGAGCTGGCCGCGACGCTGCGCCCCAAACTGGACGATATCCCCGGTCTGCGGAATATCGACAGCTCCAACAAGCCGGGGAGCCCCGAGGTGGTGCTCTACCCGGACCGACAGAAGCTGGTCCACGCGGGAATCACCGTTCAGGATCTTGCCCTGACCGTCCGGGGAGCCGTGGAGGGGCTGGTGATGTCCACCTTCCGCGAGGGCGGCGAGGAGTACGATATCAGGGTTGCCCTGGCGAAGGAGGATGTCTCGGGCGCCGACCGGATCGGCCAGATCCTGATCCCCACGGAGGCCGGAATCTTTCCCCTGGAACATTTTGCCCGGGTGGAACTCTCCCAGGCGGGCGACACGATCCTGCGGGAGGACAAGATTCTCTCGGTGGAGTTCTCGGCCGATCTCGACCCGGGCTACGTCCTGGGACACGTGAACCAGCCGATTCAGGATCTGGTGAACTCCCTGGACCTCCCTCCGGGGTACGGCCTGTCCTGGGGAGGGGACGCCGAGATGCTGGAGGAGACGGTCCGGGAGTTTCTCTTCGTCTTTATTCTGGCCATCGTCCTCACCTATATGCTCCTGGCGGCGATTCTCGAGAAGTTTGTTCAGCCCCTTCTGATTCTCTCCACCATCCCCCTCTCCCTGATCGGGGTGGTGGTGGCCTTTCTCCTCACGGGGAAAACCATGAACATCGTCTCCATGCTGGCTATCGTCATGCTGGTGGGGCTCGTGGTGAATAACGCGATCCTCATTCTGGACTACGCCAACCAGCTGCGCCGGGAGGGCCGCGGTGTTCGCCAGGCCCTCCTCGAGGCGGCCCCGGCAAAACTCAGACCCATCGTGATGGCCAACAGCGCCACCATCCTGGGAATGCTCCCCATGGCCCTGGGAATCGGTGCCTGGGGTGCCGAGATGCGACAACCCATGGGAATCGTGAGCATCGGCGGCCTCGCCACAACCACCTTTCTCTCGCTTTTTGTGATCCCCGCTTTCGAAAATCTGATAGAATCCCGGAAAGACACCGCCGGGACGAACCCCAAAAAAGGAAGGAACCACCATGACTAAGACCCTCGTTCGATCAGCGATCGCGGGAGTGCTCCTCCTGGCCCCCCTGTCGGGTCAGCTCTTCGCCCAAGAGACCCTGGACCTTGCCGCCTTCATCAACCTGGTGGAGTCCTACAGCCGGGACCTGGAACAGGCCCGCACGGACCGCTCCCTGGCAGCAACCCAGGAGCGGGCTGTGCGATCCCAGCTCTTCCCCTCGGTGGGCGCCCAGGTTGGCTACGCCCGAAACCTCCTGGAAATCGAGCAGTCCGTTCCCGCCTTCGCCGAGGGTAATGGTAGTGGCCCCTACCCGATCAGGTACCGCGACGTCACGGTGAGCAAGGACAACGACTTTTCTCTGGGAATATCCCTGGAGCAGAATATCTTCAACATGTCCGTCTTTCGGGGGCTCGAGGTGAGCCGGCAGTTCACCTCCTTCACCGGGCGGGTCTACGAGACGGCGCACCAGGAGATCATCACCGCAGCGAAACAGCTCTTTTTCCAGACCCTTCTGCTCCAGGAGGTTCTGCGGGTTCGGGAATCCTCCGAGGAGATCGCCCAGGAGAACTACCGCGACGCCCTGCGCCGCTACGAGACGGGGGTTGCCTCCCGCCTGGAGGCGCTCCAGGCCGAGGTTAACTGGAAGATGACCCAACCCAACACCACCCAGGCACGACGGAACCTCCAGATCGCCCTGGAACACCTGAAGAACATGGCGGGCCTTCCCCGGGATCGGGAACTTTCCATCGAGGGAACCCTCGAGACCTACCCGGACTTCCCCGATACGGGACCGGCCTGGGAAAACCCGGCGCTCCGCCCCGATTTCCAGATGCTCCTGAGCAAGAAACGGATGCAGGAGCTGAACGTGGAAGCCCAGCGCGCCGCCTACTACCCCAACGTGACAGCCTCGGTCAACTACGGCGGCAGAGCCTCGAGCGACGGCTTCTCGGGATTCAGCAGCGACGACTGGACCGACACCTTCACCCTGGGACTCACCCTGGCCGTGCCCATCTACTACGGGGGAAGCCGCCCCGCTGCGGTACGCCAGGCCCAGCTGGAGCTGACCAAAACACAGATTGAAATTTCCCAACGCGAGTCCGATATCTCCACGGAGCTTCAGAACATCCGCCTCACCCTCCAGGAGGCGCAGGAGCGAATCGAATCGGCCCGGCAGACCATGGCCACCGCCGAGGAAGCCTTCGAGGTCACGGAAAACTTCCTGGAAAACGGCATGGCCACCCAGCTCGACCTGAAGGACGCCCGGGTGAGCCTCGAACAGGCCCGGTTGAGCTACTTCTCGGCGGTCTTCGATTACCTGAACGCCTACTTCTCCTGGCAACGCGCCACGGGACGGGGCAGCGAGATCGACCCCTTCCTCTGACCACCTTCATTCCCCCCGGTCCCCCGCCCGTTCCGGGACCGGGGGAGTTCTTGCGGAATTTGCAAAAACACATAGACTTGAGTGCATGAAGAGCGGGGGGGGATCTCCATCACCAGTGCGGTATATCGCTGTGATCCTGGTCTCGCTCGCCCTGGTCCTGGGGTCGCTCTCCTTTGCCGACCGCACCACCCTCGCCATGCACCTCTCTTTGGCCGCAGAAAACCGGGCCCTCCAGACGGAACTGGCAACCCGGGCTATCGAGGAGGGGTTTCTCCGGCTCCTCGAGGAAAACCTGATCCTCGCCACCTACTCCTTTCCCGACTATCTCGCCGGAGGACGTTCCGATGACTCGATGAATCTCCTCCTCGCGGCGGAACTCGCCTCCTACGGGGAGTCGCGAGTCTACGCCTTCTACACCTCCCCCGAAGAACCCCGATTTATCGCGCGTCGAACCCCCCGCGAACCGGGAGAAGCGATCATCCACGAGGCGGTTCGAGACCTCTGGACGGACCCGCTTCTCACCGAGGGAACACCCCTGGTGCTATCCGATTCCTACGATCGGGAAGCTCCCTTTTTCATCCTCCTCTACCCGGTTTACCACGAAGGAGCTCCCCGGGGGATTCTGGGAACGGTTGTGAGCTTTCGCCAGGCCCGGGAGAAGTTTCTTCTCCCCCTGAGCGCCCGGGGACAGCGGATCGTGGCGATCGAGAATAGCGATTCCACCCTCCTGTGGAGTTCCTCCCCCGACAGATCCCTGGCGACGCTGGATGAGGAGACCTACCTGATCGAGACCCGATCCTTCGACCTGGCCAACGAGCGCTTCTCCATCATCACCGCCGAAGCGCAACATCTCCTCCTCCAGGAACTTCAATCGATGGATTCCCCCCGGAAAGCAACCCTTCTGGTTTCTCTCTTTGTTCTCTTTCTGATTTCCTATATGACCCTGCGGGTCTACAACGAGCGGAAATACTCCTTCACCCTCCAGGAAGAGGAGCGCCGTCTGGAAGGGGCGGTACGGACCCGGGAGGCGGAACTCCGGGAATCGGAACTGCGCTATCGCTCCCTGGTGGAACACGCCCAGGACGGAATCATCATCCTCGACAAAGAGGCGCGAATCCTCGACGGCAACCCCCGGGCGGCCCAGCTCTTCGGTCTCCCCCGGGAGGATCTCATTGGCTCGACCCCGGGCGATCTATCTCCGGAGTTCCAGGTCGACGGAACCCCCAGCACCCGCTCCGCCCGGGAGCTGATCGACTCGGCGATCGCGGGAAGGTCCCTCTCGGTGGAGTGGGTTCACCGGCGCGCCGATGGAACCTCCTTTGACGCCGAAGTCTCCCTGGCGTCGTTTCCCTCAGCCGAGGGACCCCTGGCCCAGGTCATCATCCGGGATATCACCACTCGGAAACAGAACGAACGCATTCTCGCCGCCACCCTGGAGGAGCGGGAACTTCTTCTCCGGGAACTCTTTCACCGGGTAAAGAACAACTTCCAGTTTCTGGACAGCCTGATCGAACTTCACAAAACCCTCTCTCCGGGAAACGATACGGCCTCGCTGGAAAAGGTACAGTCCCGGATATCGGCCCTCGCCTCGGCCTATATCCTGGCAGTCGATACCACGGAACACCTCCGTGTCGATTCCAGGGCCTACCTCTACGCGATCGCCTACCAGGTCCTGGGAAGCACCGAGGCCCTTGAGGGAGGGGACGGGCACCACCCCGACCGATCACCCCCGGCGTCGGTGATCGAGGGAGTCCCCCTCCCCCTGGATGTGGCCGCTCCCCTGGGACTTATCGTCCGGGAACTTTTGGAGAACATCGCCCTCCACGGTCACACCTCCCCGGGAGAGATCCCCTTCCGGATCACCCTCACCAGAACTTCCGGGGGGCTTGAACTTTCCCTGCGCGATTACGGCCCCGGCGAGAGCCAGAATATCCAGGAAGGGCTGGGAATTACCATCGTTCGGGCCCTCACGCAGCAGCTCAAGGGAAGCTACAGGATCATATCGGCTCACCCGGGAATCGAGGTGACCATTACCATCCCCGGGACGTTTCCTCCCACCCGGGAGCCCCCCCGAAAGGAGGAGTAGAGTGACAACCTTCATTGAATTTGTAGAAATATTTGTTATAATGTAAATAAGTTTATTTGATCAGTAAGGGTGGTATTCCATGCCCATGAGCAATCACAAGACAATTCTTCTCATCGAAGACGAGGTGATCATCGCCATGACCGAGGCGATGACCCTGGAAAAGTACGGCTTTCGCGTTGTCCTGGCCCATTCAGGTCAGAAGGCCCTGGAGATCGTCGAAAAGAACGCCGATATCGATCTGATCCTCATGGACATTGACCTGGGGGGGGCTATCGACGGAACCGAAGTGGCTCGATCGATTCTGGAAAATCGGATGATTCCCCTGGTTTTTCTCTCCTCCCACACCGAGCAGGCCGTGGTGGAGAAGACCGAGGGAATTACCTCCTACGGGTATATCGTAAAAAACTCCGGCGAAACCGTCCTGATCGCCTCCATCAAGATGGCTTTTCGCCTCTTCGAGGCCCAGCAGAATATCATCTCCCAGAACGCCCGAATCGAGGCAGCAAACAGGCAGCTCCAGGTAACAAATCAACAGCTGCTCCGCTCGCGTGACCAGCTTCGCCAGGGCGAAACGGCGCTTCACGAGAGCCAGGAGCGGTTACGCCTCTTCTCGGAACAGGCCCAGGACATGATCTACCGCTTCGAATTCGTCCCGGTCCGTCGCTTTTCCTACGTGAGCCCCTCGGCGACCCGTATCACCGGGTATACCCCGGAAGAACTCTACCAAGACCCCGAGATCGGGTACCGCATGATCCACCCCGATGACAGCCATCTTCTGCCGGACCTCCTGAAGGATCGCCGTTCCCGGAAGGACCCCCTGGTTCTGCGGTGGAAAAAAAAGGATGGATCCCTGATTTGGGCCGAGCACATGAGCTCCCCCGTCTACGACGAGACGGGGACCCTCGTGGCCTTCGAGGGAATGGCTCGGGATGTCACGGGTCGTCAAAGAGCCCGGAACGCCTACGAAGAGCTCTCGGCGGTGCTGGACCGAATTATTGAGGGATCTTCGGCGGGGTGTTTCTTTATGCGCTGCGATCCCCCCTTTACCTGGAAGGCCACAGAAGATCGGGAGATTCTTATCGATCGCGCCTTCGCCACCCAGAAGATCGTGCGGGTCAATCAGGCCTTCGCCGGGCAGTACGGTCAGAATCCTGACGAACTTCTGGGAAGAGGACCGGCGCAACTCTTTGAAACCAATCCGGAAAAAGGGAAGAGCCTCTGGAAACAGCTTCTGGAACGGGGAAAGCTCCACATTCGAACCGAAGAGCTCCGCTCCGACGGTTCCCGTTTCTCAACTCTGGGAGACTACCTCTGTCTCTACGACTCTCAAGGAAGAATCGACCAGATCTTCGGGCTTCGCTACGACGTTACGACCCCAGAAACCCGGGATGAGTTTCTCCAATCCCGCACGGATCACCTCTGCGATGCTCTTCTCGAAACGGATCTTCAGGGACGGTGCCGCTATGTTTCTCCCAGCCACGAGCGGCTTTTGGGACGCGGTAAGGAGATCCTCGGCGATTCCTGCTTCGAATTTGTCCATCCCCAGGACCGGGAACGCGCGATGGAAACCTTCCAGGAAGCGGCCCGAACGGGACGGGAGGGCCGCGCCGTGTATCGCTATCTCCACCCCGAACGGGGATATATCTGGCTCGATTCGGTGGGCCAGGTCTATACCAACCCCGAGGGAGAATCGGTGGGATTAATCGCCATCAGGGAAGCATCACACCCTTTTACCCCTTCCCCGTAGGAGCCTCCTTCCGCCACGCTGCACCAGAGCTCAAAATCGGGGAGCTCCAGCGCCTCGTCGAGCAGCCTCTCCCGTTCGGCGATCCGCAAGGCTCCCACCATCCATTCCCGATCTGTCCCAGCCTGCTCCCTCACCCGCCGCTCGATCCGCTGGTCGAAGGCTTCCCGCTCTTCCCGGGAAAGGCCCTCGAGAAAAGACCGTCGAGCCTGATCCCGGAAGGATCCGTAGGCATCCTGTAAATCCCTCTCCTTCTGTTTCTGCCGGGACTTCTTCCGCTCCTCCTCCTGGCTTTTCTCCTTTTCCTGATCTTTCAGGAATTCATCATCCTGCCAGTCCTCACGAACCGACTGATAGAGATACCGGCTCGGCCCCTTCACCTTCTCTGGTCGCTCCCGAAGTAAAAATTCCAGCTGATCCAGCTTCTCCCGTATCATTTTTTCCGGATAGGTCGCCAGAAGTTCCCGTATCTGCCCCTCCCCCAGACCGTGGCTCTTCATCCGCTGCGCGATTTTTTGCGGTGCCACACCCTTTTTCCCCCGAGGTTTTTCCGGTTGCACCAGGGGAAATTTCTCCACCGTCTCGGGCGTTACCTCCCGCCAATTGATCGATCTCATGAGATCCAGTTTGATGTACACATCCTGAACCCGTCGCTCGAAGGACCAGGCCTGGATGACTTCCTTGTCCCGCAGTTCCTGAAGCGCTGTGGCAAATTGCTTGCGTATGTTCTTTATTCCCCGTTGAGGGGAAATATGAAGATACTCCACCAGGGTCTGGTAGGGTATTTCCGTGTGCATGCGCTGACGGTATTTTTGTGTCTTTTTGTCGAAGTAGAAGACTGTGTAATTCAAATAATCGAAGAGCCTCACGGCGATCCCGCTCTTCAGTTGTGCCACAAGGCCCATGTTGACCACCCGGTAATAACGGTTCCGGAAGTTTTCCACGTGCCAGTCGTTCAGGGCGATCTCGACACGATTGGTCCTGCTGGTTTTTCCCGTCCGGACATCGGCCTGGATTCTGGTGATGCGATAGAGAAGATTAAACTCGCTTTTTACATCGTAACTTTTTCCGTCCCGTCGTATTTTAAGAATCGTCTTGATTTCCACCGAGCGAAGTTTCGAAAGACTCTCGTATATTTTTTGGGTGTTCGAGGAACTCATGTTCAGGACATCGGCGATCTCCTTGAAGGTAGTCACCACAATATTCGATTCGAAGGTGGGATTTTGTTTCAGGTAGAGATATTCAATGGCAAGAAGCATTTTCCGGTCGTAGGCGGTAAGATTTCTCTCGTGGGTTACCTCGATTTGAAAGAGATCGTTGTGAAGGCTGTAGTCGTACCGGTCGGTCTGACGCTCTCCCGTTGTTTTGGAGGTGCTGAAGATGGGGAGTCGGAGAAAATTGATCTCCGTTGCAACGGAGCGTTCTATCTCCTCCTGGAGAGAATCCTGTTCTGCCATGGCCAACTATAAAAACGATTGAAGCAGCATGTCAAATACTTCTTAATATTTCTTTATACTTAAGTATACTTAGAGACAAGGTAAATGACTATTTAAAAAGAGTTTACAAGAACGGAGGGGGGTGAAGGGTGTGAACGATGGGGGTAAAAAGTGTGACCGTGGGGGGGAAAGGGTGTGATCGCTGGGGGAGAAGGGTGTGATCGCTGGGGGGGAAATAGTGTGATCGCTCTGCCTTGCGTTGACCCGGGAAATGCCCTATCTTCAGTCCAGAGATCTCATAGCGCGTGGGCGTTCGGCAAGGAGAATAATCAGATATGCATGTTCTTTCGGTTGCTTCGGTAAAGGGTGGTGTAGGAAAAAGCGCAACAGCGATCAGTCTTGCCTATATGCTGGCAATGGATAAGAAGCGCAGAGTTCTTCTGATCGACACGGATCCACAAAACGCCACGACGAGCCACTTTTTTGCCGACCTGCAGTTTCACCACACCCTCAGTAGCGTTCTCCGTGAGGAGTGTTCCATCGAAGAGGCCGCGCGGCCAATCGAGGGAGTGTCGATCTCCCTCGTTCCCAGCGAGCTCGAGCTCGCTGATATAACCACCGCCATCGATGAGGGGCCGTCCCGGTGGTTTCTCCTCCACAACGCCCTGAAGGAGGTGGAGGAACACTACGATAATGTGGTGATCGATACGCCCCCGTCGCGGTTTTTTACAACCCGTCTGAGCCTGATAGCCTCCCACGCCGTGGTGGTTCCCACCCAACTCGATAAATGGGCTGTGCGGGGGGTAAATACAACCTTCCGGGATATTCAAAGCGCGCTCCGCGACCAGCGGCTGGTGAACCGCCAGATCGAGGCGATCGCCGTGGTTCCCACCTTCTACGAAGAGAACCGTCAGATCAAGGATATTTTACTGCAGCAGGTGCGGGAGAACTTCAGTCGCTACACCACAAATACCCTTATTCATCGGGCAACGGAAATCGAAAAGACCTATTCGATCGACAACGAGCGACTCACCCCGGGAAGCCGGGCTTACGCGGAATACGCCACCCTTCTCGATGAACTCATCGCCCGGGGAGTGATTAATGGCGAAGCATGACCTTTCAAAAATAAAGGTAAATGCCTCAGTGGTGGATCCCCTGGGGGGGAGCGAGGTTCGCCAGGAGGTCGACCCGGCGGCCGAGGCGCTGCGCCTTCGCTATTACGATCCCGTCACGGCACAACCGATCAGCTTTGATCATTTGGAGCGACGAATACGAAAAAACGCCGACCGAATGAATCGTCTTTCCGTGGAGATGATGTTCGATCTCTACTTCGCCCACGCCAATTGGTCGGGATTTTACGATCGCACCGATTCTTTCAGCTCCTGGCTGGAGCGCACCGTCGATGTCTCCCGCAGTTACGCCTACGATATCATCAAGGTTGTGAGAACCATGATTCACTACGTTCATCATCAAGCCTCGGGAGCTGACCCTCTTCCCATCGAAGAGATCGGCCGTCGAATCGAGGCGGTGGGGCTGAAGAAGATGAAGCTCATCAGCCAGGTCAAGGATCAGGGCCTCCAGTACACCTTTCTCTCCCGGGTTCTCTCGGGGGAATCCCTGGCCGATCAGGATATTATCGAGCGCAATCGCGAGCTCCTGCAACGGGGTGCTCCTCGAGGTTCGGCGGGTGTTTCGGATGTACCGGTTCCGCGTGAAAGGGTCAGGGAGGTTATCACCTCCCTGGAGGCGGCCCTGAAGAACCCCGCCGAACGGGAACGAGCCCTGGGGGCACGGGAGGTGGTAATCGCCCTCTTTGGGGGAACCGATCTGGAACAGGAGATCAGAAAAACTCTGGAAGATTGATGAGCTCTGCCGCTGGCAGGGCCCTCCTGGGGCGAACGGGGGGGTGCGGAAATGTGTCGTACCGTACGACACATTTGAAGGTTTTCTGTGGCTGTAGGCGTCTGGTATAATAGCATCATGAAGGTCTTTCCTGTTTTGTTCGTTCTGGTTTTGGGAGTCGGGGTCCTGGGCGCCCAATCGCCGGAACGCTCCGGGGGGGAGGGATTCAGCATCACCCCTCCCCCTCGGGGATACGGATCCTATTCCCGGGACCCCGCAGCGAATCGTCATCGGGCAGAACTCTCGTGGCACTACCTGGAGACCGATCTCTATACGCTCCAGGGTGGGTCGCTGTACATCACCTCCCGCCTCTTTCGGCGTTCCTGGGGTGGGCTCTCCCTGCAGTACGGTGGCTTTTACCTCCAGGGAGAAGAAACCGCTGCAATCATGACAAAAAAAGATGGATCGTGGGGTTCCGATCAGGATGAGGAGACGGACCTTCGTGTCTCCGGGTTCGGCGTTGCACCAACCTTGGAGGTTGTGCTCTGGGGATCAACCGAGGCTGGTTCGGAACGCAGTCGGCGGGCCCAGCTTCTGGGCTTTGCCGGTTTTGACGGAGGGCATCAGTTTTTTTCCCAGGACCTCGGCGAGGGATGGGAGAACTACTACAGCCGTTACGCCGCACCCCTGGCGGGGGTGCAGCTCCACCTCCCCCTGGGAGGGCTTCTGATTTCTCCCTTTGGAATGTACAAGCATCTCTATGGGCAGTCGCTGTACAACGGAACTACCCATGATTTCGATATCGCCCTGGCCAGCGGCGGTGTTGATCTGCTCTGGCGGGGGATTTCTGTAAGTGGGATTGTCCAGGCTCTGGATGATCGCTCGGACAGAACATATACCCTTTCGGTGGGGTTTTCCTTCTGAAGACGGAGTCACGGGTGTTACGCCCGGCGATCCTCGGGGGTGATTTCCGCAGCGACCCTCAAGCGGGTTGAGAGGGACGCCCTAAACGTGGTACACCTGTCCAATACATCAAAGGACAGGTATGAAACAGAATAACACGAACAGGGGCTGGGCCGTTGTGGCCTCCGGCCTGGGAATTAATCTTGCCCTGGGGGTCTTGTACGCCTGGAGTATCTTCAAGGAAGCGATCACCGAGTCGATCCACCAGGGCGGCCCCGGGGCGTTTCAGTGGAATCCGGCGTCGCTCAACGACCCCTATGCGCTGTGCACGCTGGTCTTTGCTTTTGCCATGATCGCCGCAGGGCGGTTGCAGGATAAAAAGGGTCCAGCCCTCACGGCTTTTCTCGGAGGGCTCCTCGTGGCGAGCGGGTTTTTCCTCATTTCCCGAACCACCTCGTACGCCCTGTGGGTTTTTGGTTTTGGCGGTCTTGTGGGTGCCGGCATCGGCTTCGGCTATTCTGCCAGTACACCCCCTGCCCTGAAATGGTTTCCCCGGGAGCGAAGTGGTCTGATCGCAGGGATCGTCGTTTCGGGATTCGGTCTCGCTCCGCTCTACATAGCCCCCCTGGCAAATTTTCTCCTGGGACAGCTCTCCCTTTCCCGGGTTCTGGCGCTCTTTGGGGGCGCGTTCTTGCTGATCGTCTCGGTGTTGAGCCTCTTTCTCAAGAACCCTCCTGCCGGGTTTTCTCCCGAAGCGGAGGCTCCCCAGGATGACCAGCGGGGAGCTTCCCCCATGGGCGCCGCGACGGGTGGGTCTTGTGGAGATGTTCCCGCGCGGCAGATGCTGCGAAGCCCCGCCTTTCATCTCCTCTGGCTTCTGTATTTTGTTGGTGCCGGTGCGGGATTGATGGTGATCGGCAGCATTGCCGGTCTTGCCCAGAGGAGTCTGGGAGATATGGCCTTTCTGGCCGTGGCGATCATGGCTGTGGGAAACGCGGCGGGCCGTGTCGCGGCGGGCATCCTCTCGGATCGGCTGGGAAAGAACCGCACCCTGGGGCTGGTCTTCCTGGTTCAGGCTCTTTTGATGTTCGCTGCCGTGGTGGTAACGGGGGGGGACAGCGCCCTTCTGCTGGTCCTGGTGGCTACCAGTATCGGCTTTAATTACGGGGCGAACCTCTCGCTCTTCCCGGCCTTTTCCAAGGCCTGGTGGGGGATGAAAAATTTTGGGGTGAACTACGGGCTGCTCTTTACTGCCTGGGGGACGGGGGGATTCATCATGAGCCGCCTCAGCCAGACCCTGGCCGAGCGGACCGGTTCCTTCGCGCTGACCTTTGTCATCGCCGGGACGCTTCTGCTCTGCTCTGCCGGGGCAACGCTCCTTTTGAACCGCTGGGATCCCGCACCGGTGAAGGTGTCGGGATAGCCCTCACTATTCTGGAGGCGAGGTGCTGGCAGGTCCTGAGGGGGTAAAAGAGTATGATCGATTACGGCGATTGTCTCCATCAGGGTCCCCTGGATGAGGGGTGATTCTTTGTTAAGGGGTTTCGTAGTACTATACCCCCATGGGGATTTTCGCAGGAATACACCGCAGTAGATCAGGCAGGATAGAAAACCCCGGCGCCGGGAGTGGGGTCTCCCGGCCGGGCCAGAAGAGCCCCCCCCCAGGGAAGGGTGAAGATATCCTGGACTAACAGCCTGCGCATGATCGGGGGATACGCCCGATTGCGTGTGCAGGAACAGGTCAGAGCGGTAGCTTTCATTATCGCCTACCTCATTATCTTCCAGCTTCTGATCCTGAGAGCTCCCCTTGAAGATGCCCTGGCGCTCACGCTGGGGGGTTCGGCGGTGGTGATTGGGTTAGCCCTCTTTCTGGAGGGGCTGGTCCTGGGATTGATGCCCCTGGGCGAGCTGGCGGGGGTCAAGCTTCCCCAGCGGGTGGGGCTGGCGGTGATCCTGCTCTTCGGACTCTTCGTGGGGCTCGGATCTACCCTGGCTGAGCCGGCCTTTGCTGCGCTTCGGCTGGCCGGCCGGGATGTCACCCCCTGGGGGAGCCCCCTTCTGTATGTACTTCTGGAACAGCACAGCTACACCGTGATTCTCTCGATCGCCGGCGGGGTTGGTGTTGCCGTTGCGCTGGGTATGCTCCGCTTTTCTTTGGGCTTTTCCCTGAAACCGCTGGTATTTTCCCTGATTCCCCTGCTGCTGATACTTTCGTTGATCGCCTCAAGGGATCCCAAGGTTCGTAGTGTGATTGGCCTCGCCTGGGATTCCGGTGCTGTCACCACGGTGCCCCTGGTGCTGGCTCTGGGGATCGGTGTCTCCCGATCTTCGGGGAATCGGGGAGAAGGGGGAGGTTTCGGGGTTATCATGCTCGCTTCGGCCCTGCCCGTGGCGAGTGTCCTCCTCCTGGCCATGGCCCTTGCTCCCTCTGTTCCCGACCCGGTAGAGGAAGAACACTTCTTTTCCCCGGCCTATCGGGAGCGGGCGCTGGAAGTTGTGATCGACGAAGGGACGCTCCTGCGCAGCGCCTTTTCCCAGAGCAGTGAGGCGGGCAGACGGGCCTTTTTTTCCGATGGCCGCTCCTACGAAGAGACGCTCCACGAGCTGGGAAGCGATTTCGCCCTGCGGGAATCCCTTCTGGAGGGAATATCCTTCCGGGATTGGGTGAACCATCGAGCTTCGGATTTTGAGCGACGGCTTCTCGATGAGTATCCACTGGAAAATTTTTCCGGAGAGGGTGAGCGGTCCGGTCGGGGAGTGTTTTCCCGGGAGCTTCAGGGGGCCCTGCGAGCCGTGGTTCCCATTTCAGCGCTTCTCATCGCCCTCCTCTTTCTGCTTCGGGAGCGGCCCCGCTACATCGACGAGGTACTTTTGGGAATTGTTTTTGCCCTTCTGGGAATGACCTTTCTCACATCGGGGATCCATTTTGGCCTGGGTCCCCTGGGAGACATGGTGGGTCGGGAGATCCCCCGAGCCTACCGGAGCAGCGAGCGGGGGAGCGACCGGATCGTGATCGACCGTTTTGACCCGGAGTTGGTCTTTGAAAGCATTTCTGCCGATGGAGAACGGGAACAGTTCTTCTTCTACCATCGGGGAGACCAGCCTCAGGCGATACCCTTTCGGCCGGAACAGTTCGATCCGCACCGACAGCGCTACGAGCACCGGCTTCAGCTGCCACCCCTCTTCGGTCCCAACCTTACGGCCCTGGGGATTGCCCTGGTATTGCTCTTTGCCTTCGGTCTCGGCTTTGGCTCTACCCTGGCGGAACCGGCCCTCCGGGCTCTGGGACGAACCGTGGAGGAGCTCACCGTGGGAACCATACGGGGACAGGAGGTTGTTCTCGCCGTTTCGATCGGGGTGGGAGTGGGCATTGTCGCGGGGGTATGCCGCATTCTTTTTGATTTTCCCCTGCTCTGGATCCTGGGGCCGGCCTATCTGGTACTGCTGCTTCTCACGGCGGTGAGTTCCGAGCTGATGACGAGCATCTCCTGGGATTGTGGTGGTGTCACCACCGGACCCGTTACGGTTCCCCTGGTTCTTGCCCTGGGGCTGGGGTTGGGCGGGGAGCTGGCGACCCTGGAGGGGTTTGGTGTTCTCGCCCTTGCCTCGGCCTTCCCCATTATTTCGGTCCAGCTTTTTGGCCTGATTGCGCAGTTTCGGCAGGGCCAGGCGATCGCGCCCGATCAGGAGGCCCAGTAATATGGCTGAGAGACTCTATCATTGCCCTGCGCGAAGGCGAATAACAGCCGCAGTCCATCCCCGCTACGTCTCGGATCTGGAGGAATGTCTGGCCCGGAGGGATATCGCATCGGTCTTTCTTACCGGAGGGAGGAGTGTTCGGCAATTTCTGCGGGACCGGCCGGGGTTTTTCCCGGGAAAACGGAAGACCCTGGAAGACGGTCCCCTGGAGCTGTATCAGTTTACCCTGCCTGCCCATCGGGAGGAGGAAATTCTTCAGGCCCTGGCAGGAGCTGCAGGGTTTGACCGTCCCGGGCACGGGTCGGTTTTCTCCCAGCCACTGGAAGAGTACTGTGGGAGCGAAGAAGATCGGGGAAGTGATGAAAAGGCCCAGAAGGTCGATCGGGTCGAAGAGCAGCGAAGGCTGACACGGGATCTCTCGCTCCTTACGGTTATTCTCTCTCTTCCAGGAAGCGGAGAGCATCTTGCCGGGATCGCCCTGGAGCTGGGGCTCTGCGTGCCCATTATTACGCACGGGATCGGTACGGGCGTACGCGACAAGCTGGGACTCTTGCGGATTACCATTCCCCCCCGGAAGGAGATCGTCCATCTTCTGATTCCCGCCCACGATGAGGAGAGCATTCTGAGAATTCTCATCGATGAGGCGCGATTAAACGCCCCGGGGCGGGGGTTTATTTACTCCACACCGGTCGATCGGGCGCTGCTCGATACGCGATTGCGTCTGGGAAAGCAACGTCACGCCGCGAGTATCGAGCAGATTATCGCTGCTATCGACGATCTGAGACAGGATACCTCCTGGCGACGGCGGTCCGCTGCCGGAGCCAGGCAGACGCAGCCCCTCTTTCGCCGCGAGCCGGGGCAGGAGATTATCGCCCTCTGTCGGGAGGGGGCCGGAGACCGGATCGTGTCCCGGGCCTTGCGCGCCGGGGCCGGCGGGGCTACGGTGGGGAAGGTTCGGCGCCTGCGGTTTTCCTCCCCTTCGGGAGAGAGTCAGGCCTGTGAGCGGGTAATTCTGCGTATGTCCCAGGGAAGATGCGAGGGGGTGGTGGCAGCAATCCTCGAGGGAGCGCCTGAAGGAGCCCTGGAGAGTCTTCAGATCATCTCTTCTCCCCGGGTCTTTTCCCATCAGTCCTGAATGACCGGGCAGGAGTCCCCTCCAGGGCTCGAAGGCCCTGGGGGGGGAGGGTGCTTACGGGCTTCTCCCCTAGCTGTTTTTGGTCTCCTTCGTGCCGGCGAAGGAGTCGATCACCAGGGAAATCGCGCCGTCGCAGGTAACGTTACAGGCCGTGCCAAAGCCGTCCTGGGCCATGTAGAGGGCGATCATAAGGCCCTGCTGGGCGGGTGAAAACCCCAGGATCGTGGTGAGCAACCCCAGGGCGGCCATAACAGCCCCGCCGGGTACACCGGGGGCGGCCACCATGGTGATTCCCAGAAGAATGATAAAGGGAAGAAACTCCAGAAAGGCGGGGTTCCCACCGTTCATGATCAGCACGGCCACAGAACAGGCAACGAGCGTGATGGTGCTCCCGGCCAGGTGGATCGTCGCGCAGAGGGGAACGGTAAAATCGGCGATCTCCCGGGAGACACCGTTGTTTTTGGTGCACTGAAGCGTTACAGGTATGGTGGCGGCGCTGGACATGGTCCCCAGGGCGGTGGCGTAGGCTGCCCCCATGGTGCGCACGGCACGAAGGGGATTTATTCCTTTTCGAACCCCGGCGATGGTGAAGTGGAGCATGATATACCCCAGATGCATGGCGATGATCAGGACAAAGACCTGGGAGAAAACGCGCAGCGTGGCGAAGGCCTCACCCGTGGCAGCCATATCGGCAAAAATTCCCGCGATATAGAGAGGGAGAAGGGGAATGATGACCTTCGATATGATCAGGACGATGACCTGACGAAACTCCTGAATCGCCTGGAAAAGGATGGTTTGGGCCTTTTCGTGGCGAAGAAAGTTGATTCCCAGACCGAAGATAAAGGCCGTGACCAGGGCCGTCATGACCCCCATCATGGGAGGAATATCCAGAGAAATATAGGGGGTGAGCCCCAGGGCTTCTTCCTCGACGAGCGCTCCCTGGGAGACGATCGCCGGAAGGATCAAGCGCGAGATAAAAAAGGCAAGAATCCCTGACACCAGGGTTGAGATATAGGCGATTCCCGCGGTTGCACCCAGGAGTTTCCCTGCCTTTGCCCCCAGATCGGCGATGCCCGGGATGATAAAGCCCAGGATGATCAGGGGAACGATGTAGGAAAGAAACTGCCCGAAAATCTGGGTGAAGGTGAAAAGAATATTTCCCACCCACCCAGGAAAGTAGAGTCCTACCAGAATACCAGAGACGATTCCCAGGACGAGCCAGGGGATCAAACCAAACTTCTTCATGATTCGCTCCTTTTATATTGAATTCAGGTCTTCAAAGAGCGAATCATAGAGGGATTTTCCCGGGGAGACAACCCGCGGGCTTTTTTCCCGCAGGAAGAGGGGAGCTGTCTTCCGGGCGGGGCGGATTTCCGCGATCGTCTCTCCGGGCGTTCAGAATTTCCGGTCCCTCAGAAACTGGGCAACCTCCAGGTTCTGAAAGAACGGCGCGTAGAGCTTATCGCATTTCACGATGTGTTTGACCACCCAATCTTCCAAAAAATCCATTACTTCAAGAGCAACCATTTTCTTGTTTCCTTCTTGCATCTCCCGGTGAAGGGCGTGGATTTTTTTTGCCAGCTTCTGGTGCATCTCCTTGTGATTCTGGCACTGGGGATACCCGAAATGTTCAAAGGCGGCCTCTTCGGCCCCCAGGTGGTAATCGGTGTAGGCGATCACATCGTCGAAGGTTTTCTCCAGGACCTCATCGGAAGAGCCGTCGCGAAGGACCCGGTAGAGCTGATCGATGATGGCGAGCCAGCGTTTGTGGTGTTCATCGAAGATATCGACCTTCACCGAGAGACCGGGGGTCCAGGTGGGGGTGCTTCCCTCCTGAAGGGTGGTGAGTATCTCCAGGATGGTGCGGCTCTCGGCGAGAAGTTCCTGAAACTGCTCCTCTGCGGCCGCCGGGTTTTCCCGGTAGAGCGCGGGAAGCTCCCGGGAGAGATCCCGGGTTTTCCGGTGGGTTTCGGTCAGGCGGCGGTAGGTTTGGGGATCTCCCGTCCGGGTTTTTCCCTCAACCTGGAGCCACTGGGTCAGGGCGGTATCGGGAATCTCGAGAGCCGGTGAGACCGGGTCCCTCGCATCCAGGACAGAGCGGATCTCCGTGAGCCATCGCACGTGGTCCAGCATCAGGTTTGCCGTCTCCAGGCGCTGAATCGAGAGGCCCGTCTGAAACCGGTCATCTTCCCGGGTGCTGTCCTGCTCCTGGGTATTTCGAAGGGTTCGGAAGAGATGAATAACCTGGGAGTTGTTCTCTGCTCCCAAGCGGGTCAGCTCTGTGGTACCCCCGCTCAGGGCGGTGAGGGAGGTCCCGATGGAGTCCATGGCCTCGGTGGTTTCCCGGGCGGCCTGGCGGGTCGACGCGAGAAGTTCCGTCACCGTGGCCGTTCCATTTTTCATGTCGTCGGCGCTGGAGCTGATTCCGGTGGTAATCTCCCTGAGAGAGGTCGTCGCCGACACCACCTCGCCCGTTCCCTGGGAGAGCTCTCGCGTGGCTGCAGCGATCTCCTGAAAGGCTTCGACCACGCTGTGGACACCCTCTTCGATATCGCCGAAGGACCGGGCGGTATGCTGACTGGCGACCTGGGCCTGATCGATATTGTCGACGAGTTCCTTCAGGGTTTGGGAAATCTGCTTCGCGTTGTGGGCGGTGGACTCTGCCAGGTTTCTGATCTCGGCGGCGACCACGGCGAAGCCTCGGCCGAAGGAGCCTGCGTGGGCTGCCTCGATGGCGGCGTTCATCGCCAGGAGGTTCGTGCGGGCCGCGATCTCGTTGATCACGTTCACCATGGTGTTGACACTCTGAACCGAGGATCCCACTTTTCCGATAACTCCTTCGGTGGTGCTGACCTGGGATCGTCCCTGGGAGGCCAGATCGAGCAGACCCTCGGCGGAGGAGCGCTTTGATTCTGTCACGGAGGCTACGCTCTCGATCGATGCCGACATCTGGGCGACAGCGGTGGCGCTTTGTTCGACGAGCCCGCGTTGGGAGGCGATTCGCGTGACCAGCGCGGCCAGTTCCTGCTGGATTTCTTCCACCGTGGAGGCGCCCCGATCGACCTGGGTTGAGAGATTCCTGGCGAGGCGGGCCGTCTCGGCCGATTCTCCGGCGATCTGGCCGATCAGAAAAAGCGTTTCCGCCACTTCCCGGGCCAGACGGCGACCAACTTTTTCGCTTCCCTGGGCGCTCTCGTGAACCTCCCTGATGAGTTCTCGCAACGCCGAGAAGCCCCGGCCGAGAAGTGCTTCCAGGGGATCACCCCTTCCATCCGGGGCGGGATTGGGTTCGTCGTGGGTGAGATCGTCGAAGATATGGCCCGAGGCGAAGCGCTCCAGGGCTGCGCGCAGGGATTGCGATGTCCCCCGACGAGCACCGGTGATGGCCAGGACGATGATGGACCCCACCAGAAGAGCCTGGGTTCCCCAGAACAGAGGGCCCGCAGGTGCCTGGGGCTGGAGGATCTCCCGGAATATGAGGGAGAGAACCGCGAGCATCCCCGCTCCAGCGGGGAGGGCCGTGGCGAGCAGATTCTTCAGGCGTGGTTTCTTCACAGGGGTCCCCCTTCACGTAATATGTACCGGCTAGCGGTTCAGGGATAAGTATAACAGATTGGACCAGCCGGGGCGCAACAGCAGAATGGGGAAGAGAATCAGAACCGGTATAAACATCCTGCAGAGAACCAGAGGGATCCCTCCTGGTCCTGGTTGTACCGCGATGACGATGATCCCGCCTGGACACCC
Organism: Alkalispirochaeta alkalica DSM 8900; assembly: GCF_000373545.1. Lineage (GTDB taxonomy): Bacteria > Spirochaetota > Spirochaetia > DSM-27196 > Alkalispirochaetaceae > Alkalispirochaeta > Alkalispirochaeta alkalica. The sequence continues at coordinate 58,493 of NZ_KB891701.1, forward strand.
GCGAAGGCCTGGAGGTGAAGACCGCTCTGGATCGTCCAGGATACCCCCCCCGAGAGGTGGGCCGAGGAATCAACGGGGGAGATCATACTGCGGCTCACCAGCTCGAGGGACCGGTTCGGCGAGAAACGCAGCTCTGGATAGAGAAAGATCCCGTAGGAGGCGGTTTGCGGGTCCTCTGCCCTGGTCCAGGCCCCTCCCGGAAAAAGGAGCGCCTCCACGCGCAGGGTCAGGGAGCGATTGAACCCCGGGGAGAGGTGCCAGAGGGAGCCGAGGGTCATGAGGGAGCGCTCCTCCAGACCGTGACGGAGCGTTTCGTCCGGTCGATCTTCCAGGGTTACCTGTCCCGCTGCGTACAGGTCGAGCGATCCCGCACCGCCCTGGATCGTCACGGCAGCGGTGGTTTCCTCCCGTTCTCCCTGGTAGAGGAGGGATGTTTCCAGGGAGAGTCGTTCTCCCGCGCGGTACAGGCGGAAGCCCGCCCTGGTCTGCTCCGGTCCCTGCCGGGATGGGAGGTGCTCGCCCGGGGAATGCTCCAGGGGCGGGAGGACCGCTGCTTCCAGATAGGCCAGATCTCCCAGAGGAAGAAAGACCGCTGTGAGCCAGGCCGTCTCGTCGCGCAGCGCTCCCAGGGTCGTCAGATCGACCAGAGCGGTTCCATCGGCTCCAAAGATCAGATCGCCAGCGTTCAGAAGCGCGCCTGCCCCCCAGGTGAGGCGGTCCTTTCCCGAGGTGATGCGCAGGGAGGTTTTCTCCCCCAGGGGGAGGCGAAACCGGGTGTAGCCTCGAAGCAGTTCCGTCAGGACCTGATCGGTGGAAGCTTCTCCGTTCTGCTCTTCCCGATGTTCATCGTGAAGGGTAAACCGGAGCTGGATTCGGCCCTCCACGGCCTGGCCGGGGGGGCTTCGCAGATCGACCGTGGCCCGGAAAGCGCTGGTGCTGTCCATACCCCCCTCGTCCCGACGCAGGAGATGGAGAAGGCTCTCGACCTCGGCCTGGACCCGCAGATCCTCTGCCGCCAGGGGAGCGGGTATCAGGGCGATCAGCGGGATCAGAAGGACCAGAAGTCTGCCTGAAAAACAGGGGAGCCTCGGGATCGACGCCACCAGGGGGTGCCTCACCAGGTGAGCCGGTCCAGGGAGAAGATATCCCCGGGCAGATCGATGCCGATCCGGACGGTGGTGAGGGCCAGTTCCGTTCCCCGGGAACGTCTGGTCTGGTCGGTGATTCTCAGGCGCGAGGGAAAGTGATAGGGGCCCTCCCGGCGCGTTTCCAGAACCTCCGTGACCTTCAGGATTCGTCCTGATCGCGCGTATTGTTCGCTCCGGCGAAGGACAAAGTATTCCCGGTCGACCCAGAAGATCTGTCTGGGGTAGGCCACGGTGGGGCGCCGAGCCAGAAGTTCTATTTTGAAGGTTCCCCGGCCATGGATCTCCTCTTCTCCCAGGAGGGTGAAATCGTAGTCCTGGGAGAGGCCCCTGCCACCGGTCATATCTTCGTAGGAGATATCGGAACCCACCAGGGAATCCCGGAGGGCCGCGCCGGTGAGACGGATCGTCTCCCGGGCGTCGGGATAGTAGAGGTAGAGATCGCCATCGCGACGGAGAACCCGCTGGCCCGCCTCGTTTCGGGAGGTGAACTCCAGGAGAAACCGATCGGTTCCCCTGGTATGGGCGATGTAGCTGCTCCGACGCTGGCCAAAGCGGTCGGTAATGATGATGTATCCCTCGAGGTAGCTCGTGGGGTGTGTCTGGTTCTCCTCCATGCGGGAGATAATGTACGAGGCCTGGGGTGTCTCCCCGCTGACGGGGAGGGGCAGGAAGATGGTCAGGGCCAGGAGGAGGGCCTCCGGGCTTCGGAGGAGCAGGGAAGGGAGCGTGGAATGTTCGCCACGGTGCATAGCGTTCTCCTTATGGTGTGATTTCAGGCTCGCAGGGCCTCTACGGGGGGGAGCCCCGCCGCCCGCCGGGCAGGAAGATAGGATGCTGCCAGGGCAACGGCCAGGGAGTAGCAGAAGACCCCCAGGGTCGACTGGAGGTTCAGAAGCGGATGGATTACCGACGATATATCGATCTCCACCATGTCCAGGCGGGAACCGAAATCGATTCCCCCGATCTGGGCGGGCAGGACCAGGAGAGATCCCGCCAGAACCCCTGCCAGAGATCCCAGGGTTCCCAGCAGGGATGCCTCGGTGAAGAAGAGTCGAACCAGGGTTCCCTCGGACATTCCCAGGGCCGAGAGGGTTCCGATCTCGCGGGTTCGTTCGTGGATGGTCATCATGGTGGTGTTGACGATCACGCTGCTTCCCACGAGAAAGAAGCACAGGGCGATGATGCGGTAGATGATATCGGCCACCTGAAGATAACGGTAGCCACCGCTGACCTCTGTCCACGGGAGGGGACGAAGCTGGTCGAGTCCCTGCGCCTGAAGGACCTCGTCCACCGCCCGAACCAGACCGGGAGTATCGCTGCCGGTGCCGCTTATCAGGATTTCGCTCACCCCCCCCTCCATACGAAGGTACCGACTCGCTGTCTCCAGGGGCAGGAGGTAGGAAGTCTGGTTCATGTGCCCCAGAGGAAAGGCCACGAGGCCCGTTACATCCAGGGTAAAGGCGTTGGAGCTGCGCAGGCGGGTTGTGGTGAGCACCGTAAAGGGTTCTCCCGGCGAAAGCCCGAGTTTTTCGGCAAGTCCTGCTCCCACCAGGGCCTCGCTGGTTCCGGGGCGGGGGAGCCTGCCGCTCAGGAGGAGTCGCTCCAGGTCGAGGTCTTCCCTCTCCCGGTCCAGGTCGATTCCGATTCCCCGGGAGGGGATCATCTCCTCACCCCGGAAGGTTGCTCCCTGGATGTGCACGCGGGGGCTCACCCGGTGGGTCTGATCCAGGCTTCGCAGGGCGGGGAGCAGAAGATCTGCCTCGGCCACGGTGTAGTGCAGAGGGTTCAGGTGCTCGTAGCGGTCGAAGAGGGCGTGGCGCAGGCGGACCTCTCCGGTTTCGTAGTTCCAGGAGTTGTGACGGACATCGGCCCGGATCCCCTCCAGCAGGGCAAAGAGGAGGGTGATCGTACAGGCCGCCAGGGCGATGGCCGTCACCGAGAGGACGCTGCGCCGCCGGTTTCTCAGGATATTTCGTGTGGCCAGGGTGATAATGTTTCGCGCCATCGCTGGGGGCCAGAAGGGGAATGGCGGGACGCGCAGGGGAGGTGTCGATCTGTCTCTGTGATTTCTGTGCGTCTTCATCAGGTCCCCCGCAAGAGATCGGTGATAGGAAGGGAAAACATCCTCCCCAGGGGAAGGAGTGCTACCGTCGTGGCCAGGCAGATCGCCCCCAGGGGAGTGCCCGCCAGCGCGGGGACGCTCCAGACCCCCTGGAGAACGCCACTGAAGGGGTAGTCGCTCTTGAGATCTTCCAGGAGGGGCGTGTAGTCGATCCCCCAGGTCACGAGATACCAGGAGAGGCCCGCGCCGATCACGAGCCCCACCAGCCCCCCGATCGCCCCGATCGTCGACCCCTCCAGGGCGAAGAGAAGACGCAACTCCCGATGGTTCATTCCCAGGGCCTGCATCATGGCGATCTCCTCCTCCCGTTCCAGCACGGCCATGACCATGGTGTTGGTTATTCCCACCGCGGCGATGAGCCCCAGCAGCAGCAAAATCGCGTTCAGCATCGAGTCCTGCATGTCAAAGGCCCGGGAAAACTCCCGGGTCATCTCGTGGAAGGTGAGGACCTCCAGGGGCTCCCCCGGGGAATGTTCCCCCGCCAGTTGGGCTGCCTGCGTCGGGTCTCCCCGGCCGGGAAGGGCTTCATCCAGGGCGATATGGATCATGGTGACGGCCTCCCCCAGCTCGAGGTCTTCCTGAACCTGGTCCAGGGGCAGATAGACCGTCGATCTGTTCAACCCGGGGTGGGGCGTGTCGAAGATTCCTGCCACCTCCAGATCCAGCAGCTGGTGAAAGCCCTGGCGGGTCCGGGTGATAACCGTTACGGGGAACCCCGGTTTTGCCCCCAGCTGGTCCGCCAACCAGGAGCCCAGGAGAATTTCAGGTTCCCCGGCGCGGAGAAACCGGCCATCCCGGATCGTTCGATCCAGGTGGAAGACGGCCGGGTCTTTCCGGGGGTCGATGCCGCAGAAATCCAGAAAGAGGGAGCCCTCCTCGGGGTAGGGGTCGTAGTGAACGATCAGTTCACCCCGAAAGGAGACCCGGGGGGCAGCGGCGATTGCATTTTTTTCCAGCTTTTCAAGCAGGGCGGAGGTGTTCCCGACGAGCCGATCCAGGGATCGTCGCGACCGGTCGTCCCAGTATCCCCGCGATGCGATGGCGGCGCTCCCCGTAACGTAACGTGCCAAATTCCGTTCCGATTCGCTGCGAATCCCCTGGAGAAGGGAGGTCATGGCGATAAAGATCCCCACCCCCAGGGCGACGGCGCCGGTGGTGATCGCTGTCCTGCGCCGATAGCGGGTGAGGTTTTTTCCGGCCAGACGGGCCAGAAAGGAGATCTCGCCCCAACGAAGGCCCGTCACAGGAGGACCCTCTCCTGTTCCTCCTGGAGTGTGCCATCGCGGAGGAGGCAGAGCCGGGAAGCCCGGTCCATCACCCGGGGATCGTGGGTAGAAAAGACAAAGGTGGTACCCCGGCGCTGGTGGATCTCGCGCATGAGGTTCAGGATCGATGCGCCCGTCTCGGAGTCCAGGTTTGCCGTGGGCTCGTCGGCCACGACGATCAGGGGGTTTTTAACGAGTGCCCGGGCAACGGCTACCCGTTGCTGCTGCCCTCCCGAGAGCTCGCCCGGTCGCCGGTTTTCCAGTCCCTCGAGTCCCACCTCGCCCAGGATCTCCCGGGATCGGTGAAAGACCTCCTCCGGGGAAAGGTTCAGCAGGGTCAGGGCGATGGCGACGTTTTCCTGGGCCGTGAGAACGGGAATCAGGTTGAAGTTCTGGAAGATGAAGCCGATCTTTTTCCGTCGCACCGCGACCTGTTGTCGGGTGATCTCCCGGGCCTGACGGCGGCTCTCGGGACGGGCGTTTCGGGAAGGGATAGGGATTCCCGCCAGGGTGAGTTCCCCCCGGTCAGCCTGATCGATGCACCCGATGATGTTGAGCAAGGTGGTTTTGCCCGATCCCGAAGGCCCTGCCAGGGCAAGAAAATCGGAGGGCCTGATCGAGAGGGTGATTCCCCGCAGGGCCTGCACCGGGGTGGCTCCGTTGTGGTAGCTCTTGTGGAGATCGGTGATCTCTATCATGGCGGGGGTCATGATCGTCCTTCCTTCTGACTGGCGAGATAGCGTTGAATGCTCTCGATGATCGGCTGGACCCCCAGATCGATCCGCCCCGGGGGGAGTCCCAGGAGAAGGTTTACGGTGTATTCCAGATGACGGACCTGGTCGGCGTATTCTGTGAGTTTTTCCGGGTTCTGGATCGATTCCAGGATGATCTTTCCCTGACTGTGGCTGGTTCCTGCCATGAGAACCAGGAGAAACCGGCCAAACCCGCGAGGATCGGGAAGGAAGAACTCCCCCGATCGGACTCCCTCCAGAACGGCTGCGTCGAAGTAGGGGGCCAGGGTATCTACGGAGGTCTCGATGATTCTGCGCAGGAGCAGGGAGTTCTCTTCCCGGTAGAGCGCAGAGACGCTGAGAACCACCAGCTCGACCCGTTTCTGCTTCCAGGTGCTGTTGATATCGAAGTAGGCCTGCAGTCGTTCGGTGGCGGAAATATCAGTACGCCCGTGCCATTGGTCAAAGTCGTGGATCATCTCCTCCATGAAGGAGAGGACCAGGACCTCGATGAGATCGGTCTTCGCCGTGAAGTGGTGGTAGAAGGTTCCCTTGGCGATTCCGGCGGCGTCGATGATCTGACTGATGGTGGTGTTTTCGTACCCCCGGGAGAGGAAGAGGTCCCGGGCGCAGGCGATAATCTGCTCTTTCCGATTCTGGGCTGTCATGGGTGCTCCCTGTGGTTCGTTCTAGACCGACGGTCGGTCGGTAATGGTATCGTACCAGACCGACCGTCGGTCGTCAATCCCCGGATTTCGAAGACGCCCCGATGGGGTGTGAGTTTTGGGGGGCTCAGGGGGGCGTCAGCTTGACTCCCCCCTGAAGGGAGTGATAATCAAGGGCCATGAATAACATAACCAGCTCGATTACCGCTGTGGCCTTCGACTACGGCGGGGTGATCGCCGATTTTCTGAGCGTCCAGGCCCTGGAAGAGATGGCCCGGTTGGCGGCGGTTCCCCGGGAGGCTTTTCGACGGGCCTACTGGGAGCACCGGGGAGGCTACGATTCGGGAGCGCTTCAGCCCCGGGAGTACTGGGGGGCCGTTCTCGAGGGATCGGGGAGCCCCTGGAGGGGTGACGATTCCCGCTACGCCCTCCTGATCCGGGGGCTTTTACACCTCGATGCGGCGGGGTGGTCCCGGATAAATCCCGCCATACTCCGCTGGATTCTTGAGCTCCACCGGCGGGACGTCCGGCTTCTGGTGATCTCCAATATGGCCGGGGCGACCCGGGAGATGGTGATCGACCCCGCGCCCTGGCGGGAGCTCTTCGAGCGGGTGGTGATCTCGGGTGCCCTGGGGGTAAACAAGCCCGATCGGGAGATCTTCCGCCATGCGGCACAGGAGATGGCCCTGGAACCGCAGGAGATTCTCTTTCTCGATGATCTGGAGACCAACGTCGAAGGTGCTCGGCGGGCGGGGTACGCGGCGCACCAGGTGGTGAGCCCCGATGACCTCTTCCGGGATCTGCGGGAAAGCTGGCCCGCTCTGGTGGAGGATGGGCGATGAGTCAGTTGATTCTCTCAAACGCCCGGGTCTTCACGGGGGTGACCGAGCTTGAGGAGAGCGCCGTGGTGGTGGAGGAGGGGAAGATCACCGAGGTCTGTTCCCGGCGGCGACTCGAACAAAAAGAGCTGTCCCGGGAGACGCGCTGTATCGATCTGGAGGGGGCTCTCGTGGCTCCGGGCTTTGTGGACACCCACATTCACGGCTTCGGCGGGTTCGGTGTGGAGGACTGCGATCCCCAGGCGATTCTGGGTATGTCCCGTGCCCTGGTGCGTACGGGGGTAACCAGTTTCTGTCCCACCCTGTACCCCCAGGAGGAATCCCGGTTTTTCGGAGGAATCCACGCGGTGGTGGACGCTCTGGGGAAGGAAGAGGGCGCCGAGATCCTGGGGTTGCACCTGGAGGGGCCCTTCATATCGCCCGAAAAAGCCGGGGTCCAGCGACCCGAGTATATGCGAGCTGTGGATATCCCCCTGATGGAGCGGTTTATCGAGGCCGCCCGGGGACACATCGTGAATATGACGGTGGCACCGGAACTGAAGAATATGCGCAACCTGGCGCTCTTCTGTGCGCGCCAGGGGATCGTCCTGCAGGCGGGCCATTCCAACGCCACCTACGACAACATGGTGGAGGGGATGGAGTCGGGTATTATTCACGCCACGCACTTCTTCAACGCCATGAGGCCCCTTCACCACCGCGACCCCGGGGTGGTGGGGGCGATCCTGATTCACCCCGATATCTCCTGCGAGATTATCGCCGACGGCTATCACCTCCACCCGGCGATCATCAAGCTCCTGGTTCAGGAAAAACCCTCGAGCCGCATCGTTCTTGTCACCGACGCCCTCACCCCCACGGGGCAGACCAGGGGTATTGCCAACGGGGAGGAGGTGGAGCTCTCTCCCGAGGGAGTCTTCAAACGCTCCTCCGACGGGGTGATCGCAGGATCGGCCCTCACCATGGACCGGGGGGTGAGAAATCTTGTCTCCTACGGAATCCCCCTGGCGGAGGCTCTCCATATGGCCTCCACCAATCCCGCTGAGATCATGGGGCTGGGGAAGCGCAAGGGAACACTCCTGCCGGGGAGCGACGCCGATCTGGTGGTGCTCGACGCCGATCTTTCCGTGAAGGCAACCCTGGTGAAGGGGCGGTGCCGCTATTCCCGGATTCCCCTGCTCGAGGTTTCCTGAGCTGAAGCTGTCCGGGGTGGTTCGCAAAATAGTCCTGGTTTTCGGCAAATTGTCCGATTGGTGGATCTTCCTGATCGACGGATAATGGTGGTGTGCCCCAACGGGCACGCTACCATTTCAAGGAGGATTTGATGAAACGAATTGTTGCCCTGGCGCTGATGACCGCTCTGGTCGCTTCTGCCCTCTTTGCGGGAGGTCAGAAGGAAGACGCCGATGGACCTGTCTCCCTCACCTATTGGACGCACGAGGACCCCAACCGGACTCCCCTGGAGGAACGGCTCATCAGGGAGTTCGAGGCTGCCAACCCCGGTGTTACCATCCGGCGCGTTACCCACCCCTCGACACGGATCGCCGAGCTTCTCCTGACGGCCTTTGCGGCAAATCAGGGACCCAACATTTTCAACACCCAGCTTGAAAACAGCTTTGCCTACGTGGCCAACCATCGGGTCGCTCCGGTGAACCTCGAGGCTGTGGGAGCCTCCTCTCTGGAGGCGCTCCTGGGTCGCTATGTCGAGGGATCGCTGGATCCGGTTCATATCGAGGGAAAGCTCTACGGTCTTCCCCTGGAGGTTCTTAACTGGAGTATCTTCATCAACGACCGGATCTTCCGCGACGCCGGTCTCGATCCCGACCGGGATTACCCCAAGACCTGGGAAGACATGGTGCGGGTCAGCGAGCAGATCGTTCGGCGTGAGGGAAATATCATCACCCGCCGGGGATTTGACTTCCGCTATTCCGATTACCTGATCGCCCTCCTGCCCATGGTGGAGCAGCTGGGAGGACAGCTGGTGAGCGACGACGGAAAGACCGCCATCGTGGGAGAGGAAGCCTGGCTCGAGTTCCTCCGGTTTATGGAACAGTGGGGCCCCGGTGGACAGAACCTCGGTTCCCCCACCTATCGGAACGCCCGGTCGCTCTTCAACCACGACAACGACGATATCGCCATGACCCACACCGGCATGTATCAGCAGGCGCGGATCATGGCAGACAACCCCGAGTTCTACGAGAGCGGTGAATGGCGGGTTGTACCCTTTCCCGTCTTCGAGAACGCCGTGAATGACATAGCAGCCTGCTACTACGGTCAGTACCTGATGGTGAACGCCCAGGCCACGGAACGCCAGCAGTACTACTCCTGGAAGTTCATCGAGTTTATGCAGCAGCACGCCGAGGAGTATCTCCAGATCGGGATCATCCAGCCCTCGCGGGAGCTCATGGAGAGCGATCTCTACCTGAGCATGCCCTACGCCGATGTTTTTGCAGCCGACATGGAGCGCGCCCGGGTGGTGTATCACGCCGGCAACAGCTCCAAGCTCCAGGAGCTCTTCAAGACGGCCGTGGAGTCGGTCATGCTGGGCGGGGTTTCCCCCGAGCGGGCCTACGCCACGCTGAAAGCCCAGGCCCAGGAAGTCATCGACGAGGGCTGAGGCCCTCTCATTCCGTACCCGCCGGTTTCCGGGAGACAGCCCTCCCGGGGACCGGCTTCTCGCGTTCGCCGCGATCACGTTTTCACGCGATAGCCAAGAGAGATGACCAAGGAGTGGCACCCCATGAACAGAAAATATCCGAAGAAGGCACGAACGCTGCAGCAGAGTCAGGACCTCTGGGGAAGGTTGTTTGTCCTTCCGGCGGTGCTTTTTTTCTCGATCTTCAACTTTTATCCGATCCTGAACGCCCTGTGGACCAGCCTCTTTAACCGGCGGATCCTGAGCTTCGCCAAGCCCGATTTCATCGGTCTCCAGAACTATATCTTCCTGCTTCAGTCGGGGAGCTTCTGGAACAGCGTCAGGGCAACCCTGGTTTTCACGGCGGGGACCTTTCTCTCGCTTCTGGCCCTGAGTCTCCTCGTGGCGGGCCTCCTTTCGAGGATCTCCCGGGGAAGCCGGTTCCTGCAGACCGCCTACTATACCCCGGCGGTACTCTCCTCGGTGGTGGCCGCCACGATCTGGCTGCTCATCTTTGACCCCCGGGGAATCGCCAACCAGTTTATCAATACCCTTATGAATACCCCCGGCGTGGACCATCGCTGGTTTTCCCACCCCGTCCGTGTGCAGATAGCCACCATGGTAGTCTACTTCTGGAAATATATCGGGTACTTTGTGATCGTCGTCCTGGCTGGCATGGCCTCGATCCCCAAGACGATCTACGAGGCAGCCACCATCGACGGCGCCAACGGGTGGCAGCAGTACTGGAGAATCACCTTCCCCCTGCTGAAGCCCACGGTGGTTCTGGTCTCGATCATGTCCATGCTCCAGTGCCTCAAGACCTTCAGCACCCAGTATCTCTTCACCCAATCGGGGGCACCTCTGGCACCGATCAACGTGATCACCCTGAATATCTATAACACCGGGATCAGGGATCACCGAATCGGCCGGGCCAGCGCCATGAGTATTATTCTCCTGATAATCATGATGGTCTTCACCTATATCCAGTTCAAGACCTCCAAGACCGACGAGGTATCCTACTAATGAAAACGATGCAGCATCTGACACACCTGCCGTGGAAAGAACTCCCCCGGCGTTATGGAGCGGGCGCGCTGGGACTTCTGATTATGGGAAGCCTCCTGGTCATCACCGTGTTGCCCCTGATCTTTATGGTGACCGCCTCGATCATGCCCTCGGGAGAGATCATGCGGATGCCCTATCCCTGGATTCCCAGCGAACTGGCCTTCCGCAACTACTACCGTGCCCTGGCAGGCCACGACGAATCCTTTATCTTCGTCCGCAACATCATGAACTCCCTGATCGTCTCCTCATCGGTGACGGTTACCACGGTCATTCTGGGCGCGCTCACGGGCTACAGTCTTGCCAAGTTCCAGTACAAGGGACGGATTGTGATCTTCATGATGATCATGGCCACCATGATGATTCCCTTCGAGACGATCATGATCCCCCTCTATATGGTGGCCACCAAACTGGGAATGCAGAACAGCTACGCCGGGTTGATCCTGCCCTTCATGCTTAACGCCTTCGGGGTCTTCATGATGCGCCAGTACTACAGCACCTTTCCCGGGGAGTTTCTCGACGCAGCCCGGGTAGACGGGATGGGAGAGATTGCGATCTTCGGGAAAATCATCCTGCCCAACACCGGTCCGGCCATCGCAACCCTGGCGATCCTGGCCTTCCGTTCCCAGTGGGATACCCTCCTGTGGCCCCTTCTCATCGCCCAGTCTCACGAGATGAAGACGATTCCCGTATATATCGTGCAGTTCGCCGCCGAGCGTACCGCCGACTACGGAGCGATGATGGCCGTGGCCACCATCGCCAGCGTCCCCATGTTCGTGCTCTTTATCACCCTCTCCCGGTATTTTACCGGCGGCGCAGCGGTTTTCTCCGCCCGGAAAGGCTGATCGTGGTCAGGAAGAGGGCGCAGCCATGAACTTTATCTTCGATATGGGAAATGTTTTGTCCCTGGGGGTCGATGTCATCCCCGCGATCAGCGAGATCACGGGGATCGCCCCCCAGGAGCTGAAGAAATTCGGTGGAAATGATTTTCTCGATCTTTCGGTGGGAACCATGGAGGCCGAAGAGTTCTGGCAGGCCTTCAATCACCACTTCGGGACCGCCGTGGAGCGGGATCTGATTGCCGACTGTTTCTCACCCCTTCTGGACCGGCGGATGGAGGCCCTGATCGTCACCCTGCGCGATCGGGGTTTCTCCGTGGTCTGCGGCACCAACACCCTGGAGAGTCACTATCAGCACCACCTGAAACAGGGGGACTACCGAGTCTTTGAAAAAGTCTATGCCAGTCATCACCTGGGGCTGGTGAAGCCGGACCCCCGATTTTTCCTGACGATTCTGGAGGATCGGGGCTGGCAGGCCCAGGATACGCTCTTTGTGGACGACCTGCCCGAGAACGTGGCGGCTGCCCGGAAGCTGGGGATCACAGCCTGGGAGTATCGGGACTACCCGCCCTTTGAGGCCTTTCTGCTCGAGCGGAATCTACTCGCCGAGGCGGTACTCCCGGGGGCTTGATCCTACGATCCTGCGGAAGACCTTGGCAAAATAGGCGGGGTCCCGGTACCCGCACCGCCAGGCGACCTGGGTGATCTGGTTGCGGGGGTCCCGCAGGAGCGTCTGGGCCACGGTGATCCGGTGCGCCGTGAGGGCCTGCATGAAGGTTTGGGATCGTTCCTGCCTGAAGAGGGTCGCCAGGTGGCTCTCGGTGATCGCCAGGTGGCGGGCCGCCTCGGCCAAGCCGATATCGCGGTGATAGTGTTTCTGGATATAGAGGAGCGCCTCGTGAACCAGGGGGTGCATCGGG
>NZ_KB891702.1 GCF_000373545.1 Alkalispirochaeta alkalica DSM 8900
ATGGCCTCCTGCTGCTGTTGCCCTTCCGCAATTTCCTTAGCGGCTGCGGCCTCGTTCTTGCGCTTCTTTGAGGTGGCCAGGTTGGCAAAGGCAGTTTGTTCATCCAGCCGGGCGATGCGCTCCGGCGAGGCTTCAAAGTTCATGCGCAGGGGGCGCTCCACCGTAACTTTGAGGAAGCCGAACTCGCGGTTCTCGAAAATNCGNGAGACCACGCGGGTTTCACTGTCACCGTTGATTCTTACATCAGCGGTTTCACCGTCCTGGTAGTTGCCGTAGAGGCGGGTCAGGTGACGGATCTGGTCTTCTGTGATCTCGTTGCGTTTGTTGTTCAGGCTTTTCTTCATGCGCTGGAAAAAGCGCGTGCCGTCGATCAACTGGACCTTGCCGCGCCGCTCCGGGGCCTTGCGGTTGGTGACCAGCCAGACATAGGTGAAGATGCCGGTGTTGTAGAAAAGCTGGTCCGGTAGGGCGACAATGGCGTCAAGCCAGTCGTTTTCGATGATCCAGCGGCGGATGTTCGATGGGCCGGAACCGGCATCGCCGGAAAACAAGGGAGAGCCGTTGAAGACAATGGCGATCTTGGAACCTACCGCGTCCTCGTCCCCTTCCTTGTACGGATGCATCTTGGAAATCATGTGCTGCAGGAACAGCAGGGAACCATCGTTGATGGCGGGCAGCCCAGCGCCGAAGCGTCCGGCGAAGCCCATCTCCCTGTGCTCCTTCTCGACAACGGTTTTCTGATCCTTCCACTCCACGCCAAAGGGTGGATTGGCCAGCAGGTAATGAAACTGCTCGCCCTCGAACCCGTCGCGGGTCTTGCCGTCACCCAAGGTGTCGCCCAAGACGATGCTGCCAGTGTCCTCGTCCTTGATCAGCATGTCCGCACAGCAGATAGCCCAGGACTCATCGTTGTACTCCTGCCCGAACAGGGCCAGATTGGCCTGGCTGTTCTGGTCAAGGATAAATTTTTCCGACTCCGACAACATCCCTCCGGTGCCGCAGGCCGGGTCGTAAATGGTGCGATAGATGCCCGGCGTATAGACGTCCTGCTCACCGGTATAGACCAGATTGGCCATCAGACGGATGACCTCGCGCGGGGTGAAGTGATCCCCGGCCTCTTCGTTGGCCTGCTCGTTGAAGCACATCACCAGATGCTCGAAAAGGTAGCCCATTTGCAGGTTGTCGATCCGGTCCGGGTGCAGGTCTACCTCTGACATCGCCTTAATGATGGTGAACAGCCGGTTGCTGGCATCCAGCTTCTCAATCTGGTCCGAGAACTCGAAGCGCTCGAAAATAGCCCGAGCCGTGGGAGAAAATCCGTTGATGTAGGCCACCAGGTTAGGCGCGATATTCTCAGAATCGTCCAGCAGCTTTTCAAAGGTGAAGGGGCTGGTGTTGTAGAGCGGATGGGTTCGGTCAGGATCGGCCGCTTTGCCCAGCATCTTCTCCATAGCATTTTCCGCCATACCTTGAGCAGACAGCTTCTCGTATTGCTTCAGCACCGCGTCTTTGGTGGGCTCCAACACACAATCTAGTCTCCGCAGCACGACTATCGGCAGCATGACCAATCGGTACTGAGGTGGGCGGTAAGGGCCACGCAGACGTTTCGCGATTTCCCGAATGTGGCTTTTGAGCTCATCATGATGGTGCATATTCACTGTATCAATCTTCCTTCAGCTCTGCTTATTTCATCTTTATAATTCGGTTGCTACAGCGGTGTAGCGACATTCACTTCAGATAACAGGACCACAGTTTCCTGGCACGGAGTCTGCCTCAATACAGAGGCAAGATGCGTCCAGAATCCTACCACGATTCCCCCCTCGGGGCCAGATAAAACCCCCTCATGGAGAACAGTGCAGCCCCCCGCCGGATCATCCCACCTAATTATTGCAGGGAGAGCACGACAAAAACTGTACCACCCCCCGAAAGATGCCAGAAACGATTTCCTGTGTGTCCCCCTGCTCAGTCCCATAGTATGGGACGAGCCTGCAGAAAACCAGAGAGAGAACCCCGGGGAGGTCTTGATGTTCCAGGTTGATATTGGGGCAGACCAGCTTCTCCGGCACCCCGCTCCTGAACGCCGGCCTCACGGCACCGGAGGCGGGCGCGCATTGCGATGACGAGAAGCTTTCCGATTGGGCCGTTGGTGTCCGCTGGATCCACACCGTTTCCTGGGGCCAGGCCAGGACCTTTGCGGGGGCTTTCGCCAACCAGAATGTCGTGTGCAAGCTCCGGGACCGCCAGACGCTACCAGTCATCCTGCACGGCAGCAATCCGCGCGAGATCCTGGGCGTGGTAGTAGTTCATGGTCATCGCCTGGCTCTGGTGGCCAATCAGTGCCCGCACAGTCGCCTCAGGGATTCCAGCCTCGATCATCTGGGAGTTCGCAAAGTGCCGCCAGCTGTGAAAGGTGATCCCCGCAGCCTGCCGTTGCTCCTCTGACATCCCCACGTGCTCCAGGGCATGATATAGCCCCCGGGTGAGCTCCCGACCATCGTAGGGCGCGTGCGGGTTTGTGCCATGGTAGAAGACGTATCGGGAGCCCGGTGGAATCTCCCACCGGTACGGGCTGGATCGGAGCAGGTAGACTATCAAGCTGCGGATCCGACGGGAGATCGGCACGATCCTGGCCTCGCCCCCTTTGGTCGTCTCCTTGAGTTTCCAGGACACTGGCTCCCAGACGCGGGAGACATCGATGTAATCGCGGTGGCATCGGTCGGCCGTGAGCCCCAGCAGTTCGGATCTCCGGAGGCCTGTTCGAGCTGCAATCTCGGAGGCAATGCGCTCCAGATCATTCCGCCACGCTTCGGGAGTTCCCAGCAGGCTCTGGGCCTCTTCTCTTGTGAGGGAGCCCCTTTTCTTGCTTCCGCCACCAGCTCGGTAGATTCGGGGAATCGCCTGGATGATCTCGTCTTCCTCGGCTGCCTGAAGAATGACCGAAAGCGTGTTGATCACATGGTTGATCGTTGTCGCCGCCTTCCCTTCCTGGAAGAGCGTGTCCCGCAAGCGGCGGGTCTCTCGACGAGTAATCTCCGTGAGCAACATTTCCTCACCCAGGATGCGTAGCACGTGGTTCTTGCAGTCGATCCGGTGGGTTTGCGCTGATCGGTATGATACCCGGTGGCCCCCGGCTCGTCGGTCTGTGACATAACGCCCGTTAGGCCAGTCAAAAAACCCCGTGGTGTATGTGCCGAGGGAGATATCCTTTTCCTTTGTTGCTGCTGTGGTTGCTGTTGTTTTTTCTTGTTCGTCTTGCGATTTCTTGAGCTGGGCATCACACCACGCTGTCGCGTCGGCTTTGTTCCCACAGTTTGTTGATCGCAGAGGAGTCCATTTTCCATCCGGAAGTTTCCATCGGACGTACCACGTTCCGATCCATTTCTGCCCGGATTTCTTTTTTTCAAGTTCTTTTTTGTTTCGAGGTTGGCGGGTAAGGGAATAACGAAGAGTTTTCATTGTCGGATTCCTGTCGGATTTTCTCCGGCCGGCCAATGCCGGCATTTTCCAACTCATTGCATGAAAACAAAATAGGAATGAACACGGCGGGATTCGAACCCACGACCTTCGGCTCCGGAGGCCGACGCTCTATCCAGCTGAGCTACGTGTCCGTCTGGGCAGCATAGTACGCGCAGACTCAAAAAAAAGTCAACGCATGAAACGAAAATAATCCCCCGGAATCACAGTCCGTTTTCACCGGAGTACACAGGGGGACGGCAGCTCGCCTGGCCCCGCCCCTCCAGGACAAAATCTGTCTCCAGGCCTGAGNCTGCCTGCGAACCGGAAAGGGCCTGTATCCTGGGGCCGAAGCCTCCTCCGGTTGTTCTCCCCTGCTCCCTGTGGTAGCGTCCCTCCCATGAATCTTTCAATTCCCGACAATCTCTGCATAACCCTGGCCAGCGCAAGCCCCCGGCGGCAGGACCTGCTGCGACGCATCGGCGTAGAACCCCTGGTCTGTCCCGCCCAGGTTGACGAGGAATCCTGCGGCCCGGGAACGATCCGCCCCGACACCCCTCCCGACGAGGTTTGCCGCCAAATTGCCCTCGAACGGGCCAGACTCAAGGCAGCAGCCGTACACCCCCTGCCACCGACACGCCTTGCCCTGGCCTCGGACACCACCGTCGATGCCGGGGGGCGACTCCTGGACAAACCTCGCAGCCGCGAGGAGGCCCGCACGATGCTGGAACACCTCTCGGGTATCACTCACAGGGTCCATACGGCGATTATTGTGTACCAGGACCCGGCCGCTCCGGAGAGCTGGATGGAAGAGGTCGTCACAAGCCGGGTGACCTTTACCGCTCTCTCCGGGGACGAACTCGAATGGTACCTTGCCTGCGAGGAGTGGCGTGATGTCGCCGGGGGCTACCGCATCCAGGGGCGCGCCGGCGCCTTCGTGAGCCATCTCGAGGGCAGCTACGAGGCGGTAATGGGCTTGCCAATACACCAGGTATATTCTACTATCAAACGATTTTTTACCGTTTTTCGGGACGAGTCCCGGCTAATCCAGGCTAAAGAATCATAATCTTCCGGCGTGTTTTTCCCAGGGAAAACCGTACGAGACAAAAGCGAAGGGGTGGACCAGAGGTCCACAAGAGGAGGAATCGTGGCCGTAGTTACGATGAAGAACCTGTTGGAGTCGGGTGTACACTTTGGGCACCAGACCAAGCGTTGGGATCCCCGGATGAAGAAATTTATCTTCGCCGAGCGGAATGGAATTCACATCATTGACCTTCAGAAGACGATTGTGGCGATCAAGGATGCCTACGAGATGATCCGCCAGACCGTACTCGAAGGAAAAAGCGTGCTCTTCGTGGGCACAAAGAAGCAGGCGCAGCAGGCCATCGAGGCCGAAGCAACGGCCTGTGGCATGTACTATGTAAACAACCGCTGGCTGGGCGGTATGCTTACCAACTTCTCCACCATCAAGAAGTCCCTGCTCCGGCTCAAGAAGCTGGAAAAGATGGAGGTCGACGGCACCTTCGACAGCCTCACCAAAAAAGAGATCTCCCGCCTGAACAAGGAGCGCCAGAAGCTCGAGAAGAACCTGGGGGGGATCAAGGAAATGAAGGAGCTCCCGGGGGCGATCTTCATCATCGACACCCGGAACGAAGCGATCGCCATCGCCGAGGCAAAGCGCATGGGTATTCCCATCGTTGCTGTGGTAGACACCAACTGCGATCCCACCGATATTGACTACCCGATCCCCGGAAACGACGATGCAATTCGGGCGATCACCCTCTTTACCCAGATCATCTCCAAAGCGGTAATCGAGGCAGACAACGAGATCGGCCTCGAGGTCATCGAGAATCTCCAGGACGACGAGACCGAGGACGATTTCAGCGCGACNACCCAGGCAAAGGCCGAGGACGACGGCGAGGACAAGATTCGCCTGGCCGAAGCAGTGGGTTCCTCGGAGGGGGCCGACGAAGGCTTCACCACTGAAGACTACTCCGACTACGAACCTGGAAACGACCCGGAGCTTCCTGCCGACGAGACAACGCCCGAGGAAGCCGTGGCAAAAGAAGCTGGTCTGGACGAGGAAACCCTCTACCAGAGCTGATCTCCGCCGGGGGCGCCCGCCAGGGAGCCCCCCAGGAGGGGACCCGACACCGGGGGAGGGTCAACCGGGGCTTCCCCGCCTCCCCGGTCACCGAAGAAACAGACACGAACCATACCTTCAGGAGGAAGAAACAATAATGGCAATTACTGCAGCCGACGTAAAGAAGCTCCGCGACAAGACGGGAGCCGGCATGATGGATTGTAAGAACGCTCTCACCGAGGCCGAGGGAGACTTCGCCAAGGCTGAACGCATTCTCAAGGAGCTGGGCAAGGCAGCCGCGGCGAAGCGGAGCGGCCGGGCCACCAACGAGGGCCGGATTTTCACCCACACCTCAGGAAACACCGGCCTGGTGATGGAGCTTGCCTGCGAAACCGACTTCGTCGCCCGTAACGAGACCTTCGTCGCCCTGGGCGAGAGCCTGGCCCGGGAGATCCTCGAGCGGAACCTCACCGAGGCCGATGAGGCCCTGGAAAACCGCATCAAGGAAGCGATCAGCACCATCAAGGAAAACATGAGCCTTCGCCGCTTCAGCCGGATCGAGAAGAAGGACAACGAGATTTTTGCTTCCTACATTCACGGCGATTCCGGACGCCTGGGCTGCATCGTAGCCCTCGGAGCCGAGGACCCCGCCGCTCTCGAGCGCCAGGATGTGAAGGACTTCGCCTTCGACTGCGCCCTTCATGCCGTGGCCTTCCGGCCCTCCTACCTCTCGGAAGAGTCGGTGGACCCGNCCTATCTGACGGAGCAGAAAGAGATCTTCATGACCCAGGCCAAGAACATGGACAAGCCCGAGAAAGTGCTCCAGGGCATCGTCCAGGGGAAACTCAAGAAGCATATGGCCGAGATCTGTTTCCTCGATCAGGGTTTTGTAAAGGACGAGAAAAAGAGCGTCGCTGCCGTGGCACAGGAGCTCTCCAAAGCAGCAGGAACCACCCTCTCCCTGAGCGGATACGTGGTATACGCCGTAGGGGAAGAGGCCTAAATAGTCCCAGCCATTGCCAAGGAGGAACGAGCTATGGAAGCAATTATCACGAATGCACAGGAACGGATGAAAAAAAGCGTCAGCGCCCTGGAAGAGGAGCTGGCGGGATTGCGCACAGGCCGGGCCTCCGCCGCGATGTTTGACAAGATCAAGGTCCAGTACTACGGGACGCCCACGCCGCTGAATCAGGTGGCGAGCGTGAGCGTCCCCGAACCCAGGCTGGTAGTTATCCAGCCCTGGGACAAGGGAGCCCTGAGCGATATCGAAAAAGCGATCTACGCATCGGAGCTCTCCCTGAATCCCAGCAATGACGGCAAGGTGATCCGTATCAGCATCCCCCCCATGACGGAAGAGCGCCGCAAAGAGGTGGTCAAGCTCGCAAAGAACGCCGCAGAACAGGGTCGGGTTGCGGTGCGGAACATCCGCCGCGACGCCAACGACGAGCTCAAGAAGCTGGAGAAAAACGGCGAGATCAGCGAGGATGACCTCAAACGGGGCGAGGAAAAGATCCAGAAGCTGACCGATCAGCGCATCGAGGAGATAAACACGGTGCTGGCAGCCAAGGAGACCGAGATCCTGGAGATCTGATGGGCAGCGGAGCGAAACCCCTGGCGGCCGTACCGCGGCATATCGGCATCATCATGGACGGCAACGGTCGCTGGGCAACCCGCCGAAAACTTCGTCGCACCCTGGGTCACACCCGGGGGATCGAGGCGGCAAAGCGGATCGTCCGCGAGGCGATCGCCCAAAAGATCGAGTACCTCTCACTTTACGCCTTTTCCACCGAGAACTGGCGCCGAACCGAGGAGGAGGTCTCCTTCATTCTCGCTCTGGTGGCCAAGAACCTGCGCAGCCAGTATTCCTTTTACCGGGAAAACAACGTCTGCGTCAGGCACAGCGGGAACCTGGAAGGGCTCCCCAGCCAGGTCCGGGATGAAATCCACCGCGTTACCGAGGAAACCCGGGCAAATACAGCGATCACCGTAAACCTGGCGGTAAATTACGGGGGCCGGGACGAGATCGTCCGCGCGGCAAACCGGGCGTTACAATCCCGTCAGGCCTCGTGCGACAGGCCCCCGACACAGGATGACCTTCTCCTGACGGAGGAAACCATTCAAAGCCATCTGGATCTGCCGGACCTTCCCGATCCTGACCTGATCATCAGGACAGGGGGCCATCGGCGCCTGAGCAACTTCCTCATCTGGGAGAGCGCCTACGCAGAACTCTATTTCAGCAACCGTTTCTGGCCCGAGTGGACAGGAAAGGATCTCCGCAAGGCGATTCACGACTTTGGGTCGCGCAAACGAAACTTCGGCGGTACAGGATGACACAAAACACACTTTTTCGGCTTCTGGTCTTCTTTATTGGCATTCCCCTTCTGGTAGCGAGCGCCCTGGTCCTTCCCGAGGCGGGGCTCCCCGCCTTCGCTTTCCTGGCGATCGGAGCGTCGGCTCTGGGGGCCAGAGAGACGGCCGGCTTCTTCCCCGGCCATACCTGCTCCTATCGCTGCAACAGGCTGATCATTCCCCTCCTGGGAATTCTTGTGCCCGCAGCCGGATACGGCGCGTACTGGCTGCCCGGAGACTGCACCCCCTCCTTCGCCGTGATAGGCGCAATTCTTCTGGGGCTCTCCCTGGTTATGATCATTCAGGTCTTTCGGGATCATCGGGGCGATTTTTCGGGAATCATTCCCGCCATAACGACCCATACCTTCGTTATCCTCTACCCCGGGCTCTTTCTCTGGCACGCCCTCCGGCTGACAGAGCTTCCCAACCCGTCCCATCTGGTAATGCTCTTTCTCCTCTGCACCTATCTCAACGACAGCGCAGCCTGGTTTTTCGGCAGACTTCTGGGAAAGATCACCACCCCTGCCGGAACCGCTCCGCCCGTGGCAATCAGCCCGAACAAGTCCATGGCGGGCTTCGTGGGAGGGTTCTGCACCACCCCCGCCGTGGTGGCCGTGGCGGGAGCGATCTTCCCCGAGGTTTTCCCGGGCTCGTTTCTTGCCCACATCGCCTTCGGCGCCGTTATCGGGGCCGCCACGATCCTGGGCGACCTGGTAGAATCGGCCATGAAACGATCCGCCGAGATCAAGGACTCGGGGCAACTCATCCCAGGTCGCGGAGGACTCCTGGATTCGATTGACTCTCCCATCTTTGCAGCGCCATTTTTCTACTATGGCTATGTGCTGTTCTTTTTCGTCCCCTAGAAGCATCTCTTCCGGGGGGTATCCCACAGGGAAAATCTGCGAGGTTTCTTCATGATAAATGTACTTGTCGGTCTGCTGGGGCTCGGCCTGGTGGTCTTTGTCCACGAGCTCGGACACCTGATTGTTGCCAAGAAAATGGGCATAACTGTCGAGGCCTTCAGCGTTGGCTGGGGCAGGAAAATATGGTCCGTTACGCGGGGCGGGACGGAATACCGGGTGAGCTGGCTGCCCATTGGGGGCTACTGCAAAATGCAGGGAGAACACGCCCTGATGAAGGCCTGGCAGGAAAAGAGCTCCTCCATCACCGTGGAGAAGGGTGATTTCTACGCAGCCCGGCCCTGGCAGCGCATCCTGGTTCTCCTGGCGGGCCCGGTGGTCAATTTTGTCTTTGCCGTGATCGTCCTGGGAATCATTGCCATGATCGGCTACTCCTTTTTTACCTTTCCCAACAAAATTGTCCTGGTCGACGATTACCACCCCCACCGTCAGGGCCCTGCGGCCCAGGCGGGGCTCCAGACGGGCGACCGGATCGTGGAGATCAATTCCCAGGAGATTGGNTCNTTTCGCGACATCCAGTCCCTGGTGAGCCGATCACCCCGACAGGAACTGACACTGCGGTACACACGCCAGGAGGAGGAGTTCTCCGCCACCCTGACTCCCGGTCTGAATCCGTCCACGGGTGCCGGATACATAGGGATCTACCCCTGGATAGACCCGGTGGTCGCCCGGATCGTCCCCGGGTCGCCTGCCGATATAGCGGGCTTGCGACCGGGCGACAGGATCCTCTCGGTGAACGACGAAGCCATTCCCCACAGCATCGCCCTGGAGGCGATGCTCCAGGAAAGGCCCAGCGCGCCCGTGACGGCCGAGATCAGCCGCGAGGGGAGCACCATCACCCGCAGAATCGTTCCCGGCCAAACCCAGGAGGGAACCCCGACCCTGGGGATCGGTTACGAGGCTCTGGAGGTCTTCTCCGGAACCAGGGGACCCCTGGAGGGGCTCGCCACGGGCTTTGGCCAGTCTCTGGAGATTCTCCACCTCACTCTGCAGAGCATCGGCCTCCTCTTTTCCGGGATCGACCTGAATCAGGCCCTCATGGGGCCCGCCCGGATCACCTACATGGTTGGAGAGGTCGCCGCCGAGGGATTTCGGGCAGGAATAGGTGCGGGGCTCTTCTCGTTCTTTAACTTCCTCAGCCTTATCAGCATTACCCTCTTTTTCATGAATCTCCTGCCGATTCCGGCCCTCGACGGAGGCCAGATCCTCCTCTCAGGCCTGGAACTTCTTACCCGAAAGCCCCTGCACCCCCGACTGGTGTACCACTATCAGGTTGCAGGGAACATCATTATCATCGGCCTCATGTTTTTTGCCGTTTTTAATGATATCCTCTTCTTTGCCCGGAGCTAACCCATGAAGATGCACACAAAGAAATCCTGGTTGATCCTTCTCGCCCTCGCCCTGGTCCCCGCCCTCTTCCGGGCGGAGCGCCTTCAGGCCCAACCCCGTTCCCTGATCAGATCGGGCCATACCGGCGAGATCACCGCCATGGCGGCCCTTCCCGGAGAGGATCTGCTTTTCACGGCGGGGGAAGACGGAAAGCTCATGGTCTGGAACACCAGAACCGAGGCACTCCTTCAAAGCATCCGGGCCGACCGCTTTCCCGTTCAGGCCATCGCCCCCTTCCCCGACGGGAATAATGTGGCCCTCTACAGCTCCGACGGTAACCGGCTCCACCGGATATCCCTCTGGAACTGGAAGACCGGTCAGCGGCGCTATCTCCACAGCCCCGACGGGGAAGTACTCTGGATGGAGGCCTCACCCCGAGGGTCCTATCTGCTCTACTCTGTACCGGGGCTGAGGAGCATGCGAATCCTCAGGGCCTCCACGGGGAGACGCCTGCCCTTTCTCCAGCAGGCCACGAGCATCGTGAGCTGGTTTGTAACCGCCGGCAGCGAAGAGCGGGTTATGACTTACTCACCCTCGTCGGGGAATATCGTCTACCGCCACATCTCCAGCGGCAGGGCCGAGGGGGAGTTCGAGGCTCCTCCGGGGTTAACGAATCTGCACATCCTCTCGCAGCGGCGCTTNGCCGTCGCCGAGACTTCCACAGGGACCCTGGGTGTGGTGGACCTGCTCTCGGGAAATCTGGTCCACCAGACCGATGCGGGGGTTATCAGGAGGGTCCACTACGATTCCTCGCGTGACGAGATTCTGGTCCTCTCCCGCCCCTCGGGAAGAGCCCCCGAGGTACGGCGGTTCCGCTTTCACCAGGGGCGGCTCGAGGAGACCTCCCCCGTCACGAGATTCCCCCACCACGAGATCGTGAACATTGTGGCTCTGGGGAGCCAGCTCTACGGCTCTGACCCCAGGGGGAGAATCTTTCTCCTCCCCCACCACGGCGACGCCCCCCACCGGCCGGACTCGCCCCGCCCCGGCGACGACCCCCAGCTCTTTGCCGAGTCGATCATAGAACCCATCACAACGATCGCCACCACCAGTGACGAGAGACTCTGGATCTTCACGCAGGACGGGCTGATCACCCTGCCTGCAGGGTTCCTCGCCGATATGCGAAGAGCCCGGGCGGGGCACGCCATTTCTCCCCTGGGTGAGACGGAACTTCCCGCGTCCCTGGGGGACCAGGCCCTGATTGTGCCGGGAAACCCCGACGGTGAGGATCTGCTCATCTGGACACCCGATGATTCCCGGGCTCCCCTGAAGCAGGTTAATACCACCACGGGGGAGGTCACTGCGCTCTCGGTGCGTATTTCTCCGGGCATCCGTTCGGTATACGTCCAGGGCCGGGATATCCTGACGCTCTCGCGGGCGGGAGAGCTGGCTATGGTCAACCTGGACACCGGAATGGAGACCTTCTCTTACCGGGGAACGGGTTTCCAGACGACCCTCGGCACGGACCGCGATATCTTCCTGGGGAAGGCTTACACGGGTGGGTTCCTGGACTCGGCCCTCCTCCGAATCGATCCCCGCACGGGACAGACTGTACCGATGGAGACCGAGTCCCGGCTGATCTTCTCTCTTACCTACGACCCCCGCCGGGGGAGGCTCTTTGCCATCGGTATCAGCACCGACCGGAACGGGGATACCTCAACGGTGATCGAGATCTTCGATGGCCCTAACTATGGCCGTCGCCGAACGATCCTGGAGATTCCCGGAGAGTATCTCGATGCCCGTATAACGGTAGACCCCCTGCGAGGGGCCGTCTACACAACCCTGGACGATCGGGGGGGCGTGCTCCGCTGGGACGGCTCCCGGGTAAGCGAGCTTTCCCGAAATCAGGCCCATATGCCGCGTCGCCTGGTACTGAACGACCATTACGTCTTCTCGGTGAACTGGGATGGAACACTTTCGCTGATCAGTCGCTTCTCCGAAGAACCGGTCCTGGATATCACGGTGATCCGCACCGCCTCGGGGTCAGCCTGGATAGCCCAGCGACCGGACGGGATGTTCTACGCATCGAACCCCATTCTGGCCGACAGCTACGTGATCAGCGTGAACGATTCGAGAACAGACCTGGCGGGCCTCATGATCCTGGAGGAAGAGCCCGAAGAGGAGATCGAGGAATCTGCGGAAGAAGAGGGTGAAGAGAGTCGGTTCGAAAGCGGAGGATTCCACGACTCCCTGATCGACGAAGAAACGGACTCCTACGATCAGGAGTCGGGGGCGCCCGCCCCCTCGTCCTGATCCGGCTCCTGAGTAGCGGGTCAACTGATACCGGCCAGGTGCGGGGAAAAGATCCCCCAGCCTTTGCGCAGGTGTTTCAGGAGATGCGCTGTGTAGAGGGAAAAGTGAAACGATCCCTCCGGGAAGAACCCTGCCGCCCGGAGGGCCCTGTTGGCAAGAAACCCTGACTATCCCAGAATCTTTGCTATCGCTTCGGCCACGGCCTCGCGGATTGTCTCCCGGTGTTCGTCCTTCAGGGAATCAGCGTACAATCGACCGAGCAGATTTGCCCGATACAGAGGAGGAACCCTGTTCAGGGCGTAGGCGGCGATGTCCAGAACGACTCCCTCGGGGTCTTCTCCGAGGTCGGGTGCGTCGGGCCCTTCCAGCTGTCGCGCCAGCTCCTCAATCACAAGCCGCTCGGCTTCGTTCGTCAGCTCATCAAAGGCGTAGAGATCTCTGAAAGCCATGTTCGTCCCCTCTTCTCTCCTGTCGGTGCTGTGACGCGGAACCCCCTGCCCCGTCACCCTACTTCATATCATCGGCCAGATTTTCGAACTTGGTATAGCGGGGCACAAAGGCGATCTCTATGGTCCCGACGGGACCGTTTCGCTGCTTTGCCACGATCAGCTCCGTCTTGATCACGTTCATGTTCTCCGTGGAGGATTCCTCAAGATTCCTCTCGCGATGGAGAAAAATGACCACGTCGGCATCCTGCTCGATGCTCCCCGATTCACGAATGCTCGAAAGCATGGGCCGCTTCCCTTCAGTGTCGCGGGAAACCTGGGAAAGTGCAATAACCGGGACGTCCAGCTCGCGCGCCAGAGCCTTCAGGGAGCGCGAGATCTCGGCGATCTGCTCGTGCCGCGCCAGCTCCCGGTTNTCGTTGGTGATGAGGGTGATATAGTCCACGAAGATNGCCTTCACTCCGTGCTGCCCCACCATCCGTCGCGCCTGGGCCCGCAGATCGAGCAAACGCATACCNGGAGAGTCCGAAATCCATAACGGGGCATCGTAGAGCCGCCCCGCCGCGTGGGTAAGATTTGCAAAGTCCGAGGANCGAAGCATGCCCGTCCGGATAGTCTGGCTCCCGATACGAGCCTCGCTGGCCACAAGGCGCTGCATGAGCGCCATATCACTCATTTCGAGGGTAAAGAACCCCACGGGAATATTTTGGCCGATCGACATGTGGGCAGCCATGGAGAGGGCGAGAGCGGTCTTTCCCACCGAGGGGCGAGCGCCGATGACGATAAATTCGCTCGCCTGGAACCCGCTGGTCATGCTATCCAGATCGGAAAGGCCCGAGGGAATGCCCGTGTAGGCATCCTGATTGTGATAGAGCTTCTCGATCGCGCTGATCGTCCGGCGGACCACCTCTTTGGCGGGCTGAAAAGACTGGGTCTGGTTTGTCTCGGCAAGCTCGAAGATCCGCCGTTCTGCATCTTCAAGAAGCTGACGCGTAGGAATGGTATCGTCGAAACAGCTCTCGGTGAGTTCTGCCGCGATGGTGATGAGCCGTCGGCGCAACGCCGTCTGCCGAACGATTTGCGCGTAGTACTCGACGTTGGCGCTGGTAGGGACCGCTGTTGTCAGCGAGGAGATATACGAGGCCCCGCCCACGCGCTCGAGGATTCCCCCGGACTGGAGCTCGTTGGTGAGGGTAATGAGATCGATGCTCTCCCCGCGGTCCCACAGGCTCAGGACAGCGTCGAAGATAGAGCCGTGGGCCTTTCGATAAAAATCGTCGGGCCGGACGAACTCCATTACCTTGGGAACCGTCGAGGCATCGAGAAGAACCGAGCCGAGGGTTGCTACCTCGGCCTCGAGATTGTGCGGGGGCAAACGCCCTTCCATGNCAGGATTACTCCGGACTCGACCGGTCCGCGTCCTCCTGCTGTGCAGCCTCCTCTTCAAGAGCCTGCTGCATGGCGATCACCTCGGGATCAAGAGAGGTCTCGTCTGCACTCTCCTGGTCAGCATCGGAGGGGTCAGCCTGCTCTCCGGCTTGCTCCTGCTCATCCTGGGCGGGCGTGATCTGGGCTGCGGCCCCGACCAGACGTGACCGTTTTTCTTCCAGTTCCCGGGCGTTGCTCGCCACAACCTGAACCACCAGAAGCGCTTCTTCATCGGCGTAGAGCTTTACCCGGACCTTATAGGTTCCCACGGCCTTCAGGCTGTGCTCGGGGACATCGATACGCTTGCGCTCGACCTCGATTCCCTGGGCAGCCAGCTGCTCCGCGATGGTGGCATTTGTCACGGAACCAAAGAGCTTTCCGTTGATTCCTGCCGTCATGGAAACAACCAGGGGCTCCGCCTCGAGGCGCTCCTTGACTCCTGCTGCGTCCTTGCGCTTCTGCTCACGCCGNGCCTCGATCTCGGAACGCCGTTCCTCAATCTTCGCCAGGTTCTGCTTGTTGAACTCCATCACCAGCCCCTTGGGCAGGAGGTAGTTTCGGGCGTACCCCGGAGCTACGGTGCAGACATCACCTTCTTCACCAAGATTCGTAACATCACTGTTCAGTATGACCTTCATATCGATCTCCCCTTCTATAATCTATCCACAATTCACTCATGCCGAGCAAGGGCAATCCTCCCGCAACGAGTACATTCATTCCGGGAATAAAGAACGCGATCAGCGCGACCGTCAAAACCCAGCGCTCACCCTGGGGAGAGACCCCCCGCAGATGAAGCAGATGCTGAATCAAACCGATCCCCTGAATCGAATAGAGGAACCCCCCTACAAGGGCAAGGTTCCAGCCTGCCGGAGCGTAGGTACCGACACCAGACACCCAGGAAGCCACGATGATCGCNAGCCCGGTGATGACCATCCAGATCAGCCGGTCGGGAACGCGGGCGTAGCGCAGGGTCTGAACGGCCCCGGCCCCCCGCAAAACGATACCATTCCCCAACCACCAGTTTGCAGCGATTCCTGCCGTGAGAGCCAACCCTACCGAACTGAGAACAACCCGGGTGATCAGATCGACCCAGAGCTCCCAATCCTGATTCACCCCCATCATGGCAAACATCGAACGAAACTGCTCGCCCAACTCCCCCTCGCCGGCACCGGCCATCAGGAGCGCCCGAAGACCGGGAAGGGCTGCAACCAAGGCTATCCCCCCTCCAGCGATCAGACGCAACCACCAGGGGTAGCGTCGGGCAAGGTTAAAGAACGCGAGCCCCGCCAGCATCCCCACAGGAGTAAGGACGTCCAGCAAGACGTATCCTGCAGGACCGGAAAACCGCAGGGCCTGCACGGTATGAACCGCCAGAACGAGCAGCACCGTTATTCCCGCTGCCAGGAGACCACGTTCGGCCCCCCGCCGCGAAAACACCACCTGCACCGGCACGGCGAACAAAAAGGTGAAAAAGCCGGAGTAAAACAGCACCGCGCTCACCAGAGCTGCCGCGAGAAGGGNCAGCCATTGCTCCCGCTTGCCCCGGACGAGCATCGTCACGAAGGCGGATCAACCCATCTTCAGCATGCCCAGATAACGGGCACGCTGAATCTCGCGAACCAGCTTTCTCTGATTTTTTGCGGATGTACCGGTTATCCGCCTGGGCAGAATCTTTCCGTTTTCCGTCAGAAAACGACGCAGAACGTCGGGCCGCTTGTAGTCGACAACAAGGTTATGAACCTTGATCTTGTCGACCTTTTTCCGGAAATGGCTTCGCCCACGGGGGCGAAATCCCCGTCCTCCGTCGCGGTCATCCCGTCCGTCTCGTCCATCGCGACCTCTTCCGTCGCCGCTTCTTTTCATTTCGTCAGACACATGGTCCTCCTGGTTTCCTGTTTCACTCGTTCCCTGGCTCGATATACAAGCAGGATCGATCAAGAATACCCCCCGAGAGGGCTAAAAGGGAATATTATCAGGGAAATCATCGCCGCCGAAGCCGTCGTCCCCGCCTTGGGGAGCGCCTCCGCGAGACCCGCCGGGCCCGGAGGAACCGCCGCGGTCAGACCGGGAAGGACCAAATCCACCCCCGTCGCCCGCTCCGGCACCACCCAGAAGCATTACGTTATTGGCAATAACCACCACTTTGCTGCGGTTCTGCCCTTCCGGCGTCTGCCACCGATCCTGGCGAAGCTGGCCGTCAACACCGACCTGCTTTCCCTGCGTGAGATAGCGCTGAATCGCCTCACCCTGCCGACCGAACAACGTCACGTCAAAAAAACTGGGTTCGTCCACCCACTGCTCGCCCTGCTTCCGGCGATTATTGATAGCCAGAGAGAACTCGCAAATGGCAAGGCCCCCATTGGTATATTTCAGTTGAGCATCCCGAACAAGACGCCCCACCAGAACGACGTGGTTGATATCAGCCATGTTTCCTCAATCCCCTGGTTTGACCCTTTCGGGTCGATCCTTAATCGTCCCGCCGCACCATCAAAAACCGCAAAAGCTCATCGCGCAAGCGCATGGGGCGCTCGATCTGCCTGGCCTTGTCGGGCTCCATCTTGCAGACGTAATAGAAATAGTGCGCCTGAATCTGGTTCTTGATAGGATACGCCAAGGTTCTCAGGCCCATATCTTCTTCTTTCTCGATCTGGGCACCCAGCTTTTCCAACTCTTCCCGTACCGCCACGACCCCGGCATTGAATGTTTCCTGGTCGGAGCGGAACACACACATCGCTTCGTATGTTCGCAAATTATTCCTCCTTCTGGACTTGCGACTACCATTTTGATACCATCAAAGGCAGCAAGAAGGTCGAAGGACGTTACCACGCTCCACGGTCTGTGTCAACATCGGAGGAATACCTTGCCCGCAAAAATACATTACCAAGACAATCTCTTCTTTCTCCATTCTATCATCCGAACGATCGAGTCAGGCCTTCGCCTGGACATTGACCCCGAGTATTTCCGCGACAAAATCCTGGAGGACATTTTCTTTGTCCACGCCGTGCTCCAGCGCAAGCACCGCATGCTCAAGGAACAGGAGCAGCTCATACACCGGACAACCTATCTGCGCGCGCTCCGCAGGACTGCAGCTTTTTTCCGAACCTTCCTCTCCCGGCTTCTCGAGAGCGAGACCTCCTTCCAGGACGCTTTCACACCCTACCTGGAGCGGCTCAAGACGATAACGGCCGAGCAGGAGGCCCTGGTGCGCGACGTTGAGGCGATCCTGGACAGGGTAGAACCCGAAGAAGACACGGCTTCATCCATTGTTTCCTCCGAGGAGTTCAGTTTTCTCCTGGCAGAGGACAAGGAGGAACCCGACGGGGACGAAGGCGATCGCTGAAACAGAGCNACAACGAAGACATCGAGANTTCCTACAGGATTGTATCGAACATCCCGAAAAACCTCTCTTGTGTATAACCCTACAATGATGTAGGTTATTCGAGGGAGTATGCTATGAACACCACAGGCGCCGATAACCACGTACGGGGAAAGCTGGAAGAACTCTCGCTCTTCTTCGAAATAAGCCAGATCCTGGACCAGAGCCTCGACCTCAAGCAAGTGATCCAGCCCGTCCTTACGGCCGTGACCGATCACCTGGGGATGCTCCGCGGCACGATCACCCTCCTGAACCGCAAGAGCGGCGAAATTCTCATCGAGGCAGCCTACGGTCTCTCCCCGACGGAGCGGAAACGGGGCCGATACAAGCTCGGCGAAGGAATCACCGGAAAGGTTGTCCAGAGCGGACAATCGAAGGTCATCCCCCGAATCGACGAGGAACCGGAGTTTCTGAATCGCACCGGAGCCCGCCGGGGAAAGCCCTCCGAGGCGGTATCCTTCATCTGCGTCCCTGTAAAGATCGGCTCCGAGACGATCGGGGCCTTGAGCGTGGATCGCAGCTTCCCCGGTGAAGAAGCGCTCCAGGAGGACCTGCGCATTCTCACCGTTGTGGCCTCCCTGATCGCCCAGGCCGTGAAGATCCGTCAGACCGTGATGGAAGAGCGCGAGCAGCTTCTGGCAGAAAACTCCCGTCTCCACAAGGAGCTTGAGGAAAAGTTCCGCCCCTCCAATATCATCGGCAACAGTAAAGCCATGCAGCACGTTTTTGACATGATGGCCCAGGTCTCGCGCAGCGACGCCACCGTCCTGATTCGGGGAGAGAGCGGCACGGGCAAGGAACTGGTAGCCCAGGCGATTCACTACAACAGCGCCCGGGCAGCAAAACCCCTTATTAAGGTAAACTGTGCGGCCCTGCCCGAGACGGTGATCGAGAGCGAACTCTTTGGCCACGAAAAAGGAGCCTTCACCGGCGCCATCAGCACCCGGAAGGGGCGCTTCGAGATGGCAAACGGAGGAACGATCTTCCTCGACGAGATCGGCGACCTCTCGGCCATGACCCAGGTCAAGCTTCTGCGCGTACTCCAGGAAAAGGAGTTCGAACGCGTGGGAGGGAACGAGACGATCCGCACCAACGTACGCGTTATCGCAGCCACAAACCGCGATCTGGAACGGGCCATGGAGGAAGGCCTCTTTCGGGAGGACCTCTATTACCGCCTCAACGTCTTCCCCATCCACCTCCCGCCCCTGCGGGAGCGGCGAAACGATATCCTCCTTTTGGCGGATCACTTTATCGCCACATACCGGGAAGAGAACCACAAGCCGATCCAGCGCATCTCTACNCCGGCTATCGACCTGCTCAGCAACTACCACTGGCCCGGCAACGTGCGGGAGCTGGAAAACTGCATCGAACGAGCCGTCCTGCTGAGTGCCGACGGGGTGATCCACTCGCATCACCTTCCCCCGAGCCTTCAGTCCGCCGAGAGCACCAACACCCAGATTCACGGGTCGCTCCAGGATTCCCTGGACAACCTGGAGAGGGAGCTGCTTATGGACGCCCTGAAATCGACCAAAGGCAATATGGCCAAGGCAGCGCGTATGCTCGATATAACAGAGCGCATCATGGGACTCCGCGTCAAGAAACACGGCATCGACCCGAGAAATTACAGAACACGAATGTAGGATGATTCTTTAAAAATTACAAAAATGTAGCCCGAAACCAGAANATCCCCCAGTTTGTCACCAAACCCTCACCGATGAGGTATATTTCTATCTCCTTGCAAGGCCACGAGATCCTTCGGCCCACCTTCTTTTTCCCACAGGATGGCACGACTTTTGCTTTCAAAATACGTGACATACCCATCCTGTGAGGAGGAATACACTATGGGACGACGGATTTTTGTACTGGCTCTCTTGATGACTGCGGTCTCCCTGGGACAGGCAACAGCGCACGATGTGGAGGCGGTACTGGAACTGCACCGGCAGGCCTTCGACATGATCTGGCTTACCCTGGCTGGAGCTCTGGTCTTCCTGATGCAAGCCGGTTTCGCCATGGTTGAAACAGGGCTCACGCGCGCCAAGAACGCCGGAAATATCATCATGAAGAACCTGATGGATTTTTCCATGGGGGCGGTGGCCTACTTTGCTGTGGGCTGGGCGATCATGTACGGGGCCAGTGCCGCCGGCTTGGTGGGAACGGATCAGTTCTTTCTCGCTGGGGCAGATTCGGCAGACTTTCGGGACTGGTTTTTCCAGGTGGTCTTTGCCGCTACGGCAGCAACCATCGTGAGCGGGGCCATGGCGGAACGAACCAAATATTCAGGCTACCTTCTCTACTCGGCGGTTGTGTCGGGGCTGATATACCCTGTCAGCGGCCACTGGATCTGGGCTGACGCGGGGTGGCTGACCGAAATGGGGTTCCACGATTTTGCCGGATCTACCGTGGTCCATTCTGTAGGCGCCTGGGCAGCCCTGGCGGGGGCCGTGATGATCGGGGCCCGACGCGGGAAGTACGTCAAGGTTGGAGACACCGTCACAGTGAAGGCCATCCAGGGCCACAACATGCCCCTGGCGGCGCTGGGTGTCTTTATCCTCTGGTTTGGATGGTACGGGTTCAACGCGGGGAGCACGCTTTCCGGAACAGATCTTGATATTGCCTACGTGGCCACTACCACCACCCTGGCCGCCTCGGCCGGTGCCATCGCCGCCATGGCAACCAGCTGGAAGTGGTTCGGGAAACCCGATCCTTCCATGTCCCTCAACGGAGCCCTGGCGGGGCTTGTGGCGATCACCGCAGGAACCTGGGTGATAAGCCCCGGAATGTCGCTTCTGGTGGGTGCCGTGGGAGGAATAATTGTGGTCTTCTCGGTCGAGATAATCGATAAGATCCTCCACATAGACGATCCCGTGGGTGCAATCAGTGTCCACGGAATCACGGGGATATGGGGAACGCTGGCGGTGGGACTCTTCGGCGATCTTGAACTGATCGGGAGCGGCCTTACCCGGGGGGGCCAGATAGGGGTCCAGGCNATCGGCGTTGGGGCTGTCCTTGTGTGGGTCCTGGGCACCTCGTTCGCGCTCTTTTATCTGCTGAAAAAATTGGGACTCCTGCGGGTATCACCGGAAGAAGAACTCCTGGGACTCGATATTTCCGAGCACGGGAGCGAATCCTACGCNGGGTTCCAGGTTTTTTCCAACGTTTGAGTTCTGTGCTGCAGGGCTCCATGGCCCCGGATCACTCCATGGCCCCGGATTATATGACACCTAACTACCGCTATATCAGCGAAAGGAGATGAGGATCATGAAACTGATCGTTGCCTACATACAGCCTCACAAGCTGAACGATGTAAAGGAAGAGCTCTACAAAGCCAAGGTTTTTAAACTCTCCGTCACCAACGCCCTGGGAGCAGGCCAGCAAAAGGGGTATCACGAGGTCTATCGGGGGGTAGACATCGAGGTAAACCTCCTGAAAAAGGTCCGTCTGGAGATCGCCGTGAACGACGAGTTTGCCGAAACCACCATCGAAGCGATCCTGCGCGGCGCAGAAACGGGCAAAATAGGTGATGGCAAGATTTTTGTCGTTCCCCTGGATGAGGTAATTCGCATCCGCACCGGGGAGACGGGCAACCAGGCTATCGGGTGAGGTCTGCGGGGCCACCCCTCTGCAGAAGAAATCAGCAGAGGGGCNCCCGCACAACCCGACGGACCAGGCGGACCGGGCAGGCCCGGCAGGGCTGGTCCTCACCCGGTCAGCACTCTGCCAGCGCCTCCTGAAACCGCTGGAACCGCGCCTGGTACCGGTGATGTTGCTCGGCGTAGCGGAGNACACCGGCAGGATCGGGCTGATAGGTGTGAACAATATGTACGGTCCGCGCCGCCGCCTCTTCCAGAGAGGCGGCCTCTCCCAGCGCAACCATGCCGCAGCAGAGATTCCCGATTAACTCGGCGTCGGCCACGGCGGGAACACTCACGGGAACCCCCGTCATGTCGGCCTTCATCTGGGTCCATAGTCCGTTCCGGGCCTGCCCGCCGCACGCCACGAGCCCCTCCACGGAGCACCCTGCCCCTCCAAGCAGCTCCAGAGCCTCCCGCACGGCAAAGCCGATGGAGAGAACCACGGCCCGGCCCATCTCNGCNCGGCTGTGCTGCGCGCCCAGACCGATGAACATTCCCCGCCNAAACTGCCACGCCCCGGGTTGCTGGAGCGAGGGAAAAAACCAGGGCAGATCGGCATCGTCGGAGAGCCGCATGATCTCCAGCATCATGTCCCCGTAATCGCGTCCCCGCTGACCGCTGATCTCGCGAAACCACTCGAAGAGCAGCCCCGTGGAAGAGAGTATCCCCGCAACGTTATAGAGGCCGGGGATAACATGGGGCAGAGTCCTCAGGCGTTCCGCCTGCCGGGGCCGGTCCGAGCAGTAGTTGATACCCTCGGAGGTCCCGGCCCGGTCGCAGGTCATTCCCGGTTTCAGACAGTTCGTACCAATCAGGCTCATGAGAAAGTCCGACCCGGCCGCCACGACCGGGGTGCCTGCGGGGAGCCCCAGCTCNGCGCTGCGGTGACGCAGCACCTCCCCCACAACGGATCCCACNCCGGCGAAGGGAGGGAGCTTCCGGGGGTCGAGCCCCACCGNGGCGGCCTCGTCGGGCTCCCAGATGTAGGGACAGAATTCGCTCCCCGGAGTCACCGCCACGGCCCGGCCGGTAAGATAAAAGAGGAGATACTCCGGGAAGGGAAGGTACCACCGCACCTGTTCCGCGTGGGGGTCGTTNCGATGGAACCAGAGGATCTTGGGCAGGTAGAAGGAGCNACTTTCCGGGAGGGNCTCGGCCCGGGGGTCCAGCCAGAGCAGGGGTTGCCCCANGATTCGCCCNTCCTCGTCGCAGGCAACCACGGTGGGGCCGTTTCCGCTTATCACCACGGCGTCGATCCTGTACTGCCCGGCCACGACGGGAATGGTCTCGCGCAGCGCCTCGATCCAGCGGTATCCGTCAAAGGAGGCCGTTGAATCGGCGGGTCCCATGACGGGCCGCCGGATGGAGGAGAGCAACTCCCCCGTGCTGGTTACCACAGCCGCTTTCAGGCTGGAAGTTCCGATGTCTATTACCAGGTATCGTCTGTGATCCACCATCGCTGTTGCCATACACCCAGAAGCTACCAAGAGGATCACCGGCGGTCAACGGCACCCCCTTCCGTGGGGGCCGACACGACCCCGGAGGACTGACGCCACCCCCACCGGAAAGAAGGAAAGAAAGGAAAAGAAGGAACTGCCTCGAGCCGATTGAGAAAGGCCGGCCCTTCCCGGTAGAATGAATCCATGAAGTCCGTAAAAACCGTACAAGCCGCCCTCGCGGGAGCCCTGGTGCTCCTGATCCTGACAGGCCTCCTCTCCTGCGGAGGCGAATCATCGGGCGATTCCCGAAAACCCGACACCGGAGACTCCNCTTCCGAAGGCATGTCNATTGGCGTTTTTGTNCCCGGCGTGGTCGATGGGAGCCCNACCTACGAGATGCTCGTCGCGGGGGTTCGCAAAGCCGTNGCGGAGTTCCCCCAGGCCTCGGTCAGGGTGGTCGAGGGCGGATTCAACCAGGCGGGGTGGCTCGAGGGGGTTATNTCCATGGCCGCGTCGGNGCGCTACGATCTCATCGTGACCTCCAACCCCAGCATGCCCGAGATCGTTCTGGAGGTTGCCCGGGCGGTCCCCGATGTGCGGTTTCTTCTGATGGACGCCTATCTCCCCGACCACGAGCGGATTCACTCGATTCTCTTCAACCAGCGCGAACAGGCCTACCTCTCGGGATATTTTGCAGGGNTGGTCACTACCAGCGACCTTCCCGGNGCCACCCCCCGTCTGCGCCTGGGGCTTCTGGCCGGCCAGGAGTTTCCCATCATGAACGAGGTGATTCTCCCGGGGTATCGCGAGGGGGCTCACGGCGTCTCTCCCGAGATCACCGTGGATTTCCGCGTTCTGGGCAACTGGTTCGATGCGGGCAGGGCTCAGGAGATCGCTGCGGACATGATTCGCGGCGGAAGCGATACGATCCTGACCATCGCAGGGGGAGGGAACCAGGGTGTTCTCTCGGCAGCGCGGGAACGGGGCACCTACGTTCTCTGGTACGACGACTCCGGCTACGACGAGGGGCCGGGCGTGGTAGCGGGGTCCTCGCTGGTTCACCAGGACACCATGACCTACCAGGCCACCAGGGCCGCCCTCCGGGGAGAGACTCCCTGGGGGAGCGCCCTCATTCTGGGGGTCGCCGACGGGGCTGTGGGCTTCGATACGGAGCACCCCGCTTTCCGGGAAATGATTCCTCCGGAGCTGATCCAGGCTGTGGAGGCCAAGCTGGAGCGACTGCGTCAGGGAGATCTCCGCCTGGACATGATCCCTCCCGGGACCTGAATGTGAGGAACTGCGGGAAACCCGGCCCCGACACAGCAGATCAGACAGCGAACCACCAGCGACCGCCCCTGGAGCCGGTTCTCGTGGCGTCGCAGGTGGAGAAATACTACGGCGCGGTCCGGGCGTTGCAGGACGCATCGATAGCGCTCTTTCCGGGAGAGGTTCACGGCCTGGCAGGCGAAAACGGTGCGGGCAAGTCCACTCTCGTGAGGGTTCTGGCGGGAATCGAACCACCCGACCGGGGCACCGTCCGGGGAGACGACCCCCGATCCTGCGCGGTGGTACCCCAGTATCCCCGCATGGCCCCCTCCCTGACGGTGATGGAAAATCTCATCCTCGGCAGGGAACCGGCAGCGGGCAGATTTCCGGGAGCATCGCTCGTCCTGAACAGGCGCGAGGCGAAGCGGATCATCTCGCACCGGGC
The DNA here is from genome assembly GCF_000373545.1 of Alkalispirochaeta alkalica DSM 8900. Lineage (GTDB taxonomy): Bacteria > Spirochaetota > Spirochaetia > DSM-27196 > Alkalispirochaetaceae > Alkalispirochaeta > Alkalispirochaeta alkalica. The sequence goes on from NZ_KB891702.1 coordinate 24,480, forward strand.
CAGCGCCTTCGACATCGATCTGGATACGGGGAAGTCGGCGGGCTCCCTGAACGGAACGGAGCTGCGCCTGGCCTCGCTCCTGGCTGCTCTTGCCCGGAATCCCCGGGCACTCATCCTGGACGAGCCCACGGTGGGGCTCGCGCGACCCGACCAGGAGCGAATCCTCCGGGCCGTGGGGGCGCTTCGGAAACAGGGGGTAGCCCTTCTCTACATCTCCCACGATCTGGGGGAGATCAGCCGACTGGCAGACCGGGTGACCCTGCTTCGCCAGGGCCGAACCGCCCCATCCTGCAGCCCCCCTCCCCCGGCGGAGGAACTGGCGGCACAGCTCTTCGACCACCATCGGGAGGCGGCTCCCCCGGCGCAGCATCACCAGGAAGAACCTCGCGATTCCGGATCGGCCGACCTGACGGGGCTGGTCTGCGAAGAGTTGCTCCTTCACGACCCTCTCACGGGACGAACCGTGGGCCCCCTCTCTTTCGACGCTCCCCGGGGGACGATAACGGCGCTCACGGGGGTACGCGAATCGGGGCTCGATCTTCTGGAGCAGTATCTGGGAGGGCAGACCGTCCTGGCCGCGGGGTCGCTCTCCACGGAGGGCCACCGCGTGCCGGCCCGAATTGTGCCGGGCCTCCTGCGGCAGCGGGGAATCGCCTTCGTTCCCTCGGACCGGTTCCAACGGGCCGCAGCCCTGGAGGGGAGCGTGGAGGAGAACGCCACGGTGATCGACAGAAACCAGGTGTACCAGCGGGGGTTCCGCACCCCCGGCGAGGCACGCCACGTGACGAACCGCCTCCTGAAGCGCTTCGACATCCGCACTAACCGGCATATGCCGCTGGGTTCGCTCTCGGGGGGGACGATCCAGAAGCTCATTCTGGCCAGGGAGCTCGATACGAATCCGCGGATATGCATCATCGCCGAACCCACGGCGGGGCTGGATCTCCAGAGCCAGCAAATTTTGCTGGCGTCACTGCGAGAGGTCGCGGCTGCAGGGGCAGCGGTGCTGTTGCTGAGTTCCAGCATCGATGCCGTGACATCCCTGGCGAGCCGGGTGGTGGTTCTCCACGACGGGCTGGTGCAGGGCTCGTTTCTGCCCCACCAGGAGGGCGCCATCGCCCGGGCCTTCGCGGGGATATCCTCGTGACCGGCGCGGCCCGGGCCTCCCGAAGGGGTCCCCTCCTGGCTGCTCTGGCAGCGGTAGCCACCGTTCTGGCGGTGATTCTCCTCTCCTCGCCCTACCCCGTCCGAACGGTCACGACCTTTCTGGTCGGCCCCTGGGCAAATTCCTACGCCCTGGGTAATACCCTGGCCCGGGCTTCGCTCCTGACCCTGACGGGAACGGGGGTTATCTGGGCGTTCCGGGCGGGGATCTTCAATCTGGGTGGCGAGGGGCAGACCTATCTGGGCGCGATCGTTCTGACCGCCGTTCTCACGGCAACCCCGCTCTCGGGCTGGGCCGGGGAGCCCGGTCTTTCCGCCGGTGTGGCGGCCCTGGCGGGGGTAGGCGCCGCAGCCGCTGCCGCAGGGGCGTTGGCGGGCCTCTCGGGATGGCTGCGCCACCGNACCGGTGCCGATGAGTTGATCACCACCTTTCTCCTGGCCTCGGCGGTTGTGCCCGTGGGGGATTATCTGATTCTTGGCCCGCTGAGAGACCAGACGAGCAATCTTCTGGCCACGCCCTTCGTGCCGGCCCCGGTGCGGCTGACAGGACTTCTNCCCCCATCGATGCTCAATACCAGCACGGNCTGGGCGATCCTGGCAGCGGCGATCCTGGCGGTTGTCCTGCGATGGACCCTCTTCGGGTACGAGATGCGTATTACCTCCTACAACCGGGATCTGGCGAGGTACGCAGGCATACCGGTTGGACGGTACACGGTGATCCCCCTGGCGATCTCGGGGGCGCTCCACGGGGTCGCCGGGAGCGCCCTGGTCNTGGGNCTTCACGGCAGGAGTATCATCGGGTTCTCGGGGAACTTGGGGTGGAACGGGATAGCCGTGGCCCTGATCGCCCGGAACAATCCCCTCCTGGTGGTCCCGGCAGCGCTCTTTTTTGCCTTTCTCGACGGGGGCGCCCGGGCTGCGGTGCTGCAGGATCAGACAACNTGGGAGCTGGGGTCCCTCNTCCAGGGGGTTATCTTCCTCTTTGTAACGGCCCGGATCGCCGGTTTCACCCGAAACAGGCCCGGGCGNGANAACTCTCCCGGGAATCAGGGGAAGACACCATGATCGCACACCTTCTTCAAAGCAGCTCCTTCCTCCTGATAGCGGCNCTGGGGGGGCTTGTGGCCGAGCGGAGCGGCATCCTGAATATCGGCCTTGAGGGAATGATCGCCCTGGGGGCCTTCACGGCCGTGGCGGCGCGCCTGGCCGGGCTCTCTCCCACGGGGGCCATCGTGGCGGCTGCCCTGGCGGGGGTGGTGCCGGCCCTGATCTTCGGCCAGTTTGTCCTCCGCTGGCGGGCAAATCCCTTCATCGTGGGCCTTGCCATCAACCTTCTCTCGGCGGGCACGATCCCCTTTCTGGCCGAGACGATTCTGGGGACGCGCGGGTCGGTCCGGCTCCCCCCCGGGAGCGGCGTACCAATCCAGGCGGTGCCCTTCTGGGCCCTGGGGGTTCTCCTTCTTGTCTGGGGAGGCCTGTTCCACACCATTCCCGGTTTGCGTTTACGCGTGGCCGGAGAAGAGCCCCGCTGGCTCCAGGAAAACCACGTCGCCGTGGCTCCCTACCGGCTCCTGGGGCTGCTCGCCAGCGGAATCTTCTGTGGTCTCGCCGGGGCTCTGCTGGCGCTGCGGATCGGGGCCTACCTTCCGGGGATCAGCGCCGGTCGGGGATGGATCGCCCTGGTAATCATCTATCTGGGATACCGGCGCCCCTGGGGGCTGGCCGTGGCGGCCCTTTTCTTCGGGCTTGTGGAAGCCCTGGCGGTGCGGGCCCAGGCGACGGCGGTGATCTCCCCTACCATCATTCTGGCCCTGCCCTATCTTCTGACGGTGATCGCCTTCGTGGCCTACTCCGCCCTGTTCCGGCGTCGGGCCTGAGACCCCGGGAGGAGCACCCCCGGCCTTACCGGGGGGCTTCCCGCGAGGAATCTTCCCCTGGGGGATCCTGCCGGCCCAGAAGGGAGATTTCCTCGCCCAGGAGGTTCTTCAACGCCTGCTGATGCCGCGCGAAGCCATCACCGACACGCTTCCGGTGCCCGGCCAGACGCTGGATCGGGTCCTCCAGATTGAGGTTGCCGGGAGTTCCCGTGCTCGTCCGCCGGGCCAGGGCCTCCCCGGGATCGGGCAGATCCCGCTGGGTATAATCCCCGGCAGCCCGCTGATAGGCCTCCCGGAAGGGGACGCCCTCCAGAACCAGCTGATAGGCGTAGTCCGTGGCAAAGACCTCGGCGTTCAGGGCCTCGAGCATCCGCTCCCGCTGGGGCTCGAGCCGATCCACCAGAACCAGGGCAACAGCCAGCTCCTCGCGCAGCGTGGCCAGGGCCCTTAGGAGGGGCTCCTTGGTATCCTGGAGATCGCGATTGTAACCCGAGGGCAACCCTCTCACCACGCCTCGACACTGGGAGGCCCACCCCTCCACCAGCGACGCCCGGGACCGCAGGAGCTCCAGCGCATCGGGGTTCTGCTTCTGGGGCATGATGCTGGAACCGCTGCAGAGGGCCGAGGGAAGGCGCACATAGCCCACCTCGGGGAGAGAGAAGAGGATCAGATCCTGGGCCATGCGCCCCAGGGTTGCTGCGATCGCGGCCAGGGCTCCCGCGATATGCCCGTCCAGGGTCCCCCGGGAATGCTGGACGGCCAGAACGTTGTTCTGGATTCCCTGAAACCCCAGAAGGTCGGCCACCATCTCCCGGTCCAAAGGCAGGGGCACGCCGTAACTCGCCGCCGAGCCCAGGGGCGAACGATCGTTCAGACGCTCCGCCGCCTGGAGCAGCTCCAGATCGTCCAGGAGCTGTTCAGCCCAGGAGGCGAGCCAGAGGCCGAAGGTGGAGAGCATGGCAATTTGCAGGTGGGTTCTGCCGGGCATGACGGTGGCACGCTCCTGGCGAGCCCGATCGAGCAGGCGCTCCACCAGGGTCAGGGTGTCTCCCGTGATCGCCAGAAGCGCTTCCCGCGAGTAGAGGCGGGTTGCAGCCGTGACCTGGTCGTTGCGACTGCGCCCGGTATGAACGCGTTTCCCCGCGTCTCCCAGCCGCTCTGTCAGGAGCGCCTCCAGGACGGTGTGACAGTCTTCGTCTTCCCGGGATATCTTCACCCTTCCGGCGGCACCCTCACGGGCGATCCGCCGGAGCTCCTCCTCCAGGGCGCGGGCCTGATCGTCCTCGAGCAGTCCCCTGGAGGCGAGCATCCGCACGTGGGCGATACTCGCCACAGCGTCGGCGGGTATCAAGTTCAAATCCAGAATATAGTCCCGTCCCACGGTGAACCGCTCCACCGCTTCGTCAAGGCTGTAGCCTTTTTCCCAGAGTTTTGCCATGGGTCGAGAGTACTCCAGCAACGCCGGGCGGGTCAAACTCCCGAGGGCCGGAGGGTGAAGGTAAAGACCTCCTCCCCCGAGGCAGGGACGCTCCCGCCCCCCTCGCCCTCAGGGGCCTCCACCAGAACAACCCCGCCCTGGGCAAAGGATTCCTGGAGGAGCCGCCGGGCCAGGGGATTCTGGACATACTGCTGGACTGCCCGCTTCAGGGGCCGGGCCCCGTAGGCGGGATCGTAGCCGATACCGGCAAGACGGTTCAGTGCCTGGGGGGTAAACTCCAGGGTGATTCCCCTGTCGGCCACACGGCGGTTCAGACGATCCACCTCGAGCGAGACGATCCGGCGGATGTGGTCCTGATCGAGTCTGCGGAAGGTGATAACCTCGTCGAGACGGTTGAGAAACTCGGGCTTGAACACCTCCCGGAGCCGGTCCCGGACCTGGCCGGTAACGGAATCGAGGTCCTGGGCGGCAAGAATAAGATCACTGCCGACGTTGCTGGTCATGATCACGATGGTGTGGCGAAAATCTACCAGCCGCCCCTGACCGTCGGTGAGCCGCCCCTCGTCAAGAAGCTGCAGAAAGATATTGAACACGTCGGGGTGCGCCTTCTCGACCTCGTCGAAGAGCAGCACCGAGTAGGGCCTGCGCCGCACCACCTCGGTGAGCTGCCCCCCCTGGTCGTACCCCACGTAGCCCGGGGGCGCTCCAATCAGGCGGCTCACGGCGTGGCGTTCCATGTACTCGCTCATATCGATCCGGGTAAGAGCCCGCTCGTCATCGAAGAGGAAGGAGGCGATCGTCTTGGCCAGCTCGGTCTTGCCCACCCCCGTGGGCCCCAGAAAGAGGAAGGTCCCCGTGGGGCGGTTCTCGTCGCCGATACCGCTCTTGTTTCGCCGGATCGCATCGCTCACGGCCTCTATGGCCCGGGGCTGTCCCACAACACGCTCTTCCAGAATCGCTTCGAGGTCCAACAGCTTCTGGACCTCGCTGGACATCATCTTGCTTACGGGAATTCCCGTCCAGGAAGATACAACCCGGGCGATGTCCTCGTGGGTGACCTCCTCCCGCAGGAGCGACTCCTCGTTCTGGAGCTCGCGCAGGCGGTCGCTGAGGCGCTGGATCTCCTGATTGAGCTGAGGGATCGTGCCGTGCTTGATCTCGGCAGCCCGGGCAAGATTTCCTTCCCGTTCCTGCTGGGCTTCCTCGATGGAGAGTTGCTCCAGGCGGACCTTCAGATCGCGGATCCGGTCGATCACGTCCTTCTCGTTTTTCCACCGCAGGTGCATCTCGTCCCGGCGATGGCGCAATTCGGCCACCTCTTCCTGTACTTTTGCGAGCCGGTCCCGACCGCTCTCGCTGGTCTCGGTCTTGAGGGCCTGGGCCTCGATATCCAGTTGCAGTATCCGCCGGTCCAGCTGATCCAGCTCCGTGGGCTGACTCTCGATCTCCATTTTCATGCGGCTCGCCGCCTCGTCCACCAGATCGATCGCCTTGTCCGGGAGAAAGCGGTTTGTGATGTAACGATCCGAGAGAGTCGCCGCCGCCACCAGGGCATCGTCCAGGATCCGCACTCCGTGATGAACTTCGTAGCGTTCCTTGAGGCCCCGCAGGATCGCCACGGCATTCTCCACGCTGGGTTCTTCGGTATAGACCGTCTGAAACCGCCGTTCGAAGGCGGCGTCTTTCTCGATATGCTTGCGGTATTCGTCCAGAGTGGTGGCTCCGATGGTTCGAAGCTCCCCCCGGGCGAGGGCCGGTTTCAGGAGGTTACTCGCATCCATGGAGCCCTCGGCGGCACCGGCCCCCATGAGGGTGTGAAGCTCGTCGATAAAGAGGATAATCTGTCCCCTGGATTTGGAGATCTCCTCGATCACTCCCTTCAGGCGTTCCTCAAACTCGCCCCGGAACTTGGTGCCCGCAAGAAGAGCACCCAGATCAAGAGCAAGAATCTTCTTGTTCCGCAACGACTCGGGAACATCACCCGCTACGATCCGCCGCGCCAGCCCCTCGGCGATCGCCGTCTTTCCTACCCCGGGCTCGCCGATCAAAACGGGGTTGTTCTTCGTGCGTCGCGAGAGAACCTGCATGACCCGGCGGATTTCCTCGTCGCGGCCGATAACGGGGTCGAGCTTCTCCTGACGCGCCAGAGCCGTAAGATCCTTGCAGTATTTTTCCAGGACCTGCATCTTCCCCTCGGGGTCCTGGGTGTCCACGGTCTCGCCTCCACGAAGATCCTGGAGGACCTCCCGGACCGCTTCGGCCGTCACCCCGGCGGAGGTAAAGAGCGCAGCCGCCCTGTCGGAAGACTCCAAAATCGCGATGAGAAAATGTTCGGTCGAGACGAAGCGGTCCCCCATCTCGCGGGGCATCGCCTCGGCCTTGGCAAAGATGCGCCCCAGGGCCGGCGAGGGATGAAGCTGACCGTGATCCCCCGTCACGCGGGGCATGTTCTGGATCTCCTCGTCGATCTGCCGGATGAAGGGCCCCAGGGGCACCTCGAGACGCTGCAGGATCGCGCCCACCATGCCCTGTTCCTGGGCAGCCAAAGCTCGGGCGAGGTGAAGAGCCTCGAGGGCTCCGTGATCGTTCCGGTTCGCGATGGCGGCAGCATCCTGCACCGCCGCCTGGGCTTTCAGGGTCATTCCATCGTAGTTCATATCGGGTAAAAAGATATATCTGACCCCGGGGAAAGACAAGATACGGAAGATTTGCAAAAAACCCCTGTCGCGGCGATACTGAAGTGATAAGAGTACCAAGAGGGACCAGAACGAGGCTCTGCCGGGGGCGGGGCCGGTCTGGTTGTGCCGGGACGGGACAGCACCGCTCTGCCGGGCTTCTTCAGGAAGCTGGTCAGCACCACCAGCAGGGCGTGCCAAAACAGCTCGTTCCGGAGGAGGCACTGGATGACACTGCAGACGGCGAACGAAACCTGGGACGAAACTACTCCCGAACTGATACGGGAGGTCTTCGAGCAGACCATGGCGGGATCCAACACGCTGATAATGCTCTACGACGATACCCATTTCGTTCAGACCTCCCTGATCGAGGGCGGTTTCTTTCTGGAATACGGTGATGACACGGGCATGTACGCCGCCACCAACGAGCGACTTCCCCGGGACACGGCGGAGCGGATATTTCTCTCCTTCCTGGACAACACCGACACCCAGTGGAAAGGGATGACCAGCTACGTCCGGACGGGAAACTCCCAGTTCCAGACGGACCTTCCCGAGGAAGATCAGTCCGGTCCGGCCTCATCAGGAACAGGATCGGGAGGCCTGCGGTCACCTGCATCGGGAGCCCGGCAGGATCTCTTCGGGAACCCCTACGGGCGCCGCCGGCGAGGCCGGGGCTACGGTTCCCCCCAGCAGATGCTCCGGCGGGGCATGGAGCGGGAAATCAGCTACGGGGTGAGCCGCATCGTGATGCGACTCATCCGATCACTCTTCAGGGGTGGCCGCCGCTAGACGGGTATTGTCCCGGGNAGGCAGAACCGGNTTCCCGGGCGGGCGGGTTGTGAAGCTCTCTCGCTCCGGGCTACCATCGGGGGGTGGCACAAACATTTCTCTGGTACGACCTGGAAACCTTTGGCCGGGACCCGCGGTGGGANCGGATCGCCCAGTTTGCCGCGATCCGTACCGACAGCGATCTCCGGGAGATCGGGGAGCCCCTGGTCCTCTACGGGCGCATCAGCCCCGATTATCTCCCCGATCCCGAGGCCTGTCTCATCACGGGGATAACTCCCAGGCAGACCGCCGAAAACGGNCTGGTNGAGGCCGAGCTTGCCCGGGAAATCAACCGTATCCTGAGCGTCCCCGGCACCTGCGCGGCGGGGTATAATTCGCTTCGCTTTGACGACGAGTTCCTCCGCAACCTCTTCTACCGAACCTTCCACGATCCCTACCGCCGGGAGTACGCCCAAGGGAACAGTCGCTGGGATCTCCTCCCCCTGGTACGGCTGGCCCACGATCTGCGCCCCGAGGGGNTCCAGTGGAAAACCGACGCGGACGGGAAGCCCCTCTTCAAGCTGGAAGAGCTCACCCAGGCAAACGGGATTTCCCACGACGAGGCCCACGACGCCCTGAGCGATGTGAGGGCCACCATCGCTCTGGCCAGGCTGATCAGGGAAAAGCAGCCNCGCCTCTTCTCCTATTACCTGACACTTCGCAAAAAAGACCGGGTCCGGCGTGTTCTGAATCTGGAGCACCCCGAGCCGCTCGTNCTGGCCGATCCCCTCCTGACACGCCCCGGAGGCTGCTCATCCGTGGTGTGGCCCCTCACGGTGAGTCCCGACAACCCGAACCAGATTATCCTCTTTGATCTGCGTCATGACCCGGCACCGCTCTGGGATCTGCCCCGGGAGGAAATCCGGCGCAGNGTCTTTTCCAGTCGCGAGGAGCTGGCCGGGGAGGAACGGGTTCCCCTGCTGGGCGTACAGATCAACCGGGTTCCGGCGATCGCGCCTGTCTCTACCCTCACCCCGGAGAGAGCCCGGGCTCTGGGCCTCTCCCTGGAAGAGATAGAGCGCNACGCTTCGGCCCTGGCGGGCAGAGAGGACCTGGCCACAAAGATCCGGGCNGTTTACCAGAGAGACCCCTCCGGTAGCGATACCCCGGGCGAACAGGGCTATACCGACCCGGATCTGGGCATCTACAGCGGCGGGTTCTTCGGTGATGCCGACCAGGAAACGTTCCGCCAGATACACCTCACCCCGCCATCGGAACTGGCCGCTGCCCCGCCCTCCTTCACGGACCCCCGGGGCCCCGAGATGCTGCGGCGATTCCTGGGAAGAAACTACCCCCGGGAACTCGCCCCGGAAGAACTCCAGCGCTGGCAGAGTTACTGCGCCCGAAGGCTTCTGGCCCCGGAATACCGCAATGCCCTGGATTTTGGCAGCTTCAGGAAAAAGCTCCACAACCTCATGGCCCTGCCCGACCTCCCGGCAGGAAAGCGCAGGACCCTGAAGGACCTTCTGGACTACGCCCGCTGGCTGGACGAGCATATTCTCTCGGTCTGACCCATCGCAGAGAGACACGGAATACATCAACGGCCATGGAGAATCTCGGNTNTACCCTGCAGCGCGCTGCACCCGGCCGATATGTCGGCCTGAGCGCCATCACTGACCGAAGCAGGCTACACAAAACCGATTAAATTCATCATAATACAGGTATGCGTGACGACCTGACTCCGATCATCTCGGCCATCGTCGATTCCTACGATACCGTGGGGGCGATCAACCATATGGACGGCCCCAACCTGCCCTCCCGCCCCAGCATCCGCCGCATCCTGAACGATCTCCAGGCCCTGATCTTCCCGGGCTTTCAGAGCGAGGAGCATATCGCCCGGCACAACGCGCGGTTCCTCGTGGCCGAACGGGTGGGATCCCTAGCGGGACGCCTCTCGGAAGAGATCTTCCGCAGTCTCTGCTTCCACCACGGCATCTGCCGCGAGACAGAAGACACCGAACCCTACCGGGAAGAATCCCGGAAGATCACCTTCTCCTTCCTTGAAGAAATCCCCGAAATCCGCCGGCGCCTTCGCCTGGACGTTCAGGCAGCCCTGGAAGGAGATCCGGCGGCGCGTTCCACGGAGGAGATCATCCTGGCCTACCCGGGGCTGGAGGCGATCATGGCCCACCGCCTGGCCCACGAACTCTGGATTCGGGAGGTCCCCCTGATTCCCCGCATGATGAGCGAGGAAATTCACGGTCGTACGGGGATCGACATTCACCCCGGAGCGACCATCGGAGACTCCTTTTTCATCGACCACGCCACGGGCGTGGTGGTGGGAGAGAGCACCATCATCGGAGCCCACGTAAAGGTCTACCAGGGCGTGACCATCGGTGCCTTGAGCGTCCACAAGCGGGACGCCAACAAGAAACGCCACCCCACCATCGAGGACAACGTGACAATCTACGCGGGAGCAACGATCCTCGGCGGAGAAACCACCATCGGCCACAACTCGATCATCGGTGGTAACGTCTGGATCACCAGCTCGGTGCCCCCCTTCAGCAGAATCTACAGCCGGGCCGGGGAGTTCCAGGCCCGACGGGACAAACCCCGGACGGGAGACTTCCAGATATAACAGTCCCCGAGGAATCTCCCGGGGAACGGGTGATATCTTTTCCATCCTGGGGTAGACTGGAGGGAGTATGAAGACACTCTTCCGTCTCCGCCATGGAGCACTCGTGACCCTGGTTGCCGGTTTATTTCTCCTTCCCCAGGCGCCGCTCCCGGCCTATGATCCTTCCCCGGGGAGCGAAGCGATGCAGCGCCTCTGGTCTCCCCTCTTTCTTGCCGGGGGAGCCAGCACCGCCACCGATCAATCGGGTAGTGGCGACGTGATCAACCCCGCCGTGTCGGCCCTGAAACAGCGGATACACCTCGATGCAAGCCACACCACCCTGGCAGACGGTGGTTCCCTCGAGGGCGGAGCCCTCCATCTGGGCCTGACGGTCCCCACCCCCTTTGCCGTCTTCACAGGCTCCCTGCAGTATCTCTCTATCGAGGCAGAAGACCTCCACCTGGGGCAGCGGGGTGCNCTGAACTTCAGCGCCGCCAAGGAACTCTACCCCGGCCTGCAGGCAGGGCTGGGAATAAGCGGCCAGATCGCCCACCAGCGAAACAGCACCGCCTTCGGAGGGGGGCTGAGCCTGGGCATGATCCACCACCTGGGCGACCACGGGCCCCTGAAGGACCTGCGCTGGGGGGCGGCCCTCACCCAGATCGGTCTGAGCCCCGAGCCGGATTCAGACTACTCGGGCGCGCCCGCACCCTTTACCCCCGCAGCAGATATCCACGGGACCCTCTATCGCGACGATGATATNCGTCTGGAGGCTCACACGGGCTTTCAGGCGCCTTCCTTTCAGAACCTGATCTACCGGGTTGGCTCGCGCGTTACCTTCCGGGACCACCTTGCCCTCACCCTGGGATGGGAGATAGACNTGGAGGAGCACAACGACAGCGACCGGACCTCGGGCTCCCTGCTCCCGTCGGTGGGCATCACGGCGCGTTTCCAGACCGGGAGGAACCCCTCGGGCTCCATACCCGCCGGAAGCGAGNNGCCTCCCCTGTGGCAGCAGAGCGAGATCGCAGCTCACGCCGCCTGGGCCTCTCTCTACGATGACCTCTGGGCCGCTTCGGCGGGCGTGAACGTGGCCTTCGGCGTGGTGGACAGNACCCCTCCAAAGATCGTCCTGGACTACCCCGAAACGCAGTACATCTCCCCCAATAACGACGGGCTGGCCGACGAGCTCCTCCTGCCCGTGACGATCACCGACGAACGCTACGTCATGTCCTGGGCCTTCCTGGTCCGCGACGATCAGGGGCGGGTGGTCCGCACCATCGAGAACGCCGAGGCCCGGCCGGAGAACGTGGGGTTTCAGTCCTTCCTGGATCGCCTGCTCTACGTCAGGACCGGCGTGGATGTCCCGGCCCGCATACGCTGGGACGGGCGAACCGACGCGGGCGGGGTCGCTCCCGATGGTGAGTACACCTTCACCGTGGAGGCCACGGACGACAACAACAACCGGGCCGTATCGCGGGAAAAGACGATCGTGGTAGACACGACCCCTCCCGANGTAACGATCNTTCCCCCGGAGCACACGGACGAACTCATTTTTGCCCCCGGAGGAATCGGGGGCCAGGATACCATCACGATCAACCAGACCAGCTCCCGGGAAGATCTCTGGAACGTGCGCATTCTCGACGCATCGGACCAGGTTGTGCTGGAAAAAGAATTTCATGACACGGAGCTGGAACCCTTCGTCTGGGATGGCCGGGATTCCTCGGGAGCGATCGTTCCCGATGGCGTCTACTGGTACCAGGCGANCGCCACAGACCGGGCCCTGAACACCGGCAGCGGGACGCTGGAAAACATCATCGTCGATACCGTGCCGACCCCCGTGGGGCTCACGGTGAACCTGGGTCACTTCTCGCCCAACGCCAACGGCCGCCAGGACGAGATCATTCTTGCCCCCGATATCCCCATCCGCGAGGGAATCCGCACCCATACCCTGGAGATCCTCGACGAGGCAGGTCGTCCGCGACGGACCTTTGCAGGGGGTGAGGACCCTCCCGCGCGGTGGACCTTCGACGGACTGGACGACCGGGGCCGCGCCCTGGAAGAGGGCACCTATCAGGCCCGGCTTACCCTGCTCTACCGGAACGGCAGCGAGCCTCGCGCAACATCACCCTCCTTCGTCCTCGATATCACCCCGCCCAGGCTCTCCGTGGTGGCCGAAGACACGATCTTCTCGCCCAACGGCGACGGGCGGAAAGACACAATCGCCTTCATTCAGGACACCGAAGAGGCCCTGTGGTGGGAGGGCCGTATCGAAAACGCCTTTGGCGAGGTAACACGGACCTTCCGTTGGGAGGGTCGACCCGCAGAACGGCTCCTCTGGGACGGCCGCAGCGGCCAGGGAACTCCCCTCCCCGACGGCGAGTACCGCTATGTCCTCACCGGTCAGGACCGCGCGGGNAACCGCGCCAGCAGCCGCCCCATCACCTTTACCCTGGANACGCGGGAAACCCCCGTCTTTGTCTCGTCCTCGCGCGAGGCCTTTGCCCCGGGCACCCGGGGGCCCCACCGGACAATCGACCTGCTTCCCCAGATTGAGGACCCCCGTGGCGCAGAGCGCTTCTCCCTGGAGATCCTCGACGAGGACGGAACCCTGGTGGCTCGCATCGACGGTGCCGGCGCCCCCGACGAGAGCTATCGCTGGGACGGTCGCGGGACCACGGGCGAGATCGTGCCCGACGGCACCTACCGGGTGCGTCTGGTGGTGGAGTACCGCCACGGCAACCGCCCCACAGCCCTGAGCGCTCCCTTCGGGGTCGACACCGTTCCCCCCCGGGCCACAATCACCCTGGACGACGATGAGCGAGCCTTCTCTCCCGGAGGCGGAGAGGGCGTAAAAAGCACCATGCCGATTCTCCAGACCTCTTCCCGGGAACACCTCTGGACCCGGTGGATCGAAGACAGCCGGGGCGAGATCGTGCGAACCTGGGAGACCTCGGGCGAACTCCAGGACTTCTCCTGGGACGGCACCGACCAGGACGGCCAGGTTGTGCCCGATGGCACCTACCGCTACGGCGTGAGCGCCACCGATGCGGCCGGCAACTCCCTGACCCTGCGTACTCCCCCCTTCCGCACAGACACCAGGGACGTGGAAATTCAGCTTCGCCTGAGCCACCCCGCCTTCAGCCCCAACGGGCGCGGCGGACGCGAGACCGTCACCTTTCTGCCCCGCTCCAATATCGAGGAGGGCATCACCGAATGGACCCTGGAGATCATCCCCGACGGGGAGCACACTGACGGGGCGCAAACTGACGGGGAAGAGCCCGACCAGACCGAACCGGTCCGNACCCTGACCGGCACGGGCTCCCTGGAACCCTTTGTCTGGGACGGCCGGAATAACCAGGGCAACCCCGTTCCCGACGGCGAGTACCGGGGCAGCCTGGCGGTACGCTTTGCTACCGGCGCCCATCCCCGGGTCCGATCAATCCGTACAGTCCTGGTGGACAGGGTTCCGCCCGAGGCAACAGCGCGACTCTCGTCGGATATCATCTCTCCCGACGGGGACGGGCGTCTGGACGAGCTCACGATCTCCCAGGAGACCTCCCGGGAAGAGCGGTGGACGGGAATCCTCCGCGACGAAGAGGACCGGATCATCCGGCAGTGGGANTGGAGTGGCCAGGCACCGGAGGAGCTGGTCTTCTCCGGTCTGGACCAGGAGCGCCGCCGGGTTCCCGACGGGCTCTACACCTACGAACTTGTCGCCACCGACCTCGCCGGAAACACCGGGGGAACGGGCCGGATCCCCTTCGAGGTCTACACCGCCGAGACCCCCCTTGATCTGTACGCAGACCGGCACGCCTTCAGCCCCAACGGGAACGGCCTCCACGACACCGTTACCTTCCATTACCGGAGGGGCGATGCCCGGGGACTGGAACGCTACACCTTCACCATTACCGACACTGCCACGGGCAGCACCGTGGTAGAGCGCACCGGCACGACCCTGCCGGAAGCCTTCCTCTGGGACGGCACAACCCCCGAGGGCCCCGCCCGGGAGAGCACCTACCAGGCAGCGCTCACCCTCCACTATCGTCACGGCAACCGGCCCCAGGCCCGGAGCGAGACCGTAACCCTGGACATCACTCCGCCCGAACTCGCCCTCGCTATCGACCACACCATCTTTGCACCCGGCCAGGGGAGCCAGCGCGATCGGGTCACCATCACCCAGGAGAGCGATCCCGCCGAGGGCTGGGAGGGACGTATCCTCGACACCCGGGGCGAACAGGTCCGGCGACTTTCCTGGGCTGACCGGGCCGGTTCTTTCACCTGGGACGGGACCGACGAGGCGGGCAACCAGGTTCCCGACGGCACCTACCGCTACGAGATCGTCGGCACCGACGCGGCCGGGAACACTACCCGGGGTGAGATTCCCCTGATCGAGGTAGACACCGTACCGGCACGCCTCTTTGTCACCCTGGACCGGCGCATCTTCGCCCCCCGGGGCCCACGGGAGGAGTCCCGGGAACTCGCCATCAGCACCATAACGAGCCGCGTCGAAGGGGCCGGGTACCGGCTGGTGGAAATCCTTGACGAGGAAGACCGGGTCGTGCGCACCCTTCGTTCCGACCAGGTTCTTCCCCGGGAAACCCTCCGCTGGGATGGAACCCGCGATGACGGCTCGATCCAGGACGGAACCTACCGGATCCGGTACCGCCTGGCCCTGCGAAACGGCACCTTTCCCCAGGTGATCTCACCCACGGTGGTGGTGGATACCACACCACCCGAGATCGGCGTGGAACTTGAGGGGCTCCCCTTCTCCCCCGACAACGACGGGATAAACGACGAGCTCACGATCCGCCTGGCCGCCCGCGACGCCAGCGGGATCGAATCCTGGCGGTTTGAGATCCTGGACCGCAACCAGCGGCCCTTCCAGGAGTTCCGTGGCACCGGGGCTCCCCGGGAACGACTGATCTGGGACGGCCGCAGCGCCTCGGGCGAGCTGGTCCGCAGCGCCGAGGACTATCCCTACCGCTTTTCCGCCACCGACCGTGCCGGAAACGAGAGCACCGTCACGGGAATTATTCCCGTGGATATTCTGGTGGTCCGCGACGGCGACCGTTTGCTTATCCAGATCGCCAATATTACCTTTGAGCCCAACAGCCCGAGGTTACAGATCAACCCCGCCACGGACACGGGGGCAAAAAACATCGAGGTCCTGGACCGGCTGGTGGAGATCTTCGATCGCTACCAGACCTACCGTATCCAGGTGGAGGGCCACGCCGTGAACATCACCGGTACGGAGCGGGAGGAGCGCGAGACCCTGACACCGCTCTCCCGTTCCCGGGCTGCTTCGGTGCGGGACGCCCTGGTCAGCCGGGGCATGGACTCCGACCGCATCACCATCGTGGGCAGGGGAGGAACCGAACCGGTGGTCCCCCACAGTGATCTGGAGAACCGCTGGCAGAACCGTCGGGTCGATTTTGTGCTCCTTCGCTAGAGCACCGGAGCATCAAGAATACCGAGGTGGTGAGAGCACCAGGGTAGTGAGAGCACCAGGGTAGTGAGAGCACCAGGGTAGTGAGAGCACCAGGGTAGTGAGAGCACCAGGGTAGTGAGAGCACCAGAACAAGGAGCGCCTGTGAGACATCGTGTTGTATCGCTTTTCCTCCGAAGCCGGGGCGGCACCGCCCCGGGAGAGATCGTCCCGGCCCGCAGCAGAACCCTTCGGCCCGGCTGGAAGGTTCGTGCCTCCAGGGCCGCCCTGACCTGGGCGGTCCTGGCCAGCCTGCCCCTTGCACCGGCCTTCGGTGAAACCGCGCCACCCCTGCTGGAGGAGATCATCCTGGAGGGGCTCAGGAAAACCCGGGAAACGGCGGTTCTCCAGGCGATCCCTCTGGAGCAGGGCGACCCCGTAACGGCCAGGACCCTCACCGATCTTGAGGAAATCCTCCTCGACACGGGCATCTTTTCCGAAGTCACCCTCACCACCCGCCCGGCCGCCGGGGAACCCTCACCCGCACCAGCGACACCCTCCGGGACCGGCCAGGCCGATCCGGCACGAGTCGATCTGGTGATCACCCTGCGCGAGAAGGTCACCCTGGTACCGATTCCCTTTTTTGCCACCGATGGCTCCGCCGCCACGGGGGGGCTCATCCTCCTGGAGAGCAACCTCCTGGGGCTCAACAAGCAACTCATCACGGTGGCCATCGCCGGAACCGAGGGGTTCAACGGCATGGTCATTTACACCGACCCCTCCATCGCCGGGAGCAACTGGTTCGGCTCGTTCAACACCGGCCTGCGGGAAACCGAAGAGGACCACCGCCTGCCCGACGACACCCGTATCAGGGACTACACCCTGAAAGAGCAGAGCCTCTCGGGGCGCCTGGGCTACCGCTTTACCCGGGACATCCGGGCCGGAGCGGGCCTGCGCCTGACCAACCGGGAGATATCGTCCTTTCGGGGCTGGGCAGGGGCCGAAGTTCCCGAGGAGGGACTCTTTGTGGTCCCCTCGGCCTTTCTGGACTACGACGCAACCCGCCCCAGGGGAGTCCTGCGCCTGGGCCCCAAGGCCGGCCTGAGAGCATCACTGGCAACCGGGGAGAATCACTCGGGCGATATCGACGATGTGGGGTGGGAGACCTCGGCCCGGGCCGAACTGGCCCTTCCCCTCGTACCGTCCCGGGGCGGACGCCTGCGGCTCCTCCTCTCGGGGGGGATCGGTGATATGCCCCTGGGAGAGCAGCAGGATATCTCTGCCCGCGACGGCTACCGAACCCTGCCCTACCAGAAAACCGTGGCCGACGAATGGGCCGGAACGGCGATTTTTGCCGAAGTTCCCCTGATAAACCGCTCCTGGGGAGCCTTTGTCGTCTCTCACTACTGGGAAGCGGGCACCTTCGACGCCTCGGGACACAGCCGCCAGTACTTTGCCGGGCCCGGGGGCGGGTTCCGGGTCTACCTCCGGGAGGTGGCGATTCCTGCCATGGGGTTCGACGTGGCGGCCAACCTGATCGATCCCGACGTGGTCTTCAGTTTCACCATCGGCGCCCAGATGTAACCTTCCCCGGACGGACTCGTCCTGATCGGCCATCGGCCCGGGCTGGCCTATCGTCCCGGGTCGTCTGTCGTTCCGGGCGTCTCTCGCCTCGGGTCGTCCATCATTCGGCCCGGGCCCTTCGTTGACAAGACGCCCGGGAGCGCCTAGTCTGTAAGAGAAGATCATAACCAGCGCATCTGCCGAGAGAGCGCACTCCTGGTGCCGCCGAAGGGGCAAGGGTCGGGCCAGCCGGAGCCGACACCGAAACTCTCAGGCAGAAAGGATCGGCAGAGGCGCATCAACCGCTCTGGAGAGCCGCCCCCGCAACCTGCCGGGGCGCACCGAAGGGGACCCGTCACGGGGGGCACCACAGCCTTCCCGGGCAGGATAATCTCTCAGGTTACGGGACAGGGTTTTCGGCGCAGCGGAGGATCTATGCGCACAGAAAAAACCAGTCTCCATGAAGAACACCGGAAAGCCGGAGCCCGTTTTGCCCCCTTCGCGGGATGGGACATGCCCCTCCATTACACCGCCGGGGCGATCGAAGAACACCAGACCACCCGCTCCTCGGCGGGCCTCTTCGACATCTCCCACATGACCCGTTTTGTCGTGACCGGGCNCCGGGCCGAACAGGACCTGGACCAGCTTCTCACGGCCCGGGTCTCCTCTCTTTCACCGGGGTCCAGCACCTACGCCTTACTCTGCGACGAAGAAGGCGGGATCATCGACGACCTCTTTGTCTACCGCCAGAGCGGGAAAGAGGAACCAGCCTTTCTCCTGGTGGGCAACGCCTCGCGCCGTAGCGAGGACACAGCCTGGCTGAACCGCCACCTGGACTCCTGGGAGGACCAGTCGGACCAGACGGGAATGATCGCNCTCCAGGGCCCCCGGGCCGAAGCAATCCTGGCCCGTTTTCTGCCCCGGGTTGATGTAACCGGCATACCCCGTTTCGGATGCGTCCCCGCGGGAGACCTCTGGATCGCCCGCACGGGATACACCGGCGAAGACGGCTTCGAGATCATCCTGCCCCGGGACCGGNCCCCCTCGCTCTGGAGGGACCTCCTGGAAACGGCCCGGGGCGGNGGCATCCGGCTCCTCCCGGCGGGTCTGGCAGCCCGGGACAGCCTGCGGCTGGAGGTGGGGTTTCCCCTCTACGGACAGGAGCTCACCCGGGAGATCACTCCCGTGGAGGCCCGGCTGCTCTGGGCCTGCGATCTGGACCACTCCTTCGCGGGCCGGGACGCGATCCTCCGTCGCCGGGAAGAAGGCCCTGCCCGCACCCTGCGGAGGCTCATTCTGGAAGACCCCGGAGTTCCCCGCCCGGGGTGNCCCATCCTGGACGGGGAAGGAACACCCCGGGGAACCGTCACCTCCGGCGGGAAAGCCCCCTCTCTGGGGGTCTTCATCGCCAACGCCCTGGTGGACCGGGACGTTCCCGACGGAGTCCCCCTCTTTCTGGANATCCGCGGCCGTTCCCTGAAGGCTCGCCAGCACCGGGGGCCCTTCTACCGCCCCTCCTACCAGCCACAACCGGCCGCANCTGACCTGCTGGAACGGAGCCAGGAGTTTTCCCGACGCCACCTGGGCCCCACCCGGAGCGATCAGCACACCATGCTCACCCGGATCGGCGCCGCCTCGATGGAGGAGCTCCTGAAGGAGACGATCCCCGCCGGGATCCGCCTCGCAAGACCCCTCAACCTTCCCCGGGCCCTCACGGAGGACCAGGTTCTGGCCCGACTCCGGGAGATCGCCTCGCGGAACCGCCCCCTGCGGAGCCTCATAGGCCAGGGCTACGCCGACACCATCACCCCCCCGGTGATCCAGCGGAACGTTCTGGAAGATCCGGGATGGTACACCCAGTACACCCCCTACCAGGCCGAGATATCCCAGGGTCGCCTGGAAGCNCTCATGAATTACCAGACCATGATCGTCAGTCTCACCGAGATGGACATCTCCAACGCCTCGCTCCTGGACGAGGCCACGGCGGCCGCCGAGGCGATGACCATGGCCCTGCGNCACCATCGGGGGCCCCTGCGCCGCGGAGNCACAGCAGGACGCAAAACCCTGCTGGCAGACCCGGCGCTCCATCCCCAGACGATCGCCCACCTGCGCTCGCGGGCGGAACCCCTGGGAGTTGAGGTCCGGGAAACTCCCCCGGCCGAATGGACCCCCGGGGAGGAGACCTTCGCGGGNATCCTTCAGTATCCCGACACCCTGGGCATAGCCCGGGAAGGGGGCTCCCTGGCAGAAAAACTCCACCAGGCGGGAGCGCTCCTGATCGTTGCGACGGACCTTCTGGCCCTCACCATCCTGGCTCCTCCCGGTTCCTGGGGAGCCGACATCGTCCTGGGAAACACCCAGCGCTTCGGCGTACCCCCGGGGTTCGGGGGACCCCACGCGGCGTTCCTGGCCACCCGGGANGCCCTGAAACGCCTCATGCCGGGCCGACTGGTGGGNGAGAGCCTCGATCGGGGNGGGAACCCCGCCCTCCGGCTTGCTCTCCAGACCCGGGAGCAGCACATCCGGCGCGACAAGGCAACCAGCAATATCTGCACCGCCCAGGTTCTCCCGGCGATCCTGGCGGCCTTCTACGCGATCTACCACGGCCCGGAGGGACTCACCNCAATCGCCCGNCGGGTCTCCCTTCTNGCCAACGCCCTGCGGGANGCTGCGAGCCGCGCAGGGCTTCCCGTCCTGCCCGGCACCATCTTTGACACCGTGACCCTTCTGGTGGAGGGCCCTGCCCGAAGGGCCCTCCTCGCCTCGGCAGAAGCGGCGGGGTTCAACCTGCGGAAACACTCCCGGGGAATCGGCATAACCCTGGACGAACGCAGCACCCNCGAAGAAGTGCTGCGACTCCTCCGGGCTCTGGGAGTATCCCTCGGCGAAGAACGCCTGGAGGTGCTCCTGGGAGAAACCTCGTGGCGCCCCCACCCCTGGCTCGAACGGCGCACGCCCTTTCTGCAGCAGGAGGTCTTCCGGCAGCACCGCAGCGAGACGGCCCTTCTGCGCTACCTGACCCGACTGCGCAGCCGGGATCTCTCCCTGGCTCACTCCATGATCCCCCTGGGCAGCTGCACCATGAAACTGAACCCCACGGCAGCGATGATGCCCATCACCTGGCAGGATTTTTCCTCGCTCCACCCCTACGCCCCCCCGGGACAAGCCGAGGGATACCGGCTGCTCACGGAGGAACTCTCGGCCTGGCTCTGCGAGATCACGGGCTTTGCGGGCTGTACCCTGCAACCCAACAGCGGAGCTCACGGGGAGTTCACGGGGCTCATGATTATCCGCTCCTGGCACCTCAGCCGAGGCGACGCGAACCGCAGGGTTTGCCTGGTCCCCGACTCCGCCCACGGCACCAACCCCGCCAGCGCAGCCATGGCAGGCATGGAGGTGGTGGTGGTAAAAAGCACCCCCCAGGGGCGAATCGATCTCACGGACCTGGAAGAGAAGGCCCGGCTCCACGAGAAGAACCTGGCCGCTCTCATGGTGACCTACCCCTCCACCTGCGGAATCTTTGAGGAAGACATCACCACCGCCCTGGAGATCGTCCATCGCCGGGGGGGGCAGGTCTATCTGGACGGAGCCAACATGAACGCCCAGGTGGGGCTTACCAGCCCCGGGGCGATCGGAGCCGACGTGTGCCACCTGAACCTCCACAAGACCTTCGCCATTCCCCACGGAGGAGGCGGTCCCGGAGTCGGACCGGTCCTCGTGGCGGCACACCTCACGCCCTTTCTGCCCGGCACCCTGGACGATCCGGGACCGACGGGCGTCATGGTGGCAGCTCCCGCAGGAAGCGCCTCGATCCTGCCCATCCCCTACGCCTACATCGCCATGCTGGGCGGAGAGGGCCTCCGGGCGGCCACGGAGCAGGCCATCCTGAGCGCCAACTACATCGCCTCACGGCTGGCTCCGCACCTCGATCTGGCCTATACCGGACCGGGAGGGCGTGTGGCCCACGAGTGTATCCTTGATTTCAGAAGGCTGGAGCGCGAGACGGGCGTCACCGTAGAAGACGTGGCAAAGCGGCTGGCCGATTACGGCTTCCACGCCCCCACCATGTCCTGGCCCGTCCAGGGAACCCTCATGGTGGAACCCACCGAGAGCGAGTCCCTGGAGGAGCTGGACCGTTTCTGCGACGCCATGATCGGAATCACCCGGGAGATCGGGGCGATCGCCCGGGGAGAGATCGCCCTCGACGAGAGCCCCCTGCGCAACGCCCCCCACACGGCGGCAGATATCACAGGGCCCTGGGAACGGCCCTACACAAGGGAAGAAGCGGTCTACCCCGCCCCCTGGTGCCGGGAGCACAAGTTCTGGCCCCCCGTGGGGCGGGTAGACAACGTCCAGGGGGACCGGCACCTGATCTGCAGTTGCCAGTAACACCAACGCCCCCGCTCCGGAGCGGGGGCGTTGCCACACCCCTCCAGCGCCCCTCCGGCGCCGGGGAGTCCAGGAGCACCACCGCGATCAGACCGGTGCCGTACCCGGGGAATCATCCAAGCAACTATCGGCTTCTCTCGCCAGAATCGCCATGAGCCGCTCGAAGCGGGGGCGCATCTCCGGCACCACCTGACAGAGATCGTTGTGAGCGGCCAGGACAAAACAGCTGTCCACGTCGGTGGTTGCCCGGCGCGGCATCCGGTCAAAGAGCTCGTGCTCCAGATTACGCAGCTCCTCATCCTGGAGAACCTGGAAATACCCCAGAAGCTTTGTCTTGCGGATGATATCCTCCACAGGCGGCGAGAGGTTACAAAGGATGAAGGCCCCGCCCCCCCGTTTCATTTCCTTGTGCAGGCGGATCAGGGTCCCGATAGTTGTACTGTCGATGTAGCTGGTGCCGTCCATATCGGCCACCAGAACGCTGCCGGGGTGCTCGGCAAGCCAGGGCTCGATATGTTGATAGAGGGAGAAGGCCTCGTTGGCCCGTACCCGACCGGTGAGAAAAAGCACCAGCCGGTTCCCGTCGTGCCAGTAGTACAACCCCGTTTCGTCGTGCATGGTGAAATCCTTCCCTTGTACAAGCATAGCGATTCCGGAGCAATCAGGCAACCGCAGAAACACCACAGAAGACGCACCGAAGGAAGATGTTCTGCTCCCCGGGGCCCGCATGACCCGGAGCGAGGCCCTCATATCGCACTTCGGGGTGCCCTCCAAGGGGTTGCCAGAACGGAAAAAAGCGTATATCTTCGGAGTACGGAACGGAAAGCAGCCTGCCGGGCACGGCACCATTCCGGCACGGGCGATTAACTCAGTGGGAGAGTGCTACCTTCACACGGTAGAAGTCACTGGTTCAAATCCAGTATCGCCCATCAATAACTTCTTGTAATACAAGAAGTTAGAGAGCCACCGGAAAACCGGCGTTCTCAAATCATTCCAACTGTTACCACGATTGTTACCACGGTCGTGAGGGGAGAATGGTATGAGTACAATAGCCGGTTATCGATCCTATCGCCTGTTCAAACGAAAAGTCGGAAAAACGCACCGCTTCTACGCCAGGTTACTCTGCCCGGACACCGGGAAAGTCCTGAAAACGATCTCTACCGGAGAGACAACCCCGCCTCGAGCCGTACACGCGGTGGAGGCGTACCTCGAGCGGGAACAGCAGCGTCCGATGCAAACGCAATCCGCCGCGCCACTCTCCCCGCCGACCCTCGCGGAAATCGCCGATGGGTTCTGGGAGTGGGACGGAGAATACGCCCGCAGCCGACGCGCCCGCGGCTACAGCGTCAGTCACGGACACCTGGAAATATCGGAAGGGTACACCCGAAACCATCTGCTCCCGGTCTGGGGAAACCACCCGGTACAGGATATCTCGATCGGTGCAATTGATCGGTGGATACTGGATCTGCACGCGGAGCAGGCCCTTGCCCCCGCGACGATCAACAAGCTCCTGTCGACACTCCGCGCACTCCTCGATTACGCGGCACGCCACCGATATATCGAGACCAATCCGGCTGCGCTGGTCAAACCCCTGAAACCGAACCACCGGCTACGTGGTGTCCTCACGGACGAGGAAGTGACACAGCTCTTCTCAAATCCCGATCACTTCACCGATTACCGGCAGTTCGCAATAAATCTCTTCGCTTTTACAACAGGTGCCAGAATCGGCGAAGTCCGCGGCCTACTGGTGGAAGACGTATTCCCAGACCACATACTCATACGGCATGCATGGGAAGAGGGACATGGACTGAAGGATCCAAAGTACGGCAGTATCCGGCCAGTACCGATCCCACCTATGGTGTATTCGGTCCTCCAGGAGGTAATCCGACGAACCCAACCCTCGTCCCTGGTATTCTACGGGGGGAAGAGCAAAGATCGACCCATGAGCAAATCTCACATCGAGAAATCACTCATGAAAGCGCTGTTGAAAATGAACGAGCCGAAAACGCGGAAGCTCACTACAGACGAGGCGGACACCATCCTGGAGGATTATCGGACTCGGGGGATTACCTTTCATTCCTGGCGACACAAGCTGAACAGTCTTCTCAGAAGCCGCGGCGTACCGGATTCCAAGATACGCATCCTCACCGGTCACCGGTCGGAAGCCATGACCAACTGGTATACACGGTACACGATGGAGGATTTCGGTGACGTCCTGACCGCTCACGTACCGTTGTTGCCCGTCATACTGGATGCAGTATGATCGACTTGAAACCAGTCTTCAACGAGTGGGATCACACCTATCGCGATCATACCGGTACCGTGTATCCAAGTGTCACGCAGATACTGCGCCGACGCGGTCTGATCAATACACGCTTCTATAACCGGGCCGGTCGCAACCGCGGTACTCGGGTACACCAGCTCACCGCCGCAGTAGATACCGGGCAGGGTCTGCCTTCCGTGGATTTCACCCGCTTCGATATTCCACTCCTACCCTACGTCGCAGGCTGGGAGGAGTTCAAACAACGACATGTATCGCAGTTCACCTGGGTGGAACAGCAGTTCATTCACACCACCGGCGGGTATGCCGGCACGATCGACCGCGTTCTGATCACCCCGGAGGGTGAGGTAATGCTCGTGGATATCAAGACAGGACGCGACGAGCCCTGGCACGTTCTGCAGCTGGGTGGGTATGCGATGGCCGCCAGAGATTCCGGCATGGAGATTCAACAGGTTGCGGTTGTCAGAGTTACCAGGAACGGCGGGTACCTGGTGTCGCTGTTTTATGTGGAGAATGCGATTCGGCGGTGGATGAGGGTGATTGCGTAAAGCGTTAGAACTGACCCGGAAGAAAGGCATGAAGAAAAGAAAGAAGCCGGAAGATACTTACGATTACTGCGATTACAGTAAACCTACTGGTTATACCGTGATACCTTGTTATCGGGAACTGGAGGTCTTATGAATACATCACATATTGAAGCAAGTTCGTTATGTCGATCTGGCGCTCCCGTATGCGCTGTTTTTTCTGGGGCTGATGGTTCCGTTGATCCATGACGGAATCCTGTCTATCACGGTGACCCCGGTTCACGAGATGGGGCAATGTGTTGGCGGCATTCGCTACCGGCGGGTACGGAGCTTGGGATATCGGGCGGTGGAATGAAGCGGTAACCTACGGAGGTAACCACGCGATTATTGCCCATGCCGGTGTGTTCTTCGCACTGATCTTCAACACGGCTGTTCCGATGGTTCTGGTGGTGTATCGGAAGCTGACGTTCGTAGCAGGGGCGCTGTTCTTTTCCGGATACATCCACGCAATGTTTGCAAACAGCCACAGTGACTGGCGAAGAACTCGGCAGGTGGGGAATATACTTGGCCCCATCGCCGAATTTGTGGGGATTATGCCTGGCCCGCGACACAGGGTGATATTGTCGGGGAAGGAATTTCTTAAACCGGTCGAAAATCCTGTCTTGACGACTGGGCCCATTCCAACCTATCAACATAACCCCAACGGCTTACGGCAACAATAACAATAGCTCTTTCTCTATCAGCGTGCGGAAATGTGCAGTAATGCTTTTCGCGAGTGCTCGGTCGCATAAGTGAAGCCCGAGTTCGATATTCCGATCGAAAGCAGCCTCCGTCAGGTTTGCGGAGGTCACCAGTACCGCTTCATCATCAGCAACAACTGCTTTGGCATGAAACACGGCACCAGGACCACTCTCGTCCAGCGAACGGGGGTCATAGAATATTCGGGGCCGGACACTGCCAGGCCAGTCGTATTTCCAGAATCGTTCTGAAAATCGTGATACCACCTCCCAGGGGGGGCTTGCATCACCTTTTTTTCGAGAAATATTCAAAAGGATGGTAGTATTGAGTTGCGGCTGCGCATCCATACGTCTGGAAAGGACCTCAAACGCCTTGGGTCCGTCAAAGAATGCATATGTGCTGATCCAAAGACTCTGCTTTGCAGCACCCAATATTTCATCAAAGACCTGTCTCGTATCCCGGGCATGGAGGCCCGGAACCGACGGTCCCGACCAGACCATACCCGGCATGTTCTGCGTTGCCGTTGCACGATCAACAGTTCGTATCCAGGCTGCGGCACCGCGCCCGGAGATTCCATGTTGAGCGAGTTCTTCCAATGCATCTAGGACCGCTTCATCGTTCTCTACTGGGCCGACTGCTGCGCGAAGAGACACAAGTGATAACGGCGGATTCAATAGCCCCGTTTCGAGCGCTCCCGATAAGCGTGCACGGAGGTACGGCGGTAAGAGGAGAATATCCTCAATCACAGAGTCCTCGAGAAGAACGCAGCTTCAGGTTGACTCAATGTCGGCATGACAAGAGCTCGATCGAGATAGTCGTTGTGGTACTCACAGGAAGTTTCTGAGATCAACGTACAACCGTGGCACGCAGCTCCGTGAAGATACCGTTGTTCCAGCACATCATCTGACAAGTGGTGGGCGCAGATCGGGTCGTTTGAGCAGAGAGACCCGAGTTGTAGTGCGTAACGCAGGTGGTCTTCGACATATCGGGCCTGTTGGACTAACCCACCCAACGTGCCAGAGGCATCAGTGCTACTTGTGTAGAATAGAACACCATACCGACCGTTTTCTGTATCAACGTAGACACGCTCCCTAATCGAGCTGATCGGATAGCCACAGCGCATGGACAGGGACTGGATAAACAGATGGGAGAATGTATGCAGGAGCACGAAGGCTCCTCCGGGAAACTCACGCTTAGACTCACGCTCTTCTGCCCACGCGGCGTGTCCTCTCTCCAACGCTTTCAGACGATCAAGAACAGCATCCCGTTGCAACCATTCCGCAACTTCATCGGAGTTAAACTGCAAGAAAATGCCCTCTCCCCGGTTCTCCACCGCTGGAAACCAATTAGGGTCTTCCGCAAGATCCGCGCGTCTCACATCCTTGTCGTATTCGCCGTTAATGTCCGGCGTGACGGGCTTGAGTCGCGTAAACCCGATGAGAGCCATGACCTCTCGAAGCCGATGTAATTGGTAGACAGCCTTGATATGCCGCCCATCACTCAACTTTCGCCACGCGTGATCCGGGTAGCGCCGGGCGTGAAAGTTTTCATCTATCGGGACGTCATCACCATAGCCCTCGGATGCGGCTAGAATAGCTTCGAGCTCGGAGATCTTCACCGGCCGGTCGTCATTATCCCCGTGTTTCAAGGCGCTTATTGCCTCCAGGACCTTGTCGTTATCAAAAGCGGCCAGGGCCTGTGCAAGCTTGGGCTTCTTTCTGAGGAAAAAAAGCTCTGCCGAGCTCTCCACAATCTGCAGGTCATCCCAGTGAGCCTTCACTGCCTGACGAACGACATCCCCCACATCGGGGAGTGAGAGAGCCGTCACCAATTGCGGGAAATACGCGTTCGAGGCCGTCCTGATCAGGAGGACGCTGGGAAGACCGCACGCTTCGAATGACGATCCTCCAAGCCACGGGCGGCGACCGGTACACGGTCCCAAGGGGTTGGAAATCTCCGATTCGCCTCGTGCGGAATCAGCACCCTGAGCATCAGGATCAGCGGCAACCTCATCAGCCTCTGCCTCAAGAGCTCTCTTTGAAGCACTTGCTTCGTACAGACTGCGTTTTTTTCCACATTCGCAACGGACTACAAGGTTCGCAAGATCACCGCTCGTGCCGTGCTCGTCGAGCCATAACGGACGCACGCAGGAGGGATCGTCGCCGTGAACAAAGGCGTGCCAATCGATGTCATCGATGTGACCGTGCGCGCAGGTCTGCACGAATCTGATCGGCGTTACCGGGAGTCCATCATACTTGTTGTGGACCAGTTCCTTCCGTCTAACCAGCCGCCGGGATGTACGGTCTTCTTTCGCTCCCTCGCCCACAGAGAAGGCGTTTTTCTCGTTTACCAGAAACCACTCCGGGAACTGCCAGATCGTGATACCACCGTGATAGTTCTCATCGAAGAAGCTCTCCGCGCCACGCGGTGGTGCAAAGAGCTTTGGCTGCTGAACACCGGTAACTTCACCGATTTTGAAACTCAGTCGCGGTTCAACGATCTCTTCCAGATCAGTTGTTTTGGGCCATGCGTCGAGACCACCCACAATCGCGGAGTGCTTTGGCAGGTCGATCAACGATCCGGGCCCGTAGGTTGTAATGATTTGCGCCCGCCGCGCTTCACCGGTTGCTTTCCTGTGCATAGTTAAACCACATCCTTCCCATTCAAGGTCTTCAGGAAAAGATCGACATTGGGCTCCACATCGCGGAGGGAACGATTCACCCTGAAAAGGCCCTCTGCATCGATATTAAATGCGGTGTCGCTTTCAAGTACTTCACGAAGCAGATACTTCCCTCCATCACGTTTTCCCTCGTGTTTCTGATACCGGAGGGATATTCCATCACCCTCGTAGTATTCAACGATAGCAACCCACGCATCCAAGAGCTCCCCAACTCGATTCTTGACGGTCCGACGGCGTTCCGCAACCTCATCTCCATCCACATTGGGTTGCGCGTCTATACGGAGGAAAAACCGACGGAGGAGAATCTCTTCCAACTTTACCCGCAGGTCCCGTATACGCAAGACGCCGTCTGGTGGCACCATCTCGCTGGCAACATGCCGTGCGAGGGTGACGAGAGCCCCCGCGAACCCCCGGTCCAGAGCGCGGGCCGAAAAGGGTGTGACACTCCCTACTTCCACAGAGCGGTAGAATGTTTCGTGGTAGTGGCGATAGCGTTCGTAATGCGAACGGTCACGCGGTTTGTGGATATTGAGCACATCGATTACGATACCCGGTTTCTTGTCGTCGCGTCCTACCCGACTTGTCGCCTGGATGTACTCAGAATGTGTTTTGGGCTGACCAAATACCACCATGGTTCCGAGGCGCGGTATATCAAGACCGACAGAAATCATATTGGTGGCGATCGCAGAATCAACATAGTCAGTCTGTTTGATGAAGGGCTTGTTGAGACGCTCTCGCGCTTTAGAAACATCAGACGTGGACACCCGAGATGTGAGCTCGACGACCTCCGAGAATCGAGGGCGGTCCTGCATGACACTGTACTCCTCGCCCAGTCGCCGACGACTTCCAACCTTCTTGAGCGTGTTCTGCACTTCCTCTTCGAGAATTCTCCGGGCGCCGCCAAGCTCCCGAAGGCTGTTGAAATAGCCCAGAACGGTCATATACGGATCTGCTGGGTTATCCCCTTTCTTTTCGAATCCTCCGGCGTCAAGGAAGATGCGCTGGGTAATACCCATGAGAGAAAGCCAAGTCTTCCGGAAAATAACCTTGGGATTAACGCCCTGAGCGGCGACACCGAGATAGAGCCGCGCAGGAATTTCTTCCGCGGGGCGAGTACGAGCAAAGAACGAATCACGCCGATCAGGTCCTGGCGGCGGAAAGATCTGGGTAACCGCACGTCCAAACAGTGCCTGAATCTGGTCATTCGCCTTCCGGACGGTGGCGGTAGATGCCACGATTTTTGGGCCCACCTCCTGATGACCAATCTCTCGAAAGCAAAGTGCTTCGATTGCTGTTTCATAGAGGCCCGCCATCGTACCGAGAGGGCCGGATATCAGGTGAAGTTCGTCCTGAATGATCAGATCCGGTGGAAGCAGCGACGCAGAGAGCTTTCTGCCCTTTCCCGGCTCGGCTGGACCATAGAAGCCAACACCTTCCTCATACCGATCAGCACCACCAAGGAGTGTGCCGGACTGTCCCGTCCAGGGCAAAGAGGCAAATTTGTCCACCGTGGCGATGAGAAACGCCGGGAGTCGTCGATATAACGGTTCATCCACAGTGACCACCGGGAGGCCCCCCTGGGAGCTGAACTCGCAGTCCAGATTCATACAGGACACCTGCATGGAGGAGGGTTTATCGGTATTCGGCAAGAGCTCAAAAGAGTGGCTCCCGAAGGGCGTACCGCACCATGGGCACACCTCGAGGGGTATCGGGGAAGGCTTGTTTTTGGGATCGCTCTTAAACTGGATCACCTTCTTTCGGGCGGAACTATCACCTTTCTCGCCTTTATGGCCGAGGACGTTTGGTGTTGCCGCCTTACCCACCCAGAGTCCGATCTCGAAGGGCCACTCGCCGTATCGTTCCGGTGCTTCACGACGTTCGAGTTCCAGGGCGCACACAAGGCCGGCAGCGCGGGAGTACTGATCAAGCGTCAAGAGGCGCAAGGTATACCGCATGATCACGCTGACTCCTGCTCCAGCGTACGCGTTGTCCACAGGGTTCTGCAGGCGCCGCAAGACCATCGTGAAAGCCGAGAGGCCAAGATATGCCTCGGTCTTTCCTCCGCCGGTGGGAAAGAAAAGGAGGTCGACGATCTGCCGATCCGGATCGGATGGATCAGCAAGACCGGGTAGATTTAGAAGGATGAACGCTAGCTGGAAGACGCGCCACCTCGGTGTAATTTCGCTACCAAGACGTTGACGGAGCGCCTTGGCAACAGCTCGGTTGGCAACCCTGAACGCATCCAGGGCATCCAGGTTTTTTTCGAGCGTGACGATACCTTTCTCGATCCGGTTGGCTGCCAACTTGGCATAACAGAGAAGCTCCCGTGCTGTCTCCTTACGCTTCTCCGGAAGATTGCTGATTTTCTCCTGGTACTCATCAATCCATCCGCGGTACTGAGCTACCAGATTGTCCAGCGCTACGTGAACGGCGGCGCCATCGGCCAACTCGCCCAGCGTATCCAGCGATAGTTCAACACCGGGGACATCAACGGTGATTGTTTTTTCCACCCCGGCCAGGGGCATCCACACCGTCCGGACAACGTGACACTCTCCATCAATCTGATCCCAATCCGCGGAGACGCCGTGACCAGTGGCAAACTCCGGAGTATCGGCGTAGTGCAGATCGGACACGCGGTCGTCCCACTCATCGGCGTTGGCGCCGCGGAGATCGGGACGAGCCATGAAGGGCCGATCTGAGCGCACCTCGATCTCCGCCTGAAACGCAAAGCTCTCATCGGGAGCCTCATCACGGTAATGGGGTGATCGCTCGTTTACCAGAAACACCGACACAGAACGGACGCCGGCGGGAAGAAAGTCCTGGTAGTCTCCAGTTTCTACCACCCGCTCCACAACGTGGATCATGAGGCCGCCAGAATCGGGAACCGGTTTACGGTAGGTTGCTTTTCCGGTGGGAACAGTTATGTGTTCTTCCCGGGGATAGCGCTGCCAGTAGTTGGTGGGCCCTTCCTCTTCGGTTGAGGCTTCTTTTTTGTAGTCTCCCCACCGGACGGTGATGGTGAGCTCTCGCGCCTCCGGCGGCAGGAGAAAACTCAACCCCATCGATGAGGGGAAGTACCCTCGCTTGGAAGCACGGCGTTCCTCAACGGACTCTTCCGGGTTGGTCCCGTCGGAATCGAGATCCGCAAAGTCGTCTTCCTCGTCATCATCGGAGCGATGCTCCGGAGGAGTATCGGTAGGCACGAGAAAGCCGGTGAGGTACCATGTTGTAGGCCGGTACCACGGGGGTATCCGCTCGTGGGCAAAGGGGTGGCCGGAAGACGGACCGACCAGTTCCACCTGGAGCGCGTCCACCAGACGCGATCGTGCTTCAAGAGAGGTGGCGGGTCCAGCGGGTATATCACTCATGAGAACAGTTCTCCCTCAGTAAACAGGTTGCCTACGGACGGCTCGCTTGGCGGCACCGAATCGCCGGTGCGTTTCCCGGCACCGGCCAACGACTCCTCCCGGGCGCGCCGGGCGTTCAGTTCAAGGAGACGCGCCAGAACCTCGTCACGGACATCATCGGGCCAGCGGTAGCGCCATGGCTTTTTTTTCTTGCCGGAGTCATCGTCGTCCTCGTAGTCCGGGATAAAGTCGCAGTGGGTAGGGATATCATTCCACCCGTAGGTATCCAGAACAGCCCGGTCCATGGCGGTGTGCAGTTCCCGCATTTTCAGGATCTCCGGATCGGTCTCGTCGGGATCGTGAAAGCGATTGTACGTCTTGGTAAGGCCCAGATTAGTCCGAACCATCAGATCCGCACGGTACTCGTAGTACGCCTTGCCGGCAGCCTCTAAATCAGGGTTGGTCTCCCAGTCCGGGGGAAACGGGAAGGGATCGAACGAGGCCGTGATGTTATAACGAGGTCGGTCTTCGAGTGTTCCACTTTGGAAGTCTGACCAGATGTTGTGGACTGAAGATGAGAGCGTGCAAAACGGAGCGTACGCGTCGAAGGCAAAGACAATGAGGGTCTGGTCGTAGACCATACCCTTTGGTAGAAAAGCGAAGGCGAAGTTTTTGCTTGTCAGGGAACGTGCCAGTACGCGGTCGAGCCCTGAAATCGCGTTTTGCAGTTCAATGCGAGGATTCCAAAATTTCCAATATTCATACACCATTCTAGGATACTTTTTGGCATCCTTCTTCGATCGTTCTGGTCTCACTTTCTCTTCGATAATTTGCCACAGACTAGGCCAGTTCTGGCGGCAAACATCGGCGTCCCGCTCCCAAAAATTAATCACATATCGATGATGCTCATGAGTCGGACTGGTATTGATCTCCTGGCCGCCAATGTACGGAAAAATCACCGCCTGGTTCCTGGGGTTCTCCGCGATCAGCCGCTCCATCTCCGCGATGGGCGTCGCAACACCTTTCTTGTCGGTATCGTCAAAGGTGAATCCCATGCCAAGAACAATGCTTCCCTGGAAGCTCTTACCCGAATTCGCTGCAAGCCGCGCCGGGTCATCATTCCCACCGCGAGGCACCAGATACGCCGTAATCCGGTCTACATCAGTTCCATCCAGATCCCGCGGGCCGTTCCACTGCCCTTTAGAAAGGTGAACAACGCTGACCACCACCGCAGCCTCGCCGGGCCATTTGAGGCGCTTGGTGACGGAAAAGATCTCGCCGCCGTTGTTGCAGATCCAGCGCAAACCCGTAGAGCGGGTATCGCCCTGGGCGATCGTATTGGTAGCGATGAGACCCATCGTGCCCTTAGGTCGCAAAAGATCAAAAGATCGTCGGAAAAAGTACGCTGTCAAATCTGCGCCGCCGTTCGCGTCAGTGAAAACCGATGCAAGCCATTCCAAATAGCGAGAACCTTGCAGTGCACTAAGGTTTCTACCACCGAGGAACGGCGGATTGCCCACAATAGCATCAAATCCCGGGTTCTCCCGATCAAACACCTCGGGAAACTCGATCTCCCAGTGAAACGGTGCCAGCGGCGTCTCTTCCTGACGCATCTCTTCCAGCCAGGAACGGTACTGTTCACCCTTCCCGTCCATGAGCTGGCCCGCAAAGGTAAAGCGCTTCGCCTTCCGCTCTTTCGGTTTGTCTGCGGAAAAATACGCGGCGGTGACAAGGTCCGCTCCAAGCCGAATCTGATCGACTTCGGCCTGGCTTTCCGTCCACAGACGCTGGAGCTCTTCCGTTGCAACATCCTCTCCGGCTTCCCGGATCTGACGGCGCAGTTCACCCACAGCGTCGATGTGGCGCTTTGTGCCCTCCCGCTCAAAGTAGTACTGCGGTTCGTTGGCTTTGGTATCCCAATGGAACTTCCGGATCTGCTCACGGCTCAGCCCCACAAGGGAATCACCATGACGCAGGGCGTGGTCTACAAAGGTGAGGGGGTGGTCCTTGGCGAGGGTGACCAGCCACAGGGACACTTTGGCAAGGTCCACCGCCATGGGGTTGCGGTCCACACCATAGATGCAGCGCTGGGCAACGAGTCGTCGTGCATAGACGACTTCATCTTCATCGGGCGGCACTTCTATGGTAATTTCATGGGCGTGCCATGATTCTACGAGGGCATCCGCCAATTGGCGGCAGCTTTCGACCAGGAACGCGCCGGACCCCATCGCCGGATCCAGGACCTTGATCTCGAGAATCGCTTCCGGTGCGGGCGCGGGTTGTCCTTCACCCTTGATTCTCTCCAGCAGCGGCTCAAGGGTCTTACGGACGATCGGCTCGGTGAGGGTACGGGGGGTGTACTGTGACCCGGACTTGCGTCGCTCCTCACTGGGCTGCAGCACCATTGCACCGGGGGCGACGATGTCCGGCGTTGCCGCGATGTCAACGACCGGCTCCAGCGCATCATGGAGTGCTTCGATAGAAGTTGCAGAATCCACGGCCTTTTTGACCTTGTCAGTGATCTTCCGGGTGGTGCGATCCTGGAGCCACTTCTGCCTCTTGCTGGGACTGGTTCGCAAGAGCTCTTCAAGGTTGACGGTGGTGGGGGCTCCGCGCCTCTTGGGCGCTTTAATCGCAATTGAACGCCCGGTAGCCTGTTCCAGCCGGAAACCCATCATCGTCTCGTAAACCGAGCCGATCTGCTCCACATCCAGTGCGCGATAGGAAATACGTTCCCCGTCGAGGACGAGGAGCTTCTCCAGAATGCGATAGATCGTGCCGTCCGGGACAAGAGGTGGCTCCAAGCGTTCGTCCACCTGTCGCGCGCTGCACTCGGGGCGGCCCTCCAGAAAGGGATAGCGATCAGGATCAAAGAGTACGCCATGGCGCTGGGGAATGGAGAAACGACCGGTGCGCGCTCCGTCATAGACAATACGGAAGAGCACAAGCAGCTGCGCCCACGCGCCATAGCGTTGATCCATCGTGTCGGAATACTGGACTACGTCTTCGCGTAGCCGCTCGTACAATCCGGCTATGGAGTAATGCTGCTGAAAGACATCGTCGTCGGGAAACATCTCCCGTTCTTCTGCGTAGAGGAGAAAAACGACCCGGAGGATGACGGTCAGGAGGCCGCGGTACGATTTCTCCGGGTGCTCCCGAAGCACTTCCCGCAGGAGTTCGCCCCGGGAAAGATCCTGGGCCGCCTGAAATCCGCGGACCAGTTCGTAGAGGGCGTGGAGGACCTGCTCGGAGAGGCGCTCACTCACCTCGTTCTGGTACTTCCTGCTCTCCCGTAAAAGCGGGATCAGCCGGTGGCTTGCATCACCCGTAAGCAGCCGCGGCTGGCCCAGGAGCAACCGCATGGCGTTGCAGATCGGCCTCCCGGCGGTCTCCAGCATGTCGGGGATGCGGAAGTCGAGCCATCCGGAACTCTCACCATAGGGTGCGGAGACGAGGCGGAGAACGGTACCGTTCCAGAGCAACCCCGCGGGAACGTTGGTTCTGCGGAGCAGCCGCTCCATGCGGCTGTGGGGAGATGCGTCCCAGAGACCGGTGCCGCGTTGTGGTTTGTCGAGATCGGTGTCCGCGGGGTGGATCTGCACGAGCAGTTGCCACGGGGGGGCACCCTCGCGGGGATCCCGCTCCAGCACGGCGAAATCGGGCCGCAGCGTCTCGTTGTAGTCTGGCAAGTGGACTGCCAGTTCATCTGGAATCGGCTGACTTTCAGTCCCCAGGTAATAACGACTGTTCAGATCCCAGCCGAGCACCGTTTCGGCGAACTCTGAAAACGTGGGGACGACCTGATCAGGTTTGGAGACCACCTGCTGCAGCAGCTGTTGCGCTTCCCTGCCGCGCCGATCGAGGATCACCCCCATGCGTATTAGCGCTGACGATGAGACCACCAGCCCCGTGGGGCGGACAAAACCGAGCCATTCGTTGTGGGCCAGCACGTGCGGGTCGATACGTTGCGTTGCCATCAGTTGCTCTCCGGCCAGAGATAGACGAGTCCTACCGGTTCTACCCGGGTAGCCCGGATCTCGTAGAACTTACGAATCCGCTGCGGCTCCGTCTCCAGCTCGCGTTTGAATTGCTCCAGGCGGGTGTGCCAGGAACGGATGTTCTGCTCCAATTGCCGCTTCTCATCGTCGTCAAAACCAAGAGTGAGCTGGGCAAACTGTTTGTCGGACTTCATCAACTCCTGACGCACACGATTACTCTGCTTCTCAAGAATCGTTCGGAGGGTCTCGCTTTCCCGATGCCCCCGATCCTGCAATTGCATGGAGGCTACCTCGGCGTATTCCTGCGCCCGCGGTTTGAGATGGGGAAGCAACTGTTTAATGTCGACCGTGGCCGAATCAAGCAGCTTCTGCTGTATTTCATCGGCAGGTGCATGGGTCTGCAAACCTGAGAGAGCTGCTTCGAGCAACTCAAGGGTCTTTGACTCAGCCTCGCGAGCATACGGGGCCAATGGCTTTTTGCGGATTTCCGGCTCATACCAGCGGGCGGTAATGGGAACGATCTCCTCGTGCAAACGTTCTGCCCCTCTGCCGTACAGCGACAACCGTCCAAGAAGCACTACTCGCGGAATAGAATCGGTTGCCTGCGCCAAACACGCCCGGGAGAGATCGTGGTAGACGAATCCCTGCGAACGAAAGCGTGCAAGAAGTCGTTGGGCAATGCGCTGTTCCAGATGCAGATGGACAGTATCTTCGGTGAGGATGCCGGCGTCCTTGAATATGACAGGCCGGATCGGTGCCTCCCGTCGCCATTCCGCAAGCTTCTGGTTGGTCTTTCTGGGAGTGCGCAAGGTATCGAGCGTAGCCGCCCAGCTGGGATCGGTCTCAGCCCGCTTATCAAGGGCAGGAAATTTCCACATGCCAGCGCTGTTATCTCTTGACAGGGGCTTGAGTTCCTCCACTCCCATAATTTCCAGCGAACACGAAATCGCATCGCGAAACGGGGCCGATTCAAAGCCGATCCACTTGCGTGAACTTTCAAGAAGCCCACGACAGCTCTCTATCTGATTCTTGAGGTCATCCTGTCGATCCCGCGCCTCCTCCAGTTCATCAGCGGCGATTTTGCGACGCTCGGCATCGATATTGGCCTGATCGATCTCCGCGGCAAGGGACTCGGCGTCACGATGGCGAATTCCTTGTCGAAGACGGCGTTCAATATCGTCGTCTATCACTTTGGAGAGACTCCCCAGCTCACGCTTGATCGTCTCGGTCTTGCGGACAAGCACTTCCAGGACATGGTCTTCAATCCGTTGAGGCAGCACGAAGTAATGACATCGCACCTCTGATGCCGGCTGCAACTTACGGTCGATGCGTCCGTTGCGCTGTTCAATGCGCCCGGGATTCCAGGGGAGGTCAAAGTGGAACAAGTCGCTGCAGTGGGCCTGAAAGTTGAGACCTTCCCTGGCCGCGTCAGTTGCGATAAGTATCCGGAGTGGCTCCCGGAACGGGTCGGTGTTGAAGCGGCGCTGTATCTCTTTTCGGTTTGCACTCGCCGTGAGGCCGTCGATGATAGCGACGCGTTCTTCGGCGTTTTCGGTATCGCGGATTGCGTGTTCAAGGATCGTCTTGAGGTAGCGTTTGGTACCTTCGCGGTTTTCGGTGAAGATGATTACACGCCGGTCGTTCCACACCGGGGGCGGTCCTTTGGGTTGGCCTCCCCACTTCGGCAGCTCTGCACACATGTTGGAGCGGATCCAGTCGATCAGCTTGAGGACCTTGGAATCGGGGGAGTAGCGGTGGGCTTCGGCGATACTCTGCATCTCATCCAGGAGTTTTTGTTCCCGATCCCACAGGGCAGTCGCCGTTTCGTCCCGTTCTGTATCGTCTTCGGCGGCGGATGTGATCGAACGGATCGTCTCCGCCTCGTGTTGTTCTTCCTGCTCGGAGGTCCATTCACCGCGCTCATCGTCAGCGTCGGGAGCGTTGAGGAAGAGCTCCTGATCAGAATCGGACGTATCAGCACGTGTTGTGCCGTTCTGTTTCCGTCCTTTGCGCTCCCACTGCTTTCGTGCCGTCTCACGGTGTACCGCCAGACTCCGGGCGAATGCCTCGATAGACGAAAGCAACCGTTGCTGTAGCCCGACAACCAGCAGACCCGCAGCAACCTGCGTTTTCCGGGATGACCGCCGAAACCGTTCTTCCCGGACGGATCGGTATTCGTCCAGCAAACGCGAGAGTGCCAACTCCGGAGCGTCCGCGGGTAAGTTGTCGATCATAATTCGCTTGACGACCCGCTGCGGGAATCCACCCTGGAGTTCCCGCAGATCCTCCTTGATCCGCCGGACCATTACGTCTTCTAGCGCCTTGCGGCCACGGACTTTGACACCCCGGGTGAAGCGGTACGGATCGAGCAGTTCGAGGAGGGTGGAAAAACTGTTGGAGTGGCCGTTGTGGGGCGTTGCCGAGAGAAAAAGCCGATGTTCGAAGCGGCCGGCAAGATCTCGCACCGCCCGGGTAAACTTGGTCTCGATACCGTAGCGGCCACCGCTGGATGGTGCGGCGTGGTGCGCCTCATCGAGAATAAGGAGACTCCCCGGAGCAAAGTCGCCCAACCACTCCCTCATCGGGTCGGCGTAGGCCGGGTCGGTCAGGAGGTTGTGCGAAACGAGGAATCGGCTGTGAGTGCGCCAGGGGTTTACTCCGAAACCGCGGTCCTGCCTCATTCGGATAACAAACGAGCGGTCAAAGACCTCAAAGAGCAGGCCAAAACGTTCTTCCAATTCAGCTTTCCACTGTTCCAGCACGGAGGGCGGTGTTGCCACGACGATCGTCTTGGCCTTCTTCCGCAAGAGGAGCTCACGAGCGATGAGTCCCGCCTCAATCGTTTTTCCGAGACCGGTGTCATCTGCAATAAACAAATTGACCCGAGGAAGTCTGAGCGCCTTTCGCAACGGCTCCATCTGGTATGCGTCGATAGTGATTCCCGCACGAAAGGGAGACTGGAAGAGATTGGCATTGGTGGCGGTGACGCAGTTCCATCGCAAGGTGTGCAGGAATGCCGCGAAATGGCGTGGAGAGTCGAACCCTTTCTGGGAAAGGCGACCCCAACCCTCATCGTCCAGAATCTTGCGGTCCAGTTCATAGTCCCAATAGACCTCAAGGGATTGACCCTGGGCATCGTCATCCGCGCACGAGAGACTCACGAGGACCGAGTCGCCTGGCGCTGATGGGGGCGTCACATCTTCGACTAGCCACCGCCGTGAGCGAACCTGAACCATTTGTCCTATCTCCAAGGGTTTTTTGGATACTCTATCGGAACTAGCTACTGAACTGTTCATACCGTGGCACCTTCTGACATTGAGGTTTCGTTGAAGTGATCGAACGCCATTATCAGGCCTCCAATAACCGTGTCAGGTTCGCTATCCAGAGCGAAAACCTGCAGATTATCCATGGCCCGAGTGAGAGAAACGTAGATGAGGTTTCTGGCGTTAGCCACGGAAACAGCCGGTGCACTGTCACCTCGCAAAGGTAGTTTCGGCACCACCAGAAATACCACTGGAAACTCCAGCCCCTTGGCGGAATGCATCGTTGAAAGCCGCACGCCTTCGCTGGCTTCAAAGTTAAAGCTCTTGTCATTCACCGAGCAACTCTTGACTCCGTTCCGAGAAAGAAGCTTCGCTAACATTTCCAGAGTTCTGTTGGTGGGTGCGATAATTGCTAAATTCTCCGGGTCGTAGTCAAGCTGTGACAGAAAGAAATCGATCCGCCGCTCGACATTCTCATAAAGCGTCGTAGTATTATCTGATGTGAACAGTTCCGGTGCTGGCCCGACCCTAAACGCTTCGCCCAATCCAAACTCAATCCCATCCACTTCACCGTCCAAGGAACGGTACGTTTCGCTGAGTTTACATATCTGATCTGTATTGCGATAATTTACCTTAAGGAGCTGGGTTCGTCCGCGGACATCAATCCCAGCCCGCAGATAGGACCCCCCCAGGCGATAGATCATCTGCTGCTGGTCACCAACAACAACAACACCGCGAGAGCTAATGAGCTTCATGAGTTGCAACTCTACGGCGGTGAGATCTTGCGCCTCATCGATGAACACTCGCCGCATCATCAAACGTTGGCGAAAAGAGTCATCGGATTCAACTTTTCGTTTGAGAAGCGCTACGCCATAGTATTTGGTAAGAACCCTGGTCCGTTCCATCTCCTCAACCACCACACGAGACACGGACCAAACCTGTTCGCGCTGAGCCCTAGAGAGCGACTGTTTGAGCCCACGGCGACGGACAACCTGCTCGACATAGTCTTCTCGGGAGAGATCGTTTCCAAAGATGAAATCGTTTACTTCAAGAACCAGCTGGTCCAGCGGAAGGACCGACGAGGAATGCTCTATCAGCAGCTCCCGTTCAAAATCGGTGCCGTAACAGATTTGGTACCCCAGCTCCTTCAGCTCCTGCTGATATAGGGAGTCCACGTGTTTGATCACCGCATCCGGTGTATCAGAGCCAATAACGTGGGCAAGGTAACGGTTAAATCTGGCCAATGACTTGGTGTAGGTAAAGACGCCCACTGCGCGCTCATCGCTCAGATCAAGCTTCTCACGAGAGCGCTTCAGTTCTTTTTGTACCGCATGCATCACCACCAGCGTCTTGCCGGTACCGGCTGGCCCTTTAATGAGGTAATCACCATTGTCACGGATAAGATCCACTGCCCGTTGCTGTTCGGCACTCAGGGTCAGAACACTGCGCTCGTAATCCTGGCGGGAGCGGGTGTAGCTAGTGAATCGGGAGATATACTCCAGGTAGGCCTTCACGTCTTGTGTTTCTGCCAGTCTGGCGGACATCGCGCGTTCTTTTTCTTTTGCCTGATTTAGCGCCTTCCGCAGCATATCGATACGCTTGTCCGATTCGCTGAATTGCTGACGCACACGCTGGTACTGATTCTCCAGATCCTTTTTTTCTGTCTGTGCATCCTGCAGGGCGTTAAGGTTCAGTTGATACTCCTCTATCTGAGCCAGCAAAGTAGTATTTTTCTGTTTGAAGGCATTAGCCCGCAGGATCTGGGCTCTAAGCTCCTGATGGTACTCTACTGGTGATTTTTTTGTGGACCAGTACTTTTCCAGCTCTTCCGTCAGCAGGGAGTAATCAGCATTTCGGGTATCTATGGATTCCAGAAAATCCAGCAGTCGCTGAGCACCCGCAAGAGCATCTTCACGATCAAGCTGGCGAAACTCATGACGGATAACGTTAGAAACCCACCGGTTCGTTCCGAAATTCTTGAGAGACTGCTTTAATCTTCTGCCGTCCAGAACACAGGAGCTCAAAGCATAATTTAGTATGCCCAACTTTTCCTTGAAATCTGCACCCAAGGAAGCTGTGTCAAGACTAACAGAAAGCCCTTCAAGAAAACTATCGCACGCAAGGACAAACATTGCCTCATCAGTACCTATGAGCGACAGGACCCGTGGAATTTGGCTTTGTACGTAGTGAGCAGTAACATCTCGTGGAGTTGTCATATTGTATCCGGTGTGATGTTGTAGAGCAGAAAATCTTCAGTATCGCGGACAAATGTGTGTAACCGAAAAATTGTTAGCTCGACAGACATACCCCCCCCGGCAAAATCATTATGCTCAAATTTTTGGAAAAAGAAAACTTAAACTTCAGCTTGCAAATTTTTAATTTTATATTCTGATATATCATCACATCCAGAGAAAATGAATTTTTTGATCGCCTTGTAATCATCCCGGTTTTGGTACAGGCGATAACTTAGTACCGTCGCGGCTGTTGGCTCGTCGGTAGTCCAGCGGAGGGACCCTGCCGAGAGCCGTATGGGGTCGCTCCCCATTGTATTGATCTATCCATGTTCGTGTCAGCTCCCTGACCTCGTCCAAGCTTCGAAAAATGTATGCGTCGAGAATCTCCTCCCGATAGGTGCGGTTGAATCGTTCCACGTACGAGTTCTGAGTCGGTTTTCCCGGTTTGATGAACTCCAGGTGGACGCCATTAG
>NZ_KB891703.1:0-19755 GCF_000373545.1 Alkalispirochaeta alkalica DSM 8900
CCTGGTCACGGCGAAGCAGCTCCCGCCGCGCCGCTTCCAGGGGTGTTATGGTTTTCATGGTTTCTCATTGTGGCAAGGAGGAGGACCGTTTACAATAGCCCCATGGCCAAGGACGCAATCGCAGTATTCGACGTGGGCAAGACGAACAAGAAGGTTCTGATCTACGACAGCACCCTCAAGGTGGTGGATCGCCGGTACCGCCATTTTGATACGCTTCTCCAGGAGGGCGTGGAGGTGGAGCCCCTGGAGGATATCCGGCAGTGGTTTCTTGACACTCTGGAAGAGCTGGCGCAGGACCATGCCATCACCTCCATCGGGATCAGTACCCACGGNGCGTCGGTGGTCTTTCTCGACGATCAGGGAGACCCGGTGTGCCCCCTGGTCTCGTATACCCACCAGCCCCCGGAGGAGCTGCACCAGCAGTTCTTTGACGCCCTGGGATCGTCCCGGGAGGAGCTCCAGCAGCGCACCGCCACGGTGGAGCTCAAACCCCTGATAAACCCCGCCAAGCTGGCTTTTTTCTGCCGTTCCCGCTGGCCCCGGGAGTTCTCCCGGGTTCGGCACGTGCTTTTTCTGCCCCAGTATTTTGCCTGGCTTCTCACGGGGCGGTACAGTTCGGACTATACCTACGCCGGGTGCCACACCTACNTCTGGGATTTTGCCTCCTGGTCCTGGGATACCCGGGTTCTGGCGGGGCTGGGGTTGGACCAGGCTGTTCCTCCGGAACCACGCAGCCCCTGGCACCCGGCGGGGACGGTCCTTCCCGGGATAGCCCGGAGCCGGGGACTCTCGCCGGAGACAACCGTTGCAACGGGAATTCACGACAGCAACGCCTCGCTCCTGCCCTACCTTCTCCGCAAGGGGTCCGAGCGGTTTGTCCTCAACAGCACCGGCACCTGGTGCGTGGCGATGCACCCCACCACGGGGCCCGTGACCTTCNGTCCCGACGAGGTGGGCAAATCGGTGTTCTACAACATCTCCGCCTTCGGCGACCCCGTCAAGACGACGATCCTTCTGGGGGGGCTCGAGTTCGGGACCTACCGGGAGATTCTCCAGGAGTTTCACGGTGACCACGACCCCCCGCCCTTTAACAGAGCCCTCTACCAGGGGGTGATCCAGGGGTGCCGTCAGTTTATCATTCCCGGGGTTGTTCCCGGGACGGGGCAGTTCCCCGATTCCACCCCCCGCATCGTCGATGAGGGACGGGAGTATCCCCTGGAGGATATCCGCCAGGGGAAGGTTGTGCCTCCCCTCCTGCAGGATCTGCCCAGGGCCTACGCGGTGCTGAACCTCTCCCTGGCGTTGCAGAGCAAGACAGCCCTGGAGCGGGTGGGGCTGGCGCCGGGGGTCTCGCTCTTCACCGAAGGGGGCTTCCGGAACAACCCCGATTACAACGCCCTCCTGGCGGCGTTCTTTCCCGAGTCGCCCCTCTTTCTGACGAATATCGAGGAGGCCACCTCCCTGGGTGCGGCGATCACGGCCCTGGCCGCCCGGGAGGGCAGGGACCCCCGGGAGTATCGGGATCTTTTTGAGATTGAGGAGTTTCCCGTACCCGCCGGGACCTTTCACGGGCTCGGGGAGTACGAAAGGGCCTTCCGGGATCTGGTCTGAGGACCGGACTCCCGGCGGGGTGCCCCGGGTTTCGCCGGGCCACGGGCCGGCGGTTTAACATAAAGGAGTAGAGACAATGAACATGGAGATTATCCCCGCGATTGACCTCATCGAGGGGCGGTGTGTCCGGCTGCGCCAGGGAGCGTACCAGGAGAGCACCGTCTACGACGGCGACCCCCTGGATGTGGCCAGGAGTTTCGAGGAGGCCGGGGCGCAGCGGATTCATCTGGTCGATCTCGATGCTGCCCGGGGCAGCGGGAACAACCTGGCAACGATAGACCGGATACGGCGGGGCCTTTCCTGCTGCCTCGAGGTGGGGGGCGGGGTCCGGGACCAGGATGCGCTGGAGCGCCTTCTGGATCTGGGGATCGATTACGCCATTGTGGGTACGATCCTGGCTCGAAACCCCGATCTGGTGGCCCGCTGGGCTGCGGGAGACCACCGGGGTGCGCGAATGCTGGCCTCCATCGACGCCCGGGAGGGGCGTGTCCAGGTATCGGGCTGGCAGGAATCGTCGGGCGTTCTGGCCACGGAGCTCGCCAGAATCGCCGGTGAGATCGGTCTTGCTGCGGTGGAGTATACAAACATCGCCCGGGACGGGATGCTCACGGGGCCCGATGTGGCTGGCACCGTCGAGGTGGCTCGGGCTACCTCGCTGCCGGTGATTCTCTCGGGGGGGATCGCCTCCACGGAGGATACCGCCACAATTCTGCGCGAGGGGCCGGAACTCCAGGGATTTATCGTGGGGCGCGCGCTCTACGAGGGGGGCTTCTCCCTGAAAGAGGCGCTGGAGATTATAGCGGCCCGGGGGGGGCAGTGATGAAGCAGCTTGTGGTGATGGACGCCCGGGGGAACGTCGAGGCGGTGCTGGGGTGCAGCGAGAAGAGCCGCACCAAGACCCTCGAGCAGGGTGAGCTCTGGGTGGTGATGCCGGAAAACG
Organism: Alkalispirochaeta alkalica DSM 8900; assembly: GCF_000373545.1. GTDB lineage: Bacteria > Spirochaetota > Spirochaetia > DSM-27196 > Alkalispirochaetaceae > Alkalispirochaeta > Alkalispirochaeta alkalica. The sequence continues at coordinate 2,552 of NZ_KB891703.1, forward strand.
GGCGGGTTCTCCCCTACGGGGGCGGCGGGGCCCGGTGCGGTTCCTTCCGGCCAGGGCCCGATGAGGCCTGGTATCAGGTGCGTCTCCTGGAACCAGGTCGGGAGGGCGATTCCGGTGCCGCTACCCCGGGGGAATCGGCGGGGCTCTCGGGGGATTCTTCCGGGAATTCCTCGGGGAATTTCCCCGAAACCGGTGATGATCTGGTGCTGCCGGTTCTCTCGGATCTGGCCGACTTGATCGCGGTGCGGCGCAGAACCATGCCCGAGGGGTCCTACACCACCCACCTCTTCTCCAAGGGCTCCGGAAAGATCCGGAAGAAAACGGGAGAGGAGGCGGTGGAGCTGATCCTCGCCCAGGACCGTCAGGAGATCATCGGCGAGGCGGCGGACCTGCTCTATCACACCCTGGTGCTCCTGGAGCAGGAGGGGATCCGCCTGGAAGAGGTTGTCAGGGAGCTCGGCCGGCGCCACTCGGGTTGATACTGGCGGCGGCGCTGCTCCCGATGCTCACCTCGTTCCGGCGGTGACCTGGGTTCCGCCGGCGACCTTTTCGGCGATGCGCCGTCCCATCTCGCTGGTGCCGATCAGGGTGTCGCCGGGGCGGGCGATATCGCCGGTTCGGTACCCCTCGTCCAGCACAGCCGCCACGGCGTCAAAGATCGCCTGGTAGGCCTGGTCCAGGCCGAAGCTGTATTTGAGCATCATGGCAGCCGAGAGAATTTGGGCAATGGGGTTGGCAACGCCGGTGCCCGCGATGTCGGGGGCGCTCCCTCCCGAGGGTTCGTAGAGCCCGAAGGAGCCTTCGGCAAGGCTCGCGCTGGGGAGCATTCCCAGAGAACCTGTGAGCATGGCCGCCTCGTCGGAGAGGATGTCGCCGAACATGTTTCCTGCCAGGATTACGTCAAACTGACGGGGTTGCCGCACCAGCTGCATGGCAGCGTTATCCACGTACATGTGGGTGAGTTCCACATCGGGATAATCCCGGGCCACGTCGGTCACGACCTCGCGCCAGAGCACCATGGAGGTAAGAACGTTGGCCTTGTCGATGGAGGTTACCCGCCTGTTCCTGCTTCGGGCTGCTTCGAAGGCTACCCGGGCGATGCGTTCTATCTCGGACCGGTGGTACACCAGGGTGTCGAAGGCCGTGTCACCCTCGCGCCCCTTGGGGGTGCCGAAGTAGATTCCGCCCGTGAGTTCCCGCACCACCACCACGTCCAGGCCACCCTCGAGAAGATCCTCTCTGAGGGGCGAGGCGTGGACGAGCTGGGGAAAGACGATGGCGGGCCGGAGGTTCGCAAAGAGCCCGAAGGTTTTCCTCAGGGGCAGGAGCGCGCCCCGTTCGGGCTGCTCCTCCGGCGGCAGGTGTTCCCATTTCGGGCCTCCCACAGAGCCAAAGAGAATGGCGTCGCTCCCGCGACAGAGCTCCACCGTTTCCTTGGGGAGGGCCGTGCCGTGGTTGTCCAGGGCTGCTCCCCCCACATCGGCGGCGTCTGTCTTGAAGGTTACGCCAAAGCGCTGTTCCACCGCAGCAAGCACGCCCAGGGCCTGCTCCATCACCTCGGGACCGATCCCGTCTCCTGCCAGCACGGCAATCCGTTTGTTCATGGCGGGCATGGTACCCGCTGGAGGGAGCCTTGTACAACCTGCCGGACAGCCGGAACAGCCGAGCGGCGCCGGGGGTTATTTCCCCGGCGGCTGCCATACCCCCTGGCGGTCCTCGCCGGGGCGGTTGGGGATGCGAAACTCCATGCCCGGATGAATCAGGTGGGGGTTCTCGGGATCCCGCAGGATATGCCTGTTCGCCTCGTAGAGGATGGGCCAGAGGGAGCTGTCGCCGTAGATAAAGTCATAGCCGGCGATCCGGTAGAAGGAATCCCTCCGCTCGGGGATCAGGCGTACCACGTAGGTGGCGGGCAGGGTTTCCCGCTCCAGGGGCGGAGTGATCATCTCCTGGCGGGGCTCCCGGGCCTCCCGGACGGGGCGCAGAGGCGAGATGGTGTCCCGCACCAGGCGAAAGAGGGGGAAGCTTTCCTCGAAGCGCCGTTCTGCGAAATGCTCCTCGGCCTCCTCCATGGTCGTCATGGCCAGGGCGTGTTCCTCGGGGTAGTGGGTTGCAGCGTCGATCCGGGTTGCGTAGATCATCTGCTCCCGGGCCCGGTTCCGCATACTGTTGGCCCGGAATGCCCAGACCTGTTCCTCGGCCCAGACTATCGCCCGTTCACGTTCCCGGTCTGCCTCGGCGGCCAGGGCCAGAGCCTGCTCGTAGAGACCTTCCTCGATGAGCTGCTCCGCTTGCAGGCGCAGATCCCGGGCACGGCGCGCGTGGGGGTTGTCTTCCAGAAGGTTCTGCGCTGCCACCGAGGGAACCGCCAGCATCAGGGCACAGAACAGCAGAAAGAGCAGGCTGAACAGATTCTTATTCATCGTCGGCCTCCAAATCTTCCTGGAGCGTCTCGATGCGCCGTGAGGCGTCTTCCAGGCGGGAATCCAGGTCCAGGAGCGATCGCCGGGCGTGTTCCCGCTGTTCCCGGGCCTTCTCGTAGGCCAGGGTAAAGGCTTCCCGGGCTTCGTCGAAATCTCTCAAGGCTTCCTGGTAGGCCTCCCGGGCCAGGTGTGCTTCGGCTGCCTCGGTGAGGTCCTCTCCTCGCTGGAACTGCTCGCGCTGGGCCACGTCGGCGCGCACTCCCAGGGCCTCGTCCTTCCGGGCCCGGGTTTGGGAGCGGCTCTCCCGGGCTTGCTGCGCCAGGGGGCTCTCCTCGGGGGTAGGGGGGGCTTCCGGTTCTGCCGGGGCCTCGGGCTCTGCCGGGGGATCTGCTTCCAGGGGAGGTGCCTCGGGAGCTTCTTCGGGCTCCGGTTCGGGCGCGCTGGCACAGCCTGCCAGGGTGAGTCCCACCAGGACAAGCGTGAGGGTTATGACCGAAAACAGGCCGAATCGTTTCACAATGTCTCCTTCCGGGACCGGTCGTTTCCGGATTCTGCCCGGGGGAGCGATTCCCCGCGGGTTTCTCCGGAAGAGGTCCCTGGGGCGAAATATAACACTCCCCCGATGAAACGTCTGCCCGACGAGACAGAAGGAGAGAAAAGCGGGGTCGCAGGAGAGAATCTCGGGAATGGCCCTGCAGGCTGACAGAGCGGAAAAGAATCACTACACTGGCCGGCGAAGGAGCACATGAAATGAGAGCTGTCTGTACCGTTGTCGGGAAGGATAAACCCGGCATCATCGCCGCCGTGAGCGTGGCCTTTGCCGAACGTTCGGTAAACATTCTTGATATCAGTCAAACCATTATGCAGGGGTTTTTTACCATGATTACCCTGGTGGATCTTGCGGGAATGACCATATCCCTCGATCAGTTGCGTCAGGATCTTGACGCCCTGGGCCAGGAGATCGACGTATCGGTNACCCTGCAGCACGAAGACGTCTTCACCGCGATGCATCGCGTCTGAGTCAGAGCAAGGAGCTATTGGTGTTTTTCTCACCCCTGGAAATTGAACAGACCCTGCGCATGTTCGCGGANCAGAACCTGGATGTCCGGACCATAACGATGGGCATCAATCTTTTGGACTGCGCCGACTCGGACGGCAGGAAAGCGGCGGGGCGCGTGTACGACAAGATAACCCGCTCGGCAGCGCACCTGGTGCGGGTGGGCGACCAGATTCAGGCCGAACTGGGCGTGCCCATCATCAACAAGCGAATCTCCATTACCCCCATCTCCATGGTCCTGGGCGCATCCCTCCAGGCCGGTGGCACNGCGGGCCCCCGTTCGGTGAGTCCCCTCTTCTTTGCCGAGACCCTGGACAGGGCCGCCAAGGAGGTGGGGGTGGATTTTCTGGGCGGCTTCTCTGCCCTGGTTCACCACGGCATGACNCCCGCCGACGAGCAGACCATCAGCGCNATTCCTGCGGTGCTGGCCACCACGGAGAAGGTCTGTGCCAGCATCAACGTGGCTTCCTCGCGGGCGGGGATCAACATGGACGCCGTGTGCCGCGCCGCTGCGGCGATCAAGGAAGCGGCCGAGCGAACCCGCGACCGTGGCGGTTTCGGTTGCAGCAAGCTGGTCATCTTTGCCAACGCTCCCGAGGATAACCCCTTTATGGCGGGGGCCTTCCACGGGCCGGGGAACCCCGATACGGTGGTCCACGTGGGCGTCAGCGGCCCCGGGGTTGTCCAGTCGGCANTTCACCAGTATCCCGAGGCGACGCTGGACCAGCTCGCCGAGGTGATCAAGAAAACGGCCTTCCAGATTACCCGGATCGGACAGCTGGTGCTGGATATGGCCGCAGACCGTCTGGGCGTGGCTCACGGAATTGTGGATCTCTCCCTGGCCCCGACCCCCGCTGTGGGGGACAGTGTCGCGCGGATTCTGGAGGAGATGGGGCTTGAGTCCGTGGGGGCCCCGGGGTCGACGGCGGCCCTGGCCCTGCTCAATAACGCGGTAAAGAAGGGNGGGCTCATGGCCAGCTCCCACGTGGGGGGGCTCTCGGGGAGTTTCCTCCCCGTCAGCGAGGACGAGGGAATGGCCGCCGCTGCCGAATCGGGAGCGCTGAGTCTGGAGAAGCTCGAGGCCATGACCGCTATCTGTTCCGTCGGGTTGGACATGATCGCCCTGCCCGGGAGCACCTCCACCGATACCCTGGCGGGGATCATCGCCGACGAGATGGCGATCGGCGTGATGAATCACAAGACAACGGCGGTCCGTCTGATTCCCGTTCCCGGGGGTGTGGCGGGGGATTGGGTCGAGTTCGGGGGGCTCCTGGGCCGGGCTCCGATCATGCCCGTGAAGGAGTATTCCTGCTCGGGTCTGGTCCGGCGGGGAGGGATTATTCCTGCTCCTGTAACAAGCTTCCGGAACTAAGGGGCCANGCGGAACGAAACGGCGAATTTGACTATACTGTAAGGGGCATCACGGNTACAGAGCATCAAGGCGAGGGNGTGCGATGCCGATATCAGGGAGAAGAGGGAGCCCTGTGAAAGATCGAACGGTTCGACAGGTTATGCTGATTCTCTTGTCCCTGGGTCTGGCCTTGCAGGGCCTGGTGACTCCTGGTGCCCAGCAGCATCTCGCCCAGGCGGTCCCCCCCGTGGTTCGTCAGCCTCCCGAGGCACGGCTCCCCGAGCCTCGTCAACCCGAAGCCCTGCCCCCGGAAGTCCGCCTCCCCGAGGTCCGCGATACCCCGCCCCCGGTGGAGCCCTCGCCGGTGGTGCGCCCCCCCCGCGAACCCGTTCGGGCACTCCCTGAAGAGGAGAGCCTCGCGNCCGAGACCCTGCGCGATCTGGAACGCGAGCTCGAGCAGGTCTACCGGCGTCTGGCCCTGGTGGAGCAGCAGCTCAAGGAGGCGGTGGTTCTGCACCGCCGNGCCGAGGACCGGGCCCTTCGGTACAAGGCCACGCTGCTGAAGAGCGAAGGGGGGCTTCTGCAGGAGCTGGATACACAACAGCGTGTTCTGGAGGCCCTGCCCGTGGAGCGGTTGCTCCAGGTGGGCGCAACCTTCTCTCCCGAGGGGTCCCTGGGNGCGCTGGGCATGGTTGCGCTTCCGGGAACGCCCCTGAGCGTGATCAGCGGTCTTGATTACCACGTCCGGGACAAGGAGCTTACCACCCGTTTCGGTGTCATGGTGGGGCTCTTCTCCCAGCGCACCCTGGTCGAGCCCTGGGTTCGATCCCGTCCCCCCCGGATTCCCGGAAAGGCGAGGCTCACGCCGGAGGAGCTCCAGGCGATCCGTGCGCGGCAGGAGCCGGACAGGGAGCCCTCCCGCTGATATCCTCCGGGCTCCCCCCGATTGCGCTGTGCAACCGTTCTCACAACGAGGGTCTTCGTGATACGATGTTCACGAGAAAATCTTTATTCCCCTGAGGAGACTCGAACATGAAACAGATAATGGATACTGCCGCCCTCGAGGCCGTTGCCCGATCGGTGAGAACCCTCACCATGGATGCCGTGGAAGCGGCAAAATCGGGACACCCCGGAATGCCCCTGGGGATGGCAGAACTGGGAGCGCTTCTGTACGGCGAGGTGCTGAACCATAACCCCCGGGATCCGCAGTGGGAAAACCGGGACCGCTTTGTTCTCTCGGCCGGTCATGGATCGATGTTTCTCTATTCGCTCCTGCATCTGGCGGGCTACGATCTCTCGCTGGATGATATCAAGGCCTTTCGCCAGCTCGACAGCAAGACCCCGGGGCACCCCGAGTACGGCCATACCCCGGGTGTGGAGACGACCACGGGTCCCCTGGGGCAGGGCTTTGCCAACGCCGTGGGAATGGCCGTGGCCGAGGAGATGCTGGCGGCCCGGTTCAATACGCCCCATCACCGCGTGGTGGATCACTACACCTACGTGATAGCCGGCGACGGCTGTCTGATGGAGGGAATATCCAGCGAAGCCAGTTCTCTGGCGGGTCATCTGGGGCTGGGCAAACTGGTGGTCTTCTACGATTCCAACAACATATCGATCGAGGGATCCACCGATCTGGCCTTTACCGAGGACGTGGCCGCCCGCTATCGGGCCTACGGGTGGCAGGTCCTCTCGTCCGACGCCTACGACATCGAGGGGATCCGGGCTGCCCTTGCCGAGGCCAGGGAGGATAGCACGCGTCCCGCCCTGATAATCCTGGATTCGGTGATCGGCAAGGGGTCTCCCGGCAAGGCGGGGAGCGCCGATGCCCACGGGGCTCCCTTTGGTGATCAGGAGATCGCCGCCACCAAGGAGGCGATCGGGGTGGATCCCCAGGAGCTGTTCTACGTGGACCCCCGGGCCCGGGAGTTCTTTNCCCGTCGCGGCGANGAGCTCGCCCGNACCCAGGAGGAGTGGGAGAAGACCTTCCAGGACTGGGCCACGGCGAANCCGGGGCTTCACGCCCAGTGGAAAGAGATGCTCCAGGGCGGGTATCGNGAGCTCCTGAAAGATATCGCGCTTCCCCGGTATACCCCCGGCGATACGCTGGCCACGCGTCAGGCCAGCGGTGCTGCCCTGAAGGCCGTGGCGGCGGTGCTGCCGAACCTGGTGGGCGGCTCGGCCGATCTGGCGCCCTCGAACAACACGGCTCTGCCCGATCATGGCGATTTCACCCGGGACACCCCGGCGGGACGTACGGTCCACTTCGGGGTCCGGGAGCTGGCCATGGCAGCGATCGCCAACGGAATGGCTCTTCACGGGGGGCTGCGCCCCTTTGTGGCGACCTTCATGGTTTTCAGCGATTACCTGCGTCCGGCGGCGCGGCTCTCGGCGCTCATGAAGGCGCCCGTAACCTACGTACTCACCCACGACTCGATCTTTGTGGGCGAGGACGGACCCACCCACCAGCCGATCGAACACGTCGAGGCCCTGCGGACCATTCCGGGGATGGTGGTGCTGCGCCCCGCCGACGCCGAGGAGACCGGCGAGGCCTGGCTCATGGCGATGGAGCAGGACGGGCCCACGGCCCTGGCTCTCACACGGCAGGGCNTGCCGGTGTTCCCCAAGGCCGATCCTGCCTGGCGGGAATCCCTGCGCCGCGGGGCCTACCTGGTCCAGGAACCCGCCGGGGAGGGNCTCCCCGAGGTGGTCGTGGTGGCCACGGGGAGCGAGGTTTCCCTGGCACTGANCGCGGCCGAGTTGAGTGGCCGGGCGGTCCGGGTGGTCTCCATGATCAGCCGGGAACGTTTCGAGGCCCAGGACGAGGCCTTCCGCCGGGCTCTCCTGCCCCAGGGCGTCCCCGTGGTGGCCGCCGAGGCGGGNGTCACCTCGGGATGGGCTTCGATCACGGGGAGCCGCGACCGGGTTCTTGGTCTGGACCGGTTCGGATTGAGCGGGCCGGCCGCCCAGGTGGCGTCTGCCATGGGGTTCACCGCCGAGGCTCTGGCTGACCTGATCAAGAGCGTCTGATCCCGAGCGTTTGATCAAGGGTGCCTGCGCCCGCCACGGTGGTCGCAGGCAAATCCTGGAGCTCCAGGGCCGCCCGGGCGCCCTGGAGACCGATCAGTCCTCGAGGGCCGTGATCTTGCAGACCCGGGTNTGGTGGCGTCCGCCCTGGTGGCGGGCGTCCATGAAGGCATCGAGCATCTCCTCCACGGGCTCGCCGTAGGCGATGCGCCCCCCAAAGGCGATNACGTTGGCGTCGTTGTGCTCCCTGGCCATGGTGGCGGCGAAGATATTCTGCGGCAGGGCACAGCGGATCCCCCGAATCTTGTTGGCCGCTATGCTGATGCCGATCCCCGTACCGCAACAGAGGATGGCAAATTCAAAGGGCTCCGTCTCCTGGTCCTGTTGCGGCTGGNCGTGCCGGGGCTGACCCTGCCGGGATGCTTCCAGGAGGCGGCCGCAGACCAGCTGTGCGATATCGGGGTAGTCCACGGAGTCTTCCCTGTCAACGCCGCAGTTTTCAACAGCGTATCCCCGCTCCTCAAGATGCTTCACAAGGCGAACCTTGAGATCCACCGCTCCGTGATCGTTTCCTATCAGTACGCGTTTATTTCGAGTTTCCATACACACCGTAGTGTAACGTTTTTTCTTCCCCTGGAGGAGATAGTGCGGTACTATTCGTGCCATGGAAATACCCTTCAGTGATCCCGTGCTTATCTTTGCGTCGGTGATGGTCATCATTCTGATCGCGCCTCTCCTCGCCCGCAAGTTGCGGCTTCCCGAGATTGTGGGGTTGCTTCTGGCGGGGCTGATCTTTGGCCCCTACGGGCTGGGGCTGATCGAGCGGGACGCCACGATCCGCCTTCTTGGCGAGGTGGGCCTCCTTTTTATCATGTTCCTGGCNGGGCTCGAGATCGACCTCCACCAGGTTCGCCGGAACCGCCTTCACAGCGTCGTCTTCGGCCTCATGACCTTTCTGATCCCCCTCTCGGTGGGAACCGGTCTGGCCCTGTGGACCATGGCGGTCACGGTACCCACGGCGGTGCTCCTCTCCAGCATGTATTCCTCTCACACGCTGCTCACCTTTCCCTCGGTTGCCAAGCTGGGGCTCACGCGATCCNGGGCGGTAACGACCACCATCGGAGGGACGATCATCACCGACACCCTGGCGTTGCTGGTGCTGGCCGTGATCGCCGCCTCCGTGAAGGGCGACGCGTCGGTACAGTTCTGGCTGCGCCTGGGAGCGACCATGGTGATCTACGTGGTGGCGGTGATCTTTTTTCTCCCCCGGATCGGCCGGTGGTTTCTCCGGGAGGTTGCCTCCGACGAGACCGTGGCCTTTGTCTTTATTCTGGCTGCAACCTTTCTCTCGGGGTATCTGGCCCACGTGGCGGGGCTGGAGCCGATCATCGGAGCCTTTCTGGCGGGGCTCATGCTGAACTCCCTCATCCCCGAGAAGAGCAGCCTCATGGCCCGCCTCCATTTTACGGGGAACGCCCTCTTTATTCCCTTCTTCCTGCTCTCCGTGGGCATGCTGGTAAACGTGGAACTGCTCTTCCAGGGAACNAAGGCCTGGATCGTTATTGCTGTGATGACCATCACGGCGCTTGTCACCAAATGGCTGGCAGCGGTGATATCGGGAAAGTTTCTGGGCTATTCCCGGGATGAGTCGAGCCTTNTCTACGGTCTGAGCGTGAACCAGGCTGCAGCAACCCTGGCGGCGGCCCTGGTGGGATACGAGATAGGGCTCTTTTCCGATGAGATCATCACCGGAACGATCGTCATGATCGGGGTCACCTGCTTTGTGGGGCCCCTGGTGACGGAGCGGGCGGGGAAAAAACTGGTCCAGGCCCGCGATTCCGAGCTGAAGGACCCCGGCACATTGCCCTCGCGGGTGCTCATTCCGGTAATCAGCAAGGATTCTGCCGCCGATCTCCTCGATGTGGCGATGTACCTGCGGGATCATGAATCGCACGAACCGGTCTATCCCGTCCACGTCATACCCGACGGTCCCGATGCGGAGGCCCAGGTTGCCCGGGGGGAGGAGCTCCTGGCCCATATGGTGGTCCGCTCCCTGGCTGCTCATGTACCGGTCACCCCCCTTACCACGGTGGACGTGAACGTGAGTTCCGGAATCCTCCGGGCCGTGCGGGAAAACCGCATCTCTACCCTGGTTATGGGGTGGGACGGCCATCAGCGCAGTCGCTCCCATATCTTTGGNCGGATTCTGGACATGGTGGTGAATGGCACGCCCCGACAGATTCTGGTGAACCGCCTTGTGCAGCCCGTGAATACCATGAAGCGCATCTGGCTCGTTCTGCCCCCGCTGGCCGAGCGGGAGGTGGGGTTCCCCGAGGCGGTAGGGACGATCAAGCAGCTTGCCGCCCAGTGTGGTACCACCCTGATCGTCTATGGGTCTCCCTCGTTTTCCCGGAAGGGGTGGGACTACATCAACCGGGCGCGTCCCGAGGTTAGCCTGGAGCTCCGCAACTATCAGTCCTGGCTTGGCCTGGTCCAGTCCTTTGGCCAGGAGATATCTCCGGCCGACTGGGTGATCCTCTTCTCGGCGCGCCTGGGGGGAATCGCCTGGAACCCCAAGGGCGATCGGCTCCCGGGGGTGCTCTCGCGGCGTCACAGTCAGTGTAACCTCTCGGTGCTCTACTCCGCCAGCGAGCGCCTCCTTGCCCCCAGTACCGGCGAGGGGATACAGGGTGCGGGGCTGGGGATCGGGGTCTTCTCCCCGGAGAGGACGATTCTGGACGGCGACTACCACGAGGTGGCTCCCCTGGTACGGGACGCCCTGCGGCTCCTGCCCGGTTCAGAGGGAGAGGTTCCCGAACGGCTTGCGAGCCAGTTGATCGATATTGCCCGGGGAGAACCGGTCCGGCTTATGGCGGGGGTCGTTCTGCTTCACTGTCACGCACCGGAGGTTCAGGATTCCACGGTAATGATGGCCGTGACCCGCCACGGGATCTCCCTGGAGAAGGTGCCCGATCTCTCCCGGGTTGTGATTATTCTGGTTGATCCCCCGGGTCAGGAACCGGGGGACCACCTGGCCGCCCTGGGAAGGATCGCCGGGGCGATCCGGACTCCCGGGCTGGTGGAGAAACTGCAGAACGCCCGGAACTTTCGCGATCTCCTGGAATAGCCTGCTTCTTCGGGGGCTCGTCGGTCAGGCCGGGCCCGTCGGCCTGGTCATACCGGGGGTTCGAATTTTGGATCCCAGGTCTCAAGGGGAGCCCTCTCGTTGAGTCGGCTCCACCGGGCGTGAAACCACCGCAGGGGTCTGTCCTGGCGGTCNACAGCCCTGACCGGCCCGAGATCGAGCTGGAAAACCCCGCAGTTTGATGCCTTGATCAGGGGCATCCACTCCCGGGGCTCTTCCGGGGTGGCGCCGAAGCTCGTTTTCAGGAGCCACTGGAGCAGTCCTCCGTGGGTCACGCAGATCACGACGGGGACAGAACCGCCAGGGGAATCCTCCGGAGAGTCTTCCCGGGAGAGGCCCTTGGCGGTCTCCACCAGGGCCTGCCAGGCCCGGAGCGCCCGGTCGGCCAGGGCAACCCGTCCCTCGGCGCCAGGCACGGCATCCCAGCTTCGGGCTGTGAACTCCTGGTACTCCCGGGGCATCTCCTTTCGTGCCTCCTCCAGGGAGTAGCCCGAGAAGATCCCCGTGTCCAGTTCCTGAAGATCGGTGATCACGTCGCAGCGAGGGTCCTCCGGTGTCAGACCCGTGATGAGGCGGGCCGTTTCCCGGGCCCGCTGAAGGGGAGAGGTCCGCACTGCCCGGGGATGAACCCCCAGACCCTCGAGCCACCGCCCCGTCCTGGCAGCCTGATCTCTCCCCCGGTCTGTGAGAGGAACGTCAGCCCTGCCCTGGACAATCCCCCGGGCGTTGCCCTGGCTCTCGCCGTGGCGGATAAGATAGAACGAGACCGGTCCGTCCAGGCCGGTCATGATGGTGTCAAAGGACATGGCGCTCCCTTTCCCTGGTGCGGGGGCCGGTCCGGCTCCGCCAGGGCGTAACCGGATCACCGCCCAGGTCGGGATAGCCCTCGCCCGGGCCCCGCCCCGGGCATCGGCCTGCCAGATCAGTAATTCAGGATAATATCGCCCTCAACGCTGTTATCGGTGTACTTGATCATGAGGGTGTTGGTACTCCGCTCGTAGTGGCGTCCCTTGATATAGAGCTCAAAGGAGGGGTCGTTTCTCCACTGCAAGTTAAAGAGGTTCATGGAGCGGAAGGGGGGGATACCCTGCATAACGATATAGTGAGTCCTGTTCCGGGGGTAGGTCAGGGTAAAATGGAACTGCTCCTCGCCGATATCGATGCGCGGGAAGGGGGCAATCGACCAGATAAACGACCCCGCCCCCAGTTCGTCGTAGAGCGATATCTTTCGGGGATACCAGGGGTTATCCGAGATGAGCGGATAAATCTTCTCGGGACCGAAGCTCCCCTCCTGCCGGGTGAAACCGTCGGCCTCAAAGTACAGATGGCGCGGTAAAAACCCCAGACTGTCGGCGACACGGAGGCCCGAGAGCACCAGGTTCCGTCCCACCGTGACGTAGAGAGGTTCCCCCTGAAGGTCGCCGTACCGTTCCAGAAGCAACCCGGCCCGCAGTGAATAGAGCAGATCCACCTCTCCCTGGGCGGTCTCCATGAAGAAAGTCTCCTCGTACTGCCGGATGGCGGGAACGATCCTGTCGTGGACAAGGGTGAGGAAACGTCGGGAAACCTCCCGGGATGCTTCCGTGGGGTGGTTCGGGGCAAGGGCCGCCTCGGCCATCGCCACGGCCGTGCGCTGGTCCAGATCGCGCAGATCCAGGTCGTCGGCAAAATCCAGAAGTTGCCGGAAGAGTTCCTCGCTCCCCCGGAGGGCGGCAAAGGAGAAGATATCATCCTCCTGGAAAACCCGGGCGTCGCCCGCAGCAATCCGGTCCGCCAGCTCCCGGGCCCGTTCCTGATCTTCCCGGATAAACCGGGTTGTGACGTTCCTCAGGTCTCCCAGGAAGACCGCCGAGAGAAGTCCCACCGATTCGGGGTGCTGGTCGGCGGCGCGACGCATGCGGTTAAACGCCGTGGTGTACTGGTCGCGTTTCCAGGCCTCGGCCAGATAAGCCGTGAGGATCTCCTCGGAGAACTCCGGTGACCCCTCGCGCCGGTTCCAGGTCCCGGAACCGCCGTTAAAGCGGATGCTGTGCCATCCCTGAAAGCCCACATCGATAAAACGGCTGATCGTCTCGGCGTAGAAGGAATCGCTGATCTGGCGCCGGTTCCTGCTAAAGGCCGCCTCGATGATATCGATCTCGGCGTAGTCCCGCTCGACGTAGCGGATCAGGCGGCTCCCGGCGTTCAGGGGCAGGCTGATGCGGCGCGACTCCTGGTCGATCGCCGACCTGGGGGGCGCGGTCAGGACAAACTGGCGGTCGTCCCGGAGCAGGTGGACCGAGTCCGGGGCGGGGGAAGAATCGTCGCCGCGCTCTTCCAGGGTGGCCTCGGGGTGCCACGAAAGTGTTACCGTTCCCTCCTCGGGCCAGGCCGTACCGCCCTGGGGAAGAACCTGGAGACCCGGGGGGCCCTCGTCGGGGGAGACTTCAAAACGGATCACGCTCTCGTCGGAGAAGGTAATAAGCAGGGTTCGCTCCTCCTGATCGTACCGGCTGGGAACCAGGTGGTGCTGATTCTCGCCGGAGTCGATAACCAGGGGGTATTCTTCGGAGAAGCGGAAGGTGATCCCCTGGAAGTCGATCCGGGCCGAAGTTATCCTGTGGCTCGTCTCGTCCTCGCCCGCCACAAGGGTTCCCAGGAACTGCAGATCACCCAGGGAGCGGCGCACCGTGAGGGTACCGGAATACTGAAGGTAGAGAAGGCCAAAGATGCCCACTGCGTAGAGGCAGGGAATCACCAGGTATCTCCAGACTTTGCGCGTATGCATGAACCAAATCTACCAGAGGAACCGCTCTGTGTCAGCTCTCCCGTGGGGCCTCTTGACGATCGGCCTCGCCGGGTCGGGGAACAAACCACCCCCGGTGCGGGTCGAGGGCGATCCTGTCCGTCGAAGGATAGGTTTCTTCCAGCGCCCCCGCTGCCAGAAGCTCCCCCGGCGTGCCCGCGCCCCGGAGCGTTCCAGCCAGTAAAAAGAGCCGGTGCGAGAAGTGCAGGGCCAGGTGGAGATGATGGGTGGCAATCACTGCCGAGGAGATCACCTGCTGCTCCACCAGATCCCTCAGAAGAAGGAACAGTGCCGTCTGATGGGGCGGGTCCAGGTGTGCCGCCGGCTCATCGAGCAGAAGAATCCGTGGCTCCTGGGCCAGCGCCCGGGCGATCATCACCCGCTGGCGCTCGCCATCGCTGAGGTGCCCCAGGGAGCGCCCGGCCAGGTGGCAGGTCCCCGTCGCCTCCAGGGCTCGCTCCACGGCCTGATCCCTCCCCGAAGGCCCCTGAACCGACGAACAGTGGGGCAGCCGTCCCAGGGCAACCACATCGCGCACACGCAGGTAGGCCGGCGAGACCGGATCGGTGAGAACCACCGCCAGACGGCGGGCCCGGGCCTCGCGACTCCAGGAGCGGGGGCCGTAGAGAGGCCGATCCTCCAGAAAGACCCTGCCCTCCCGGGGCCGCAGGAGCCCCGCCAGACATCGCAGAAGGGTCGTCTTGCCCCCCCCGTTCGGCCCCGCCAGGGAGATAACCTCCCCGGGAAGAATCGCCTCCCGGGACAGGCTAACCACATCGGGGCCCCGGCGGTAGCCCAGGCGCAACTCCTCCAGATTCATCATAACTCCACCCCCGGACCGCCGCCATCGCGGGAAGGCCGCAGAATGGTCAGAAGCACCACGGGAACCCCCACCACGGAGAGCACGGCATTCAGGGGCAGAATACGATCGCTTCCGGGCAGCCGCGAGACCAGATCCGCCAGAACGGCTACGGAGGCACCCCAGAGAGCCACCCCCGGAAGAAGCAGGCGGTGGCTGGAGGTGCGCAGATGGCCCCGGGCCAGATGGGGCACGGCCACACCGAGAAAGGAAATCGGCCCCGTCAGGGCCGTTACCAGCGCCGTAAGAAGCCCGGCGCAGAGAAGAAGAAGCCCCTGCAACCGGTGAGCGTGGACCCCGCTGCTCTCGGCGTAGGCGCTTCCCAGAAGCAGCACATCGATCGGAGCCGCCAGGACCGTGAGCACCACCGTCGTCAGCAGGGCCGCCGCAAGCAGAGCCGGAGGCTGCCATCCCGGCGGAAGCGCAAAGGAACCGAAACTCCAGTGAATATACTGCTCAAGCCCCTGGGCAGGGCTTGCAGCCATGAGCACCGCCGTGAGGGCGCTGGCCGCGTAGCCGAAGAGAAGCCCCAGCACCAGTACCACCACGGGCTGCCCCACCATACGGTGGACCACCATCATCAGGGAAATCACCAGGGCCGAGCCCAGTGCAGCCGCAGCCACGGTGGGAGCGGCAAAATGAGCCCCCGCCCCGGCCAGAACCACCAGCGCCACCCCCAGACCCGCCCCGGCACTCACCCCCAGCACCCCGGGCCCCGCCAGGGGGTTGCGGAAGACCGTCTGCATCAGAAGGCCCGCGAGCCCCAGGGATGCTCCCGCCCCGGCAGCGGCGCAGACCCGGGGAATCCGGATCTGAAAGAGGATGATCCGCTCCAGGGCACGGGAGGCATCACCCCCCTCCAGGAGCGGTCCCGCCCGGAGCGACGCCACAAGAGCCGCCGGAGAGAGCGGCACCGACCCCAGCGCCAGGCCCGCCCCGGCCACCAGAAGGAGAACCGCAGCGGGAAGAATCAGCCCCGCCGCTCCGGAGAGACCGCGAGTTGCGGCAAAGCCCCGGGTCACGGTTCCCTTCCGGGTCACGGGCCCCCCCGGAGTCACGGAAAGATCCTCCGATAAAAGAAGAGCTCGTGGCCCGGGACAAGATCAGCCTGGGGATGAAAAATCGCGACCAGATCCTTCAGAACAAGATCAGGGCGACCCACCCCGGTCTCCCAGAAGTCGTTCGCACCCCGGGCACGCTGGCGGCGGTGGTGATGGTACACCTGGCCCTCCCGGAACGCCCGGAAAAGGGTCAGCCGGGGATCCTCCCGTCGAATATCCTCGGGACTGCTCCAGGTGGCGTTAAGATTGACCCAGAACTCGGCATCCACCGCCCGGGCCAGAACCGCCTCCAGATCCAGAAAGAGCGACCCCGTACCCCTGGTATCGGCCCAGAGATAGCGGGCCCCGGCATCAGCAAAAAGCCTGGCCAGGTAACTCTCCCCAGCGGGAAGCGGCCACTGCCCCTGCCAGGGCGCATTGGCAAAGACGCCGGGCCTGGCATCCCGGGGAATCGCCCGGTCAGTACGTCGGGCCAGATCGCGATAGCGCCGGGCCCGGTCCGAAAAGAGCTCCTGCGCCAGAGCATCCTTTTCATAGAGCGCTCCGAAGAGCCGGACCCACTCGGCGCGACCCAGAGGCGTAGCCTCCCGCCAGTCGGCGATCACCATGACGGGGACACCCGCCGCCTCCAGCCGCCGCAGGGCGGGATCGTCGGGACTATACGCCGAAAGCAGCACCAGATCGGGCCGGAGCGCCAGAAGTCGCTCCAGATCAAGCTGTGCCCCGGCCCCGGTGGTACCCACAGCCCCCTCCCGCAGAGCCTGGCGAACCCCCTCGTCGTAGACATAGTCAGCAGTATCGACACCAACCAGGGAAGAGAGCTCCCCCAGATCCCTGATAAAGGGAATATTCGGTGTCGAGAGGGAAACCACCCGCCGGGGCGGGACGGGAATCACCCGTCCCGGAGGAAGATCCAGACCGCCGGGATCGATGCCCCGGGGAACCAGGTGGTAGACCAGATCGGGCGCACCCGGCCAGGCGTTGGAAATCCGGACCTCCTGGTGCCGCTCTTTCCGGAGGATCTGCAGGTTCTCCGCTTCTTCCAGGGGCGCCACCCCCCGTTGCCGGGCACCCCCGGAAGCCGAAGCCGAGGCCAGGCCACCCCCGGAAGCCAGAGTAGCCGCCGGATCGGCCGACACAACAGAAGGAGCCACATCAGAAGAAGCCAGAACAGAAGGAGCCAGAACAGAAAACCCCGGAAACAGGAGAAAAAAAAGCACCAGGCGAACCGGAAAGAAGATCATAACGCACCATAGTAATGCGGGATCGGCCCCGGCACAACCAGCTCCAGGCGCCCACACCCGGCTCTGTACCCTCTCCGCCAGCCCGGGGTACCCTGGGTGATCACTCGAGACCNNCTGGGGAGGACAGACCATGGCAGCAGGCGCACCAAAAACAGGCGCACCAGGAAGAACAGGCCTGCCAAGAACAGGCGCGGTGCTCCTTGGGGCAGCGTGGCTTCTGGCAAGCTTCCTTGCCCCGACACCCCTGGCAGCAGA
>NZ_KB891703.1:20180-54947 GCF_000373545.1 Alkalispirochaeta alkalica DSM 8900
CCACCCCTGATCATACCGCTCTTCACCTACCGAACCCTCTCGGTGAGCGATCAAACCCTGCACAGCCCCGGAGGAGGACTCGTCTTCCTCGCCCAGGACCACCTCCTGGCNGGCACCTATTCCCGCACCACCTGGAGCACCACCCCCGGCACCCGGGACAGCACGGACTACCACACCCTGGAACTCTTCTACGACGGCGCCNGCCGGGAACACCGGTACCTGACCGTCNTGCAATCGGCATCGGACGAACCAATCCACGGCGGCTGGGACACCTTTCAGGCCGCAGCACTCTACGGATACGAAGTCTACACCAGCCCCACCACATCGCTCGTCCTCGGNGGCGGCCTCGGAATCAGCGACTTCGGCATCACAACCCCCGGAGGCCGTACAATCTACACCCTCCCCCTGCCACTNATCCGGCTCTCCCGCGAAACCCCGGGNTATCACCTCTCCCTGGACATCATCACCGGCCCCACCCTCGACCTCANCCTGAGACCCCAGGAAAACCTGCGCATGACCTGGCACCTGCAGTTCGACATCGACCAACTCCGGGACGAGCGGGACCTGACCTTCGAAATCGCACTCCACTACCGCTTCGCCTCCCTGGGACTCCAGAACGAAACCATCAGCTTCGACCTCGCCGGCGAAACAGACCCCCTGGAAAGCACCTTCTACGCCGCCTTCGCCGAAATAGACCTGATCCTCCTCAAACTGCGGGCAGGCTACGCCTTCGACACCCTCCATCGCTCCCGGGGCACCACAGAACAAACCGGCCAGGGCCTCTTCCTCTCCCTCCAGGGCCTCATCCCCCTGGGAACCCCCGGCCCCTGACCAGCCCGCAGAACCGGCCGCTCACCCCCGCCGCCCGCAGGACAGGCCCCCAGCCCCCGCATCACCGGCCGAAAGGGACCCCGGGCGTGTCCCCGCGTGCGCGGGGCCGGGCTTTCCGCGAGTAGTACGGTCCTCGCCGGAGCCCCACCAGACCGGACCGCCCCAGGGGACACACCGGCTCCGGTCCGCGCTACTCGCTGCAATCCCTCACGCGGAAACAGGAAAAACCCTCACGTACCACTCCTCGTATCCCGGGCGCTCCAAGACCGGCAAAAACCCGAAAAAGAAGGAGGACCATGATAGATTTGCATGACAAGGAGTACAGCTATGACCAAAGAAGCCATCATCGAAGAGATCAAGAAGCACCCCAGGGAAGACCAGCGAGAAATCATTGAAGCGGTGTGGGAACCGAGTGAAGAAGACCAGGAGTTACGCGATGAGGAGAAGGATCTGGTAGACCGACGGTGGAGATACTATCAAAGTTGGTGGATAGAAAAGGAAAAAGGGCATACCCTTAGGATAACAACGAAATCATTCGAAGGAGTTACGTATGCCCTACCGTAATCATCCCGGTTTTGGTACAGGCGATAACGTAGTACTGTCGCGACCCGGCGGGGNGCAAATCCCGAGAACCTCAGGGGAGGGGCCCNAAAACCCGGATGCTCCGGAGCATCGTCTTAAAGAAAGGCAGATAGGTATCCGCCAGGGGTTGCAGAGAGGCTGCGTTGACCAGGTACATTCTGAACATGTCCACCGGTATCAGCGCCTGGATCTGCACGAAGGCGAGCCCCGGCTCATGCTCCCAGTGATACTGCATTACATGCGCCTCGACGAGACTGGAGAGAGGGAAACTGGTGACGGAATCAAGGGCGAACTTTCGGTGTGATTCAGCCATTCTCGTACGCGTTTCCTGCAGGAACCCCGTGATCCACTGATCCCCAAAGCCTTCCGGTTTACCCAGGGAGGGCCATAGAACCGGACCTGCTGCTCCGATTCTTCCCGCACCTCCCAATCAACGGGGACGTGCACCGACACCTGTGTACCACCGTGGCAGAAAGTTCGTCCATAACGCTCGAGAGCGGGAATNAGGATAAACCGAAGGGAGGCAAAGGTATGGTCAAGCTCCCGCCGCAAAAAAGCGCCCCCCAGGTGATCATCTACAAAGAACAGTTCCTGTTCAACGGCGGGGACCCCATCGGCATCGGTCTCACGGCGAGTGCAGGTTGACCCAGGAGGAACGCGGGCAGACTGTTCAGCCAGTTTGGGGTAGGCCTCTTCCTGGTCCAGAGGAACCGCCGTTGCCTTGGTCATCACCATGGTTCCCGGTCCATTCTCGTCGTCCTGCTCCNTGTAGGTGGCGCTGGAGTGCTCCTGGTCAGCTGCTCACCCTTCGCCGGTCAGCCCTATCAGATCCCTGATCTCGGTAGTACTCAGATGCGTCAGCCACTTCTCGCCGTGGGCGACGGTCAGCTCGGCGAGATCCTCCTTGGCCTCCAGCATGGCACTGATCTTTTCCTCAAAGGTCCCGCCGGTAATAAAGCGATAGACCATCACATCCTTCCGCTGACCAATCCTGAAGGCCCGGTCGGTGGCCTGGTGCTCCACAGCAGGATTCCACCACAAGTCGTAGTGAATCACATGGTTCGCTGCGGTCAGGTTGAGCCCGACCCCGCCGGCACGAATAGAGAGTACCATTACCTGGTGGGTCGGGTCGTTCTGGAAGCGGTCCACCAGGGCATCGCGCTCCCTGCGCGAGCTGCCACCGTGCAGAAACAGACAGGGCAGGTGCAGCTCGGCATCGATCATCTCCTGGAGCAGCCACCCCATCTCGGCGAACTGGGTAAAGATCAGCACCTTCTCTCCCCGTGCGGCGATCGTCTGGACCTGCTCTATCAGCAGCTTCGCCTTCCCCGACACCATCGAACCGCGCTCGCCCCGTTTGGCGTAGAGGTGGGGGTGACAACAGATCTGCTTGAGACCGGTCATCAGCTTGAAGACCATCCCGGACCGCTCGATCCCCTCAGCCTCTCCAAGAAATTCCTCGGTCCTCTCAACCAGCTCCCGGTACAGCACTATCTGCTCCCCCGTAAGAAGGGGATAGCGGTTGATCACGATCTTTTCCGGCAGATCGTCGATAATGGTGCGGTCCGTCTTCAGGCGACGGAGAACGAGGGGTGCCGTAACGGTGCGAAAGTGCTCCAGGGCAGTCTGGTCGCGGAAGCGTTCGATTGGCACAGCATAGCGCTCCTTGAAGGACGCCCTCGTTCCCAGATATCCCTTCATGGCAAAGTCGATGATGCTCCAGTAGTCCAGGAGGCGGTTCTCCACGGGAGTTCCCGTCATGGCGATGGAGAACCCCGCCTTGAGCGCCTTCACCGCCCGNGCCTGGGCCGATGCGGTATTCTTGATGTTCTGCGCCTCATCAATAATGAGAACCGACCACTTCCGTGAGCCAAAGTGCTCCATATCTCCCCGCAGGAGAGCGTAGGTGGTGAGGACCACATCGACCCCGGAGGGCATCGTGCGGTCGCTCCCGTGGTAAATCCCCGTGGCAAGGGAAGGGGCAAAACGGTGAAGCTCGCGCTCCCAGTTGGTTACCACGCTGGCCGGTACAACCGCCAGGGCGGGCCGGTTCGGCCGGAGGGCCGATTCCTCCTGGAGCTTCAGNAGAAAGGCAATCACCTGAATCGTCTTGCCCAGCCCCATATCGTCGGCCACCACCGCACCAAGGCCGATCCGGTAGTTGTGGTACAACCACTGGTACCCGCGCAGCTGGTAGGGCCGGAGTTCAGCCCTGAGCCCCGGGGGAACCTCCGCCTCGGGTGCGTTCAGAAGCTGGTCAAAGAGGGTGCGCGCCTCGGGGCTCATCTCGATCGGTGNGCCCTCGTAGGTGCCGGTCAGGCCGATCTGCAGGAGGTCGACCGCCCTGGGGCGGGGATCGCGTGCCATCTTTCGGGAAATCTGTGCCAGCCTGGNCTCGTCCAGCTCGATAAACCGGTCCTTGTAGCGGACAAACCGGCGGTAGCGCTGGCTCAGCTCGAACAACTCCCCGGCAGGCATCACCTCGTCCCCCACCGCGACGTGCCAGTCCACGGCCAGCATATCCTTCAGCGAGGTATAGGAGACCACCCTGTCTGAGTCGGAGTCCGGCCGTTTCCTNANCCCCAGCGTAAGATGGGGCTGAAACACCTCCCGCAGTGCCTTGGGAACCACCGTCCGAACCCCCAGCGTTCGCAGCGCCGGTATCGCACCAAACCATTCCTCCAGAAAATCCTCGGCACAAACCGTCACGGTGCTGCCTTTCTTCAGAAAGGTATTCACCGTTCCCAAATACGTGGAGAGCAGACTCAGATCGCGCAGCAGGGGCAGCGTTTCCGGATCGAGCTGTTCCAGAAAGAGGGCAAAACTCACGGGCAGGCTCCCGGCTTCGCGACGATCCCCCACCAGAACTTCAAATTTGAAGGTATCCTGGCCCCCTTCCTCCACGCGGATAACCGGATAGTGGTGGATCGGGCGTNTAGAGAAGCGTCCCAGCCAGAGATGAATGGTCTGGGCGTTGCCCTGTTCCTCAAACCTGGTGGGACGGTATTCATCTCCCNGGAAGAACAGCGCCCGAATCGGGTGATCCCCGGCATTTTTCACCGGCTCCAGAAGGCGGAGGTAGTGGCGCAGGAAGAAGGAAATCAGGAAGAGCAGCTGCTCCCGGCGTGTCAGGGGCGTCCGGTCGTAGCGGAGAACCTCCCCGGGAAGCGCCCCGACGAGACCATCGAAAATCCCTGCGACCTCGCTGTTAAAGAGCGCCGGAATCCACCGGATGAGAAAGGTGTCCTTCCGTACCGAGATCAGTTCCGGCACAATTGCGTGGCGCTCCAGTAACCGCAGGGCGAAGTTGTGGGACATAATCAGGAAGGAGATCATCGGGGGGTAGACCGAGAGATCCCCCGCAGAGAGACGCTGCAGGTACTCCACACAGGGGGAGAAATCGTCGGAGTCGAAGGCCACCTCATCCTCGTCGGACCCGATTCTTCCGGTAACGCGGCCGTGCCCCTTCCGGATCGTCATCGTGCACCTTGAATCGGGGGCAGCCCGGGACTCCTCCTGGATATCCAGGAGGCTGATGTGGCGCGTTGCCTTCGTGCCGGCCCTGCGGATCGCCCCCAGCAGCAGCTCCCTGAAGTCCCCCTCAAGATATAAAGAGAGGAAACTCCGTCAGGAGTTGTGCCGTCGCCGGATAGAGATCGGGAATCGCAGCCAGATCGAGCTCCTCCAGAGACTCCCGGGAGGAGGTGTACTCCACAGGGCCTTCGGCAACCAGGGACTCGATCCCGACGATCTTCCCGTTATCCTCCAGAGGCCCGCCGTGGATCGCCTCCAGAAGGTCCAGCCCGTGCATNNGNAAGACGAGAAAGGGATTCTTGTCTATCTCGTTGGCCACGATGTANACCACCGCAGCGAGGTGTTTGCACGGCACCGCCCAGTCGGGGCAGGAGCAGGTCATGCCGAGCTCTTTCCAGCTCTCGGGGAAGAGCCGGATTCCCCGTTCCGCCAGGGCGCCTTCCAGTTCCGGCGGGAGCCGGCGCGCCTCCAGTTGCGACAGATAGTAGGGATCGTCTTTCACCAGACCGATGATCGTCTCCTGCTCGAGGGCACTGAACTCCCAGAGTGTGAGTCCCACGCGGTAGGGGGTCGGCCTGGTACCCTTGACCCGTGCGNTGATCCTGGTCCCCTCGATNCTGATCGATGCTACCGAGCCGTTTCGGGCATAGCGCTTTCCCCGGGGCAACCGGTTTCCAAAGTCGATGTGAGCGAGCGCATCCAGCCAGCGGTGCCCCCACCAGGTGTGGCCAAACTCGATTCGTGCCATGCCGTGAGTGTAGTTCCCCGGGCGGATCGGATCAATATTCCTCCCCCGGACCCGGGCCCGGACCCGAGAGCAAGACCGGGAGCCGAGTCCTGATCGGTCCTTTCGGATATAACCACCGGCATTTCCTTGCCTTATCCGATCGCCAACACTAGACTTTCTGCGGAACGTATTACTGCGATAGTCAGGGTGGTGCGCAGTGACGAAAGCGCNGCTGTAATGCAGGAACTATTCATCCTATGAACGACGAAGAACAAAAAGAGGNCAAACAAGACCAGGACGATACTCTCGCCCCCCGGAGCGATCCCGCGCGCNCTCGAGACACCCGAAACAGAAGTGGAAAAAACGAATCGCTCGCCACAAAGAACCTGCTGGTTCTGGTNTTTTCTTTCCTGCCCTTTATCGTGGGTATCGGGTACTCGGTCTACAGGAGCCCGGAGCGTTCCTATCTCAGCGAGGCGATCAACATGGCCGGATCGCAGCGGATGCGCACCATGCTGATCGCCAATTACGCCCAGCAACTCACGGCGAGCGCCNCAGGCCGATGGAATGNGGGAGGGGACACCCAGTATGCCATCGGGTCTGTCCTGGCCGAAGAGATCGAAACCTACCGGCAATTTGCCTGCGCGCTGCTCCACGGTGATGAATCGCTGGGGCTTGCGCCNAACCACGTCCCGGAAATCAGGAGCCATCTGGTCAAGATGGAAGATCAGGTGGCGGCCTATATTGAAAAGGGGCNGCTCCTTCTCCAGGANCCGACGGAGGAGCAGCATCTGCGAGGGATCATCGCTTCGGCCATGGCCCTGAAAAACGGGTTCGACCTGGTCACCGGCCTGTATCAGCAGGAAAAGGATGCCATGATCGCCCGTCAGCGCGGGATCGACCTGGTGCTCATCGGCTGTGCCTTTTTCATCACCCTTCTGGGGGTCGTCCTGACGAGAAAAATCAGGCATCAGGAAAAACACCTGCTCGTTGCTACCCAAGAGGCCGAGGCTGCAAGCAGGGCAAAGAGCGAGTTTCTCGCGAACATGAGCCACGAGATCCGCACCCCCATGAACGGGGTGATCGGCATGACGGGCCTGCTTCTGGAGACGGACCTCACCGAGACACAACGGCGGTATGTCGAGATCGTGGAGAACGGTGGAGAGACGCTCCTGGCGCTCATTAACGATATTCTCGACTTTTCCAGGATTGAGGCGGGGGTTCTTGAGCTGGAAGAGGTCGATTTCGATCTGGAGCGGACGATCACCGACCTCTCTCCCATCCTCGCCCTGCGGGCGGAAGAGAAGGGGTTGGAGCTTATCTTCGCGGTTGACCCCGGGGTTCCCCCGATTCTGCGTGGTGACCCCGGACGGTTACGGCAAATCATCCTGAATCTTGTGGGGAACGCCATCAAGTTCACCGAATCGGGCGAGGTGGTTGTTCGGTGTACTCTCGAATCGGAGGATCGGGAATCGCTCTGTNTGCGCTGCGAGGTGAGCGATACCGGGATCGGAATACCCCGGGACAAGATCGATACCCTCTTCGAATCCTTTACCCAGGCCGATACGTCCACGACGCGCCGCTACGGGGGAACCGGCCTCGGACTGGCGATCTCCCGNCGGCTGGCAGAGAAGATGGGCGGGACGATCGGTGTGGAGAGCGACGAGGGCCGGGGATCGAAGTTCTGGTTTACGGCACGCCTGAAACGGGCGACTCCCGGTTCCGGGAAGGGCCTCCCCGATGCGGAGCCCGGGCCGGGCGGCTTGGCCCCCGGGGCACAAGCGCCTGTGAGCGTGGACAAAANCGCCCGGGTCCTTGTGGTAGAGGACAACAGAACGAACCAGATCGTTGCTTTGGGGATCCTCCGNACCTGGGGACTTCGCGCGGATGCCGTAGCCGACGGAGAGGAGGCCCTGGGAGCGCTCGAGACGGATCCCTACGATCTCGTTCTGATGGATGTACAGATGCCCCGGATGGATGGGCTCGAAGCAACCCGGCTGATCCGTTCCGGCAGCAGGGGCGGTCAGAATTCATCGGTGGTGATNATTGCCCTGACGGGCCACGCCACAGGGGAGGATCGGGATCGATGCCTTGCGGCGGGAATGAACGACTATCTCCCCAAGCCGATCCACCCCCGGGCTCTTGCGGCANTGCTCCAGAAGTGGGTGCCGGCAAAGGGCNCCCCCGAGGCGGGACCGGCCTTTTCTGCCGCCGTCTGGGACAGAGCCGCCATGCTGGAACGCATGATGGGGGACGANGATCTGGCCCGGGAGATACTGGAGGAGTTCATCCTGGAGTCNGCACGCTTCCTCGANCCGCTCGACGAGGCGATTCGCCGGAATGACCTTCCCTCGGTGGTGAAGCTCGCTCACTCGGCACAGGGTATTGCCGCAACGATCTGCGCCGGTGAGGTGGCGTCGCTGGCCGTAGCCCTGGAGCAGGCCGCCCGGAAGGCCGATGTGGCCACCGTCGGAGCGTTGCGGAGGCCCTGGCAGGAGGCGATGGGGCGACTCGTGACGGGGATCAGTGGCGACGGTCTGGTGTCCCGCAGCATTTGACCTATCCTTTCTGACGCCCTGAACTGAGGGGCAAAACGGTCTTGCCTGTACGGGGCCTCTCTTGAGGAGCCCGACATGATGAATAACCGTGCCCTGGTAATGCTGCTTCTTTGGCACTTTTGGTCCTGTTATTTCCTGAGAGCAACGCTGGATTTCTGCAACGTACACCAGGGCAAACCAGTGAATGTTTGTTTGAGCCTGAACAGGCGGCACGGCAGTCAAGATACGATATCGGCATCGGAGGTGAACACTTTCCAACATGGACCGCTTGTCCTATACTCAGCCCATGAGCCAGGACCTCCGGTGGAGACAGCGTCTTAACTCGTTCACATTGAGTTTGGCAGCCTTGGACGAGGTTCTCGAACGCCGGGAGGGGCGTCCGCTGGACCGAGTTGAAGTTCAGGCACTTATCAAGTCATTCGAGCTGAGCTACGAAACCGGATGGAATCTGCTGAAGGACTGGCTTGAGTTTCAGGGTATCACTGGTATTTCCGGATCACGCGACGCCATCCGAAAAGCCTTTGGATTGGGGCTCATTCGTGACGGCGACACGTGGATGGAGATGCTGCGCACCCGCAACCGTACGGCCCATGCCTACAATGAAGCGGTAGCGCGTGAGGTTGAGGAGTACATCGCCCTTCGCTTCCACCAAACGCTTCACAGTCTTCTCAAGGAAATGCAGAGACGCGAATCTCTGGAGAACGAAGCTCAATGAGCGCAGGTGATGTGATTACGGACATCCCGGGAATTGACCCTGAAAGCACAGCGGCACTTCGTGCGGTCTTCTTCGAATGGTGTCTGCAGGAGGTCAGGTTGTATGGGTCTCGGGCGAAAGGTACTCATAGACCCGGGTCGGACATCGATCTATGCATCATGGTGCCGCGGCTTGATCTGAAACGCATGGCATCTCTGGAAGAAGCAATTGATGAACTACTCCTGCCATACGAAATCGATCTCTGCAACTACGACGATATAGAGAATCCTGAGCTCCGTTTGCACATCGACCGGTGCGGAGTTCTCATATTCCAGGCTGAGTAGAGTAGACAGTTGCCGGCATGATTACGTACCCCCCCCCATGGTCCCGCACCAGAACTACTGTAAGCGCCTGCGATATTTTATCACAGTCTTCTGTGCAATGAGTGGGCATCCGAAGGGTGTGCAGACAGCCTTCTTTTCTGAGAATCGATCTCCAGAAGATTTCTATCCAGCTGAGGCCATAGTCACAAACGGAACGGTCGATTAGTATACCTGTAGTTCGGTTATATCCCCCGATTCATAAACAAGTAGTGCGGGTCCAACACCGTAAAATCAGTCCAAGAAAANGTCCGCACGCCCGTCTCATCCCCATTTGACCTATCGTTTCTGACCCCCTAAACTAAGAGACAAAACGGTCTTGCCTGTACGAGGCTAATCTTGAGGAGCCCGACATGATGAATAAACGTGCCTTGGTAATGCTGACTTCTTTGGCACTGTTGGTGATACTGATCCTCCCGGCTGCCATCTCGGCGCAGG
Organism: Alkalispirochaeta alkalica DSM 8900; assembly: GCF_000373545.1. Taxonomy (GTDB): domain Bacteria; phylum Spirochaetota; class Spirochaetia; order DSM-27196; family Alkalispirochaetaceae; genus Alkalispirochaeta; species Alkalispirochaeta alkalica. Next base: position 29,925 of record NZ_KB891703.1, read on the forward strand.
AGAATGTTGTCTACCGACGGGAATCTGACGAGGAGTTCGTCTATGGCCGGATCGGCCTGAACGACGACGGAACAAAAAGGTATACTTTTTTAGTTGTCCGAACGCCGAACCCCGACAAAACGGTGTACCGCCGGGAGGACGAGGCCTACGTCGGGGTGCGATCGATCGGCAGGGGTGGCTCAATGTCGGTTGACCGCGACGTCCAGGAGTTCGACACGTTCGACTACTACATTGTTTTTAACGGCGACAAGCTGGGACCTTTTGACCGCTTTAAGAGTCTAAGGCATGACAACCCCAATGTGGAGGACTGGATAAGCCCGGACGGCCAGGGACTCACTTTTTCTGCGGTTCAGGGGCAGCATTACCAACTATACGCCAACAGTCAGCGACAAACTATGTACTGGAGCTATGCCCAGACACCACTGGTAGCCGAAGCGCCCGGCAAGGTGGCCTTTGTGGTTCAGTTCGACCGCAATAACTGGCACCTTCGGGAAAACCGGCGATTGGTAAAAGAAAACTATGCAGGGATAACGAACCTTGAGTACTCTTCCGATGGTTCGCGACTGCTGTACGTTGGGGCGCCTGATAACATGCGAGAGCGCTTTGTGTACGTTAACCACCAGCGCGTTGCCGGACCGTACAGAACGGTTATGCCCTATGTCACCGGGTTTGTCGGCAGCACCAATACCCCATACTTTGTCGGCAACACAGCGGATGGCCAGGAAATGACCGTTGGCACCCGTCGGGTTAACCTGCCCCCCAACATCAGAAGCATTGGGCGCGTTATCTACAGCAACGGAAAGCTGGCTTTCTCTGGTCAGGTTGACGACAAGCACTACACCTACCTGTACACTGTTTCCAGCGATAATCTGATGGTGCGCGAAGGCCAGCTCCGACCGCAGGGCGTAATCAGCAGCAACAATCGCACCTATTTGAGTATTATAGAGCCCAACGAGAACCGCACGCTGATTGACCAGAACAACAATGTAGTTGCCTCGTTTCCCCGTAGCGAGCTGCACGAAACCTTATCACAGGTCAGTTACGAGGTTTGTCGCGATGGTAATGTTTATGCCCATTTCAGACGCGCTAATGGCCAAGGGGCTGTCCTGAAGAACGGCCAACCTTTCGAGCTGGCGGGATCGGGCTTTTCTAGAACCCGCCACTTTTCATTCAACCCTGTCACTGGCCTGCCCCAGATTGCTTTGATTCTTTCCGACAACCCCGAAGGCAACCAACTACGAATTATCCACAACAACAGGGCATTGGATATCAACGGCGAGATGGATAATTTTGAAAGATACTCCGCATTTCCGCCTGAAGGGCCATTCTACTGGATCAGGCGCCGAATCCATGAGAGACGCGACTGGCGCTGGACAATCTATCGCGAGAACGAACCGGTAAGCCGAGAGTATCCCCACATGTTTGCGTTTACGACATCACCCGATGGCAAAAATTTTGCTGCCTTGATTTCCACCGACCCCGATGCGGATATCAGGGATTACTACAGCACCAACCGGTCGATGCACACCCGCCTGACCATGATGGTGGATGGGAATCTTGTCAACGGGCGCTTTGGAGCCCCGGTATGGTCACCGCGTGAGAATCGATTTCTTGCCCTGGGACAGTCTGGCCGCAACATAATTATCCGCCGGCTCTAGGCGCGACCGGTGGTGTCGATGGGCACCACCGGTCGCTACTGGCTCAGACACCGGCGAAACTGTGATACAGTGTGAACCTGTCATGCTGAAACCTGCCGTACTCAAAGAAGAGATCGCCCAGCGCTTTGTCGATCGACTCTGCGCCTCCATCCCCTATAACGTGAACATCATGGACCCCGAGGGGGTGATCATCGCCTGCCGTGATTCCTACCGGAAAGGCACCTACCACGATATCGCGCACCGGATCGTCGCGGGAGATCTGCGCGAGCTTGTGGTCCGCGAGGACGATCCCCGGCCCGGTGGCGTTCTTCCCGGGGTAAATCTGCCGGTGCTGCACCACCGGGAGGTAATCGGCGTGGTGGGGCTCACGGGCGATCCCGATCAGGTGCGGGTGGTGGCCTATTCCGTGAAAACCGCCCTGGAAACGATGGTGGAGTACGAGGAATTCAAGGAGCAGCTCGCCCGGCGTCAGGACCGGAAGCGACTCCTGGTAACGATGCTCCTCTACGACGACGGGGTTGCTCCCGAGGACCTGGATGTTCTGGCCCGTCATCTGGGCTACCGGAGCGACCTCTTTCGGATTGCTCTGGTCCTGCCCGGTGCCGAGGGTATTTCGGAGCGTGACTTCCGGAAAATCGTGCGCTCCAACGAACTCCACACCGATCAGGACATGACCCTCTTCGCTTCCCGGGGGAGCCCCGTGATTTTCCGGGCGGTCTGCAGTGATTCCTCCCGTGCCAGGGGAGGGAAGCGGTCCGTGACAGACTATCTGGCCGGTCTCGACGAGGCCCACCGGCGATGGGGCGCGCCCGTGCCGGCCTGGTACGCTGCGGGAACGGTCCAGACCAGCCTTGCTGCCTACCGGCGCAGCTTCCACCACGCTCTGTGGGTCTCGGGTGCCGGCCAGGCCGGCCGTGAACGGTACCGGTTCTTCGCAGACCACGCCCGGGACTACCTCTTTTCTCTGGTTCCCCCCGAAGAGATCCGGGGAATCACCCTTCCCCTGAGGGAGTTCTGCGGAGCCGATAGCCTGGCGGCGTTTCGCGGGACCTTCCAGGCGTTGCTCGCGGCCAACATGAATATAAAGGAGGCGGCGGCTCGCCTGGATGTTCACCGTAATACCGTGATGCATCGCCTGGAGCGCTTCCAGGAGCATTCCGGTTTCGATCCCCTGCGTTCACCCCAGGACAGGCGTCTCCTGGAGCTCCTCTATCAGGGGGAGTTCTGAGCGGCCTCGGTTGATACCGTTGTAACCGGTGCACAATTTTCGGGGGATCAACTGTTCAACCTGACACATTGCCTGATCCCCCGGGGGGCCTCAGACTAAAGGCTCATTCAACACAGCACAGGAGGATCATGTATGGTATCAGGTGGTCTGGCACTTCTCTTTCTCGTTCTCGCCGTGGCGCTCTTGATTGTGCTCACGGCCAGGGTGAAGTTGAACGCCTTTCTGGCGCTCATCATCGTGGCCTATCTCTACGGTATGGCTATCGGACTCCCGCCCCTGGAGATCATTAATCACATCCGCGGGGGCTTTGGCGGAACCCTGGGGTACATCGGTATCGTGATTATCGCGGGAACCATCATGGGAACGATCCTGGAAAAAACCGGGGCCGCCTATTCCATGACCAACGCGATTCTCAAGGTGGTGGGGAAAAAGCGGTCTCCCCTGGCCATGAGCATGGCCGGGTACGTGGTCTCGATCCCCGTCTTCTGCGACTCGGGTTACGTTATTCTCTCGCCCCTGAACAAGGCCCTGGCCAAGGAGACGGGACAGTCCATGGCGGTGATGGCCGTTGCCCTGGCCACGGGTCTCTACGCCACCCACGCCATGGTTCCTCCCACGCCGGGCCCGATCGCGGCTGCCGGTATTGTGGGAGCCGATCTCGGCGCCGTCATCGGGTTGGGATTGATCGTCTCCATTCCGGCGATGCTGGCAGGGTATCTCTGGGCGGTGAAGTTTGCCTGCAAGTACAAGATCGAACCCAAGCTCGCCGAAGACTACGAGACGATCAAGGCAAAATACGGGGAACTTCCCTCGACAACCCTCTCGTTTCTGCCCCTTTTGGTGCCGATCGTGCTGATTCTTCTGAAATCCCTGGCGGAGTTCCCCACAAAGCCCCTGGGCGAGGGCGGGTTTGCCACGTTCCTGCGCTTTGCCGGTGATCCCGTGACAGCTCTGATCATCGGTGTGCTCCTCTCCTTCCTCCTGGTGAAGAAGGATGTCCTCACCGAAGCGATCAACGACTGGAGCTCCGAGGGAATCCGCAACGCCGCACTCATTCTGGCTATCACCGGTGCCGGAGGAGCCTTTGGCCGGGTCCTTCAGAACTCACCCATGGTAGACTTCATTGAGAACCAGCTCTCGATCCTGCCCCTGGGAATCTTCCTGCCCTTCATCATCTCGGCGGCGATCAAGTCGGCCCAGGGTTCGTCCACCGTGGCGATCATCACCACGGCCTCGATCATGGCTCCCCTGCTGGCAGGCCTGGGTCTGAACCCCGCTCTGACGGTTATCGCCATCGGTGCCGGTGCGATGGTTGTCTCTCACGCCAACGATTCCTACTTCTGGGTGGTCTCCCAGTTTTCCGACATGGAAGTGAGCACGGCCTACAAGACCTACACCACGGCAACGCTGGTGGAAGGAACGGTTGCCTTCGCCCTGGTGGCGGTCCTTTCCTTCATCGTCTAGTATTTCCTGGTATGGGAGGGCGCCCTTCGGGGCGCTTCTCCCCTGTACAGCACAGGGCGTCAAGGAACAGAAAATTGTCAAGGAACAGAGCATGAAGAGCTTTTTTTCCCGACTGCGGAGAAAATATCTGGAACGAACCGGCCTGAACGCCTACGCCCTGGGCAGGTACAGCCAGGCCGAGGGGGCGTTCCGTACCCTCCTGGCTCTGGACGAGGATTCTCCCGGGGTTCGTCACAACCTCGCCCTGGCGTTGCTGGCCCAGGAAAAGTTTTCCCCCGCCGAGGAGCTCTTTCTGGGAGAACTCGCCCGGCTGGGAGACCATTTCCCGCGCCTGCGCGTGCTGGGTGATCTGTATTACCAGTGGGGAAAACCCGATCAGGCGGCGGACATGTACCGACGGGCCCTGGCCGAGGATTGCCCGTGCCAGGACAGGGCGTTCCTGGAGATGCGTCGTGAGATATGCCGGGACCCCGAGCGGTTCCACCAGGCCGGACTCTCCCGCGAGAGGTATCGTCGGGGGAACAGCGCTATGGAAGCGGGAGATATCCCGGGAGCCCGGCAGGCTCTGGAAGAGGCGCTTCGTCTGGATCGGAGCAACGTTCCGGCCTGGAACAATCTGGGCACCCTGCTCCTGAACCATTGCAAGGACCCCGACGGTGCGGCCGCGGCTTTCCGGGAAGGGCTCCGGTTGCAGCCTGTTCCCTGGCTTCAGTCCAATCTGGAAAAGGCCCTCCAGGCCTGCGGTTCCGGTAGCACATCTGAAAGAGAATCAACAAAGGAACGGTAGAATGAGCAACCTCCAGAAGACCGATCGCTTTTCGCACCCCCGGGCAGAGATGATAGCCGGGGCGGCCCTCTCCCGGGTTGACCCGGTAGAGCTGATAACCCGAAGCCTCCGGGTCCAGGACCATCACCTCCTGATCGAGGCCCAGGGATCCACCAGGAGTTTCGACCTGGACCGGTTTGACGAGATCCTGGTGGTGGGAGCGGGGAAGGCGGGAGCCTCCATGGCGCGGGGCCTGGAAGAGGTGCTGGGAGACCGGATATCCCGGGGGCTGGTGGCGGTCAAGCACGGTCACCGCCTGGAGGGTGCTCCCGAGCTGATTCCCCTGATCGAGGCGGGGCACCCCGTGCCCGACGGAAAGAGCCTCGAGGCGGCCCGGGAGATCGCCCGCCTCGCCGGGGAAGCTGGAGAGAGGACCCTCTGTATCACCCTCATTTCGGGCGGGGGGAGTTCCCTCCTCACCCTGCCCGGCGGGGGTGAGGAGCCCCTCTCGCTGGAAGACATTCAGGCCACTACGAGCCTGCTGCTGGGCGCAGGTACCCCCATCGGGGAGATAAACTGCGTCCGGAAGCACCTCTCGGGGATCTCGGGGGGGCGCTTGTGCCGCATGGCGGCACCGGCAACGGTGGTGGCCCTGATCCTCTCCGACGTGGTGGGGGATGATCCGGGGAGCATCGCTTCGGGGCTGGCCGCGCCGGACCCCACCACCTTTCACGATGCCTGGGAGATCTGCCTGCGCTACGGAATCGCCGGCGACCTCCCCCGGGCGGTGCAGGAGGTGTTGCGGGCGGGGAAAGAGGGGCGTCTGGAAGAAACGCCCAAACCCGGGGACCCCATCTTCGGGAAGGTCCATCCCGTGCTTCTGGGAACAAACCGGATCGCCCTGGAAGCGGCCCGCAGCCAGGCCCTGGATGCGGGCTACAACACCCTGGTCCTGACCAGCCGCCTCACCGGTGAGGCCCGCGAGATGGCGCGGGTCTTTACCGCCCTGGCCGCTGAGATTGTCCAGGGCCGGGGCCTTCTGGAGAAACCGGCCTGTATTCTGGCCGGGGGCGAGACCACGGTGACCCTGCGGGGAGAGGGGAAGGGGGGGCGAAACCAGGAGATGGCCCTGGCCGTTCTCGCCGAGATGGCCGCCTCCCCCGGGGAGTATCAGGGGGTCACCTTTCTCTCGGCGGGCACCGACGGTACCGACGGCCCCACCGATGCGGCCGGAGCCTGGGCCGCGCCCGCTCTCGCCGGGGCGGGAGATATTCCCGATTTGCAGAAGGCTCTGGCCGGGAACGACTCCTACCACCTCTTCCAGCGTCTGCGAGGGCTCTACATCACGGGGCCCACCAACACCAACGTCTGCGATATCCAGATTCTTCTGGTCGAGTAGGGCGGCCCGGCCGGGGGGAATCGGCGGGGTGGCGCCAGAAGGAGCCTAGCCCTGAAGTTTTTCCACAACCCGGGCCGCGAGGGTCCGGGGGATCAGACGGGAGGAGAAAACGCTGGCCTTGTTGAACGCACCGGGAACAACCAGGGGCTTTCGCCGAAGGAACCCCTCTGCACCGGCCCGGGCCACGGCCTCAGCCGGGAGGGTTGCCTTCCTGAGAATCCAGGACTGGTGCATTCCCGAACGCTCCTGAAATTCCGAGATCGTGGGCCCCGGGCACAGGGCTGTCGCGGTGAGGCCCGTTCCCGCCAGCTCCCGAGCCAGGGCGTGGCTGAAGGAGACCACGAAGGCCTTGGAGGCGTAGTAGCTCGCCATGAGCGGCCCCGGGAGAAACCCCGCCGTGGAAGCTACATTCATGACCCCTCCCTCGCGGCGGGCCCGCATGGCAGGCAAAAAGAGCCGGGTCAGGGTGACCAGGGCTGAGATATTCACCTGGAGGAGTTTTTCCTCCTCCTCCGGGGAAATCGAGAGAAAGGGGCCGTAGAGGCCGAAGCCCGCGTTGTTTATCAGAATGTGCGGAGAAATCCCCCGATCATCCAGAGCCGTGGCGATACGGCCGGGCGCAGACCTGTCGGAGAGATCCCCGGCCACATCCAGCACGGAAACGCCGAAGGACTCCCTCAGCTCCCGGGCTGCCNCNGCCAGGGGCCCGGGATCCCGGGCNGTTACCACCAGGGGATACCCCCGGCGGGCAAACTCCCGAGCCAGGGCCAGGCCGATGCCCCGCGATGCCCCCGTTATCAAGACGTGTCTGCTCTGGTCCATGGCTGGTTCCTCCTTCGGGGTCCCCCGGTTCGCGCCCTGTTTCAAGATAGGTTTTTTTCACCCCGCCGGAAACTCCCCGGGACCAAAAACTCGATCTTGACAGCTCCCGGTTCNGGTGTTTTAATTAATTCAATGAATGAATCAATAAGGAGGTTCTCATGAAACGTCTTGTCCGGCCGGGCTCTTTTCCGGTGGTTTTCCTGGCGTGTTTCCTGCTCCTGGCACCGTCTCTTCTCCAGGCAGGAGGGCAGAAGGAAGACGACGGCCGGGTGGTACTCACCACCTATCTGCAGAAGGATCCGGCTAACCCCCAGTTCGAGGGGCACAACGCCGTGATGGAGGCCTTTGCCGAGGCCCACCCCCACATCACCTTTCGCCACGAATACGCCACGGGCGAGGCCTTTCACCAGAAGTTCCAGGCCATGGCCGCCTCGGGGCGTCTGCCCGATCTCTTTACCACCTACGTGGGAAAGCGCACGGCCTATATCACCGAGACGGGGAGGGTTCTCGATCTCAGACCCTACCTGGAGCAGGAGTTTCTCGACGGTTTTACCCCCGCTGCCTGGGAGCCCCAGGGTCCGGAGGGGGAGATCTACACGGTGCCCCCCTCCATGGCGGTCTGCCACGTGATGTACGCCAATACGGCCATTATGGATGAGCTGGGACTGACCTTCCCCGAGACCTACCAGGAGCTGCTGGATCAGGTGGAGACGATCCGCCGGGCCGGTTACTATCCCATCTCCCTGGGAAACCGTGATCAGTGGCCCATGAACTCCTGGCTTTTGAGCGTCCTGGTGGATCGCCTGGGCGGCCAGGAGTGGTTTCACGACGCCATGAGCGGTCAGGCAGCGTTCACGGACCGGCCCTTTGTTCGATCCCTGGAGATCATCCAGGAGATGGTGGCAAAGAACGTCTTCAGCCCCGGGGTAAACCAGATGTCAAACCCCGAGGCAAATCAGGAGTTCTATCAGGGCCGCTCGGTATACCTGATCGACGCGGGATGGCGCACTTCGGCCATGACCAACATCCTGGACATACCGCAGCAGGAGGCGATCTATCTGGGCACCTTCCCCCGTGTCGACGGGTCTGTCCGCCACGGTTCCAGCGCGGCCGTTCCCTCGGAGGGGTTCGGGCTGAACGTGAACCTTCCCCAGGACCCCCGAAAACTCGAGGCTGCCCTGGAGTTTATCCGCTTCTACAAGGGGCCCCAGGGTGCGGCTATCAGGCTTCAGCACGGGGAGGTTCCCTCCTACACCCTGGACTACGACGACTTCGATCTGCCCCTGCTCCAGCGGGCCTACGCCGAGTTCCAGGTAAACACCCCCATGGGATACGTGATCGACGCCAAGATGGACGGTGAGGGAATGGGAATCCTCAATCCTGCGATCCAGGCGATGATGTTCGGGGATCTGAGTCCTCTCCAGGTGGCCCGGAGCTACGAGGAGTGGGTTGCCGCCAATGATTCCAGCCGGGTGGGAAACTAGTCCCGCTCTGATTACGGATCGGTGATCCCCCCGGGCTTATCCGGGGGGGCGTCCCGGGGATGTTCCCGGGGCGGAGGCGATCTCTCACCCCATCGGGACCGGCTGTCGGGGACGGTGGCGTGGCCGGCGTACGATTCAGCCGGGGTATACCGGCCGGGCTATGACCACCGGCATACAGGGCCGGAACGGAAGGGCCGGTCCACCAGGGTCGGACCACCCCGGCCGGAACGAGAAGGATCACAGGAGACGAGGTATGGTCGAGACCAGAGACAAGCGTGTGAGTTACTACCTGCTGCTGCTTCCGGCGCTGGTAATATACCTCTCGGTCATTATCTTTCCCATCGGACTGAGCGGGGTCCTCTCCTTCACCCGATGGAGGAACTTTGTTCTTACCGGTTTTGTGGGGTTTGATAACTACCTGGTGATCCTGCGGGACCCCGAGTTTCACCGGGCCCTGTGGAACAACGTCCAGATCATGCTCACCTCCGTTTTTGGACAGATACCCCTGGGTGTGCTCCTGGCGTACCTGCTCTTCCGGAAGCTGGTGCGGGGTACCCGGTTCTTCGAGATGGTCATCTTTTTGCCCATCACGATTTCGGCGGTGGTGGTGGCCCTCTTGTGGAACCGTATCTTTTCGCCCGTGGGTCTCTATACCAACATGGTGCGGGTTCTCACGGGGAACCCCGATTACGTGGTGCGAATCTTCGAGAACCAGGACTGGGCCATGGTGCCCATTCTGGTGGTTCTTCTGTGGATGCACACCAGCCTCTATATGGTGATGTTTCTTGCCAACATGCAGCGAATCCCCTCCTCGACGATCGAGGCGGCAAAGCTCGATGGGGCGGGGGAGTTCACGATTCTTACCAGGGTGGTGGTACCCTCCCTGGCGAACGTTCTTTTCATCAGCTCTATCTTTGCCATTTCGGGGAGCTTCAAGAGTTTCGACCTGGTCTTTGCCATGACCGGGGGCGGCCCGGTGAACTACACCAGCGTCATGTCGATCTACCTCTATCGGCACACCTTTACCTTCAATAATTTCGGGTACGGTAGCGCGGTGTCCGTCATCATGGTGGTGATCAGCGTGGGGCTTATCACCCTGACCCGCTGGATCTACGGCCGGGTTCAGAAGAAATACGACTAGGGGGAGTGCGGTGAAACCGATGAATCAGAATATGTCCCGGGGCTGGCGCCTCTTCGCCTATGTCTTCCTGTTCGCCTTTACGGCGATAACCCTCTTTCCCCTGATCTGGATGCTCTATTCGTCCTTCAAACTTCAGGGAGAGATCATGCTCTATCCCCTGGGCTGGCCCCGAAACCCCACGGTGAAGAACTATCACGACGCCTGGCGTATGGGAAATATGGGCGTCGCCGCGATAAACAGCGTGATCTATACGGGGTTCGGAACGTTTTTTACCGTCTTTTTTTCCCTGGCAGCGGGGTTTTCCCTGACCAAGTTCGGCTACTCCTCGTCCAGAGTATATTTTGGAGTCTTTACGCTGGGGCTGCTTATCACGGTGAACGCCGTCATCACGCCCCTCTTTATCATGCAGACCCGGATCGGCCTCTACGACACCCGAATCGGCGTCATTATTCCCTATATCGCCTTCGGGTTGCCCATGGCGGTGCTCCTGGCCTGCTCCTATATCCGGGGTATCCCCGACTCGCTGGTGGAAGCCGCTGTGATAGACGGGGCAACCTACGTGCAGGTTTTCTTTCGGATCATCGTGGTTGTGGCCTCGCCGGTGATGGCCACCATCGCCGTGCTGACCTTCCTCAGAAACTGGAACGAGTTTATTCTGGTCTTTATCCTGACCAGCGGGGAGTCCATGCGGAGTCTTCCCGTGGCAATTAACTCCTTCGCCGGGCGGCTGAACGTGAATTACGGAATGCAGTTTGCCGCCCTGGTGATAGGAACGATCCCGATGATCGTGTTTTACATTGGTGCCCATAATCTGCTGATCAGCGGCTTTGGCGAAGGCGCGCTCAAGGAATAACATAAGCAACAGGAGAGCTTGGATGAAACAGGAATGCACAGAGACGGTGAAGATCGAAGTCTGCCTCGATTCGGTGGAATCGGCCCTGAGGGCCCGCGATGCGGGGGCAGACCGGGTGGAACTCTGCGACAACCTCTTTGAGGGGGGCACAACGCCCAGCGTCGGTTCGATCCGGGTAACCCGGCGGGCCGTGGAGATCGGCCTGCAGGTGATCATTCGTCCCCGGGGCGGTGATTTCCTCTATTCCTCCCGGGAGTTCGAGGTAATGCGCGAGGATATCCGCGTGGCCCGGGAGGAGGGCGCCGACGGGGTGGTTCTGGGGATACTCACCGACCAGGGAGAGGTGGACCGGGAGCGAAACGCCGAGCTTCTGGAGCTGGCGCGTCCCATGAACGTGACCTTTCACCGTGCCTTCGACATGGTGAGGGACCCCTTCGCGGCGCTGGAAGAGATCATCGCCCTGGGGTTCGACCGCATTCTCTCCTCGGGCCAGGAGGCCTCGGTTCTTGAGGGAGCGCTGCGCCTGCGGGAGCTGGTGGAACGGGCCGGTGACCGGATTATCATCATGCCCGGGGCGGGCATCACCCCCCGCAATATCGGGGTGGTGTCAGAGATGATCGGAGCCCGGGAGTATCACGTCGCAGCCAACCTCCAGGAGGAGAGTTCCATGAGGTACCGCCCCGACCACGTCTTTATGGGCGGCCAGCTGCGGCAACCCGAGTTTATCAGGAGCCTCACCGACCAGGGGCAGGTGTCGCAGATGTGTGAGCGTCTGCGGTAGCAGCCTCGGGAGTACGCCGGGCAACCGGACGGGATATCGCAGCCGGGTCCGGTCGGTACACCGGGCTCGGGCGGCAACCGACGGGTGGACATCGACGGATGGACACCGGCGGGCAGGCGGCAGAGTGAGGAAAAGCGGCAGAACGGGCAGAAACAGGCTAGACTGGCAGGACAATGAAACTGGTAGGAAACAGCCGCTATCAGAAGGCGGCCAACGGTTCGCTTCTTCTGGACTATCTGCGAAGGAGCGGTGGCGCATCACGGCGCACGCTCGCTCGGGAACTGGGGCTCCAGCCCTCCACGGTGACCTACATCGTGAACCGCCTTCTTCAGGCGGGGCTGGTTCTGGAGGGCGGGGCCGTGGCCCCGGACTCCTCTCTCCGGGGGAGCGGCCGCCGGGCAACCTCGGTAGAAATAAACCGGCGCTACGGGGCGGTGATCGGGCTGGATCTGCAGGCCGACTACTACAAGGCCCAGGTGACAGATATTGCCGGGGGGCAGATCGCCGCGCTTCACCGGGAGTACGAGGCCGCCTCGGGTTCCTTCCAGGAGCTTCTGGTCACCGTCCTGACCGAGGTGGAACGCCAGGTTCCCCGGGGCATACCCGTCCTGGGTGCGGGCGTGGCGATCCCCGGGGTGGTAGACCCCGAGGGCCCCGTGATCGAGGAATGCTGGTCGCATAATCTTGAGGGGGAACACCTGGGATCGTTCCTGGCGGAGACCTTCTCCTTCCCCGTGCTCATGGAGAACGATGCAAACTGCTGCGCCTGGAAAACGCTTTGGTACGAGAGCAGCGGCCAGGACGATTCCTTTGTCTATCTCTTGCCCCGGTTCCACCGCCAGGAACTGCTGCCTCCGGGGTACCCCTCGGTGGGTATCGGCCTGGGGCTGGTCTATAACGGAGCGATCTACAACGGCTTTACCCACCGGGCCGGGGAGTTCCGGAGCCTCTTTTTCGAGGAGAGCGGTACCGTTCCCGGCCAGATATCGCTCACGCCCGAGGAGATGAACCGGGTCTCCCGGGACGAAGGGATTCGCAGAAAGCTGGTGGTGGAGCTCCTGCGGACCCTGATGCTCTTTATGCACATCACCAACCCCCGGGCGCTTTTTGTGGGGGGCGACCTGGCGTCCCAGGGGGACCTGGTGCGGCGCGTTCTGGAGGAGGACCTTCACCGGGAGTGGAAGACGCTCGCCCGCAGCGGTGTGGAGGTGACAGTTCTGGCCGATGCCGAATACGACGCGGCCCGGGGCGCCGCCGCTGCGGTGCTGGATACGCTGTATTCCATCCCCCGGATCGGGGGGAGGGATCAGGACGCCCGAATCTGGCGTTCTCTCCTGACAAATCTGATTGATCAGCCATGACCGGGAGTGCCGGCCGGGCAGGACAGACTGGCCAGGACCGTCTGGTCAGAAAAAACCGGGCAGAACAGACTGGGCACAGGGCCCATGCAAGGAGGACAGAATGAGACCAATGCGCGTAGTCGTGGGGGGCATCCACCACGAATCGAATACCTTTAANCCCATTATCACGGGGGCTGAGGATTTTTCCCTTCAGCGGGGTGAAGAGATCTTTGACGTTCTGAACGACGATGACAGTATCAGCGGAATCATCAAAACCCTTCAGGCCGAGGGNTTCCAGATTGAACCGCTTCTGATGGCCCGGGCCGTGCCCAACGGGGTGGTCTCCCGGGAGTTCTATCTCTCTGTGAAGGAAGAGTTTCTTCAGCGAGCCCGGGAAGCCCGCGAGTCCTGTCACATCGACGGGATCGCCCTCTCTCTCCACGGCTCCATGCGGGTTGAGGGGATCGGCGACGCCGAGGGGGATCTCCTGGTGGCGCTCCGGGAAATTTTCCCCCATACGCCGCTCTCGGCCTCGCTGGACATGCACGCCACCGTCACGGAACCCATGGTGCGGTGCCTTGATGCTGTGGTGGGGTACAAGCAGGCGCCCCACACGGACTGCTTCGAGACGGGAGAACAGGCGGCCCGCATGCTCGTTGCCATGCTTCGTCAGGGCCTGCGACCCGTGATCGGCTGGAGCAAGATTCCCCTGATCATCGCCGGGGAAAAGACCGAGACCAGCGTGGAGCCCATGCGGGCCCTGATCGAGGTTCTGCGGGAGCGGGAGAAACAACCCGGTGTGATGGCTGCCTCCTACCTTCTGGGTTTTCCCTGGGCCGATTGCCCCGAGAACGGTGTCTCGGCTCTGGTGGTGACGGAANACTCCGGCGATTCCGCCCGGGCCGAGGCGGAGGATCTGGCCAGGGCCTTCTGGCAGGAACGGGAAAACTTCCGTTTCCATACCGACAGTTACCCCCCCGAGGAGGCTCTGGAGGCTGCCCTGGTGGCNGCCAGAGAGGGGGCGTGGCCCGTATATCTCTCCGATTCGGGGGATAACCCCACGGCCGGATCTTCCGCCGACTGCACGGGCTTTCTCGAGCAGGTTCTGGCCTGCGAACCCTTTGGGGNTCTGGGTGCGCCCCTGCTCTACGCGGGAATCTACGACCCTCCGGCGGTGGAGCGGTGTCTCCAGGCCGGGGTCGGAGCCAGGCTGGAACTGGTTCTGGGAGCCCGGTTCGATCGGGTCACCTCAAAACCGCTGGCGCTGGAGGTGGAGGTTCTTGCCCTTGCGCGAAGGTGGGAGCGCTTTCATACTGATATGGTGATGGTCCGGGTCGGGTTTGTGGAGCTGATTCTGGTCTCCAACCACATCGGCTTTGTGACACCCCGGATGTTCGAGGCCTTGGGCCGGAAGGTGGATGACTACGCAGTGATTGTGGTGAAGCTGGGGTACCTGACCGATGCCCACAANCGGTGCGCCCGGCGCACGATCATGGCCCTGACGCCGGGGAGTAGCAACGAAGTGCTGGAGGCGCTTCCCTTCCGGGAACTCTCGCGGCCCCTCTTCCCCCTGGACCGGGAGATCGAGCACACACCCCGGGCTGCTGTGTTCGGGTCATCCCTTGGGGGGGGCCGGGAATCCCTCTGAGAGATCCCCGATGGACGGGCGCCCTTCCGAAGGAGAGCAGACCATGACGAAGGTGGAGACGATCCAGTTCCTGCGCAACCTGGAGCTCTTTCGGGAGCTCCAGGAGGACGAGTTCGAGACGCTCCTGACCTGTACGGAGGAGCGGCGCTACGCTCCGGGGGAGTTCCTCTTTCGCCAGAATGCACCCCGGATAAATCTNTTTGTCATCTGCCGGGGNGGTGTGGAGCTGGTGAAGCAGACCGCCCTGGGCAACGAGACCCGGCTCGGCTTTTTCAGCACCGGTGATTTTCTGGGAGAGAGCTCCTGGGGAAGCACCTCTCCCCACTCCACCTCGGCCCGGGCCGTGGCGGATACCCTGGTATTGATCGTGCACCGGGGGTTTCTCTCGGAGAGCCCCTCGGCCACGGTGAAGGTGCTTTCCCGGGTGATCCGGGTCATGGCCCGGCGCATGCAGGGGGCCACGAACCGCGTTATCGACGCCGGAGCGCAGTACGAGTCGGGGAAAACCCGCCCCGAAAAGGATCTCCTGGGTGAGCGGAACGTCCCCTACGAGGCGTACTACGGAATCCAGACCCTGCGGGCCCTGGAAAATTTCAATATCAGCGGAATTGCCCTCAATTTTTACCCTCTTATTATCAGTTCCCTGGCCATGGTGAAGGAGGCGGCCGCCAGGGCCAACCGCGATCTGGGCCTTCTCGATTCGGTTCGTTCCGCTGCCATCATCGCGGCCTGCCGGGAGGTGGCCAACGGCAAGCTCCATTCCCACTTCACGGTGGACATGATCCAGGGTGGGGCGGGAACCTCCACCAACATGAACGCCAACGAGGTGATCGCCAACCGGGCCCTGGAGTTGCTGGGCCACAACCGGGGCGAGTATCGCTACTGCCACCCCAACAACCACGTGAACCTTTCGCAATCCACCAACGACGCCTATCCCACGGCGGTGAAGATCGCCCTGGTTCGGGGGAACGGGCCGCTGATCCAGGTTCTGCGGGAGCTGATCCAGTCCTTCCGTCGCAAGGGCCAGGAGTTTGTCGGGGTGATCAAGATGGGGCGCACGCAGTTGCAGGATGCCGTCCCCATGACCCTGGGGCAGACCTTCGAGGCCTACGCCGTGACCCTGGAGGAGGAAATTCTCCGGCTCGAGGAGAACTCCCGGCTCTTTCTGGAGGTTAACCTGGGGGGAACCGCCATCGGCACGGGAATCAACGCCGACCCGGCCTACGCAAATCTGGTGATACGCCATCTGCGGGAGATCACGGGTCTCGAGGTAGTCAGGGCCGAAAATCTGGTGGAGGCCACCCAGGACACGGGGTCCTTCGTGATGTACTCCATGGCCGTGAAGCGCCTGGCCATCAAGCTCAGCAAGATCTGCAACGATCTGAGGCTCCTCTCGTCGGGTCCCCGGGCGGGGTTGGGCGAGATCAATCTGCCCCCGCTCCAGCCCGGATCATCGATCATGCCCGGCAAAGTGAACCCCGTGATCCCCGAGGTGGTGAACCAGGTGGCTTTCAAGGTGATGGGTAACGATCTCACCGTGAGCATCGCCGCCGAGGCGGGCCAGCTCGAGCTGAACGTGATGGAGCCTGTGATCGTCCAGAGTCTGGTCCAGTCCGTGGAGATGCTCAAGAACGCCATGGTTACCCTGAAAGCTCGCTGCATCGACGGAATTACGGCGAACGAGGCCCATTGCAGGCAGACCGTGCTGAACAGTATCGGTCTGGTCACGGCTCTCACCCCGGCTCTGGGCTACGAGCGGTGCAGCCTTCTGGCCAGGGAGGCCCTGGAGCAGGACCGGGGGGTCTACGATCTGGTGCTGGAACAGGGGCTTCTGGACAGGGAGACCCTGGACGCGCTCCTGAGCCCGGAAGGGATGGTTGAGCCGGGCAGCCAGAGGCCGCTCCGCAGGAACGATCACCCTCTGTAACAGGTCTTGTGTGACCGGTCTTGTGCACCCTGGTCTTGCCCGGGAGTCGCCAGAGGTTGCCACAGGAGCGGCGCAGGTGTGTTACACTTTGGAGCAGGAACCCCGTTACCCCCAAAGGAGTGATCTGGCATGAGACTGAAAAAAGTAGCCCTCTTCAGCAACGAATACCCCCCCAACGTCTACGGCGGCGCAGGTGTTCACGTGGAATATCTCAGCAAGGCCCTGGCGGAGTTTGTTCCCGTGGAGGTGCGCTGTTTTGGAACGCAGGACAGTACCGAAGGAAACCTGCGCGTCCGGGGGTATCAGCCCTGGGACGAGATGGCCTGTAACACGGACCCCCGCTTTACCAGCGCCCTGGGAGCCTTCTCGCGGAGTCTGGCCATGGCCAAGGATACCCTCGATGCCGATGTGGTCCACTGCCACACCTGGTACACCCAGATGGGGGGGCTCCTGGCGGCCAAGCTCTGGAACATCCCCTTCGTTCTTACCACCCACTCCCTGGAACCGCTCCGGCCCTGGAAGGCCGAGCAGCTCGGTTCGGCCTATCACCTGAGTAGCTGGATGGAGCGCACCGCCATAGAGAACGCCGATGCCGTGGTGGCCGTCTCCAAAGAGACCCGAAACGACATCTTTACCCACTTCGGGGCTGCCGAGGCGAAGACCGAGGTGATTCACAACGGAATCGACCTGGAAGAATACAGAAAGGACCCCTCCACGGAGGCTCTGAAGCGCCACGGCGTCGATCCCGATCGGCCCTACGTACTCTTTGTGGGGCGCATTACCCGCCAGAAGGGGATCATTCACCTGGTCGACGCGATTCCCTGGATCGATCCGGGAGTCCAGGTAGTACTCCTGGCGGGAGCACCCGATACGGACAAGATCGCCCAGGAGATGAACGCCAGTGTTGCGGCGGCCCGGAGCTCGCGTTCCGACATTATCTGGATAGACCAGATGCTCCCCCGGGACGAGACGATCCAGTTTTATTCCCACGCGGCGGTTTTCTGCTGTCCCTCGGTGTACGAACCCTTCGGGATCATCAATCTCGAGGCGATGGCCTGCGAGACCGCCGTGGTGGCGTCCCGGGTCGGGGGTATCCCCGAGGTTGTGGTCCCCGACGAGACGGGCCTGCTGGTCGATCTCGATCTGGAACGGGGAACCTTTATTCCCCGGGATCCCGAGATGTTTTCCCGTGATCTGGCCGAGGCGATCAACCGGGTCGCCGGAGACAAGGCGCTTGCCAGGCAGATGGGGCAGGCCGGGCGCCGCCGCGCCGAGGAGCATTTCAGCTGGCGTGCCATCGCCCGGAAGACCCTGAACCTCTACGAGGCCCTGCTGGAGCGGCGGGCCGCCGAGGTCTAGTCCCGGGAGTCCGATCCCGGCACGGGGCCGGGCACCACGGGGAGAACCAGGCCGATGCCCTCCTGATCCCCCCGGGGGGTGTCCCGTTCCCTGCCGGAGGGGCCTGTCCTTCCGGCGGGGATCGGCCGAAGCGGAAAAAAGAGGGTTATTCCCAGCCCCGTCAGGAGTGCGATCACCAGGATCAGGGCGATCGCCAGGGGAATTTCGGCTGTGGAAAAGGAGTCGGTCACGGCTCCTACCAGCGGAGGGCCGAAGATGCCGCCAAGTCCGCCCCCGGCCATAACGGCAGCGGCGACGCGGGCAGCCCGGGACGGGAAGACCCGCCGTATCCAGGAAACCGTGGCGGGGTAGACCGGCCCCATGAAAAAGCCCGTGGCAATATAGGCCAGAGGGGCTGCGGGCTCGAACCGGGCCAGCAGAAACATGGCCGTGGCGCAGCCGGCGCTCCCCAGAACCATGACGTGGGGCGCCACGTGGACGCTCAGGGGAACCGCCGCGAGCCGGCCGGCGCTCACGGCGAGCCAGACCATGGCCATGGTGGATGCCACGACGGGCGGTGTGTGGTTCCGTGTCAGGCTTGTGGGTATCCAGTTCGACGCCGAGGCTTCGGCGGCGATATAGAGCGCGAGAAAGACCAGAAAGACCACCGTTCCCGCCAGGGCTGTCCCCGCCCCGGAACGGTCCGTCTCCGCCACGGGGTGGTGCTGTCTCAGGCGAAGGGTCATGGCCAGGAGCAGGAGCGCCACGGCGCCTCCCGCCAGGAACGCCAGGCGGTGCCCTCCCAGGGAGAGCGAGGCCCCTGCCAGAAGGGGCCCCAGGATCGCCCCGATCCCGAAAAACATGTTTGTCAGGTTCAGCGCCGCCGCACCCAGGGGGCCAAAGTAATCGTCGATAAAGAGATTGAAGCTCACCAGGGTTCCAAAGCCCAGCCCCAGCAGAAGCGCCGAGGCAAGGATCCCTCCCCAGAGGGTGCTCGCGGCAAAACCGGCGTACCCCGCCGAGAAGATACACGCCCCGGCCACAATAACCGGCTTGAACCCCGTTCGCCGCAGGACAAACCCCGCCGCCAGGACCGCCACGGTGGCGCCGAAAAAGTGAAACGAGGCGATCAGCCCCACGGCAGAACCCGAAAGGGAGAGACTCTCGCGAAACCAGGGATAGAGCGGCCCGTACAGGGCCTGGGAGGTTCCCAGGGCAAGAAAGGCCAGGGAGGCTGTGAGGAGCAGATACCGCCGATCCTTGTCCCGGAAGAGATCTCTGAGCGTCATAGGTTCATGGTCTACCATAGCTGGCGGGGAAAAGAAAGAGGGGCCGGGGTGTGCTGCCCCCTCGGGCCCGGGCAGATCGGGGCCTCAGGCTGGCGCGTCGGGCCGGGGCTCCAGGGTTTTCATGAGCAGGGGAACCCGGGCGTTCATGTGACGGATCGCCTCGGCGATGTTCAGCGCGTAGTCCCCCATATGCTCCAGGTGGCTGATCACGTCCAGCACCAGGAGTTCGCCCTTGAGATCGGCCCCTTGCTGGATTCTGCGGCGGGAAGATTTCTTCAGGATGTTCCTCAGGGCGTTGATCTCTTCCTCCAGCCTCCGGGCCTGACGCAGATCCTCGTCGTTACCGGGGGTGAGCAACCGCTGATCTACCAGCCCGGCAAAGTCAATCGCCCGCCGTGCGTAGGGTTCCAGCTCCCGGATCGCCTCGTCGGAGATGGTGATCTTCTTTCGCTGGCACCGGTCTGCGGCGAGGGCCACGTTGTAGCTGCTGTCGGCGATGCTTTCCAGCTCGTCCACGATCCGCAGCAGGGCGATCGCCGCCGCCGTGGTGCTCTCCCGGGATGCATGAAAACCGAAGGATGCAAGAACAGCCGAGATCTGTTCCTGCATCTGATCGGTGTAGTCCTCGCGATCTTTCAGGCTGAGCAGGCGCTCCTCCGTTACCTCCAGGGGGTTCCGGAAGAGGCTCCAGGAGTCGGAGATCATCGATTCCACGATCCGGGACATCTGGACCACCTCGTAGCGTAACTCCAGAAGGTACAGCTCGGGGTGGCTCCCGGCGTAGGTGGCAGCGATCGGTACCTGGTAGGCCCCCCCGGGAACGGCGGAGGGTGCCCTATCGGGCACCATACGCTCGGCCAGGTGCGTCAGGAGGGGAACAAACCAGATGAAAATGAAGGTGTTCACCAGGTTGAACCCCGTGTGAAACAGGGCGAGCCTGGTGGGCAGGAGCCGTGAACCGGCGATGTAGTCCACCAGCCGCAGGGCCTGGGGGAAGAGGATGAGCATCCAGAGAACACCCAGGGCGTTAAACACCAGGTGGGCCCGGGCGGCCCGGCGTCCGTTCACCGTCCCTCCCACGGCTGCCAGGTTTGCAGTCACGGTGGTCCCGATGTTCTCTCCCAGAATGATCGCCGCAGCCACGGGAAAGTCGATCCACCCTGCGTAGGCCATGGTGAGGGTGATTGTCACCGCTGCCGACGAGGACTGGACGATCACCGTCAGGAGGGCCCCGACACCCACAAAGAGGATTACCGAGAGGATGCCCCGCCCCGAGAGGAGGGCGATCCGCTCCAGTATCTCGGGATGAGCGCCGATATCGGGAACGGCATCCTTGAGAAAGGAGAGCCCCAGAAAGAGCAGCCCGAATCCCAGAAGGGTCTCTCCCAGGTCGGGTCTGCGCAGGCGTTTGCTGAAGATGAGAATCGCGCCGAGGCCAACGGCGGGCAAGGCCCCCGCCGAAATATCCACGGAAAACCCCAGCAGGGCGATTACCCAGCCCGTGACGGTGGTCCCCACGTTGGCCCCCATGATGGCGCCGATCGCCTGGGACAGGCTCAGGAGGGAGGCGTTGACAAAGCTCACGATCATGACCGTCGTGGCTGACGAGGATTGCACCAGAACGGTGACGAGAAACCCCGTGAGGACCGCTGCACAACGGTTGGCTGTTACATAGTTCAGAATGGATTGCAGCCGGTCCCCGGCGACGCGCTGGACACCGTCGCTGAGGAGGCGCATCCCGTAGACCAGAAGGCCAAGACTTCCAAGAACGTGGAAAAACTGGTATATCGCCATCATGGTGCGTTCCGGCTGTACCTTACACGAAAGCGGAGAGCCTGTCGCCCTTTTTGACCCCCTTTCGGCAGAAAAAAGGCAAAAACCTCTGGTTTGATGCTTTTGACGACCCAGCTTTCACAGCCTGCGGTGAGACAGGTTCTCCGGACTGGCGTGATCCCCGAAAGCCGTGGTATCGTGGAGGGTCTTACTGCACCACAGACCCGCGCCACAGACCCACACCACGGGGGGCACGCTGGAACGGGACAGGATGAAACATAAGGAGGTACGATGGAACAAACGCTGGATGATATTACCCGGATCGTGCTGGAGGCAAAGGAGCGCGCCTACCGGGAAACGGATAACGAGCCGGAACCGAACATGGCCTCCTCCCTGAACTGGCCGATCGAATGTACCGTGGGCCCCGGCCTGGAAGGGGCGATCGCCTGCGAGACCAGGATCGGTTACGTCAACGGTGCCAAGGGATGGCTCATCTACCGGGGGTACGATATCTTCGACCTCTGCGCCTATTCATCCTTCGAGGAGACCTCGTTCCTGCTCCTCCACGGGAAACTCCCGTCGGCGACAGAGCTGGAGACCTTTTCCAAAACCCTGCGGCGCCGCATGTTTATCCCCAAAACCCAGCGTCTGCTCCTGAGCTTTCCCGTGGAGAGCATGAATCCCATGGCGGCCCTGCGCCTGGGCACCAACCTGATGAGGCAGAAACAGACCTACCAGGATCACCTCTCGGAGAGCTCTTCCCAGGAGGCTCTCCACAGCGATGACGATTCCATCGCCATGGAGACGGTTCCCGAGGGCAAGCAACACCCGGTCTTCCAGTTTCTGAAGGGGCTCTTTCGTCCCGTCTCCACGGTGGAGCCCACCGATCTGGTCAGTTCCGACGAGACCGAGAGCTGCTACAACCTCATTGCCGGTGTGGCCAGCGTGGCCGCCGCGATCGGCCGGGCCAGGGAAGGGCGGATTCCCCTGGAGCCTCTGCCCGATCTGAGCTTTGCCGGGAACTATCTCTACATGCTCACCGGGCGCCGTCCCACGCCGCTGGAGGAGCGGATCATGGACGTCTGCCTGATCCTTCACGCCGATCACGGCATGAACGCCAGTACCTTCGCCTCCATGGTGGTGGCCTCTACCCTCTCCGATATCTATCTCGCCATCGGTGCGGGGATATCGGCCCTGAGCGGCCCGCTCCACGGTGGAGCCAACGTGGAGGTGGTGAGCATGCTCGAACGCATCGGCAAGCCCTCGGCGGTGAAGAAATGGTACCGCACGGCGATGGAACAGAAGAAAAAGGTCATGGGCTTTGGCCACCGGGTCTACAAGGCCTACGATCCCCGGGCCCGCATTCTGGGACCCCTGGCGGGCATGCTGGCCACGGAGAACCCCGAGCTCAAGACGATGTACCAGACCGCTCTTGCCCTGGAGCAGGAGGTGGTGGCTCACCTGGGGGACAGTAAAAAGATCTTCCCCAACGTGGACTTCTTCTCAGGTATCGTCTACCGCAGCATGGGGATCCCTTCGGATCTCTACACCACGATTTTTGCCGTTTCCCGCGTCTCCGGATGGTGCGCCCGGGTTATGGAGTACATCGAGCATAACCGGATCTTCCGGCCCCGGGCCCTCTACACAGGCCGATTCGACGAAAAATACGTTCCTCTCCAGGACCGTTCCTGACCCCGGGACCCCGCCCCGGCTGCCCGGGGCCCGGGTCTCTCAGGCGGTGACGGGCCAGNCCGCCTGGAGGGTGGCGTAGTTGCGCTCTGCCACCGTCCGGAGCCAGCGGGGAGCCTGGGGCGTGGCAAGAATGATCTCGATATTCTTCCTGGCGGCCTCGGGGTTGTTGAGTTGCATCTGAAGCGCCGAGAGGGCGTGGAGGGCCAGCATATCATCGGGAGTTTCTTCAAGAGCCTCCTCGAGCAGGAATCGGGCATCTTCGGGATTTCCCCGATAGATCCGGGCCATGGCGAGATTCCTCAGAATCGACCCCCGGCCGACCCTGGCCTCCTCTGCTGCGGTTTCGCCCGAGGGGAGTTCGTCGGGTTGGCCCTCCCGGGGTGAGCCCTGGGGGTGCAGGGAGAGCTCGCGCAGGGCGCGAAGGAACCATTCCTCGGCGGCGTCAAGATCGCCCCTGCGGAGACAGGCGCAGCCCAATGCTTCGGGAACCTCGAAGGAGGTGCTCCCCAGAGCCCAGGCTGTGGTGAGCGCCGCGATGGCTTCCTTCTGGTGGCCGGTCTCGGTATAGCATATTCCCAGGTAGCACCAGGCATCGGCCCGGTGGGGTTCGTCCAGAACAACCCGGCAGAGCTCCGCTATAGCCCGGGTAAAGAACCGACGGGAAACGAGGTGCTGAAAATGTGTCACGGGAAGAGACTGTTCCATTGACATCCTCCTGAAGTGAGGGTAAAGATAATTAGCTTCGACTAACTTACCCCGTCCCCAGGAATAAATCAACGGGAACGGTCAGGAAATACCTGCGATTTTATTAGGAATCATTCTTAATAACAGTGGCCGGGAAAGAAAAAATCTGTTATATTGGATGCGGAGAGTACATCCGGTTACCACAAAAGACGGTACCAGGGGGTACCAAAAAAGGTATCAAGAAATCTGGCAGAAGAGATCTGGCAGAAAACACGAAAGGAGCACATATTCATGATGGCACAAACGCAGTTTGACAAGGCGGCAA
Organism: Alkalispirochaeta alkalica DSM 8900; assembly: GCF_000373545.1. Taxonomy (GTDB): domain Bacteria; phylum Spirochaetota; class Spirochaetia; order DSM-27196; family Alkalispirochaetaceae; genus Alkalispirochaeta; species Alkalispirochaeta alkalica. Next base: position 53,537 of record NZ_KB891703.1, read on the forward strand.
CCGAGGCGGTAGGACGGAGCCTGAGCACCCTTCTCGCTGATCTTCACATTTACTACGGTCACCTCCACGCATTGCACTGGAATATCGAGGGACCCCAGTTTTTCACCGTTCACAAGGAGCTGCAGACCATGTACGAGGGGGTGGCCGAGTTCATCGACGACACGGCCGAGCGTATCCTCATGCTGGGGAACCGCCCCGCCACAACTCTCAAGGAGTATCTGGAGACCACCTCGCTGGAGGAGCTTCCCAGCCGCAAATACACCGCCGAGGAGACGGCCCAGATCGTCCTCAAGGACCTGGCGCATTTCATCGGGCTGGTGCGCGGCCTGATCGAGACCGCCGGTGAGCACAACGACGAGGTCACGGCCGATTTCGGTGTGGGAATGCTGCAGGAGTTCGAGAAGCAGAACTGGTTCTGGAGCGCCTTCGCCAACTGATTGACTTCGCCAATCGGGCGCCTTCGCCAGTAGTCTGACCGGGGTATTTCCCCCATGGTCTGGCTGGCACTGCCCGCTGCCGGTGGCTGATCACCCGATCCGCTGCCGGCCGGGCAGGTTTCTCTGGATGCAGTTCCTTTTCATCTGCTATACTCCCTCCCTATGCGACGTTCCGTATCTCTTCTTTTTGTATGGGCCCTGTTGTTTGCCTTTGCCTGCGCTACTCCCCCCGAGGTGGAACCTCCGGTCCCCGAGGTGCCCGAGGAGCTGCCGGAAGAACCGGAGGAGCCGGTCGATCCGGTAGAAGCTGCCTACGAGGCGATCAGCCTCGCAATGATGCTGGGGGATCCCCGGGAGGCGATCGACGCCTTTGAGGCGGCCCAGCTGGCAGATCCCGAGTCGCCGGAGACGCAGATTCTCCTGGCTCATCTCTATCTCGCTGCGGGTGATCTCGAGCGTGCCGAGGCGCTCCTCCAGGAGGTTCTGGAGGATCATCCCCGGCAGGGCGATGCCCTCTTCTCGCTGGCCCTGATCGCGGGGGCACGCCAACAGACCGGGGAGGAACAGCGTCTGCTGGAGGAACTTCTGGAGATCGATCCCGGACGCCCCGATGCTCTTGCGGCCCTGGGGGAGCTGCAGCTGCGGTCCCGCCGGTTCGATCCCGCCGAGCGTTCCTTCCTGGCTGCTCTGGACAGTGATCCGGGCAATTCCACGGCCCTCCTGGGGTTGGGTAACCTGGCCCTGCGCCGGAGCAACCCCTCCCGGGCCGAGCGATACCTGGACAAGGCTGTGGAAGTGGCTCCCGAGATTCCCCGGGGGTTTTCTGACCGGGGCCGGGCGCGGGCGATCCAGGGGAAGTTCGCCGCTGCCGAGGCGGATCTCAACCGGGCGATCGAGCTGGACCCGGAGTTTTTCTGGCATTACTACGACCGGGGCGTGGTTCGGATGGAGCGGAACAACTTTTCCGGCGCCCT
>NZ_KB891703.1:55262-191395 GCF_000373545.1 Alkalispirochaeta alkalica DSM 8900
GATGATTTTTCCCGGGTCATAGAGGAGAAGCCCTCTCTTTTCATGGCCTTCGTCTATCGGGCCCGGGCCTACGACCAGAAGGGAGAACGGTCCCTGGCCATTGCCGATTACCAGACCGCCCTGGACCTGCGGCCCGATTATCAGCCGGCCCTGGCTCCATTGGGGGTTCTCAAGTTCGAGACCGGGGAGTTCTCCCGGGCTGCNGAACTCTTCCGGGCCGCCNTAGAGAAGAGNAATCCCAACGATCCCCTCGATCACGGGTTAATCCTTCTGGCGGGGCTGAGTCTCAAGCTGGACGGAGAAGAGGTCCGGGCGCGGCGCTATCTGGAGACCCGGGCGCGGGATCTTGCCGGTTCAGGTTTGTACGCCGATATGGCGCGCTATTACCTGAACCCGGGATCAGATGCCTTTATCTATCGCCAGGTAACGCGCGAAGAGGACCGGTTCACGCGATTACGGGCCAGTTTTTATCTGGCAGGTCAGTACGAGGTGCTGGGACGGCTTGACAGTGCCCGGGCGTTGTATTTGGATATCATGGATGCAGATATTAGAGGCCTCATGGAAACNCGCCTGGCCCGCAGGCGGTACGAGTTGCTCCGTGGTGATTCCTGATATGGGGGAACCTCCGGAGCGGCCGGAACGGGGCGTCTCATGGAGACGATAGTCACGGGAGGGCTCAGGGCGCTCCTGGAGGTGCTGGACCGGGATCGGCCCGTGGTGGTCCAGGCTCACGATTTCCCCGACCACGACGCGGTGGCCACGGCCTTTGCCCTGGCCGAGCTTCTGGAGCGCCACCGCTTTGTGGTGCGTCTCTGCTACGGGGGGACGCTCCAGAGCCAGTCCCTGCACGATGCGATCCAGGAGCTGGAGATCGATATCGCCTCTATCGGCGATTCGGATATCCCCGGGGATTCCCAGATCATCGTGGTGGACGGGTTTGCGGGTAACTCCAACATGGCGGGGGTGCCGGGAACGCTGGCAGCGGTGATCGATCATCATCCTCCCCCCTGGCCCCCCGAGGTTCTCCACGCCGATATCCGTAGCGGCTACGGGGCCTGTTCCACCATCCTCTTCGAGTATTACCGCGACGCGGCGGTTCCCATGAGCGACCGGGTTGCCACGGCGCTGCTTCTGGGGATCATGATGGACACGGCCTTCATGACCAGAGGGGTCTCGGAGATGGATCTGGACGCCTTTGATGTGCTCTTTCGGCAGGGCGACTGGCGGCTGGCGGCGCGACTCCTGAAAAATTCCCTCTCCCTGAGCGATCTGGCGGCCTTCCGCCANGCCATAGACGGCTGTATCGTGGCTCGGGATTTTGCCTTTATTGCCTTGCCCGGCAGTTATTCTCCCGAGGTGATGGCCCTGGTGGCCGATTTTTTCCTGGGCCTCCGGGAGATTCACTTTGTGGTGGTGGTGAGCGGTGATCGCGATATGCACCGTCTCTCGGTCCGGAGCGAGAGCATGGGGCTCCCCTGTGACGTGGTTATTCACCGCGCCCTGGAGGGTGTCGGCTCCGGCGGGGGGCATATGCATATGGGGGGAGGGGCGATTCCCCTGGACCTCTATCCTGGCGATGAGGGGCTGCGCAAGCGTTTTATCGCGGCGATCGGGGGAGGCCCTCCCGAAGCGGAGGTTCCTNCCGGTGAAGAGGGNCCCTCGGGTGAGAGCACTTCTTCGGGNGAGAGCTCTCACCCTGGTGAGGCTCTCTCNGACAGGGGGGCTCCCGGTGAAGAGGACGCGCCCCGCGAGAGTTCCCGGGAAGACGGTCAGCCCCCGGACCGGATATCCCGGGAGAAAGTGTGATGAGAATAGACCCTGTGGAAAAAAAGGAACCCCTTCACGTGAACGACCCTGACCTCNNTACAGACAGCCCCGATAGAGACGCCGGTGATGCACCAGGCGCCGGTGATGCACAGAGCAAGGCCTCCGTCCTCGACACAGACACCCCNGATGCACAGGATCCCGCCCCCGGTGAGCGCGCTCCCGACGGGCACGAGCCACCACCCTTCGATCCTGCCCGCCACGGAATCACGATCGTCCGCGAGGCCGGTGAGGCAGGAGAGGCGGAGGGCCGCGAGTACTGGCTCCTGGGAACGGCCCACGTTTCCCGGGAGAGCGTGGTGGCTGTGGAAGAGACGATCCGTCAGGGCGGGATCNATCACGTGGTTGTGGAGATCGACCACCAGCGTTACCAGTCGGTAACGCAGAAACGGGACTGGTCCCAGCTCGACATCTTCCAGATTCTGCGAAAAGGCCAGGCCTTCCTGCTCCTGAGCAACCTCGTTCTGGCCTCCTTTCAGCGCCGGATGGGCGCCGGGACGGGGGTGACACCGGGTGAAGAGATGATCGCTGCCGTGAAGGCCGCCTCGGAGGTGGGGATCGGCAGCACCTTCGGGGATCGCCCCGTGACGGCCACGCTGCGACGCGCCTGGGCCAGGACGGGGTTTTGGGGCAGGAACAAGCTTCTCGCCAGCATGGTGGCGGCTGCCTTTTCCAGAGAGAAGGTCAGCGAAGAGGATCTGGCAAAACTGCGGGAGCAGAACGAGCTGGAGAGTATGCTTCAGGAGCTCTCCGATTACCTGCCCCAGGTCAAGGAGGTCCTGATAGACGAGCGGGACCGGTATCTGGCCCGGAGTATCTCCGAGGCGCCGGGGCGCCGGGTTCTGGCTGTGGTGGGGGCCGGCCACGTACCGGGAATCGCCCGGACCCTGGAGGGGCTTCGCGCGGGAACGGTTCGGGTCAGCAAGGCCGAGCTCGAGGAGATTCCCCCTCCCGGGGCCCTGCGCCGGGTCCTTCCCTATGCGGTCCCGCTTCTGGTGGGGGCGCTGATTCTCTGGGGGTTTTTTCGCGGGGGGCTCGAGGGGGGGCTTCAGTCTCTGGTCCGGTGGATCCTGGTAAACGGGACGCTCTCTGCAGCGGGAGCGGCAGCTGCTCTGGCCCACCCCCTAACAATACTGCTGGCCTTTGCGGCGGCCCCGATCACCTCCATGAACCCCACCGTGGGAGTAGGGCTCGTGACGGGTCTGGTCGAGGCCTTCCTCCGGAAACCCCGGGTTGCCGATTTCGAGCGGCTCAACGACGATATCGTCTCGCTCAGGGGGTTTTACCGCAACAGACTCACCCGGATTCTGCTGGTCTTTCTGCTTTCCAGCGTGGGGAGCTCCATCGGGACCTTTATCGCCCTGCCTCTGCTCTTTGGTTGATCCCGCCTCCCCGAGGGGGCGCGATCGCTGTCCGGAGGTGGCTCTGTCCGGGCGTCTCGCCCTGCCCGGGCGGGAGGGTCGGTCTAGGGTTCGGAGGAAAAGGCCTGACGAATGGCCTGGGCGATCCGGGGCGCCTCGATCCAGCTGATCTGCCCTGCCTTCTGTGCTGATCCTCCGGATTGTCCCGATCCGCCGGGCGGACCCACGAGACGCAGAAACCCCATCTCTTCAGCTGCCTTGATTCGCTGGGCCCGGTGCGACACGGGGCGGACCTCTCCTGCCAGAGAGAGCTCTCCCGTGGCAAGAACGCCCCGGGGGAGTTCCTTGCCCTGGCGCGCCGAGAAGAGGGCTACCGCCAGAGGCAGGTCGATGGCCACATCCTGAATCCTGATCCCCCCCGCCACGTTGACGTAGATGTCCTGGTCAGAGAAGGAAACCCCCAGGTGCTTTTCCAGCACCGCCGCCACCCGGGAGACGCGACGGTTGTCGATCCTGTCCGAGAAGGTTCTGGAGACGCCCCCCTTGGCCGGGACGGTCAGGGCCTGGATCTCTACCACCAGCACGCGCGAGCCCTCGTAACAGGGGGCTGCCACAACCCCCGCGGGGGGATGTGTCCGGTCGGGGCCGAGGAAGACCCTTCCCGGGTCGGTCAGTTCCTCCAGGCCCCGATGCTCCATGGTGAAGATTCCCACCTCCTCGATCGCGCCAAAGCGGTTCTTGGTGGCCCGAAGAAAACGCAGGTCGCTGCCGGACTGTTCGAAGAGGAGTACGGCGTCCACCAGATGTTCCACCACCTTGGGGCCGGCGATCTGGCCCTCCTTGGTAACGTGGGCCACCAGAATGACCTGGGAACCCCGGGTGCGGCTCCATTCGGCCAGTTCGTGNGTTACGGTTTTTATCTGGTTGATCGTTCCGGGAACGGCTCCCGCCTCGGGCGCGATCATGGTCTGGACGCTGTCCACAATAACCAGCCGGGGGTTGAGCCGCGCCAGTTCCTCCCGGATGATCTCCATGTGGGCTGTGCAGAGCAGGTGAAGGTGAGCCCCGGAAACCTCCAGGCGGTCTGCCCGCTGGCGGATCTGGGCAGGGCTCTCCTCGCCGCTCACGTAGAGGACCGNTCCCCCGGCNTGGCCGGTGCTCCGCTGGACCGACGCCGCCGCCTGGAGCAGAAGGGTGGACTTTCCGATCCCCGGTTCCCCCCCGATAAGGACCGTGGAGCCCTCCATGAGCCCCCCGCCCAGGGCCCGGTCCAGCTCGCCGATCCCCGTGGAGAGGCGCGCGCTCGTCGGCGCCTCNATCCGGGAGAGGAGAGAGCTTTGCCTGGGTGNGGTCAGCCCGTGAAGGAGGGGNCCCGGTCCGTCCTGGAGGGCGAGCTGCTCCTCCAGGGTATTCCATTCGCCGCAGGCGGGGCACTGGCCCAGCCACTTCGACTCCTGGTGACCGCAGGAACTGCAGACGTGGAGGGCCTTGCGTTTTGCCACGGCGTCTCCCGGCTCAGGAGCGGGCCTGGCCCAGGGCCTGGTCGAAGGACTCCCGAGTCACCTGAAAGGCCTCGGCCGCCGCCCCCCGGCGCAGGATCTCNACCCGCTGAATCCGGTCNCCCTGACGAATGGTGTCCACCACAGACTGGCCCCGCAGGACCCGCCCGAAGACGCTGTGCCGGTTATCGAGCCAGGGGGTCGCCACGTGGGTAATGAAAAACTGGCTCCCGTTTGTTCCCGGCCCGGCGTTGGCCATGGAGAGAACNCCCGGCCCGTCGTGGCGAAGTTCCCGGTGAAACTCGTCGGGGAACTGGTAGCCCGGGCCTCCCCGGCCTGTGCCGGTGGGATCACCCCCCTGGATCATGAAATCCTGGATCACCCTGTGGAAGGTAAGGCCGTCGAAAAAACGCACCCCCTCGCCCCGGGAATGGGCCAGGGTACCCTCGGCAAGACCCACAAAGTTCATCACCGTCAGGGGCGTCCTCTCGTACTCCAGCCGGAGCAGAATATCCCCCCGGGTGGTCTCCATCCGGGCGTAGAGCCCCGGCGGAAGGGTCTCTTCCGCCAGAACCTGGTCTATTCCCGGCAAGATCGGCCAGATCAGAAGGAACGCCCCGGCCAGAACCCGGGCCGGGACCCGCCCAGAGCGCTTCAACAGGCTCCTCCCGGCACAACCCGGGCCATGACGACGCCGTCGATCGCCTGGAGCTTCTCCACCGTCGCTGCCGAGATCGTCTCGTCCACGTCGATGATGTTGTAGGCCAGGTCATCGCGGTGGCGGTTGAGCATGTCCGAGATATTGAGGCCCGCCTCGGCCAGGATGGTGGTGATGCGGCTTACCATGTTGGGCACGTTCTTGTTGGCCAGGATGATCCGATCCCCGCCGTTTCCGTCCATGATACATTCGGGGAAGTTCACGGAGTTCCTGATATTTCCCTGCTCCAGGAAGTCGGCGAGCTCCTGGGCTGCCATGATCGCTGAGTTGGTTTCGGCCTCGGGTGTGGATGCCCCCAGGTGGGGAATGGCGATTACGCCGGGGGTTCCCAGGAGCGTCGCCGTGGGGAAATCGGTCACGTAGGCAGCGATGTGTCCCTTCGTCAGAGCCTCCACCATCGCCTGGTCGTCCACCAGGGCATCGCGGGAGAAGTTCAGAAACCGCGCGCCTGGCTTTGTCTTTTCCAGGCGTGCGGTGTTGATCAGGCCCCGGGTCTCGTCGTTCAGGGGAACGTGGATGGAGACGTAGTCGCACTCGGCCAGGAGTGCCTCCAGGCTGGTAGCACGCAGGACCGACCGGGAGAGCCCCCAGGCCGAGTTTACCGAGAGGTAGGGATCGTAGCCCGACACCTCCATGCCCAGAGATATCCCCGCGTTGGCCACCATGACCCCGATCGCGCCGAGACCGATCACGCCGAGCCGCTTTCCTGCGATCTCGGGCCCTCCGAAGGCGCTCTTGCCCGCCTCGACCTCTTTACCCACATCCACTGCGGCCGGGTCAAGGCTCTGAACCCACTGGCACCCTTCAATAATCTTGCGCGACGAGAGCATGAGCCCCGCCACCACCAGCTCTTTCACGCTGTTGGCGTTGGACCCGGGGGTGTTGAAGACCACCACTCCCTCTTCGGTACAGCGGGATACTGGAACGTTGTTTACACCTGCACCGGCGCGGGCGATACCACGCAGGGAAGGCCCGAAGGTGATATCGTGGAGTTTGGCGCTCCGCACGAGGATACCATCGGGATCGTGTACATCGGGACCAACCTGGTGACCCCGAGCTTCCAGAAGGGCGATGCCCTCAGCTGCGATTTTGTTGAAGGTTTGAATACGTGCCATAATGCACGAATGCTACACGGTGTGGGCACCCTGTTTCAACGGCCTTGAGGAATCTATATAATCCCGCCATGCGTTTTTCTGATTTTGGCTCTGTCTTTGGCGGCCCCACGGGGATCATGGATCTTATGGACGATATGGGAAAGGCTCTGGCGGGGGGCGTGCCCATGCTTATGCTGGGCGGAGGGAACCCCGCGCATATCTCTTCCGTGAACGATCTCTGGAGGCGGCAGCTCACGGAGATCCTGGCCGAAGAGGGCAAGATGGAGCGGATGCTGGCCAACTACGATACGCCCCAGGGTCAGCCCTCGTTTATCCGCGCCCTCACGGAGCTCCTGAACCGGGAGTTCGGCTGGAGCCTCGGCCCGGAAAACGTGGCGATCACCAACGGGAGCCAGACCGCCTTCTATCTCCTCTTCAACATGCTCACCGGTTCCTACGGCGGGGGCGACGATCCCCGACCTGGACGTGTGCTCTTTCCCCTGATGCCCGAGTATATCGGGTACGCCGATCAGACCATGGACCCCCGGAACTTCATCGCCTGCCGCCCGCTTATAGAGCGGCCCCGGGACCACCTCCACAAATATCACGTTGATTTTGCCGCCGTCGAGGGTCACCTGGCGGCGTCGGCTGCGGGGGGGGAGCGGATATGCGCGATCTGCGTCTCCCGTCCCACCAACCCGTCGGGTAACGTGCTCACCGACGGGGAAATGACGCGCCTCGATGACCTGGCCCGGCGTTACCAGGTTCCCCTGATCGTGGACAACGCCTACGGGGTTCCCTTTCCCCATATTATTTTTGACGATGTCATAGACGGGTCCGCCCGGCCTCTGTGGAACGAGAACATCATCCTGGGCATGAGTCTCTCCAAGATCGGTCTTCCCGGCACGCGCACGGGGATTCTTGTGGCGCGTTCCGAGATCGTCTCGGCCCTGAGCCGGGCCAACGCCGTGCTGAGTCTGGCCAACACGACGGTCGGGCAGTATCTGGTGGAGCCCCTGCTCCGGGACGGGAGCCTCCTCGAGGTGGCCCGGAAGACGATCATGCCCTTCTACCGGGAGCGGGCNGACCACGCTCACCANGTCTTTACCCGGGTCTTTCCCGATAGCCTGCCCTGGTCGGTTCACCGCACCGAGGGGTCTCTCTTTGTCTGGCTCTGGCTCGAGGGACTTCCCCTGTCGTCGCGGGAGCTCTACGAGCGGCTCAAGAAGCGGGGTGTCCTGGTGGTCCCGGGGGAATATTTCTTCTTCGGGGATCCCCTCCTGGCAGAGTGGCCCCACTCCCGGGAATGCCTGCGGATCAACTACGGCCAGGATCCGGCGGTGGTTGAGGAGGGGCTTCGCATTATCGCCGACGAGGTNACCCGCGCCTGGGGGTGACCTCNGTCTCCTGCTCGATCCGACCCCGGCAGGCCCGCGGACTGCTGACCTCCGCAGGCCTGGCTTCCCGGTCAGTCTCCGGCGGTGCTCACGGCTTCGCGGAACTGTTCCACCTCCCAGGTCCGGATAAACTCCACCTGGTCGGGGGGCATCGCCTGGACACCCCCGAAGTTCTCGGCAAGGCGGCTCACCTTGAGGGCGTCCAGAAAGAGTTCCATGGCCAGGCGTGCCTTTTTCTCCGTATCTCCCAGAGCCACCGCCCCGAGGTCTCCGGCAACAACGATCCTGGGGGTAGCGTCCTGGGCGTAGCAGAACTCCAGGATCTCGCTGTGAACCTCGGCCCGCAGGGCCTCCCGGGAGACGGGGGNGATGTAGCAGGGCCGGTGGCCGCTGTAGACAATATGGTCGGGGGTGAGGGCCCCCGTGAGTGGAGCAAAGCTCCCGGCGTTCGCNGCCCGGGNCAGAAGCTCCGGCGAGGTAAAGGTGATGGTCTTGGGCGGGTTCAGGGAATCACCGTGGGCAGCCCGGTACTCTGCTACGGCGTGNGCGGCGTAGTCCCTGAGGTCTTCCAGAAAAAACGGGTCCGTTTCCACCCCGCTCTCCTCAGGGNGGGTTGTAATGGCCCCCTTCAGGGTCTCCGTTACCTTCCGGTGAGCCTCCCGGATATCATGGGCGGTCTCTCCCGTTACCACCAGACCGTGGTTCTGCATGATCAGCATCGAGGGGTACGCACCCTCATGATCGCCCCGCCACTGCTGGACCATGTCGTAGATTGTGCGGGCCAGGATATACCCGGGGTTTACCGTGGGAATCCACAGCGCCTGATCGCCGAAGAGCTCCCGGGCTGCTGCAGCCCCCTCTCTGGAGCANGTGAGGCCGTTCAGTTCCGTGGGGTGGGTGTGAAAGACGATTCTCCGGGGNAACAGGGCGTGCATGAGGGTCTCCACGCTGGGGCGTTTCTCCGCTTCTCCCTCGCACCGCGCGGCCANGAGATCCTCCAGGGCGCGGGATTCCCGGGCCGATGTTTCCCCGGGATAGGAGGTCTTCCAGATCGCATCAAGACGTTCCCTGTTCATCAGGACAAACTGTTCGGGTTTCATCTCTGCCAGGGTCGTTCCCGAGGCTTTTACCGCCATGGTCTCGGCATCCTTGATGGAGGCATTGCCGCCACCGCCGATTACCCAGGACGAACCCTGTCCGATTTCCCGCGAAAGCTGTACAATCTCCTCAATGTCATGGTTGTTCATAGGCCACAATGTAATGCCAAATGTCCGGGCGGGGGAAGAATATTCGGGCGGGGGAAGGAATCCCCGTAAAGAGGGGGTATCTTCTCTCTTCGGGTGCCTCTCCCGGTCCGGTTTTTCCCTTGGGGGGCACGATACCCCACGGATCCCTGTTGCAGGAGTAAAAATGAAGAGATATCCCCTGGTACCTGTTTGTGCCGTGATAACGGCTGCTTTGATGATTTCCCTTTTTCCGGACGCCCTCGCTGCCCAAACCTCCGGGTGGGATGGTGAGTTCGGCGAAGCCCTGGAGCAGATCGATGCCTACCACTACGTGGACGATACCGATGTGGTTGGCGCTCTTCTGGAAGAGGAGCTTTCCCGTGTCTGGGAGAGCACCCGGCGGGGTGANCTCTTCTGGCGAAAGGCCCGGTACCTTGTGGCTGTGGCCGATCTCTCGCTCTGGCAGGAGAAGATGGAGCGCGATGAGGCGCTGGCCCTCTACGATGAGGCGCATACCTACGCCGAGATGGCGGCAGAACTCTTTCCCGACCACGCCCAGCCGCACTTCTGGCTGGCCGCAACGGCCGGGCGNCGGGCGCAGCTGCGGGGTATCTTCAACTCCCTCTTCCAGGCCTCTACCGTTCGTGATCATCTGGTGAACGCCCTGGAGCGGGACCCCGAGCTCGCCGAAGGCTACTACGTCCTGGGTCAGGTCTACCGGGAGCTGCCGGGGTGGCCCATCTCCTTCGGGAGCAACGATGGAGCGGTCTCGCTGGGGCGTCGGGCGATCGATCTCTACGAGGAACAGCGCGAGGCAGGGCTGGTCCCGGTGCGGTACTTCGATCACTACATCGAGCTTGCCAACTCCCTCTGGACCAGAAACAACAGCTCCCGGAAGCGCGAGCGTCGCTGGGGCCGCATGGCCGAGGCCTACCAGGCTGCCGGAACGGTGCTGGAGCGGGGCCTGGCCTACGAGGGAACCCGTTCCCTGAAGGACCAGAGCGACCGCGAGGAAGCGCTGGCGCTGATTCGTTGGGTTATCGGGGAGCTCTCGGCGGTGGAGGATCCCCGGGTTCGCCAGCGGATGGATCTTGCCGTTGCCCGGGAACGGCTCTCGTCCTGGGAATAGCCTCGGGGGAGNGCTTGTCGGCTGCCAGGCAGATTCTNCCGGGCAGCATGGTCCCCAACCTGGCTCCGGCCCAGGGGCTTCGATCGATCAGCCGCTGCAGTTCCAGGGGCCGGAAGCCCCGTCGTATGGAGAGCGCTCCATCGGTGCGGGCGAAGCTCCGGTGCAGGAAGAGCGTTGCAAAGAGAGAGAACCCCGCCAGGGACCAGTAGGAGCGCAAAAGATCGTTCAGAAGCAACCGTCTGCGGCAGGCCNGGAAGGAGCGCTCCAGAAACCGGTCGATTTCTGGTTCTGTCAGGTGGTGGAGCAGGTGGTTGGCCATAATATAATCGAAGGGGCCTTCGATCTCCAGGGCTGACCCTTCCCGGACNGTGATCGCCGGTTCGCGGGATGTCNTCCTGCGGGCGTAGTCCACAACCCGGGGATCGTGATCGAGGCAGGTAATCTCCAGAGCGATCCCCCGCGTCCGGGCCTCTGCCAGAAGCCACAGGGGGATATCGCAGGCCCCGGCCCCCACNTCAAGAACAGAGATCGTCTCCCCCGTGGGGCCTGTTCCCCGGGCGACGATATCTTCCAGGATACACCGCCGGACCAGTCCCCTCATGCGGGAAAAAAGACGGTTTATCAGGGAGAACTGGTCCAGCGTCCGCTGCAGCAGGACAGGATCGCTCAGGGTGTCGTCCATGAGCTCCCGGGCCTGGCTCCTCCGGGCAGGATACCACTGGATGGCGGGATACCACTGACCGGCGGGTGTCACGAACCGANCCTCTCCAGGCANGCCGTCTCGATCGTGAGGCCTGGCCCGAAGGCNGCGGCAAAGACCGGCCCGGCGCAGGGGCGGTCTGCCATGCTGCGCAGCACNAAGAAGATCGTGGCAGAACTCATGTTCCCGTANCGNGCCAGAACNCTGGATGAATCCNCCAGGGCCTGCTCGTCCAGCCCCAACGCCTCCCGGACCTTCNCGAGTATGGCCTTCCCCCCGGGATGAATCGCCCAGAGGGAGATCTCCCCGGGGGAAANCCCTCCCTCCGCCAGGCTCTCCTCCAGGAGCTCCCCCAGATGTTCCCGGATCAGCTGGGGCACGTAGGCCGAAAGGGTCATATCGAAGGCTCTCTCGCCCAGGCTCCAGGACATGGCCCCGGCGCTCTCGGGAAGAATCCGCGAGGCGAAGGAGTCGAGCCGGAATCGCGGAGACCCGTCGTCCCNANGATCCCCCGAAACCAGGGCCGCCGCCGCACCATCGGCAAAAATCGCGTTTGCAACCAGCCTGTCCGGATCGGGTCTGAACTGGACATGGAGCGAGCAGAGTTCCACGTCCACGATGAGCACCCGCGCCCGGGGCAGGGCCTGACAGATCGTCCGGGCCAGGCGGAGGGCGGGAAAGGCGGCGTAGCATCCCATAAAAGCTATGTTGTGTCGCAGAATCGTGGGGCTCAGGTTCAGGGCCTGTACCACCTGGTAATCGAAACCGGGCGCAGAAAAGCCGGTGCAGGTCACGGTAATCAGATGGGTGATCGACGAGGGATCGAGCCAGGAGAGATCCTGCAGAAGATCCGACACCGCCCGGATCGCCAGGCTCCGGGCCTCGGTGATAAAGAGGTTGTTCCGGTCTGCCGGTGAGGGTTCGGGGAGCAGGGAAGGGGCGCGGGAGAAGAAGGAAAACTCCTCTCGGGGCCTGACAAAATCGGCGATGACCGAGTGGCGTTCTTCGATCCCCGTTCCCTGGTACAGGCGGTCCAGAAAACGCTGTTCCTTCGGGGTGAAGTGGGGGACCTTCCGCATGAACTCCCTGGCTTCCTCCTGGGAGCAGGCGGTGTCGGGCACGACCGTGGCGATCCCCTGAAGCCAGACCGGATCTTGCCGAGAGAGGGGACCCGCCGGGGAGGAATCGTTACGGTTCCGGGTCGTTTTTTCTTCCATGGCCAGCAGAAAGTACGCTGACCACCCGGGAAAGGCAAGAAAAAAGAGGTTCTCCCCGGCCAGGGCGCAGGGCCGTTCTGCGGCGCCCCCGGGGGATGGTGATCATGGCAAAGTGCCGCGCCGTGGCCCGCCGGAAGGGACGGGAGAGCAGAAGCGCCACGATCAGGTTCCTGGGAGGAGAGACCAGGGAACCCCGGAGCGTCCCCAATCCCATGCCCAGGGCGGCCCGGTTTGCAGCAGCCCCTCCGGCCCGGCGCCGTACACGCTGGTACCGGCCTGGCGTGGCCGGCCGTTCTCCCGCTCTCTGGTCCTGGAAGAGATGTTCCACCAGGGCGGCCAGAAGCTCTGCATCGGCAAAGCCGGTGTTCATTCCCTGACCGCCGATGGGGCTCATGGTACGCGCGGCGTCACCGGCGAGGAAGATCGGCCCCTGCCAGTACCGGCAGGCCTCGCTGCGGGCGGGCCGGAAGGCGCTCTCCCATATTCGTTGTGTCCGGTCCAGATGAAAACCCGTTCGCTCGAGAACCAGGGCCTCCAGATCGGGGCTGGCCTGGTTAGACCGGGCCTCTTCCGGGGGAAGCTGTACGATCCACCGCCGCCTGCCACGGGGAAGCGGGAAGGATTCCACCGCCCCCGAGGGCGTAAACCAGAGATGCGCGTCGGAAGCGAACTCGCCCGTATCGGGGAAATCGGCCATAAAGAAAGACCGAGCGTAGGAATGGGTCCTTCTGGCTATGCCCGCCTCCCGGGCAACGGTACTGCGAACCCCGTCGGCACCCAGGACGTACCGGCCGTGCCAGGACGACCCGTCGCTACAGAGGAGGGTCACCCCCGAGGATGAGGGAAGGACCTTCCGGACCGATCGTCCCTGCTGAAGAGCAACGGAGGGATATCGTTCCAGGCCATCCCGGAGCAAAGCGCAGGTAATCTGCTGGGGCAGGGACAGAATAAAGGGAAACCGGGGGTGAACACCGGTGAAGGAGAGCGTCCCCAGAGTCCTTCGGGCTCCGTGAACGCGGGCGTGCGCTATGGGGAGGCCCTCCCGCAGAAAGCCTTCGGCAAGACCCGCTTCCTCGAGAATTTCCAGCGAGGGTGGGGTAATTCCGATTGCGCGGGATTCCTCCACCGGTCCTGGCCGGGGTGCCTCCTCCAGGATCGTTGCCGACCTGCCCGCCGCACCCAGGAGGTTCCCCAGGAGGAGTCCCGTGGGTCCCCCGCCCACGATGATTATTTCGGCGCGGTGATCGTCTCCACCCTGCTGGAAATCAGGCAACCGAGGAGACGCTCCCCGATTCCCCGGGCCGGTCTCCCCGGTGTTCTTCCCGCTCCTCCCGGGCTACCTCAATCTCCGTGAGGTACCCCGTCTTGAGGCAGGTCTCAAAGAGATCGTGCTCCATGAAACTCTCATCGACCGTATCGTATCCCTCGTGGTGCCGCACAATACGAACCTGCAGACCCTGCGGGGTTCGTCCGATGACTTCCAGGAACTCGCTCCGTTCCGGACTCGACTTGATCCGGAACCGGGTAATCATTGGCCCTCTCATACCCCTAGGTATCGACCGGCCGGGAGGAAGAGTTAAACCTCCCCCGAGGAAACTGCCCCCGCGCGCCACTGGCTGGGAGTATAGCCCGTCTTCTTTTTGAAGAGCCGGGAAAAATAGTACTGGTTTTCAAAGTTCATGCGGGCCGAAACTTCCTTGATCGAAAGCTCTGTATTATGAAGCAGTTCCTTGGCGCGGTGGATCCGCATCTGCAGGTAGTACTGATAGGGAGTGAGACCGGTGTAGTCCCGGAAGATCGAGAGGAGACGCGTGTATCCCACCCCCAGGGCAGAGGCAATCTCTTCCACGCTGATCTCCCGGTCCAGGTGCTGCTCCATGACCGTTCGCGCCTGATAGACCAGTTCGCTCTGGCCTGCATCGGTTCGGGAGATCGTTTGAATGGAGTGAATATGGGCCAGAAGCTGCAGAACCAGAGCGCCCAGACGCACCTGAAACCCCGGGGTTTGCTGACGGCAGAGGCGGACAATCTGCTCGTAATCGGCCATAACCTCGTGATTCAGTCCGATGTGGTGAAGGGGATCTTCCGGCCGAAGAATGCCATTCTTCCAGAGCCGATAGGCGTGGGCGCCGGAAAACCCCACCCAGTATTCGTGCCACCCCACGCCCCTGACGGGGTGGTAGGCGTGGCGGATACCGGGGAAGAGGAGCATGACATCACCGGCAGAGACCTCCCGTTTTTCAAAGGCCGGACACGAAAAGAACCCCTTTCCCGCTGTGATATACACAACCTGAAACTCCTGGAGCGTTCTTCCCGTTCCCACCGTCTCGGCGTAGGCCGGGGGGTGCTCCTCAGGGATGACCGGGTAATTGGAACCCGCCGGAACCTGGGAAAATCCTGCATCATTGCAATGAATCTCCCAGCGCAGGGCCTGCTTGTTCACTGGGAGATATCGAGAAAAGGAATTGCTCCGTGCCGGGATCGGCGGGCCTGCTTCTTTCTGCATATAAAAAAGTATATCACATCGCCTGTTTTGTCCATTTGCGAATACTGAAACCGGGCGTAGCGTGTAACCCGGGCACAAAAGATCAGGAGAGAGGATGCACGACATGGGAAATCAGTTGACAGTGGGGATCTTCGGAGTGGGGCTCGATACCTATTGGGGCCAATTCCCCGGGCTCAAAGAGCGCCTTGAGGGGTATCACCGCAGAATAGCCCGGATAATCGAGTCTGCAGGTGCNGTTGANGTTATCGATGCGGGGCTGGTTGATAATATCGATCGCGCCCAGGTGATCGGGAGCCTCTTTCGGCGTCAGCAGGTCGATATCGTTTTTTTGTATATCTCAACCTACGCGCTCTCTTCCACGGTGGTGCCGGTGGTCCAGGCCGCAGGTGTTCCTGTGATCGTTCTCAACATCCAGCCCGTGGCAGCTATAGACTACAGCGAATTCAACAAGCTGGGTGATCGCGGGGCCATGACAGGGGAGTGGCTGGCCCATTGTCAAGCCTGTAGTGTCCCCGAGATCGCCGGTGTCTTCAACAGGATGGGCATACCCTACCGGCTTGTGACGGGATACCTGGGAGACCACCGGACCGAGGACGAGCTGACGGGCTGGGTGGAGGCATCCCGAGTCGCCGCCGTAATGCGAATCAACCGTCTGGGTGTTATCGGTCATTACTACGCCGGCATGCTCGATGTATACACCGATATAACGAAGCAGATCGGTGCCTTCGGGGGCCATGTAGACATGATCGAGATAGACGAGGTGATCTCGATACGGAAGAACGTTACAGCCGGGCAGGTGGCAGAAAAAAGGGAGGAGTTCTCCAGAGTCTTCCAGGTCTCTCCCGAGTGTGATTCCCGGGAACTGGAACGCGCCGCACGAACATCGGTTGCCCTGGACGAGCTGGTAGAACAGCATCATCTGGGGTCGATGGCCTATTACTACGAGGGTGCGGTCCAGTCCGAGCAGGAGGATCTCGTTACATCGGTGATCGCCGGGAATACCCTCCTCACCGGTCGGAACGTTCCCGTGGCCGGTGAGTACGAGATAAAGAACGCCCAGGCGATGAAGATTCTGGATTCGCTGGGTGCGGGAGGATCTTTCTCCGAGTTCTACGCGATCGACTACCTCGAGGACCATATTCTGCTGGGTCACGATGGCCCCGCCCACAGGGGAATCGCCGAGGGACCGGTACGGCTGGTACCACTCCCGCTGTACCACGGAAAACCCGGAAAGGGGCTCTCGATCCAGATGACCGTGCGCCATGGCCCGGTAACACTCCTCTCGGTTTGCGAAGGACCCCAGGGAGTCTTTCTGCTCTTCGCCGAGGGGGAGAGCGTCGCCGGCCCTGTCCTGGAGATCGGGAACACCAACAGCCGATACCGCTTCCCCCTTTCGGCAGCGGATTTTATCGAGAGCTGGTCCCTTCCGGGACCTTCCCACCATTGTGCGATTGGCCTGGGGCACGTGGGAGACCGCATAGAAAAACTGGGATTCCTTTTGGGGATTCCCGTGACCCGGGTGTGTTGACCCCGGCACCGGTGGCCAGGGGGGCAAAAACCCCGAAGGACCGAAGAGGACCGGGGAACAGCCAAAGGAGAGAACGATGAGACGAAGAGGATTTGCCATGCAACTGAAGGAAGGTTGCTCCCGGGAATACAAGCGCCGCCACGACGAGATCTGGCCGGAGCTGGTGGAGGAGCTTCACCGTGCGGGGGTCCGCGACTACGTGATCTTCCTGGATGAGCACACGGGCAGGCTCTTTGCGAGCCAGAAGGTCACCGAGCACAACCAGGCAGATTCCCTGGCCGGACGGGAGGTTGTGCAACGCTGGTGGGCGTTCATGGCCGATCTCATGGAGACGAACCAGGACAACTCGCCGGTGGTCCAGGAACTCTCGGAAATGTTCTACCAGGATTAATCGGGGTAAGGGGAGACAGGCGCGTTGGAAACAAAGATTCTGGAATTGCAGAACGTCACGAAGGTTTTTCCTGGCGTGAAGGCCCTGGACAACGTTCAGTTCGATCTCCGGCAGGGAGAAATCCATTGTCTCATGGGCGAGAACGGAGCCGGAAAGTCCACCTTTATCAAGGTGATTACCGGGGTCCACGCGCCCGACGAAGGAGAGATGCTTCTTGGCGGGGAGCCCGTTTTGTTTCGGACCCCCCGGGAGGCCTATAAAGCAGGGATCGCAGCGATCTACCAGCACGTAACGGCTTACCCCGATCTGACCGTGGCGGAGAACATCTTCATGGGTCACGAGCGGGTAACCCCCTGGACCAGACGGATCGACTGGGCCCGGATGCACCGGGAGGCACAGGATCTGCTGGATTCGCTGGATGCGAACTTCAGTTCCCGCGAACGCATGGGGAACCTCTCGGTGGCGCGACAGCAGATCGTGGAGATAGCCAAGGCCCTCTCGGCACAGGCCAGGGTTCTGGTCATGGACGAGCCCACGGCGGCGCTTACCCGCTACGAGAGTGAAGAGCTCTACCGGATTACCGAGGACCTGCGGAACTCCGGGGTCTCGATCATCTTTATCTCTCATCGTATGGAGGATATCTGGCGTCTTGCCGACCGTGTGACGGTCTTTCGCGACGGTCGCTACATCGACACCTGGGAGGCGCGGGAGATTACCCAGCACGACCTGGTGGTTGCCATGGTGGGGCGGGAGATATCGCACCTCTTTCCCAAACGAAAGGTAAAGACGGGGGACGAGATCCTGCGGGTGGAGAAGCTCGGCCGGAGAGGGTTCTTCCAGGACATCTCTTTTTCCCTGAAGCAGGGAGAGATCCTCGCCCTGACGGGTCTGGTCGGTGCGGGAAGAACCGAGGTCTGCGAGGCTCTCTACGGAGTCTGTTCCTGGGATTCGGGAAGGGTCTTTCTCGAGGGCGCTCCCTACCGTCCCGGAAGCCCCCGTCAGGCTCTGGAGGCGGGAATCGGGGCCCTCCCCGAGGACAGGCAGCTGGAGGGGCTGATCCTTCAGTGGGAGATAGGAAAGAACATCTCCCTGGCATCGCTGGGAGAGGTCTCCCGCAGGGGATGGATCCAGATCGCCCGGGAACGGGACTACGCCGGAGGGCTCGCGAAGAAACTCTCGGTAAAAGCTCCCTCGATCTTCACCCGTGTGGCGGCCCTTTCCGGCGGCAACCAGCAAAAGGTGGTGGTTGCCAAGATTTTGAGCCGGGACCTGAAGGTGATTATTCTGGACGAACCTACAAAGGGGGTCGACGTGGGGGCCAAGGCTGCGATCTACGAAATTATCGGAGATCTGGCCGAGCAGGGCTACGGGATCATTCTGGTTTCGTCGGAGATGCCCGAGGTACTGGGGCTGAGCGACAGGATCGTGGTGATGAAGCGGGGGCGAGTGACAGCACACATGGAGACCGCCGGAGCGACTCAGGAGGAAATTCTCCGTGCAGCCATGGTCTCTGATCAGAAGGAGATGGCCCATGGCGAAGCATAACTGGCAGTGGAACGAGAACCTTCGGGAGCTGGGGTTGCTTCTGTTCATGGCGATCCTTGTGGTGGCTATCCAGATAAGGAACCCCGCCTTCCTGACTGCGGGAAATCTGACTTCGCTTTTAACCAACACGGCGATCCTGGCGATCCTGGCTTTGGGGATGATGCTGGTTCTGGTGACCCGGGGAATCGATCTTTCCATCGGCTCCACCATCGCTCTGGCCGGGATGGTGACCTCCCTCGCCGTGGCCCGGTATCCAGGGATACCCCCGGTAGCGGCGATCGGTCTGGGCACCGCCGTGGGTGCCCTGGCGGGCATGGTGGTGGGCCTGCTGGTATCCCGGTGGGATGTGCTCCCGATCATTGCCACCCTGGGCATGATGAATGTCCTTCGAGGTCTCACCTATGTGATCTCGGGAGGGCGCTGGGTCAGTTCCTACCAGATGTCCGACAGCTTCAAGAGAATCGCCACGGGCCGGATCCTGGGAGTAAATAACCTGATCGTGATAGCCCTGCTCGCCTATCTGGTGGCCGCCTGGTTTATCAATCATACCCGTCTGGGCAGACAGATCTACGCCGTTGGCTCCAATCCTGAGGCGGCCGAGGTCTCGGGGTTGCCCAAGCGGAGACTGATATTCCTGGTATACACCATCATGGGGAGCCTTGCCGGTCTGGCGGGGGTTCTCTGGGTGGCAAAGTTTGCCTCCGCCCAGGGAGACACCGCCACGGGGTACGAGCTGCAGGTGATCGCTGCGTGCATTCTGGGTGGCGTGAGTATCAACGGAGGGGTGGGGCGTCTCACCGGGTTGTTCCTGGGAACGGTCATGCTCGGAATCATTGCAAATGCCCTGCCGCTGATCAACGTCTCACCCTTCTGGCAGATGGGTATCCAGGGGGGCGTGGTCCTGGCAGCTGTTCTCACAAACGTGATGGTTCGAAGAAACACGGAACGGACAGCCCTGCGGAGACGGGTGATCTGACGCCATACCTGATCGGCGGCGGGAAATTGAATCGAACCTTTTCAAGGAGATACGGCAATGGTCGCAGAAGAAGAGAAGAGAGAGCGGAAGAAACGGTCAGTACCCCCACCGGGTGATGGTACTCTCCTGAGCACAACGATGCCCTGGAGCTGGAAGGATTTCTTCCTTCAGTGGGAATGGATGCTCGTGGCGGTTTTGTCTCTCGTGATCGTGGTGAACTCGCTGATCTCGCCCTTCTTTCTGAACTGGCACACCTTTATAAGGACGCCTGCGTCGTTTCTCGACAAGGCTTTTATTGTCTTTCCCATGATGTTTGTGATCATTCTGGGAAAGATCGATATTTCCGTGGGATCAACGGTGGCGCTCTCGGCGGTTATTATGGCGGTCAGTTATAACGCTGGTCTCCCCATGGGGCTCGCGATTCTGCTGTGCCTCGGTGTGGGGGCTGCGGCGGGGGCGATCAACGGATTTCTCCTGGTGGCATTCAGGGAGCTCTCTTTTGTAATCGTTACCCTTTCGACGATGATAATCTACCGGGGGATCGCCTACATTATCCTGGGAAACCGTGCATCGGGCGGGTTCCCCGAAGGATTCTCCCTTCTTGCCTGGGGCTCTCTGGGCGGAGTCCCGATTATTCTCATCGCCTTTGTCATCGCAGCGGTATCGTTCGGCCTTGTCCTGCACAAGACAGTGTTTGGCCGTGCGCTCTTTGCCATGGGCCACAACGCCCGGGCCTGCCGACACTCCGGAATAAATACAGACCTGATTTTGTGGACCGTCTTCACGCTGAACGGACTCATGGCTGCCGTGACGGCGATCTTTCTCACCTCGCGCATGGGCAGTACCCGGCCAAACGTTGCCATGGGGTACGAGCTGGAGGTCATCGCCATGGTTGCCCTGGGAGGAGTCAGCACCAGCGGAGGCGTGGGTCGCATAGGCGGGCCTGTACTGGCCATTTTTATTGTGGGTTTTCTGGGGTACGGCATGGGGTTGGCCAATCTTCAGGCGCCGATCGTTCTTGTTGTGATAGGCACGCTGCTCATCGTCTCTGTCCTTGCGCACAAGATCCGGTTTCAGGGGTTCAAATTATTCCGGGCGCGTAGCACCGCTGCGACGGCCGGGGAAAAAAATCAGGAGGTTTGATATGGGAGTAGCACGAAAGAGTGTCTTGGTTATGCTGGTCTTCGGTATTGCGCTGGCTCCGGTGGCCGTCTTTGCCGGCGGGCGTGCGGAACAAACAGGAACGGGGCGACATGCCTTTGTGTTCAAGAACACGGGTAACCCCTACGGCGAGAAGCAGATGGAGGGGTTCGGAGTGGGGATCGGCGAGCAGGGATTTGAGGCAATCCTCAGAGCGCCCGACCAGCCTACGGCGGAGGCCCAGATTCAGATTATCGAGCAGTTGATAGCTCAGCGGGTCGACTCCATAACCGTCACTGCCAACGACTACGACGCCCTGCAGCCCGTGCTGCGTCAGGCCAGGGAGGCGGGAGTCAGGATCGTTTCAGCTGACTCGGCGGTGAACCCCGCCAGCCGGCTCACCCACGTGAACCAGGCTGACTCGGAGATGATCGGAAGGACCCTCATCCAGGCGGCCTACGATATGGCCGGTGGTGAGGGGCAGATCGCGATTCTCTCAGCCACGAGCCAGGCTTCCAACCAGAATCTCTGGATCGAGTGGATGAAGACGGAACTCGAGGAAAATCCCGAGAAGTACGCCGCGATGGACCTGGTCCGCGTAGCCTACGGCGATGACCTGCGGGACAAATCGGTCAGCGAGACCGAGGGGCTTCTTCAGACCTTCCCTGATCTGAAGGTTATCATTGCTCCCACAACGGTGGGGATCGCCGCTGCGGGTCGTGTTATCACCGACAGGAACCTGGTAGGGCAGGTCTTTGTTACGGGGTTGGGCCTTCCCTCGGAGATGGCCGAGTACATCCAGAACGGGGCGACTCCCTACATGTTCCTCTGGAATCCCATCGACGTGGGATACCTCTCGGCCTATGTTGTCGGAGCCCTGATCCGGGGAGAAATATCCGGTGAAGCGGGCGAGACCTTCGAGGCAGGCCGCCTTGGAATCTTTGAAGTTACCCGGGCTCCCGACGGAGGAACCGAAGTTCTTCTGGGAGCTCCCTTCCGTTTCGATCCAGGGAACATCGATGAATGGAAGACGGTGTACTAGAGCCGGATTTCCGCATCTCTGCGAGGGGCCGCCCGTTTCAGGGCGGCCCGATACATCCATGACGTCCTGAAGGGAGAAGGAATGTTTTCTGCACCAACCGAACAACACCTTGAGCAGGCCTACCATCGTGCTCGGGACGAATACGCTGATCTGGGGATCGATACCGGGGAAGCCTTGCAGAGGCTCGCTCGTGTCGCGGTATCGATAAACTGCTGGCAGGGGGATGATGTAGCGGGCTTCGAGGGCCAGGAAGGAATCACCGGGGGCGGAATCCTGGCGACGGGAGAATATCCCGGAAAAGCCCGGAACCCCGACGAGCTTCGCCGGGATTTCGAGATGGCCTACTCCCTGATCCCCGGAAAGCACCGGTTCAACCTGCACGCCATGTACCGGGAGAGCGACAATCCTGCCCTGGACCGGGACGGGATAGGACCCGAGCATTTCTCCCGGTGGATGGACTGGGCCCGGGAGATGGATCTCGCCCTGGATTTCAACCCCACCTTCTTCTCCCATCCCCTGGCAAAGAGCGGGTACACCCTGGCGAGCAGGGACGAGAAGGTACGGGCCTTCTGGATCGAGCACGGCAAGCGGAGCCGCCAGATTGCGGCCCACCTTGGAGCGCACCAGGGATCGGCCTCGATCAACAATTTCTGGGTTCCCGATGGTTCCAAGGACGAACCGGCGGACAGGCTTGCGCACCGGGAGTTGCTGATCCAGTCCCTGGATGAGATATTTTCCCTGGCCTATCCCAGAGAGCAGACCCTGGACGCCGTGGAAAGCAAGCTCTTCGGGATCGGATCTGAGGCCTTTGTCGCGGGGTCCCACGATTTTTATCTGGCCTATGCCATAAGCCGTGGTGTGATGCTCACCATGGATGCCGGACATTACCACCCCACAGAATCGGTGGCGGAGAAGATTTCCGCCGTTCTTCCCTTCTGTCAGGATCTCCTGCTTCACCTCTCCCGGCCCATCCGATGGGACAGCGATCATGTGGTCATCTTCGACGATGCTACCAGGGATATTTTCCGGGAGGTCCAGAGGGCGCGCAGTTTTGATCGGGTTCATCTGGCCGTTGATTTTTTTGACGCCAGCATCAACCGTATTGCTGCCTGGGTGATAGGGGTTCGATCCGCCCTGAAGGCGGCTCTCTTTGCCTTGCTGGAGCCAACCGATCTTCTGGTAGCGGCCGAAGAGTCCGGTGACACCGCAACCAGGCTGGCGCTGCAACAGGAGTTGCTCACCTTACCCTTTGGGGCGGTGTGGGACAAGTTCTGTCTGGACCAGGGGGTTCCCCCGGGACGATTCTGGCTTGCCCAGGTGAAGGAATACGAACAGCAGGTACTCCGAAAGCGACAGTAGTTGCTCCCGGAGTTGCTCCCGGGGCGAAAACAACCTGCAAAATCCTCCTCTGCCGGGGCCACACTCTGGATTAACCCGAGTGATATCGTTAAACTATGCACCAAATTTTTGACAGGGAGAGTACTATGGCACGGGTGTACAACTTTTACGCGGGACCCGCCACACTTCCGGTGGAGGCTCTGCAGGAGGCGCAGAAAAACCTGGTAGACTATGAAGGATCGGGATTATCCCTCATAGAGACCAGCCATCGCAGCAAGGAGTACGACGCGGTTCACACCACCACGATCGACCTCATCAAGGAGCTGCTGGGTGTCCCTTCGGGCTATTCCGTCCTGCTTCTGGGCGGTGGTGCGTCCATGCAGTTTGGCATGGTCCCCATGAACCTGATGCCCCGGGACGGTTCCTGCGACATGACCCTCACGGGAAGCTGGGCAAAGAAAGCCCTGGCCGACGCAAAAAAATGCGGAACGGTCAATCTTGTCTACGACGGAAGCGATGCAGCCTTCACCACTCTCCCTGACCCCGCCTCGGTTCAGTCCAGTCCCGGCAGTTCGTANCTGCACATTACCTCCAACGAGACCATCGAAGGTGTCCAGTGGAAGGCGTTCCCCAGGACCGAGGCGCCCCTGGTTGCCGATATGTCCAGTGATATTCTGAGCCGCCCCCTGCCGGTGGACCGGTTCGGGATCATCTACGCCGGTGCCCAGAAGAANCTGGGGCCCTCGGGTGTGACCATCGTGATTATCCGGGACGATCTTCTGGAGCGGAGCCCCGAGGCGCTTCCGGCGTATCTGAACTACCGGACCCACGCCAAGACGGGATCTCTCTACAACACGCCCCCGGTTTTTCCCATCTATATGGTTAAACTGGTTCTGGAATGGCTCCAGCGCCAGGGCGGCCTGGATGCCATGGCAGAGCGGAACCGCAAGAAGGCTGCTCTCCTGTACGATGCTATCGAGAGTTCCGGCTCCTTTTACCGCTGTCCCGTTGATCCCCGGTACCGNTCCGACATGAACGTGGTCTTCCGCCTGCCTTCGGAGGATCTGGAGAAACGCTTTGTTACCGAAGCTGGTGCAGCGGGAATGATCGGCCTCAAGGGGCACCGCAGTGTGGGGGGCATCCGCGCGTCAATCTATAACGCCATGCCCGACGAGGGGGTTTCCAAGCTGGTCTCCTTCATGAATTCTTTTGCCCAGGCCCACGCCTGAGGCTCATGCAGGGAGTTGTTATGTCATATGTAGAAACAGTACTCGCCGATGTACAGCAGCGTTATCCCGAACAGCGGGAGTTCCTCCAGGCCGTGGAGACGGTCCTTCATTCGATCACACCGGTTTTTGGCGACCACCCCGAGTATCAGGAGGGCGGTGTCCTGGAGCGACTGATCGAGCCGGAACGGATCATCATCTTTCGCGTTCCCTGGGTGGACGACGCGGGCAATGTCCAGGTGAACCGGGGGTTCCGGGTGCAGTTTTGCAGCGCCCTGGGCCCCTACAAGGGGGGGCTGCGCTTCCACCCCACGGTAAACCTGAGCATCATGAAGTTCCTCAGCTTCGAGCAGATTTTCAAGAACAGCCTCACGGGGCTCCAGCTCGGAGGCGGAAAAGGCGGGAGCGATTTCGATCCCAAGGGGAAAACCGACAACGAGGTCATGCGCTTCTGCCAGTCCTTCATGACGGAGCTCTCCCGTTACATCGGTCCCCAGACCGATATCCCTGCTGGTGATATCGGAGTCGGGGCCCGGGAGATCGGCTATCTCTTTGGCCAGTACCGCAAAATGCGCAACGAGTTCACGGGGACCCTCACGGGCAAGCGCCTGGACTGGGGCGGCTCGCTGGTCCGGCCCGAGGCGACGGGGTACGGCGCCGTCTACTTTGCCGAGGAAATGCTCCAGGGTGCCGGAGCCTCCATCGAGGGCAAGACCTGTGCCGTCTCGGGGAGTGGAAACGTGGCGCAGTTCACCCTCCAGAAACTCCTGGACCTGGGGGCAAAGCCGGTGACGCTCTCCGATTCAGGCGGATTTATCCACGACCCCGAAGGAATCACCCGGGAACGTCTGGCATGGGTCATGGAACTCAAGAACGAGCGGCGGGGCCGAATCAAGGAATACGCCGACGAGTTCGGGGTGGAGTACTATCCCGGGAAGCGTCCCTGGGGCGTACCCTGCGACGCGGCTTTCCCCTGTGCGACCCAGAACGAGCTCGACCAGGACGATGCCGCCAGGCTCATCGCCCAGGGCTGCAAGGTCGTCGCCGAGGGGGCCAACATGCCCACCTCCACCGAGGCGATCCGTGACCTGATCGCGGCGGGGGTCCTCTACGGCCCGGGCAAGGCGGCCAACGCCGGAGGTGTTGCCACGAGCGGCCTCGAGATGAGTCAGAACGCCATGCACCTGAGCTGGAGTTTTGAAGAGGTGGACAGGCGTCTGCGGGAGATCATGCGGAATATCTACCGTGCCACGGCCGAAGCGGCCGAACGGTACAGATCCCCTGGTAACTTCGAGCTGGGCGCAAATATCGCCGGTTTCCGGAAGGTTGCCGACGCTATCCTTGATCAGGGGGTCGTCTGATCTGACGGTTCCTGTCCGGGAGGGGCTTCGAACCCCTTCCGGGCAAGCCTCGGGCCTCTTCCTGCCTATCCTTCCTGGCCGGCATCGGGGTCCAGAAGACCCGCGATCTGATCCACGGCCCAGAGAATCCTCTCTACTTCGGCAGGCGTATAGCGCTCCATGCCCTCGATAAACCGGCGTGGCACGGGCGAGGGAATCTCCTGAAGAAACGCCTTGCCCTTATCGGTGAGGCGCAGGTGTATCTGGCGGCGGTCGCTGCTGCTTCGCACCCGCTGCAGCAGATCCTGTTTCTCCAGACGGTCAACAATGCCCGTGACGGTGCTGTTGGTGAGGGTAACGGTTCTGGTGAGCTCGCTCAGGGTGATGGGATCCTGTTCGGCTACCTCCTTGAGGCAGATGACCTGGGGAACGGTGATGTGGTGGTGCTCCTGGAGGTACCGGGAGTGCTTGTCGAAGCCCCGGGCGATCTTTCTGAGCCGCTTGGTCAGGTGAACCACTGTGGGCGTATCCAGGGACGGGTCGGTGTTGGATCGGGACGGGTAATCGTTATCTTTCATAAGCTCGTACGCAGATGAATATTTTGCACGCGAAATTTACGTCCTGTCAAGGCCTTGGACCCCGGAGAAGCAGTCCGCCGGGGCCGGGGGCTGCCAGCCGCGCTACTTTATGCAGACATTCACCACAAAGGGGCCGTGGGGCGTGCGGAAGGGAATGCAGATCGTAGGCTCCGCCTTGGGCCAGGAGAGGCGATGGTTCTCGCCCTGCACGATGATAGGCGGGGAGATATCGATCGACTGGCCGTTCATGGCCGACACGGCGTTCCCGGCCACGATGTTAATGAGCTCACCCACCATGCTGTTGATCATCTCGTCCTCATCGTCGGGGTTGGTGGTGGTGATACCCGATTTCTTCAGGAGTTTGAGCGTCAGAGCCCGGTGAAACCGGATCGCGATCAGGCCCCGGGCCTCCCCGGTGATACCCAGGATCCCCGATATCTCCCAGCGGTGCTTTACGCTGTGTTCCAGCACGTAGGGCTCCAAGGCGTCGGGGGTCATGCCGAACATCTGCTGAAACATGTTGATCGTGGCATTCAGAAAGGGATTAATGTGTTCAGCGCGCATCCTTGACCCTCCATGCCCCAAGGGGCAAAAACTCTTTAAAATCTCTGACATACCATAGCACAAATCCCGGGGAATCGCAAAGAGAATCACGAAGCGACACCCCCGGAATCAGGCAGGGAAATCAGGCACGGAAAATCAGACAGGAAAGATCATGCACTGCCGGACAGGCGGGGCCGACCGCTGGCGATGGCGGCGATTCCGGCCAGCGCCAGAATAAAGCAGTAGTAGTTGTTTCCCGCCACCACCACGGGGGAGATTCCCGCCACAGAACCGGCCAGAAGCACCTGGGCAGCGTAGGGCATGATTCCCTGAAAGACACAGGAAAAAATATCCAGAATGCTGGCGCTGCGCCGGGGGTCGACCCTGTTCTTGCAGGCGATCTCCTCTGCCAGCCCCCCCGAGAGGATGATCGCTACGGTATTGTTGGCGGTGCAGATATCGGC
Organism: Alkalispirochaeta alkalica DSM 8900; assembly: GCF_000373545.1. Classification (GTDB taxonomy): domain Bacteria; phylum Spirochaetota; class Spirochaetia; order DSM-27196; family Alkalispirochaetaceae; genus Alkalispirochaeta; species Alkalispirochaeta alkalica. Next base: position 82,045 of record NZ_KB891703.1, read on the forward strand.
CGCCGAGACCAGCCCGGCAATACTCAGTTCTCCCGTGCGCCGCCGGTTTTCTCCCCGTGAGCGGGCCGTGATCGCGTCGATCCGTTCCAGAATCCAGGCTATTCCTCCCTGGGTGCGGATAAGCTCTCCCAGGCCCCCGATAAACATGGAGAGCACCATAATCTCCTGCATCTTCTGGAACCCCTGAAAAATATCCCGGGAGAACTGCAGAATGGCGTAGTCGGGGACCACCGCGAGTCCCACCACCCCGGTAAAGAGAATTCCCGTGGCCAGCACGGCAAAGACATTCACCCCCGCCAGGGCCATCCCCAGGATCACCAGGTACGGTAGCGCCAGGAGAATCCGGTAATCCCCTGCTTCTGTTATGGTTCCGTCGGCCCCGAGGATGGCAAAAACCAGAACCGCCACCAGAGCTGCCGGAAGGGCGATGTAGAGGTTCACCCGGAACTTGTCCTTGAGCTGGCACCCCTGGGTGCGGGTCGCCGCTATGGTGGTGTCGGAGATCATGGAGAGGTTGTCGCCGAACATGGCCCCTCCCACGACGGCGCCCATGAGCAGGGGCAGGCCCACCGAGGTCTGTTCCCCCACGCCCACGGCGATGGGGGCGATCGCGGCGATCGTTCCCATGGAGGTTCCCATGGCGGTGGAGACGAAGGCCCCGATAAGAAAGAGACCGGGCAGCACAAAGGCGGGGGGGACCAGGGCCAGCCCCAGGTTTACCGTGGAGGTTACTCCCCCGATGGAGGTCGCCACCGAGGCAAAGGCCCCCGCCAGAAGGTAGATCAGACACATGGTGATGATGTTGCTGTCTCCCACACCCCGGACGAAGATCGCCAGCTGCCCCTCCAGGCTGGTCTTGTTTCGGCCCATGCCCAGAAGGACGCTCAGAACTAGGGCCGGCAAAACAGCCACGGCTGCCGAGAGCTGGTAGAAGGCCATGGCCGTGCCCCTCAGGGTCAGGGCCGTGCCGGTGCCAATGAAGAGGGCCAGAAAGAACAGAAGCGGCAGGAGCGCCACAAAGGAAGGGCGGGTGCCCTCCGGGGCGCCCTTCGATGTGTTATTTGATGTGCCAGCAGAATGTGCTGCGTCAGCAGAGAGCGGTGTATCGTCCACAGAGAAATCCTCCATCGTTCCTGATAGTTCGTGTGAAGTCCCGAGTGTATCCCACAGGGTGTTGGCGGGGCTACACCACCGGGAGGAACAGGAAAACTTGCCCTTCCAGGGCGTGCCGGGTAAGCTTGAACAATGCCAGGACGAAACGCGCCGTGTCCCTGTGGGAGCGGAAAGAAGTACAAGCACTGTTGTCTTCGCACCGACGAGGCACAGAGCCGGATGACAGAGCAGGCCGGGCTCCCGTCGCCCCACGAACTCCAGGGCGCCCTGGAGGAGTATCGCCGGTTTTGCGAGGCCCTTCCCCGGGATGCCGAGGTCCCCTCCTTCATGGAGTATCGCGGCCGCGCAAATCCTGCCTCGGATGTCCTGGGGCAGCTCAGGCAGGCGGCGGCGGGCCAGGACTTCGGAAGTATCCAGGAGCTTCAGGCCTTTTGCACGCAACATCTGGAGCAGGCTAACGATCAACCGTGCCCCGATTTTGAGGGCCTTTCCCCGTCACAGATGCAGGAGATTCTTGACATCCATGAGGAGACCGGGGGAAAGAAGAAGGTCCCGCTCCTGTACCGTAACAGCGCCCTGACCCCGGACCGGGCGGAGAGTTCACCCCTGATTCAGGTGATTCGGTGGTTGCTCCGCTATCACGCCGAACACGGCGGGAAAACCCGGTTGACAGACCGCCAGAACTACCCCCGTGATCTCTGTCGCGTCTATCTGGCCCGGTTCCCCCAGTCCCGTCTCGCAGGGGGCTCGGCACCCAAGGAGGCGTCGCTTCCCGGACTGGTCGTGGCTCACGATGTGGTGGTTGCCCAGGGATGGACCCGGGAGGAGTCCCGTCGCAGCGAGCTCACGACCGAGGGCGTTCAGATGCTGGCCGACGATGCGAGCCCCACGATCTTCATGAAAGCGCTGGATTTCTTTCTCTTTTACAGTTCCTGGGTTGAGAATCTTGACGTCTCCCGGGAGGACGAGGCGCATCTGTCTATCATCCAGAGGTCGGCGATCTTCTCGCTCTATCTTCTGTCCCGCTATCCCGAGGGAACGCTTGAGGATCTGACCGACCGGTTTGTTCGGGCCTTTCCTGCCTTCCTCGGGGCAGCCCGGGGTGATGTATCGGAGATACGCTGGTTGCGCCAGGTCTACCAGTATCTGCTGCTGCAAAGGTTCTGTGTTCCCCTGGGGCTGGTAAAGATCACCACCGATGGCGAATACCGGACGACGCCCCTCTTTCGGCAGGGGCTGGTTTTCTCTACGGAACGGCCTGATACCCGGCCCCGGGGCAGTATTTCAGGGCCACCCCGTTAATGCAGTACCGGAGCCCCCCTCCGGACGGGCCCCGTTGGGAAAGACGGGGCCCGTCGGGAAAAACGTGGCCCAGATGAGCATCGCAGGTATTGCACCGTATCTCGATCCGGCTCATGCCGAGAGAATCATCCCTGCTGTAGGCCACAGCCCTGGCATGGAGGGGCTCCGTAAAGGAGGGCCAGCCTGACCGGGAGTCAAACTTGGTGTCGGTGCTGAAAAGGAGTTCGCCGCAGCAGACACAGCCGTAGGTTCCCGGTTCGAAGCGGGTGCACAGGGCCGAGCTGTGGGGCCGCTCTGTTCCCGCCGCGCGCGTTATCCGGTACTGCTCCTCCGTGAGCAGGGCTCTCCATTCGCGATCGCTCTTCTCCAGGCGTCGCTCCGGTGGGGGATTCTCCCCGTCGGCGAGTCGGCATATATCGTTCCAGGTAGTCATAGGAGAGAAATACTAATCTTTTTACGGGGAGGCAACTATTCGGCACCGGACCCTTTCGGGGGGGCCTGTCCCGGCCAGGAGGTGCGGGCAAAGGCTGAACCACCCCGCCCTGCGGGACCTCCCCGGCCAAACCGAAGGTAGATGATTTCCTTGCGGCGCCGCTCCTGCCAGACCGAGTAGGCCAGGGCGAGGTTCCTCTTCAGGGTCCGGTGTCGTGACCGGTTGAAGGCCCGGCGGTGACCCTCCCGGGGAAGCTCCCGGAGGGACCACTCCGTGAGGGCTCTCAGGTCCAGGGGTATCTCGGGGTCTGCTGTGGTTTCGAAGACCGGGCAGGGGAGCCCTGCCTTTTTCAGAGCTCGCTCCAGGGAACGGCCAGCCCCCGAGGCCGGCCCCCTTCCCGAGAGAGGGCTGAAGGGATCCAGGTCGCACCGGGTGATCACGGCAGCCACGGGCGCAATGGTCTTGCGGGAATCCTTTCCCCGGTGATCCTGCCCCGGTTCGGTCCGCCCGGTGCCCGATGCGATTCCTGCGATCACCTCTACATGATGGGCGATCGGCCCGGGATCATCCCCGGCGAGGCAGTACCAGATCAGGTGAAACGCCCCGTCGGGGGCATCGCTTCGGGAGGTCTCCTGAAGAGTCCGGGAGATGTAGCGGGTTTCGGTTATCTGGAGGAGCGGCCCCGGATCGTCGGTGTTTTCTCCGGGCAGGGGGTCTTCATCGCCGAAGATGGCCCGGACCAGGGAGGTCTTGCCCGTTCCCGGGGCTCCGGCAACGAGGAGCAGGGGGGCCGTGTCTTCGGGGTACGGAATCGGCGGGTGTGCATCGTCTCGGTCCATGGGGCTCCTTTCTTTGGTATAACCGGGCTCTTCCGGACTGCTCTTCCTATCATAGCAACGGGGGGCGACATAACGTGTCACAGGCCGGTGAAGTTCTCCCCGGTGTGGTGCTTCGGTAATCATCCCGGCCAGCACAGCGGGTCTCCCGGGTTCCCCGAGGGGGCAGGTCTCCTCCACAACGGAGTTGGTCCAGTTTTACCGCATCAACCACGTCACCGTCGCCAGGGGGATCAACCTTCTGGTGGATCAGGGGATTCTCTACAAAAAACGGGGGATCGGGGTGTTTGTGGCCCCCGGTGCACGGGAGGCGCTTCTGGAGGCCCGGCGCGGGAGATCTTCTACCGGGAGGTTCTCGCCGACCGGGAGCGGCATCCCCGGATCGTGGTGATCTCGACCACCTGGTCTCGGAGATGGACTATACTGTTTGACCATGTCCTGTTGTGCATCGGGGGCAGCTGCTGGTGAACGAATCCCTGGAGGGAGGGCTCCGGGTGGGACGGTCCCTCCTGACGGTTCTGGACCTTCCGGCGGGAGGTCTCCTGACGTCCTCGTTGCCGGTGCTTCTCGTGGCAAGGGTGGGGGTGATAGCACTGGTTCTGGTGATTCTCCGGGTGGTTACCTGGCGCATACCCCTGCGGGTCCACGACTGAGGGGGCTTTCAGGGCGGTTCAGCACCGGCGCCATCGCGCGGCACGGCCTGCTCCGATCCGTTCCAGGCGCCCCTCCTTTTTCAGGTTCTGCATGGTTGTCCGCAGGCGCTGGTCCGGGAGGTCGGGAACCAGCGTCCGGAGCTCCGCAATCGAGAAGGGCTCTTCCAGAGCTGCCCCGTCCAGAATGAGCTGCCGCAGGTCCTGGGTGGAGTCCCCGGAAGAACGAAGGTTGTCGGCGGCATAGACCGCCGGGGGCTCTCCTGCCTGGGCGACCCGGTCTGGCTGATCCTGATCGGGATGGGGCTCTTCCCGCCGGTGCCAGAGTTCCTTTGCCCTGGCAGAAAACCAGGCGTTGGTCCACTGCTCTCCTGCCTTCCGGCTCCCGGCGTAGACGAACTGGATTCCCCGATGCACCACGTGGAGCTCGGCCAGGACACGCAGGGCGTGGGTGATGGGCCAGCGGCCCTCCATCTTGCGGGGGTTCAGAAAATCACGGTATTCCGCCTCTATCACCACCGCTGCGTGGTCCCACCGGCCAAGATCATCGAGCTTGGCGTGAAGCCCCTGGAGAGAGGAAAAATCGGAGAGCAGGTTTTCAAAGGTCTTGCGTTCCACCACGGCGTGGAGCTGATGGTCGATCTCCAGGGCGTAGTCGCCGGCGGGGAGCTTGCGCCGTTCCGTGGCGGGGCCGGGAAACTTCCAGGGATAGCGCTCGGCGCTGTCCACAATTACCCGGTAGGGGCTGTGGCCCGGGGGCAGACGGACCCGGGAAGAGGAGCGATGCTGGTTCATTCCCTGCTGGGTTCGGAAGAAGATCTGTTCGTAGGTGCCGGGACGGTTCTTGTAGCGTTTTTGCAGAAAGAGAAAGTTGCACCGTTTTCGTGTGGGCCTGTCCAGAATCACCGTAAGCTGCTTGCCGAACCGCTCGAGGCGGACCACGGGTACCCGCTCGACCTCGGTAAACTGCCAGGGTTCTCCATCGGGCTCGCCCTCGCGGATGCAGAAAATCTGCTTGCCGCTGCCGGGCCACTTATCCTGCGTCCAGAGCGCGATAACCTGTTCGGTGCCGCGCCGAATTTCCACCCGGTAGGGGAAGCGGTCGTTACCGGTGGTGTACAGAATCCACAGGGCCGGGTTTTCCATGGGTCTCTCTCCGGAACTCACCATAGTGGGAACGATGGCAGGGGTCAATTGCCACCGGGGACAGGGGTGCTTTCGCGGAACAGGGAACCCTCCGGGCGAACTTCGGTGTATACTCTGTTCATGGCACGACGAGGGAAAAAATTCGGTACTGTCCGGCGAGGCCGGTGGCGAAATGTGGTGAGCGCCGGGGTCATGCCGGTGGTCTTGAACGGCGTACTGTGGCCCCTGGCACTGACACAGGCTCCTCCTGCCCTGATCCTGGCGGAGCCGCAGCAGGCCTTGTGGTACGTGGTGCCCCTGGTGGGGATCCCCTTGCTTGCCCGGTGGGTCTCGATGCTGGTGAGTACGGCGCGGTGGGGATCTCTGCATTTTGAACTGACCGGGGAAGCGCCCGCTCCCGGGGGGGTGCTTCGGGGTCAGGTGGTAACGGGGCTGGAGAAACTCCCCGGGGTTCGTCGTGGTGCCGATGCGGCAGGGCACGCGGCGGCCCTGCCGCCGGAGTACAGGGTAACCCTGCGGTGCATTGCCCAGCGGGATCTGATGCTCCGGTCCCGCCAGCGTCGGGAGCGGGTGGTAACCGAGGTGAGCACCACCGTAGCGATGGAAGAGGCCATCACCGCCTCGGGGAAAACCCTTCTGCTCCCTGTGGACCTGGCGATACCCTCCGATGCCCCGGTCACCATGATAACCAACGACCGTGGCGAGGGCATCTGGTGGGAGCTGGTGGTAGAGAGTACAACCCTGAGACCCGCGCTCCAGGCGGTAATCCGCCTGCCCGTGGTCAAAACGACCAGCCCCGGCACGGCAGAAACCGGGGAAGGCCCGAGGCCTTCAGCAGAAGGAATGGCCGCGGGCACCCTGCCCGATGCTATCGACGGTGCCGAAGCGACGCGTCTGGTTTCCGGGGAACCCCGGGAGCTTGTGACGGCCCTTGAGAAGGAACGCACCGCCGGGGACCCCCGGTCTGTGGCGGGCCGGCTGGTTCGCCCCAAGGCGGGACTCTTCCGGATGGGCTATACCCCCTCGGGAGAGCTGGTGGCGGTCTCCCTGCGGGGCGACAGGGCTGTGGGAGACCTCTGGTCCGGACTGCTGGCGGTGGTGGGCGTGGCCCTGGTGGCGGTTGGGATGATCCCCCTCGCCCTGGGTCTCCTGGTCGTCATTGTCGCTCTGCGGGCCCTTCTGGGCCCCGTCCTGGTGCGGGTCGTGGCGGCCCCCGAGAACCTGCGGGACGACAGGGTGCTCCGACGAAAGCACCAAAGCCGTTGCCGGGAGTGGTCGGCGATCAGCTCCTGCAAGATCGTACCGGGCATGCAGCGCGTCTCCCGCCAGGGCACCATCGTGAAATGGGACCTCCTGGTCCAGGAGGGGCAGAAGCAGAGCCTCCTGGCGCTCCGCACGGAGACCGAAGAAGCCGCGCAGGCCCTGGCGGAGGCGATCCATCAACGCGCCCGGGGCCGGAGCGGCACCCCGTAAGGGAGCTCTCGGGGTCAGGCGAAGAGATCGAAGACCCCGGCTGCCTTCACAAAGAGCATGGGTGGCATACCCTCGTACTGCTGCACCTGACGGGTGAAGAAGAGTTCGTCCAGCTCGAAGGCCTGTGCCAGCTGGTGCATGGGTTTGCCGGGCATCCCCAGAAGAACCAGCGCGGCATCGGCCGATGTCTGCGCCACCGTCTGGGGAAAGGGCTCGGTCCCCGGTTCCAGCAAGAGAACCTCCCCGCCCAGGCGGGCGCCATTCATCAGGGCCTCCATCTCCTCCCGGGCAATCTGGCGGTCTTCGTCTTCCCTCAGTTTGCGGATGATCCTGATGGACCCGGAGTAGCTTTTCTGCTCCCGGCGCCAGGACTGGCTGACGATATAGGCCAGAAGAGCCATCAGGTTTCCATTCTCCTTGCCCTTCCAGTAGACATCGATCCGGTTTGCGCCTATTTCCACCTTGCCGTGGCGGGAAAGGATCACGTTGACGCGGTCCTCCATCAGATCGCGGATGAGATCCGTCAGGTTAAGCCGGGTATCCATGGGAACCACCACGGTATTGAACTTGAAACCGCCGGGACTGGCGGCCTGGGCGATGGTTCGAATGGCCGTACCAAAGCGGTCCTCGCTGCTGCGGATCAATCGGGCACCGGGAGGTACCGTGACAGTCTCCGGGTCCAGCTTTCGGGGACACATGATATTAACCGCCACGAACCCCCGGTACTCTCCAATGCGGCGCGCCATGGTATGCAGTCGCTCCACCTCCTCGTTCCGGTCTGCAAAGCCGAAGACCCCCATAATGGGGCGCCAGTTTTTGGTCCCCTGGACGATGTGGCCCAGACGCTTCATCCCCCAGCTCAGGGAGGAGAAGAGAAGCCCCCACCAGACACCTTCCAGCATGTTGCCTGCGCGGTACTTCAGCAGCAGATAGAACATGATCAGCTGTACCCCGATAACACCGATCCCGATGCGGTAGTCAAAGAGGACGATTACCATGATGCAGACCAGAAATCCGTAGAGCGAGATGATCCAGTGGCCCTTGCTGGTGGGGCGGAAACTGGGGTTGCCGCTGATGCGCTCGAAGAAGGCCGCCATATTCATCCAGGCATAGACCACGAGAAAACAGATTCCCACGATCAGCGATGCGATGGCGATATCGCCCGCCCAGATAACCGGCAGAAAGATGAGAAAGGTTACCACCGTAGCAACCCGGGGTTCCCGGCCCTGGCGGACAAAATCCATCCCCAGGAACCGCAAGGAGCGGGGGAGCACTCGATCGCGCACCAGGGCCTGGGCCGTTCGTGGTGCCGTGAGAAAGTAGGAAAGGGCCGATGACCCCGTGGCAAAGAGAATACCCGTGAGAAGCACCGTCAGAATGATGGGCTCCTCCATAAAAATGTTGATAGTCGACGGGATGTATCCCGGCGCCGGGGTGAGCAGATCGTGGCGAATGAACCCGAAGACCGCCGATGTGGCCACATACACCACAAAGGTCACGGCGATTGCCAGGAAGGTCCCCCGGGCAAGGGATTTTCCGGGGGTTTTCAGGCTCCCGCTCATGCCTACCCCGGCGTCGATCCCCGTAACAGCGGGGAAGAAGGTGGCAAAGGCAGCCCAGAAACCGATGCTTGGAACGAGGCTTCGGCCCAGAGGAGTCGCCGTGAAGATCGGCTCGCCGCTGTTCTGGGGGTTGAATACCGGAGAGAGCAGGACCAGCGCTACGGACGCAACCAGTATGACGAAGATCGCCGACTGCAGTTTTGACGCAAAATCTGCTCCCGCCAGAGCAGCGATCATGGCGATAAAGCCGATTCCCGTGGCGATGATCTGCTGCTGCACAAGAACAGAAATGCCGTAGGTCTCCACCGCCGAGGCGACCAAGGGAAGGCGTACCAGAAACTGCTGCAGGGGCTGGGCAAAACCGACCGCATAAAATCCGATGCTCGCTGCCTGGGCAATAAAGAGCTGGATCCCGATGGAGCCGCCAAAGGCCATGCCCAGGGAATGGCGCGAGAGGGCGTACATCCCCCCGGCCCCCACCTTCTGGACGTTGGAGGAGCTGTCGGCGATGGAAAAGGCTGTGGCCAGGGTGGCGGTGTTTGCCAGTACCACGATGATGATCACATTCCAGAGCCCTACCGCACCCACCAGGAGGGGCAGGATAAGGAAGAGCACCGCTCCCAAAATCGCCTCGAAGGACGGAACAAAGACTCCGGCAAAGGTTCCCAGCTTTTTCATAGTGATGACAAGTATACGCAATTTTGCACCGGTGGGGTCAAGATAATGTTCCCCACAGCCCGCAGGTCTCTCCCGGGCTTGTGTTTCGCTACAGGGTTGCCTATTCTTCCGGCAACAGGAGGGANCGAAATCACGGCAAATCGGAAGGTTCTCTGCATTCTCGCGCTCCTTTTCTTGTCCGCTGTGACCCTGCCCTCTGTGGCCGAGCCTTCCGTGGCCGAGCCCTCCGTGGCTCGGGCGCGGCCCGACACGCTCGGCGTCCTGGCTTTCCAGTCCGTCTCCGTGACGGAGGCGCAGTGGCAGCCCTTGGTGGATTATCTCAATGCCACCGTGGAGGGGCTCAACCTGGAAATCCGGGCCTTCAACTACCCCGATCTGGAGCGGGCTATCCAGCAGGGTGAACTGGACTATGTTCTGACAAACCCGGGGCACTACATCATCCTGCGGCATCGGGAACGTTTTTCCGCCCCCCTGGCCAGCCTGATTCAGCAGGTCGATGGTGAGCCAATCCGGGGATTCGGGGGCGTCATGGTGGTCCCGGCCGGGAGGGATGACATCGGGAACGCGGGGGATCTGCGGGGAAAAACCGTGGCGGCCGTGAGCCCCAACTCGCTTGGGGGGTATCTGGCACAGGCCTTCGAGTTGCGGAACCACGGAGTGGTAGACAAAGCCCATCTGAACCTGGTCTTTACCGGCATGCCCCACGCCGCAGCTATCGAGACGATGCTGAAAGGCGAGGTCGATGCCGCCTTTGTGCGGAGTGGGGTTCTGGAATCGCTGATACGGGAAGGCCGTCTGCAGGAAGATGAAATCCGTCTTCTCAACCCGGTGTCACACCCCGGGTTCCCCCAGGCCCTCTCCACCCCGCTCTATCCCGAGTGGCCCTTTGTGGTGCTCACCGACTCCGATGAGGAAATGGCCCTGCGGGTGGCCGCGGCGGTGCTCTCCCTGCCACACGACGGTGAGGTCAGCCGGCAACTGGGGATCCAGGGATTCACCATCCCCGCCGATTACCGGCCGGTGGAGGAGCTGCTCCGGACCCTGCGGCAACCTCCCTTCGATCAGGTGCCGGAGTTCACCCTGGTGGACGCCTGGCAGCGCTGGAGAAGCGAGCTGATTGTCCTGGCGCTCCTCGTGATGCTTCTCGTGACAGTCGGTTCGGTGGTGCTGGTCGTTCGCAGGGTCAAGGCCCGGCAGGCCGAGTTTCAGGCCAGCCTGCTGGCCGGTCTGGGCGAGGGCGTCTTCGGGGTGGATCGTCGCGGCCGGTGCACCTTCATCAACCAGACTGCGCTGCGCATGCTCGGCTACAAACGGGAAGAGGTCCTTGGACAGGATCAGCACAGCCTCTTCCACCATAGCTGTCCCGACGGTTCACCCTACCCCTGGGAGGATTGCCCGGTTTGCCGGACCGGTACGGACGGTCTGGAGAGGAGGGGCGAGGAATGGCTCTGGCACAAGAGCGGTGAGGGCTTCCCTGTGGATCTGCTTGTGACGCCCCTGTATCGAACCCGGTCCTCCCGGAGCATCGCGAACCGGAGCGGGCTGCACCCCACGACCGTGGCCCGGAAGAGAAAACAGATCGGCTGTATCGTGAGCTTTCTGGACATCCGGTCCCGCAAGCTCGCCGAGGAACGACTGAAGAACAGCCTGGCCTTCCAGCGCTCTGTGGCCGGTATCTCCTCGCGCTTTGTCACCACAACGGAAGAGCGTTTTGACGACGATATCAGCCACATGCTCGAGACCCTTGGCGGTGCCTTCCACGCCCACCGAAGTTATCTGGTTACGTTTTTCTGCGACGGCGACGGCGACGGCGACGGCGACGGCGCACCCAGTGTCCACCAGTGGCACGCCGGAGATGGGCCGCTCCGGGGTGAGGAGGGCCAGCCCCTGCCGGCGGCCTCGCTCGCGTGGCTCACGAGGCAGATTCTCTCGGGAAAAGCTGTGCATATTCCCGATATCGAGGCCCTTCCCGATGAAGCAGGGGCGGTGAAGCGAGAACTGGCGGCCGGGAACATTCGATCCCTTATGGCTGTGCCAGTTATGAGTGCCCAGAAGATATGGGGCTTTGTCGGGTGCGATGGATGCGATGGGTGCGCGGGGGCACCCCTCTGGGGCGAACGCGAGATTTCCAGCCTCGCCGTGCTGGCGAATATGGTGGGCGAGATTCTTCTCAAACTGCAGGCCCGGCGGGAACTGCTTCGGGCAAACCGGGATCTGGAAGACGCGACCGCCCGGGCCAGGGAGATGGCGGCCCAGGCGCGTCAGGCCTCTGCTGCCAAGAGCGAATTCCTGGCGAACATGAGCCACGAGATACGAACGCCGCTTAATGCCGTTATCGGTTTCACCGATCTGCTCCGGGATACCCCGCTCTCACCGGTGCAGGCGGACTACGTCCACAATGCCAACGTGGCCGGACACAGCTTGCTCGGTATTATCAACGACATCCTCGATTTCTCGAAGATCGAGGCGGGGATGCTGCATCTCGAGATGGTTCAGACCGACATGATCTCCCTCCTGGAACAGAGTATTGACCTTGTGAAGTACGGCGCCGCAGAGAAAGGACTGGAACTGCTCCTGCATATTGACCCCGCCATGCCCCGTTTTGCCGTGACCGACCCCGTTCGCCTGAAGCAGGTTCTCACAAACCTCCTGGGAAACGCCGTTAAATTTACGAGACAGGGCGAGGTGGAACTCCGTGCGGGGTATACTCCCCCGGGGGCGGACGCACAGGGAGTCCTCTCCTTCTCCGTTCGCGATACCGGTATTGGCATCTCCAGGGAGCAGCAGGCAAAACTTTTCAAGGCCTTCTCGCAGGCCGACAGCTCCACCACCCGCGAGTTCGGCGGCACCGGCCTGGGGCTGATCATCTCTGATCTGATCGCCCGGAAGATGGGCAGCAGAATCCGGATCGATAGCAGAGAAGACCAGGGAAGCACCTTCTCCTTTGAGATCATCACCGACACCGAGGATGGGGAGGAACCGGACAGAACAGCCATCGCCCGGGTCAGGCGCTGTCTTATCATCGACGACAACGCGCATAACCGCCTTATCCTCGGCGAGATCCTTGCAACCTGGGGGATCGTCAGCGAATCCTGCGATAATGGCTTCTCCTCCCTGGAGATCCTCGAGACTTCAGAACCCTTCGATGTGATCATCTGCGACTACCATATGCCCCGTGTGGACGGGCTGGAGACCATTCGCATGATCCGGGAGCGACTGCAGCTCGGCCCCGATACCCAGCCGGTGATCCTGCTGCACTCTTCCACGGAGGATGCCGCCTTTCACAGGGAATGCGAGGAACTGGGGGTGCGCTTTCGCCTGAGCAAACCGGTGAAGAGGGGGGACCTCTTTGAGTATCTGAGCCACCTCCGGGACCCGAAGGTGCCAGGGGCCCCTCAACGAGAGGACTCATCGGGGGAGGTTGAGACTCCCGGAGAGAACTGCCGGGGCAGGACCATTCTGATCGCCGAAGATGTGGAGATGAACCTCCTGATGATCAGGGCGATGCTGGAGAAACTCTGCCCGGGGGCGACGATCCTGGAGGCAGCCGACGGGGTCGAGGTGGTCAGACAGTACCGGCAATCCTCGCCGGATCTGATCCTGATGGACGTGCAGATGCCGCTTCGGGATGGGCTGGAGGCCACCCGGGAGATTCGTGCCCTCCAGAAGAGCGGAGACCGAGAGGTTCCCGTAGTTGCCCTTACTGCGGGGGCCTCCAAAGAGGAGCAGGAAAAATGTTTTGCTGTCGGCATGGATGACTTTCTGACCAAGCCGGTAGAACCGGAAAAACTCAAGGTTCTCCTGGAACGCTACCTGACGCCTTCTGAAACGCCCCCGGGGTGATCCCCCGGAAGGGGCCTTACAGCCCCATGTCCCGGGGACTCCGAGCCAGGAACACCGACGCATCACCCCCACGCTCGGCGAGCTTTCCGTTGCGAAGAAACCCCATCTTCCCCGATACAGGGTCGCCCGGAGACCGCAGGGTCAGTAGATGGAATCCGGGGATATCTGATACAAGAGGGTGCAGAGCCATCGCCTCCTGGGCAGGTTCGCCACAGGAAAAGCTGTGAAACCGGCCACCGGAAGGGTGGCCCCGGGGGGGAGCCCCGGAGTTGGGAGCCCTGGCGTGGGATCGTACCGTGGTTGAGATACTGTTCTATGTGCTGGTGCCTCTTCTGGTTGTGCCGCCACTGGTCCGCTACTGCCTGCTGCCCCTCCTGATCCTGGTCATAAAAGGGGTTCATCTGCCGCGCCAGATGGCACGACTCCACGCTCAGGGGACAGGGGCTCTATCCCCCGATGCACTGGATCCGGTGCTGGCGCTGGTCAGAAAAAAACTGAAATCCTTCACGGCCATGACCATCAACCCCCTGGACGATCTCAAGGACGTCATTGCCGCCGTGGTGGCAGATTCCGGCTCCGGCAGAAAGGACGCCCTGCGCCCGGATGCTACCGGGCCCATCCGGCTGGATTGCACGGTACTGCAGCTCATCTACGTGGGATATCGAATTTTCGACGATCTTCACCAGGATTACGGCCGGACCTGGTGGTTCCGGCGAGCCGGAAAGATCCCCATCGGCTGGTACCGGCAGGTCAATATTCTGGGCCGCTCCCTGAACAGGGTTCTCTCTCTCCCCCATATCCGGTTTTTGCGGAACCACCGCTTTCTGGGCCGGGCAGTGCGGCTCCTCCTGATTCCCCTGGTGGGGGTGCCGGATCTGATCATCTCGGTATTTCTGGGGTCCACCATCGGCCTGGTTCACGAGGCGCTCGTTCGCTACGCCTACGGAACAGCCCTGTTGAGGGCCGGGTATTACAGCATCTGCGTGTACGGTATGGATGATCCCGAGATACACACCAGGATGGCGTCTCTGGCAACGGAGGAGATTCACGGTGAGGCCGAAAGAATCCGGGCCCTTCTGGGCGGACAGGGCGATCCCGACCACGACGGGCTCCGGTCTCCCCGCTATCAGGAGGCGGTGCAGGCGTACCAGACGATGCTCGGGCAGTTCCGGCTTCAGCCCGACCCCGTTTTTTCCGGCCGGCAGGGCCAGAAGAACAGCCTCCAGAGATCGATCCAAGAGACGGGGCAGTGGATGGGAAACATCTATTCCGGGGTCTTTTCGAACCCCCGCAACGACCGGGAGAACATACCGCAGATGGTTGAAACGATCTCCCGGGTTTGGGTGCCTTCCCGGGAAAACCTCTGGGACACCCTGCGGTGCCAGGACCTGGTGCTGGCCGGCTATTGTGCCAGTATTCTGGCCATGGATCGATTTTTGCAGCAGCCACTGCTGAAAAAGACCCTGGGGGGCCAGCGCGTCCATGTCCTGGTGTCGGCGGCAACCCTGGTGAACCGCTTCAGGACCGCCCCGGGGATCCGGCAGGTGCTCCAGGTGCAGCAACAGACCTGTCGCTCCTGGCGGTTTTCCCGGTTGGGCCAGCTGGCGGTCAAGGCCGTGGCCCTGAAGCAACCGGGGGGACTGGTTATCTTTCTTGCCGGGGCCGGTCTGAAACAGGCCCTGGAAGATCATCTGCGCCAACAGGTCTACTACGCTCTGGGGCGAATCACCCTGTACGTCTGGGATCAGAACGATCGCGACACCGGGAAGAAGCGTCCCCTCCCCCGCATCTGATCGGCTGAAACGCCCGCAGGGAGCTGTTCCTGCAAGAAACCCGCAAAAAAATGTGAGGCCTGTGTCATCTTGTGTCGCACCCCGCCCCTATACTTGGGTGTATCGCACGTACAAAGGATCTGGTGATCCCCAGAGAGGGGTGGAGGAAGATTATGAGAATGGACGAAGCGCACTATGTATGTTCAGCCTGTGGGCGGATATTTTCAGGAGTACAGACCTGCGAGAGCTTTTGCCACACCTGGACCCTTCATGACCTCCTGTACGCCGCAGTTCCAAAGGCCAGGATAGACGAATCGGATATCAGGTACACCGTCCGGCCCTACTGCCCCTATTGCGCGAGCTTTGAGGTGGGCCCCAGAGGTCCCAAGGACGAGTGATTGTGGGGGGCTTCAGGGGGTTTTTTACCTGGTCTCGGAGGGAACCCGTGGTGAGTATTTCAGATTGATAGGCTAGTCTAAATATGGAACAATATATGCACTTGGAGGGCTGGGGTGTGAACTTTAGTGAAGATATAAAACCAATTTCTTATATTAAAACGAATGCTGCCGACATGTTAAAACGTGTAAATGAAACGCATAATCCAATAGTAATTACGCAAAATGGAGAAACAAAAGCTGTTTTATTGGATACCGAGTCATATCAAGATATGAGAAATAGTCTTGGAATTTTAAAATTACTGACTGAAAGTGAGAAGGACATAGAAAACAGGAGTATTCACGATCAGAACGAAGTATTTAAGGAAATAGAAGAAAAGCTTATTAAAAACAATAAAACGTAATTGCTGACAAGCGATCAAGATGAAAATCATTTGGACCAGGACCGCAAAAAAAGATTTGATAGAAATTATCGATTATATTGCAAATACATCGTCAGAAACCGCGTTTGAAAAATTTAACGAAATAAAAGAAAGTGTGGTTAAATTAGAATCAATCCCTGAACACGGAAGAATGATACCAGAATTAAAGAAGCAAAATATTGATAAATACAGGGAATTGATTGTATCCTCCTGGAGGATAATGTATAAAATTGAAGCGAGCAACATATATATTCTGGCAGTTATTGATGGAAGGCGAAATATAGAAGACATTTTGTTGAAAAGACAAATTAGATGAATGATGTTGATATGTCGTTCAAGGAGCGACTGGCAGCAATTTTGCGCCAAAGGAGATCTTGCTAAATCGGTATCGATAGAGGTAGATGAGTAGCAGTGCTGCAACTGGTCTGCTTGTCTGCATTCCGGAAAACCGCAAGCAGGCCTGAATACAGGATCATATTGGCAGACACCCCCTGCTGTCACGGTTTGGGCACCCCCCTTTCGTGGGCTGGCATTGCCGGTTACCCCTGGGTTGTGCAGGAGAAAGGAATCCCGTGGACGGAACGAACAACGCCGGTGAACTCACGCACAGAGCCCGAATAATCGTGCTCGATTCACTCACCAGCAATCATAGTGCCCTCGCCGGAGGGAAGGCCGTCAATCTTGGAGAGATGCTTCGTGCGGGCCTGCCGGTGCCGCCTGGGTTCGTTATCTCAACCGATGCCTACCGTGCGGCCGTGGCGGAGCAGAACCTTGATCCGTCTATCCAGGAGATTCTTTCCCAAACCTCCCTCGATGATGCGGACCAGCTGGAGCGCGCAGCAGTACAGATCCAGGCGCTCTTTCAAGCGGTACGGATTCCCGCAGAACTCAGGGAGGAAATCACCGAAGCGTATTTCTCGCTTGGCAAGGACGTCAGCGTTGCCGTCAGATCGTCGTCCACTGCGGAAGACCTCCCGGGGTTCTCNTTCGCCGGCCAGTACGACAGTTTTCTGAACGTCGCCGGAATCCCTGATCTTCTTGACCGTATCGTGCGCTGCTGGGCATCGCTCTGGAACCCCAGGGCGCTGTCGTATCGGATCAGACAGGGGATCGGGAACGACGATCTCGCGCACGGGGTCGTGGTGCAGAAGCTTGTTGCTGCAGACACATCGGGAATCCTCTTTACGGCCAACCCTCTAAACGGCAGGCGGGATCAGCTGCTTCTGAACGCATCGTGGGGCATGGGGGAGGCTGTTGTCAGTGGCGAGGTCAATCCCGATCAGTGGGTCATCGACAGGGAGAGCGGCCGTATCGTCGAATCCCGGATTGCCCGCAAGGAACAGATGACCATCCGCAGGAAGGACGGCATCTCACACGTGGAGGTCCCGGTCGATCGGCAGGAGGTAGCCTCCCTGAGCGAAGAGGAAATCTCACAGCTCCGGGCCCTGGCCCTCACGGCCGATCAGCACTTTGGTGAACCCCAGGATATCGAGTGGGCGTGCGAAGGGGGCTCCCTCTATCTTGTGCAGTCACGCCCTGTCACCAGCCTCTATCCGGTACCCGAGACGGAGCCGGGCAGACCCGGAGTCCGCATCTACATCAACGTGAACAGCTATTCCCAGGCCATGCAGGAACCGTTTACCCCCATCGGAGAGGATCTGATCCGCATGGCGGTGCGGCGCGTCCGCAAAGATCTCGGTCCCCGAAAGATCCCGCAGAATAGCCTGTGGTATTTCAAGACGGCCGGAGGACGGTTCTTCATGGATATCACGCCCTTCCTGCGACGGGAAAGATTCTGGAAGAAATTTCGAACTCCCGACAGCACTGACAAGGACCCTATCACCACCATGGCCCTGCTGCAGTATCTCGAGGCCAATCGCCACGAGGTATTGCGTTACAAGGAGCGGGTCTCCTTCATCAAGGTGGCAAACCCGCGGCTGCTATGGTTTCTGTTGAACGCATTGCGTGAAGGCCTGCGCGGAAAACGCAATGCCCGTGCTGCGCGCACCCGGGCTATCGCAGCCGGAGATACCGCGCTAGCCGACATCCGCCGCGCCTGCGAGTCTGCCCGCACATACGAAGAGAAGCTCGACTTCATCCGTGAGCAGATCGGGGCGGTCTTCATGGCTGGCGCCGGAACTCTGTTTGGTATCGCTCCCTCGGCCGGGTACATCGCCAGGGTGAGGCGTCTCATGGAGAGGCACCTTGGTGACAGGGCAGACCTGGACTTGGTGGAGAAGGCGGTGCCGCACAGCGTGACCACCAGCATGGGGATGGAACTGATGCAACTTGCCGAGCACTACGATACCACCAACTGTCAGCCGAACGCCGAAGACCGGGAGATTCGGGAATTTCTGGATCGTTATGGGCACAAAAAGAGTATTGAACTCGATCCAGGAACCCCCACCTGGGCGGAAGAGCCCGGTTACGTTCTGGATCTTGTAAGGTCGTACATGGAGAACGGCCGGTATCGGCAGGCGAAGGCCGACTTTGCCCGGAACAGTCGCATGGGCGAAGAGGCCATCGACCGTATCTGTCGGCGGTTGCTGGATGCTGGCAAACCGCGTGTGGCGAAAAAGGTGCGCAAGCTGCTTCACGATTTCCGGGAGATGTTTGGTGCGCGCGAACAGTCAAAGTTTGTCATTACCCAGGGCCTGCAATTGATTCGCAACAGCCTCCACGACATCGGTGGGGAGCTGCACCGGGCGGGGCGGCTCGATCAGAGCGATGATGTCTTCTTCCTGCGGATGGATGACCTCACCTCCCATAGCGATCTCAGGCAAGCTGTAGCGGAGAACCGCGAAGCCTATATCCGCAACGGCCGGCTCAAAGCGCCGCGGCTTCTGACCAGTACCGGCGAGGCGATCCATTCGGCACGAATGGAGAGTGATCGCGATGGTGTCCTGTGTGGTGTTCCGGTCTCGCCGGGGATGCACGAGGGCCGCGTTCGCATCTTGCACACCCCCGAAGAAGGGAGGGATCTGCAGAAGGACGAAGTCCTTGTGACCACCGGCACTAACCCGGCCTGGACGCCTCTCTTTCTCAAGGTAGGGGCGTTGATTATGGAATGGGGAGGGCCGATCTCACACGGATCGGTTGTCGCTCGTGAATACGGGCTCCCTGCGGTTGCGGGTGTGGCCGGGGCCACGAGGCGGCTCGCCGACGGCCAGCGTGTGCGTGTTGATGGCCAGAACGGAGAGGTTGTGATCCTCGGTGACTAAGCCGGTCGAGACCGCTATGCCAGGAGCAGGGGGGATGATTACGTATCGACTGCTACCCTGAAGCATGTTTGTGCGTTCAATTTCGCGCGAGCTCCAGGCGTGGCTCCGGGGAGCACACCGCAAACCGTTGATTCTGCGCGGTGCGCGGCGGGTGGGAAAGGCCACGGCTGTTCGGCGTTTCAGGTTCTGCGGCATACCATAGAAACAGCTCCCCTTGAATCCGGAACACGCATTCAGTTTCAGGGTTTCGGGAACTCCGCCTGTCGTGTTTTGTGCACCCCTGGATTCCCCGAAGGTGCAACGGGATTTCCCCGGTGATGGGGGTGAATTGCCTGGCTCTGTGTGCTGCGTGACGGATCGGAGGGGCGCCCCTGGGCGGTCCGGGCGGGCGCTCCGGGCCGCCCGGACGGAACCCCCGCAGAGCCGGACCCGGCGCGTGCGCCGGGGCACGCCCGACAGACTGTCTATACCGGCGATCGGACTTGAACCGATACACCCTTGCGGGCGGCAGATTTTGAGTCTGCTGCGTCTACCAATTCCGCCACGCCGGCCTGTTTTTCAGGGACAAATCCTATACCAGGTTGGCGTTCTGCGCAATGGGGCTGGCCGCCCCTGTGCCGGGGGCGGGGTCAGAGCGCTTTGTGGGTGAGGACCCGTTCCATGATGTACTGTACCAGGTCGATGTCCAGTTCCTGGGCCCAGGTGTTGACTGTTTCCCGCAGGAGTTCCCAGTCCGGGAATGTCAGGGGGTCTGCGGCGTCGTCGTATTGCAGCCAGAAGAGGTCCACCAGGTCGGCCAGTTTCTGCTGGGCTTCGTCGCGGGTTCCGGCTGTTTCCAGGGTGTGATCCAGCAGGTCCCGGGCGAGTTCCCGGGGGACGGCTCCCAGAAAACGGGCAAAGAGGGATTCCAGCTGGTCCTGTTCGGTTCCTGCCGAAAGAAAGGCCTGGGGAGGAACTTTCCGGCATTGTGTAAGAAACTTCTGTGAGTGAAACATGATCTCTCTACTATAGCGCGTTGACCAAACCAGGGGAATTGCCTATGTTCGATATGATGGTCCCGGTGCATACTTCTCGGTTTTTCTGGCAACTGCTCCGCAGGGGCGGTGTTGCGTGCGTCCTATTTTTGCTTCTTTCTCTGTCCGGGTGCACCACGGGTCCAGATGTGGAGGTCGATCCGGGGCCTCCCCGAACGGGAATTTTTCATCTCGATGTGGCTCTGGAGTTTGTCCAGGGCGCGCCCCTGGAGCTGGTTGCTCCTGTCTACGCCCGGGCGGCGGTGGGTCTTGCCAGGCTCGAGGCGGATCAGGATCAGTTGCGCCGTTCCGTGGAGATCGCCCGGCGCCTGGATGGGAGTCTTTCCCGGGCCGGGGAGCCCGGGGGGGAGGTTCTGCTGGAATGGGCCGGGATGTGGAGTGTTCTGGCGGGGCTCGACGATGCCTACAGCGAGCGTGCTGCTGCGGTGAGTTCCTCCGTGGTTTCNCGGGTGCGGGGGNTTGCCCCGNAGGAGGCGGGGAGGGTTCTCTTCCGGCTTCTGGAGGCGCAGCTGGCNAACCCCAATGTCGATGAGGAGTCGGTCCGCAGGACGCTCGATGCCTTGTACCTTCTGGACGATGATACTGTGCGGGTCCGGTTTCTGGTNGATGCGGCCGATCTTATCCGGGCCCAGGGTGACCGGCTGGCGCTGAATCCTGTGGTACAGCAGGCGATTGCTATTGTGCCGGTTGTTGAGGATCCCACCACGGCGGTGATTCTGAAGACTCGTCTTGCTGATTTGAGCCGAACGCTGGGGAATGTCCGTGATGCCCGGAGNCTTCAGGATCAGGCGCTGCGCAGGGCGGAGGAGGGGCTGCTGGTCCGCCCGGGTGATTTCGGGAAGATTCGCCAGGTTTTACGCTATTTTCTGGTCCAGGGGGATCGGCCCGGGGCGGAGGCGATTATCGGGAATATCGCGCCTGTCTCGTCCCGGGCGGTGGCCCAGGCGCTTCTGGGAACGGTGGTGCTGCAGGAGGACGGTCGTCTTCCCTACGGGGATTACTACGAGGAGGCCTGCGCTACGGCTCTGTCCATCGCTGATCCCGAGGTTCGGGCCCGGGCTGCTGCTGCTGTTATTCTCCTGCGGGCCGAGGGTGAGCCCGGGTGGTCTCCCGGGGCGACGATTGCGGAGTTGCTGGGCCAGGCGCCGGTTTCCCGTTTTGATCAGGAAAAACGGATCGAGGTGCTCTCGTCGCTTACGGCGGCGCTTATCATGACCGATCGGCTTCGTGAGGTTTCGCGTCTGCGGGGGCTCATTCTCTCGGCTGACGAGTTGGCTCATATTAATCTGGCGGCGGCGGAGCTGCTGTACGATCGAGGGTTCCTCGACGAGGCGCTGGAGCAGCTGGGGAGGATCGAGCGGGTGCCTTTTCCCTTGCCCGGGGAGGATGATACTCCGGCGTACCGGATTGCCCGGCTGTATCTCTCCCTGGGTGAGTACGACCGGTCGGTTCCTGTTCTGGCCGATGCAGAGCGGGGGGAGCAGGCCCGGTCGCTCTCGCTGATTCCTGCTTCCCATCGCATGAATCCCGCCATCGTGACCGATCTGGAACGGCTGGCTTCGAACCGGTCCAGGTCCTGAGGATCCGGGGCGAGTCCGGGGTGCTTGAGGGGTTGGCCCCCGGGCGGCCTGAAGGACCGGGACCCTGAATGATGTGGGCCCCGGGGGTGACCAGGGGTGGGCTCCGGGGGCGTCCCTCGGGGAGTCCCCCGGATCAGGGGCCGATCCGGGTGCCGAAAAATTCCTCTCCCGCCAGGATTGCCCGGGTGTTCTCGAGATTTTTCCCGTCGGCGGCGATCACGCGGAGCCCCAGTTCAGCGGCTCGTCGGGTTGCCACGGGGTCGAAGGGGAGGTTTTTGCCCGGGGTCCAGTGGTCTCCTACGATGCGCCGGAACTCTTCCCACGTGACCCGTTCCAGGGGAGTTGCCGAGGGGTCTTCCTTGGGGTCCGCTGTGTAGACCTGGGCGATGTTGCTGAGGTTTACCACCGTGTCTGCTCCAAATCGCTCGGCCAGCTTGACTGCATCGAAATCGGTGCTGAAGCCCGGTTTCCAGCCTGCGGCAACCAGAATTCTTCCNGTGAAGGGCGCTTCGGCGGTGGGGTCGTAGACTACGGGGTCGCAGCAGTGCGGGGCCAGGGCCTGACGGACCAGTTCGGCGTTCAAACGGGTGGCCATGATTCCGATCCAGTCCTGGGCGTCGGGGTCGGGGGTTGCTGTCAGGGAGCGGTAGGCTTCCTGATACCGTCGGGCGGGGCCTCCGCCGCCGATCACCAGGACAACGCGCTGGGTGGGATCCTGAAGGTGCTCTTCCAGGATCGTCCGAAACGAGGCAAGAAAGCTGGTGTCAATCTGGTCTGGAACCAGGATTGACCCTCCGAGAGATATGACGAACATGGGGGTATTCTATCAGACTCGGCGGGGGTGCAAACAGACCCGGCGGGGGACCAGCCAGACGGCGGGGTGCAAAAGATAGGATGAACCGTAGAAATTTTACCGTACCGGGGATATGATCAGATGAGGGGGGTCTCTCCCGGCGAGGTAGTGCGGTTGACAAAGGGATATATGTGGCTACACTACAAAAAATAATGGCAGCAGCTTCAGGAATGCAGGGTATGGTGTTTGGATTACAGAAAATAGCAAGATCAGGAATGGCAGTTCTTCTGCTTTTGGCAGGCAGCTTTGTAGCTGCCCAGGACCTTATGCCTGCCACGGCCTTCTTTGACCGGGTGGCGCAGGAATACGGGACGCTCGAGGAGTACTCTGCCGATATTGTCATCAGGAACGGTGGCAGTGTGTCCCGGGGTGTCCTGCTCTTTAAGGATCCCCACAAGATCAGGATCGATTTCTCCCAGCCCGAGGATCAGGTGCTGGTCTCCGATGGCGAGCGCCTGCAGGTGTATCTGCCCCGGTACAACGTGGTTCTGAGCCAGCGTTTGCAGTCCGGGGGCGATGCGGCCATCGCTGCTGCTGCCAGCGGGCGGGGGTTGCAGCTCCTGAGGCGGGGCTACGGTATCGCCTATCTGGACAGCCCCAACGCCGTTCCCCTGGAGGAAGGCTCCAGCGAGATGGTGACAAAACTGCGGCTGAACTGGAGGAGTACCTCCGAGGGCTTCCGCCAGCTGATTCTCTCGGTAGGTGCTGACAANCTCATCCGGCGTATCGAGGCGGTAACGGCCGATTATCAGGAAATCCAGTTTGATTTCACCAACATTGACCGGAACCCGGGGATTCCGGCGAGTCGCTTCGATTATCGGGGTCCCTCGTCGGCCAATACCTTCCACGACTTTCTGTTTGAAGGCGAGGGGTAATTCTTGGAGTCTATCAGCGAAAAGCTGCGGTCTGCCCGGGATGCACGTGGCCTCTCGCTGGAGCAGGCCGAGCGCGATACCCATATATCCAAGCGCTATATCCAGGCGCTGGAAGACGAGGCCTTCGATCAGCTCCCGGGGGAGGCCTACCTTTTGGGGTTNCTCCGTTCTTACGGGGCCTATNTGGGGCTCGATCCCGACGAGGTGGTGGGGCTGTACCGCAACATGCAGATTCAGGAGCAGCCCCTTCCCATAGAGGAGTTGCTGGACCGGAAACCCCTGCGCGTACCCCTGAAGGCGATGGCGGTGGTTTTTCTCGTGGCGCTNCTGGGGGGCGGGGTCTATCTGGCACTCCGGATGGATGTGAGGTTGCCTTNTTTTTCCCGGGAACGCCCCCAGGGGGAGGATGTGGCCCCTCCCGTTCTCCTGAGCAACCAGTTCATCGAGCGGAGCTTTGCCCAAGGTGACCGGGTGGCTGTTCCCGTGGGAGAGACCCGGGCGTTGCTTCAGTTCATCTCCATCGGTGAACGGGTGGCTCTGGGGAGCGAGGCCGGGATCGTGGAGATCGCCCGGGGTTCGAGTCGCTCCCTGGATATCACCGGTGAGGGAACGCCCGATGTGCGTGTGGCGATCCGGCAGGTCTACCTGGACCAGGACCCCCCTCTGGTAGTGGCCCGGATAGACCGTGTGGTGGGCCAGGATCTGCAGGATCTTCCGGGGGAATCCTCCCTCTCCGAGGAGGACCGNCTGGAGATCGAGATCGGCCGGACCCGGGAGGCTTCCCGGGAGCGGGCTCCGCNGATNGTGGCGTCTCTGGGTGAAGAGCGGGAGTTTCCTCTCTCTCTGGAGGTCCAGGGCNATACCCTGGTGCGCTACCAGGTTGACCAGGAGCCCCGCCGGGAGGCGGTCTACACCCAGGGTGATACCATTTCCCTCTCTGCCTCCGATCTGGTGCGGCTCTGGGTGAGCAATGCCGGGAACGTGGGGCTCACCGTGGCCGGGTCCTCCCTGGATCTGGGNCGTCAGGGCGAGGTAGTGGCCCTGGTGCTTCGTCGCACGGCCGGGGACGGGGAGTTCCTGGTGGAGCAGCTTCCCCTGTACTAGGGGGCTGTGCGGCGGGGCCTCGGGCTCCGCCCGAAGCGGCAGGTGATCCGGGGTGAGCCGATACCTCCCCANGGGGTGCCCCGGGGACAGATAAACCGGGGACAGCTAAACCGGGAACGGATTAAATCAGAATACAGGTGAATCGAAANATGTCAGACAAGACCGCCAGGCCGGAATCGGGTGATTCCNAAGNAGCGACAGCGCCCGAGACAGGATCAACTCCCGAGGCAGGGACNTTTTATATCGAGAACCTGGGGTGCGCCAAGAACCAGGTCGATGCCGAGATTATGGGGGCTCGTCTGGAAGAGAGCGGTCGGGTCTGGATCGACGACCCCGCCCGGGCCGAGGTGATCATCGTGAACACCTGCGGCTTTATCGAGCCCGCCCAGGAGGAATCGATCGACACAGCCCTGGCCGTCATGGCCGGGTATCCCGAGGCCACGGTGGTCCTGGCGGGGTGTCTGACCCAGCGCTTCCCCGATGCCCTGGCCGAGGGGNTCCCCGAGGCGGCGGGGATCTTTGGCAACCGCGAGCCCGACAGGATCGCCGAGTTTNTCGATCGCCTGGGAAGCCAGGACCGCCNGGAGGACTCCTCCGGGGGCTCTCCCCTGGTCTGGCTGCCCCCCGGCGGNGCAGACCTGGCCGAGCCCCGGCGTCGGCGNCTGCTGTCGCATCCCGGGTCGGCTTTTCTGAAGGTCGCCGAGGGGTGCGACCACCGGTGCAGTTTTTGNGCGATCCCCGATATTCGCGGTCCCCAGCGCTCGCGCAGNGCCGGGTCGATTCTGGAAGAGTTCCGCCAGCTTCGGCGCCAGGGTGTGCAGGAGTTTAACCTGGTGGCCCAGGATCTCGCCGCCTGGAGGCACCAGACCGATCCCGGCGGTATCGCTGCGCTTCTGCGGCGCCTCCTGGGAGAACCGGGATCCTTCTGGCTTCGGCCCCTGTACCTCTATCCCGACATCTTTCCCCTGGAGGTGGTGGAGCTTACCTGCCAGGACCAGCGGCTTCTGCCNTATTTTGACCTCTCCTTTCAGCACGGCTCGCCCGAGATCCTGCGTGCCATGGGACGGCCCGGGGATCCCCATCGCTATCTCTCGCTGATCGGGCAGATCCGCGCGATCAACCCCGATGCNGCGCTCCGGTCCAGCTTTATTGTGGGGTATCCCGGCGAGACCGAGTCTCACTTCCGGGAGCTTCTGGATTTCGTGGAAGAGGCCGAGCTGGAATGGGTTGGTGTCTTTCCCTTCAGCGCCCAGGAGGGGACCCCGGCGGGGGAGGAAACCAGGGGGATCGTTCCCCCCGAGGAGATGGTCCGCCGAAAAGAGGCGCTGGAAGCTGTTCAGGAGAGGATCGTCGCCCGGCGGCTGGAGCGGTTTGTGGGACGGAGGCTCCCCGTTCTGGTGGAGGAGCAGATTCAGGGTACCGATATTGTGCTGGGCCGTTCGCCCCTGAACGCCCCCGANGTGGACGGCCTGGTGGTGGTCCACGACGGGGCGGGGGTGCAGCCCGGNAGCCTCCTGACCGTGGAGATCACCGCCCGNTCGGGGGTGGATCTCCAGGCGCGGGTGCTGCGGGGCGGGTGATCAGCGCGTGAGGCTGCGGTGGACGTAGCGGTGGGGCCGGTCAGCAGCCGATCCCAGACGCTTGCGCCGCGCGGCCTCGTATTCGCTCCAGGACCCCTCGTACCAGACCACGCCGTCGTCCTCGAAGGCCATCACGTGAGTGCAGACCCGGTCCAGGAACCAGCGGTCGTGGCTGATGATCAGGGCGCATCCGGCAAATTCTTCCAGCCCCTCTTCGAGGGCGCGCAGGGTATTCACGTCCAGATCGTTGGTGGGCTCGTCCAGAAGCAGAACGTTTCCGCCCTGCTGGATCATCATTGCCAGATTCAGCCGGTTCCGTTCGCCCCCCGAGAGGACCCCTACAGGTTTCTGCTGGCTCGAGCCGGTGAAGTTGAACCAGGCGCAGAAGGCGCGGGAGTTTACCTCCTGGGTTCCCAGGCGGATCAGGTCCTGGCCGTGGGAGAGCTGCTGCCACACGGTCTTTTCCGGGTCCAGGGAGGCGCGCATCTGATCGGCGTAGGCGATCTTCACCGTCTCGCCCAGACGAAGCGTGCCCTGGTCGGGCTCCTCCTGGCCGGCGATCAGGCGGAAAAGCGAGGTCTTTCCCGCGCCGTTGGGGCCCACGATTCCCACCACGGCACCGGCGGGAACGGAGAAGGAGAGGTCCTGGAAGAGGAGCNTGGTGTCGTAGCCCTTCGTGATCTTTTCCGCCTCGATCACCAGGTTCCCCAGACGCGGTCCCGGGGGGATGGTGAGGCGGGTTTCGCGGACTTTCTCCCGCCCTTCCTGGGAGAGGAGCTTTTCGTAGTTGGAGATACGGGCCCTGGATTTGGTCTGCTTTCCTTTGGGGGTCATGCGAATCCATTCCAGCTCCCGTGCCAGGGTTCGCCGGCGCTCGCTCTCACCCTTTTCTTCCCGGGCCAGGCGGTCCTGCTTCTGCTCGAGCCAGCTCGAGTAGTTTCCTTTCCAGGGAATCCCCTGGCCCCGGTCGAGTTCCAGAATCCACCCCGCCACGTTGTCCAGAAAATAGCGGTCGTGGGTTACGGCGATGACCGTGCCGGGGTATTCNCGCAGGTGCCGCTCCAGCCACGCCACGGTCTCGGCGTCCAGGTGGTTTGTGGGCTCGTCCAGGAGCAGAATATCGGGTTGTTTCAGGAGGAGCCTGCACAGGGCNACCCGCCGCCGTTCCCCTCCCGAGAGGACATCCACCACCGTCTCCGGTTCGGGGCAGCGCAGGGCGTCCATGGCCAGCTCCAGCCGGGAATCGAGCTCCCAGCCGTCGACGGCGTCGATTTTTTCCTGGATGGTGGCCTGTTTCTGGCCCAGNTTTTCATAGTCTGCATCGGGATCGCCGTAGGCTTCGCTGATCGCCTCGAACTCCGCCAGGAGGTCGATTGTCTCCTGGGCACCCTCGGAGACGATCTCGCGCACCGTCTTTCCCGGGGGCAGTTCCGGCTCCTGCTCCAGGTAGCCGATGGTGAAGCCCGGTGAGACCGTGGTCTCGCCGGTGAAATCGGTGTCGACCCCCGCGAGGATTCGCAGAAGGGTGGATTTCCCCGATCCGTTGAGTCCCAGCACGCCGATCTTGGCACCGTAGAAATAGGCCAGATGTATGTCTTTGAGAACCTGCTGGGTGCCGTGCATCTTGGAGACGCCCTGCATGGAATAAATGATTCGTTTGTCGTCGAAGGTTTTCGCCATGNCTCGAGCATATCAGAAAGGACGGGCAAGGGACAGGCTGGGTGTTCCGATGGTTTTTTCTTGACCAGAAATAGCGGTCGTGCTACTGTTAGTTTATTCGGTGAATGAACNAACATCGGGGAGCGGAGGGACATGGGGACGCAGGACCGGATCAAAGGGGAGAATCTTCGTACGCTTCTGGAGACGCTGCGCGCTTCCCCCGCCGTTTCCCGGGCCGACCTCTCGCGGGCAACCGGTCTGAGGCCCTCCACGGTGACCAATCTGATCCGGGAGCTTTCCCGGCAGGGCTGGGTGCTGGAGCTGGGCCGGGGGACCCCCGGGGCAGGGGGGGGGAAGCCCTCGAGGTTGCTCTCGCTGGACCCTTCCCGGGGCCGGTATCTTTCGTTTTTCTGGACCTCCCGGGTGCTGGAGGGGGTTCTGGTGGACTGCACGGGCCGGGTGGTTNCCTCGGCCCGGAGGAGCTGCCTGGGGGGCTCTCCCTCGGACGTTGAATTTACGGGTCTTCTGGCCGGGCTGGCCCGGGAGCTTGAGGAAACCTCCTGCGGGGGCGGTGGTGCCGGAGGGACGGGGCTGGCCGGGCTTCCCGGGGAAAGTGGACCTTCCGGGGAAAGCGGGTCTTCCGGGGAACACGGAAAAGAACCGGTCGGGGCGATTCCTCTCCTGGGGGCAGCCCTGGCCGTGGCCAGCGTGGTCACCCCCGGGGGNGATGTTCGTGCTTCGGCCGATTTCCCCCACGATCTGGAGAACCTGCCTCTCCTGCTCAGGCGGGGGCTGGCCCTGGCCGCTGACCCGGGCGGAGAGCAGCGCCTTCAGGGGGGGCTTTTTCAGGGGAGCCCGCTCCGGGAGGAGAAGGGGCTCCTGCCGGTGGTGGTAGAAAACGACGCCAACTGCATCGCCTTCAACGCCTGGAGGCGCTCCCGTCTTCAGGAGGAGGTCCTGCTGGCGCTGGTTTTCAC
Source organism: Alkalispirochaeta alkalica DSM 8900 (assembly GCF_000373545.1). GTDB lineage: Bacteria > Spirochaetota > Spirochaetia > DSM-27196 > Alkalispirochaetaceae > Alkalispirochaeta > Alkalispirochaeta alkalica. Next base: position 110,553 of record NZ_KB891703.1, read on the forward strand.
GGAGGATCCCCCCTCGGTGGGCGCGGGGATGGTCATGGGGGGGCGCGTGTGGCGCGGTGCCCGGGGGAGCGCGGGCGAGCTCCTGCCCCCATCTCCCGGTCACAGCACGGAGGAGCTGGACAGGGCCGCAGCGACGGCGGTCCGTTTTTCCGATCCCTCCCGGGTGGTGATCAGCCTCCCCGATTCGGACCCCGGCGAGGGGCTCCTCGGGGACCTTCACGAGACCCGGCGCGCCCTGGATGAGTCGGGGATCACCGCAGAGACGGTGCTGCATCGCCAGGCGGCCCTCCTGGGGGCTGCTCACCTGGTTTACGAAGATAGTCTTGATACGATACTTGCAGGAGAGGTAATGAGATGAGCGGAGAAAAAGCACGAGGAACGGTCCGGGGAAATATCCTGGTGGGTCAGTCGGGCGGCCCCACGGCGGTGATCAACGCGAGCCTGGCTGGCGTGATCCAGGCTGCCCGGTCTGCGGGGTTCGAGGGAATCTACGGGATGAACTACGCCATCGAGGGGTTCATGGAGGAGCGCCTCCTGGATCTGGGGGGGCTCTCGCCCTCTGATCTGGTCGCCCTGAGCCGTACGCCCGGTTCGGCCCTGGGGTCCTGCCGCCACAAGGTTCAGGACGAGGATCTGCCCCGCATCGGGGAGCTTCTGGAAAAGTATAATATCCGCTATCTCTTTTACATCGGCGGAAACGATACCATGGACACGATCCACCGGGTTACCCGTTACTGCTGTGAGGGTGGATACGAGCTGCAGGGGGTGGGAATCCCCAAGACCGTGGACAACGATCTCTACGCCACGGATCATACGCCGGGCTTTCCCTCGGCGGCCCGCTATGTGGCGCTCTCGGTTCAGCACGCCGGGCGTCTGGCCCGGGACATGAAGCGGGTCGATCGCTTTGTGGTTCACCAGACCGTGGGTCGCGACGCAGGCTGGCTCGCTGCGGCCTCGGCGGTGGTCAAGAGAGCGCCCGAGGATGCTCCGCATCTGATCTACGTCCCCGAGATTCCCCTGACCCGGGAGCGGGTTCTTGCCGATGTGGAGGGTGTTATTGGTGAGTACGGCTGGGCCTCGATCGTGGTGGGTGAGGGGACCTGCTGGGATGACGGGACGCCCGTGTCGGCGGGAATCACCGGCAACACCGCCCGGGACCGCTTCAACAATATCGAGTTCGGAGCCATGAGCGGGGCCAGTGCGGCTCTGAGTCTGCACCGCCTGATCAGCGAGGCCACGGGGTATCGCGGCGAGTTCCAGATCCCTGAATCGCTGCCCATGTCGGCGGCCGATCGGGTGGTCTCTCTGGACAGGGAAGAGGCCTGGGCCTGCGGTGTCGAGGCTGTTTCCCGGGCTGTGCGGGGCGAGAGCGGGGTTATGGTAACGATCCGGCGCGAACCGGGAACGCCCTATCGGGTGGGGTACGGAACGGCTCCGCTTGAGGAGGTGGCCGTTCGGGCTCGGCCCATGCCTGGCGAGTTTCTTGTCCCCGGGTATGTGACCCCGGCGTTTCTCGATTACCTGCGCCCCCTGACGGGAGATTTTGAGGANTGTATCGATCTGGGNGGGCTTCCCCGGGTGGAGGCCCCCCGGTCGTAATCAGGCGGGACCGGGAGGATGCGTCGTCTGAATAACATAACCCGTCTGAAGACCAGGAATAGTTTGAATATCATGAACCAGAAAGGAAGGNAATGACCATGAAGAACACAGAGAAATATACCCGCTACGCCCTGTGCCGGGAGATGATGGAGACCGTTTCGCTGGTCCGGAACCTGGATACAGCCCCGATGGAGGCGATTGCCGTCACCTCCGATCGCGTTTTGCTCTCCGGGGAGGGTTCCAGCCGGATTTTTCCGGCCAAGCATCTCATCGCCCGGGCCCTTCGCTCCGCCGGGGCCCCGCGGATCGCCACNGAGGCGTGTCTGCAGGCCCGGGAGTACGACCTCGAGGGGTATCACGTTTTTATCGGCTCCAACTCGGGACGAACCGCCGAGGGGGTCAAGCTGATACGACACCTTCGCGCCCGGGGTGCGGGGGTGACCCTCACCGGTGTGGTGGCTCACGACGGAACACCCATCGCTCTCGAGTCGGANAACCGCGTTGTGTTGCAGTGNGGCGCGGAGGAGGCCGTGGCTGCCACCAAATCGGTGGTGGAGCAGGCCCTGGTCTANGATGAGATCTTTCGCGATCTCCTNGGTGAGCCCGGGNTGGACCGGGAGAAGCTCGCCGCCGTTATGGAGGAGGCGCTGACGGTGGAGATNGATCCGGCCCTGGTTGCCAGGGTTGCGGCCTCTCCCATGATCTATTTCGCCGGGCGCAACGATGGTGTTGCCGAGGAACTCACCCTCAAGACCAACGAGATCACGCGCAAGCGCGCCGATTACCTCGAGGGAACCTACGCGGTTCACGGGATCGAGGANGTGATGAACCCCGAGGACACGGTGGTCCTCATCGACCCCTACCCCGAGGAAGAGGATAAATTCGCCCAGGTTCTCAGCGAGGGGGTGGGGCTCCACGTTGTGGCGATCGCTTCCCGGGAGACCCGATTCCCCACGATCCGCATCCCCCAGGCAGGGCCCGAGGCTGTCTANGCCCAGCTCGCTGCAGGGTGGAATCTTCTCGTGGAGACGGGGATCGCCCTGGGGGTGAACCCNGACAAGCCCCAGCGGGCCCGCAAGGTGGGCAACGAGTTTCAGGGCTCCTGAGAGATCGGAGATATCGTGGCTCAGAAATGTCATGACTGAAGAGATGCCATGACTGGAGTATGCCNTGACTGGAGAAAACAGAATGAGCGAGAACGGAACAGAGAGAGGCTATAGCCTGGCCCGACGGTTTCCCGACGGAGCGGTTCGGCGGGGAGCGCTGTCCCGGGTGATGGAGGACTGGAGAGAGGAGGAGCGGTGGCTCTTCTTCTCTCCCCACGACGACGATCTGGCGATCGGTGGGGGGCTGCTGATGGCGATCGCTTCCGCCGAGGGGGTCTCCCAACGGGCCAGGATCGTCACGGACGGACGCATGGGCTACACCAGCGTTACCGGGGCCGACGAGATCGTCCGGGTGCGTCAGGAGGAGACGGCAGCCTCNTTCCAGGTGCTGGGGGTGGAGGACTACGCCTGGTACGGGTATCCGGACTCGCAGCTGCACCTTCATCTGGGGCGGCGGGCTGCCGCCCAGGGCGGCCAGGGCGACCCGCACGGTGTTGCCGGGTTCTGCGGCCTCCAGAACAGCTGTACGGCGGAGCTGCGTTCCTTCCGTCCGACCCGGGTCTTCATCATGTCCTCCGCCGACTACCACCCCGACCACAAGCTGGTTCACCAGGAGGTGCTGATTTCCCTCTTCCACGCCGGAGGTGATATCTGGCCCGAACTGGGACCACCCCTGGAAGAGACCCCCCGGGTCTACGAGATCGCCGCCTATTGTCCCTTTGTGGAGGCGCCCGATCTGGAGATTCGCGCCGGTGCGGCGCTCTTCGAGAAAAAGATCTCCTCCATCGAGGCCTTCGCCTCCCAGGCCCAGATCGCGCATCTCGTGGAGGGACTGCGGCGTGGTGGCCCGGTGGAGTATGTCCGCACCTTTCCCTTCACCTTCTACGATTCCCGGCGCTACGAGGCGCTCTTTTCCCCGGAAGGAGGGTGACACCACCATGATACGTCGTCTTGAGCGCCCTTCCGGGGCACGGCTGTCCGTTGATCTCTCCCGGGGTGGCGCGGTCCGGGATCTTCGGCTGGTGCCCGAGGGCTCCCGCGAGGGGGCGCTGGCTGTTCTGGACGACGGTTCTTCCTCTGAAGAATCGGCCCGCTGGTTCTGCGGGCGTTTGCTGGTCCCCTTTAACGATCGTATTCCCCGGGGGGAATACCGCTGGCAGGGAAGGTTCTTCCAGCTACCCCCGAACGATCCCGATGGGACCGATGCAATTCACGGCTTTCTCTACGAGACTCCTCTGAAGGCGCTGAAAATACAGGAATGCTCCCGTGAGTCGGTGCTGTTCCTGGAGGGAGCCCTGGAACCTCGCGAGGGCTATCCCTTTCCTCTCTTTCTGGAGGTCACCTATACCCTCAGGGACGATTCCCTGCTGGTGGATCTGCTGGTGAAAAATACCGGTCCTGAGACGGCACCGGTCGCGCTGGGATGGCATCCCTATTTCTCGCTACCCGAGGCCGACCGGGTGGACCGGCTCGCCCTGGAGATACCCGCACCGTGCTATTACCAGGTGGATCGTGACCTGATTCCCACGGGGGAGACTCCCTCCGTGGAGGGCTCACCCCGGGATTTTCGCACGCCCCGCCTGATCGGTGACGACGAGATAGACCTGGCCTGGCCCCTGGATGGTTCTCCCCGGGACGGTTCCAGGGTAGTCCTGCACGGGGTGCGGCACCGTCTTGAGCTCTGGTGCGACGACGCTTTCGGAACGGTCCAGGTTTTTATTCCTCCCCACCGGCGATCGATCGCCCTCGAGCCGGTCACGGGGCCAGCCGATGCCTTTAACCGCCCCGTGGCGGGGTCTCCCGGGGTGCTTCCCGGGGCCTTCCTGCGGGGCCGGGCCCGGGTGAGGCTACGGCCCTCGACGCAGGAANAAACCCCGGCCATGGCGAGGTCCTGAAGAACAGAGCCCTGAAGAGCAAGTCCGCTCCGGTCCCCGGTGCAGGNNAAAGGTTCCTCCCGGGACACATAAATTTCCTCCTGCCTCCGTTGTCTTCTCTCGGCGATATCAGTATTCTGTGCTAGAATGGGAGGTCGGCGGTTTTCGTCGTCTTCATGTAATAGAATAATATATAACAGACCTGCCATGTTTTGCTTCGCCCGGAGTGGAGCGACGGGAGCGGCTGAAAAGAGGTTGTCATACAGATGGTCAGAAAAAAGAAGATTCTCGTGGCCTGCGGGACCGCGATTGCGACGTCCACCGTGGTGGCGCGAAAAATTGAAGAAGAGCTGGGAAAGCGAAATATCCCCGTGGAGACCTCGCAGTGCAAGGCTGTGGAAGTTCCCGAGAGGGTTCAGGGCCACGATCTGGTGGTGACCACCACCTTCGTCTCCGGTACGGGTGATGTCCCCGTGATCCATTCCGTTTCCTTTCTCACCGGTGTGGGGCTGGAGCGGGATCTCGAAAAGATTGTGGGGTATCTCACCAGTGACTAGCGGTTGAGCTGGCTATGGCTATGGTGGTGCAGAGCAGAAAGGAACGTCTGCGGGGGGTGCTGAACAAGATCCGTCTGGAACGCCACACCACACTGGAGGAGCTGGCGCGGTTCTTTCAGGTCTCCACGGCCACGATCAGGCGTGACATCAAACGACTCGAGCAGGACTCCACGGTGTTGCAAACCGTGGGGGGCGGGGTGATCTACAAGGCCGACAAGGCGGGGGCACTGGCCCCGGGGCCCATGATCCAGGCCGTAGAGGAAAAGATTCGTATCGCCGAGTACTGTACCGAGCTTGTGCGCGACCAGGACGATATCCTCATCGGTCCGGGTACCACCACCTTTCTCACGGGCAAGATCATGAGCGGCATCGAGGATCGCCACTTTCGGCTGATCACCAGTTCCGTGGAGCTCGCCCTGGAAGCGGGGGTCTCGGAGAACATCCGNCTGGTTTTGCTGGGCGGGGAGGTCTGGAACAAGTACGTGGTGGATCCCCGGGTTGGCCGGGGAGGGTACTTTGATAGCTGTCATCGGGAACACACCACGATCCTCTCGGCCGACGGAATCCACCGCGACCAGGGCATAACCTTCTTCGAGAGCCGCCTGGTTCCCCTGGTGCAGGCCATGATCTCCGTCTCCACCAGGGTTATTCTGGTGGCCGATTCCAGAAAATTCGGCAAGGCCCGGTTCAATCGTGTTGCAAATCTGGACGACCTCAGTTATGTAGTGACCGATGAGAAGGCACCCCAGGAGTACCTGGACCTCTTCCGCAGTCGGGGNATCGAGGTCCATCTTGTCTAGGAGAAGCAGTCTGTCCCGCAGGGGGCTCGCCCTGGCTCTGACACCGGGNCTGGCGGCGATCCTGGTGGTCTCTCTGGTGGTGGGGCTGGCGGGATGCAGCCGGGAGCCCGAAGTCTCCAGGGAGGAGGCCCAGCTCCTGCGCGAACAGCGGCGCAGCACCTTGCTCCAGCAAACCTCCTACCGCCCGGGGCCTCCCGAGTACCGTCCGGGCCAGCCCGGGGGNACCTTTGTGGCCACCCTCACGAGCGACCCCAANTCCTTTAACGACCTCACCGCCCGGGACGGTGATACCCGGGCAATTGTGAATCACCTGAGCGATTACCTGGCCGATTATGACGTGTACCGGCGGGAGTTTATCCCCCGGATGGCCTCCTTCTCCGTGGAGGTCGATCATGACCAGGACAAGCTCCGCGTTTTCTACACCCTTCGGGATGATCTCTACTGGACCACGCCCGACTCGGACCCCGAGACCTGGATTCCCGTGACGGCCGACGATATTGTCTTCTGGTACGATCAGGTCGAGGGCAACCCCAGTCTCCGCCTTCCCGGCTACCCCGGGCAGTTTGTGGAGATGCCCGACGGGAGCAGCGCCCGCGTTACGGTGGAGAAAATCGACACACGCCGGGTGGTTTTCACCTTCCCCCGGATCGTGGCAAACCCGATTCTCTCTACCAATATGCGGGTCTGGCCCCGACATATCTTCGAGCCCGCCAAGGCCGAGGGGGGGAGCGAGGCTCTTCTGGACGTGCTCAGCGTGGACACCGACGTGACCACCATTCCCAGCGTGGGGCCCTACCACATTGTGGAATACACCCCGGGAGTCCGGACGGTGATGAAGCGGAACCCCGCCTACTGGAGACGGGACGAGGCCGGTCAGCGGCTCCCCTATATCGAGCGGCTGATCTACCGGATCGTCCCCGATGAGAACACCGCCTACCTGCTCTTCCGCGAGGGTACCAAGGACAGCCACTCCGTGCGACCCGAGCAGCTGGACGAGCTCCTGCGCATCGGAACCCGCGATTTTTCGATCTATCGCGGAGGGGCCTCTCTGGGGGCCTCGTTTTTCACCTTCAACCAGAACCCTGCCAATATTAACCCCCAGCGACACCGCTGGTTCATGCAACGCGAGTTTCGCCAGGCCATGAGCAGTCTCCTGAACCGGCCCCGGATCGCCCGTCAGGTCTACCGGAGCCTGGCCTCACCGGCCTACCACTTCTTTGCTCCCCCCAACCCCTTCTTCGACGAGGATATCCGGCTGGAGTATACCTACAACCCCGAGCGGGCGCTCGAGTTGCTCGCCGGGATCGGGATCACCCCCGGCGAGGACGGCCTTCTCTACGACGACCGGGGCAACCACATCGAGTTTACCATCAGCCTGGGTGCGGAAAACACCGCAGGAATAGACATGGCCAACATCTTTGCCGATGAGCTGGAAAATGTCGGGATCACCGCCCGGGTACGCCCCATCGACTTCCAGAACCTGGTGGAGCGGCTCACCTCAACCTTCGACTGGGAGGTCGTTCTGGTGACGCTGGGCGTGAACTACTGGCCCGAGAGCGGCAGCAACGTCTGGCAGTCCAGCGGGAACTTTCACCTCTGGCACCCCCTCCAGGAAAGCCCCGCCACGGAGTGGGAGGCCCGTGTGGACTACCTCTATAACGAGGGCCGCTTCACCCTCGATCAGGAACGGCGCAAGGAGATCTACGACGAGTTCCAGCGGATTATCCTGACCGAGCTGCCCCTGCTCTACACGGTCCATCCCTTTTCCTTCTTCGCGATCCGGGATCGCTGGCAAAACGTCTTTTTTGATACCCTGGGCGGCAGCGACAGCATGTACTATTTTCTGCAGGGACCACCATCTGCAGGAGGCGCCATGGGGAGCNNCAATTCATGATCGCCCTCCGGCGAGGCGCTCCCCGGCGGTCCCCGGGAACCCCCGGTGAGGTCCTGCGGCTTCTGGCCCGGCCGGTGATCCTCTTCCGCGAGGCCTTTCCCCTGGCGTCGTTCATCGCGGGACGCCTCTTCTCCATGGTGACAATTCTTTTTTTTGTCGGGCTGGGGGTCTTCGGGCTCATGTCTCTCACCCCGGGGGACATCGTGGATACCTACGTGCGCAGCCAGATGATGATGGACAGCGAGTTTCGCCAGCCCGACCACCAGTACACCGAGGAGGCGATCGCCGCTGCCCGGGCCAGNCTCGGTCTGGATCAGCCCTTTTACATCCAGTACGCAACCTGGCTCAGGCGGGTAGTGGTGGAGCGTGATCTGGGCCGAACCCTGATATCCCGGGCGCCGGTGCTCTTCCTGATCAGGGACCGCATGATCAACAGTCTGATCCTCAACCTGATATCGCTCTTTTTCCTGACGATCATCTCCTTCGCCCTGGGGATCTATTTCAGCACCAAGGCGGGAACGCGCACCGACGTGGTGGCCACCGTGGTGGCCCTGGTGCTGCACGCCTTTCCGGGGCTCCTGCTCCTGATCCTGCTGCAGCTCTTCGCCTCGGTTTCGGGAATCTTTCCCATCACGGCCTATCCCGATTTCCCCTGGTCCGAGGCCCCCCTGAAGTTCACCTTCAGTTACCTTCACCACATTCTGCTCCCCCTGATCGGGGCCTTTCTGGGCGGCATCGGGGGGACCCTGCGCATGATCCGGGCAACCATGCTGGACCAGCTGGGGCAACCCTACATCACGAGCCTGCGCAGCCGGGGAATCAGCGAGGGTCGGGTCTACTTTGCCCACGCCTTCCGCAACACCCTGAACCCCTACATCACCTCCAGCGCCAACCTCCTGGCGAGCCTCTTCTCGGGCTCCCTGATCCTGGAGATTATCTTCTCCTATCCCGGCATCGGCCGCCTCATGTTCGAGGCGGTGCGCCAGGAAGACGTGAACCTGGTGCTGGCAAACATCATGTTTATCAGCTTTCTGGTACTCTCCGGCATGGTGATCAGCGATATTCTGCTCGCCCTGGTGGACCCTCGAATCAAGTTTGGAGCGGACCGGTGAGGAGCCCCGGCGGTATTCTCCTGCGCCGACCCCTGGCGGGCGCCTCGGTGCTGGTCCTGGTGATCCTCTACGGGACCATGATTCTGGCCGAGTTCTGTGCGCCCTACCGGGCGGGAACGGTCTTCCGCGAGCACGCCTACCATCCGCCCAACCTCCGNTTCTATTCCCGGGAGCTGGGGTTCCGGCCGCAGATACAGAAACACGTCCTGATCGATGAGTCGACCTGGCGCTACGCGCCCGTGCGGGGCGAGTACGTGCCGATCCGGTTCTTTACCACCGGTTCGTCCTACCGTCTGGCGGGGGTCCTGCCGGGAAGGGTCCGTCTTTTTGGGACGGACGAGGCCTACGACGAACGGGGCGCCGATTGGGAGCAGGGGGGGCGAACCTATCCCGTCTTTCTTATGGGTGCCGACAACCTGGGCCGGGATCTCTTCTCGAGGATTCTCTACGGCAGCAGGATATCCCTCACCATCGGTTTCATCGGGATATCGATCTCCCTCTCGATCGCCATCGCTCTGGGGGGGCTCGCCGGCTACTACGGAGGCTGGATCGACTGGCTGATCATGCGAATCGCCGAGTTCGTGATCCTCATTCCCGGTCTCTATCTGATCCTCTTTCTGAGGAGCCTTCTCTCGCGGGAACTCGATTCGGGCCAGTCCTTTATGCTGATCACGGTGATCCTCTCCTTTGTGGGGTGGCCCGGGAGCGCCCGCCTTATCCGGGGGCTGGTGCACAGCATCAAGCGCGAGGATTTTGTGGTCAACGCCCGGCTCGAGAGCATTCCCCCCCTGGTGATCATCTTTCGTCACATCATCCCCCAGATGTCCTCGATCCTCATCGTGAGTGTGACTCTGGGGATTCCCGGGTTTATCCTGGGNGAGACCGTCCTGAGCTATCTCGGTCTGGGGATCGTGGACCCCGCCGTGAGCTGGGGAAGCCTCCTGAACCGGGAGATCTCCACCCTGGCGAACCTGAGGAACTTTCCCTGGTTTCTGTATCCCGGGCTCTTTCTGCTTCTGGCCACTCTGGCGTTTAACTTCATCGGTGATCTTCTGCGGGATCTCCTGGATCCCTACCATCGGGAGCGACCCTCCCCCCGGAAACGAAAGGAGACCTCGTGACGACGAAGACAGAACTTCTCGCCGTGGAGGCCCTTCAGGTGGACTTCGCCGTGCCCGGGGGACCGCTCCGGGCGGTGCGGGGCGTCTCTTTCCGCCTCGATCAGGGGGAGATTCTGGGGGTGGTGGGCGAGTCGGGGAGNGGCAAGAGCGTCACGGCCCACTCGATCCTGCGGCTTCTGCCCGGCAACGGAGCGATCACGGGGGGGAAGATCCTCTACCGCGGAGAGGATATCGCCCGCCTGAAGGCGGAGGAGCTGCGCCGGTACCGGGGCAAGGAGGCGGCCATGATCTTTCAGGAGCCGGGCCGCTCCTTTGACCCCCTCTATACCGTGGGNGCCTCCCTGAGCGAGACCCTGCGGGCCCACGCGCCGGAGATCTCNCCCCGGGAGGCCCGTGAACGGTCGATCCGGCTTCTGGAGGAGGTAAAGGTCCCCGATCCGGCCAGGAGGCTCGACAACTTTCCTCACCAGTTTTCCGGGGGGCTTCTGCAGCGAATCATGATCGCCCACGCCCTCGCGGCGGAACCGGCCGTGCTCGTTGCCGACGAGCCCACCACGGCTCTGGATGTGACGATCCAGGCGGGGATCATCGATCTTCTGCTGGATCTGCGGCGGAAGCGCAATCTGGCGATTCTCTTTATTACNCATAACCTGGCTCTNGTTTCGGGCTTTGCCGACCGGCTGGTGGTGATGTACGCCGGGGTCATTCTGGAAGANGGGCCCCCGGGGGATGTCTTGTCCCGGCCCCGGCACCCCTACACCGAGGCGCTCCTGAGGGGGCTTGTTCCTCTGGGCGCGCACCACCGGGACGGGCCCCTGCAGGGGCTGACGGGGGCGCCTCCCGATCCGCTGGCCCCCGAACCGGGGTGCCCNTTTGCTCCCCGGTGCTCCCTGGTGACCGCAGAATGCCGTGGCGGGCTTCCTCCCTGGCGGAGGGAGGGCGAGAGTTCCTTCCGCTGTCTGGTGCCCGGTCCCAAGGGTTCCGGGCCGGTCTCTCCCGGCGCCGGNGCCCCCCCTTCTGGTGAGGGTCCGCACCCTGGAGGAAGCCTGTGATTACCCTGGATCGCGTGGAGAAGCGCTACCCCCTGGATGCGGGATTCTTTGCCCGGCAGGACCGGTTTGTCCACGCCGTGCACGGCCTGAGCCTGGCCGTTGAGCCGGGAGAGATCTACGGCCTGGTGGGTGAATCGGGGTGTGGCAAGACCACCACGGCCCGGTTGATCGTCCGGATGGAGCGTCTNTCGGCGGGGGAGATCACCTTTCGCAGCCGCCAGGGAAAGGAGTATCGCCTTTCGCGGGTCGAGGGACAGGCCTTGAAGGAGATGCGNAGCCGGATTCGCTATATCTTTCAGGACCCTGCCCGCTCGCTGAACCCCCGGATGACCGTTCGGGAGGTGCTTCTCTCGGGGTACCGGTACGCACCGTCCTGGCCGGGGCGCGCCCGGGCCGAGGAAGAGGCCCGGCGAATTCTGGAAGAGGTGGGNCTTCGGGCGGGCGATCTTGACCGGCGTCCGGCCGATTTTTCGGGGGGGCAGCGTCAGCGGATATCCATCGCCCGGGCGCTCATCACGGGGCCGGAGGTGGTTATCTGCGATGAGGTGGTGAGTGCCCTGGACGCTTCCATCCAGGGGCAGATTCTGAATCTGCTTCTTCAGGTGCGGGAGGAGCGGAAATTGACGATGCTCTTTATTGGTCACGATCTGGCCGTGGTGGGGTATATGTGCGACCGGATCGGCGTCATGTACCGGGGGGTNCTGGTGGAGGAGGCCCCGGCGGGGGATCTCCTGAGGGAGCGGCATCACCCCTACACGAGGTATCTCTTCGACGCCCAGCCCGCTCTGGGGCGGCCCCGGAGCGAGACGCNCCTGAAACCTCCTGTTCCTCCGGGCTCGGGAGANCTCACGGTTCCCCCCGTGGCAGACCCTCGGGAGCTGATCATGACCGAGATCGCCCCGGGACACCGGGTGAGCGCCGCTTTTCAGGGNGCCCCGGGNCCGGGGGAGGGGTAGCCCCGAGGTTCGNCCTCAGGATTCGCTCTTCGGGTAGAGGATCGTGAAATCCATGCCGTGGCGGGGGTGGGCCATCATGGGTTCTGCCTGGTCGCGCCATTCCTTGTAGTGCCGGCTCTCCTTGTGGGCCAGGATCGCCCCCGAGTCGCGGTACATCTCGTAGAGCGCGTAGACGCCGGGGTTCTGCTCGTCCTTCAGCACGTCGAAACGAAGAACCCCCGGTTCCTCCAGGGAGGCTTCGTGGTTTTTGGCGGTGATTTCCTCGAACTGGTCGTAATATTCGGGCTTCACGCAAATGATAACGACTCGAACTTCCATTCCTATACGGTACGATACTTGTCCCGGTTTCGCAATCAAAATCTTCTGCTCCGGAGCAGGAGCAGAAGCAGAAGCAGGGATCGGCCGGGAAGCGACGAGGTGCGCCGGGGCCGTCCTTCACAAAGGCCCGGGGCGTCGCCGGATCTTTGACGAAGAGCGGTCCAGGCCGTATCTTTGCGATAGAATAGAGTGCCGGGGGTGCCCCCGGGGCAGCCTGCAGGGCACGATGAGAGAGGAACAAATCAGTTCCGGGACAAGGAGTCTGGTGTGAACAAGAATAGGGTGAACAGGAAGAGCGTGAGCAGAGATAGCGTGAAGAGAGAACCCGATACGAGAAGGAGCGGGACACACCGGAATCCCGGGACGACCCGGAGTCCCGGTAACGGAGGGGCAGGGAAGGCCCCGGTTTTTTTTCGGCGATCCTGGGTTCTGGCCCTGGTGATCGTCCTGGGGGTTTCGGCGGCATCGCCTCTCTGGGGACAGGCCGACCGCCGGGCCGAGGAACGGAGCCGTGTCGATCTGGCGGGGCTCGCCGAGGGGCCGGCTATTATCGGGGGCGGTATCATTCTGGGTGAACCCTCGGGGTTCACGGCAAAACTCTGGTTTACCGAGACGGGGTTCGCCGTCGACGCGGCCCTGGCCTGGTCCTTTCAGGATGACGCGGGTCTCTATCTCCACACGAACGCTCTCTATCACCTGACGATCATCGAGACGGCGGGGGGNCGGTATCTNTCCCCCTTTGTCGGAGGAGGTCTCTCCTATCGGNTCGGGTCTGATCACCGGGTGGAGGTTCGGGTGCCCCTGGGCCTCTCGGTGCTTCCCCTGGAGGAGCTGCCCCTGGAGTTCTTTGCCGAGATAGCACCCGGTGTGGGGATCGTGCCCGATACCTCTCCCAATTTCGGTGCAGGCATCGGGGTTCGCTATTTTCTTCCCTTTTAGGTCCTTTCTGCCGGAATAAGGCAGATCTGGATTTCCCGGGTGGCCGGTGCCGGTTCCGGTGGGGCTGCCGGTGCCGCTGCCGGTTCCGGTGGGGCTGGTGCCCGGGCAGGCGAACCTGCGGGGCGGCGGGTCCAGGTTTTCGTTGTCGGCACCCCTTTTTTGTGGTACAACACAACAATGCGTCTATCAGATCTGGAAATTGCCCAGGCCGCCCAGGTTGAACCGATTGAAACCATCGCGGCCAGACTCGGACTCGCCCCGGNGGAGTGGNTTCCCTGGGGAAGAAACATCGCCAAGGTTGACCCCCTTCTGGCCCGGGGTGAGCGCCACCCCGAAGCACGGTACATCGATGTTACGGCCATCACCCCGACNCCGCTGGGGGAGGGAAAGACAACCACCACCGTCGGCCTGACCCAGGGGCTGGGGGCGATCGGACGAAAGGGGATGTGCGCCATACGGCAGCCCTCGCAGGGGCCCACCTTCGGAATAAAGGGCGGTGCCGCCGGGGGTGGGTACAGCCAGGTTCTCCCCATGGAGGATTTCAACCTCCACCTGACCGGCGACATCCACGCGATCACGGCGGCTCACAACCTGATCGCTGCGGCGATCGATAACCAGATGTACCACGAGTCACGCTGGTCCGATTCCTTCTTCCAGAAGCGGGGGATCCAGAAGGTCCACATCGACCCCTACGAGATATCGTGGAACCGCGTCCTCGATCTGAACGACCGTTCTCTCCGCTCCGTCGTCACCGGTCTGGGAGCGCTCGCCGACGGGCCGCTCCGTCAGGGCGGGTTCGATATTACCGTGGCCAGCGAGCTTATGGCGGTTCTTGCCCTGGCCCGGGACCTGCGGGACCTGCGGGAGCGGATAGGCCGGATCGTGGTGGCCCTGGACCGCAGGGGTGCGCCGGTGACAACCGAGGACCTCGGGGTAGCTGGCGCGGCCACGGTACTGCTCCGGGATGCCCTGTGGCCCAACCTGCTCCAGACTCTGGAAGGCCAGCCCGCCTTTGTTCACGCGGGACCCTTTGCCAATATCGCCCACGGAAACTCCTCGGTCATGGCAGACCGGATCGCCCTGGCCCGGGGCGGTTTTCTGGTGACCGAGAGCGGTTTCGGTGCTGATATCGGCATGGAGAAGTTTTTTGATATCAAGTGCCGGGTCAGCGGGATCATGCCCGATGCGGTTGTTCTGGTCGCCACGATCCGGGCCCTGAAGATGCACGGCGGGGGGCCTNCCGTGACACCGGGCCGCCCCCTGCCGCAGGAATACTGCCAGGANAACCTCGATCTGCTGAGGTCGGGCCTGGACAACCTGCGTGCCCATATCAGGATCGCTGCTCTCTTTGGCGTTCCCCTGGTGGTGGCGGTGAACGCCTTCGACACCGATACGGAGGGGGAGCTCGCGCTGGTTCGCGAGGCGGCGCTCCGCGAGGGGGCNGCCGACGCCGTGGTTACCCGCCATCACGCCCGGGGTGGTGAGGGCGCTGCGGCCCTGGCCGAGGCCGTGGCCCGGGCAGCCGACGCACCCCGCACCACCGAACCGCGNCACCTCTACGANCTTTCGCTTCCTCTGGAGGAGAAGCTGCGTACCGTGGCAACCCGGGTCTACGGGGCCAAAGATATCGAGCTGAGTCCCCTGGCGCGTCGCCAGATCGAACGGTACGAGGAGGAGGGCTACGGCACCATGCCGGTTTGTATCGCCAAGACCCATCTCTCCCTGAGCCACGACCCCGCTTTGAAAAATGCGCCGGAAAACTTTATCTTTCCGGTACGGGAGTTGCGGCCCAGTGCAGGTGCCGGCTTTGTCTACGCTCTGGCCGGGGACATCCGGACAATGCCGGGGCTTCCCAGCGTTCCCGCCTTTCGCGGGGTCGACATCGATGTAGAGACGGGGCAGATCACGGGACTGTTCTAGTACAGCAGAAGGGCGCCGGGGGCGCAGGAGGCAGCGATGAAGCGCGTGTTGGTTGTTGGCGCGGGGTTCGGGGGACTATCAGCGGCGGCGTTCCTTGCCCGGGACGGCTATGATGTTACAGTTCTCGAGAAGAACAGCTGGGTCGGCGGTCGGGCGCGCGAGTTCACGCGGGAGGGGTTCCGCTTTGACATGGGGCCCAGCTGGTACTGGATGCCCCGGGAGCACGACCAGTGGTTTCAGAAGATGGGCCGTTCCCGGGAGGAGTTCTACGAGATCCACCGGGTCGACCCCAGCTATCGCGTCTANTTTGATACCCCTCCCGGGGAGGGGCCGGAGTTCTNCCTGGATATTCCGGCCGACCCCGGTGAAGCACGGAAGGTCTTCGAAGGGATCGAGCCCGGGAGCGGAGAGCGTCTGGGCCGCTACCTGGAGGATTGCGCGGCCAAGTATACCCTGGCCATGGACAGCTTTATCTTCCGCAACTATTATTCGATCTTCGATTTTCTGCACCCCCGGGTTGTGCCGCACCTGCCCCGGCTGAACCTCTTTCAGAGCTACGCNGCGCGGGTGCGGCGACAGGTTCAGAGCCCGGCGCTCCGGAAAATCCTGGAGTTTCCCGTGGTCTTTCTGGGCAGCCGGGCGGGGAAGACNCCTGCGGTCTATACGCTCATGAACCACGTCGATTTTTCTCTNGGGACCTGGTATCCCCAGGGCGGGTTTTCCGCCGTTGCCCGGGCGATGCAGCAGGTCTGCGAGGACCTGGGGGTTCGNTTCCGCCTGGGTCACGAGGTAACGGCCCTCCGTGTGGAGCAGGGGCGTGCCCGGTCCGCATCGGTTCACACCCAGGCGGGCGAGACCTATCAGGAGGAGTTCGATCAGGTGGTGGCCAACGCCGATTATCACCACGTGGAGCAGCAGCTCCTNTCGCCGGAATACCGGTCNGTCTCTCCCGGCCAGTGGGATCGCCTCTCCCTGGCTCCGGCTGTGGTGAACTACTACCTTGCCTTTGATCGGCCCCTGGATGAGTTCCAGCACCATACCTTCTTTTTTGATGCCCCCTGGGAAGAGCATTTTCAGGCGGTCTACGAGAAGCCCCGGTGGATCGATAAGCCCCTCTTCTACCTGCACCTGCCATCCCGGACGGACAGAACCTGTGCGCCTCCGGGAAAGGAGGCGCTCTTTCTCCTGATCCCCGTTGCTCCGGGGCTGGAAGANACCCCNAAACAGCGCCAGATCTATCTGGATCAGGCGCTGGACCGAATGGAGGAGAAAACCGGTCGGCCTTTACGNAAACATCTGATCTTTCAGGAGACCATGTCCCTGCGGGAGTTCTCCCGGGACTACCACGCCTTCAAGGGGAACGCCTTCGGCCTGGGTCAGACCCTCTTTCAGACGGCCTGGTTCAGGTTGAAAAACAGGTCGAAAAAGGTGTCAAATCTTTACTACGCCGGGCAGTATACCGTCCCGGGGACGGGNACAACCATGAGCATGATCAGCGGAGAGGTGGTAGCCTCCCGCCTGCGTGAGGGCCGGTAAGGGGGGACAGACCCCCGGGCTGCCTGGTATGTCGCCAGCCCGGCGCGGGAGAGTTCACGGGGCTGGGCTACCTGTCTGCGGGCCCGGCCTCTGCTTCGACTCGGGCGCGGCTGGGCCGGGTGTGAGGCGCAGGAGCTCTCCAGGGGTACCCTGGCCGGAGTACGCGAGTGCAGACAGGCANCGACAGAGACGCGATTACAGAGAGGATAGAACGGGAATGAGCTGGTTTGGAAAGATACTGGGAGGGACGATCGGTCTGGTGATCGGAGGAGGCCCGCTGGGAGCGGTGGCGGGTGCCGCGATCGGGCACCATCTCTTTGACAAGGAGCCCCAGGAAGCAGGAGCAGCCCGGCAGGGAAGTACCCGGCGGGCCTGGGCCTTCCAGGAGGATCCCNTCCCGGGCGCGCAGGCCCGGCACCGGGAGGAGCGTCGCCGGGAGGACCGTCACCGCGAAGAGCGCCAGGCGGCGTTTTTTCTGGCCCTCTTCTCCATCCTGGGAAAGCTCGCCAAGGCCGACGGCAGAATTACCCGGGAGCAGGGAGAGGCGGTGGTCTCNTTCCTGGACAGGATGGGTGTCACGGGGCAACAGCGCGCCTTTGCGATCCGGGTCTTCAACGAGGCAAAAAATTCGCCCTACTCGGTGGAGGAGTTTGCCCGNCAGTTTGCCCAGTGCACCCGGAACCAGCCCGATCTCCGGGCAAGTCTGATCGANATGCTCTTCGANACGGCGCTGGCAAACAAGGAATTNCATCCCGAGGAAGAGAAGATCATCGCCTCGGTCGCCTCGGTCCTGGGCGTTTCGGCNGGGGAGTTACGGGCGATCAAAGACAAGCATCTCGGTGGAGCCGATTACGCCTTTTCCGTGCTGGGTCTCACGCCCGAGGCGAGCGACGAGGAGTTGCGCCAGACCTACCGCCAGCTGGTGCAGGAGTACCACCCCGACCGGATTGTGGCTCAGGGGATGCCCCAGGAGTTTGTAGAGTACGCTTCGGAACGGTTTCGGGAGATCCAGGAGGCCTGGAACGTGATAAAGCGGGAACGCCGACTCTGAAGCAGCCGGCGGCCGCTACGGCAGGAGTTCCTCCGCCCCCTCCAGGTGGGCGGCCACNAGCCCCTGGGGTCTGATCTCCAGGGGGACCACGGACCCCTCNCCGAAGGCCCGTTCCAGGGCGCGGGTGTATTCGGGGAGCAGATCGTCGGGAATGACCGCCAGCATGGTGCCGGCAAAGCCCCCCCCGTGGACGCGACAAGCTCCTGTAGCCTGGCGGTGTTCCAGGTACGATCTGGTCAGGGCGAGCCCCAGGGCCAGAGACTGATCCCGCGATGCTCCCCCGGTGGTAATATTCTGGAGCAGTCTGGCGCTTGAGTCGCCGCTCTCGTTCATGATCTGGAGAATTTCCGTGGTCTTCCGGGAATCGGCTGCGTCGGCAAAGGCCAGAACCCGATCCTGTTCGTCAAAGAAGTGAAGTGCCCGCAGGATCGCCCGGTCTCCCGCCTGGGACCGGAGCGACGAGAGGTGCGCCAGGAGCTGCTTGCGGGAGCTTCCCGAGAGGGTCTCTGCCCCCAGCCCTTTGGCAACGGCCCCCATCTCCCGGGGAATCGAGGCGTAGTCATCGGTGAGATCGGCGTGGGACCCCCCCGTGTGCACCACCACCAGGGTNTGGTTGGTGCGGGAGAAATCCACGTCCATCCGGTGGATTCGGGGCTCCCGGGGCTCGATGAAGTCGATGGCGTTCATACCGCCCAGGGCCGATGCGAGCTGATCCATGAGCCCGCTGGGCTTGTTCATGTGGGTGTTCTCGGCGTANTTCCCCGCCAGGGCCGCTTCCAGGGGCGAGATATTAACCCCCGCCAGGACAGCGTGAACCCCCGCCAGGGCGACCTCCAGGGCTGCCGATGAGCTGAGTCCGCTTCCCGGGAGAACCCGGCTCTCCATGCACCCCCAGTAGGGGGGGGCGGGCAGATCCCGCTGGGCAAGCCCCTCGGCGACCCCCAGCATGAGCCGCTCCGTGTCGTGGGAGGCCTCATCGGGCCGGGCCAGGTCCAGGGAAAACTCCCGGTCCCAGCCGAGGGAGAGAAGGCGCAGGGTGCTCTCCCGGGGAGCCCGGGCCGGGCCGGCCACAACGAGCGTGTCCTGGGTGATCGCTGCTGCAACGACGCGCCCGTTGTTGTGGTCCGTATGGTTCCCGATTATCTCGGTGCGCCCCGGGGCGCTCACCACCACCGTGGGGTCCGCTCCGTAGGTCCGGCGGTAGCGCCGCTGCAGTTCCGCCACGCGTCGGGGACCGTCGGTTACATGGCTCAGCATCTCCGGGATTGGCAGTATCATTCTGCACCGTCCGCAGCGCTGCCTTCTGCGCCACTCCCGTCGGTGGCTTCACCAGCCCCGGCTTCGGTTCCCCCGGTTCGTTCTTCGATGATCTCCAGGAGCCGTCCCGCGAGCACCAGGGGCCATTCGGGCAGACCCTGCCTCGCCTCTTCGTCCTCGTAGGCGGCAATAATCGCCTCGAAGCCTTCCCGGGCCTCGTCGTAGTTCTTTTGCTTGTAGGAAATAAAGGCGATCTCGTACCTGGCTTCCATGATGGCGCCACGGTCCTCGGGGAAGCGTCGGGAAAACTCGCGGTAATAGCGAAGGGCCAGATTCCACTGGTTCCGGTCGGCCGCTTCCTGGGCTCGCTGGAACATCTCCATGCGGCTGAGATCGGGAGGAATCTCCTCGGGGGTGCTCTCGCAACCCGTCAGGGCCGTTGCGGAGAGGAGAAGCAGAAAAACACAGGCCAGAGCCGGCAGGCTCTTTCCGGAGAGGAAGTGCGACTGTCTCATCGTGAAAAAGCTAGCACGTTTGCAGAGCTCCTGCAAGCTCGATAGAATCATGCTCCTATGATAGCTACAGTGGTGAACGTTGTCGCCGTTATTCTGGGGACGATGGTGGGTCTCCTGGCGGGAAAGGGTCTGGGGGGGAATTTCCGGAGCGTTGTCTTCACCGGTATCGGGGTCGTGACGATCCTTCTGGGAGTCCAGATGGCCCTGGAGACGGAGCGAATTCTCTATCTGGTGATTTCCCTCGTGGTGGGGGGGCTCGCCGGAACGGCCCTGGAGATCGAGGACCGGATCTACCGGTGGGGCGAGATGATCAAGCGAAGGCTCCCCCGGCACGCCGGGTCTGATCATTCCTTCGCCGAGGGGTTCCTGATGGCCACGGTCCTCTTCTGCGTGGGGGCTCTGGCGATTATCGGGGCCTTTCAGGCCGGTGTGGAGCAACGCTATTCGCTGCTTCTGACAAAGTCCGTGATGGATGGAGCCATGGCGGTGCTGCTCACGGCCGCCTACGGTCTGGGTGTGGGGTTCTCGGCGATCCCGATCCTGCTCTATCAGGGGGGGCTGACCCTGGCAGCGGGGCTCCTGTCTCCCCTGGTGACNCCCCTGATGCTGAGCGAGATCAGCGGCGCGGGCGGTGCCATCGTGGTGATGATCGGCCTGAANCTTCTGGAGCTGCGCAAGATAAAGACGGCTGACTTTCTTCCGGCCCTGGTGGTGGTGGTGCTTCTGGTGGTGGCCGACCCCTGGATCGGCAGGTTTATTCTCTAGCGCTGCCGCTGTTCTGCTTCCCCGGTCTGGCTTGAGAGGGGACCGGCCCGGAGGGGAGGCACGGAGTACCCGAAGCCGGCCCGGAGGCCCGGCGNGCCCGAAGGCGCTCCAGGCGTTCCTGTCCGGGCCGGTCCCCGGCGGAGGGTTGGGGGATCACTCGTTCCAGGCGATGAGCCCCGGGACGTAGGGGTGTACCAGATCGGGGTGGTTGGGCATCACCCTGATCGCGTAGCCCTGACGACCCGCCAGCTTGCACCGAACCTTTCCCCGGTAGGTATGAAGGGTCCCTTCGGAGTTGTGGACTTTCATCGCCACGACCTCGGGCTCCTCCAGATCACCCTGGGCGGTAATCCGGCCCGTGTAGAGCTGTACCTCCACCTGATCGGGGGCGATCTCTCCCAGCTGAACAGAGCAGGTCACGGAGAAGGAATCGCCCACCTTCAGGCTCCGGCTGAGCTCATCGTTGAGGGTGCTGATGGAGATCGTCTCCCACTGGGACTGGAGGGTCTGCAGGTAGGCTGCCAGGTCCCGGGGCTGGGCAAAGTCGTCGCGCTTTATCCTNTCGTAGTTCTTCAGGGCGGGGAGGTAGAACTTCTCGGCGTACTGCAGGAGCATCCGGCTTGTAGAAAACTGACCTCCCAGTTTGCTCATGGACTCCTTCATGCGGTGGATCCACTCCCGGGGCAGACCGTCCAGACTCCGGTCGTAGTAGGCCGGAATGATCTCCCGTTCCAGGATGTCGTAGAGGAGTTTGCTNTCTATCTCGTCCTGGAGTTCCTCGTCGGCGTATTCTTCGCCCGCTCCGATGGCGTAGCCCAGCTCGGTGTTGTATCCCTCGTCCCACCAGCCGTCGAGGACGGAGAAGTTCTGGACCCCGTTGATGGCGGCCTTCATGCCGCTGGTTCCGCTGGCCTCCAGGGGCCTCCGGGGTGTGTTGAGCCAGATATCACTGCCCGTGACCAGATGCTTGGCGATCTCCAGATCGTAGTTCTCGAGGAAGACGATCTTGCTCCGTATCTCGGGATCGCTGGCGTAGTGGACGATATCCTTGATGAGGTTCTTGCCGGGGATATCGTGGGGATGGGCCTTGCCCGCGAAGATAAGCTGCACGGGGCGGTCCGGGTTGGTCAGGAGCCGCTTGAGCCGCTCGGGGTCCCGGAAGAGCAGGGTGGCGCGCTTGTAGGTGGCAAAGCGGCGGGCAAAGCTGATGGTCAGGGTGTAGGGCGAGAGGACCTCCTCGGCAAAGGCCTGCTGGACCTGGCTTGCCCCGCGCCGCAGNAGNTGCTGNCGCAGGCGCTTTCGCGCGAAAGCCACGAGCTTGTTCTTTCTGATCTCGTGGGTTCGCCAGAGTTCCTCGTCGGAGATACGGTCCATGCGTTTCCAGATATCCAGATGCGTGGGGTCATCGTCGAAGCGGGGGCCGAAGTAGCGGTCCAGAAGTTCCTTCATCTCGGGGCTCAGAAAGCTCCGGGTGTGAACACCGTTGGTGACATGACCGATGGGGATCTCCTCCCGGGGGAGGTCCTGCCAGATCTGCTGCCACATCTGTCGCGAGACCTCGCCGTGGAGTTTGCTCACGCCGTTGTTGTAGGCGCTGAGACGGATCGCCAGGACGGTCATGCAGAAGGGCTCCTGGGTGTCGGCGGGGTTCTCCCTGCCCAGGGCGATGAACTCTTCCCAGGAAAACCCCGTTCCATCGGTGATCGCGTGGAAGTACTTGTGCATCATGTCGATGCCGAACCGCTCGTTGCCGGCGGGCACGGGGGTGTGGGTGGTAAAGATGTTGGTTGGCCAGAGCGCCTGCATGGCTTCGTGGCGGCTCATTCCCTGGTGCTGGACGTACTCGCGGATTCGCTCGAGTCCCAGGAACGCCGAGTGTCCCTCGTTCATGTGGGTTACGGCGGGGTTGATTCCCAGGGCCCGGAGCGCCCGGATTCCGCCGATTCCCAGGAGAATTTCCTGCTTGATCCGCGTCTCCCGGTCCCCTCCGTAGAGCGATGCCGTGATGCGCCGGTCTTCGGGCGTGTTCTGTTCCACGTTGGCATCGAGGAGGTAGAGGCTGGTTCTGCCGATCCGGGCTTCCCAGATGCAGGCCGTCACCAGGGAGGCGGGAAACTGGACGGTGACCGTTACNTCGGCGCCGTCCTTGTCGGTGACCTTCCGGACGGGCATGTTGTACCAGTCGTTCTCGGGATAGCTCTCCTGCTGGAACCCGTCGGCGTTGAGGTACTGCTGAAAGTAGCCCTGCTGNTAGAGGAGGCCTACCCCGACCAGGGGAAGGCCCAGGTCGCTGGCGCTCTTCATGTGGTCCCCCGAGAGGATTCCCAACCCTCCCGAATAGATGGGGAGACTCACATCGAGGCCGTATTCCATGGAAAAGTAGGCGATGGTATTTTTACGGGAACCCCGGTACCAGGTATCCTTGCCGGACTTGTACCGCCGGAACCGGTCCACCACGGCCCGCAGGGCCGCCAGGTAGGAATCGTCCCGGGAGAGGGCCTCGTAGCGTTCCTGGCTTACCAGCCCCAGCATCCGGACGGGGTTCTGGCCGCTTTTTACCCAGGCATCAAAATCCAGCCTGATAAAAAGGTTGAGCGCATCGTGGTTCCAGCTCAGCCACAGATCGTGGGCGATCTCTTCCAGTGGCTTGAGATCCTTGGGAATCTGGGGGCTCACGCTAAATTCTTGGTATTTCATACCAGTAAACGGTATGGATGTGCCCCCGTTATGTCAACTGATTTTCTCGGGATGTTCGTCAACAATGGGCAGAAGGACCACCTCCTTGCCCGTTATTTCCAGGGCGTTGATCTCCTGCACGGCCCGGTCCAGGGCCTGTCGGGTGCAGGTGTGGGTGGTGATCACCACGGGGATCAGCTCCTGCCCGCGGGCCTGCTCGTTCTGGTGNAGACTGGCGATGCTGATCTGCTCCCTGGCCAGGATCGTGCTGATCGCTGCCAGCACGCCCGGTTTGTCCTCGGCCATGATGCGCAGGTAGAACCGGAGTTCCTCGCTCCCCGCAGGCAGCTGGGTGGCTCCGCCGTTCCGGTCGGGCCAGAAGCCGGTGTGGGCAAAGATGGTGGGGGTGATTCCCAGGGCGAGGCCCAGGACGTCCGAGATCACGGCGCTCGCCGTGGGGTCACCCCCGGCACCGCGTCCGTAGAAGAGGGTGTGGCCCACGGCGTGGCCGTAGATACTCACGGCGTTAAAGGGGCCCTCGACCCAGGCCAGGGGGTGTTCCCGGGAGATGAAGGCCGGACCGACCCACATGGCCACGCCCTGGGGGTGGCGGTGCGCCACGGCCAGGAGCTTCACCACGTAGCCCAGATCCCTGCCGGTGAGGACGTCCTGCTCGTCCAGGTCNTCGATCCCCGAGACGGGGATGCCCGCAAAATCGGGAGATATTCCGAAGGCCAGGGAGCTCATGATGGCGATCTTGTGGGCCGTGTCCCCGCCCTGGACGTCCAGGCTGGGGTCTGCTTCGGCCAGGCCGATTTCCTGGGCCTGCTCCAGGGCATCGGCGTAGGAACTGCCCTTGTGGATCATCTCGGTGAGAATGTAGTTGCTGGTGCCGTTGAGAATACCGTAGACGGCGTCGATCTCGTTGGCCAGAAGGCCATCGGTTATGGCCCGGATAACGGGGATACCCCCGGCGCAGCTCGCCTCGAACCCGATGGTGAGCCCCTGCTGNCGGGCCCTGGCAAAGAGTTCCGGGCCGTGAAGGGCCAGGAGCGCCTTGTTGGCCGTGATGACGTGCTTGCCCGCGTCCAGGGCACGCATGATCAGGGTTCGGGGAAACTCAACTCCCCCGGCCAGCTCGATCACGGCGTCCAGGGAGGGGTCGGCCAGGACCGGTTCGATCCCGGAACAGAAGAGTTCCTCCGGGAGGCCCAGACTGCGGGCGTGATCGAAGGACTTGTCTACCAGGGCAGCTACCTCGATCTCCACGCCGCTGCGACGCAGGAGCAGTTCCTTGTCCTGTATNAGGATGCGGGCCGTTGCCCCTCCGACGGTTCCACACCCCACAAGGGCAACGCGAATACGCTTTCTGGCACTCATGGGCCGCATGGTACGGACTGTTCCTGTCGTTGTCAACGAGGATGCTCCCTGCTATGCTCTTTCCGAGTATGGCGAAATCACGGACCGCGCAATTGCAGATACCGGAACCGATTGGAATGACCCTGGTCTCGGCCGATGCCGCCCGGCAGATCGCCGGGGAAAACCCCCGGTTTGATCTTTTTGATTCCCCCGGGAGCGAGGGGGAGCCCGGCGGGATGGCCCGGGGGGAGCGCTCCCGACTNTTTCCTCTGGTGATNGCCCTGGCGCCCGAATCGCTGCAGGGGGGNGTGCCAGGGCGGGATCTGGAGCGCTTCCTCCGCCATGGCTGTGCGGGGGAAGGCCCTGCAGGAGCTTCNCCCGGCACCCTTGATGAATGCCCCGGGGTGAGCGCTCCCGGGGGGGNCGGCGGGGATCGCACCGGGGGTGATTTCGTGCGGGAGAATCCGCTCCTTCTGGTCTGGGGGCATCGCATGCTGGAGGGGGTCGCCCCGGGGGTTCGGCTTCCGGCGGTGCTGGTGGATATCGGGGCGGGAGAACCGGCGCTCCTCCGGGCTGCCCTGGTCCGGGAGGGCCGGGCCGGTAGCTACAGCTGGCGGGAGATGGACCGGATNTACGGCGTGGCCCGGGAGATCGGTGCCGGGGACCCCGACGATCTGGTAGATCCTTCCCGACCTGCGGGCCCTCTGGTCTCGCGGTATCGGGAACTTCCCCCTGTCCTGCAGGGGGCNCTGAATGCGAACCTCCTGGATCTGCGCACGGCCGGACGCGCAGCGGGGTTGCCCGAGANGCTTCTGGGGCCCCTGCTGAAGCTCTCGGAGNCCCTCTCCTTCAGCCGCAGGCGCCAGTTTCTGGTTGCGGCCGAGGAGTTGTGCCGGGCCGGAGGGGATGCTCCGGTGGGAGCGCTTCTGGAGCGCCTGTGGGGGGATTCTCCGGGGGNGCTCCCCGGACAGCCTTCCGGGAAGGGGTCCGGCGGGTNCGNCGGGGAGAGCTCTCCGGCCCTGGCCGAAGAGGCNTTCAGNGAGGTGATGAACCACCGCTACCCCCGGCTGCGCCGTCTCGAGGCGGCTGTCCGGGCCGTGCAGGAAGGAACTCTGCGGGGAAGCGGTGTCCGCCTGGAGCCGCCANCCCGGTTTGAGGGATCGCGGTACCGTATCTCCTTCGAGGCAGGATCGGTGGAAGAATTACGACGCCGCCTGGGTGCGGTACAGAAGATGGAGCAGGACCTGGATGGATTGCTGGAACTACTATTCCAAGACCCTCTCGACGATTCTCTGGCACCCTGATCTCCCCGGGGAGGAGGGATCCCGTCTGCGGGACCGGGTCGAGGAGCGTATCGCCCGACAGAACNTCCCCCTGGTCTCGCGTTCCTGGAGCGAGGTCGCCGGGAGTTCCCGCGATTCCCTTCCCCCCGAACTGGCCCGGGCCGAGACGATGGTGGTGCGCCCCGGGAGCTCCGCCGACTTTGGCCCCTGCCCGGGAACGCAGGGGCACCGGTGCTGCAATTATCTCACCCAGAACATCTACGTGGGGTGCACCCTGGGGTGTACCTATTGCATCATGCAGAGTTATCTCCGCAACAGGACGCTCGAGGTGCTTCTGCCTCACCAGTCCCGGATCGATCACCTCCGTCGTCTTGCCCGGGAAATGCCCGGCCACACGATTCGTGCAGGCACCGGTGAGGTAGGCGACAGCCTGCTCTACGACCCTCTCTTTGATCTGTCGCGTCCCTTTGTGGAGGGCCTGGCCGATATTCCCAATCTCCGGTTCGAGTTGAAGACCAAAACCGACTATGTGGCGCATCTGCCCGAGGTTCCTCGGGGGTCGTCCCTGGTGGTGGGGTTTTCCCTGAACCCTCCCGGGATCGTGGCNCGGGAAGAGGGGTGGGCGGCGACCCTGGAGGAGCGTCTCGCTGCCGCCCGGCTGGCCCTGGAAAAGGGGTACCGCCTGGCCTTTCATTTTGATCCGATCATCCACCATCCCGGGTGGCGCCAGAGCTACGGTGAGGTGGTGCACCTTCTGGGCGAGTTCTCCGACGCCCCCGTAGAGTGGGTCAGCCTGGGAACGCTCAGNTATCCCCTGCCGCTGCGGGGGGCCATAGAAGAGCGCCCCTACGCCCTGGAGGAGTTTGTCCAGTGCCGTGACGGGAAGATGCGGTATCTNCAGCCGCTGCGCGCGGGAATCTACCGGTTCATGCGGGACGAGCTTCGGCGGGTCCTGCCCGGGGCAGCGGTGTATCTTTGNATGGAAAGCAGCACCCTCTGGCGGGATTTTCTCGAAAAGAGGACGGCCCCGCTGAAACCGATCATGCGGCCCCTGGAGGGGTTCAGCCGGGGGTGCGGGGNAGAAGGGTGTCACGGGACAGAGCGGGGCCCCGAGAGGCGGTAAGCGNNACAGGGCCGGGTAGNACGGCCAGTGGTCATGCCGGTACAGTGCCGGGAGCAGCGCGGCAACAGGAGGCGTTCATGACAGAGAGAATCGCAGCACCACCAGGATCCCGCAGAGGGATCTCGCCACGGTCGGTCCGGTGGGTAATTCTGGCCTGTTTCCTTCCGGCCTGGTCCCTTTTGGCCGGCGCCGGGGCGCTGTGGGCAGATGCAGGTGCACCCGCACCGCCGCCCTTTCGGGCCCCCGGGGTGCCAGCCCGGGAAGCGACCCTGGATCTCTTTGTGCGAGAGCTTCAGGAGGGGGCGCTCCGGGGCGAGACGGTGCGGGTGGTCCGGTACGGCCAGGCGGGGACGCTCCTGAGACCGGGGGTGCTGGAGCTTCCCCGGCAGGGCCGGGCCTTCTCGCTGAAACCCTACGATCTGGTNGTCTCCGTGGAACGGCCCCTGGAGATACGCCGCCTGCCGGACTACGCGGGGCTCTTCGAGGTCGCTCCGGCTTCGATGGTGATCGCCGTCTCGGAGTCCCGGTTCGAACTGCTCCAGGGCTCCCTGGAGTGGATCGACGACCGGGGNGGAGATCTTCTTCTCTCGCTGGGCGATCTCATCCTCTCCGGCCGGGGACGGGTGGAGGTCCAGCGCCGCACCCCGCCGGGCGGGGGAGCTTCCCCGGGAGAGCAGCTCAGGATGAAGGTGATCACGGGACGGTTCGAGCTTCGCCGGGGGGAAGAGCTTCTGGCTGTTCTGGGGAGTGGCCACGAACGGACCCTGGATCTGCCGGGACGCTCCAGCCAGGATGGCCCCGAGGCGGAGGCCTTCGCCCGGTCCCGGGAGGCCCTGGAAACGCTTCTGGAGGAGGCTGTGNTGAGCTTGTACCGGGGGCCGCTCACGGGTGACCGTCTGGTGGCGCTCTGGGAGGCGGTCTGNGATTTCGGCCCCCGCTATGCCCGCGCCGAGGCCCGGGGGTTTGCCGGCATTCCCCACCCCGACGAGGCCCTGCGCTCCCTGGGAGAGGCGCTGCGGCTTCTCAAGGCTTTCTCCTTCAGGCCCGCTCCCTAGGATCGGCGGCGGTTTCCCCGGGGAGGGCCCGGGGACGGGTCGGGATTCACGGTCAGGGGCCCGGAGCCGGGTGAGGATTTCAGGGCCGGATTAGCGGTTCATGGCCGGATCAAAAGAAGGTGGCTTTGGACTGGTCGTCTTTCTTTTTCTTGATCCGCGCCAGATAGGCCGATTCTTCCCGTTCCACGGGCTTGATCAGCTGTCCCTTGAACCGTTTCAGGAGCACCCGCGATGTGCGGGCAAAAAAGAGGACCTTTCTGGCTTCGTAGCCGCCCACGTCTTTGCTCACAACGGGGATCTTCTCGGTCTCAAGAAAATCCAGGGCGAATTTTATGTTACTCTCGGGAATCCTTCCGCTGCTGGTGTTGTGGAGGACGTGGCCCCCCCCGAAAACCTTGGCAACCAGATTCTCCCGGCGNGATCCCTTTTTGATGAGGTCGTTGATGATCAGTTCCATGGCGAACATGCCGTAGCGGCCCGAGGACTCGCGGTAGTAGTCGGAGCTGTGGAGCTCGCCGGGGAGCATGAAATGGTTCATCCCGCCCTGACGCTTTACGGGGTCGTAGAAGGCCACGGCGATGCAGCTACCGAGAATCGTAGCGATTATGATGTCGTCGCTGGTCGAGTAATACTCGCCCGGGTGGATCGTCGAGGTGGTATATCCGAAACGCTGGTCAAAATGGGTGTACATCGTCTTTTTTCACTTCGTCGTTTTTCACATCCCGCCAGATCACATCCCGCCAGATTAGACGCCACGGATTTTGGTGTTCCCGATGCCGGGTGCCGTCAGGTGCCGGACAGCACCGGACAGTCTGCCGCGCCCGCCGGGGTAGCGGCTCAGAAGAGTGTGACATCACCGGCGGCAACGCCCTCCTCGACGGCGAAGCCCGCGATCTCTCCCGCCTGCTGCTTGTGGGTGAAGATGGTGAACCGCTCGATTATCTCGCGCAGCCGTGTGTCCTCGATCGTCCAGGTCTCGAGGTTTTCCTCCTTCAGNGCCTCCCGGTAGCGACTCTCGATACTGTGGCGCATGGCGGCCATCTGATCCTTGAGGGCTCGCATCTCGCCACTGGTATGCCTCAGTTTTTTCCCGTTCTCCCGACTCTGGTTGAAGACGGCGAAGAAGCGTTCCGTGAAGAGGGAGAAGCCCGAGATGATCCGGTTGACCTGTTCGCGACTGGACTCGAGATGACGGTAGTGCTGCTTCATGTCGGACTGGAAGGTATCGGCAAAGTTCGTNTCCTCCTGGTAGAGGGTCCGGTAGTTCTCCATCACCCTGGCCGTAGTCTCGATGAACTCCTGGGTTACGTTCAGGGAGCTTTCCACATCGGAGCCGATCTTCTGGGTGAGTTTTGTCATGTGCTCTGTGCTGGTGCCCATGGNGCGGAGTACGCTCTGCTTCGCCACCTCGATCCGGGCGGCGATGTCGATGCTGCGGAAACGGTTCACCAGGGTATGGAANGTGCGGAAGGTGTTCTGCAAATCCTCCACGTTGCCCGTGATCATCTCGGACTGGGAGAGGAGGTTTGCCTTCCGGCGAAGGTTGGTATTGAGGTCCTTCACCAGCTCTTCCAGTATGCCCGAGATCTCTGTCATCAGGGCATCGAAGGTGATTTCTTCCTGGTTGGCCAGGACCACCGTTCCTTTTACAAAATCCCTCCGCTCCCGGTCCAGCTGTTCCAGCCGTTCGCCGGCGTCGTCGGTGAGGGTGGTGAAGGTTTCCAGGCTCTCGTCGATCTGGCGGGCCACGTCCTCGATCAGGGATTCCGCCAGGGGGGGAATCTGCCTCAGGAAGGCCAGTTCATCCAGCAGCTCCGAGCGGTTCTCCAGCTTCTCCTCGGGCTTGATCACCTCCAGGGCCATGATGATGTGATCGATCGACTGGCGGATCAGATCCTGGAGCTGGATCGCCTCCATCATTCGGTTGATGGGCTGCTGAAGCTCCCTCGATTTTTCTCTCAGTTCCCGGGAGCCTCCGATGAGGCTCTCCACGGCCCGTTCGAACTCCTCGAAGCTTCGGGTCATGCGGGTCTGGAAGGAGACGAAGAAGGACTCCTGTAGCGACCGGGTCTCTTCGAGCTCGCTCTCGAAACCGGAGAAACTGGTGATGAGATCCTTTCCGGCCCTGGANACGGTGTCGCTCAGGGCGATCGTCTTGTTGGAGAGCCGCTTGAGCTCCTCTGTAATGTAACTGAAGGCCCGTCCGGCGTTCCCTGCCTTGAGGGCCACCGTCATGGCGTTCAGGGAGACGATTTCCATATCCTCGCTGTCGAGTTTGATCTGGTCGATGGAGGAGGAGATCGTCTCCAGGCTGGCCACGGCGGACCGCAATTGATCAAAGAGCGCTGTTTCCCGTTCCGAGAGCGCCTGGAAGCGCGATTCCCACTCCTGCACGGCCTGATTGGTCTCGGCCAGGAGCGTTCCGGACCCGGCGCTCCCTCCGGGAGTGTTCTCCCGGGTATCCGCCATGGTGCGGATCGCTTCATCCGAGCGGGTCAGGCTCTGCTGCATCTCCTGGACCAGCGCGGGCAGTGCGCGGGAGAGTCCCAGGAAGATCTTCTCCGTGTCCTTCTCTATCGATTTGAGTGACTGAACGAGGGTCTCTGTTTGATCGTAGGGCAGGGGTGTCATAAGTACTGTCCATGATATGACAGGAAGGGGGTTCTAGGCAATCAAAAAAACCGGTCTGCCCCGTGGGGAAGACCGGTCTGTTCCGGAAAAGCGTTCCGGGGACTCCCCGCAGCGGCCAGCCGCCGCAGGGAATCGTTCTTACTGCTGGTATCTTACTGCTGGTAGGGGTCGATATCGACGTTGAGGGCCTCCTCGGTCTCGATATCGAAGACCACGACCTTATCCATGTTGGGGGTGAGCTTGATGGCGTCGCCCACCTGCACCATATGGGAGGGTGGAACACGCACCACCAGCTGGTTGCTGCCGGTGTTCACGTAGATGTGGATCTCCGCTCCCAGCGGCTCAACCACCTCGACAGAGGCGCTTATGGTGGTGTTTTCGGGTGCATTCTCGGCGGCATACACCATGTCCTCGGGGCGAATGCCGAAGATGATCTCCTTGCCGACCTTCTCCTTGNNTACCTGGGCAACCTTGCCGGTGAGTTCGATCTTGAAGTTNCCCTCGTCACCGTAGATCGTGCCGTTTTCCTCGGTCACCTTCATGGTGAGAAAGTTCATGGCCGGGGAACCGATGAAACCTGCCACAAANCGGTTTGTGGGGTAGTTGTAGAGCGTCAGGGGATCGCCGATCTGCATGATCACCCCGTCCTTCATGACGACGATCTTGTCACCCATGGTCATGGCCTCGACCTGGTCGTGGGTCACGTAGATCATGGTGGCGTTGAGCCGGGTGTGGAGGCTGGAGATCTCGGCCCGCATCTGGACCCGGAGTTTTGCGTCCAGGTTGGAGAGGGGTTCGTCAAAGAGGAAGACCTTGGGATGACGCACGATGGCGCGACCCACGGCGACACGCTGGCGCTGGCCACCCGAGAGCTGCTTGGGCTTGCGGTCCAGGAGTGCCTCGATATCCAGAATGCGCGCGGCCTCGTTGACCCGGGCCTGGATGTCGGCCTTGTCGAATTTGCGGATCTTCAGGCCAAAGGCCATGTTGTCGTGGACGGTCATGTGAGGATAGAGCGCGTAGTTCTGGAAAACCATGGCGATATCCCGATCCTTGGGGGGGACGTCGTTGACCCGCTTGTCGTCGATGGTGAGATCACCGGAGCTGATGTCCTCGAGACCGGCGACCATGCGGAGGGTCGTCGTTTTTCCACACCCCGAGGGACCGACCAGAACTACAAACTCCCGATCCTGGATGTTGATGTTTGCGTCTTTTACCGCGTGGAATCCGTTGTCGTAGACCTTGTTGATGTTCTTCAGTTGAACCGTTGCCATAGGGCACCTCCAAAAATATTTTATTGGAGGTCAGTTTAGGCGGAGATCGGTGAACTGTCAAATCCCGATGGTCGGTTTTGGAGAAAAAAACGTCCTAATCACCACGCTGGTCGTACCAGCGNCGCAGGAGATCGCCCAGGCGCTCACCCGGGGTGGTCCCGTTGGGGGGGGGCTGGTCGGTTTCGCGGTCTGCCTCGCGCAGCAGAAAGGGGAGGACCAGGGCTTGCCGAGCTTCGTCCCAATAGCGGGGGCGCGGCCCGGGAAAATGAAGGGTCTCCGGCTCGGGGACCCGCCCTGCCAGGTCGGGGTAGAAGGTTCTGGTCATCCAGAGGTTNACCCTGGTCAGGGTGGAAAATCCGCCGAAGAANCCGAAGGTATCGACCCGCTGGTCTATCTTGTATTCGATCAGGCTTTTTTGGGTCTCCTCCGATCGAACCCATTCCAGGAAGGCCCGGGCCCGGGCCTCCCGTGGTGTATGCGCCGTGATACCGCCGTAGACCAGATCTTCCAGAACGGGGATTGATCCATCCTCGCGGCGAAGCCAGCGGAAATCCCAGGANTCGCTGGAAAAGAAGCTCCAGTCAAAGAGTTCCGTGGAGGGAAGGTATACCGCCAGGACACGGTTATCCTCGAGCTGCCGGTACCAGGGTTCGTAGAGGAAGCGGGCCCGGTAGGCCTGTTCCTCCCGGGGCGAAGCGCTCCACTTCCCCTGGAACTCCCGGATGGCAGAAAAGGCCGTGTCGAAGGGGTCTGCCTGCCACCGGGGGCCTCCCGAGGGGTGGGGCTCGGGGATCATTCCCTCGATGCGGGCCATCTCGTAGAGAAAGCGGGGGTCCGAGGTGGGGACGAACTTCAGGGGTGGGGTCTGGCGGTCCCTGCCCGGACCGGGGTGCAGGGCGGTTGCTGTCTCCCGGGGGGTGAGGGCGAAGGGTTCGGTTATCCTGGCACGGGAGCGGTCGAAGACCACCGCTCCCAGGTTGAAGGCCAGGGGTGTCCAGGGCGACTGGTCGTTGTCGGGTCTCATGACAGCCCGGGCCGGGGGATTGTTCACCCACTGGCCGATTACTACGTCGGCGTCTACCCGCTGGTGGGTGAGTGCTTCGGTGAGGTTTTTCACGTAGCGGAAGCGCAGGGGCTGGCCCGTCTCGTGCCGGTAAAGTTCTGCCAGGAGGGCTGCATCGGTGTGGTTGCTCCAGAGGGTCAGTGGCTCTTTCGGGCTGCTGCACGCTCCCAGGGTCAGACTCATGGTCAGGGTGAGACCCAGGATCATCCCCAGGGCGAGGCCCTGGCCCAGGACAGGGCTCACGCCCGGGACAGGGCCCCGGCCCGGCCTGGGGCCCGCCCCCGGCGGGGTGGAGCGGCGACCCGTCGGGAGGGGGTGCCGCTGTCGGGTGCTCCGGCCGGGGGCGCGGGTCATGCCTCGATCGACTCCTGTACGGGGTGGGTCTGGGGGCAGGGTGGTGTTCCCAGCGCCTCGGCCACGGAGAAGATCGTCTCGTAGAGTTCCGGCAAATCTTCCCGGTCGATCCCGGCGAAGGCCACGCGGAGATAGCTCTTCCCCACGGAAATTACCCCCACTCCGGCGTCGAGGAGGGCCAGACGGAGCTCCTCGGCGTTATGGGGTGTGCAGTAGAAGCTCATGAAGTAGCCCGAGTTACAGGGCAGGGGCTTGAGCATGGGTGCCCGCTGCTGCGCTTCCTGGGCCTGGAGGATGGTATGGAGGGTCTCGTACCGAGCCTGGAGAATATCCCGGGCAACCGCTTTCTGGGCCTGGTAGGTCTCGCTCTTCAGGAGGCGTATCAGCACGGACTGGGCCGGGGTAGAGGAGCTGCTCACGGTGCCCCGCACCAGACCGGCTATCTTTTTCTCCAGCGCCTCGGCCTGATCGGGGGTAATCCCCTGGAAGGCGCAGGTCATGAACCCCACCCGGAAGCCCCAGGCAAAGTCCTCCTTGGAGGAGCCGTCGATCTTGATCGCCAGCAGGTTGGGGTGCGCCTGGGCAAACTCCCCGAAGATGGAGTGGGGGTAGGCCTCCTTGTCGTAGACGAGACCGAAGTAGGCGTCATCGGCCACGAGGAGGACCGGTACCGACTCGGCCAGGTTCAGCAGGGTCTGCCTGATGAAGGCCACGTCTTCCCGGGAGGGCGTGAAGCCCGCAGGGTTGTTGGGAAAGTTCAGAAGCACCACGAGCTTGCCGCTTCCCGCAGCGGCCCGGGCCCCGTCGGCGAAGGCTTTCCTGTTGAAGCGGTAGTCCTGGTTGAAGAAGGAAAATTCCCGGAGACGGCACTGGCGGCGTTCCTCGAAGATGATGCGGTAGTTTCCCCAGAAAAGGTCGGGAATGAGCACCACATCGCCGGGATCCACAAACAGATCGGCCACGAGGGAGATCCCCGCCGTGAGGCCGGGGACGACCACAGGAAGGGTCGTGGCGACGCCACGGAGCAGGGGGTTTTTTTGGGCAAGAAGATCCCGCCAGATTGTGCGGAGCTCCGGTACGCCCGCTGTGGGAGAATAGGGGACGGCTTCGCGGGTCGAGAGGGGGTGGGTGAGATCTCTGATCATGGGGAGTGTCATGGGTTCGCCCTTTTCGTAGGCCATTCCCACGGTGGCATCAAAACGCACGCCCCGTTCGCGGGCCTCGGCGCTCTGCGCCACGATCCCCTTTGGAAAGAACATCCGCTTACCCAGGTCGGAAAGAAGCCGCATCGCCACCGACCCTTCCAGGCGTGCGTTGAGATCCTCAGCAAGGCTATTCATGGGCGCACTATAGACGATATCATAATTGACGGTAAAGGTCGGTATCGCGTAAGGTTTGCTCGTGGCAAAAGACGGAGTGCAGGGCAGGGGAACAGAACTATCTCGGGACGAGGCGGGAAAGGATGCCGGAGCCAAGGGTGTCCTGGAACGGATTCTGGGGATATTTCTCGGCTTTGGCGATCCCGAGCGGGACCGGAAGCGGGCGCTCAAGGCGATCGGCAAGAGCCTTTCCAAGGATCGGTTCAAGTTCTACAAACCTCGCGGATCCCAGGTGGAGGCGCCTCTGGCGAGGCTGCTCTACGATACCTATCGGGCCGTCTACGCCGTGCGGAAGCTGGTGCAGCCCTCGGACACCTCGGGGGCGCTGAAACTCNTGGTGATCGAATCCCGCATGACCGATCAGCAATACGAGCTGAAGGAGCAGATGGAGGAGCGGGCGCTCCGGGAACGGGCCAAGACGCGGGAGGTCAAGGACCTGGCCGAGGAGGTGCGGGATACCCTGATCAACTTCGTGGGGGCCTTCGATGCCAACCGGGTGAAGGAGATTAATACCACCTACAACGAGCTGCGGGCCTTCGTTCAGTTTTGTAATTTTGACTACTATTTTACCCTCCGCAAGTTCGATTCTGCCATCAGCGAGGATTCCTTCACCTACAAGCCCAAGTTCGATTCGATCGACGCCGAGTACGTGGTGGATGATCTGCGGGACTTTCAGGAGTTCCTCTACGGTCTTCCCCTGGAGACGGACTGGCAGCGGATTTTTGATCTGCTCTCCACGTATCGCGGTGTGGAGGTGGTGGACCGCGATGCCTGGCAGAAGGTGGTAAAGGCGTTGCGCCAGGTCTCGGAATCGCGGATCCTGGAGCGAATCGTGCAGCACGCGGCGGAGGATCCCGAGTGGATAGCCAAGCCGGCTGTGTACAACGCCAGGATTGTGGAGCCCTACCTGAACGAGCTCAAAACCAACGTGGAGGGAATTCTCCAGAAACTCGTGAAGGAACGCCGGAACAACCGGATCGAGAAGCTCGTTCATCAGGTCTTTGGAACTACCGTGGTGGCACGTACCAAAAACTACACCGCCAAGGCGAATGTGGTCTTCCAGAAGAGCGATGTCGAGGGGTTTCTGCATACCGATTCCCTGAATTACCTGAAGGCGTACCTCCTGGATTATTTCAAGAAAGATATGCGCGAGATCGTGCAGGATCTGCTCATTGTNCGGGGGAAGTGGGTCACCAGCGTTCAGGCCCAGCAGGTCTCCGATGCGTACCACGGGGTTCTCGCCGTGTCGGAGCAGATTATCAAGCTCGACGACAGTCTGGCCGATGAGGGCGAGCTGGGTCAGCGTTTGCGCCGCGCCGCCGGGCGGGTGGTAGAGCGGGACCCGGGTACGCAGAAGCAGCTCAAGGAGCTGGTGAAGACAATCAACCAGGAGGCCGAGCGGCTGGTGGCCGAGGCGGCCCAGAATCTGATCGTTATCGGCAAGAACCTGAAGGCCCTGGTGGAGGACGTGGAGCGCAAGGAGCCCGCCATGATCATCAACTGGAAGGAGCTGGATGCTGCCATCGAGGAAGATCTGCGGGAGCAGATGTCGGCGCTCTATCGCCAGCTCTACTACCTGGTGCAGTTGTTGCAGGTCTATACCGCGAAATCCTGAGATCCTGCTCCCTGGCGGGGGGCGATTGTTCCGTGTTCTCCCGGGGGTGTTCCCTTCTGCTCCAGCCTGATGAGATGTTGTTTTGCGCGGCGCCCCTCCCGGGCCGGGACGGAGCGGGTCGCGTAGTTTCCCGTTCCCCCCGAGGCAGGTACAACCCGGTGGCAGGGGACGATGACGGCGATGGGGTTGCGGCCCACGGCGTTTCCCACGGCCCGGGCCGCGTCGCGGCGGCCGATCTTCAGGGCCAGTTCCCCGTAGGTGATGGTGCTCCCGTAGGCGAGTTTCTGCATGGCCTGCCAGACCGCCTGCTGGAACTCCGTTCCCTCCATGTGGAGGGTCAGGGAAAAACGGTCCCGTTTGCCCGCGAAGTATTCTTCCAGCTGGTATTCTACCTCACCGCAGGCGTATTTGTTCTCTTCCCAGGAATGTGGGGGCCAGGAGTGTTGTGAGCTGGAATGTTGCGAACGGGAATGTTCGGCAAGGTGCGGGCGAAAGTCCCGGTAGCTGACGCGGTGGACAACGCCCTGCCGGTCCACGGCAAGAAAGAGATCGCCCGCCGGAGACCGGTAGCGGTGGGTATACCACAGGGTTCTACGGGTCTGCATGGTTCCAATCCTATCACTGCCGGGTGTCGNGGGCAACTGCTGCGGCGGTCTCCCGACGGTTATGCCCGAGGCTGGTGCTCCGGCCCGGGCTCAGGGATTTNCTCCGGGACCGGCTCCGGGGCAGGGGGAAGAATCCGGTGTCGCAGTTCCTCGATGCCTGCTCCCGTGAGAGCCGAGACCCGGAGGATCTGGTCGTCCCGGTGGAGCGAGGGCTGGAGGAGAAGTTCTGCCTGGTCTGTGTCGGGGCAGGTGTCGGTCTTGTTCAGGATGATCAGTCGCGGTACCTGGTGCGCGCCCAGTTTGTGCAGAATCTCCAGGGTNGTTCTGATCTGCAAGGGGGCTTCGGGGTCCGCCGCGTCTACCACCAGGAGTAGCAGGTCCGCTTCCAGGGCCTCTTCCAGGGTCGAATGAAAGGCGTTGATCAGCTCCGGGGGCAGATTCCTGATGAACCCCACCGTGTCTGTGAGGAGTACCGTCTGGTCCGGTCCCGCCGTGAGGCGCCGGGTGACGGGGTCCAGTGTGGCAAAGAGCTGATCGGCGCTCCGCACCCGGGCGTTGGCCAGGGCGTTGAGGAGGGTGGATTTTCCTGCGTTGGTGTAGCCCACCAGGGCAACCCGCCGCACCTTCTCGCGGCGNTCCCGTCGGAGTGCCCGCTGGCGGCCTACCTTGTCCAGNGCTCTCCGGGCAGAGAGGACCCGTTTCTTGAGCTGGCGCCGGTCCATCTCGATCTGCTTTTCCCCTTCGCCCCGGGCGAGGCGGCTTCCTCCGCCCTGGCGCGAGAGGTGTTGCCACATTCCCGCCAGGTGCGACTGGGCGTATTCGGCCCGGGCCAGCTCGACCTGGAGCTGGGCCTCTCTGGTCCGTGCCCGGCGGGCAAAGATTTCCAGGATCACGGCGTGGCGGTCGTAGATCTCCCGCTGGGCCCGGCGGCTCCAGTTTCTCATCTGCACCGGTGTGAGGGGCTGGTCGAAGACGATGATCCGGGCGTCCTCGTCGTCGGCGGCGGCGATGATGCGATCGGCCTGGCCCGTTCCCAGATAGAGCGCCGGTTTGGGNGCGCGCAGACGGATCAGTTCCTGGCCCACCACCAGGAGACCNGCTGTCTTGCAGAGACGGGCCATTTCCCGGAGGCTGGCCTCGGCGCTGGAGCGTTCTTCGGTTGTGAAGGACCCCACCAGGTAGGTTCTGTTTGCCTGGGCTTCCTCGTCGGCGGGCGATAGTGATCGTGTCATCTTCTCTGGTCCTCTCTGCGGGGGGCCTTCCTGTGGTATAGTGAGGGCCGTGGCAACTCACTTTTCATCCNACCGGGACCGCCCGGGTGCTCTTCCATCGGGCGNTTCATCCCCGGGCCGAGCCCCCAATTGCCTGCGGTGCCGCCACTTTTCCGTCACCTGGAATGCCCGCTTCCCCCGGGCCTGCCGCCTCTTCGGGGTTCAGACCCGGCGCATGCCCAGCGCGGTGGTCTACGAGACCACCGGCAGGCACTGCCCGGGTTTTGAGGCTACTCCGGCGCACCGCTGACTTCTGACTGTTAGCGACCGGCCCGGGGGCCCGCCCCGGGGGGGAGATGCTTCCGGTAGGCTTCCCAGCTTGTGCGCACCAGGGTGGGGCCGTCGCTGAAAGAGGGGGNCCACCGGAGAAGCTCCTGTGCCAGGGATGCCGAGGCGACCAGGCGGGCGGGGTCTCCCGGGCGGCGGGGGACCTCCTGGGCCGGGATNGCCTGCCCGGTGATCTCCCGGGCGGCGGNGACCATCTCCCGGACNCTCAGCCCCGATTCGCTCCCCAGATTCACCGTGATCGAGGTGTCTTTNNCGGTGATGTACTCCAGGGCCCGCAGGTGTGCGTCGGCCAGGTCGGTGACGTGGATGTAGTCCCGCACGCCCGTGCCGTCGGGGGTCTCGTAGTCGGTGCCGAAGATTTTCAGCTCATCCCTCATCCCGGCGGCAACTTCCATGATCACCGGCAGAAGGTTGGCAGGGCTTTGCTCCAGCCCGCAGACCTCCCCCTCGGGATCGTATCCGGCGGCGTTGAAATAGCGCAGCGCCGCGAAGCGCAGTCCCCTCAGCTGGTCGTACCAGGCCAGGATGCGTTCGATCTCGAGCTTTGTGAAGCCGTAGAAGTTCTCCGGACGGGTGGGGTGGTTCTCGTCGATGGGGAGGTATTCCGGTTCCCCGTAGACGGCGGCGCTGGAGGAGAAGACCAGGGCCTTCACGCCGGCGGCGGTCATGGCGTTGAGAATGTTCACCGTGCCGTTCAGATTGTTGATCGCGTACTTTTCGGGGGCTTCCATGGACTCCCCCGCCGCCTTGAAGGCTGCCAGGTGGATCACGGCGTCCTGGCCGCGCAGGGCCNCCTCGATCTGGGCNGGAATGAGGATATCTCCGTGTACGAAGGCTGTGCCGGGTTGCAGGTTCTCCCGGAGGCCNCTGGAGAGATTATCAAAAACCGTAACGGCGTGGCCCGATTGGCGCAGCGCCTTCACCACGTGGCTGCCGATATAACCGGCACCACCAATTACCAATACCTTCACGAGTATCGAGACTAGTCTGTCCTGCCGGGGCGGTCAAGCCTGTCCTGCTGGATGTCCCGCTGGACAGTTCCGGCGAGGCTGTGGATACTGGTGACTCACCCGGTAGGGCAGAAGGGGCTTGTCCCGTCGGTCTGTCGGCTGTGCAGAGGTATCTGCACCGGCAGGGTGGTTCCGCGATTACCAGATCTGCGATCGCCAGATCCGCGAGGAAGGAGTGTTTTTGTGTCTCACGATTTTTCTATTGCCCGTCTGGGGGAGGCCACGATTCCCTCACCGATTCCCTACGCCAGCGAGAAGGGAACGGACATGGCCAATTATGTGGGCGACGACGAACGGATTATCTTTAATCCCGCTCTCTCCCGGTCCGGTTCGGAGCACCCCGTCTCGGGCCAGGGGTTGCTCGAGGTGGCCGGCCCCAGGAGGGATATCTATTTTTCTCCGGGCCATGTTCACGCCGGGGTAATCACCTGCGGGGGGCTGTGTCCGGGGATCAACGACGTTATTCGCGCTATCACCCGGTGTCTCTGGTACCGCTACGGCGTGCGGCGCATCACGGGGCTCCGTTTTGGCTACCCCGGGCTTCTGCCCGAGACGGCTGAACCGACGCTGCCGCTCGATCCCGATGTGGTGGACGATATTCACAAGATCGGTGGTACCGTTCTGGGATCCAGCCGGGGCGGGGGCGTCCGGACGGCAGAGATCGTGGATGCCCTGGAACGGCTGAATCTCAACATGCTCTTTACCATCGGTGGTGATGGCACCCAGAAGGGCGCCTTGGCTATCGCCGAGGAGATCGAGCGACGGAACTTGCGAATAACTGTGGTGGGAATCCCCAAGACGATCGATAACGATTTCAGCTTTATTGAACGTTCCTTCGGCTTCGAGACCGCCGTGGCCGAGGCTGCCCAGGCTGTGGCGGCGGCTCACACCGAGGCTCATTCGGCGATTAACGGGATCGGTTTGGTGAAGGTCATGGGTCGCGACAGCGGGTTTATCGCTGCCCACACCGCTCTGGCCAGCCACGAGGCGAACTTCGTGCTGATTCCCGAGGTTCCCTTTTCGCTGAAGGGTGAGCGGGGGCTTCTGCACCTCCTGGAGCGGCGTCTGGATGCGCGGCGTCACGCCGTGATCATCGTGGCCGAGGGTGCGGGACAGGACCTTCTTCCCGATTCGTCGGAGAGCGATGCCAGCGGGAACCGGAAGCTTTCCGATATCGGTATTTTTCTGAAGGATGCGATCTCCCGGCATTTTGCAGATCGGGGCAAGCCCTTTACGCTGAAGTATATAGACCCCAGTTACATGATTCGCAGCGCCGTGGCGGCGCCCACCGATAGCGTGTATTGCTCGCGGCTNGGGAATAACGCCGTTCATGCGGCCATGTCGGGACGAACCAAAATGCTGGTGGGGCTCGTGAACGATCATTTTGTTCATATTCCCATGGCCGTGGCGGTGTCGCGACGCAAGCAGGTGGACCGCGAGGGCAATCTCTGGCGGGATGTTCTGGAGGCGACGCACCAGCCCATGCAGATCGGGCCGGCCTAGCGGGGTGTGCGGATCGGGCGCTCCCTCAGCCAGAGCGGACGAGACCGCCTGGGCGAGGGACGCCAGGAAAAACACCAGGAAAAACAAGGGGCGCCGGGAAAAAGGGACCACCCGGAAGAGACCCGGAGAAGATCCGGGAGAACAGGGGCCGGGAGTGAAAAAGAGGCTCAATCAATAAAAGAGGGTAAAAAAAGGGCCGGCACTGACTGCCGGCCTTTGACACCCCAGTTGATGCACGCCATGACCGCGCTATCAAACTGGAATCCTTTGTTTGTGCCGCCCATGCGGCTGGTAAAAGAAGATTATGTCTCCAGTGCCTCGCTGGCCCCGGGCCATGCTCAGGACCAGCCTACCCTTTTAGGTGGTGCTTCTGTCATCCTNTACCCTCCCGGGAAGGGGCCAATCTCCTTCCCTGTCCTCCTTAAATATCGCACNCCCCCCGGGGGTTGTCAAATTTTTTGGTGATCTTTTCGTGCGATCACCCCGCGCTGACCCCCAGAAGGCGGGCAAAGGCCTGGAGCTCCGGNCCGGGTGCACCCGTCAGAAGCTCCGTGGTGAGGACCTTCCCGAGCTGAACGCCCTCCTGATCGAAGCTGTTCAGATTCCAGGCGAAGCCCTGGAACATCACCTTGTTCTCGTAGTGCGCCAGGAGCGCTCCCAGAGCCTCGGGAGTGAGCTGATCGCCGACGATAAGGGTTGAGGGCCGTCCNCCGGGAAAATGCTTGTTGGGGTTCTCGTGGGCTCGTCCCCGGGCGAAGGCCACGATCTGGGCCGCCAGGTTTGCCTTCAGCTTTGTCTGGCTTGTGGACCCCTCGAAGGTGGTATCGCGGCCCTGCTGGGAGTCGCGGAAGCCGATGAACTGCAGGGGCACCGGGGTTGTTCCCTGGTGGAGGAGCTGATAGAAGCTGTGCTGGCCGTTGGTTCCGGGCTCGCCAAAAACCAGGGGGCCNGTCTGGTAGCCCAGGGGCTCGCCCCGGCGGTTGACGCTCTTGCCGTTGGATTCCATATCGAGCTGCTGCAGGTGGGCGGGGAACCGCGAGAGGGCCTGGCTGTAGGGCAGAACCGCCGTGGCGGCCATGGCCAGAACGTTTCGCTCGTAGAGCCCCAGCAGGGCGT
The DNA here is from genome assembly GCF_000373545.1 of Alkalispirochaeta alkalica DSM 8900. Classification (GTDB taxonomy): domain Bacteria; phylum Spirochaetota; class Spirochaetia; order DSM-27196; family Alkalispirochaetaceae; genus Alkalispirochaeta; species Alkalispirochaeta alkalica. The sequence goes on from NZ_KB891703.1 coordinate 152,530, forward strand.
CCAGGAGGGCGGCGTTCTTCCTGATCTCCGGTTCCAGGGCTGCCCGGTCGGCCTGGTGGGCGCCGTCAAGAAGCCGCTGAAAGATTCGGGGGCCGAAGGCGATGGAGAGGACCACGCCTCCCACGGCGCTGGTGGCGGAGTAGCGTCCGCCGATGTAATCATCGATGAAGAAACTCTCCAGATATCCCTCGTTGCGGGCCATGGGGCTGGTCTCGGAGGTCACCGCCACGATGTGTTTCCCGATCTCCAGCCCGGGAGAGCGCTGCGCTGCGAGTTCGGCCACGAACTGTTCGTTCGTGAGCGTCTCCTGGGTTGTGCCGCTTTTGCTCACCAGCACAAAGAGGGTGCTNTCGAAGTCGATATCGGCCAGGACCGCTGCGGCGTCGTCGGGGTCCACGTTGGAGATGAACCGCGCTTCCAGGAGCGGTTCCGAGGCTGCTCTGTGGGTGCGTACCCACTCGGCCAGGGCCAGGTAGAGGGCCCGGGGCCCCAGATCAGAACCGCCGATCCCGACCTGCACCACCGTGGTGAAGGGNTTTCCCGTGGAGCCCTTCAGGACACCNTCGCGAACGCTCCCGGCGAAGGCGGTGAACCGGTCCTGCTGCTCCCGGTAGAAGTCGCGCTGGTTTCTTCCTTCCAGAATGACATCGGCGCCGAGTTGCCCCCGAAGAAGATGGTGCAGCACCAGGCGGTTTTCGCCGGTGTTCATGCGTTCTCCCTCGGCCAGGGCACGGTATTTTTCCGGAAGCTCCTGTTCCCGGGCCAGTTCTGCCAGGATGTCCAGGGTGGCCTCGTCCAGGGGCGATGCTGCCCAGGAGAAGGTGAGCCCCGCTGCGAGGGGGATCTGGCATCTCTCTACCCGCTCGGCCGTGAGGNCGGTCACGTCGAAGGGCGGGGCCTTCCGGAGTTTTTCGTAGGCGCTGGTTTGATCAAGGTTTTTATAGGTGAGCATTGGTTCCTCCCTGGCTGAGTATAGCGGAGTGGCGCCCCCGGAACCAACCCCGATGGAGATATCATCTGCCTCGGGGAGCTTCCCGGCGTGAAGGCTCCCGGTGCCGATTTTCCCGGCGTGGATATTCCCGGTACAGATTCTCCCGGCACGGGTTCTCCCGGTACGGATACAGTGACACGCAGGGTGTCTCTGCGGTACGGTGAGNAAAATGATATTATAAGGAGCGCCGACGATGAAACCAACGCTGGTTGTTCTGGCTGCCGGGATGGGAAGCCGCTACGGAGGGATCAAGCAGATAGATCCGGTGGGCATGAACGGTGAGGCCATCATCGACTATTCGATCTACGATGCGATCAGGACGGGCTTTAACCGGGTGATTTTTGTGATCCGCCGGGAGATCNAGGAGGATGTGAGGGCCTTTTTTGCGGGGAAATTCCCCCCGGACCTTCGGGTGGATTACGTTTACCAGGATCTTTCGGACCTGCCCGGNGGGGCCGTGGTGCCCCCGGAGCGGACCAAGCCCTGGGGGACGGGCCACGCCATGCTTGCCGCCCGCGACGTTGTGGATGCTCCCTTTGCGGTGATCAACGGTGACGATTTCTATGGGCGTCCTGCCCTGGCTGCCATGGCGGAGTACCTGTCCCGGTGTTCCCCGGAGGGCCGCGANTACGCCATGGTGGGGTATCGCCTGGACCGGACCCTCTCGGAGAACGGCACGGTCTCCCGGGGGATCGTGACCCACGATGACCAGGGGTGGCTCACCTCCATTGTGGAGCACACCCGGTTAATCCGGCAGGGCGACCAGGGGATCGCCAGTCTGGACGATCAGGATCAGGCGATTGAGTGGTTCCAGGGACACGAGCCGGTGAGCATGAACCTCTTCGGTTTCACTCCGGCAGCGATGCCCCAGTTTCTGGAGGAGTTCGGCAGGTTTCTGGAAGATCGGGGGAGCGAGCCCAAGAGCGAGTTCTACATTCCCTACGGCATGAATCGTCTGAACCAGGCCGGGACGGCGCGCATGAAGGTGCTGCGGAGCGATTCCGAGTGGTTCGGGGTGACGTATCAGGATGACCGGCCCCAGGTGGTGGCCCGTATCGGGGCCCTGATCGAGGCCGGGGATTATCCCCGCGCGCTCTGGCCCTGCCAGGGCTGAAAAGGCCTCCTGGCTGCCTCGGGGCTGGTGCCCCGGGGCGACGGTTCCGTCGGCGGGTGGTGAGTCAGGGCGCCACCCGGTCCTGGTCGAGCGAGAAGGTCCGGCTCTGTTCTCCGATCAGGCGCTGGCACCGCTCGAGCCCTGCCCGGTATTCGGGGTTGCCCGGCATCGCCTGGAGCGCGGCCTCGTAGCACCCCAGGGCCTGATGCGGCTGGTGATCTTCCAGATAGGCCTCGGCGATCAGCCCCTGAATCCACCCCTCCCGATCCCGTTCCCAGGCGTTATGGAAACAGAAGATNGCCTTTCTGGTGTGATGNTGCTCCTGGAAGACCTGGCCCAGGCGTATCCAGGCGGTGGAGCGGTCTTTCTCGTCGATGGCACGATCCACGGCCCGGCGCAAGGCCGCAGAGCCCCGCAGAAGGTCCCCNTCTTCGATGTACCGGTCGGCCCGCTTGAGCCAGGCGCTCCCGCTGAACCGTACCGGGTCNGCCAGGAACTGNGCCAGTTCTTCCTTGCTCTCGTTGTTCTCTCCAAAGAGGTCCATCTGCTCGCTGGCGTCGGCGTCGTAGATGCGGTAGGCGATCACNGTTTTGTCGGCGCGTTCCACGATGTGGAGCGATGCCGGGGTCTCGTCGACGATTTCTGCCTCGTAGTAGCGGAGCCCCAGCCAGGCGAGCCAGCGATTCACCTCGTCCTTCCCGGCAGCGGGGCTCTCCTCGGGAAGGGGCACGGTGGCATCGACGGCGTCCAGGAAGGACGTGTCCTGGTATGATCCCCGGAGCCAGCTTTTCCGGGTTCCGGGCAGGCGTTTGACCAGGGGTTTTACCCACCACCAGTAGGGACCAAAGTGGCGGTATTCGTTCCGTTTCGCCGCGAGTCGCGGTGCCAGGTGTGTCAGGGTCTCTTCAAGCTCCCGGTCCCGGGCCGTGGCCGGGACGCCTGTGAGCAGGCTGCTGATCTGTTCCTGTGTAAAAAACACGGCTGCTCCTCTCAAGATGAATGATAATCGCGTGTAGTACAGGCTGCCACGTCTCGGTGCACAGGCTTATGTCGGGTCGGACCTGCCGAGGGTATCGACCAGCTCGTGCAACTCCCGGGCCGTCTCCCGGGGCAGCTCCTGCAGAAACTCGTCGCGGATCAGTTTCAGTCCCAGGTATTCCCGTTCGGTGAGCATGATCGCCCCCTGATAGAAGACCCCCGAGGCAAGATCGATCATGCAGGCTGCTACTTCCCGGGCACCGTCGAGCTCATAGGTTTCCACCAGCCGCCGGTATATCCGGGGCCCCGTTTCGGGAAGGTTCAGGTATCGTCCGAAGGTCTCGGCGCTNTCCTGGGCAAGCTTCTCCAGGTGAAAGGTGGTTCGATCCCGCAACTCGGCCAGGAAGGCGTCGCGTGGTGTCATATCCGCTACGATAGCGGGAGAGGGGGTTCGGGTCAACGCTGTTGGCGAAAAGTTTTTGAAGAGGGGGCCATCTTTCCTCTTCTTCCCCGACGGTGATAGGGTCTTGGCATGGAACGGTACGTGGAACCCCGCAGGGTTCAGGAGCTTCTTCTCGCTCCCTCTTCCAGGGTTGATCTCTCCCGGATCCTGGCAGAGCCCGCTTCCCCGGCCGGAGCCACAGAGATTCTGCTCTATCCGCCCGCAGGGCCCCTGCACCGGGGGCGTCCGCCCGCAGCCGCTGGAGCTTCGGGCCCGGCCCGGGGGCTGTTTCTCTCCGGGGGCAGTCAGGGCCTCTGCGCGCTCCTGGGAGAAATCCTGGCCGCTCGGGGAATTTCGGGGGAGATCCCCGGCGGTCCGGATCTGCGCCGGGGGGTATCTGCTGCGGCCGGGCCGATTCGTCTGGTTTTGCCGGATTCCTTTCTCGCCTGGGCCGCAGACCGGACGATCCTCTGGCGTTCCCTGGGCGGTGTTTCCGGGCCCGGTCAGGTGGAGGTCCGCTCCGTGGGGGTTCAGGAGGTCGCTCTGGCGTCGCAGGCCGGCCCGGTCTGGCGGTGCCGGATGGGAGGCGCGGCGTGGATTTTTCTTCCCGGCGGAGGGGAAATCGGGGCTCCGGCGGCGCGGGGAATGGTGCGTCTCAGGGATGCCCTGCGGGGGCTGGGTGTGGAGGGCGAGCTGGAACAGGCCCGACTGCCCCCCTCGGGGGTGGCGCCCGGGGCGCTCCGGTCGGGATCGCAGTTTGTGAGGATATCATCACCGGGGTGGACCGTTTTCTGGCCCCGGGTGNCGCTGGAGCGGCTTCTGGGAGAGCTCTTCTCCCCGACCGAGTCCGGGTCCTTCGAGGCGCTTCAGCGGGGCGGGGCCCTGGTGATGTGCGACCGCTATCTTCGCCAGGGCGGGCTGGGCAGGATGGTGGCAACGNTGCCCCGCACGCCGATCGAGCGGCAGAGNCGGCACGCCCTGCGAACGGTCGAGGAGCTTCTGGCTGCGGGGGGAAGGGCGGCCCGTACCTTCGGGGAGACGGCCTACCGGAGCGGGGACCACTATCGCGCCATGGTGCGGGTGGCGCGGGGGCTCTCGCGGTCCCGGCGGGAGCAGCTCCGGGCTGCTCTGGGACGGCGCGCCTGGGAGCAACTCCTTTTCCACAGTTCCCCGGAGGGGGCCGCCGGGGAACCCTGGGATGCTTTCTGCCGCGCCTGTGATCTTCTGGTGGGTGATCTGGAGCGCCGGGTCGGCAGCCCCGGCCGGAGGCCTCCCCCGGCGGCCGCTTCGGTGGTGGAGCGCTTCTACATCGAGCCCCGCCGGGAACGGCTCCAGGCGGTGTGGAAAGAGCAGATCGCTTCGGGCCGTCTGGAGGGTGTCCTCGAGGAGGCTCGTCTTTCCTGGCTCCGGGGTGCCCTGCAGCGGCTGCCCCGGGCGGTGCTGATCCAGGCGGGGTGCGGCGATTCATCCCGTGTCCAGATGCGCCTCTCCTCGGCCTTCTCGCGCCGGGGCCGAAGGATGTATCTGGAGGACGTGGCGGTACTCCAGGAGCAGCTCCGTCGCCGGGGAGGATCCCTCGGGCAGGAACCTTCCTGGGAGGACCTGCTCGTCTCGCGTCAGGCCGTGCTCAAGGCGGCCCTCAGGGCCTGTCCGGACCGGAGGGTAACTCCCGGCTGATGATCTCCCGGGCGTGGCGGACGCTCCCGAAGAGCCAGCGGTGAAGGAGGTGCTCCTGCTCTTCCCGGGGGATCTGCCAGTCCAGGGAGCTCTCTCTCAGCCGCTCCGTCAGGGTGTGGAGGGTTACCGCCGCCGAGACGGAGATATTGAGGCTCTCCACGAAGCCCGTCATGGGAATCCGCAGGTACTCGTCGGCTGCGGCCAGGGCCGTGTCGGTGAGGCCCTCCTTTTCGGTGCCGAAGAGAAGCGCCAGGGGCCCCTGTTCCAGGGATATCTCCCGGGGTGTCACNTCCCTGCGGTGGGGGGTGGTCGCCACGATGCGGTATCCCCTGGCCCGGAGCGCCTCGATACAGGCCAGGGTCGCCCGGGGAGGTTCTTCCGGACCCGAGGGGTCCGGGCCGGGCAACCCGTAGCGATGGACCGTGAGCCACTGGGATGTGCCGAGTTCGACCCCGGGATTGATGCGGTAACGGTTCCTGTTCTCGATAATATGCACGTCCTGAACCCCGAAGGCATCGCAGGAGCGAAGTATGGCGCTGCCGTTGTGGGGCTGAAAGATATCTTCCACGGCAAGGGTGATGTGGCGGGTTCTGGCTGCAAGAACCTGGTCCATCCGTTCCTGGCGGCGGGGAGTGACGAAGCGCCGCAGCAGNTCAATCTCGGCGAGACGCCGTTCCCGGGAGATCGTCCGGGCTTGTTCCTCCTGGTGAGGGCTCTCCTGCTCGAGGTATCGGGGTTCTGTCTGGTCTGTGTTCATCGCAGCAATTATCCCCGGCCCGGGGAGATCTGTCCACGGGCGGNAGGGTGTCGTTGACAACTCCGGCGGTGGGGGGTACAAGGTGGCGAGTACAAGGCGACGGGAACATGGCGGCGGGTACAACCCGGGGGGGTGAACCCCCTTCAGGAGGGAAATCATGAAAAAAGAGCTCGCGGGGATTCGGATTTCCCGGGTAGACAGCCGGGGACGGGGCAGGGGAACCTACACGCTGCCCGATGGGCAGGAGCGCTCTGTGGCAGTTACGGGTGCGCTTCCCGGCGATCTGGTGGATGTACGGGTGCGACGGCGAAAGGCCGGAACAATCCTGGGAGATATTCTGGCTCTCCACGAGTCGGCCTGCTCCCGGAGGGAGCCCNGGTGTTCGCATTTCGGTTCCTGCGGCGGATGTACCCTTCAGGATATCTCCTATGCTGACCAGCTTCTGCTCAAGCAGGCCACGGTGGAGGCGGCCTTCCGCGAGGCCGAGCTGGACGAGCTGGCCGAGGCGGTGCCCGGGATGGCTCCGATCCTCGCCTCGCCCCGGGAGTTCGGGTACCGGAACAAGCTGGAGTTCTCCTTCGGTGCCGAGCGCTGGCTCGACGAGGAGGAGATTCTTCGGGCTGGAGAGATCACCGATCGNCGGGGGTTGGGGTTTCACGCCCCGGGCCGTTTCGACCGCGTTCTTGATCTGGAGGAGTGCCATCTGCAACCCCACCCGTCGGAGGCGATTCGTTCGTTTCTGGGAGATCTGGCCCGGGAGGCGGGCTATACCTTTTACCACGCCCGGGAACACCGGGGACTGTTGCGCCTGCTGATCATCCGTACCGCCCTGACGGGAGACCTCATGGTGACCATCATGTTCGGCGAGGATGAGCCCCGGCAGCGGGAAGAAATCCTGCAGGCCCTGGGCCAGGCCTTTCCGGAGATCACCTCCCTGAACTACGTAATCAATACCAGCCTGAACGACAGCATCTATCCCCATCGGGTGGTCCTCTGGAGGGGCGAGCCCGGTATCACCGAGAAATGCGGGGATCTGCTCCTGGGGATTCATCCCAAAGCGTTCTACCAGACCAACCCCGAGCAGGCTCTGAGGCTCTATCAGTCTGCGCTGGCCCTGGCGCAGCTGAAGCCCCAGGACCTTCTTTTCGATCTCTACAGCGGTATCGGGAGCATCGCCCTCTCCGCAGCGCCGCGGGTCGGGCGTGTCGTGGGGATCGAGTCCGTGGACGATGCCGTCCAGGCGGCCCGGGAAAACGCCAGGAGGAACGGGATCGGGAACGCCTCTTTCGAGGCGGGAGAGGTCGAGAAGGTTCTGCCCCAGGTGATCGAACGGGAAGGGGTGCCCCGGGTTGTGATGGTGGACCCGCCCCGGGCCGGGATGCATCCCGCCGCGAGAAAGGCCCTGGCGGGGCTCCTGCCGGAGACGATCGTCTACATCAGCTGCAACCCCCGCACCCAGGCGGCGGATCTCGGAGCGTTTCTCCGGGACTACGGGATCGAGCATATACAGCCCGTGGATATGTTTCCCCAGACCCGTCACGTGGAAAATATCGTCCTGCTCCGGCGCCGCTAGGGCCAGCCCGGTCCGGACCCTGTCAGAACTCGGGCGGGACCCGGGCAACCCGAAGCNTCGGACCGGTGATCCTCCGGGTCACGGGGTCGCCGGTCTGACGGTCTGCCCGTCTGATGGGCCAGCGGCCCGGCGGGCAAAAAAGGAACACCTTCGACCCTGCTCGATGCCCGGTTTGTTTCTTTTTGACACANCTTNACCGGGTTGTTTTGACCCTGTTTCATTTTTGCCCGGTTTCTTCGCCGAACCCTCNCGGAGAGTTGGTATGAAGTTGGTACTGCAATTCGAGATNTTCCATTCGTAATTCATTGTCAGGAAAGAGNTTATAAAAATCTTTCCGGNTTTTGCTGATAGTTGGCACGGTTTGTGCTTATCTATTATCAGAACGGTGCAGTGACGGCGAGGAGACAAAAGAGACGCCAGANGGGTCTCGGCCTCGGCCGAAAACCAGGAGAACCTGCACCAGAAACGACAGGAGGTACGATATGAACTATGTAACGGTACGACGACCCATGACGGTGGCTGGTGGTGACGGAACGATGCTNGATTCCTTTGACCGGCTCTTCTCGTCGGTCTTCGGAAGCACTCCCGGGTGGGATACCTTCAAGCCGGCCGTGGATGTTCGGGCAGAGGAAAAGGAATACCTCGTGGAAGTTGATCTTCCCGGTATCTCCGAGGATCAGATNGATGTCCACGTCGAGGACGGGTTGCTGGTGATCGCCTCCCNCAAGGAAGAGCGGAACCTGAACAAAGCGGAAGGGGATCAGGATGGCTCCCGGTATGTCCTGCGCGAGCGACGGGTTGGCGAGTTCTACCGGAGTTTCTCCCTGCCCAAGGATGCAGACCCGGAGAAGATCCACGCCACCTACAGGAACGGTGTTCTNTCGGTNACCCTGCCCAAGAAGCCCGAGGCAAAGCCCCGGCAGATCAAGATTACCCGCGGCTANAACCGCGCGTGAAGGGGCCAGGCCNGCCGAGGCTGNCCTGGCCGTGTCCCTGCACGGAAGACCCCGCCGAAGATAATCAGGAAATACAACGGGACACACCTCTGGTCATACATCAGGACATACAGGTGAAGGCGAAACCGGAATCTTCCCCGTAGCTACCCCCGGGGCGTATCCAGGCTCTGGCTCAGCAGGGCCGTTANCTCATCCAGGGAGTGGCAGATTCGGTCAGCGGCGCCCAGGTCAACCTGGCCGGAATTGGGGTTCGCGAAGGCGATACAGCTCATGCCAGCCCCCCTGGCTGCAGCCACCCCGGCGGGGGCGTCCTCAACTACCAGACACACCTGGGGAGCGCACCCCAGACCCCGCGCCGCCAGGAGGAAAATCTCGGGGTCCGGTTTGCTCCGGGGCAGGGTAGCTCCGCTCAGAGTGACCGAAAAGAACCGCCCCAGGGGCGTGCGGGTCAGGGCGTACTCGATCTGCTCCATCGGTGCCGACGAAGCGAGCGCCCGGGGAACTCCCCGGTCCTCCAGGAATTCCAGAAGGGCCAGGACCCCCGGGACCAGAGGGACCCCCTCCCGNTCCAGGCATTCCCGGTAGAGTTCCTCTTCCCGNCGAAGCAACTCTTCCCGCGAGCGCGCGAGGCCGTACTCCCGGCGAACCAGATCCCACATGTTGGGACTGCTCATTCCCANAANCCGGGCGTGTTCCCGGGCCGAGAGGGAGAGTCCCGATTCCCGGAAAATCTGCTGTTCCACCCGCTGGTGCAGGGGCTCGCTGTCGATCAGAACCCCGTCCATATCGAAAATAACCGCGTCGAAAAGGAGGGGCTCACCCGAGAGAGAGCCCCCGTCGGAGGAGGAAGAAGAAGTTGTGGCGTATAGATCGTTCATGGGGCGAGTCTATCAGGAAGGGGCTTCTTTCGGAGCCCCCGGACTCCCCCTGTTCCCCCCCCGGCCCGGCAAAACCTCTTCTTGACACCGAATAAGCACAAGATTATTATTAAGCAGTAGTTTATATACCGTCCCCTTCGGTGAGGGCATCGACGAGGGTACCGGTGAAGGAGCGCCCATGACAAACCGGGAGCGGGAAATACTCCGGATCATCACGGAGAATCCCATGATTTCCCAGCAGGACCTGGCCGAGCGTCTCGGAATCCGGCGATCCTCCGTGGCGGTTCACATATCGCGCCTGATCAGCAAGGGGCGCATCGCCGGTCGGGGCTATATCCTGGGGGGGGCTCCCCCGGTGGTTGTTGTGGGCGGTTCCAACATGGATATCCAGGGCTATCCNGACCAGCCCCTGCGCCGGCGCGACTCGAACCCGGGCCGGGTTGTTCTCTCGCCCGGGGGGGTGGGCCGGAACATCGCCGAGAGTCTGGCCCGCCTGGAGGTGCCGGTGAAGCTCCTCTCCGTTGTGGGGGCGGACGATCACGGACGGCAGATTCTGGAACACTCCCGGGCCGCCGGGGTGGACGTATCCCACGTCCTGGTGACGCCGGATCAAGCCACGGCGGTCTATCTCTCCATCCTCGACGAGGCCGGTGACATGGAGCTGGCCCTCGCCCAGGGCAGCATCAACAGCTTGCTGGACCGGGAGTACCTGAAGCAGAAACGGAGCGTCCTGGAGAACGCCGCCGCCCTGGTGGTAGAGGCAAACCTGGATCAGGAGGTGATCGAAACGCTCTGCCGCACCGTCCGGGGAATCCCCGTCTTTGTCGATCCGGTCTCGTCGGTCAAGGCACGAAAGCTCCGGTCCGTACTCGATNCAATTCACACGATCAAGCCCAACGCGCTGGAGGCGCAGGAGCTCACCGGGGTGGAGATTGCCAGCGAGGGCGACCTTGAAAAAGCTGCCCGGGAATTGCTTCGGGCAGGGGTNCGGAACGTGGCGCTCTCCTGGGGGAGTGCCGGCACCTACTACCTCAATGCTCGCGAGAGCGGCTGGGTGCGCCCCGAGGCGGTGNAGCGGGTGGTGAGCGCCACCGGCGCGGGTGACGCCTTTCTGGCCGGGCTNGTCCGGAGTTTTCTCCTGGGGCAGGAGTTTTCCCGGGGTGTGCGCCTGGGCTCCGACCTGGCCCGGAGCGTTCTGACGGGGCAGGAGGAGNAATAACCATTATTCCCGGGTTCTGAGTGGCCCGGATCTGAACCGCGGACCCCGATCCCCTGGGGAGAGGGGCCGAAAGAATCATCGTGAAGGAGTTTCCCATGAACCGATCGCAGTACCAGACGTTTCTGGATATCCATCCCCGGGTAGCCGAGGCGCTTCGTCAGGGCGAGCCCGTGGTGGCCCTGGAGTCCACCATCATCTCTCACGGCATGCCCTATCCCCGGAATATCGAGATGGCCCGCGCCGTGGAGGACCTGGTCCGTCAGGGAGGAGCNGTGCCCGCCACGATCGGGATCGTGGGGGGGCGCCTCAAGGCGGGGCTTNCCGAGGAGGAGATAGAGCTCCTGGCCAGCACTCCCGGGGTGGTCAAGGTCTCCCGGCGCGATCTCCCCGTTGTTGTGGCCCGGTCCATGCACGGCGCCACCACGGTGGCCTCCACCATGATCGTGGCAGATCTGGCAGGAATCGGGGTCTTCGTCACCGGCGGAATCGGNGGAGTTCACCGGGGTGCTGAGCAGACCATGGACATATCGGCGGACCTGCAGGAGCTGGCGCGAACCAGTGTGGCCGTGGTCTGCGCCGGGGCAAAATCCATCCTCGACATCGGTCTCACCCTGGAATANCTCGAGACNCGGGGGGTTCCCGTTCTTGGTTACGGNACCGATGATTTTCCCGCCTTCTACACCCGGTCCAGCGGCTTTGGAGTGGACTATCGTCTGGACTCGCCCCGGGAAGTGGCCCAGGTCTTGCGGACCAAGCGTGATCTTGGACTCTCGGGGGGTGTTGTTCTGGCNAATCCCGTGCCAGCGGAGTACGAGATGGATCCCGTCGCGATCGATCGGGCTATCGAACAGGCCCTGGAAGAGGCCCGGGAAGGGGGCATTTCCGGCAAGGAAACCACCCCCTTCCTGCTTTCCCGGGTCAAGGATCTCACCGGTGGAGCAAGTCTGAATACCAACATCCAGCTGGTCTACAACAACGCCCGCGTCGGGGCAGCCGTGGCCTCGGCTCTTTCCCGGGAAGTGTAACGCCCGGNGCCAGGGATGCCCCCCCGGGGATGGGACAGGTTGTCCTCTCCCCGGTTTCCCGCTACTCTGTGGGCTTGCCAACGTCGNGCCGATCGTTTCAAGGAGCAGGCCTGTGAATCCAGAGGGAAATCTCTTCTTTCAAAATACACTCGGCCCCGAGGAGCTTCGGGCGCGTCCGGTCTCCCGGCCGGGCGATGCCACGGACCTGCGGGGGCATTTCTTCCGGGACACCACGGCGATCATTCACTGTTACGCCTTCCGCCGGATGAAGCACAAAACCCAGGTTTTTTTCGCCCCCCGCAACGACCACATCTGCACGCGCATCGAGCACGTGATGCACGTCTCCACCATCGCGGCGGCGATCTGCCGGGCCCTTCACCTGGATGTCGATCTCGCCTGGGCCATCGGCATGGGCCACGATCTGGGGCACTCACCCTTTGGCCACCTGGGGGAACGAATCCTCTCGCGGCTGCGGGGGGGGCAGGAGTTTCGGCATGAGATGTACAGCCTCCGCGTGGTGGATCATCTGGCGAACCACGGCCGGGGACTCAACCTGACCTACGCGGTTCGGGACGGAATCATCAACCACTGTGGCGAAAAGTTCGAGCAGCACCTCCAGCCCGACCATCAGGTGAAGGATCTGCCGACGATCACCGCCCGGGACCACCTGCCCTCGACCTGGGAGGGTGTGGTGGTTCGCATGGCCGACAAGATTGCCTACCTGGGCAGGGATCTGGAGGACGCCATGCAACTGGGGCTGGTGGCACCCCGGGATATCCCCCCGGCGGGGCAGAAGCACCTGGGAACGAGCAACGCCGANATCATCGATGCCCTGGTGAACGATCTGATCAGAACATCTCTCGCCTCGGGGGTGGTGGGGTTCTCCGACGATATCTACCAGGCTTTTGTGGAGGTCAAGGATTTCAACTACCGGAGAATCTACACGAGTCCCGCCCTGACGGAGTATCACCAGTATTTCGAGCGGNTTCTCTCCACCCTCTTCACCTACTTGTGCGACGTCTTCGACCGTTACGGCCTGGACCAGGAGGGGTACCGCCGGGAGCGGAATACCCTGGCCGTTCGCTTTGGCGACTATCTGGCAAAGATGAGCTCCTTCTACGAGCAGGAATCTTCGGGGCCCGAGCAGGTGGTCTTCGACTACATCGCCGGCATGACCGATGATTTTGCCATCGAGAGCGTGAGGGAGCTCATGATGCCCCGCCAGTTTTTCTCCCAGTACGATCATCTCGAGCTGGGCCTCGACGCACCGGGTCCGGCACTCCGGGAAGATCTTGTCTCCCGGGCGGACCAGCTCCCCCGGGCGGACCAGCTCCCCCGGGCAGGCCAGCTCTTCCAGGAAGGGCAGGCAGGCCAGGATCGTGGGGATGCCCCGGAGAACGCCGGGAGAGCCAACAGAGCCGGGAGAGCCGGCAGAGCCAGCAGAGAGGACCACCAGAATGATCTATGACAAGAAACCCCTCTCGCCGGTGAACTTTCTCAAGGGGATCGCCATCGGGATGGCCAACATCATCCCCGGAGTGAGCGGCGGGACGATCGCCGTCATAACGGGCATCTACGATGAACTGATCGACGCTTTTGGCAATTTCCTTGGACGTCCCCCGGGGTGGCGCAGGAACCTGCTCTTCCTCGTGCCCGTTGTGGGTGGCATTCTGGCGGGAAGCGTTCTCTTTGCCCGGCTTCTGGGTCTTCTCCTGGACTCCGCTCCTGGCCCCACCACCTTCGGGTTCATCGGGCTCATCCTGGGGAGCGCACCAGCCATGGTTCGCCGGGCCGGGGTGTCCTCGCTGCGCCCCCTCTCGGGGCTGCTCTTCTGCGCCGGTCTGGCCGTGGTTCTCTGGATGGGGCTGGCCCCCCGGCCCGAGGCGGCCGAGGCCGTCACCGCGATCGATCCGGCTACGGCGGCAATCCTCTTCGGGGCCGCCTTTGTGGCGAGCATCGCCATGCTCATTCCCGGGGTAAGCGGGAGCTTCCTGCTCCTGCTCATGGGAATGTACGGAACCCTGCGCGAGGGGTTCAGTTCCCTGAACATCCCCGTGATCCTGATCTTTGCCCTGGGCACGGGGACGGGAGTTGTGCTGGTCTCAAAACTGATTGCGGCGCTTCTGGCAAAGTTCCACGAAGAGACCTACTGGGTGATCATCGGGCTTGTGCTGGGAAGCGCCGTGGCGCTCTTCCCCGGCCTCGGTTCGGGGTTCATGATCCTGGCCGATCTGGGAGGGTTCCTGATCGGCGTGGCAGCCAGCCTTCTTCTGGGGACCGATGCCAGGGAATGGGTTGTGAAGAGGAGAGAGAACAGATGAAACGGATAATCCTCTGGGGAGCCCTGGTGCTCGTCTCGGCAGCGGGCGGTGCCTGGGTCGCTCTGGGCCTTACGGCCCGACCGGCCCGGTCCCATCCCTTTTTTCAGGGTCTTCCCCGGGATCGGGCGCTTGTCATTGCCCACCGGGGCGGCGCAGAGCTGTGGCCTGAAAATACCCTGGACGCCTTTCGCGGTGCCCTGGCGATCGGCGCCGACATCCTGGAAATGGACGTTCACGGCACGGCCGAGGGCGTGCCCGTGGTCATTCACGACGAGACGGTGGACCGCACCACCAGCGGAACGGGCCGGGTTCGCTCCTTCACCCTGAAGGAACTCCAGGAACTGGATGCCGCTCATCAGTGGGAGAACCTGCGGGACACGGGTATCACCGTTCCCACCCTCCGTCAGGTCTTTGAGGAAATTCCCCGGGAGATACCTCTGGTAGTGGAGATCAAGGAATCGAANCCCGCCCTGACCGACGCCGTGGCGGATCTGGTNCTGGAGTTCCGTCGGGAAGCAACAACCCTCCTGGGAAGTTTTCACCAGGATGTGCTTCGCCAGCTCCGGNACCGCGACGTCCGTTTTGCCACCCACCTGGTTCAGGAAGAGGTGATTCCCTTTNTGGCAGCGTCCCTGTTCTTTTCCGAGGGGCTCTACTCACCACCCGGGGANGCCCTGCTCGTTCCGCCCCGGAGCGGNATCATCCCCCTGGCCACCAGGCGTTTTGTCAGGGCAGCCCGGAACCGGAACCTCTTTTTTGCCGTCTGGACCGTGAACGACCCCGATCAGATGCGNCGNCTTCTGGCNCGGGGAGTCCAGGGGATTATCACCGATCGGCCCGATCTTGCTGTTTCGGCCGTGACCGACGCAGCGCCCTGAGCGGAAGCCCCGGCAGAAGAGCNGTCAGGGCCTGGAGCCCCGCCANAGCCAGGGCCATCACCAGCGCAACGGCGAAGACCAGGCCAACCCCCTCGAGGGAGTTGGCGATCTCCGGATCGGCCAGGTAGAATCCTCCCAGGCTCATCATGACCGTTCCCCCCAGGAGCTTGATCCACCGGGCCTGGCCCTCGCCGAAACGCAGGCGCCCCAGGGTGGCCAGGGCAGCCAGAACGATCCCTATCTCGATCAGCAGATAGACCAGCAGATAGAGACCCAGAAGCAGCGCAAAGGATCCGCCCGGAAGCCCCTGGGGCCCGGCGGCACTGGTGATGGTGCGACTCCAGATCAGGGGGAACCCGGCGGTGCAGGGCAGCTCTGCCAGGGCGATCCCCGCAGCAAAGAGCGCTGTCATCCCGGCCAGGCCCGCCGGTGATGCCGTTGTGACGGCCAGGGTTCTGCTCCAGGCGCCGATAGGTCGACGCAGAACCCGGGGGATCGCCAGGGAGAAGCCCCGGTGGAAGGCAAAGAAATCCTTGGCGTTGATCGCCCCCATCGCGGCAGCCATACTCCCCACCAGGATGCGCAGGGGCCAGGAGGCCCCGGCGGCGGTGAAGATATTCAGGAGCCCCAGGATGAAGGCCCCGTAGATCGTAGCCGTCACCACCAGAAAGACCCCTCCCACCAGCAGAATCCGCCTGCGGGATCGGCTGTGCGCGATGAGCCCCAGCAGGAGCGTCAGAACCCAGAGCGAGCAGGGGTTGAAGCCGTCCACGAAGGCGATCGCCGCCGTTATCGCCACCCGGCTGGACTCCTCGGGAGTGAAGGTCCCGAACAGGGGGAGCGTCAGCTCCCGCGAGGGCGTTCCCCCCTGGACCGCCTCCTCCAGCTGTCGGCCGATCGTCTCGTTGAAACCGATCCAGCTCTGCTCTTCCAGAAAGAACTGGGGAACCCCCGTGGCGGAAAGGCCGTAATGATCGAGGGTCTCGCGGAAGACCTGGCGGTTCTGCTGGTCCTGGAAGACCTCGTAGCGTTCCACGGTGATATGGGGATAGCGCTGCTCCAGCCGGTCCAGGAGCGGTTTTGCTGTCTCGCAGTGGGGACACCCGATGCCCCAGAAAAACCGCAGGACTCCGGGGGAGCCCGGGGGGGCAGGACCTGCGGGACTGGCAGAACCGGTCCCGGAAGGTNTGGCCATTTCCAGAGCCCGGGGATCGAGGGGCATGAACTCCCCCCGGTCGAGAAAAAAAATCACCTCCCGGGGCACCATCTTTTCGATCGCGTAGTTCCCCTGGTAGGCGTTGTTGCCGATGAAAAGCACCGGCGGAGTCCGGTAGGACGTCCCCAGCTGGTCCAGAAGCCCGGCCACGCGGACCTCCTCCCGGGGNTGCAGAATATCGAAGGCCTCTACCTCAAAGGTTACCCCGAAGAAATCTTCCAGCTCCGGGATNGTGCGATCCAGGATAGTATCGCAGTGAGCGCAGGTGATGTCGCCGAAATAGGTCACGGGGATCGCCGTCTCCGCCGGGAGCGGGAGGGGAAGGAGCACCGCCAGCCCCAGGGCAAGGNCTGCGANCACCCTGGCCGGGGAGATTCTTCCGCTGGTCCTCCCGGTGTTCTCCTTCGAGCCGTTTNCCGGTGTGATCCCCCCTGTTCCCGTGGTTCCNGCGCTCGTNGTNCTGGCTTTCATGGTCCCGGCCTTCATGGTCCTAGAGTATAGGGGGCAGCAGGACCGAATCGTCAAGGGTTGCCTCGATCCACCCCCGAATCGAGTTCACCAGGTAGAGCGTTACCTCTTTTCTGAGCACCCCCTCCAGGAGCGGGAGCGGGAGAACCTCCTCCACCAGGGGCATCCCCCCGGGCGTCCAGGGTGTGGTTCCCCGGGGAGGGTTCAGGAGGGACTCCCGGAAGACCCCCGGAAGGAGCCCNTCCGAGAGGGGGGGCGTCGCCAGGTAGGGGGNCTCAGGCGANGANGGGTCCCGGCGTTCCAGGACGATCGAGGTGGTGCACCCCTCGGTAAGGTTNCCCCGGGTATTGAAGAGAAGTACCTCCNNCGCCTGGGGGTGNGCCGCCAGGTGCTCTTCGTAGAGCCCGCGCCGGGTGGTTTTGTGGTAGAGCCAGGCCCTCCCGGGCGAGACAGGGCTCGTTGCCAGGGCGGTGCGCCACCGGGGCAGCGGCCCNCCGGGCGGTCCTCCCCGGGCAGAGGAGAACTCCTCCGGCAGGGGGGCCCCCTGGATCTCCAGACGCGGACCCAGGACAAGACGCACGCGCCAGTCCCCGGAGTGCTCCCCTTCGGGCAGGCTCCGGGGGNCGGTGGTCGCGNCGCTTCCGGCTACGGCCTGGCCGGCGGAATCCCCGCCCTTTCGGGCGAGGGCCTCGCCGATCGCGCTGTGCAGGCTGGCCTGATCCAGAAACTCCGGGGGCAGGGTGATTCCGAAGTACCGGGCGCTCTCGCTGGCCCGTTTCAGGTGACCNTCAAAGCGGTCCACGCCCCGGAGGGGATTCCAGCGGACCGTCTCGAGGAGGTGGAACGCCGGGTCGGGAGCNCCCAGGATCGAGGCCTTGGTTGCGCACTCCTGATACTCCCGTTGAGGATCGGAATCCCAGACGATCCCGCTCCCCACACCAAACCGTGCGCAGCCTCTGGACCGGTCTACCAGGACCGTCCTGATCGCCACGTTCAGACGNAGCCGCTGGTCCGGCTCGATGATCCCCACCGAGCCGGTGTAGAACCCCCGGGGTTCGTCCTCCAGGAGCCGTATCAGTTCCATGGTGCGTTTTTTTGGAGCCCCCGTGATGCTGGCGCAGGGAAAGGTCGCTTCCAGGAGTTCCGGCAGAGTGACGTCGGACTCGGCCGTCACGGAGGAGACCATCTGCAGAACCCGGGGATATCGCTCCACCCTGAAGAGCTCCGGCACCGTCACCGAACCGGTCCGGGCGATTCGCCCCAGGTCGTTGCGTATCATGTCGGTGATCATGAGATTTTCCGCCCGCTCCTTGGGGCAGTGNCGCAGCCGCTCCAGATTGACCTGATCNTCCCGGAGTGTGCGGCCCCTCGGAGCGGTACCCTTCATGGGAAGGGCCCGAATCTGCTCGCCCTGACGGTGGAGGAAGAGCTCCGGCGAGGCCGAGAGGAGCGCCTGTCCCCCCTCAAAATCAAGAAAGGCCGCGAAGGCTCCGCCCTGGGCCGCGCAGATATCGAAAAAGAACGCCCGGGGGTCGCCCNAAAAGGTGCTTCGCAGGGGGTAGGTAAAGTTCACCTGGTAGGTCTCCCCTGCGGCGAGGTATTCCTTTATCCGGAGAATCTTTTCCTCGTAGGACCGCGCATTCAGAGCGGGTTCCCAGGTTCCCGTGGTGTAGCCCGCGCCCCGGGGGGGATCGCCGGGTTCGAAGGGTTCGCGACGGGCAAAAAAGGTAAAGCCCAGGAGGGGCGTCTGGTCCGGGGGGTGAACCGCCAACCCGTAGGCAGCGCCGGCCTCGTAGCTGATGAACCCCACCGCCGGGAGGCGGAGTTCCCGGGTCAGCGCCTCGATCCGGGCCAGGGCTGCGGGAACCCTCCGGGAGGCGTCCCCGGCCCCGCAGGGGGGCACCAGAACCGTTTCCCGGGGATCGGTAAACCGTTCCCAGCGGGAAGGNGTTGTCCTGACCAGGGCCTCGCGGATCATACCAGTTCGCTTACCACGGGAATACCCGCCTTCAGGGCGGTGGTCTTCACGGCCATAATCTGGTCGTTGAAACGGTCCAGCTCCAGAACGATCTGGTAGCGGCGCACAGCCCAGACCGGGCACAGGGCGAGGCGGAGCAGGAGCGGTTCCCGGCACCGGAGGGCCCCGGGCTCGCGGATCTGAAAGGCCACCCTGGGCCGGTCCAGGGTGGCGTAAATTCTGATCTCCTGGATATCCTCGAACCGGAGCAGGCCCAGAGCGACGGCGGGATCACAGAGGGCAAAGCCCTCGTCACCGATGGTCATGACAACCGAGCGCCGGGCGGCCTGGTACCAGGAAAAGAAAAAGAGCGCTCCGAAGGCCAGAGCCACCGTACCGAAGAGCAGCGGGGGACGGCTGGAATTGACCACCGTGGCGATCGAGAGAAGCGCCCCGGCCAGCGCCACCGCCGAGAGCATCCGGTAGCCCCGGGAGTGGCCGTAGATCGGAGTTCCCTCTTCCATTGAAATCCCTTTCTGGCAGTTCATCAGCTTTCGAGAATACCCGGCTTATCCAATCTGGTAAACGGTTTCCGCCACTCGGGCCCCATTGTGACGGTCTGGCAGGAGGTTTTGGAAAAATAACGTCTCCGGGCGGTTGTATCGTGGTGACCAGGCCGGTAAAATAGGTTTTCCATGAAAAAGATCCTTATTCTCGGAGCGTGCATCGCCGGGGCGGTGGTTCTCCTGGTGGCAGGGGGGCTCTTCCTTGTGCGGCATCAGCTCTACCGCCCCCTCTGGACGGGCCCTCCCGGGGAAGCCCCCGAGGTCATCGTCGAANTCCTTCCCGGNCAGGGGTTGCGTCAGATTTCCCGGACGCTCGCCGAGGCAGACCTTGTACCCAGCGCCCGCCTGCTGGAGTGGTACGGCCGGCACCAGGGGTACCAGGCCCGTCTTCAGGCCGGCCGGTATCAGGTCTCACCGGCTGCAGCTCCCGCAGATATCATGCGCGAGATCGTGGCGGGGAACGCCGTCTTTGAGGAAATAACCGTTACCATCCCCGAGGGATGGACCCTGGACGACATCGCGACCCATCTGGAGGAGATCGGCCTCTTTGAGGCGGAGCGGTTCCGTGAGGCCGCGATCATGCAGGCTCGCTACGGAGATCTGGCGTTCCTGGATGCCCTGGAAGAGGGCGACCCCCTGGAGGGGTATCTTTTTCCTGCAACCTACCGGGTCTTTCCCGAGAGCACTCCCGAGAGCGTGGTGCGGAGAATGCTGGTTACCTTTGGCANTCGCCTTTCTGCGGGGCTCCGCGAGGAAATAGCTGACCAGGGGCGGCGCATCCACGACGTGATCACCCTGGCCTCGATTGTGCAGAAAGAATCGGCCGGAACAGCCGAGATGCCCGATGTGGCGGGGGTATTCTGGCATCGCCTCCGGATCGGCATGCGTCTGGAGTCGGACGCCACGGTAAACTACGTTCTGGGAACAAACCGGCGGCAACCCACCTTTGCAGACACAGCGGTGCAGCATCCCTACAACACCTACCGGAACGCCGGGCTTCCTCCCGGCCCCATCGGGAACCCCGGAATGGATGCCATCGTGGCATCNATTCGCCCGGCCGACACGTCCTATCTCTTCTTCCTGCACAAGACCAACAACGAGATCGTCCTCTCCCGCACCTTTCGGGATCATCTGGCCGCGAAGGCGCGGTACCTGGACTAGCGGAAGAGGCTCCAGACTGCTGCCCCCGGCCTTCCGGGGGCGGTGGGCGTCAGGGTGTCGGTGAGAGCTCCTCCACCCGGAGCGTTTCCTCCCGGGGGGCATCTCCCGGATCAGCTTCCTCACCGGCGGGAGCAGACTCCCCGGAAGGAGCCTCATCCCGGGAAAACCGGGCTGTGATCGGGTCTGCCAGGGATGCCCAGCCCCGGGCGCCGCGGTCCATCTCGGTCCCGCTCAGAAGCGCGCTTCTGAGGTGCTTCATCTCGCGCTCCACCGCTTCGGGAACGCCGATCACCGTGATGGACTGCTGCCGGTCCTGGTAGGGTCCCCGCTTCAGGGCTTCCTGAATCTGNTCATCCCGGGGCACCTCATCGGCCGGGAGCGCCCCGTACCAGGTCCCCTCGAGACCCAGTTCCCGCTGGGACCCCGCCGCATCCACCACGTAGACGTGATCCATATCGGTGGCAAGCCAGGCGAACCCCTTTATTCGAACGATCCCGGGCCAGTCCTGGTTGAGCCACTGATCAAGCCGCTCGGGATGAAAGGGACGAAGCTCCTCCAGGTGGCGTGCCACCAGAGGATAGTGGTTGGGGTTGCTCCGCATCTCCCTCCGGGAGGGTGCATCCTCGCCCCGGCGACCTGTGGCGAGGAGCAGGTCCGGGTCTACCCGTCCAAACTCGGCCGATACCCAGGGAATGTTTCCCTTGAGTGACCGGATAATCCGTCGGACCCCCAGGCGGGAGAGACCTGTGGAGCGATCGAGCTTGTTCAGCACCACCAGATCAGCCGCCGCGAGTTGATCCATCAAAATCGGTCTGAGGAGGCGGTCCTTCCACCAGAGCGGCAGGGCCGCTCCGTCGGCAACGGCGATGATTGAGTCGAGCCGAACCCGCCCGGCCAGATCTTTCTCCTTCTGGATCGCCTCGGCCAGCGCCAGGGCNGGAGAACCACCGGAAGTCTCCAGCACGATCGCCTCGGGGGGGGATTCCCGGAAGACCAGGCTCCGGATCTCTTCCAGAAGAGAGTCCAGTTTTCCTGCGCCAACCCGGCCTCCCGTGATCGTCCGGACCAGTTCGTCGGACTCCATGGCAATATGCTCTCCGCCCCGGAGAAAAGCCGCGTCCACGCTGCGGGCGGCCATATCGTTTACAATCACCGCGATCGATCGATCGGGGGTGTTATCCAGAAGATGTGCAATCAGGGATGTCTTTCCGGATCCAAGAAATCCGGTTACCACANTAATGGGAATCATGGAGGAAGCATACCAAAGAACGTCACCCGTTGGTAGCGGTCTCCCGGGGGGGTGTGCAGGAGATCGGAACGAAAAAAAGGCGCCGCACCGAAGGAGGGGACGGTACGGCGCCGGGAGGGTTTCCTAGAGCCCCAGGCNCTTCAGGTATTCCCGGTTGCGCCGGGCGCAGTCAACGGGACTTCCCATGCCGGGGAGCACGTCCTGCTCGACCACGATCCATCCCTCGTAGTTGCGTCGGCGGATCTCCTGGGTGATCGCCTCAAAATCCACCACACCCTTGCCAAGCTCGCAGAAAACACCGTTCTGGACCGACTCGAAGTAGTCCCATCCCTTTTCCCGGGAGGCAGCGGCAACTGCGGCGGAGCAATCCTTGTAGTGAATGTGCTGGATGCGGTCCCAGAAGAGCTTGATCGCGGCCTCGGGGTATCCGCCGCCAAAGCGGTAGTGCCCCATATCGAGGACCAGCCCCAGGGCGTCTGCGGGAGTGTCCATCAGGAGGCGCTCGATCTCGCCGGGGGTCTCCACATACCCTGCGCAGTGGTGGTGGAACACGGTGCGAAGCCCCGTCTTGTCCCGCACCTGACGTGCAAAGGCCTCAACTCCGGCGCGGACGTTTTTCCAGCCCTCCTCGGGGAGNAGGAGATCGGGTGTTACCCGGCCCGCTGCCTTGGTCCGGGCAGGAACGGTTCCATTGTTATCGGCAAGAACGATGAAGGCATCCTTGAATCCGGCATCGGCCATGAGCTTTGCCGTCTTGACACCCACCTCGATNCCCTCGGCGTGGGCCTTCTCGTCGCAGAGTGCTACGGGCACGAAGGCGCCCACNAGGTCGATCTCCCGGCTGGTCAGTTCCTGCCGNAGCTGTGCAGGGTCGGTGGGCATGTAGCCCCAGTCGCCCAGTTCGGTTCCCTCGTATCCCGTGTCCTTGAGTTCCTTCAGAAACTGCTCGTATCCGGCGGTTTCTCCCTCAAGCTCGAACTCCAGTACGCCCCATGAGCAGGGGGCATTTCCTACTTTGATCATCGCTGGTCTCCTTCCGTGATGTCCTGTTGCGGGTGGCGTGGCCACGCGCCCCGGTGGCCGGCCATGGTGTGATCCTGCCAGAGCCCCGGAGCGTCTGAGAGCAGTATAGGCCCAAGGAGCCGAACGCGCAAGGAATTTTTTGGAAACGTTTGCAAAAAATTCCTTGACTGCCGGGGGATTCGGCCCTAAGCTGTGACCTGCAATGAAGCAGGCAGTGAGCAGGCAATGAAAAGAGAAACGGTGAAGCACCCAGAAACAAAAACCATCCCGGAGCAACCCCGGTGACGATCAAGGATATCGCCCGGATCGCCCGGGTCAGCGTCTCCACCGTCTCGCGCAGCCTCAACGACAGCCCCCTGGTGGCGGAATCAACCAGGCGCCGGATCAAGGCAATCGCCGAAGACCGGGGGTTCGAGTTCAACGCCGGGGCCCGGGGCATGGTCACCCNGAGNGTAGGNACCATCGGGGTGATCCTCCCCGACGAGTACGACGAGTTTCACATGCAACTCTACCACAGCGGCCTCCACAACGCCCTGCGCCGCGCCCTGGAACGGTCCGGTCTCGATCTCATCGTGGGGTTCGCGCGGAACCGTTTCGACGGAAGCGACAACGTGACCCGCCTGGTCCGCAGAAAAAAAGTAGACGGNNTGATCATNATGGGCTCCCGCCTGGAACGGGAGACAGAACACTACCTTCAGGAGACGCGCACCTCCTACGTCTTCTCGCACTATCCCCCCGCCGAACCCCGCCCCGACGTAGACTGGGTCTACGTGGATCACGAAAAGGGGGGCATGCTGGCGGGAGACCACTTTCTGCAGTGTCGGTGCAGAAAGATCGTCGTCCTGGGGGACCCCTCCCTGGGGCTGGAGTTCAACCAGCGCCTGGCGGGGCTGGAAAAAGCCCTGGCCCTGGCAGAACCCTCGGGAGAGATCCGGATCATCCCGGGCGAGCCCTCCATCAAGGAGGGGTTCCGTCTGGTCCGGGAACACCGGGCCGAGATCACAAGCTGCGATGCGCTCTTTGCCATGAACGACCTCATGGCGATCGGCGCGATGCAGGCCCTGGCTGCAGAGGGNGTAGCCGTCCCCGGGGACCTTCCCGTTGTGGGTTACGACGACATCCCCCTGGCAGAGAGCCTGCACCCCTCGCTCACCACGGTACGGCAACCCTCGGAAGAGGTGGCCTTCATGACCTGCGAGCGTCTGATCGAGATGATAGAAGACAAGAGCCGTGGCCGGGTCCACCAACCCCGGCACATTGCGCTCCAGCCCCAGCTCATCCTTCGGGAAAGCAGCCCCGGCTGCGAAAGCCGATGAGATTCATAGTGCCGAAAGGAAGGAAAAGATGGCAGAAAAAAAAGATTCCATTCGTATTGGTGTAATCGGAACTGGGCGGATCGGATACGTCCACGCAAAGAACCTGGTCCAGCGTGTCCAGGGAGTTGAAGTGGTCTGTGTGGCAGACCCCTACGTGGATCGCGCCACGGAATGGCTCGACGAGCTGGGCATCACCGAGCGGTATACCGACCCCGCGAAGGTCCTGAACCACGACAAGGTAGACGCCGTGTACATCTGCTCCAGCACCGACACCCACGCCGATTTTCTGGTGGATGCCGCAAAAGCAGGAAAGCACATCTTCTGTGAGAANCCGATCGACCTGGACGTGGAAAAGGTCAAGAACGCACTGGAAGTTGCNAAAAAGGCGGGTGTGACCCTGCAGATCGGCTTTAACCGCCGGTTTGACCACAACTTTGCTGCGGTGAAGCAGGCGATCCTGGACAAGAAGGTGGGAGACCTCCACATGATCAAGGTAACCAGCCGCGACCCCGAACCGCCCCCGGCAGAGTACGTGAAGGTCTCGGGNGGAATCTTCCTGGACATGATGATCCACGACCTGGACATGGTGCGGTTTCTCTCGGGTTCCGAGGTGAAGGCCGTCTCCGCTGCCGGTGCCGTTCTGGTTGACCCCGCCATCGGCGAGGCCGGCGACATCGACACCGCCGTGGTGACCCTCTGGCTCGAAAACGGCGCGATCGCCGTGATCGATATCAGCCGGAAAGCCGTGTACGGCTACGATCAGCGCGTCGAGGTCTTTGGATCGGCAGGTATGGCCCGCACCGAGAACGATCTCCCCGCAACCATCGAGATCACCGGTATCGAGGGCAGCCGCAAGGAGAAACCCCTCTGGTTNTTCCTGGAGCGGTACAACGAATCCTTCCTGGTGGAGTCCGAAGCCTTCGTCAAGGCTCTCCGCGAGGGAACTACTCCTCCCGTGGTAGGTGTGGACGGGCTCGAGCCCATGTATCTGGCCATGGCTGCCAAGAAATCTCTGGAAGAGAAGCGGGTGGTGGAGATCTCCGAGGTCCGCTAGTCGTCGTTGCGTACGCCCCGGGTCCATCATACCAGAACCCGGGGCAGGCTGGACGCTATCGCGCCGAAACGGCAACGGTTCCTCCCGGATGCCCGGATGCCCGGATGCCCGGATGCCCGGATGCCCGGATGCCCGGATGCCCGGATGCCCGGATGCCCGGATGCCCGGATGCCCGGATGCCCTGGTCCGGGGAGCCCGGCGTTCCCCCGGCCCTTCCCGGAATACCCCGAAGAACCGGGGCCTGCACGGTCAGGGGTTGACTGGTGGCGTTTATATGGTAATATCAGACTATCTGATAATTGATATAACGCCACTGGCGGAACGGTAACCACGAGCAAGGAGCGAGACCATGGCAATCATTCGAAGCGGAGCCCGGCTATCGGCGGGCATGAACAGCATAATTGCAGAGGACGGACCCTATCAGGAGATGCTGATGGACTTCTCCATCCTGCGGCTCGCTCCCGGCGAGGTCTGGACAAACCAGGATCCCCGGGAACGGGCCTTCCTGCTCATGACAGGTACCGTAACCTTCGCCTGGCAGGAGGATCAGGAAACCCGGTCGGTTCAGTGCACGCGCCGGAACCTGCTCGACGAGGACCCCTGGGCGCTGCACCTCTGCGCCGGCGCCGAGGCCACCCTCACGGCCGGTCCCGAGGGTGTCGAGATCGCCCTCCAGTCCGTGGGGAACACCNGAACCTTCGCACCCCGTCTCTGGAAGCCCGGGGAGTACCGCTCGGACCGCTTTGGCGAGGGAACGCTGCAGGACACCAGCACCCGCACGGTTCGCACCATCTTTGACGCCGCCACGGCCCCCGAGAGCGGCATGGTCTTGGGAGAAGTGATCAACTATCCCGGGAAATGGTCCAGCTACCCGCCCCACGTCCACGCCCAGCCCGAGGTGTACCACTACCGGTTCTTTCCCGCCCAGGGGTTCGGGTTTTCCCAGGTGGGTGACGAGGTATATCGAGTCACCAACGGGGATACCGTTACGATCGATCCCGACGTTCCCCACCCCCAGACGGCGGCTCCGGGCTACGCCATGTACTACATCTGGATGATCCCCCATCTGCCCCAGGACCGGTTTGGACCCGATTCCCGGATCTTCCAGGAGGAGCACACCTGGGTGATGAACGGGGATGCCCCCATATGGCCCGACGCACCCCTGACGAAGGTCCTGGACCACCAGACCTCGTGACCGGATAGGGGGGCGTTGACC
Source organism: Alkalispirochaeta alkalica DSM 8900 (assembly GCF_000373545.1). Lineage (GTDB taxonomy): Bacteria > Spirochaetota > Spirochaetia > DSM-27196 > Alkalispirochaetaceae > Alkalispirochaeta > Alkalispirochaeta alkalica. The sequence goes on from NZ_KB891703.1 coordinate 178,565, forward strand.
ACATAGCGGTACGCAGGAGTGATGTGACAGGCAGGGGTGACGCGGTGCACACGGGTGACGTGGCGCCCGCAGAGAGAAACACCCGATCTTTATGATACCCAAGGAGACGCCGATGAAAACGGTTCGAATGACCATGGCCCAGGCGCTTTTGCGCTTTCTGGATAACCAGTATCTGGAAGCTGACGGGCAGGAGTACAAGTTTGTTGAAGGTATTTTCGGAATTTTCGGGCACGGAAACGTGGTCGGACTGGGCGAAGCCATCGTGGAAACCGAGCACAATCTGGTCTTCCGCCAGGGCAAGAACGAGCAGGCCATGGCCCACGCGGCGATGGGCTTTGCCAAGCAGCGGAACCGTCGGCAGATCTACGCCGTAACCAGCTCGGTAGGTCCCGGAGCGCTCAATATGGTCACCGCTGCCGCCACGGCCACGGTAAACCGTATTCCCGTGCTCTTTCTGCCGGGTGACACCTACGCGTGTCGTCAGCCCGACCCCGTTCTTCAGCAGGTAGAGAACGAGTTCGATCTGAACGTTACCGCCAACGATGCCTTCAAGCCGGTGAGCAAGTTCTGGGACCGGATCGCGCGCCCCGAGCAGCTCATGAGTTCCCTCATCCATGCCATGCGGGTTCTGACCGACCCCGCCCAGACCGGGGCCGTCACCATCGGCATTCCCCAGGATACCCAGGCTGAAAGCTACGATTATCCCGAGAGCTTTTTCCGCAAACGCGTGTATCGGGTAAACCGGCCGCAACTCCCGGAAAGCGCCCTGGAGCGGCTGACCGAACTCGTGGCGGGGAGCAAGAAGCCCCTCATGATCTGCGGTGGCGGGGTTCGCTACTCCGAAGCCGGTCAGGTCTTTGGCGAGGTCGCCGAAGAGTTTGGCCTCCCCTTCGGAGAGACCCAGGCAGGAAAGGGCACCCTCACCTGGGACCACGCCTGGAACCTGGGCGGCATCGGTGTGACGGGAGGCGAGGCGGCCAACGTGATCGCCCGCGATGCCGATCTGCTCATCGCCGTGGGAACACGGTTGGGCGACTTCACCACAGCCAGCAAGATCGCCTTCCAGAATCCCGATCTCAAGGTTGCGGCGATCAACATCAATTCCTTTGACTCCTTCAAGATGGACGCCGAGTCCTTTGTGGGTGACGCCCGGGAGGTGCTGGGTCAGGTAGCGGAGAAACTCCGCAGCCGGGGCTGGCGCAGTGCCTACACCACCGAGGTCAGTCAGGCCCGCGAGGCCTGGAACAAGGAAGTAGACCGCCTCTACAGCGAGGAAGACCCCCAGGGGTTGAGTCAGACCAGGGTCCTGGGAGAGCTCAACGAGAAACTCCTGGACCCCTCGGACGTGGTGGTGAGCGCCTCGGGGAGCCTTCCCGGGGACATGCAGCGGGTCTGGCGGTGCCGTCACCAGGATACCTACCACATGGAATACGGCTTCAGCTGCATGGGCTACGAGATCAACGCCGCCTACGGAGCACAGCTGGCGCTTCCTGACCAGCGGGTTTACTCCATGGTGGGAGACGGCGGGTTTGTGATGCTCCACAGCGAGCTGCTCTCGGCTGTGCAGGAGCAGGTTCCCTTTACGGTTGTTCTCTTTGATAACCACGGCTTCCAGGTGATCGACAACCTGCAGACCAATCAGGGAATCTCCAGCTACGCCAACGAGTGGCGCAAGCGCCAGGGGCCGGAGGGCAAGCTTCTGGGTGACTACCTGGAGGTGGACTACGCCAGGATAGCCGAGGGCTACGGCGTTACCGCCTACCGGGTACGTACTCTGGAGGAGCTTCGCCAGGCCGTAACCGAGTCAAAGAAGGTAAACGGTCCCGTTCTGATCGACGTGAAGGTCACGGAGAAGTCCATGACCCACGGATACGAGAGCTGGTGGCGCGTAGGAGTGCCCGAGATCTCGGAGAGCCCCTCCGTTCAGGCGGCGCACAAGGATCTGACAGACCATCTGAAGCGGGTCCGCCTCTTCTAGAATCTCTGCGTCTAGAATCTCTGGCCTGGAGGCTCTGGTCGGGAGCCTCTGGAATCACTCGCCGGTAAGGCTCCCTTCGCGGGGGCCTTGCCGGGCGATCTCCTGCAGACACCACCCCGGGCAGAGCACGTCCCGGGCAGAGACCATCTCGTGGCGACAGCGTCGGCAGGGCGAGCGCTCCAGGTCCTTCCGGGCCGGGGCGCCTGTTCTGGCCTGGGTTCTATTTTGCCAGGGCCGGGTGTTCCAGGGGGTGTTCCAGACGGGTTTTCGCGGAAGCTCCCGGCCCGGGGTCTGCCGGTTCGGGTTCCACCGGTTCGGAGCCAGCCACCCCGGCCAGCGCCATCTCGAGGCGTTCTGTCTCCGGGCGATCTGTCGCGGGCAGGGAAGCGGGCAGGTGGAGGAGCTTCCTGATCCGTCTGAAGTGGCGACCGTGGCGACGCAGGGCCGTGGAGGAATCCTCCGATCGGAGGGTTCGCACGATATCGGCGTGATCCAGGGCCACCTCGTGGAGGTCCTGCATCTTGATGTAGGAGGTTCGTATCTCCTCGCTCATAAAGGCGTGGAGACTTGCATAGAGGGCGCAAAAAAGCCTGTTCCCCCCGGCCTCCACAATAAGCTCGTGAAACCGGTAGTCGGCCTCCACCATGCGGCTGATCTCGTGATGCTCTGCCGCCTCCTCCATTGTGAGAATCTGTTGATCCAGGAGTTCCAGGGTCTTGCGCGCCGAGGGGACCCCCTCGGCCAGGGCCGATCCCAGACGGGAGAAGCAGATGTTCTCGATCGCCTCGCGCAACTCCAGGACATCGCGCAGATCGTCCTCTCCCAGGAGCAAGGCCCAGGTGATCGCCTCGGACGACACGTGAGCACGGCCGCGCACGTAGGTCCCCTTGGCGGTGCGGGATTCCAGAACCCCCAGGTGCTGGAAGACCTTGATCGCCTCCCTGATCGAGGAGCGTCCCACGCCGAACATCTGGGCGAGATCCTTCTCCGTGGGGATGCGCGTACCTGGCCGGTAGTGCCCTGATGCGATCAGGTCTTTGAGTCGGGCCATAACTTGCGCAACCACGGTTCGTTGCGCGATGGGGGTTTCCTCTTCAAGATAATGGTTCATAGGGCCTCCGCGCGTAAGTATATTATAATCAGACTATCTGAACATATTGTACAGCAGGGTTTGGACATTTGTCATTCAAAATTTTACGTCGTTTCACGGGCCTCTCCCGGTGGCCTTCTGCCCTTCGGGGAGTTACGTGCTCCCGTCCCCGCATTCAAGCGATCACCTGCCCCCGGGGCGCTCCTGCCCGGGTTCCGTCCTGATCCGGAGAATGCAGTAATTCCAGTTCATGATCTCCGGTTCAAACCTGCCCAGGGATTCCTGAAAAGACCGGTCGTGCTTTTTCGGCGGGTGCTCCTGGATGCTGCGGGGTACAATCACGTAATCGTAGTCGGTGATCTTCCCGTAGGGTTCGACGCCGGGCATGGGGTGGTCCTGAAACTCGTGCTTGGTCAGAACCAGAATCTTGCACCCCTCAAAGTCGTTGAGGATCGTTTTCTTGATCCGCTGCTCCTGAAGGGACTCGATAAAGAGATCTTCCCCCCAGACCAGGGAGGTGCCCTGAACGATAAAATCGAACTTCTTCCGGGTGAAACTCATCCCGGGATCTCCCAGAAGCGTTCGGGTTACAGGGTCCAGCGTACCCCCGGCAGCAACCACAGAGAGCTTCCGGTGGTCCACGTGCTGCCCCAGGAGCATGGGGAGGATCCCCGCGTTGTGGGTGTGGAGCGAGAAGNTCCGGTCGGTGCTGTGCTGGTGGTCGATAAAGATGCTCGCCAGATGATACACCGTGCTCCCCGCACCGAGGAGGACCGAGGTATCACGGGAGGCGTCATCTGTCAGAGTATCCTGGGGGGCAGGGGGCGTCGAAAGTATCTTGTCGTAGGCTCCCCGGGCGGCCTTGATTTTCTGTGGCACGTAGAGGTGCTGCTTTTGAATGAACTCCAGCATCTCCCGGTGAAGGCACACCCGGAAGGTATTCACATCGCGACGCGCCTTCTTTTCAAAGAGCCGGGCCCCGATCTCGTCCTCGTAGCGCCGCAACTGCGTATAGACCCACTGGTTGCTACTGTACTCGACGCCGAAGCGCTCCTTCAGGTGGGCGCAGAGGTCCTCCACGGGAATAGCGATATCCCAGATCGATTCCGCATCGCTGGACTCAAAGATTTCCGAGAAGTGGTAGAGAACACCCATAACCAGGTCTTTACGCTTCAGGCGCTGGGGCTTCTTTTCAGTGTCACTTCGCATATTCAGAGATTGAACCACGATACAGAGAATTACGCAAGAAAATAGTTATTAANCTAATATGCATTTAATAGTTATATCGCTAAATCAGGCTATCAAGAATCAGGAAGTATTTTCTGGGGTTCTTGAGTATGTCATGGTAGGATTTCTCAGGAATATGGAAGAAATCACGAGGAGGTATCTGTGATGAGACGAACCTGTTTGGTGCTGGTTGTGCTGATCCTGTGCGCAGCAGCTGTTTTTGCCGGTGGAAAGCGGGAAGAGGGTGTTACCACCCTGACCATCGCCGGGCGTGACGGGGCCTTTGGAACGGCCATGGATCTTGCAACCCAGGAATATACCCGCCAGAACCCCAATGTGCGCTTTGAAATACTCAAGCTTTCCGGGGCGGAGCTCATGGAGCAGACCGTTATCGAGCTTCGGGGGGGAACGGGCGCCTTCGACGTGCTCCTGGTGGACGATCCCTTTCTGCCCCGGATCCAGGACGCAGGATGGCTGGTGAATCTGGACGACCTCTACCGCGAGCAAGGTCTTGAGATCGACCCCGATCTGGTGGAGAACATGGTCAACGTGGGCCGTTATCCCTATCCCTCGGGTGATCTCTACGCGCTCCCCCACGTGGGAAACGTGGCGCTCTTTGCCTACCGTCATGACATCGCTTCCCGCTACGGCTACAGCGCCATCGACACCTGGAGCGATGTCCTCGATATCGCCCGGCGCATCGACGCCGAGGGGGACGACACCGTGCCCGTACTCTTCCGTGGTGTCCAGGGCAACCCCATCGTAACGGGGTTCCTGCCGATCTTCTGGGCCTTCGGTGCCGACATTCTTGTTGACGGAAAGCCCGCCTTTGATACGCCCGAAGCACTCGCAGCGGTGGAGTTCTTTCTGGAACTGGCCGAGTACGCACCCGCCGGAGTCACGGCGTATCAGGCAACCCAGGTCCGGGACGCGCTTCTCTCCGGTGCCGGTGCCATGGCCATCGAGGTCTGGCCGGGCTGGATTGGTGATCTGGAAAACCCCGAGCAGTCAGACGTGGTTGGTAAGGTCTCGATCGCAGCCCACCCGGGTCAGGTGAAGGGCTCTTCTTCCATGATCGGTGCCTGGATGGTGGGTATCCCCCGGGATTCCCGCAATATTGACGCAGCCTTTGACTTTATCCAGTATCTCACCAGCGCTCCCGTCCAGGAGATGATGGCCGACAAAACAGGGATTCCCCCCACGCGCCATAGCGTGCACCACATCCCCCGGCTCCAGGAGAAGTACCCCTGGTACCCTGCTCAGCTGGCGGGACAGATCTCGGGATCGGTTCGTCCCCGAACGGACTACTGGCCCCAGATAGAGACCGTTTTTGGTGATTATCTGCAGCGTGCCCTGGTGGGCGAAGTCTCTGCCCAGGAGGCCCTGCAGCAAATCCAGCGACGGGTAACAGAGGTTCTGCGGTAACGTTTTCATACCCGACCCCGGAGAGAATCCTCCTCCGAGGATATCTCTCCGGGGTCCCTCCCTTCGGGGAGGAGCAGCCTCCGGGGAGTATCTCCCTTCGGGGGAGGAGCCCCTTCCGGGAATGATCCCGCACTGCGATCCGGTTCTGCAGGATCGTTCCCGGTTCTGCCAGGAAGGCGCCCGGGCGAGAGCCCCGAAAGCCCCGGAATCCCCGGGGAAATACCAAAGGAACTTTCAGAGGATACAGAAAGACCATGAGAAACACAGATCGTCTGGCTCACAACGCCTTTTTCTACGCGATCTTCGCGCCGGCGTTAATCATCATTCTTTTTTTGACAACCTACCCGATCGGGACGATCCTTCGCGATTCCTTCTATGAATACGATTTCATCCGGGGAACCCGGTTCTTTGTTGGATTCGACAATTACCGCCATATAATCGGCGAAGAACTCTTTCAGAGATCTTTCCAGAACACGGTGATCTTCACCTTTGCAGCCAGCTTTCTGGAAGTTTTTCTGGGAGTGCTTATTGCTTTCCTGCTCTACGGAGAATTTCGGGGAAAACGGGCCGCCTCGCTGGTCATTATTTTTCCCATGATCATCTCTACCATGGTGATCTGTGCGATCTGGCAGATCTTCTATCACTACGAGATCGGACTCTTCAACTATCTGTTGGGTCTCGTCGGGGCCGGCCCTGTGGGGTGGCTCACGGACAGGCAGATGGCCCTCTTTTCGGTCATCCTGGTTGATATATGGCAGTGGACACCCTTTGCGTTCCTGATCATTCAGGCCGGCATGGGATCCATTCCGAGAGAACTCTTTGAAGCGGCGCGGATCGATGGAGCCCGGTCGTCCCAGATCGCCTTCAGGATAACCCTGCCCATTCTCTCGGGGCAGATTCTGCTGGTGCTCATGCTCAGAACCCTGGACACCTTCCGGCTCTTTGACAAGGTGTACGCCCTGACAGGGGGCGGGCCCGCCAACTCGACCCAGACGCTCTCCTTCTTTATCTACCGCGAGGGGTTCTCCTTCTTCAACTTCGGGCGTGCCAGCGCAGCCTCGGTGATTACCCTCTTCTTTGTTGCTTTTCTGGCGCTCTTTTATGTTCGAAAACTGCTTCGGGAGGATGACTGAGATGTACCGATTTCGATTTTATCTGCAGCGGGCGCTCTTCTGGATCGCTCTGGTGGCCTTCCTGGTGATCATTGTTGCTCCGATCTACTGGATGGTCATCACCTCTCTCAAGAATCCCCGGGAGGTGATCAGCCCCATCCCGACACTCTTTCCTCACGCTCCCACCCTGCAGAATTACGGGAACGTCTTTTCGGCGGGAATCTGGCGCAACTTCTACAACACCGTGGTGGTGGCGGTCTCCTCCACAGCCACGGCGATCGTCCTGGCCTTTCTGGCTTCCTACGCCCTGGTGAGGTTCCGGTTCCCCCTGAAGATCAACAGACTCTTCCTGATCTGGGTTCTGGTGGTTCGAATACTGCCCCCCATCGTTCTGGCGGTACCGCTCTTCACCGTCTTTAATCAGGTCCGGCTGATCAACACCCTGGCGGGGCTGATCATCGCCTTCCAGATCTATACACTTCCCTACTCGATCTGGATCATCTACGGCTTCCTGAAATCCCTGCCCCTGGAGTTCGAGGAGGCAGCGATGATCGACGGAGCATCTCCCGGGCGGATTCTGATCTGCATCGTGGCCCCTCTGGTTCGAACCGGCGTGATCGCCACATCGATCTTCAGCCTTATCCTCGCCTGGAACGAGTTTCTCTTTGCCTTGCTCTTTGTCAGGACGCCCCGGTTGCTGACCTTGCCGGTGGTAATCTCCCGCTACATCGGAGAGTATTCCACCCAGTGGGGGGAACTCATGGCGATCGGTCTGATGGCATCGCTCCCGATTCTGATCTTCTCCAACCTGGTCTACCGACAGTTAACCCAGGGTTTCTCCATGAGCCTGAAGTGAGGTGAGGCGATGACGTTCTTTCAGAAGGTGCTGGTCACGGCCCACACGGGCTGTGAAGGTACCAAACCCAATACGGTGGAGTCCTTTCGTGCTGCCCTGGATACGGAGGCTGACCTCATAGAGGTGGATATTCGCAGCAGTCGCGACGGAGTCCCGTTGCTGCATCACGACGCAGAGCTCACCAACTCCCGGGGAGAGCGGTTGCGCATCGCTGACGTTACCAGCGAGGAGGCCAGAGCCTTCGTGGCGTACGACCCGGATCTCCTGCCCCCTTTGGAGGGCATTCTCGAGCTGGTACGGGGACGATCCTGCCTGGTCAACCTGGATCTGAAAGATCCGGGGAGTCTGGGCTATCTCCGGAATCTGCTCGTCTCCTGGAAACTGGAGGATTCCGTGGTCTTTACGGGGTGCAATGCTGAATGGGCAGAGATGATTACCCGGGAGTCGCCCCGGTTCCAGGTGATGCTGAACGCCCCGGAACCAGGAGAAATCCCCCTGGCCATGGAGGACTACCAGCTCTACACGGAGCAGGTCTGCCGGAGCGCCCGCCAGGCCGGATGCTGCGGGATCAATCTCCACCATCGGCTCTGCCAGCCCTCTCTGGTAGACTACGCCAACCGACGGTTTCTTCCCGTCTCGGTGTGGACGGTAAACGACGGGGAGACCATGCGGTCCCTGATCGATCAGGGAGTCTCGTCAATTACCACCATGGAGCCCGGGAAGCTCCAGAAACTGCAGGAGGAACTGCTCCTGGAAGGATCGTCCCGGTCCGGCCCGTTTCTGGAGTCTGGCAGGGCTGTACGGTCGGGTACGCCTATACGGTCAGTTTAAGGAGCCGCCGGGTACGCTCAAAATGCTCCCGGTGGCGGATACAGGCCTTTTCGGGGGACTGGCTCTGGAGCACGGCGATAATCTCGGCGTGGTCCCGGGCCGCCTCGGAGAGCTCGGCCATCTCGGTGTAGGACGAACGGATTTCCTCGCTCAGAAAAGCGTGAAGGCTTGAGTAGAGCGCCCGGAAGAGGTGGTTCCCCCCGGCCCGGACAATGTGGCCGTGAAAGCGGTAGTCTGCCTCCACCAGATCCTGCACCTGGTTGCCCGCAGCGGCCCGTTCCATCACCGCAACCTGTTCCTGGAGCGCCTTCAGAACCGTTTGGGCCGACTCCGACCCTTCTGTCAGCTCCCGGGTGAGCCGGGCAAAGCAGACGGTCTCGATCGCCTCGCGCAGTTCCATCACATCCTGGAGATCGTCGTCGCCCAGGAGCAGGGCCCAGGCGATCGCTTCGGAGGAGATATGTGCTCTCTCCCGGAGGAAGGTTCCTTTTGCAGCACGGGATTCAACCACACCAAGATGCTGGAAAACCTTGATCGCCTCGCGGACAGAGGATCTTCCCACACCGAGCATCTCGGAGAGTTCCTTTTCTGTGGGAAGGCGATCGCCGGGACGGTACTTCCCCGAGGCGATAACTTCCTTGAGATGAGCCATTACCTGGGCAACAACGGTCTGTTGCGAAATGTGCGCGTTTTCGTTCGATGAGTACAGGTCCATCGGGTCCCCCAAAATATCAATGTAAGCGATTAACCGCCGGCAGGAAAGAAAACACCTAATCGCGATAAAACTTTATCATACAATCCCGGACGTGACCACTATTGTCACATGTCACACAATGCCAGTGGCACTCAATGACCGGTGGCACATACCCATCCCTGGCGTACCACACCAGGGGGTATTCCCACCGTCGGGCCTGCTGCTGTGGCACGCTGCCGTGGCAGGGGCAAAAAAAACCCTACCCTGCTGCACGACAGGGTAGGGATCAGGAGGTTCCCGCAGGACCCTGCCGAAAGGCCCTGCGGGAAATACTGCACAATCTAGCGGCCGAAGGTGGCCCAGTGGGTTCCAAAGATCTTCTCCTCGTCGGGAAGAACCGGCGGGATAGGCTTGGAGACCCAGGTGACGTTCCGGAAATGCCAGTAGGCAATATTCTCGGTGGTCATATTGCCGCCCCAGGTTCCACACCCCAGGGTAAGAGAGAAGGGCATGCCGTTGTCGTAGTTCCCGCTGTTGGCGGCGCTCTGGGCCTGGCGAACCATGATGCGACTCACCGGGGCCTGGAGTCCCAGCTCCATAATCCGGTCCTCCCGGGTTGTGTGGATCCCGCAGGAATGGCCGTAGCCCGAGAAGGCCGTGATATCCTTCACGTACTGGATCGCCTGGGGAAAACCGCTGTATTTCCAGAGGGTCATCACCACGGAAAGTTTTTCGCCGGCGAAGAGCTCTCCGGATTCTACCTTCTCGGCCTCAACCATGATAAACCGGGTTGTCTCGGGGACGGAGAAACCGGCCAGACTCGCGATCTTTCCGGCGCTCTGGGCAACAACGGCCCTGTTCAGGGTGTGTCCGTCGGGCCACATGGTCTCCTGTAGCCGGGCCTTCTCCTCGGCGCTGCAGAGGTACCCGCCCTGTTTTTTCAGCTCTTCCACCATGGCGGTGTAGATCGACGACTCGATCACCAGAGAGTTCTCGGCGGAGCAACTGGTGGCATTATCAAAGGTCTTGCCCAGGGCAATCTTCCGTGCCGCGTCTTCCCTGTCGGCCGTTTCGTCGACGATCACCACAGCGTTCCCTGCTCCAACCCCGTAGGCGGGGGTTCCGCTGGAGTAGGCGGCCTTCACCATACCGGGACCACCCGTGGCGACCACCAGATCTACCACCTGCATGAGTTCCTGGGTCAGATCCACCGTGGGCTCTTCGATCCACTGTACCAGGTCCTCGGGGCCGCCGGCTTTCCTGATCCCGTCGCGTAGCTTCTGCGCGGCCAGGCCGGAGCAGCCTTTCCCCTTGGGATGGGGGGCAAAGATGACGGCATTACGGTTTTTCAGGATCGCCAGGCCGTTTCCGCCCACCGAAGAGGTGGGGTTGGTCACGGGGATCAGGGCCCCTACCACGCCCACGGGCTTGATAATCTTGATGAGCCCCTTCTCGGGGTCCTCTTCGAGCACACCCACGGACTTTACGCCCTGGAGATCCCGAAGGGTTCCCAGAATTTTTTTCTGGTGCTTCAGAAGCTTGTCTTCGTAGACGCCCAGGCCCGTTTCCTCGTGGGCGAGGCGGGCGCAGGCTTCGGCGCTCTCGGTCTTGTAGATCTCCCAGCCCGCCGCCGCCACCAGGGCGTCGATCTCCTCCTGGGAGTAGTGTTCTATCTGCTTTTGTGCTGCCCGGGCCCGGGCCAGCTTTTCCTGTACTACGCTCATGGTCTCTTTCCTCTTCCTTGTCCTGGTTCCCGTTTTTTCTCGCGGTCCCTGCGGTCCTGCGTTCCCGCGATCGTCTTCCCGCCGTCCCTGCGTGCTGGCCGCAGGGACCGGCCTTATTTGTCGGGGTTGGGGATCATCAGATCCCGGATGATCTGGCACAGCTCGGCGTACCCCCCGATAAACTGCCGCAGGGTGCGCACCGTGGCTCCGTAGGTGTCGAACTCGGCGTGGGTCAGTCCGTCGGGCTCGTAGGCGCGGCGGAAGTCCTCGACCTTCGAGGAGAGTTCCCTGATGATCGCCGGGTCCACGGGCTGGCTCATGCGTTCTTCCACGGATACGTCGGAGCCGTTGAACCGTTTGGCCCATTTGCAGGGAATGGTGAGCACCACGTCCCCCCCAATAAACTGGGACCAGTGGTAGTGGTTCCGGTACGCCGCTGCCAGGAGTCGCGTTGTGTATCCCTTCTCCTGGTAGATCCGGTAGGCGTTCTTGAAGACCGCCACACCNGCCCATTCCAGGTAGTCGGGGTTTACGATGATACCTTTCTTGTTGGTTGCAACCTTGATCCAGTCGTCGGTCCGGCCCACCATGATGGTGCAGACCGGTGCGATCATGGAGTTGTCGAGTCCCTCGGCTTCGCGGCGCTTCAGGCCCCGTTCAACGGCCTCGGCCACGGCCAGTGCCTGGGGGACGGTGAAGGAAACCGTGGCGTTCACGCTGATGCCGTGGTAGGTAACCTCTTCAATGGCCTGTACGCCTGCCTCGGTGACGGGCATCTTCACGTTCAGGTTGGGGATAACCGTGGCAAAATGGAGCGACTGCTTCACCATGGCCTCGGCGTCCCGGTAGAACTTGGCGTTCGTTTGCATGGAGAGGCGGCCCTTTTTGCCTCCGGTCTTTTCAAAGACAGGTTCGAGCAGTTTTGCAGCCTTGACGGCCATCTCGTCGATCAGCTTCCAGGCGATATCGTCCTCGGTGGCGCAGGGGTTCTCCCTGATGATCTCGCCGATGCGGCCCTGCCAGTCGGAAAAACTCTTCTTCAGGACATCCACCACGATGACCGGGTTTGTGGTCGCTCCCACGGCGCCGTGCTCTATTCCGTACTCGAGTTCGTCCATGGCGCTGGAATCGTTCCAGTAGTCAGTCGGGGTGGTCTGGCTCATTTCGTGCAGGGGGCTTCGATACGCACTCATTCTTTCCGTCCTCCGTGATTGTTCATCTTTGGGCAGCCAGCGGTACGCCACTGCCGCATATCCATAGCCAGGGGCGTTGTATCCGCAACCGGACCTCTGGTTATCCGTCATTTAGTTTGTCTGATAAACGGATTATATACCATATTTTCCAGTTGTCAATCCCGAAATTGTGTGCTCCCGGGCTTTCGTGGACGAGGCTGAGGGCGAGGTCGTAGCCGGTCAGATTCAGCATGCTCGGTGGAAGAAGAGCCGGGCTTTTGCTACCCCGCCTTCCGGGTTTGCCTCGGAATGTGCCTCGGGAGGCGCCCTCGCATGAGAAAATGAAAGGCACCCCCAGAGCGCGCCTCCCCGAAGGAGCGAAAGAAGGGATTGCATTGTCTGATAATCTTGACATATGAACAAAGAGGGCTTAGCGTAGGAGCATAAGGAGTACGACAGTGGGAAATCGGGAAGCGATACAACACATGAAAACGATTCGGGAGCAGGTGCGTCTTGGCGGTGGTGAGGCGCGGATAGAGCAGCAGCACCAGAANGGGAAGCACACCGCNCGGGAGCGGCTGCAGGCATTGCTGGACGAGGGGAGTTTTGTGGAGCACCAGCACTACAGCAAGGGGCGGTCCACAATGTTCGGCCTTGGAGACAAGCGGATCCACGGCGACGGAGTAGCCACGGGGAGCGGACTTGTGGAGGGCCGGCAGGTC
>NZ_KB891704.1 GCF_000373545.1 Alkalispirochaeta alkalica DSM 8900
GTTTCCACAGGCTATCCCCAACCTCACGGCAGATCACCTACGTGTTACTCACCCGTTCGCCGGTCTCAAAGCACCGAAGCGCTTCTACCCCTCGACTTGCATGCTTAAAACGCGCCGCCAGCGTTCGTTCTGAGCCAGGATCAAACTCTCCATGATCTATTACAGCTCCGAAGAGCTGCTATCACTTCAAATATCTCGGGTCCCGCTCCAATCCGTACGCGTCCTTCCCTTCTCTATTTCCCTGTAAAAGATCCTGCCACCCACCGCATACACACACCACCCCAGGGTAATCGCTACACGCGCACTATACGCCCGTAACAAAAATCCTCCCCGTTAGATGCTCTCCGTGTCCGGTGAAGTAGCCTCAACCAGTATAGCCCTCAGGCTCAAGGACTGTCAAATATTCCGCAACATCCCAAGGCTCTCACCCCGGATATCACAGCTCCTGACACCCTCCCGGTCGCTCTCAGTCAGTGCACCGCATCACTGCCGTGCGAGCGTGAATCTATCAGCTCTCATCACTCCGCGTCAACTCCTTTCGGATCACTTTCCCGAAATTCCTTCTCTTTTTTCAGATCATCCCTCTGAGACTCCTGCAGGGCTTCCATTGTCGGCAGACCGGACCCTCGGGACGCCTCTGGCCCCTGATCCACAGACTTCTGATCCTTCTCTAGAGCCTCCAGAGCCTCCAGACGCTCGTCGATTGCCCGAATCCGCTGAAGAAGTTCGATGAGCCCCGGCGCATCGCAACGCAGCGTCTTTTTCCCATCGGTGATAAAGCGTTCTGCCACGATGGCACCCAGCTTTTCCTCACTTCGGCGCCGTTCGGCCTGGAGATCGCGGCGCTCTATCTGGCGGAGACCGGAATCGCCCAATTCGCGGGCGCCACGTCGCACCCAGTCAACCCACGTTCGTGTTGACTCCCTGAACTCGTGGTGTACATCGTCCCAGATCTTCATGGTTCAAGAATAATACAAAGAGAGCCACCCGTACAGAAACGTGGCCTGAAATCTTTCGGGGAATCGCCGGAGGAATCATTGACCGCACCCATTCCTTCTTTTACCATGGAGCTTCTATATTACCAAGGAGGACACGCATGAAGATGGTATTTCTGGGCCCCCCCGGCGCCGGCAAGGGAACAATGGCAGTGCGGGTAGCTGAAGACGCAGGGTTGCCCCATATCTCCACGGGAGACATCTTTCGCTATAATATCAAGAACCAGACCGATCTCGGGAAGCGGGTCAAATCGATTCTCGATGGAGGAGACCTGGTGCCCGATGAGCTCACCATTGAGCTGGTCCAGGACCGGTTGCAGCAGGAGGATGCCAAAAAGGGGTTTATCCTGGACGGCTTCCCCCGAACCATTCCCCAGGCAGACGCTCTTGCCTCCATGCAGACCCTGGACTGGGTGATCAACTTCGAACTTTCCGATGAGGAAGTCCTGCGGCGGCTCACCGGGCGGCGCGTGCACCCCGGAAGCGGCCGGACCTACCACATCGTCTCCACCCCCCCCAAGGTAGAGGGAAAAGACGACGTCACGGGGGAACCCCTGGTGCAACGGGAGGACGATAAGGAGGAGGCGATCAAGAACCGGCTTCGCGTGTACCGCGAGCAGACCCAGCCCCTGATCGACTACTATCGCAGCAGGGACATGCTTACCAACCTGGATGCGTCGTCTTCCCCGGCTGCAGTCTACGAGCTTTTGAAGGATCTTCTGGGGATCGGCTGACCCGACCCCTTTAGGTAAACCACAACCGCCGGGCTTTGAAGGCCCCTTTCAGGGCCCGGCGTCCCGACTGGCACCTTCGGCTTCCGATTCCATGTCCGAGCCCCCTTCTTCATCTTGATCACGTTCATCCTGATCGGGCCCGACGCCCTCCTCTTCGGCGCGAGCACGCTCCCGGCGCTCCGCGAAGATTTCCCGCAGAATGTCCTGCTCCTCTTCGGCGAGAACCTCGAGAAGTAGCATCTCTTCTTCCTCATCGGGGAGGCGCCCCTGCAGCGACCGCTCCAGCGCCTGAAGCCCTCTCTCGAAATCATCGGTTCCGGCCAGATAGGCCCAGGCCTCCGCCCAGGCAACATCGGGGTCATTCAAGGCCTGGGAAGGCAGATCATCCAGCAACTCCAGCGCATCGAGAAAAAAGCTCCACTCCACGTAGCGCTGGAAGAGCCGCCCCATATCCCGGGCAGAGCCATCGGCCAGACGCCGATAGCGAGCAAGCTCCTCCAAAGCCTCCTTCTCCTGGCCCGTATGGAAGAGCGCCTCCGCCAGGAGCCATCGGAACTCCCGATCCTCCTCGGCCGCACCAAGATGCTCCGTGAGAACGGCAGCTGCCGCAGCGTAGTCACCTTCCATCACTTCCAGGAGAGCCAGATTGTAGGCGATCCGACTCCGGGAAAGCGATTCTGCCAACAGACCACCGTAGACCTGCCGGGCCCGGGAGATCTCTCCAAGCCGGTACAGGGTGTACCCCTGAACCTCCCTGATCAGGGTGTTATCCGGATCCTGCGCCAGCAGCGCAGTGAGCACATCGAGCGCGTTCCGGTCTTCCCCCCGCTCCAGGTACAGCCGGGCCAGGTTAAACCCTGCTGCAGGGATTGCCTCACTCAGTTCGATCGCCCTGCGATAATAGCGGTAGGAGCGATCATAGTCCTGCAACTCGAAATAGGCGTTCCCCAGATTGAAGTATTCCTCTGCCAGCTCCTGCCGATCTACCAGGGAGACGCACCCCCCGAGCACGGCAAGAAGGAGCATCGGAAATACCACACGGGCGGAGACGGGCCTTCTCATCACACCCGGGGATGATCCAGAACGGTTTTTTCAATCCCCCTGACCTGAGCCCGGTAGAGGTTAGAGATGGTCGCTCCGTAATCCGCGATAAGCTGGATGATGTTCCGGGGAGCTTCGTTGGTGTCCCGTCCGTTCAGGCGATCCCCGGCGTCTCCCAGCCCGGGAAGAATATACGCAGACTCGTTCAGGACTGGATCCATCCAGAGGGTATACACCACGGCGTTGTCGATGGCGCGGGTGATTCGCAGGGCCCCCTTGAGGGCGGAGATAACGTTGAAGAAACGAACCGACTTGGGCTTGATCCCCTGGGCAGAGAGATACTGCACGATCGTAACAAGACTTCCCCCGGTGGCGTTCATGGGATCGGCAAAGATCAGATCCTTTCCGTGAAGGGAGGCCAGCTCAAAATAGGATTTGTTCAAATCGAGGATGTACTCCATGTTGGACTCGAGTTTTGTGTCGTCCCGCCGGATACGAAAGAGGGCGAAGGGCGTTACGTACCCCGTTGAGGTATACTCCTGGATCTCCTTGGACATGATCATCGAGGGAAGCAGCGCTCCCCGGAGCATGACACACATGACGGTGTTTTCCAGGACTTCGTCCACGTCGGGAATCTTGTGGACGGCAAAGTTCTGTACCGGCGCCGTCACGGGGGTCCGCACGATAAGATGGTTTTTCTGGTGGTTGTCGGGCTCGGCGTAGGCCAGATTAAAGAGAAGCTCGTAGGCCCGCTGGATATAATAGACGAACTCGCTCTGCTGGGTTCGGCTGTCGCGCAATTTTGCGATGAGACGCGAGGCCTCACCGTGGACGGCCCGGGGGGTCTGAAAGGAGTAGACCTGGATACCCGGCTCTTTGGCGGTAAACTCCTTCATTCGGTCGCCCATTTCCTGATACAGATCGATCAGATCCTGCTTGGCGCGGCGGGTACGATCCTCGTTGGGAGCGCTGTCGAGGATTTTCATTGTGTCCAGAGCTTTCGCGTACAAATCATCCATGGCCGAGACAACGGCCCGGTCGTGTTCCGTGAGTGTTTCGTCCAGATCGCTGGCCTTTAAAATTACTTGATCCATGGGGCCATTATACGGTACCGGGACGGACAAAAAAAGGGCTTCCCCGTCGAAAGGGGGAAGCCCTGCCAGGGAATGGCGGATGTTTTCTTGTTACTGCAGGGGAGCCCCGAAGACGATCCCCAGGGCGAAGGCTCTGTTGTCGTCCAGGGCATCGGTCATCATGGCGTCAATAACGAGCTTGTAACGGCTCAGGGCCGGATAGGAGGCAAGATCGATCCGTATTCCCGTGTTGAAGGCCCCCCGATCCTGCGCGTTGGGTCCTACAGCGTCCCAGCTGTAGGAAAAGTTGGAAAAGTCGTTGATCCAGTGAACAAAGCCCTGGAATATGTCCGGAAACAGGACCAGGTCAAAACCCATGCCGAAATCGATCGCTTCGCTTCCCGGCCCCCTATCACCAAAACTTTTACCCACCACCACGGTGGTCTCNGCGGGCATATTGAAGAACTGCCCGGGATAGGTGGCAGCCAGGTAGATCTGCTGTACCGTTTCATCTTCACCGTTTACCTGGAGGAGCTGTACATTGCCACCAATGGCCACGGCCGTTCCCTGCGTAGGGAGTTGCAGCTTTCCGCTGATGATCATGTCCTCGTTGTCGCTCCCCCGGTTGGTATCGTAGGCGAAGGCGATCTCGGCCAGCCGGAAGAGGCTCAGGGAAGCCTTGTTAATGTACGCCGTATGGTCATCGTCGAAAATAGTGTGGTGCCCGAGATCAAAGCCGAGGTCGCTGCTATGCTCCCACCCGACCCGACCCGTAGGAATTCCGATCAGCCCCGTAGCACCGTTCAGGCTCATTCCCTTGAGCGATTGCGCTGGCAGAGGCGCGACAGCGAGTACGAACAGAACCCCCGCCAGGATCAGGGCAGTGCCTTTTTTCATGTGTCCTCCTCAGGTGTGTCGGTTCCGGAACAGGGTGCTCCCGAACACAATATCTTGTGAAATGAAAGATACACCGCACCGGGGGGGGAATCAACCGATTCCCGGGGAGGTGGAAAATATTTTTCGGGACGTTCCCGGGGTGATTGCCTCCTTTCCCGGGAGGAACTACAATTCCCGGGCTATGAGACTGGCGATTGAATCGGAAATTTCCCCCCTGTCCTCGGTGGTTCTTCACAGCCCGGGCGCAGAGATCGAGGCGATGACTCCCTCCACGGCGGAGGAGCTGCTCTATAATGATATTATCCCCCTCTCGGTGATGCAGACTCACCACCGCCAGTTCAAGGAGGTGCTCGAACTCTTCTGCGATGTCCACGAGCTGACCGACCTGGCGACCAGGGCGTTGCAGGACGAAACCCTGCGATCACGCCTGTGCAGCGAGATTATCGGCGACGCCACGTCCGGAGCACGCCAGGACGAGGCCTGGGTCTCGCTGGAAGAACTCCTCTGCCTCTCCCCCCGTGAGCTGGTATGCGCCCTGGTGGAGGGGATTCCTCTCCGCAGAGACTCGCTCCAGACCTTCCTCTCGGAGCGACGCTACGCCCACCCACCCCTGCCAAACCTTTACTTCATGCGGGACTCTGCAGCGGTTGTGCGAGAGGGGCTCGTTACGGGAGCCATGGCCTACCCCGTGCGGGCACCGGAGTCACGGCTTGTGGCGGCAGCGGTCGCGGGGACTCTGGAAACAGAGACGCCCCTGCTCTTTGACGGAGGCGATGAGGCCCGGCGCGGGTGCCGACTCGAAGGAGGAGATCTGCTTGTGCTGGGGCCCAATCTGCTGGCCGTGGGAATATCCGAACGGAGCAACGCCGCCGCGATCGATCGCCTGACGGGAGCGATCGCCCGGACCTTTTCCGAACCTCTGACGATAATCGCCGTGCCACTTCCCCAGCAGCGCTTCGCCATTCATCTGGACATGCTCTTCACCATGATCGATCACCGGAGCGCGCTGGTCCACGCGCCCCACATGTTGGGGGACACCCCTCTGCCGGTGGTGGAGATGCACATCGAGCCGGGCCGCCTGCCCGCCTTCACCCGCCACAGCTCGCTGCTCTCGTGCCTGGCGAAGCTGAAGATGGAGATCGAACCGATTCTGTGCGGTGGACGGAACCCGGTGAATCAGGAGCGGGAACAGTGGCTCTCGGGAACCAACGCCTTCGCCGTTGCCCCCGGGCAGATCCTGGTCTACGACTGCAACACGGCCACCCTGGAAGAGCTGGACCGGGCAGGGTTCCGGGTCAGGACAGCCTGCGAGGTGACGGCAGAGGGGACCCTGCCGTCACCGGGTGAACGTCTGGCGATCACGATTCCCGGGGCAGAACTCGCTCGGGGAGGAGGCGGTCCCCGGTGCATGACGCTTCCGCTTCAGCGCAAGCCGGGGTAGCCCTCTCCGGAGAGAAGCCGGACCCGCCAGACGGATCGGCCCCATTGCCCTGCCCCTGGTAACGGGCGACGTTCACGGCAAAGACGTTCAGCCGGTTCAGGGTAGTGGGGGGAAGCTGGTTACCATCGACCTCCACGGAAAGAAGAGGATAATTCCTCACCCTGGCCCAGGGAGAAAAAACCCCCTCGATCACCCGCCCGATAAGACAGGCGAAGGGCGATATATTCACAATTCCCGAGTAGCCGTTTTCCATGGCCGCCGCAGCCGCTCCCGTGGAAACGGCGATCTCCGAGTTCAACTCGGGATTCACAAAATGTGTGGCCGTGCGCTCCATGATCTTCTTCATCGTTCCCGGTCCCGGAGGAACCAGCCGTGACGGCCCCAGTATCCTGAGCACCCGCTGCTCCACACGGTGTTTCCAGGCCCGTTCCAGACCAAGACGCAGGAGCGCCCGGGCCTCCCGGGCAAAGGGCCGCATCACCAGGGGGCGCAGGGAGAGCCGTTTCCGGAGCTCGTAGTCGCGCACAAAATCCAGGTAATGAATCCATTCACTCACGCCCGAGACCTTGGCCATGATTCCCTGGCGCGCCAGGGTTCCTACCAGTTCGTCCACGGCGTAGTCGTCACGCCTCACGTAGATCTCTCCCACCACAAGCGTTCTGGGCACCTGCGAAAGCCCCCTGGCGAGCGGGATCGTCTGGAAGACCCGGGCAGCCTCTTTCAGGGCGGGATAGATTTCGCTGAAATCTCCTTCGGCCTTTTGCACCACCTTGTGCCATTCCTGCCGGTACAGCGCTATCGCCCGGGCGGGGTCTTCAGCACAGGTACGCAGAGCTGTTTCGATATCCTTCATGTAATCCGAGATGACCAGGGACTGCCACATGGCGGCTCCCACATCGGGACCTATCTCGGTATAGGAGTTATCGGCACTCATGGTGAAGATCACCAGGTTGTCGATCCGGAGGTCCCGAAAGAGGTTCTCGTAGAACACGTAATACTGGCCGGTCCGGCACGGACCTGTGGTGATAGGGACAAAGACCAGATAGATCTCGTCCTTGCGGTACTGGTCGGAGGCAAGGAACTGCAGAACGTTTCCCAGGACCAGATGTGCGGGAACGCATTCCTTACCGGAACAGTGGCCCCGGGCGATCATGACGGTGTGGGAGTCGGCTGGAGGAAGGGCCTGGGCGTTAATTCCCCGGGACCGGATCACCGCAGCGAGCAGCTCCGTTCCCAGTTCCCCCATGTTGGAGAGAAGGAGCTTGACCGAGCGGTTGTTCCGCACCGGGATGTCCTGGCCGGTGTTGCTGTTATGGACGACGATATCACCCTTCTCGGGAACCACCAGCCGGAGGCCGTTGTCGTAGCGCTCTTCCGTGAGAGAGTCCCTCCGGGAGGCGTAGCCCTCGACGATATCGAGGAACGCCTCGATGCGCGTGTCGATACCGGCATCGGCGCTGTGGGAATCGAGCTCCAGCACCAGAAAGGGTTTTGTACCCATCTGCCACTTGAGGTAGTGCAGCAGGAAGGAGTCGGGGGCGCAGGAAAAGTTGGAGATGAAGGTGACGTAGATGTTCGGCTCATCCTTAAGGAGCGCCGAGGCTTTCATGTCCTGCTGACCGTAGTACCAGTACATATTGGGAAAGATTTCCTGCTTCTCGAAGGGCAGGATATCGAAGGGAATCACCACGTGACCGCGAGAGGTAAACTTTCGCGGTATTCCCATATTCGCCTCGGAGGTGAAGGCGTTATAGGGGCGTCCCAGCAGCGCGATCACGGGCCGTTCCTCCTGCCGGGCCTCCTGGAGCGCCCGCTCTCCCAGATCCCGGGCAGCCTGCCAGTAGGCCTGCTGTTTCTCCAGAGCCTGCGCGAAGGCCTGATCGATCCGGGCTTCCGGGACCCCCAGGGGCAGAGCGAGTCTGCGAAAAAACTCCCGGGCCTTGCCGGGCCCGTGCTTGAAGCTCACCACCACGTCGAGAAACCGCTCGGGGGGAACATCGGGAAAGGCCTTGCGGATATAATAGGGCAACCCCTGCGTTATGGGACAAAAATTGGCGTGGACCGACTCCTCGCAACTTTCCATATCCCGCACGTGGGGAGTAAAGACGAAATCCACTTCCTGGTCGATCACGTTCTGGACCGCTCCGTGGGCTATCTCGGCGGGGAAACAGTAGGAGCTCTCCACGCGGGCCACGCCGCTGCGCTCAACCCCGTCGGAGAGAACCGTGCGGAACCCCAGGGTGTGAAAAAACCAGCTGTAGAACGGGTAGAGGGAATGAACCGAGAAGGTCCGGGGGATGCCGATGGTGAGCACCTCACCCCCCGGGGCAACCGGAACCACAGGATGCTCCGGCGCGGCGTATTCCTGGAAGAGAAGGCGGTTACGCTCATCCACGTAGTTGAGAGCCTCCCCCGAAGCGGGGCTGGCACCGCTGTTGCTGTACTTGCTGCACCGCCCACCAAAGAAGCGGCGATGGCCATTGACCTCGAGAATGCGGACCGGGCAGAGGTTGTCACAAGCGGAACAGGTGAACTCACCTTTCTCGAAGATCTCCGTGGCGAGGATCTTCTCCAGGGCCCAGTTCCCGCTCTGAAGAAGGCCTTGACGGTTCTTCTCCCGGGCCAGGATCGCCACGCCGTAGCACCCCATGAGCTCGGGGTCCGGCGGAACCAGAATGTCCCTGTTCAGGAGCATGGCAAAGGCGGGAGCCACCGCCTCGTTCCTGGCGACCCCTCCCTGGAGGAAGATCGTACTCCCCACGGTGCGGTTCCCCACAACCCGGTTGAGGTAGTTTGCCACCACCGAGGTGACAATGCCCGCGGTAATGTCCTCCCGGCTTGCCCCCTGGGCGATGGCCTTGCGGATGTCGGAGTTGATAAAGGCGGAACAATGCTCTCCGAACTTCAGGGGCGCCTGGGCGCGGAGCGCGAGCTCACCGATCTGGTGCGCGTAGGGGATATTCAGATCACCGGCAGCGCTTTCTTCGAGAAAGGATCCCGTTCCGGCCGAACAGGCCTCGTTCATGGCGTAGTCGATGGGGACCTTGTTCTGAAGGAGTACGTATTTCGCGTCCTGCCCCCCGATCTCGAAGATCGTGTCTACCTCGTCGCTGAAGCGCGTTGTCCCGCAGGCGTGGGCAATAATCTCGTTATAGACCCCGGGGGTCTCTACAAAGAGCCCCAGGGTCTCCCGCGATGACCCCGTGGTTGCTGCGAGTTCGACCGTCAGGGAGGCCCCTGCCCCGAGCTGATCCTGAATCTGCTTCTGGAGTTCCGAGAGACAGACCTTCAAGGCCCGTACGGGGTCTCCGTGGGTGCGTCCGTAGTGGGACGCTCCTATTTTCCCCGTCTCGGTGTTGACGAGGCAGACCTTCGTGGTGGTCGAGCCACCGTCGATCCCCAGGATGTACCGCCCCCCCGCCTGGAGCGGCTCACGGATCTCTTCGAAATAGGTGACCCGATTTTGGGCAGTGCGNAGCGAGGGGAAGCGCTCGAACCGGATGCGGGACTCCTGNACCATTCGGGTTATGTCATCGGGGACCGTTCCGGCCTCTTCAGCCAGCAGGGCTGCCCCGAAGGCCTCGTAGAATACCGCCTCGGGGGGGACGTCGAAAGTTATTTCCGGGGCGAGCTGCTGCAGCTCCCGCAGGACGTGNCGGTTTGCCGTGATGCCCCCCGTGAGAATGACGCGGCCCGAAGTGATCTTTGCACGGCTCAGGAAATCGGCCACCTTGGTTGCCATGACCTGACTCAGACTGAGGGTGATCTCTTCGCGACTGGCCTGGCGCTTGTTCAGCTTGTGGGTACAATCGCTTTTCATGAAGACCGAGCACCGCGATGAGAGCGAGCAGGTCGNGGTATCATCGGGAATAAGGTTGACCTCGTCCAGCTCCATATGCATGCGCCCCAGCTGTTGCCGGAAAAACTCACCCGTGCCACTGGCGCACTTGTTGCCGGAAAAGTTCCCCCGCACGTGGCCCTTCTCGTCCAGGGTATAGAGGATCAGCTCCTCCCCTCCCATGGAGACGATCGCCAGGGGCGACCCGGAGGCCTGCCCGCTCCGGGCCAGGGCCCGCTCCAGACAAAGGGGCTCGATNGCCGAAGCAGCCTGAACGAGTTCCCGGGCCTCGGTTCCCGTTACGAGGACCCTGGTTCCCGAGGGAACAGGCTGATGAGCCAGCTCCCGTTCGAGCACAGAAATNACCGCGCCCTCGTGGGGTATGACACGCCACCACTCGATNCGGTGGTTTCTCATATGAACAAGTTTTATACTCGATGAGCCCAAGGATATTCCCAGCGTATTCATAGAGACCTCTACTATGTTTAATCTTCTTCGAGGGACTCTACCACGACAGGCGCAGAGAATATAAGCCCCCGACCGATTCTATTATTGGCAGAATTGTACCACGATATCCATAGCCGCCGCAGACGAAAGAGGAACCAGACACAACGGCATCGGCCAGGCCGACGCAAGGGACGCAAGGGACGCAAGGGACGCAAGGGACGCAAGGGACGCAAGGGACGACGCAAGAGAGGGAAGACAGAAGGGACAGGACACCCCGGGCCCGCAGAGGACCTTCATCCCAGGCCGGTGAGCCCTGCCGGGCACACAAAAAAACCCCTCCCGGAGGGAGGGGTCTGAAAGCATCTCCTGCGGGGATCGAACCCGCGTTGCCGGGATGAAAACCCGGTGTCCTAACCACTAGACGAAGGAGACCCGTGCAAGGTCACCAGCACGGAANCCGTGCCCTGACCCTGTTCTGAGCCGCGCTGGGTTCGAACCAGCGACCCACGCCTTAAAAGGGCGTTGCTCTACCAGCTGAGCTAGCGGCCCACGCTCGTAACGAGGCCAAAATCTACCGGGAAGAACCTCTTTTGTCAAGGCTTTTTCCTGCCTTTCCTGGCAGATCATCGGAGAGGCCCGGGCAGGATGGTTCAGCCCTTTCTGCGAAGCCCGCTACAGGCGGAAGGCGAACTCCAGGGCGGCCCCGCTCACCTGCTGGTCCCCGGGGTATCGCCCGAACTCGCGGGCAAAGATCGCAAAGTTCACCGAGAGCAGGGCCAGATCCATCCCGAAACCGGCCGTGGCGTAGCCCTGATTCAGCCCGAAACGGAGCGCCAGAAAATTAAGCATCTCCACCTCCGTTCCAAAATGCAATCGCGTCCACATGGAACGGGCCGTGTCGCTGTCCTGGTCGGTCATCTTGAAGGGGTCCGTCACCTGGGCGTGGATGACGGGATTGATGATCAGCCGGGTCTCACCCAGATTTGGCCGCCAGGCGATGCCGAAGGAAAACTCCATGGGAATCACGTACTTCTCCTCGACGTAGGAGGGGTCATCGCGATCGGAGGTTTTTTCGGGGAGCCCTCCCTCCATAAGGGATTCGGAGATCTCGCGCAGGGAGTTTCGGGAGTAATCCATCTGGGTATTAAAGAGGTTCCGCACCTGGACACCCAGGGTGAGCGACTTGTAGCTGGCCAGGAGTCCCGCATCGAAGGCGACACCCCAACCGTTCAAGGCGGTGATCGAATCCATGAGGTCTTCGTCGTCCTCGGCCCCCTCGACCTCCACGTCGAAGTAGCGCGAGATCAGGTCGGCAGCGGTATCTGAGTCGACCAGGGAAACGATCCGCAGGGTAGGCCGNAGGGCTGCGCCGAGGGAAAGCGAAACGGGGCCTATCTCCAGGGGATAGGCGTAGGCCACGGCGAACATCAGCTGCTGCTGGATCTCNCCCTGAAGCCCCAGGGGAAAGGTCTCTCCGTAGAGGTAGCTGTCCATGGCGATGTTCAGCCCCAGGCCCACCCGGTCACCGATGTAGCCGATGCCCAGGGCAGCGCCCAGGCCAAAGCCGTTGGTGGTGAACTGCTCCTTCAGGTTTTTTATGATCGGGTCGTCGTCATCGTCGCTGTCCAGGGATTCGTCGGCACCCATGGCCCCGATGGTGGGGAGTATCTTTCCCGGTCTCGAGTGTACCCAGAGGGTCATGGAGGGTATGGTGAGACGGGGGCCCTCGGAACGGGCCACCCCGGCGGGGTTGGTAAAGAGGCTGTCGTAACCCTGGGCGATGGCCGTAAAGGAGCCTCCCTGGCCCATGATCCGGGGCGAGAGAGGCCTGAACTCGGGCTGTTTTACCGTTGAGGCGTGCCCCGGCACNAGCCCCCCCGGAAGCCCGCCCAGAAAGGCGAGGAACACCAGGGCAAGCACTGCCCGTCCCGAATCAGACATCGTCAAGAACNCCTCCAAATCCGGCGGCGTTGAAGATGTTCCGCAGAGGGCTTCCCTCGGGGGCAAATTCCTCGCCGTTATCGTAGGGAAGANCGATTGGATCTCGNGTNCCCTGAGGTTTTGCGAGCTCTGCAGCCAGCGCGGCGATACCGGCTTCTGCGTCGCCTGCCCCGTTTGCCTTGGCGATGTCCTTCACCACCAGGGCCACCAGGGCGTTCTGCGCCACGGCTCCCTTGTTGGTTCCCGCGGGCATCTGCGGATCGAGATCACCCGGGGATGCTTCCAGAGTGGCACCCAGGGCCTCGTATGCCCCGGCGGCGTTCACCAGATCATTCAGAACCGCAGCGATTTTTGCCTGGTCACCGCGAACGCCCGAGGGCAGAAGCTGGTCCAGCAACGCCTCGGGGTCCTCCTCGAAGGTCTCTATTCCTCCGTCGGTGAGAACATCGATGGCGTTGTTAACTGTTTCCCCGGCGGCGGTCTCGCGCAGGTTCACCTGACCCGCCAGAATCGCAGCTTTCTGCCGTGTGGCCTTGGGAACATCGCTATCATCGGCGGTGTAAACGCTCTCGAGGGCCTCGTTGAGCCCCGCCCGGTCGGAAGCGGAGAGCTCCCGAAAAAACCGGGGGCTCCCGGCAGCATCGTCCAGGGCAGAGACGAACCCCGGAGCCCGGGCGGTGGGGATGCTCCCCCCGTCGCTGTATTTTTTCAGGATTGCCGAGGCCGACTCGGGCCCCGCAAAGTTCTCGAAGAGATTTCCCTCAAAAACGGTATCACACGAGCTCAGCCCCGCAGAGAGCAACACCCCCCATCCACAGAGAAAAAGCCCGGAAACGAGACCGGAGAGAACCCGAACCGGGGATCTGGCAGAAAACATCCCGCTACCCATACCTCAAGTATCGGCAAGAGAGGCTAAAAAAACCAGACCCGGGACCCCGCTCCTCCCGTCAGGAGCGATCCTGCCCCTCCTGGAGACGGTTGATTCCCTGGAGTGCCTCGGGGAGCGCCGGCGACCGCTCCAGTGCAGCCTGATAGGCCTCGCGAGCGGCCTCCCGGGCCCCGGCCTGTTCGCGGGCGTAGCCGAGCCGGGCCCACCAGGGGGCGCGTTCGCCAGCAAGCAGAACGGCCTGGGTGAGAGCTATGTCGGCGTGGTTGTACTCCCCGAAGTTCAGGAAGATCTCGCCCATCATATAGTANACGTGGGGAAGTTGCCGACCATCGGGGGCGAGGGCCACGTAATTCTGCAGGTGCTGGAGAGCCGCAGTGTAGTTACCCTTTCTGTAGTGGGCGTCCCCGACAATATGAATGATCCGGTTATCGAAACGACTCACCCGAAGACCCCGCTCACCGTACTGCAGCGCCTCGTCGTAGCGGTTCAGGGCCAGCAGGCTCCACCCCAGGACGGTATAGGCATCCAGATTTGCGGCGTTTTCCTCGAGCTCCTGAAGGGTGATCTCCACGGCCTGCCGGTAACGACCCTGGCGGTACAGCACCAGTGCGTCGGGCCGGTCCTGGGAGGCTACCCTGACCAGGGGGGCTGCCCCGGCGAGCAGAAGCGTCAGAAGGAAGACCGCCACACCAGGCCGGGGAAAAACCAGCCCTTCCCCCACCCGCTTTGTTCGCGGGATCACGGGGTTTCTCCTGACTGGTTNCGGGATTCCCCNGGGGTGCCCTGCTTCCGGGGAGCGCTGCCCCCCGGGGAGCCTGCNCCGGCCCCCTTGGCCATGGTGCAGGACCCCGTAAAGGCGCTCCCACTCTGCACGACCAGATCGGGGGTGGCGATGTTCCCCTCCAGGGAGGCCCCGGAGAAAAGTTCCAGCCGCTTTGCAGCGGTTACGTCACCCCGCAGGGTCCCACGAAGCGAGACGCATTCAGCGTGGACATCGGCGGCGACCTCCGCAGAGGCCGCCACGAAGAGGTCGGAGGTTGCCCGAATTTCCCCGGAAAGACGGCCCTTCACCAGAAGGGGCTCGGAGAACTCGATCGTTCCCTCAAAATCAAGATCTTCGCCCAGAACAGTCTCCAGCTCGGACTCGTCGATGGTGCGCACCCGTAACTCTGCCATGGTCTCACGCTACAGCGGGGGGACTCCCCTCGTCAAGAACTTCCTTGCCGGGGCAGCTCTCCACCGTCGCGGCCGGGGCGTTCCTGCTCCGATGCCCCGTCGTGCCCCTGGTCCTGCCCCTGCGGAGGCCGGGCATCCGGGGCAAGCAGCTCCTCGACCTGGCCAAAGGCCCGGGAGAAGGCCTCCCGCATCGCTCTGGTGGAGGGGTTGAACCGTTGCAGGTCCCGAAAAAGCTCCAGGGGATCGTTACAGGTCTGCTCCATCACCTGGAGAAGCCTGCGATATCCCAGAGTGCTGATATCACTGGGCTGAAGATCCATGGCCCGCAGAACCCGGCCCACCAGGTGGGTCACGCCCTGGGTAAAGGCAGCTTCCTGATCGTGCTCCTCGGGAGACATCTCCACCACCCGCAACCCCAATCCCTCGAAGACACTGCGCAGTTCGCCGTACCGTCCCTGGCGGTCCCTGACGGGCCAGAGAATAACCGGCAGGGGGTCCTGCCGTTCCCGGGCGGAGTCGGGACCGAACATGGGATGGGAGGCGATGATATCCACCGAGTCGGGCAGGAGGGCCTCCATCTGCCGGACCGGATAAACCTTGACAGAGCAGGTGTCTACCACGACCGTCCCCGGTTTGAGCAGGGGCGCTATGCTCCGCAGGACCCCGGGCATCGCCGAGATCGCCACGGTCAGAAAAATGACGGGAGCCGCCAGGGCCTCTTCCAGGGGAACCTGCCGGACTCCCGGTGGCAGGGGGGCCACCGGGCGACGGCTGGTCCCCACCACACGATAGTGTTCGGCCATCATGCCCGCCCAGAAGGTTCCGAACCGTCCGAGTCCGATCACTGCGGCCAGGGGCGGTTCCCCGGCGGCCTCCCCGGTGGCTTCCCCCTCCCGGGCGAGAGTTGCTCCGATACACGCTTTATCTTCCTCGTTCACGGCGGTGAGTATGCCCGCAAAAGCCCCTTCTCCTCAAGTTACATTTTCCTGCGATCTGTGCTACCCTTCCTGTATCGATATTTTTTGCCCAGAGCTCCCCTCCTCCGGGGGCTGGCCGTGGGGGTTTCCTCGGGACAAACCGAGGGAAACGGCCCCGAATCGCCTGCCCGGTCAGGGTGAGCAGAGACGCATACCACAAGGAGCCCATTCATGGAATTTGTTGAAACGATGAAAGCCCAGGCCCGGAAGTTGCAGCGCGCCCTGGTTCTGCCCGAAGGGACTGAACCCAGGACAATTCAGGCGGCCCGTATCCTTCTGGACGACAAGCTTGCCGGAGCAGTGACGCTCGTAGGAGCAGAGCANGCGATTACCGCCGCTGCCGCCGATGCCGGGGTCGACCTGGCGGGAATCACCATCGAGGATCCGACGCGGTCCCCCAAAAAGGAGGCCTACGCCGCCGAGCTCGAGGAACTCCGCAAGAAAAAGGGTATGACCCGCGAGGAAGCCCTGAAGGCGATCGAGGCACCCCTGAACTGGGCGGCCATGATGGTCCGCACGGGTGATGCCTACGCCATGGTAGCCGGAGCGGAGAATTCCACCGGAAATGTCCTGCGGGCAGCCTTCCAGATCATCAAGACCGCCCCGGGAACGACCTTCGCATCGAGCTGCTTTGTCATGCGGGTGCCCGACCCCGCCTGGGGAGTCGAGGGCCACATGATCTTTTCCGACTGCGCCACCATTCCCGACCCCACGGCAGAACAGCTGGCCGAGATTGCCCGGGCAGCAGCCCAGAGTTGCCGGACCTTTCTGAACACCACCCCCCAGGTGGCGATGCTCTCGTTCTCCACAAAAGGGTCGGCCCAGCACCCCGCAGTGGACAAGGTGACTCAGGCTCTGGCTCTGGTGAAAGAGAAAGAACCCGATCTGGCCGTGGACGGCGATCTCCAGGCCGACGCAGCGCTGGTCCCCTCGGTGGGGGAGAAGAAAGCGCCCGGTTCCCCCGTGGCGGGTTGCGCCAATACCCTGGTCTTCCCCGACCTGAACTCGGGAAACATCGGGTACAAACTGGTGCAGCGCCTGGCCAAGGCCGATGCCTACGGACCCTTTCTCCAGGGTTTTGCAAAACCCGTGAGCGACCTCTCCAGGGGTTGTTCCGTTGAGGATATCGTCACCACCTCGGCAGTGACCCTCTGCCAGGAAGCCCTCTAGGCGCCCGGAGGTTCCCGTGAGAATAGTGATCGTCGGCTACGGTCGAATGGGACGGGAGATCGAGGCAATAGCCCGGGACCGGGGGCACCAGATCGTAGCCACGGTCGATCCTCTTGCTCCGGGGGCAACAGCTCGCTCCCTGGAAGAGGTTCCTCCCCCGGAACCGGCCAGCACCGCCACAGATCCCGTGACGGTGATCGAGTTTGCCCTGCCCCCGCAGATCGGGGAGAACGTGGCGTTCTATGCCCACCGGGGCTGGCACGCCGTGATCGGCACCACAGGCTGGGATCAGGACCGGGAGGCCGTGCTCCGGCCTGCCCGGGAGGCCGGCACGGGGCTGGTCTACGGGTCCAACTTCTCCGTGGGAGCCAATCTTTTCTTCAGGATCTCCCGCTACGCCGCCCGCCTGGCGGAAAGGACCGGCGCCTACGACAGCGCCGTGATGGAGCTCCACCACCGGCAGAAGCAGGACAGCCCCAGCGGGACGGCCCTGACCATCGCCGAGGGGCTGCTGCAGGAAAGTTCCTCCAAAAACCGCCTGCAGCCCGAGACGCTGCATCGCCGGATCGAAGAAGAGGAACTCCACGTAATCTCTGGCCGTGTCGGGTTTATCCCCGGCACCCATACGGTTTATCTTGACTCTCTGGCAGATACGGTGGAACTGACCCATCGGGCACGCACGCGTCAGGGCTTTGCCCTGGGGGCTGTCCAGGCTGCGGAGTGGATTTGCTCGCGCCGGGAGGTTGTTCCCGTGGACGTGTTTTTTGACGATCTGTTCCAAGACCAGTAATACAAGGAGTTTTCTATGTTCAAGGGAGTCTACACAGCACTGATTACCCCCTTTACCACCGACGGCGCGATCGACGAACCGGCCCTGCGGCGGATCGTGAATGCCCAGATCGACGCCGGTGTGGCGGGCCTCGTCCCGGTTGGCACAACCGGAGAGAGCCCCACCGTGACGCACCAGGAGAATATTCGCGTTATCAGCATCGTGATCGACGAGGCCCGGGGAAGGGTTCCGGTAATCGCCGGAACCGGTTCGAACTCCACGGCCGAGGCGATCGATATGACCCGCGAGGCGAAGAAGATCGGTGCAACGGCGACCCTTCAGGTGGCACCCTACTATAACAAGCCCTCCCAGGAGGGGTTCTACCGGCACTTCACCACCATCGCCGATACGGTGGATCTGCCTATCATGGTCTACAACATTCCCGGACGCACGGGAAAGAACATCGAGACCGACACGCTGGTGCGGATGGCAGCCCATCCCAACATCGTGGCGCTCAAGGAGGCGAGCGGAAGCATCTCCCAGATGATGGATGTGATCGCCCGGCTACCCGAGGATTTTTCTGTTCTCTCGGGGGACGACAACCTCGCTTTTGTCCTGACCTCCCTGGGCGGCCAGGGCGTTGTCTCGGTAGCGAGCAATCTGATTCCTTCGCGGATGGTCAAGCTGGTGGACCAGACCCTGCAGGGTGAGTGGGCCCACGCCCGGGACGACCACTACCGGTTGCTTCCCTTTTTCCGGGCTCTCTTTCTTGACACCAACCCGGTACCCATCAAATACATGATGCACCGCGCAGGATTCTGCGAGAACAGCTACCGTTTGCCCATGGTTCCCTTGAGCGAGGAGAACCAGCGCGCGATCGACGCGCTTCTGACGCGCTACGGCATCGTCTAGCGACCATCCCTGACAGCCCGGGGCTGGCCGGCCCCGGGGACACCCCGGAGGTGTTCTGCCAGAAGGCGAAACGTCTCCGGCTGCAGTTCCTCGGGTCTGAGCCCGGGGTCGATCCCGCATTCCTCCAGAGCGGGGAGCCAGGCCTTCCAGGTGTTTCTCAGTGTCTTGCGCCGTTGCCCGAAGGCTTCCCTGGTCAGAAGGGATATCTGCTCCGTCACCTCCCGCGAGGGGCGGTGGGGCAGCTCCCGCAGGACAGCCACGGCCGACCCGACCTGGGGCCGGGGGTAGAAGACACCGGCAGGTACCAGGAAAGCCCGCTCCACCTGGTAGTGACTCTGAACCAGAACGGAGAGCGCGCTGTAGGTTTTGCACCCCGGGGGGGAAACGAGCCGGTCCACCATCTCGGACTGGAGAAGAAAGACCATAACGGGTACGGCCAGCCCGGATTCGACGATTCGGGGGACCATGGCCCCGGCGCTGTGGTAGGGCAGGTTTCCCACAATCGCTCCCGGAGCGGGAAGCCCCCGAAAGGTATCCAGAAAGTCCCCCCCCTCGATCGGCAGGTCCTCGCCGTAACGTTCCCGAAGCACCCGAATCACTCCCCGATCTATCTCGAAGAGCCGGAGTGGCAGCTCCAGCGCCCGCAGTTCATCGGTGAGCGCCCCCAGACCGGGCCCTATTTCCCAGATCTCCCCACTGCCGGGAAGCGGTCGGGGGAGGACCTGGGCGATAAGCGAACCGATACGGTGACGCGTCGCCGAATCGATGAGGAAGTTCTGGCCAAAGCGTTTTTTCAGACCGATCTCGTGGCGGTCCAGAAGATCACGTATTTCAGAAATCGAGTTGTGGTTCATGGATACTCTCTTTTTGAAGCTGGCTCCCCCGGAACTGGTTCCTGCGGAGACAGAGATATCCCATGATACACCCGGTTACGCCCGCGATTATAGCCCCCGGGATGAGGATCTCTCCGGAAACTCCCCCGGACGGCAGAAAGGAGTCGCCCCGACGGACAACCTGGGGGATCATGCCTCCCAGCCCCGCCAGCCAAAGCAAGAGACGGGAGAGCCAGGAAATCAGCACCACCAGCAGCGATCCCAGACCCGGCAGCGTTGCCACCACCAGGAAGGAAAGCCCGCACCACATGATGAGAACCACCACAGAAGAGAGCAGGCCCGCGCAGATGATCCCCGCCGGGTAGATTGTGCCGAAGGAGAACCAGGAGATGGGAGCTGTGGCGATCATCGCTGCCAGGGAAACCCCGGCGTACCGGGCGCACCACCGGGGCATGCAACGGGCCAGAAGATCCACCACGGGAGGGGAGACTGCAAGAATTCCCGCAAGAGCCAGGAGGGACAACTGAAATCCCACGTTCCGGACAATCTCCGGGGCCACCAGAGCCACCAGACAAACCGTTCGCGCCAGCAAAACAGGCAGAGGGGTTTTTCTCCCCCGGAGGCGCGCCAGGGAAATGAGCCCTATCAGAACCAGAGCCCGCACCAGGGAAGGGATCCATCCTGCTACCCAGACGTATGCCGCGAGAAAGGGGAAGACAGCCAGTCCCCGGACGGGGTGCGGCAGAAACCGGGCGGGCCCCGCGTAGAGAATCAGAGCCAGCACACCTACATGCATGCCGCTGAGGGCCAGGGCGTGGGATGCCCCGGCTGACCGCACCGCCAGGGAGAGATCCTGCGAAAGTGCACCGCGATCCCCCAGGAGCAGGGCAAGAATCAGGGGCCCTCCCAGCGCGTCGAGCCGCGCCAGCCTTCCCCGGATCCACTGCCGGAGCCTTCGGCGAACCGCCACGCCCCCTCCACCGGGGCGCAGGGCGATCTGGTCCTCCGAGACCCAGAGGACTACCTTTCCCTCCTGCCCCTGGAGGCGCTCCAGACCTTCCAGACCCGAAACATCCAGACCATCTCCCCTGAGGGGGATAACCCTCCTGGTTCCCGTGGAGAGATATTCGCTTCCCCGCCAGAAGATAACCACCCTGCCCCGGGCATCTCCCTCCCAACCCCGGTGGTCCCCCACCCGATGGAGGTCCACCTCGACTCTCCGCAGGGGAGTGGAACCCGGACGGAGATCATCCACCAGGGAGCCCGAGAGCCGGACGACTCCGTCCGCATCCAGAGCTGTCACCGGGGGGGCCTCGGTACGGGCGAATCTGGCTCCGGCGGCTGCGACAGCGAGGATACCCAGGAGGATCCCTGCTCCAGAACGAACCAGGGCCGGGGGAAGGCCCCGAGGACAGGCCCTTCCCTCTTCCGCAGAGGACCGGGGAGCGGACAAGGCCCGCCCGATGAGCCAGGGCACCACCAGAACCGCACCGACGAGGCAGACCAGCCCCGCCCCCCGGGCAGAACCGCCCTTCAGGGAGAGCCCCCCGAAGATGACCAGCGAGGCCCAGACCTCGGGCGCCGTCAGAACCGAGGCCCCCCTGGAAAAGGGGGAGCCCTGCAGAAAACCGTTATGTCTCACACAGGAACGTTAGGGGGCAACCGAGCGTAGTGCTTCTCTGGCTCGCTGCCGAACGCGGCTGGGATAGTTCTCAAGAAGGGTCGTGTAAAACATGGCATCGAAGGCCAGGGGGTTTCCCAGAGCCTCGAGGTTTCCGATAACGGCAAGAACAATCTGGGTGTCGTAGGGCCGGTCCGTCTCGGTGTAGGTATTGACCAACTCCAGATAGGTGGTAAGCCGGCGAGCCGCCTCGTCGTTCCCCATCGCCCCCAGGGTTGCAATGGCCTCCAGGAGCGGGCCACTGCTGATCCTGCCCCGCTCGAACTCGAGCACGGTCTGGTTGAAGTGGCGAATGACCTCGGGCGTGGCCTGGCTGTACTCACCGGCGCGCAGGACAGCGGCGGCGGCAAAGCGGATCTGCCGATACTCCTCCTGGGCGCGGATGTCGCCCGTTCCCGCAGCCTCGGCATCGCTCAGGACCGTCCGGGCCAGCTCCAGACGCTCCTCCTCCGAGAGCAGTCCGCTCTCCAGGAGAAAGCTGAAGGCGGGACGGCGCTCCGCCAGGGGCCGGTTCCGTACCGCTGCCAGGGCCAGATCAGCCACGGCACCGTCTATGTTCCCCAGAGCCTGCCGGGCCGGAGTCGTGACAAAATCCGGATATTGCAGGAGCACCGTATCTACCAGAACGCCAAAGCCCTGGGCTGCCTGGAGGTCTCCCAGGGCCCTGACAGCCCCGGCGAGGACCTGAAGATCGGGACGCCCCCCTCCCTGGGAGACGATATGCTGCCGCCGCACCCAGTCCACGAGCCCTTCCAGGACCCGCTCGTCGTCGGCCCCCATGCCGGAGATGACCTCCAGAACCCGGATGCGCGTGGAGGTCTCGTCGAAAACCTGAAAGAGCCTCCAGAGGTCCCCCAGGGCGGGACGATACTGCCCCGCATCGAGACGGTCGATGGAGGTTCGGGCGATATCGCGCAGTAGCGGGCTGGAATAGAGCTCCCGGGAGTTGCTGAGAACATACCGCAGGGCCTGCTCGTAGAGCGGACCAAAGGCCTGGGCGTCTTCCCGCTCGGCTGCGCGGAGAACCTCGATTTTTGTCTGAACGTTGGCAGCNGCAAAGTTCCGCTGGAACACTTCGAGCCGCTCCGTCTGGGCCTGGAGTACTCCTGCACAAAGGACCAGCACGGCCATAAGGCCGGCAGTTTTTACGGACGTGATCATACCGTTATAGTAGTTGAAAGCACCGGTGGTTGCAACGAAGATTTTCCCCAGCCCCGGAAAGTTCCCCTCTTCGGCGGATGAGGTCCCTGTCCAACAGATGAGGCCCCTATCCGGCGGATGATGCGCTGACAGAGGATACGCTGTCGGGCGGTGCCCCGGAAGAGTCCCCCTCCGAGGGGTCATCCCGGAACCGGTCCTCCCCGAGACGATACACACAGGAGAGGATCTGTATCCTCATGTCGGCCGAGGGTGGCTGTGCCTGGAGGTGGAGGATGGTAATGTGCTTCCCGCTGTGGTAATTTGCAGAGCGGACGATACCACAGAGGATGAGCACCCCTCCCTCGGCTTCAACCTGGAGTTTCATGGCAAACCCCGCCTTTACCCGCCCCCGCAGCGCCAGGGCGGCCCCATCACCGGAGATGTCCAGAACCCGGCAGCGATATCCCCGGGAGCTCTCTTCCAGCTCGTTCCCCAGCGCCAGGTCTCTCAGCGGATAGACCTGNCCCGGCAGATCAACCTCGCGCCGGACCGATCCGCGTTTCTGGCTTCGTTCAAGATTGTCCTCGTGGGCAAGATGAAGAACCGGAACCTTNTGGTTGGGAGGAACGGCCACGACGGTGGTCTCGAAATAGTACCCTGCATCGCCCCGGCGCCAGAAATATATGCCCAGTCGCTGGTTTTTCCAGGAAAACCCCGCGGGCACNGCGCCCCCCTCCCCGGAAAGGCGCACCGCCAGATAGCGCCGGGCCGTCTCGGAGACCCGGGCGGCGATGACCCCCCGGCCGGCCACGGTGATCTTCAGGGGCTGACCGGGTTCGATCCTTCGGGTAGAAGATATGCCCAGGCGATACCTGGGTTGACGAAACTCCAGCTGGGCGCGGAAATCAAAGAGTTTGTTCAGAAACCGACGCCGCTCCTCCTCCCGGGAGGGGGCCGCTGCGTGATACTGCTGGAGAACACCCTGGAGGCAGGTCTCGAGGGTCCGAACGCTCCAGAAGAGCGCCTCGGGGTTGGAGAGACCCCGCTCGCGGGCGACCCTGCGGAGCAGGTGCACCTCGGCCAGGGAGAAGCCCGATTCCTTCCCCCGCACGTAAAACCGCAACCACGACGCACCGGGCCCGCTGGTACGGAAGGCGAGATAGAGCAGGACCGTCGCAAGCCCCAGTGCCAAAGCCGATATGAGAAGCTCCACGTCAGTATCTCTCCCGGGACGATGCGATCGGTTCCGGCCACCTGGGACCGGCACGACGGGGAACGACCGCCCCGGCGCTGCCATCGGGCACTACCATTCAGTTATAGTAGTGGCAGGGGGAAGCAAACTTCAAGGCGTCCCCGGATCATCTCCGGTGCACGCCACAGCCCTGCGACCACTCCTGCCGGGCAGGTTGCTATGCCAGGTGCTACGAGAGGTGTAGACAGCTTCCCGGTGAAGAGAGAAAATGGCCCTCCCATGACTCTCATGACTCCCTCGCAACGATTTCGCGAAGTCCTTCTCCTCTGGACCCTCGCCTTTCTCCCCGGACAGGGAGGGGGAATCACGCCCCTGATACTCCCGGGGGGACTCCTCACGCGGGCCCTGGCTCAGGCGGTCTTTGCCGTTCTGGTGGTGCATCTTCTGGATGTTCAGGGCGAGGCGAGCCTCCTGACCCCCGCCGGAACGGCCCGGCGCGGAAAGACCCTCCTGATGGCCGGGGGAATCGCCCTGGTCCTGCTCTCACTGGCTGTGGCACTGGCCACCGCCGTAAACCTTCTGCCGGGATCGGGGGGGTATCCTCTTCCCGAGAGCCTTCGTCCCGGGGCCCTCCCCGCGACGCACATGGCAGGAGTCCCGGGAACCGGCCCTGCCCGGGTGGGCACCCTCGCTCTGATGGCGGGATCCCTTGTGGCCATAGCCTATGCCGAAGAACTCTTCTTCCGGGCCTACCTGATGATCCGGCTCGCCCAGACCGGTCTCCAGCCAGCGCAGGCCCTGGTGATCTCGGCGACACTCTTCGCCCTGGTTCACCAGTGGCAGGGCCCCGGGGCCATGCTCTTTGCCTGGATCAGCGGCCTCTTCCTGGGAGGCATCTGGATTATCCGGCCGGGAATACACCATCTTGCCCTGGGCCACGCCGCCTATAACGGCCTGGCCCTCTTGATCTCCGCTCTCGGGGCCGGTACATTGTAGCATCATGACAACTGCATATAGAAAAACCATGACATTTCAAAAGATCCTCCCGGGCCACCCCACAGCGGCTCTGGTTCTTTTCCTTCTCCTCTTCATCTCCCTCGCCGCAGGTGCCCAGGTCCCCCCCGGGGTCCGGACAGAACAACGGGAACTGCTCTCTGCCCTGGGACTCACCAGTCCGGCGCGACGAATCGAGGCGACCGATTTCACGGCGCCCCTTCTCTCGGGCGGAGAGACAACCCTGAGCGAGCACCGGCCGAATCTGGTAATTCTCAATTTCTGGGCCACCTGGTGCCCTCCATGCCGGATCGAGAAACCGGCCCTGGAGCGGTTGCACCGGGAATTCCGGGGCGAAGGAGTAAGGATTCTCTCGGTTAATATGCAGGAAACTCCCCTCCGGGTACGTCGCTACGTGAGCGAGACGGGGACAACCTTCCCCGTGGTGATGGATTCCTCGGGCAGGATCTCCGCTACCTACGGAATCCGGAGCATCCCCACTTCCTATCTGATCTCTTCGGAGGGAACGGTCCTCGCCGTGGCCCAGGGCGCTTTTGACTGGTCGTCGCCCCGGGTAATGGAGACCTTCCGCGAAGTTCTGGCCCTGGAAGAGGCCCATGGTCGGTGACCTCTCCCTGGCAGCCGCCACGGCAACGGCCCTGGCAGCGGGCTTTGTCTCCTTTCTCTCGCCCTGCGTCTTCCCTCTGGTTCCGAGTTACCTGAGCTTCATCAGCGGGTCGAGTTTCTCCGACCTTTCCCGGGGAGCGACGGCGACCTCCCTGATCCTGACCAGAACCATCGCCTTTGTCCTGGGATTTTCTGCGGTCTTTGTCTCATTGGGGATACTCTTCTCGGGGCCCACCATCATCTTTGCCACGGCCTTGCCCTGGATCAACCTGGTGGCGGGGGCGGTGCTGGTCTTCTTCGGCGTCACCCTGATCTTCAGCCTCCCCCTCTTTCTGGAGCGGCTTCTTCCCCGGAGGCTGCGGCAACCTCCGGCAAAACCCGCGTCAGCGGGGGGATCTCTTCTGGCGGGGGCCGCCTTCGGCGCGGGGTGGACACCCTGCATCGGCCCCCTCCTGGGGTCCATTCTCTTTCTTGCCGGGTCCGGCGGCGATCCCGCCAGGGCGGCCCTCCTTCTGGGAGCGTACTCGCTGGGGCTGGGCCTTCCCTTTATCGCCGGGGGGATGATGTTCTCCCGTCTGGTCACGAGGGCTCGCGGAATGAGCCCCCACCTGGGGAAGATTCGCCGGACCAGCGGCTTTCTTCTGGTTGTTCTGGGTATACTTATCGGTCGCGGGCAGTTTCAGCAGATCAACGCGACCATTCTTTCGGCGGGATTCCGTCTGCACCAGTGGGGACTCGAAACTCCCCAGGAGGCACAGCGGATTTTCTCGCTGGGGCTGCTTCTGCTGGCGCTTCTCTGCCTTCTTCCCCTGGTGGCAGCCTCTATGCGGGCCCGCCGCCGGGAGGATGATCCTGCGCCGAGGCGAAGGGTGCCAGGCCGGTTCGCGCTGGTTTCGGCAGGGCTGGCCCTGATACTGTTCGCGACAGCGGGGCTCCAGGCCGCGGGGATCCTTCAGGCTGAACTTCTCCTGAGCCGGTGGCTGCTCTTTCAGGGGCTCTGACCTGCGGGGCTCTGATCTGCAGGGCGCTGAACACGCCCCCGGGGGGATAGCCCGGAGAGAGCGAATCTGCTATCTTTTCTGACCATGCACCGGATTCCCCTGGCAATTCCTGCCCTCGTTGCGGCCCTGGTCCTCCTTGTCTCGCTCCCTGCCCAGAGCAGGCACTATACCGCACGAAATATCGAGCCCCGGGATCAGGAATCCCCCGCCGTAACGGGGGGTCGCTTCTGGGATCTGCCCCCCGGGGAACTCCAGGGGCTGCGCTGGCCCGCCTCGTCCGAAGCGATCGAACACCACGTGGAGCACCTGCTGGCCTCCATGTCCGACGAGGAGCGGGTGGCCCAGATCCTTATGCTCACCTGGAGCGGCGAGGAACCAAACGAGGAGTTCCTCCGGTGGATCACCGAACGCAACCTCGGAGGCGTCAAGATTTTCGGCTGGAACGCCGAGAACCTGGTCACCCTGACCAACACCCTCACGGCGATGCAGCGCAAGAGCATAGCCACCAGCAACGGAATCCCCCTCTTCACCGCTACCGATCAGGAGGGGGGCTGGGTCCGGCACATCAGGGGTGAGACCCTGATCACCCCGGGCAACATGGCCATCGGCGCATCGGGGCTGCCCTACGACGCCATGATGAGCTCCCGCTACATTGGGCAGGAGCTGCGTGCCCTGGGGGTCAACATGAACTTTGCCCCCACGGTGGATGTCTATATCAACCCCGAAGCCCACGTGATCGGCCCCCGGGCCTTCTCCAACGACGCATCCCAAACGGGGTTGCTGGGCCTTGCCTTCTTCCGGGGACACGAACAGAGCGGCGTGATCGCCACGGCAAAACACTTTCCGGGCCACGGGAACGCCACGGGCGACAGTCACGGCGTCCTGCCGGTCCTCAAGGATTCCTTCGAGACCCTCTGGGACCGGGATCTTCTCCCCTTCAGGATGCTCATTCGCGAGGGAATTCCCGCGATTCTGGGCGGGCACCTGAGTTTCCCCGAGATATCCGGTGCAGAGACCCCGGCGAGCCTCTCGCGCTATTTCAACATTACCCTCTTGCGGGAAACCCTGGGCTTCGAGGGGATTGTTATTACCGACGACATGTATATGGGCGGGGCCCTGGTCTACGCCGAGCGTCAGGGCTGGACCTTTGCAGAACTGATCAAGCAGGCCATTCTTGCGGGGAACGACAGCGTGATGCTCTCCAGAACTCCCGCCTTCGACGGCCTGATCTGGCGAACCCTCCTGGAAGCGTATCGGGAGGAACCCGAGTTTCGCCGCCGCGTGGACGAATCGGTTCGCCGAACCCTGCGCGTCAAGATCGCCTACCTGATTCCCGAGTGGCGTGTCCCCCTCTTTCCCGATGCCTCTATCGTGCAAGAGTTTGTCCGGATTCCCGAAGCCCGGACCTTCTTTCTGGACCAGGCCGGACGGAGCATCACCATGATCCGCGATACCGACCTGCCCCATCCCCACCAGCAGGGAGAGCGAGTACTCCTGGCGGGCCGGGGTGCCACCTTTTTCGCCGTGGGCCGGGAGTTCTTTCCGGGAGCCGACGAGCTTCGGTTTCAGGGCAGCAATTTCTACACATCTTTGGCCGAGGACCGGCACCGCTGGGCCGCTGCGATGGACCGCTACGATACGGTGATCTTCCTTCTGAGCGACCCCAACACGCTGGAAATACTCCAGTCGGCCCGACCCCAAAACGCCAAGGTCATCGTCTACAGCGTACTCACGCCGATTTACCTGGGAGCGCTCCCCTGGGTGGAGAACGCCATCGCCGTCTACGGCTGGGCCAGAGAAAGCTTCGAAGCGGGCTTCAGCGTTATCCAGGGTCACTATGAGCCCCGGGGATCGCTGCCGCTCCTGCTGAACTACCCCTGAAGGAGCCACCGGCCATGAGAAGCGGCGGAGCCCGCGCCCTCTGGAAGATCATCGCCTCCCCCGGCTCGCCTCCACTGACATCGTATCTGGCGCACCACGAGCCCCTCGCTACCGTTCTGAGCGATCGCCTCCTCAACTTCCCCCTGGACCGCCGTCTCCACGGCGGAGGGCGCGTTCATTTCCGGGAAGACTCGGGCGCGGTCTACCAGGGCCCGGGAGGGTTCTTTGCCCCCCTCTTTCCGGGGGATACCCCCGGCACGCCCCTTGTCATGGCATCCCTCAGACGGAGTTTTGGTGCCTTCCTGCGCCCCCGCACGGTGATGGGGAGCGAACCCCAGGTGGAAATTCTGGCAACGCTTCTGGGAACACCTCCCCGGATATCGGTGAACTACGATCTTCTGGCCCTCGCCTGCCGGGATTACCCCGGCCGCATCGCCCCACCCCGGGATCTGGAGATCCGCACTCCCCGGCCCGACCAGTGGCGCGATCTCCTTCAGCTCCAGATCGCCTACGAGATAGAGGAGGTCCTGCTTCCGGGGACCCGCCCCGCGCCGGAGCACAGCAAGGCCTCCCTGATCGACAGCCTGCGGTGCCAGAAGGTTCTGGTCGCGGTCTTCCGGGGAGAGATTATCGGCCGGGTCGCCACCAACGCCCGGGGGATGAAGACCGACCAGATCGGCGGTGTCTATACCGTTCCCTCCTGGCGCGGACGCGGAATCGCCCGCCTCCTGATGACCCACCTGCTGGCCGATCTGGCCCGGGAGGGCCGGAGGGCATCGCTTTTTGTAAAAAAGNACAATATCCCGGCCCGAAGACTCTATCGGGGTCTGAATTTTTCGTTTGTATCTCCCTATCGAATCAGTTATTATCGCTGACCGTGCATATTCTTTTTGTAACCAGCGAAGTTCATCCTCTGGCAAAATCGGGGGGCCTGGCAGACGCCGTGGCGTCCCTGGCAAAAACCCTGGCGTCCCGGGGAAACCGGGTATCCCTGGTGCTCCCCCGCTACGGGTCGATAGATTCCAAAACCTGGGAGAAACGGGAGATATCCCTGAAGGTCCCCCTGGGGGATCAGGAGATCCTCACGGGGTGCTTTTACCGCAGGCAGGAGGGACTGGACCTCTACGCGCTGGACCACCGGGACCTGCTCGGGCGCCCGGGAATTTACGGTCCCTCGCCCGCCGAGGCCTACGAAGACAACCTTCTGCGCTTTGCCCTCCTCTCCCGGGGGGCGCTGGAACTGGCTCTGGCCCTCGATCTTGAACCGGCGGTCATCCATACCCACGACTGGCCCACCGCCCTGGTCCCCATCTTTCACCGGCTCTTCTACCAGAATACCCCCCTGGGCAGGGCCCGAACGGTCTTTTCAATCCACAACTTCGGATACCAGGGGTGGGCGCCCCTGGAGCGGGCTCACGAGACGGGACTTTCCCGGGAAGAACTGGACCGGGCAGGTCTCTGCCACAACGGAGAGATCAACCTCGTCAGGGGGGCCCTGATCGCCGCCGATACCCTGGTTGCCGTGAGCCCCCGCTATGCCCGGGAGATCCAAACGCCGCCTTTCGGCTTCGGACTCCACCAGGAGGCGGCCCGCCAGGGGAACAAGCTCACGGGTATTCTGAACGGTATAGACCAGGACGAATGGAACCCCGAAACGGACACAGCCCTGCCTGCCCGTTACAGCCGGAAGGACCGCCGGGGTAAGGCGCTCTGCAAGGAGGCGCTTCAGATAGAGTTCGGATTGCCCCCGGAACCGGGGGTCCCCCTGGTGGGAATGGTTACACGCCTGACGGAGCAAAAGGGGATCGGCGCGCTCTTTGGAAGCGGGGGGGGAGAAGAGCCCGCGCTCCGGCGGATCTGCCGGGAACTGCCTGTTCAGGTGATCCTCATTGGGACGGGCGAGGTCTGGTGCCAGGAGGA
Source organism: Alkalispirochaeta alkalica DSM 8900 (assembly GCF_000373545.1). Taxonomy (GTDB): domain Bacteria; phylum Spirochaetota; class Spirochaetia; order DSM-27196; family Alkalispirochaetaceae; genus Alkalispirochaeta; species Alkalispirochaeta alkalica. The sequence goes on from NZ_KB891704.1 coordinate 29,569, forward strand.
GATTCTGCGCATGACCGGAGAGCTTCCCAACTTCTCGGCTCTCGTGGGATACAGCGAGGCCCTGGCACACCGGATTACCGCCGGAAGCGATTTCTTTCTCATGCCCAGCACCTACGAACCCTGCGGCCTGAACCAGCTCTACGCCCTGCGCTACGGCACCATTCCCGTGGTGACCCCCACGGGAGGGCTGGCCGATACGGTAGATTGCCATACGGGCCTGCTGATCCGTCACTACTCGCCGGGAGGAATCGTTTCTGCCCTCCAGGAGGCGTGCCGCCTCTACCGGGAGGCCCCGCTCCGTCTGGAAGAGATGCGCGACACCGCCATGGCCCGGGACTTCGGGTGGAGCCGCTCAGCCCGGGACTACCAGAGCCTCTACGGCGCCATCACCGGCGAGACCGGCAGCGCCAGCTCCGCCGGAACCAGTCGGGAATGATCCCGGCCCCGGCTTCAGGTCTTCTGCTCCCCGAACCGCTCGATCTTCCGGCGCAGCCGGGCCGCCCGGTGTTCCAGATCGGGATCCCAGCCCCGGAGCTCCGCCGCTGTGATCACCACCTGCAGAGCCTGGCAGAATCGCCCCTGGCGGTGTTCCAGAAACTTGGCCAGGGCCACGGCATCACCCCTGCTCCCACGCTGCCGGTAGAGCAGCCACAGGGCGGACTCCAGCGCTGACCAGTCCTGGCGGCTTCGGGCGATCAGGATCTGCAGATCAGCCAGCCCCTGCCCCAAGCTGCTGCACCGACCATCGGGAGAGGCCAGAAGATCCTGAACCCGTTCTGCTACCAGATCACGGTCGGCAGAACTCCCCCGCTCCCAGAGCAGGCGGAGCCGGGCTGCCTCGTCGGGACCCGAAACCGGCCCCGCAGGCCCCTCCCCGGCCCCGGGTGGCGGCGGGGAGAGGGAGAGAACCTCGTTCAGGTGCAGGGCCAGGAAAGCCAGATGCAGGATGTCGTAGACGTGGTGCGCCAGAACGGATGAAATTACCCGGGGGTCGCCCCTGCGGAGATACTCCTGATAGCGCTCGGGGACCTGACTCCCGGGAATATCCTCGTGACGGCGCAGACCGAGCACGGCCTCCTCCACCAGAGAGAGACGGCAGGAACCGATCACGGGGGAGAACAGACGCCGCGTGACCGGGAGAAGGTCCAGATGACGGTCCTCGGGCAGAACCCTTCTGGTCATGATCGCCCTGGTACGAAGCACAGGGATATCGAAGGAAGCTCCGTTATAGGTGACGTAGCAGGGACTCTCTCCCAGAAGGCGGTGAAGCTCCCCGACATAGCCTCCTTCGGCTCCCAGGTCGGCCAGAAACAGTTGCTCCACCCGCAGCCGGGGAGCACTGCCTCCTGGATCCCCCCCCTCGAACCGGCCCACCCCCACAAGAAAGGCAACGCTCCCGGAACCTCCCGAGAGCCCGCTGGTCTCCACATCCAGAAACAGGGGAAGACAGGTCTCTCCTGCCCGGAAAACCGGGGAGAGACCGCCCCATACCCCGCCAGGGGAAATCTGGTGCGCGTACCTCCGGGGGAGAGCCTCCGAAAGCGAACGGTAATAGACTCCGGGCGACCGCTCCTGCCACTCCGGCCCCGGGGGAACGACCCGAGGGACCCCGGCGGAAGCTGACCTGGCTACAGCAGAGCCCCCCGATGACCCGGCCCCCCGCCGTTGCTGTTCCCGGATGCGCCGGAGCCGTTCGTAGAGATCAGCCACAAAGCCACCGCTCCAGCAGGACCTTCACGGCCTGGCGGGGATTCCCCTCCCACCCCTCCTGGGGATCCAGGGGGCCTACACAGGAGGGACACCCCGAAGAGCACCCGCAGGCCGAGACGCGCTCCAGGGCAGCCGAAAGAAGACGGGGGAACCCGTCGGCTATCCCCTGGGCCAGACCGCTTCCCCCGGGATAGCGGTCGTAGAAGAAGATCGCCGCCACGCCAAAATGGGGATCCCTCGGGGTAGCGTGAACCCCCATATCCTGAAGCGAAGCCATAAGAAAGACCGGCGCCACCGCCCGAATCATCCTGGCCAGACGCAGAAGCAGGGCGGCCCGCGCCTCGGGGGGGAACTCCTCCAGAAGTCCCTCCAGGGGATGCCCCGGAAGAAGGGGAATCAGCACGGCCCGGGTATGCATCTGCTCCTCGGGCAGAAAAATATCGCCGTAGCCCACGTTCTCGTGAGTTCCCAGGCGAATTTTCTTGAACTTCGATGCCACGCTCCGTACCAGCACATCCCCCAGAAGCACCGTTCCTCCGGTCCCGGCACACGCCTCATCGCGGGAGAGCACCTTGAGATCCACCTTGACCAGGGCGTCGGTAAAGTATTCTGCCTGGTGCTGCTCGACCAGACACGTGCGGTTCTCCACATCCAGCCGCTGCACCAGGTACTGGGTCCCCCGGTGAAAATAGACGGCCCTGTCGAAGAGCAACTCCTTGGCCGAAGGCCGGTCCATCTCACCGATCACCTGGTTCTGGCCACCCGTCGTATCGATGATCACCACGTTATCGCTGGAAGCGCTCCGGAGACTGACCCCCTCGGCGGGATAGCTCTGATCGGACCAGTGCCAGGCGCCTCCGGTCCAGCGAATAACACCGGACTCCTCCAGGAGAACCACAAAGTCCCCCGCCGACTGGACCAGCTGCTCTCCGGGATCCAGAGGCAGCTCGAAGGCCGCGCACTTGAGTTGATCCATAAGAACGTAGGGGTTATCGGGGTTGACCCAGGCCGATTCGGGGGAGCGCCCGAAAAAATAATCGGGATGCTCCACCACGTATTGATCCACGGGAGCCGCGCTCGCCACCAGCACCGCCAGGGAAGGTTCCTGACGCCGCCCAGCGCGCCCCGCCTGCTGTAACGCCGCAGCCACCGTCCCGGGAAACCCTCCCAGGATGGATACATCCAGCCCGCCGATATCGATACCCAGCTCCAGGGCGTTGGTGGAGACCACCCCCTGGATAGATCCATCCCGGAGCCCCCGCTCGATCTCCCGCCGTTCCGAGGGCAGATACCCGCCCCGATAGGACTCGATTCTGACCCCTCCGTTACGGGTGAAGAAATTTGCAAGCCCCCGCCGGATGTAATCAGCCACAAGCTCCGTATTCTGCCTGGACCTGGTAAAGACGATCGTCTTCACTCCCTTCCTGAGAAACCGCAGAGCCAGTCCCGTCGATGCCTGGACCACACCCTGGCGAATCCCCTGAAGGGAATCCACCAGGGGTGGGTTGTAGAGCACAAGATGCTTCTCTCCCCGGGGCGCTCCGTTTGTATCGACCAGTTCCAGGGGCTCTCCGATCAGCGCCCGGGCAAGCTCCCGGGGATTCCCTATGGTGGCCGAACAGAGAATGAACTGCGGATCGGCTCCGTANAAACGGGCCACCCGCTTGAGGCGGCGGATAACGTTCGCCACGTGGGAGCCAAAAATCCCCCGGTAGATGTGGAGCTCGTCGATAACGATGTACCGCAGATTCTGGAAGAACTGCACCCACCTNGTATGGTTGGGAAGCACACCGGCGTGGAGCATATCGGGGTTTGTGATCACGATCCGTCCCCGACTGCGCAGGGAACTCCGGAGGGATCGGGGGGTATCNCCGTCGTAGGTCATGGCCGCCAGGGGAAGTCCCCCACCCTGGATCGTCTCATCGAGCTCTGCCTGCTGGTCCTGGCTCAGCGCCTTGGTAGGAAACAGGTAGAGGGCCCGGGCCGAGGAGTCTGTCAGAAGAGTATCGAGAACGGGCAAATTGTAGGTCAGGGTCTTTCCCGACGCCGTGGGAGTCACCACAACCACATTCTTCCCGGCCTGCACGTGAGACCAGGCCTCTGCCTGGTGCGAGTAGAGCTCCCCGATCCCCCGNTTCAGGAGCGCAGCCTTCAGGCGGGGATCCAGCGACACCGGAAGAGGAACGGTAACCCCCTCCGTTGCAGGNAGCCGCTCCCAGTGGGAGACAAAACGCANAAAGGAAGTGTCANTTTCCAAACCTTCAATTAATCCACTCATCATGACAGNCAGAATTGTATCACCTTTCCTTGACCCCGTTCACTAGTGCCCCTACAATCAAATCATGCATGACGTACTGACAATTGTAATGGGCGGCGGCAAGGGAACACGACTTTATCCTCTCACGGCAGACAGGGCGAAACCTGCCGTTCCCTTCGGAGCCAAGTATCGTCTGGTGGACATCCCCCTCTCCAACAGCATCGCGGCAAACTTCAAGAAGATCTACGTGCTCACGCAGTTCAATACAGCGTCATTGCACCTGCATATCGGGAACACCTATATTTTTGATTCCTTCACCAACGGCTTTGTGGAGGTCCTGGCAGCGGAGCAGACCTTTACCCACACCGGCTGGTACGAGGGGACAGCCGACGCGGTGCGGAAAAACCTCGTCCATTTCCGCACCCAGAAACCCACCCATTACATGATCCTCTCGGGGGACCAGCTCTACCGNATGGATCTGCGGGGTTTTTTCGACGAACATATCCAGAGTGGCGCCGAGGCAAGCGTGGCCGTTCTGCCCGTGAACCGCAAGGACGCCACGGGCTTTGGAATTCTCACGGTGGACACCAAAAAACGGATCAAGAANTTCACCGAGAAGCCCCCCCTGGAAAAGGACATCACGGCGCTGAAGATCCCCAAAACCCTGGCAGCGCGCCTGCCCAACTACGAGGAGGGCAAGGATTATCTGGCCTCCATGGGTATCTATATCTTCAATGCCGAGACGATGGAAGCGGTCCTGGACAGCGATGAGGCCGACTTTGGAAAGGAAATCCTGCCCAACATGATCGGCAGCCGCCATGTGAACGCCTATTTCTTCAACGGCTTCTGGGAAGATATCGGAACTATCGAGAGCTTCTACAAAACAAGCCTCGATCTGGCCGACATCTACCCCGCCTTTAACCTCTACGACGAGNATATGCCTATCTACACCCGTCGCAGGGACCTGCCGCCCAGCAAGCTTAACTCCTGCACNATCTCNCANACCCTGGCCGCCGACGGGTGTATCATCACCGAGAGTTCCATCGCCCGCTCGGTTATCGGCATACGGACGATCATCGGCGAGGGGTGCACCCTGGAAGGTGTNGTCTGCATGGGTGCCGACTACTACGAAGAGCCAGGACCGGAACCTCTGGAAGANGGAANNCATGTTCCCCCCATCGGAATCGGCCGGGGGACGCGCATCAGGCAGGCGATCATCGACAAGAACGCCCGAATTGGGGAAGGTTGCTCCATCGGCTGGGACGGGATTCCCCCCGAGGGAGACTACGAGCGGTATTTTGTTCGTGACGGGATCATTATCGTGCCCAAGAACGGCGTGATTCCCGCAGGGACCGTGATCTAGAAGGACTGGAGAAGAGCGGGGCCTGTTACTGGNCGTCTGTTACTGGCCGTCGGGAGAGGGCGTTGCTTTCTTCCGGCAGGCCCGGCAGATACCGTGGAACTCTACNGTGGTACGGTGCAGGCGGTGTCCGCTGGCGTCGTCCACGAGGGAATCGAGCTGATCCTGGAGCGATCCCGGCACGGCCACGTCTTCTATGGCCCCGCACCGCTCGCACACAAAGTGATAGTGGGGTTTGCGGGCTGCTTCGTAGACATCGAAGGTGCTCCCGAAGGGGAGGCGGTTCACCTCGCCCTGGCGAACCAGAATGTTGAGGTTCCGGTAGACGTTGCCCAGACTGAGNGTAGGAAACTCCTCGCGAAGCTGGTCGTAGACCCAGCTCGCCGTAACGTGAATGCGCTCTTTCTCCAGGAGTTCCCGTATTCTGTCGCGCTGCCTGCTCTTTCTCACCTTCGCCACGATACCCTGCAATATATTTCACCCGCCCTGCAAGGTCAATCGGGAAGAACTACCGGGCTTTTCTGCCGTCACCAGGGGCTAGACCTCCCGGAGAGAGGCTTCCCAGTCCAGAAGGAGNTCCCTCGCCAGGAGGCGGTTCTCCACCAGGGCGATCTCCCCCAGCGTTTCTTCCAGCTCGGATCGGGAAAGCTCGTAGGACCTGATCTCCTGGTCCCCCTGCCCCTCCCCCTCGGCAGATGCTGCGGGTGCGCAGGAACGCTGGATGATCAGCTCGTAGTCGCCCTGATAACACATAAGATCTACGAAAAGTTCGGCCAGATCCCCCAGAGGGGGTGAGTCCACGTGGGCAGAATCCAGAAAAAAGGACAAGCGGGTTCCTCGCCCCTTCTCGGAGTGCAGGGAATACCCGCCGTCGGCTTGCTCGACCGTCTGCAAGAGAAAGGGCAGGCCCAGCCCCACCCGCCGGCCCGGGTGCTTTCCCGGTTCGGTGTAGAAGGGGTCCAGGGCAGACGCCTTCTGGGCATCGTCCATGCCGCACCCGTTATCCCGAATCTCCACGTGCCAGATACTCCCCCGGGCAGCCACAGAAAGCTCCACCAGCGACGATCCGGCCTCGATACTATTCTGGGCCAGGTCCAGAATCATGTGTGCAAGTGACCAGTGCATTCCCTCTTCTACCCCGTCCCCGCGAGTTTGTCCACCGCGATACTCCGGAAGACCCCGGGACGGAGGGAACCCGGGTCAGCCGGAAGCGGCCACCTGCTTTTTCAGTGCNCGCTCCGAGATTCGCGGCGCCACAACCGCACCGGGGCCGGCCACACACCCGCCCTCGCATACCATGACCTCCACAAAATTGCCGGGGCAGGACCCCTTGCACGCGAAGGAACGGAGCTGTTTCACGGCAGCGCGGTCAAGACCATCGATCGAAACCGGATTCAGGCCATCGCCAGCGCAGGCTTCCACAGCCGCCGTTACGCCACCGCTCACAGCAAACCCCCGTCCCCGGGCACTGGGCAGCAGCTCATCGGAGGAAGCCCCCTCGGGGCATTCCAGAACATCGATTCCCGCAGCAATCAGGAGAGCTCCCAGCTCCTCGAAGGTGATCACATAATCCACCGATTCTTCCCGCATTCCCTCCACCCGTTTGGCGATACAGGGTCCTGCAAAGACGGTGATGCTCCCGGGGCTCTCTGCTTTTGCTGCACGCGCTGTATACTGCAACGGCGTCGGGGTGTGCGACACAAAGGGCTTCATTTCGGGCAGGACTTTTTCCACAGCCTCCACGTAGGCGGGGCAGCAGGAGGTCGTCATAAAGGGCGCACCCTGGTNAAGGCGATCCAGGAGCTCCTCTGCCTCGTGCCGCGCCGTCTCGTCGGCACCGTGGGCAACCTCCCGAAGACCGGAGAAGCCGAGACGCTCCACAGCTGCCTGGAACTGCNCCGCTGTTCCGGGAAACTGGCCTGCCACGGAGGGGGCCGTCAGGAGAATCAGCGGGCTCCCTTCCTTCAGGTGGCGAATCACATCCACCATCTGCGAACGTTCGGCGATAGCGCCGAAGGGACAAGCCCGAAGACATTTCCCGCAGCTGATACACCTGGCGTGATCGATCTTTTCGCGCCCCGTGTCGGGGTCCTTGGTGATCGCGTCGGTGGGACAGGCCTCCTCGCAGGGAATCGGAACCTTGATGATCGCCGAATAGGCGCAGGCCTTCATGCAGAGCCCGCAGTTGATACAGCTCTCCGGGTTGATCCAGGCCCGACCACCCCGCATCTCTATGGCCCCCTTGGGGCAGGCGTGGATGCAACTCTGGGCAACACAGCCACGGCAGACGTCGGTGGCGGTATATCGTGTCTGAATACAGGCGCTACAGGCTTCGTCGATCAGCGTCAGAACCTCNCCCTCGGGCCTGCTGCGGGTGAACGCCTCATCGCCGTAGTCTCCCAGNGACCTGAGTTCATCGGTCTCCTTCTCCACGGAAAAGCCCAGCGCTGCCATACAGCGGTACCGGATCACAGCTCGATCCCGATAGAGACAGCACCGGCTGGGACTCTTGGTCCCGCGGGGACGCATGTCCAGGGGGATTCGGTCCAGCTCGGCACGATCATCGTTTTCCAGGAGCGCCCTGGCCGTACGGATCAGCACCTCCTTGCGCAGACGGTCGGCATTGTTGCTGCTTTTCATGAGGCCCCTCCCTCGTCGTCTGCCTCCCTCCGGCGGCGCAGAGCCTCCAGCACNGTCTCTACCGTTGCATCGGCTATACATTCATCGTCGACCGTTACAAAGGGGGCGCGTCCCCGGGAAGAATCCTCGCAGTACCCGAGACACCGTACCCCTTCCACTTCCACGAGGTCGCAGAGATCGGGGCCGATCTCCTCTTCCAGGCGAAGTAACTGGGTGGACCCCATNACGTAGCAGGCTGTTCCCATACAGATTTTGACTCGGTTCTTTTTCATGTTTTGATCCTCAGGTTTTGTTCACCGGGGCTTTTCCCCGGAAATTGATCCATAGACGACANTCTTCCCCGGAGCCTCGCCGATGCAGACCCCCTGTACNCGGCGATCCTCACTCGGGGTCCCCAACCTGCCCGGATGCACTCAGATATATTCGACATCGACCTTCTTGAAGTATCTGGTGTCCAGCACCGTGGCGATCCTCTTCATGAGACTTCGCCGGATCTCCAGCTCCACCGGGAGATTCGGATCCTGGTGAGCCTCGTTGATCTTTGTCCCCACCAGCAGATGGACCTCATCGGAATCCAGAAGGAGTTCCGCCATGCGCACAGCGGCGTTCTCGTGNTCGGGGCGATCACCCGTCTCGAGAAGCCGCAAGGTCTCGGTGAGCGTCAGAATACCTTCGGTCACCAGATCGATTCCCTCCATCACCGAGACGGGGGGGAGCCCTCCCTTGCGAAAGGTTCTCAGATCCATCCTCACATCGCGCCCCAGCTCGCGAGCTACCAGATCCGATGTGGTACCCCCGCTTACGATGCGCCGTCCGTCAAACCCCCCGATGAGGTTGGCATATTCGCGATCGCGGTCAGGGCTGAAGGGAGGACCCGACGCGAGCAGGAGCTTCCGGGGCTTGCGAAAATAGAGAACAGCGCAGGTGATGTCGTCCCCCGCCTCACGGCCCGGTTCTTTCTGCCGGGCCTGGGCGACCACATCCTGGGCAAGCTGACGGGCCGACCGGAAGGGATCGCCCGTGAGATGCCGCTCCAGCCATTCCACACACCCCGTCCGCCGCCACCCGAGCTTGTAGTGGCGACTGCCGAGACCGCTCTCGGTGACACCATCGCTGAAAAACACGATCCGGTCCTCGGGTTGCGCCTGAAAGATGTACTCCCGCATGAGNCGATAGTCTCCCTGTTTTCCCGGGACCTCGCGGTAGGGCACAGGAACCTCCCGGCCCCGGCGCACCAGAATGAAGGGCGGGTTCCCCTGCTCCACCATNCTGATACGGGCGTCGGGGCTGCAATCCACCACGGTGTAGGTGGCGTAGGCAATCTTCCGGACCTGGCAGACCGGGAGGGAGTTCATGATCACCTTGGCGTAATGGATAAAATCGGTATCACTCGCAGCAAAGCGCATCGCCATGTGGGCCGTCATGTTCGCCAGAACCCCCGCCTTTATTCCGCTGCCCAGTCCGTCCGAGAGAACAGCCAGGAGACGCCCGTTGCACCGGTCGCGCTGCATCAGAAANGCATCACCCGCTACATACTGTCCCGCCTTGTGGCACTGGGCAAACTCGAGTTCCATGAAGAGATCATTCATCTTCCGATCTCCCCCGCTCGCCATAGTCCTCGGCGATATTGCGCAGCAAAATCTCGGTGTCGGCCATGTGTTCGCCCAGCTTGCAGGCGATCTCCTGGACCGTGGCCATGTTTCGGTCGATCACCTCGCGGGCACGCTGTGCGATGTACTCCCTCCGCAACTCGCTGCGCGTCACATCCAGCACGATTCCCCCTACGGTCTGGTGGGGCTCGATAGGAAAAAGCGTCACGTTCAGCAGCCGGTCGCCGACACGCATCATGTCGCAGCGGTAATCCTCGTCCGTGGCCAGCACGCGCCGAAACAGATCCGCGAAAGGAACCAGCCGCTCCAGATTGGCCCCCTCCAGCCCGGGGCGCGCGTCGTAGACCATCATCGTGTCCGAACCGATCATGGCAGCAAAGTTCCGGTTGCATTCCACCACCTGGAGATTCGCGTCGGCGATCACAACCCCCGAAGGCATACACCGAAGGAGCGCATTGGCCTTACGCTGGGCCTTCTTTCGCAGAAAGGACAGGCACATGTCCGGTTCGGCACGCCCCTCGAGCATCGAGGCGGCAAACTCCCGGCAGGTATCGTACCCACAGCCTCCGCAGTTCAGCTCGTCTTCCCAGACGTACTTGCCCACCCGCTCCAGAGCGATCCGCAGGGACTGCTCGTCGGCCACAACGGAGAGAGGCACAGCCGGGCTGAAGGACTGTCCGATCGGAACAGGGTCAGCATCGACAGGCGCTGGAGCTCCCTGGAGCAGAAGAGACCTGTGACGTCGCCGGATCGCCTGTTCCTGCAGGAGCCGGGCCCTCTTCTTGTCCGACGAGGGGCCGTTGATGCACCCCCCCTCGCAGGCGAGCATCTCCAGAAAAACGGGGCGATCCATCCGGGAGGGATCNAGCCCCTTCAGGGTATGCCAGATCGAGTCGATCCCGCAGACAGCCACGCAGTCTACATCCTGGCAGGCACCCAGTTCGCGCAACGCCTCGATCATCCCCCCCGCCACGGGATAGACCGCCCCGCTCCGGCCGCTCTGCAACGCCGAATCGTCCATCCCGGGGGTATCCCTGAAAGAGACGCCCTCCTCTTTCATAAACTGCCGCAGCTCCCCGAAGGTCAGCGCTGCCTCGGGGTTCAGCGGGTCCGCATCGGCCTCTACCTTCTTGGCGATACACGGACCGATGAAAACAACACCGATGGACTCGTTGTGTTCTTTCCTGAGAATGTCACTGTGAGCGACCATGGGACTCCCCAGGGGTGTCAGGCAGGGGGCAAACTCGGGCATATACTTCCGGATGAAATCAACCGCTGCGGGGCAAGCCGTGGAGAGCGAGAGCGGCTGCGGAGGATCTCCCAGAAGATCGGCCAGAGCATGGGTAACACGGTCGGCCCCGATTGCCGTCTCTGCCGTCCCGGCAAAACCGAGTTCCTTCATGGCTGCGGCGAAGGCGCCGGGCCGCACCTCGGGGAACTCCGCCGCGTAGGAGGGCGCCACCGAGACCAGAACCCGTTCCCGCCGCGCCAGCAGGGCCCGAACGCGGCCAATATCGGAGCGAATCTTCTTGGCCCCGCCCGGACAGGCGTCCACACAGGTGCCACAGGCTACGCAGAGTTCGGGGACGATCGCAGCCCGTCCCTTTTCTACGCGGATTGCCTTTACGGGGCAGCTACGGAGACAGCGACAGCAATCCTGACAGTTTGTCTCTGCCGTGTAGACGGCGTACTGCTTATTCATGGTCACCACCGGCCGGGTCGGCGGCACCGGTTCCACCTGCCACACCGGCCACACCTGCCACACCGGCCCGATCTGCTCCCTGGAGATCGTACTCGAGCAGGTCCCAGAGCATTCCCTCGTCCACGCCGTGATGCAACTGGCCGTTGATTTCCAGAACGGGACCGGTGGAGCACTCCCCGCGGCACCGGCATCCGGCCAGATCAATTCTCCCCGTCAGGCCCTGTTCCTCCTGCCACCGTTCGATCCTCTCCAGGTGTGCACCGTTCCCGCGGGCGAAGCAGGAACTGCCCAGGCAAATTGTTATGTTATTCATCCTGTCCTCTCTTGCCGCATCGATTATCCTGATGCCCCGATGACGTACCCGATTCGGCGGCGAGCCTGCTTTGGAGGTCCGCTTAGAGGCGTAGCCGCCCCGGGACAGCCTCCAGGCACTGCCGCTCGCATCTGGATCACAGGCCAGCCCGGGGGCTTCAACCTGATACGATCTCATGTAAAACCGGCAGATATAAGGTGATCTATTTCACGTGTTTTTGTCAATCGTTAATTTTAAAATAGCTTTTTTCAATTTTTATGTGAAACTCATCACTTTATTATACATTACGGTTTTCCCGGGCTCTTTTCAGCTCTCCCGGTCTTGCCGACGCACCCCTGGTATTGAGGCATTCCTGATCCAGCGAGGCCCCAGGGGGTTATGCGCGTGGTATACTGTAAACCACCACACAATACGCCCTGCGCGGAGCATCGGGAAGAACCGTTCCCCCCGGCAAGTGTGTATAGCCAGGGCCACGTCAGGAGGTATCGTGAATACCAGAATCTACCGGGTGATTACCCCCCACGAGACGGAGTTTGCCGACCCCATTACCTTCAAAACGGGCGCCACCCTGGAGGTGGGCGAAGAGTCAGAGGGCTACCAGGGGTGGGAAAACTGGTTTTTCTGCGCGACCCCCGGCCAGGAGCCAGGCTGGGTACCCGGCCAGATCATCGAACGCGGCGAGGGTTCAACCGGCCGTGCCCTTGAGGACTACACGGCCCGGGAACTGAACGTTCACAGGGGGGAAAAGGTGGCGGGATCTCGAATCCTGAACGGCTGGCTCTGGTGCGAACGCTGCGACGAACCAGGAACCGTCGGATGGGTGCCGCTGCAAAACCTCGAGGAAATCCCGGAATAATCGGGCCCGGCCGACCTGCTCCGGCAAGGCACCTCCGGCAGAACACCTCCGTCAGAATACCCCCGGAAGGTAGCGGCCCAGGCACTCCCGAAGTTTTTCGGGATCCACGGGCTTGGTGAGGAAGTCGTCCATGCCCGAGGCGAGGCACCGCTCCCGCTCCTCCCTGAGGGCCCCCGCCGTGAGCGCCACGATCGGGGATGAGCGCCCCCCCGAGGAGAGATCCAGCCCCCGGATCTCCCTGGTGGCCTGAACCCCGTCCTTCTCGGGCATCTGGACGTCCATAAAGACCAGATCCGGCGATTCCCTGCGGTAGAGCTCCACCGCCTCGGCACCGTTCACCGCCTCGAGCAGCCGCGACGAGGGGAGCAGTTTTGCCAGAAGCGCCTTGATCATGATCATGTTCATCGCCACGTCTTCGGCGATGAGGATCGTCACCTCCCCTGTGGACCGACAGGCCTCCCCGGGAAGGCCCTCCTGGCCTCCCTGCCCTGCCCGATCGCCCGGGGGTGGAGGAAGCGCTTCTGCTGTCTCTCCCTGCTGCGCTCCCTCGCCCGGACTGTCCCTGGGGGGCCTCACGGGGTCCGCGATAGTGCCCAGGTATTCCGCCAGGTCGTCGGCTCTGACGGGCTTGGTCAGGCGAAAGAGGATTCCCAGATCCTCGCACTCCCGCTGGAGATTCCCCGTCTCTGCCGATGAGTGGAGGAGCACCACCGGTTGTTCCTCCGCCGTCAGAGCCAGGTTTGTGCGGATCATCCTGACCGTCTCCAGCCCGTCCAGACCGGGCATGTGATAGTCGCAGATGATCACATCGAAGGGCCCCTCCCGCTTCAGGAGCTCTACCGCCTCGGCACCGCCCCCACAGGATTGGACAGCCAGCCCCCAACGCCCCAGAAGCTCTTCCAGGATCAGACGGTTGCTGGCGTTGTCGTCCACCACCAGGACACGCCAGCCTGCGGGCACCATCGGACTCCGGCCATCCTGGTCCCGCTCTACCCGGGCGGAAAAGGCGAAGGAGAAGACCGTTCCCCGGCCGGGCTCGCTTTCCACGCGGATTTTGCTGCCCATCTTCCGGGCGATCATCTCCGAAATAATGAGCCCCAGGCCAGTGCCCCCGAACTTTCGTGTGGTAGAACTGTCGGCCTGGGAAAAGGCGCGAAAGAGCTTCTCCCTCTCCAGCTCCGATATGCCGATCCCCGTGTCACGAACGGAGATATGGAACACGCCCTGACCGGACTCATGGCCTGTCCCCTCTTCCTGATCATCAGCCTGGCCCTGGAAGCGAAGGGCCAGTTCCACCTCACCCGACTCGGTGAATTTCACGGCGTTGCCCAGGAGATTTGCCAGGATCTGCTTGAGCCGCACGGGATCGACCAGGGCCCAGCGGGGCATGGCGGGATCGATATTGAGAAGCACCTCCAGGCCCTTTCGGGAGGCACCGTAGCTGATAATATCCACGCTGCTTTCCAGGAGCGCCCTCATGTCCACCCTGATCTCCTCGAGCTCCATCATCCCCGCCTCTATCTTGGAGAAGTCCAGAATGTCGTTGATTATTTCCAGCAGGGTATGGCCCGAGACGTTGGCGTTATCCACGTACTGCTTCTGTACGGGTGAGAGGGGTGTGTCCTTCAGGAGTTCCGTGAACCCGATAACCCCGTTCAGGGGAGTACGAATCTCGTGACTCATGTTAGCCAGAAAGTCTGATTTGGCTTTACTGGCGGCCTCGGCCTCCTCTTTGGCCAGGAGCAACTCCTTCTCGCTCCTCTTGCGGGCAGTGATGTCCTGGTGGGTGCCCATGACAAGCTCGGGCTCCCCCTGGCTTGTCCAGGAGACCACCTTGCCCCGATCAAGAACCCAGACCCACTCACCACCCTTGTGACGCATCCGTGATTCGCACTCGTAATAATCTCGTTCCCCCCGGAAGTGTTCCTCCAGGATTTCACCACTTCGTCTCAAATCATCGGGATGAACAAAACGCGTCCAGGTCTCGATCGAGATCGGGGCGAGTTCCTCCAGGGTATAGCCGATGATCCCGGCCCAGCGTTCATTAAAAACCGTTTCCCCCGTGGGAACGTTCCATTCCCAGGTACCCACATTGGTACCCTCGATGATGCCGGCCAGACGCGATCGTTCCCGGGCCAGAGCCAGCTCCGCCGATTTCTGCCGGGTCTGGTCGTAGAGGTAGCCGCGAATCGCCAGGAGTTCTCCCTGGTCATCGTGGACGAGCATGGTGAAGTCGTAAAACCACCGGTACTGGCCGTCGCCGCATTTCAGGCGATAGGACTGTTCGTAGGCCCCCGTACGATTCGAAATGTGGGAGGCCACCTCCCGGGAGATGCGCTCGGCATCGTCGGGGTGAATGAGCGTGGCGTAACAGAAATCCCGACGCGTCATCTCCCGGGGGGTGTATCCCAGAATCTGGGTGACATTGGCAGAGACGGAACGAACGGGCCAGCCCCGGGTGGGCGCCCATTCTATGGTAAAGACCGGACCCGCCGTGAAGAGATTTCGCTCGTACTGCAACTGCTCCTCCATCTTCCTGCGGTCGGTCATGTCGGACCAGGCCCCGGTGATCTCCAGCCCCTCCCTGCCCCGACTAACCACGTTGTGCCGATCCAGTATCCAGTGCCACTGTCCCCGGTTATCCCTGAAGCGGTACTCCACCTCCAGGGAATCGCGCTCTTCCAGACCCTGCAGGGCAGTCAGGACCCGCTCCAGGTCATCGGGATGGACGCAGCTCTTCCAGAGATCGATGCAACCGATAAAGTCCTCGGGCTGGTACCCCAGGATCTCTGTTACCTTGCTGCTGATGAAGACCAGATCGGGCTCGCCCCGGGAATCGATGACGTAGCTGTAGAGAACAACCGGTGTGGTGGCTACAATCTGTTTTATCTGCTCTCGGGCCTCGCGAAGCTTCCTGTCTGCCTCCTTGCGGGCTGTTATATCCATCTGCACACCAAAATGCCCCAGAAACCGTCCCTGGTCGTCGTAGAGGCACCGGTAGTCGCCCTCGATAACGATGGGAGTTCCGTCGTCCCTGCGCCGTTCCCGGGTCTCCACGTGCCACGCCCCCCGGTCAAAGAGACCCCGCCAGATCTCCCGGGCGTGGTCCGGGTCGTGGCGAAAGAGCTCCCGCACGGTGATGCCGATAAACTCTTCCCGGCTTGCACCGTATTGGTCGAGCATGGCCTGGTTTACCCGGGTCATGCGCTGGTGGTCCAGGGCGTACTCGACCATGCGATCCCTGGAGGCCCAGTCCTGCCAGTCCAGGGGCTGATCCAGAAGGCAGATAAAGAACCCGTAGAGGGACTGGTTAAAAAACTGATCGGTGATGTTCTTCTCCCGGGCGATCTCCTCTTCTTTCAGCACCCGTTCCGTGATATCCGTGGCGATACCGCTATGCCGGATGATTTCCCCCTCGTCGTCACGAACGGGGAAAGACCGGGCGCGAACCCACCGCACCGTACCATCGGGACGAAGAACACGGTATTCCTCGTCAAAGCGGTGGTTCTCCAGATACGAGCCGTAGGCCGCCTCAATCCGGGCTGCGTCGTCGGGATGAAGGGACCTGAAAAAAGAGCGGGGATCATCGTAGAGACTCTGGCAGGTACGGCCCCAGACGCTCTCGTAGGAGGGGCTGATGTAGAGCATCTCGCTGTCGTCGGCGCTGCGGAGCCAGAAGACCTCGCCCATGCTCTCGGTGATGTGCCGCAACCTCAGTTCGCTCTCGCGCAGCTCCTCCCGGGCCCGGAACCGCTCGATCCCGTCCCCCACGATCACCCCCAGAATCCTCAGGAGCGACACCTCTTCCCGGGACCAGTGGCAGCGGCGATGGACCGCATCGAGACCGATGAAGCCGATCATCCTGCCCCCCGGACTGCCTTCATCGGGGACTGGTCCGCTTCGGGGAACGTCGGCCAGAGGAATCGAGAGGAGAGACTGAATGCCCTGAGCCAGGAACTCCCCTTTCTCCGGGCCGGCCTCGGGGGGAAGACTATCCACCGAGGAGATCAGGACACAGCCCTCGGTCTCCATGCGCTCCCGCCACCAGGGCATGGAGTCCAGGGGGATATCCCGGGCGCGGTGCATCTGGGAGAGGGTATTGTCGGAGCACCACTCGTGAGTGTTGGTCATGAAGCGTCCGTCGGGGGTGAACCGGAAGAGGTAGCTCCTGTCGGCACAGAAAAAGTTCCCCAGCCGCTCCAGGACGGTGTCGATCACCCTGTCGAGCTCCGGAGTGTCCCCGATATCAGCAAAGGAGGCCGACGCGGCGGCCAGGATTTTCTGAAACTCCAGCTGCCGCCGATTGTTTTCTTCGTTTCTGACCCGTTCGGTGATGTCCCGGGCTGCAGCGTAGATGAGTTCTCCCCGGGGATGGGAACGCCACTCGATATACCTCCAGGAGCCGTCCCTGCTGCGGTACCGGTTGGTGAAACACAGGAGATCTTCCCCTTCGGCGAGGGTAGAGATCGCCTTCAGCGTCGGCTGGAGATCATCGGGATGGACAAAGTCGAGAAAGCGCCGCCCCTCCAGCTCCTCCCGGGAATAGCCCAGGATGTCGCTCCAGGCCTGGTTGGTCTTCAGGAAACGTCCCTCCAGATCGGCGATGCAGAGCAGGTCCAGGTTGACCGAGAAAAACCGTTCCAGTTCTTCTTCCTGGACTTTCCGGCGGGTAATATCCGTGAAGGTCGTGGTGAAATACCCCGGGCTGTGGGAGAAGGCGTGGACCTGATACCACCGCCCCAGGACCTCGGAATAATGCTCGAAAGTTTCGTTGCCACCCTGGAGGGCAACCCGGCCAAAGAGCTCCACCAGGGCGTGGTCCACCTGCTCCCGGGTCCAGAGGGTCTCCCGGGCTGTTTTACCGAGAATATCCCCGGCATCCAGGCCCGTGAGGGTCTCGAAGGCGGGGTTTACCTCAAGAAAGCGAAAGTCCCGGGGCCGGCCCTCGTCGTCCAGGAGAATCTGATGGTGAGCGAAGCCAAAGGGAGAGGCCCGAAATAATTCGTTCAGATCGGAGGAGTCCACGCTGTCCCATGTCCTTTCAGCCCTTGTGTGCCGGAACACCCGCTGCTCCAGCCGGTTCTTTTCCAGTATCGTTCAGGGGCCGGAAAGATTTCAACGGCGGGTTTTCCGGGGGGCCCGACATGCCGTGAGTGCAGAGGGTTCTTGCCTGCGGCCTTTCCCGTTCTGTAATACAATGAGCAGCTATAATAATGGCAGCCGCCCCTGAAACGTGCCTGCAGGCAGCTCTTCTCGAGCCGGCAGGTGTTCCGGCAGGTTCACCTCCGCGCGGTGGAAACGAGCGGTGTCCAGAGCCTTTCCGAATTTTTGAGAATACACCGAAGGTTGCAAAAGGATATCACCAGGAGGAGAACCCGGGGATTGACACAATCCGCCGAGGGTGGAATTATCCCAAGTCTATGGTATTGGCTTTTGTGATATAGGCGCATCTGTTCCGGTGGCGCGTTGCGCCCCGTCCAGCTTGCCCTCGCGCATTTTTACCGATTCACCCTGCTGAATCTGCAAGCTCACGAACAGGTGCGTCATACCCCGAGCGAGAGATCATACTGATTTCGAGTCGAGGTACGACCATGTCACGCCATAGTATTATTCACCATACCGGGGATGATTCCTTTCTCTGCGTTGCCTGCGGCCAGGGTGTTGGCCCGGCCCGGACGGGCACGCGCAACCGCAACCACTGCCCCTATTGCCTCGCCAGTCTCCACGTTGACCTGAAGCCGGGCGACCGCCGCTCCGGTTGCAGGGGGCTCATGGAAGCGATCGGGGTCTACGTGCAACCCAAGGGCGAGTGGAGTATTATCCATCGCTGCACCAGTTGCGGGGTACTGAAGATGAACCGGATCGGTCCCGACGATTGCGAGAGGGCTCTTCTGGCTCTGGCAGCACGTCCCCTGACCAGACTCCCCTTTCCGCTGGAGGCTTTGACCGCAGGGGCAGACCGATGAGTTCCCCTGCCTTTTGGGGCTGGACCGGGGCGGAAGATGCCCTGAGGGGCAACATCCCGGGGGAGTTCATTCCGGCCCGGGTCAGGGTGGCCCATTCCTCGTCCTGGCAGGTTATGGTTCCCGGGCAGGACCGGGAGGTCCAGGTAAAACTCGCCGGGTCGTTTTTGCATCACGGCTCCGATTCCGGGGAGGCTCCCCTGCCCCGGACGGGGGACTGGGTGCTTCTTTCTCCCTCGGGGGAGGTGATCCACCGGCTCCTGCNACGCCGAACGGCCCTGATCCGTCAGGAGGCCGGCCGGGCCAGGCGTCCCCAGGTGCTGGCGGCCAATGTGGACAGGGCGTTCCTGGTCTTCGGTCTCGACGGAGAGCGGAGTTTCTCTCCGGGGCTGCTGGAACGGCTTCTCACGATTACGGCCGGGGCCGGGGTGAGGCCCGTGGTGATTCTGAACAAGGTTGATCTGGCTGCTCCCGGGAAACGGGAACGGATTGTCGGCCAGGTCCAGGCTCATTATCCCGATCTTCCTCTGTATATCACCTCGGCGCTCCCCGGCGGGAATTGCTGCGGCGAGGGGCTGGAGGAGGTGCGACGGCTTGTCCCTGCGGGTACAACGGCTTGCTTTCTGGGCCGCTCCGGGGCGGGAAAATCGAGCCTTATCACGGCGCTCTTCGGGGAGGGGTCCCCGGAGGGGGAGCGTATCAGGAGCGGTTCTGTGCGTTCCCGCGATGCCAGGGGACGCCACACCACCTCGGCGGCCACGCTCTGGATGCTTCCCCCGGGGTTCGGGTGCGGCGAGGGCGGGATGGTGATCGATACGCCGGGCCTGCGGGAGATCCAGCTCTGGGGAGACCGGGATGTGCTGGGAGATAGTTTTGCCGATATCGATGATCTGGCGGGGGGGTGCCGCTTCCGGGACTGTCGGCACCAGGGTGAGCCGGGGTGCGCTGTCCAGGGGGCGCTTGCCCGGGGGGATCTGCCGCTGCAGCGTTTTGAGCATTATCTTGAATACCGCCAGGAGCTGCTGNGTGCCGCCGGGGCTCGGGGNTNCCGGGTCCGGGGGGGTGNCGGAAGACCGGCCGCCCCGGCCCGGCGGCGGCGACAGAGCCGGACAAGCCGGGGCGATCAGCCGGGCTGGAGGCAGGGGGGTGCTCCCCCCTGCCGGAATCGGGTGTTACCGCAGCAGGCCCGGCAAAAAGAGCGATATCTGGGGAAAGAAGACCAGCAGGAGCAGGGTGATCACCAGAGGAACCAGAAAGGGCAGCACTCCCCGGGTAAGGACGTGGAAGGGGATGTTTCCTACCCGACTCACCACGAAGAGGGCTGTTCCCATGGGGGGGGTCAGGATTCCGANCATCAGGTTGAAGACCACGATGATTCCAAAGTGGACGGGGTCTACTCCNGCNGCCAGGACGGTGGGGAGCAGGACCGGTACCAGGATGATCAGCAGGGGCAGCGCGTCGATGATCGCACCCAGGACCAGGAGCAGAATGTTGATGGAGAGGAGCAGGATGATGGGGTTCTCGCTGAAGGCGAGGAACGCCTGGGCTACCCGCAGGGGCATCTGCTCCCGGGCGATGATCCAGCCGAAGAGGCTCACCCCCAGGACCAGGAGGAAGATGGTTCCCGTGGTTTTGACGCTCTCCAGGATAATATGAAAGAGTTTCTTCCAGGTGAGTTCGCGGTANACCAGNGCCCCGATAAAGAGCGAATAGGTGGCTGCTACAATGGCTGCTTCGGTGGGGGTGAAGACACCGGAGAAGATTCCCGCCAGGATGATCACCGGCGTGAGGAGGGCAAAGAAGGCCCGCTTGTAGCTGGTCCAGATTTCTGCCAGCGAGGCCCGCTNGCCCCGGGGATAGTTGCGGCGCCGCGCCAAAAAGGCCGACATGATCATCAGGGTGAGGGCTGTGAGGACTCCCGGGATGAAGCCGGCGATAAAGAGCCGCTCTATGGATTGGTCTGCCACCACGGCGTAGATAATGAGNGAGGTGCTGGGGGGGACCAGGGGTCCGATGATGCACGAGGCTGCCGTGACGCCCCCGGCGAAGCCGTCGTCGTAGCCTTCGTCGCGCATCGATTTTATCTCGAGTTGCCCCAGTCCTCCTGCATCGGCCAGGGCGGAGCCCGACATGCCCGAGAAGATCAGGCTTGCAAAGATGTTTACGTGGGCCATGCCGCCCTGGAGGTGTCCCACCAGGGTTTTTGCGAAGGTGAAGATTCGTTCCGTGATGCCTCCGCCGTTCATCAGGTTTCCCGTGAGAACAAAAAAGGGCACGGCCAGCAAAATGAAGTCGTTGACTCCCTCTACCATCTGTTCCAGGGCGAAGCTGATGAGCTGGGGTGTGCCCGAGAGGAAGAAATAGAAGAGCGATACAAAGATCAGGGAGTAGCCCACGTGGAATCCCAGAAGCAGCAGGGCAAACCAGAGGATGAACACCAGGGTCAGCATCGGTCGGCCTCCCCGGGTCCGCCGGATTGCCGCAGGAGGCCCCAGGTCTGGAGGCTCACCTCGAGGGATACCAGCGCCCCCAGGATGCTCAGGGGAACATAGAGAAACCAGGAACTTACGTTGATGGTTATCATGTAGATGACTGCCTTTCGTGCTGCCAGGATCATCCCTTGCCGGATCAGAAAGATGCAGCAGGCCAGTATGATCAGGTTAAAGAGGATCTCCACTACCCGGAGTGCTCGCGGTGCGAGGCGGGAGAGGATCATGTCGATTCGCACATGAATTTTGTCCCGCTGGGCCAGGTGCGCCCCCAGAACTCCCATGTAGATAAAGAGAAGCCGCGAGAGTTCGTCGGTCCAGGGTACGGGAACTCCCAGGATGTAGCGTGATATAATCTGCCAGAGAATCAGGAGCAGAATAACTGAAAACAANAAAACTGCCAGGGCCTCTTCGGCGCGTCGTAGTGTACGGTGCATACCTTCCCTTCGGGTCTGNCGCCAGCGGGGCCGGGCCCCGGTGGCGACAGATTACGGATTGTCCTTTTCTCTGAACGGTTTCTCTGAACGGTGCCGGAGCTCCGATTATGGCCGGACGCTGTTGATCGCCTCCATCGCCGCGGAGCCGTACTCCTTCTCGTACTCGNCAATCAGGGGCATGTTCGCGCTGCGNAACCCCTCCCTGTCGGGGCGCGTGATGGTCAGGCCCTGCTCCTGGAAGTAGGCGAGCAAGCCNTCTTCCTGTTCCACGAAGCGGCGGGTGTGGAGATCGGCGGCCTCCTGCGCGGCCTGGCGAAGGATTTCCTGTTCCGCCCCGGAGAGGGTCTGCCAGAGCGACTCGCTGATGATGTAGTTCTGNTCGTTGATGATGTGGCCCGTCAGGGCGATGTGAGACTGAACTTCGTAGAACTTCATGGCGTAGATCGCCGGGAGGGGGTTCTCCTGTCCGTCTACGGCGTTGGTCCGCAGCGCCAGGTAGACCTCTCCGAAGGCCATGGGCGTGGGGGCTGCTCCGCTGTTGCGGGCAAAGGCCATGTTTGCCTTGGCGTTGGGTACGCGCAGCTTGAGATTCCGCATGTCGGCGACGCTGTTGATTGCCCGGTTTGACGAGGTCTGACGCGTTCCGTTGTAGGCGTTCGCCAAAAGCCGCCAGCCCCGCTCCCGGAAATCGTCGTTCATCTTCTGGCCGAAGGGGGTCTCCAGGGATGCCAGGAGGTGGTCGAAGGAATCAAAGACGAAGGGATACTGGAATATCTCGGCGTAGGGGACCCACAAACCCATACGGCCCGTCTCGCCGAAGGTGAAGTCCAGAACGCCTGCGGAGACCTGCTCCAGCATNGCCCGGTCGTCACCGAGCTGGGAGCCCGGGAAGAGGCTCACCGTCATGGCTCCTTCGCTCAGGACTTCCAGCCGGTCGGCGAAGAAGCTCGCTGCTTCGTACTCGATCGAGGCGGTTCCTGCTACAAGGCCCATCTTGAAGTTTCGGGGTTGCCCCTCGGCTGCTTCTTTTGTTCCTCCCGCGAAGAGTCCTGCTGCGAGAACCACTCCGATTACGCCTGCTGCCAATAGTCGTTTCATTTCTTCTCCTCCTTGATGATACTTCACATATTCTCTGTTCCGGGAAGATCCTGCCGGGGTTTTCACCCGGCGCGGGGTCATCCGGAAAACAGGTTCCGTTGTTTATCCCAGGGACGCCAGGACCCTGGTGATATGGGCGTCGATCCGGGCCGATTCCTCCTTCTGGGAGGCCGTGAGCGGGAGGAAGGGCTTCCGGCAGAGTCCGCCTCCCAGACCTCGCCGTTCCAGAATGTCCTTCAGGGTGGGATACAGGTTGTTTCCCACGAGCATCTCGATGATGGTGTTGAGTTCCCGCTGAAGGTGCCCTGCCCTGGCGAGGTCGCCCTCCCGGAAGGATTCCCACAGGGCGATGGCCAGGGGGGCCGTGACGTTGTAGGTGCTTCCGATGGCACCGTTCACNCCCAGGGAGAGGGCCGGCAGGAGCAGTTCGTCGTAGCCGTTGTACATGACGAAGTCCGGCAGCTGCCCGCGAAGCCGTTCGAGCTTGAAGAGGTCGTCGGCGGTGAACTTGATCCCTGCCATCCCGGGAATGGCGGCGAGTCTGGCGATTTCCTGGCTGGTGAAGGTCCGGCCCGTCAGGGCGGGGATGAAATACATCACCATGGGAAGTTTCGAGATTTCGCAGAGTTCCTGGTAGTAGGAGAGGATCTCCTGAAAGGAGAAGCCGTAATAGTAGGGCGTAACGGCCGAGATGGCGCGGTACCCCAGGGCCTGGGCCCGTTCGGCCAGGTAGAATGAATCGTCCACGTTCTGGGCCCCGATGTGGGCGATCAGGGGGACTCTGGATGCGACTGTTTCCGATGCGATGGCCAGGACCTCTTCGCGCTGGCTCACGGACATGAGAAAGCATTCGCCGGTGCTGCCACCAACGTAGAANCCCGAGACTCCGCAGTCCAGGGTGTATTCCAGCAGCGAGACCAGGTGATCCCNCAGGGTTTCTCCCCTGGAATCAACGGGGGTAAGCAGGGCGGGGATGATCCCGCCGGGAAGTGCAGACATGTACGCTCCTCAATCTTGTATACAAGTTATTCTAAACTAGTATACAAGATTGTCAAGCCCGTTCTTCCGGTTTTTGCCTTTTCCGGGGGGCGAGGCAAGCCCGGCCAGCGCCAGCGCCAGCGCCAGCTGCCAGCGACAGCGACAGCGACAGCGACAGCGACAGCGACAGCGACAGCGACAGCGACAGCGACAGCGACAGCGCAGAATACGCCGGGGCGACGGTCAGAGGTCCACGGGGTACTTGTTTCTGATTTTTTTGTGTTTCCAGAGGTGGGTTTCGATCAGGTCTTCCCCCAGGGCGCAGTCCCCCGCTTTGAGGGCCTCCAGGATCAGGGCGTGTTCGCGGTTGGAGGTGCGGACCACGGCCATGCTGGTACCGGCTCCTTCCTGAAAGAGGTTCGAGTAACGCAGGTTCAGGCCGTCGAAGGTGCGGCAGAGCAGGTCGTTTCGCGAGGCTTCTATGAGCCCCCGGTGGTAGGCGAAGTGGACTTCCGAGAATTCCCGGGGCGAGAAGGTGGGCTGGTCCAGGAGGTGCTGCATTTTTTCGACCCGTTCCGCTTGCTCGGCCAGTTCCCGGGGGGTGATGGTTTTTATGGCGAGGCGGAAGGCGAGTTTTTCCAGGTAGGTGCGGACTTGTTCTATTTCCACGAGTTGGGCCGGGGTTTCCTTGCGGACGTAGGTTCCCGATTTGGGGATGGTCAGGAGCAGGCCTTCGTACTGGAGCCGCTTGAAGGCTTCGCGGATGGGTGTCCGGCTGCAGTTGTAGCTCCGGGAGAGGGTGGTTTCCGAGAGTTTCTGGTCCGGTTTGATTGTTTCCTGGACGATGCCGTTCCGCAGGTCCTGATATATTCGTTCCACCAGATCGTTATCGTTGCTGCCGTGGTTGTCGTGGCTGTCGCGGTTATCGTGGCTGTCGCGGTTATCGTCCTTCACTGGTGCCTCTGCTCATGAGGGGTTCCGGGCCGGCGATGCTGGCGGTGGTGGCGGCGATTCCGGGTCCGGCGTTGCTGCTCCATGGTGCTGTTCTCCTGCTACGGTGTATATGGTGTGGTACATCCGGGGGATGTGAAAGGGTCCCTTGAACATATTACCCTTGATCCGCGACGAAATTGAACCGTCCCGGTGGAGGTATCCGTACCATTCTCCGTGGAGGGGGTCGATGAAGTGTTCTTCCTGCCACGAGAGGACCCGGGTAAAGCGTTCNTGCCAGCGGGGTTCGCCCGAGAGGGTCCAGGAATAGAGGGCGGCCAGGGCTGCTTCGTTGTGGGGCCACCAGAACTTCATGTCGTGCCAGTATTCCGTGGCGGATCGCCCCAGAAGGTCCCGAAAGTAGAAGAATCCTCCGTATTCATCGTCCCAACCTCGCTGCCACATCCATTCTGCCATGGTGAGGCCCTGGCGGNTGAGGGNGTCACGGCGGGGGCCGGGGGCGGCCAGGGAGGCTTCGCGCAGGATGAACCAGGCTGCNTCCAGNGCGTGGCCGGGGTTCAGGGTTCGNCCCTCGAAGTGGTCCAGGATCCGGCCGTCTGTTCCCAGAATTTCCAGGACTGCCTGGTGTTCGAAGGAGAGGAATCCCCCGATCTCTTCTATTTCCCCGTCGATCCGCCGGGTGTAGTCCGGGGCGTTCCGGGGGTCGGCCAGGCGCAGCTCCTGGAGTACCCANACCATGATCATGGGGAGGGCCAGCCCTTTCATGGGTCGTACCTGGGGGTCAACTTTTGGTTCCAGCAGCCCCGGGGTGGTGCGATAGCGGTCTATGGTGTCCAGGCACCGCAGGGCTTCGGCGAGGTAGCCTTCCTCCCCCGAGGCCCGCGAAAAGGCTGCGTTGGCGGCCACGGCGAAGCATTCCGAGAAGAGGTACCGCCTGCGTTTGATGAGCCCCCGGCCNCTTTGGTCGAGGCGGAAGAAGAAGCGCCCTTCCCTGTTTCCGTTGCGTCTGTCCACGCCAAAGGTGTTGAGGAAGGTAAGGCCCTGACGGGCCGCTTCGAGCCATTGGGGGTTTTCTTNCAGGTCGCAGTAGAGTACCGAGAGGAGCCAGACGAAACGGCCGTGAATCCACACGGGTTTATCCGTATCGATCACCGTGCCGTCCTCGTCGCGGCAGAAGAGAAACCCTCCGTGGGTTTGGTCGATCGAGTGAGGGAGCCAGAAGGGGAGTATCTGCTCCGTTATCTGGCGCCGGGCGTGGTGGCGTAGCGCCTGGGCGTAGTCTGCACCCATGGGATATATCATGGGGTATATCATGGAAGAGCCGGGGGATTTGGTCAATAACTTGTATACAAGTTATCCCNTCGGGGGGTGACGGAAGACCGGCCGCCCCGGCCCGGCGGCGGCGACAGAGCCGGACAAGCCGGGGCGATCAGCCGGGCTGAAGGCAGGGGGGCGGAGCCCCCCTTTTCAGAATCGCCCCATGCACGTTCCTACCCCTTCACTCCTCCTGCGGTGAGGCCNCCCACCAGGAGCCGCTGAAAGCGGAAGAAGAGGATCATGATGGGTACGGTAATGACCGTGGCTCCCGCCATGAGAAACTGCCGGGGTACCTCNTGATCGTCGAGCATGATCATGCCCCGGCTCAGGGTGAAGATTTCCGGGGTGTCCAGGAACATGAAGGCGAAGAGAAACTCGTTCCAGGCGATCATGAACACATAGAGGCCCACCGAGGCGATGGCGGGCATGCTCAGGGGAATGGTGATTTTCCAGATTACCCCTACCCGGGTGAGGCCGTCGATAAGCCCCGCCTCTTCCAGGTCTGCCGGGAGCGACTGGAAGTAGCTGCGCAGCATATAGAGGGCCACGGGGATGGTCATGGCGGCGTAGACGATCAGCAGCCCGAGTCGGGTGTCCCGCAGCCCCAGCTGGGTAAAGACGCTGTAGAGGGGGATCACCAGGACGATGGCGGGGAACATATAGATCAGCAGGATCGCTCGGGAGAGGACAGCCCGGCCGGGAAAGCGCAGCCGCGTGACGGCGTAGGCTCCCAGGATCGCCGGGACCAGGGCAAAGAAGACCGTGGCCACGGCGATGATGCTGCTGTTCAAGATGTACCGGCCAAACCCGAAGCGCCCCAGAACCTGGAGGTACCCGTGAAAGAGCTCTTCCGGGGCNTGCAGGAGGTTGACCCCCAGATTGATGGGGTCCCGCAGGTAATCGGCCCGGCTCTTCAGGCTCGAGGAGACCATAAAGAGAAAGGGGAAGACCACGATCCAGACAAAGAAGATCAGCCCGCCCCCCCGGATCAACCGCACGGCCAGGGTTTCCAGGTGATCTTTTCTGATCCCCCGGGCGGGAATGCCCCCGAGCGCTCCCGCCGTGAGCCGTCCTGCCAGGGCGAAGGCTGCAACCTGCTGAACCATGAGAACAGGAGACATCTGGAAGGAGGGCTCCGCCGGGAGCAGCCACCCCGAGAGAACCCANGGGAGCCCCGCGAGGGCCCCCNCGATCCAGCTGGCCCGGTGGGTTGCCCGGGGAAGGCGCCAGCGCAGGAGGATCACGGCCCACCCCGGAAGGATGCCCGCCACCACCAGGGGGAGGAGGGGGAAGGAGATAACCTGACTGCTTCCCAGGGTTGCCACCAGGGCCCAGACCGAGAGGGTTACGGCCGTTACCAGGCCGCCCAGCAGGGCTGCACAGAGAACCCCCTGGGGGGCCGGTCGGTACTGGGGAACCGGCGCAGAGGAACTGTTATTCATCATCCACCTCCCGGAGGGTACGAAAATAGACGACCATGAAGAGCGCCAGAAGCGCAAAGAGGATCACCGAGGCAGCCGAACCGGCGCCGATGTCAGCGCGGCCGAAGGCGTTGTCGTAGACTTGAATGGGCAGGGTCCGCGTTCCTGCGGCCCCTCCTGTCAGGAGGAAGATGTCGTCGAACTTGTTGAAGGTCCACATGAAGCGAAGCAGAAAGAGTGTGGCCATTACGCTGCGCAACTGCGGCAGGGTGATGGAGAANAACTTTCTGAAGGGGCCCGCGCCGTCCACGTCGGCGGATTCGTAGATTTGATCGGGAATGGCCTGGAAGCGCGCCAGAATAAAGAGAAAGGCGAAGGGGAAATACCGCCAGGAATCGAAGAAGATCACCACCACCAGCGCCAGGGGAACTGTCAGGGGGATGCCGAAGAGGGAAATCTGGTAGGACCGCTCGCTCAGGAAGGAGATCGGTTCCTGAAAGGCCCCCAGCTCCAGGGCCAGGGCGTTGACGGTACCGCTGAAGGGGTCCAGAAAGAAGACCCAGGCAAAGGCGACGGCGATAACCGGTGCTACATAGGGAAAGAGAAAGAGTCCCCGCAGGAGTCCCTGGCCGCGAAAGGAACGGTTCAGCAGCTGGGCCGAGAAGAGGCCCAGGAGGATAGACCCCAGGGCTCCCGTGAAGGGGTAGAAGAAACTCACCCCCAGGGTGCGCCAGAACTCCCGGGCCGTTATGACAAAGCGGAAGTTGTCCAGGGTAAAGTTCAGGCTCAGCAGGGGGTTTCTGGCCCGGACCGTTGTCTCGGGGCTGGTGGGTCTGCGGGAATCCACGGGGGAGGTGAAGAAGTCGTGGTCAGCGCGGAACCTGAGGGGAATATCCACGGAGAAGCCCCCTTCCCANCGGCCCAGATCGGCCTGGAGGAGCCCTTCCCGGAGGACCCACCCCGAGGGGAGTTCCACCGCCGAGAGTCCCCGAGGGAGCGATGCTTCGATGCGCACCTGCTGGATGGGGACGGTGCGGCTGGAGTTTCTCATGCGGTAGGTCAGGTGCAGTTCTTCACCGACGGCCTGGGGCATCTGCGTTACCTGCTCGCGCACCACCGCCGAGGGAGGACGCAGATCCCCCAGACCCACGGACTTGAAGCTGATCCAGAAGTTTGCTGCCACGGGGAAGAGGATGACCATGGCCACGATTGTAAAGGCCGGCAGGAGCATGAAGAAGGCCAGACGCGCCTCGCTCTGTTCCAGGGATCTCCCGGCCCGGGGTGTGGGAGAAATTTTCAGGGCAGCTTTTTTTTTGTTCACAGGCGAACCTCTTTTTCTGTGTGACAAGAACGCAAACCGGCACGGAGAGAAATCCCGGGGGGCGGCCCCCCGGGACACCGGCCCGGAACAAACCGGGCTCTCAGGCTCTTATTTCAGCCGTTCCGTCTCCTGCTGCATGAGGCGCATCGTCTCTTCCACCGACCGCTCGCCGTCGATGTACTCTCGCAAGAGCTCGGCAATGACCCGGGTCTCGTAGAGCCGGGAGGTGAGGTAGCCGTAGCCGTGCTGGTACCCCCAGCGGGATCCCCGCTCGAGCCCGCTCAGCATATCCATAATGACGTCGGGTTCATAGATATCGGCGAGTTTCATGCGGCGCTCGTCGCCCACTTCCAGCTCTGCCCACTCCCGGACGTACCGTTCGGGATCATCGGCGGTACCCATTCTCACGGGGTGCTTCCCCACGGCGGCGATCGCCAGGGTCTCGGCGTAGGCCTCGTTCATGGAGAACTCGATAAACTGCTGGGCGGCCTCCACGTCGGCGTCCACGGTGATGCCAAAGTAGCGAACATCGGCCCAGCCCGCGCCGTCGGGATTGGAGGGGCCGCCAAAACTGGTGGTGAACCCGCTGAGGCCCGCCAGAACATCCGTGGTGGGATCATCACCGAAGCCGGTGACGGGAGCACCATCGCGCAGACCGGCCAGACCGTGGAGAATAAAGGGAGACCACACGATGAGCCCCGTGCGGTTATCGTGGTAGAGCTCGCGGGACTGCTGCCAGTAGAGGTTCCCCGGGGGGCTGTGCTCGGCCAGGAANTTGTAGAACTCCAGGGCTTCCCGCATCTCGGGCGTATCGAGGGTCACCTTTCCCCGGGAATCGACGATATCAACCCCGTTGGCCATGGCCACGTGCTCGAAGACCTGCATCATGTAGACCTGACTCGGGTCTGTGGCCGCCACAGCACCGTAAAACCGGGGCGGATCGTGCAGAGCCGTCACGGCGCGGCGGATCGCATCGTAGGAGGTGGGCGGATCCAGTCCCTTTTCGGCAAAGAGGTCGGCCCGGTAGACCACCAGCTGCGCCCAGCCGTCCACGGGAACGGCCGCGTAGTCGCCCTCGAACTCTACCAGGTTCAATACGCCCGCGCCGTAGGTATCGGCCCCCAGCCGCTCCACCACCTCCGTGGCGGCCTGGGTGTCAAGAATGCCCGCATCGGCCCAGCTGTAGGTGAAGTTCAGGGGATGGTAGATCAGGTCCGGCAGATCGCCTGCGGAAAACGCCGCTGTCGCCCGCTCGCCCATCATGTTCTCCGTTACGGGAACCACCTCCACGGTGATGCCCGTGGCGTCCTGAAATCGCCGGGCAATAGCGCGCTGGGCCTCCATCCGCGCGGGTTGCTCCTCGGTGGTCCAAAGCGTGATGGTTCGCTCCCGGGGAGCGTCCTCCCGGGAACCCCCGGCAAAGGCTGCCGCCGCAGCAAAGACAAGGAGCATCGCCAGGGCGAGTACTCTTCCTGTGTGTTTCATGGAAAACCTCCTTCGTTCCAGGTATCTCTTCAATGGTATTTCCCCCATGCTACGCCCCCTCCGGCAATATGTCAATTGATTTCTGAAATATTTCTGTCTATGTGAAATTTTCAGAAATCAATTGCATCCATCGGAAAGGCGGTCTATAATCGGCGATCATGAAATTATCTCTTGTCAGGTTTTGCAGGGATGGGTGTTGCACTGATAGTTCNTGCAGGGNCAGTTGCTGCAGGGACAGTTCTTGCGNGGACAGGGTTTGCACGGACAGAGGCGCGGGCGTTTGC
Source organism: Alkalispirochaeta alkalica DSM 8900 (assembly GCF_000373545.1). Taxonomy (GTDB): domain Bacteria; phylum Spirochaetota; class Spirochaetia; order DSM-27196; family Alkalispirochaetaceae; genus Alkalispirochaeta; species Alkalispirochaeta alkalica. Next base: position 59,761 of record NZ_KB891704.1, read on the forward strand.
GCCGACGGCNATGGAGCAGGGCCTGACCGTGGCCCGGGATNCACCCACGCCGGAGACCGCGAGAGAGACTACGAAGGATGCACTCCATGACGATCAAGGAAAACAGTACCGTGCGATCCCTGGCNGAGGAGCTNTTCCCCGGCGAGGCCGGGGATTTTATGGAGAATCTCCAGGAGATTCTGGACCGTCGCTTTCCGGGCCACCCCGGAGACCGCCGTCCCCTGGAGGCCCTGCCCTTCTCCCGGGAAGANCTTGTGCTTATCACCTACGGGGATCAGTTCCTTCCCGAACCGGAGGGTGCTCCCGGCCCGGACCGGCCCGCACCGCTGGAGGGGCTTCTNCATCTTGCCCGGACCCATCTCCGGGAGGTGATCTCCTGCATTCATATTCTNCCCTTCTTTCCCTATACCTCGGACGATGGTTTCTCCGTGAGCGATTACACCCGGGTGAACCCCGACCTGGGAAGCTGGGAACCGATCCAGGAACTGGCGAAGAACTTCAGCCTCGCCTTTGACCTGGTCCTGAACCATACCAGCGCNTCCCACGAGTGGTTCCAGGGCTTTCTCCGGGGAGACCCCCGGTACGCCCGGTTCTACCANCACCGCCCCGAAGGGTACGATTCATCCCGGGTCGTCCGGCCCCGGGTTCACCCCCTGCTCACGCCTTTCAGGGGCCCCGGGGGAAAGACACTCCACGTCTGGACCACCTTCAGCGAGGATCAGGTCGATCTGGACTATTCCAACCCCCAGGTGATGGCCCGGATCATCGACACCCTTCTGCTCTACGTGGAACGGGGAGCCTCCATGATCCGCCTGGACGCGATCGCCTATCTCTGGAAAGAGGATGGGACTCCCTGCATTCACCATCCCTGCACGCACCGGGCCGTGCAGCTCCTGCGCGCGGTGATCGATCATCTGGCCCTGGAGACGGTGCTTCTCACGGAGACCAACGTCCCCCACGAGGAAAATATCAGNTACTTTGGGAACGGCCGGAACGAGGCCCATCTGGTCTACAATTTTGCCCTGCCCCCCCTGACGCTCCAGGCTTTCACGGCAGGGACGGCGGAGAATCTCACCAGGTGGGCCCGAACCCTCCCGGAACCGTCGAANCAGCGGGCCTTTCTCAACTTTCTGGCCTCCCACGANGGGATCGGGGTAACCCCCGCCACGGACTGGCTCACCCCCCGGGAGATGGAGGAGCTTCTCCGNACGGTCGAGGCCCGGGGAGGGCTGGTCTCACGGAAGTCNACCCCGGANGGAGAGGTTCCCTACGAGCTCAACATCAACTACGCCAGCGCCCTGGCCGACCCGGAGCTCTCCGAGGACCTTCAGATCCGGGCCTTTGTCTCTGCCCAGGCGATCATGCTGGCCCTGGCGGGGGTTCCCGGTATCTACGTCCACAGCCTGATCGGCTCGGAGAACTGGGCCGAGGGGCCCCGGGTCTGCGGCCACAACCGGGCCATCAACAGGGAAAAACTCCCCCTCTCCCGGGTGCTGGCCGATCTGGAGGACCCCCGCTCGCGGCGCTCCAGGATCTTTTCCGCCCTGAAAAAGCTGATCTCCCTGAGAAAAGGGGAACCGGCCTTCGAACCCGAGGCTCCCCAGCGGGTGCTGACCGGTCTTCCCCGGGAGCTCTTTGGGCTGTTGCGGTTCACCGAAGAGCGGCAGGTTCTGTGCCTCACCAACACCTCGGCCCGACAGGTTTCACTCCCGGCAGAGGCCATTCCTCCGGCGGGAGAGCCCCTCCCGGCGGGAACCGCCATCCCGGACCGGGCGGGGACCCCCGACAGCCCGGGCTGGCGGGATATGATTACCGGCAGGACCATCGACACCGCCAGGGGAGAACTCTCCCTGGCACCCTACGAGACCCTATGGCTGCGACAGGATCACCTGTGACAGGATTACCCCCGACAGGATCACCTGTGACAGGATCTGCACAGGGAAAGGAAGAGACCATGACACACAGAGGCCCCTGGAAACGAGCCGGCTTTGTGGGAACCCGCTTTGCCGGCACCGACGGTGTATCCCTGGAAACCACCAAGTGGGCCCGGGTTTTGAACGATCTGGGAATCGAGGCGGTCTATTTCTCGGGACTCAGCGACCTTCCCCGGGATATCTCCCGGGTTGCTCCCCTGGCTTTTTTTGATCACCCCGAGGTGGCGTCCCTGCAACGGCGCTGCTTTGGCACCATCCGGCAGCGAAGCCCCGAGACCACGGAAGAACTCTGGCGAATCGCCCGGTCCCTGAAGCAGGAACTCTACCGGTTTTGCGACACCCTGGCTCCGGACTTCCTGGTGATCGAAAACGCCCTGGCGATTCCCATGCACATCCCCCTGGGGCTGGCGATCACGGAGTTTATCGCCGAGACGGGGATTCCCTCCCTGGCCCACCACCACGATTTTGCCTGGGAGCGGGACCGTTTCCGGACAGGAGTCGTCCAGGATCTGCTGGGCATGGCCTTTCCGCCTGACCTGCCCTCGCTGCGCCACGCCGTGATCAACCGTGAGGCCCAACGGCAGCTGGGACTCCGCCGGGGCGTCTCCTCCACGGTGGTTCCCAACGTCTTCGACTTCTCCCTGCCCCAGCCGGGACCGGACGAGTACAACCGCGATCTCCGCGAGAGCCTGGGAATCGCCCCGGACCGGCTCGTGCTTCTTCAGCCCACGAGGATCATCGCCCGCAAGGGTATCGAACACGCCCTGGAACTGGCGGCTCGCCTGGCTCACCGGAATCCCCTCTTTGTGGTTCCCCATCACGAGTCGGACGAAGGCGACGAGTATACCCGGAGAATCTGCGATTACGCCGAACAACTGGGGGTCGATATGATGGTCCGGCCCGACCGGATCGGGCTGAACCGGGGAAAAACAGACCGGGGCGAGAAGGTCTACAGCCTCTGGGACCTCTACGTTCACGCNGACTTTGTTACCTTTCCCTCGCTCTACGAGGGCTACGGCAACGCCTTTGTGGAGGCCCTCTTCTTCGGGAAACCCCTTCTGGTGAATCGCTATTCCGTGTACCGCGAGGATATCGAACCCCTGGGGTTCCAGGCGGTNACGATCGAGGGGTATCTCACCCAGGCTGCTGTGGAGGAGGTGGAGGCCCTTCTGGACAACCCCGACGAACGCGAGCGNCAGGCGCGCCTGAACCGGGAGATCGCCACGCGCCACCTCTCGCTTGATCTGCTCGAGGAGAAGATAACGATGCTTCTCGATGATCTGCCCAGGGTGTAACGCCGGGCACGGCCCGGGGAGGTCCCGGGCGCAGCACCCCCGGGGGGGTTCCCCGGGGACACTCCGATTTCAGACGAATTTTAGACGAAGACCTGCTGCATGAAGACGTTCTGCATAACGTAGAGCGCCACNTAGCANAGGATCGCCGCCATGGCGGGGGTGGCAACCCAGCCCAGCACGATGTTACGCAGGAGCTTCAGGTTCATGTTGCGCCCGCCCTTGGCCAGCCCCACCCCGAGGATCGAGCCCACCGCAGCCTGGGACTGCGAGACCGGCACCAGCGGAAACGAGGGCAATCCCACGGACTCCATAGCCTCCTTGAGCCCCTGGGAGGCAAAGAGGAAGAGCACCAGCGCCGTGGAGACGATCACCACGCAGGCCGTGATCGGCGAGAGCTTGAAGAGCTTGGACCCCACCGTGAGCATCAC
>NZ_KB891705.1:0-15651 GCF_000373545.1 Alkalispirochaeta alkalica DSM 8900
TGGCCGCTGCTTGAGAGGCCACGGGGAGCGCCACGTTGACGAGCGCGGCAAAGGCCGCCACAATAAGGATGTTCTGTTTCACCTGGGAACGGTACCACGTTTTGGGACGTTCATCAAAGTCCTTTTCCCCACCCGGGGCGGGGCGTTGTATACTGTGGCCATGTATATTGTGTATGCAGTTTCATGACACAGGCTACTGTCTAAAGTTATTGTAAAGAGGCGTGCACCATGAACCAACGAAGACGGTCCTTCCTTCGCTATACCCTGATGATCATCGACGCCGTGGTGATCGTCTTCTCCTATCTNCTTACCTATTACCTTCGGGACAAGCTTTTCACCTTCGGCCTGGGTGATCTGGCGCCCTTCCCGGTGTATTTCAACCTGCTGGGGACGGTCCTCATCATCTGGATGATNCTTCTCCAGCTCTTCCGGAACTACGATTTCCTGCGGGGGCACCGCCTGGTCTCGGCCTGGCGGATCTGCCGTAACCTGATCCCCGTNGAACTCGTGGGGCTGGGGGCTCTGGCCATGGGGCTCTTCTTNATCCGGGATTCCGTGGTGAGCCGCACCTTCCTCATGACCTTTGCCGGGNTTAACTACCTGCTCATGGTGGNNGCCAAGCTCCTCTTCCGGGTCTACTTTTACCGCCTCCAGAAGAAGGAGCGCTACCACAGAAAAGTTCTGCTCCTGGGCAACAAGCGGGCGGTGGAGCAGTTCCAGGCCACGGCCAGGACCACGCCGGAACTCCTCCTGAACGCCACGGTGGAACCCCGCTTNGTCTTTCCCGCCGAACGCCCCCTGGACGATCAGGAGCGGCAGCGCTTTTTTGACGACGTCCTGGACTACGTGACACAGAACGTGGTGGACGAGGTGGTCCTGGCCTACAGCGATCTCAAGCTCCAGGAGCTGGCGCCCCTGATCGCCGATTGTCACCGCATGGGGCTCATGGTGAACATCGTTCTGGATTTCTCCGGGATCGACTACACCCGCTCCGAGGTGGACACGGTGGGNCCCTTCAACATTGTCTCCTTTCAGTCCTACGATTTCAGTCCCGTTCAGCGGTTTGTAAAGCACACCATCGATTACGCCATCGGTCTGGTGGGGTTTCTCGCCTTTCTGCTGATCTTCCTGGTGGTGGCGCCGGCCATCAAGCTCGATTCGCCGGGGCCCATCTTCTTTGTACAGCCCCGCAAGGGCAAGAACGGCCGGGATTTCAACCTGATCAAGTTCCGTACCATGGCGGTCGACGCCGAGGCCCGCAAGGCGGAGCTGATGGATCAGAACGAGATGCAGGGCCACATGTTCAAGATCGCCCGGGACCCCCGCATTACCCGGGTCGGGAAGATTCTGCGGAAGACCAGCCTGGACGAGTTCCCCCAGTTTCTGAACGTCCTGAAGGGAGATATGAGCATCGTNGGTACCAGGCCCCCCACGGCCGAAGAGTTCCGTCAGTACGAGAAACACCATCGCCGCAGGTTGAGCGTGGCCCCGGGGATCACCGGCATGTGGCAGGTGAGCGGGCGCAACCGGATCGATGATTTCGAGGAGATCGTCAAGCTCGATACCTGGTATATCGATCACTGGTCGGTCTGGCTCGATGTGAAGATCATCGGCAAGACGCTCTTTGTGCTGCTCTCGGGGAGGTAGGGGTGACAGTCTGCCATCTTACCACCCGNCTGGTGCAGGGCGGTGCCGATTTCAACATTTTTTATAATCTCCTCCAGGGCGCTCCCGATCTTGCCCAGACTCTGGTGGTCGGGGCCGAGTACCACCCGGGCATGGTGCAGGAGCTGCGCCAGGCCGGGGTAGAGGTGGTGGTTATTCCCTGGATCTGTCGCGAGATTTCTCCCGCCTCGGAGGTCCGGGCCTTCCGGGAGTTGCGGCGGTTCTTTCGGGAGCGTTCCTTCGACATCGTCTATACCCACAACGCCAAGACGGGGATTCTGGGGCGCTTTGCCGTGCCCCGCCGTGCCGGGGGCACCGTGGTGCTTCACGGGGTCCACGGTATGAGCTTTACCGACTCCATGTCACGGCCTGCTTTTCTGCTNTTTCGCTGGCTCGAGCGNCGCGCCGCAGCCCGGACCGATCTCTTTGTCTCGGTGGGCTACACCCTGCGGGACCTTATGGTGGAGGCCGGGGTGGGNCACCCCGGGCAGTACCGGATCATCCGGAGCGGTATGGAGATCGAACGCTTTCGTTCGGCCCGCCGCGATCCCGCCCTTCGGCAGGAGCTGGGCTGCACCGGAGCCGATGATGTGCTCTGCGCGGTGGTGGCCCGGCTGGAGGAGCGCAAGGGGCAGCACTGGTTTCTGGAGGCCNTTGCCCGGGCGGTGGAGGAGCTCGATCGTTCCGGCCAGGGGCCCTCCCTGCGGGCGGTGCTNCTGGGCGACGGCCCCCGNCGGGNGGCCCTGGAAGCGCAGGCCCGGCGTCTGGGGATCGCCTCCAGGGTGGTCTTTGCCGGCTTTCGTCATAACCCCCAGGATTACCTGGCCGCCGCCGATCTGGTCTGTCTGACCTCGGAGTGGGAGGGGGTCCCCCAGTCCCTGGTGCAGGCTGCCGCCGTCGGGCGGCCCGCGCTGGCCTTCGACGTTCCCGGGATCCGCGAGACNGTGGAGGAGGGGGTGACCGGGCTGGTGGTGCCCTTCCGGGATATTNCCGCCCTCACCGGGGGGCTGCTTCGTCTGGCCCGGGAGCCGGAGCTGCGTCGGCGTTTTGGCCAGGCCGCAGCGGAGCGGCCCCTGGAGGAATGGAGCCTCTCCTCCATGGTAGAGAACACCAACGNNCTCTACCGCCAGATCCTGGGCGACGCCACGTAAGGCCGGAAAGGCCCCAAATCCGCCCTGAAAAAGCAGCAGAAAAACTGGAAAGCTGATCTTTTTCATAGTAAGGTGGACCCTGGAGGTTCCTCGATGTCACAGGTGATTCTGGAAACACAGCATATCGTCAAGCAGTTCCCCAAGGTCCTTGCCAACGACGACATCAGTATCAGCCTGAAGGAGGGGGAGATCCTCTGCCTTCTGGGCGAGAACGGGGCGGGCAAGAGCACGCTCATGAATATTCTCTACGGCTTGTACAAACCCACCTCGGGGCGCATCCTGATAAAGGGCCGCGAGGTTGAGTTCTCCTCTCCCCGCGACGCGATCAGCCACGGCCTGGGGATGGTTCACCAGCATTTCATGCTCCTCGACCCCCTCACGGTTACGGAGAACATCATTCTGGGCTCCGAACCGGGCAAGGGTCCCACCATCGATTACCGCACCGCCCGCCGGGAGGTGCAGGAGCTCAGCAGCCGCTACGGTCTCAAGATCGACCCCGATGCCAAAGTGGAGGCCCTCTCGGTGGGGCTGCAACAGCGCGTGGAGATCCTGAAGGCCCTCTACCGACGGGCCGAGATCCTTATTCTGGACGAACCCACGGCGGTTCTTACCCCCCAGGAGGTGGAGGAGTTCTTTACAGTGATCCGCAGCCTCCGCGAGAGCGGGGTGAGCGTGATCATCATCACCCACAAGCTGGAGGAGGTTCGGGCCATCTCGGACCGGGTCTACATTCTTCGGCGCGGCCGGATCGAGGGCGAGCGTCCCACGGCGGGGGCCACCACGGCCGAGCTGGCAAATCTCATGGTGGGGCGTTCCGTGGTGCTCACCGTGGAACGGACCCCCCACGAGGTACAGCCCGATCCCGTCTTCGAGATCGCGGGGGTCGATGTCGCCGACGANCGGGGCGTTCCCGCGATCCGGGACCTCTCCCTCATGGTACGGCCCGGCGAGATCGTGGGGATCGCNGGGGTGGACGGCAACGGCCAGACCGAACTGGCCGAGGCNGTGATGGGGCTTCGTCCGGTGAAACNGGGCGTGATGCGTCACCTGGGCACGGAGATCCAGGGTATGACCACCCGGCAGCTGATCAACCGCAGCATGGGCTACGTTCCAGCCGACCGGCACCGCTACGGCCTGGTTCTGCCCTTCTCTGTGGCCGANAACATCGCTCTGGGGTATCACGATCGTTCTCCCAACGCCTACCGGGGGGTTCTGGATTATCCNGGCATGAACGATCAGGCCGGGGAGCTGATCGAGCGCTTCGATATCCGGACCTCCGGCCCCGGGGCAGCGGCGTCGCAGCTCTCGGGNGGAAACCAGCAGAAGGTGATCCTGGCCCGGGAGTTCTCCCGGAAGCCCACCTTCCTCCTGGTGAGCCAGCCCACGCGGGGCCTCGATGTGGGGGCGATCGAATACATCCATTCCGAGATCCTGGCCATGCGCGACAAGGACGTGGGAATCCTGCTGATCTCCCTGGAGCTGGAGGANATCTTTGCCCTGGCAGACCGGATTCTCGTTCTCTTTGACGGACAGATCGCGCGGGAGCTGATCACGGACAAGACCAGCGAAGAAGAGGTGGGTCTCTACATGACCGGCGGAAAGGAAGCGAGCGCATGATTTCTCAGGCACTTCTGGCCACCTTGCTCATGGGTGCGGTAGTCCTGCTGGGTGCGGNGGGAACGGTGTTGTANCTGGCGAGTTATTTCCAGGGTGGGGTGCTGATCCTGGCGGCCCTGGGGCTCTACCTCTGGCGGGTGCGGCTGCTTCAGGGGCCATCGGCCCTGCGGGAGCTCCTGCGGCGCTGGGTCAAGCGCGCCGTGGTCCCTCTCTTTGGCATCACCATGGCCATTCTCCTGGGCGGGGTTATCATGGCCATCTCGGGGTATAACCCCCTGGTGGCCTATCAGGCGCTCTTTTACGGGGGGCTGGCGCGGAACTGGCACATCTCGGTGCTCAACGCGGCGCCCCTGATCTTTACGGCCCTCTCCGTGGCCTTTGCCTTCAAGGCGGGGCTTTTTAATATCGGTGCCGAGGGGCAGTACTACCTNGGGGCCATGGCCGCCGCCGGGCTGAGCCTCTACATACCCCTGCCCGGGGTGATCGCCCTTCCCCTGATCTTTGTCGTGGCGGGGCTCTTTGGTGCGCTCTGGAACGTCGTCCCGGCCTACCTGAAGATGAAAACCGGTGCCCACGAGGTGATCACCACCATGATGCTGGCCCACGTGGCGCGCTATCTCTCGCCCGTCTTTATCCGGGCCTTCGGNGGTGATCCCTCTACAAGTCGGCACCCCTACGTCACCACGCGGATTCCCGATAACACCATGCTCCTGCGGTTTCGGGCCTTTCTGCCCGAGGCAAACCCCCGGCTCCACACAGGAATTCTTCTGGCCATTCTGGTGGCTCTGGTGGTCTATTATCTCCTCTATAAAACCAGCATGGGCTTCGAGATTCGTGCCGTGGGAGAGAACAAGGACGCGGCCCGGGCTCAGGGTATCTCCGTGGGCAAGAACATCTTCCGGGCGCTTTTGATCGCGGGGTTTCTGGCTGCCCTGGCGGGATTTAACCAGGTGAACGGCCTGGATCACCGCCTCTACGAGAACCTCCAGGCCGGCTACGGCTGGAACGGTATCTCTGTGGCGCTCCTCGCCGGGGGGAATCCCATCGCGGTGGTCTTCACAGGGCTCCTCTGGGGGGCCCTCGATGCGGGAGGGCAGTACATGTCCCGCACCACCCAGACCCCCGGCGCGATCGTGGAGATCGTCAAGGGGATCATCCTCTTCCTGATTGTGGCCAGATATATCTATACCGCCTGGGGCAACCGCCGCCGGCGCCGGGAGGCTCNCCGGGCCACCACGGCTGCAANGGCNGCCGCCGGAGAGGAGGGCTGATACGATGTTTACCCTGGAGTTTCTTACCAACCTGCTTGCTGCCACGGTCCGTCTCTCCACGCCCATTACCCTGGCTGCCATAGGGGCCACCATCTGCGAGCGTTCGGGAATCGTGAACATCGCCATGGAGGGGATCATGGTGGTGGGGGCCTTTTTTGCGGCTATTGTGGCCTATACCACGGGGAATCCCTGGCTGGGGCTTCTGGCGGGGGTACTCTTTGGAGGGGTTTACAGCCTGCTTCACGCCTTTGCCACGGTGACACTCCACCTGGATCACGTGGTGAGCGGGGCTGTGATGAACGTTCTGGCCTTCGGGATCACCCGGTTTCTCATGGTGCTGATCGTGGGACACCCCGGAACCACCCCTTCCATTCCCCGAGGTCTTGGCCGGTACCGCCTCTCGATACCCCTTCTTTCAGATCTGCCCCTGATAGGGAGGGCCCTCTTTGGCCAGACGCCCATTGTGTACATGGGATTCTTCCTGGTGGCCTTTCTGACGTGGTTTCTCTTCAAGACCAAGACGGGGCTCCATATTCGCGCCGCCGGGGAGCACCCCCTGGCGCTGGAGACGATCGGTGTCTCGGTCTACAAGATGCGCTACCTGGGGGTCTTTATCAGCGGTCTCGCCAGCGGGCTGGCCGGGGCGTACCTCTCTATCGAGGCGAACGTGAGCTTTACCGAGGGGATGAGCGCAGGCCGGGGGTTTATCGCCCTGGCCGCCATGATCTCCGGGGGCTGGCACCCCGTGGGGGCCTTTCTGGCGTCGCTCTTCTTCGGCTTTGCCGATGCCCTGCAGATGCGCTTTCAGGTTCTGCGGGTGGTGAACCTCCCGGGAGAGCTCTTTATCATCTTCCCCTATCTGGTAACGGTGATCGCCGTGGCAGGGCTGGTCCGGCGCAGCCGTCCGCCCCGGGCCGTGGGGAAGGATTTCATGATCGAGCGGAGCGAAGATTAGTATCCGTGATTGTGGCGCTCCTGCCAGGGGTGTATAATCGTGGATGCTGGAGATATTATTGGTCCAGGATTCATTAAGGAGGACGAGAATGAAGAGAACGATGCTGATGCTGACGCTGCTGGTTCTGGCCGGGGCGCTTGTGTTTGCCGGAGGCCGGAGCGAGGCTGCTCCCGACCGCAAGATCGCTGCCATGGCTACCGACGTGGGTGGCCTGGGGGACCAGAGCTTTAACGACGGCGCGTACCAGGGGCTGCTCCTGGGTGCTCCCTACGGGTTCGAGGCACGGGTTGTAGAGAGCAACCAGCAGACCGACTACATTCCCAACCTGAGCGGTCTTGCCGAGGACGGTGCCGAGATCGTCTTTGCCGTGGGGTTCCTCATGGAGGACGCCGTGAAAGAAGCGGCACGGATGCACCCCGACACCCTCTTTGGCGGGATTGATATCGGCGGGGACGACGATCTGCCCAACTTTCAGGGGATTCTCTACCGGGAAGAGCAGAGCGGCTATCTGGCCGGTGTTCTGGCGGGGCTCATGACCAAAGAGCACGCCAGCGCGATTCCCCGGCTGCGTCCCGAGCACAACGTGGTTGGTGCAGTTCTGGGCATGCTGGTTCCCCCGGTTGAGCGGTTCGAGGTCGGGTTTATCCAGGGCGTAAAGTCCGTGAACCCCGATGCAACGGTCCTTTCCGTCACGGCGGGGTCCTTTGTTGACCAGGCTGCCGGCCGCGAGGCTGCTCTTGCCATGATCGAACAGGGTGCGGACATCGTCTTCCAGGCCGCCGGTCTCACCGGTCTGGGCGCGATCCAGGCTGCCGACGAGGAGGGCGTGCTTGCCATCGGTGTTGACATCGACCAGAACCACGTGGCCCCCGATGCGGTGCTCACCAGCGCGATCAAGAAGATCCCCGAGTCCGTAGAGGTCGTTCTGCGGAGCGTTGCCGAGGGAACCTTCCAGGGTGGTACCGTGAGTTACGGTCTCGCCGAGGACGCCACGGGGCTGGCGCCGTTTCACGGGTTCGATTCCATGATTCCCCAGGAAGTAAAGGACGCCCTCGAGGCTGCACGCCAGGGAATTCTGGATGGCTCGATCGAGATCGCGACCTCCCGTTCCCAGATCCGCCATCTGATCGACTGATCAGANGGCAGGAAAACGCAAAAAGAGCCGCCGGCAACGCCTGGCGGCTCTTTTTTTGCGCGCCCGGCGGGGCGGCTAGAAGTCCGGAGAAACCACGATCCGGGAAAAAACCTGATTGATCTCCTCGGTGACTTTCCGGGCGTCGCCCTGGGGAACGCGGGCCTGCTTCCACAGGCTGAGCCGGAAGAACTCCAGGATCGTTTCCCGGATGTCGCCGTGATCGTAGAACACGTAGGAAATATCCTGACCGATACTCTTGAGAACCGTGAAGGATGTGTAGGTTACGACCGGTTCCTTCCCGATGTAGACGTGGTCCTGGCGGCGGGTGGTGTAATCCAGGAGGTCCCGTTTGCGGTAGGGGATTCTCTCCGCGTCGGTTCGATAGGCGGGCTCGATATGGCTGTTGGGCCACCCGGCGGGTTCGACCATCACGTAGAGCTTCTTGCCCTCTGCCTGGAAGACCAGCCCCTCATCGGTGATGTAGATGTCCTTTACGTTGTTGAAGGATATCACTTCGTACCGGGTGTAGGTCGAGTTGTTGTGATAGAAGACGCTGACAATGTAGCCATGGTCAGACGGGAGGGTCCCATTCTGATACGCGCTAAAGAGTTCCTGAAACTTTTCCACCTTGTGCCTCCAGTCCTGAGTTTCACCGTAAGTGTAAACGGTATTTCCGGAAGGTGCAAAGGATTGAATTACCCCGCCCGGTGGCGTATTATCTGAAATAATGGATCTTGCCGAGGCGTATGAATTTCTTCAGCTGGGGGACGCTGCTTCTTCTGCGGAGGTGAGCAGCTCCTTCCGAAGGTTGCTGAAGGAATACCATCCTGATCGAAACACCTCCCGGAGCGAGTGGTCCCACCGGATGACCGTGCGCCTCACCGAGGCGCACGCCACGGTGACAGAGTACCTGCGTCAGGAGGAGCTTTTCCGGGAAACCCTCGCCGGGGAGCTCGCCCCCGATCCCGACCCCGGGGTGGACCAGGGCTTTGGGTACAGCCTCTCCCTGCAGGGCCAGATCGCGGAACTCTACGATGTCCTGCTGGACCAGATCTACGACTACTACAATTACGGGATGGAGAAGATCCATCTGCGTCAGGAGGGGGCGCTCCGCTACCGGTATCGCAGGACCCTGCGGCAGATGACCGACGTGGTGGAGGGCCTGGCCCTCGCTGCCGAATGGCCCGGGAGCGCCCTGCAATACCAGCAGCTGGGTGCCATCAGGGACTTCGCCGCAGCTTTTTACGAGAACATGCTCATTCGTCCCAAGGAGCAGCAGGTCTTTCTGGGCGAGGACCATAAGGCCCTGCAATTGTACCGCCAGGGATCGGAAGCGCTGGACCAGGCGATCAGCGAGGGTGTCCTGGGGCTCCAGATGGAGGGGGGGCGCGTGAGCCCCGCCGCACGCGACAGGGCCGAACGGTCTTTCATGGTGATCCTCGCCCGGTTCCCCCGCAGCCCCCACACGGGGGAGACCCTGATCAAGCTCTACCTGCTTCGGGCCCTCACAGGGCTCTGTTCCTTTCTGGAGTCGGCAGCAGAGACGGCCTGATCAAACCGGGGATGATTCCAACGGGAACCGGAAAAAAATGACCCCGGTGCCTCACACACCGGGGCCGCAGGAGGGATCGTCAGTGTCTCAGGCGTGACCCAGGTTCATCTGGGCGATCGCCAGTTTTGCAATGGGAATCCCGAAGGGTGATACCGAAACGTAGTCGAGCCCCGTCTCCTGAATAAAGGTGATATTCTCCGGTTCCGCGCCGTGCTCTCCGCAGAGCCCCAGGGTAATGTCGGGTCGGACCATCTTGCCCCGCAGCGCCGCCGTCTGAACCAGCTCGCGCACCTGGGGCTGGAGCCGCTTGAAGGGGTTTCCTTCCAGCAGGTCCAGCTCGGTGTAATCCGAGAAAAAGGTGTTAAAGTCGTCCCGGGATATCCCGTAGGTTGTCTGGGTGAGATCGTTGGTCCCGAAGGAGAAGAAATCAGCGTAGCGGGCGATCTCGCTCGCGTTGAGTGCCGCTGCAGGCAGTTCGATCATGGTCCCCACCTTGTAATCCAGCGATCCCGCCTGGAACTGCCGGGAGACCTCCCGCTCAATATCCCGGATTCCCAGGATGTGCTTCCCTTCGATCCGTTTGCCGTTTCGGACTACTTTCAGCTCGTGGGGGTTCATCACCAGGGGAATCATGATCTCCGGGCGTGGCGAGAACCCCTCGGCCTTGAGCTTGTAGGCAGCCTCGAAGATCGCCCGGGTCTGCATCCGGTAAATCTCGGGATAGGAGATCGCAATACGGATACCCCGGTGCCCCAGCATGGGGTTGAACTCCCGCAGGAGCTGACTTCTGTCGATGATCTCCTGTTTGGTGAACTTCATCTTGTCTTTTTTCGCCTGGGCGGCAAAATCCTTCATGGCGGCGTCTCCCTGGGGAAGAAACTCGTGAAGGGGCGCGTCCAGGAGACGGATCGTTACGGGGAGTCCATCCATGATCTTCAGGAGCTGGTAGAAATCCTCGGTCTGATCCTTGTGAAGGTCATCAAGAATCGCCGTACGGGTCTCCTCGTCCCGGGCAATGATCATGTAGCGGAAGCGGTTGATCCTGTTTTCGGCGAAGAACATATGCTCCGTGCGGCACAATCCGATGCCCCTCGCTCCAAAGAGCTTTGCCAGCTGGGCATCCCGGGGTTGGTCGGCGTTGGCGTGAACCTCGACCCTGCCGATCTTGCGCTGGACGATGTCCAGGAGTTCCAGGAGGCCGCTGTCCTCGGGGGTGGGCTTTGTGAGAGACCCCGCTCCGAGAAAGACCCGCGGTGTCGTGTAGTAGGGAACCTCCAGAGTGATAAAATCGCCCTCTGTGATCTCGTTTCCGTCGATAATCATGGAGTTTTCCCGGAAGGAGATGTCCGGGCGGATCAGGGCAACCTTTCCCAGGCTTCGGGCCACAACGGGTGCGTGCGAGGCGTAGCCGCCCTCCGAGGAGAGTACCCCCTGGGCGATCTCGATCCCCTTGACGTCCCCGGCAAAGGTCGAAGGCATCGCCAGGATCAGGTTTGTGTCTTCTCCGGCCTGCTGGGCCTGGCGGTGAGCAACTACCAGGCGCTCCGTGGAGAAGAAGACCCGGCCGATAGCCGCACCCACGGAACCGGCGATTCCCCCTTCCAGGGTGGTGAAGTCCGCCACGGAGGCTGCGTCCAGGGTGGGGTGGAGTATCTCCGAGAGCCGTCCCGGCTTGATCGTGCGGATGACGTGCTCCTCTGTCACCGACCCGCGCCGGAGCAGGTCCAGCAGGGTCTTGATCTCGGCCTGGGCTGATTTGTTGGGAACCGAGGCCTGGTCTACGAGCCAGAGCTTGCCTCCCTCAATGGTGAAGCGTATCCACCGCACTTCCTTGAAGTGGTCCTCCAGTGTGCGTGATATCTTCTGAAGCATCTCCAGCCGTTCCGGGGGGAGTTCTGTCAGGGGGTGGCCCGATTTGTCGTTCTCATCGAAGGCTTCGGAAAAATATTCCCCCTGGAGGGTATCTTCACCCGTGATGATATGGTGCGTGAAGAGATAGCCCGACGCGCTCTGGCTGTCGAGGTTCCCGTAGACCATAGCCTGGATCATGATGGCCGAATCTTCCGTGGTAGGGCTCAGGGCGAAGGCCGCGCGAAAGAGCCTGACCACGTAGGCCAGCTGGAAGAAGGGTTCCGTGAAGAGCTGCTCCGGCAGGAGGTCTGCGAAGGATTCCAGGACGCCCCTGATCGAATCCTTCCGCCTGGCTGCCTGAAGTTCTTCCCTGAACTCCTTGAGCCGCTTGGCCCGGCCCTCCGATTCTTCCAGCGTGAGCTCCAGGCGGAGAATGCTGCTGATCAGGAAGGCGTACTCCTGCCAGATGAAGGTCTCTCCCATGGTGGAGGCCAGGGCATCGATGGTGGTATTGCAGAGGCCCACGTGATGCACCGAGGGGAGGGCGCTGCGGACATTGAGCATGGGGCTCTCCACCACCTTCAGCAGGAGGGGCGCCTCGCCCTCGCCAAAGCGCTTCTCCATACTCCGTTCTATGTCCTGCAGAGGGGTTTGCAGGATAGACCAGGCCGCTGTGGCGTTCTCGGGAAATACCGAAAGCGCCTCGCCGGGGATCACCACCCCGGGGCAGATGGGAACGCGCAGATCAGCCAGAGACACCGCCCGTTTGCCGCGGCTTCCCGCCGCTTCCAGAACGTCCGGTTCCACATGGTGCTGATCTGTACCAAACAGTATCAGTTCTTTCATAGTCAGTGCCTCCAGATTCTCGGAAAAGCTCGATCTCGGAAAAGTGCAATCTCAGAAAAGCTCGAGGGGCTGGTCGATCCCCCCCTTCAGAAACATCTCAAACCGGGGGCTCGCACCTTCAAAGAGATATCGTTGCAGTTTGGAGACGTCCCGTATCTCCTCGCCGGCGACGCTGACCATAATCGGGGTCCCGTGTTTGACTTTTCCCCACTTGAAGAGGGCGTTGATATCGTTGATCCGCTCGTTTTCGTACCAGATGAGAACGTTCAGATCGGGGTAGGTGGTTCGATAACTCGCGATGATTCGTTTCCAGGCTTCCACGTTTCCGTTGTGGAAGAGCTCGTTCGTGACCACCACAGAATAGCGGGGGGTTATGCGTTTCTTTCCGCTCCCTGTCTTTGCCGGTGCCGGTACGGGTGTTGGCGCCACTGCTCTCGCTGCGGGTGTCGGGCCAGGGCGGTGGGCTCCCTCGGGAAGGCAGTAGCGCTGATCGCTGTGATCAACGGGAAGGCCTGCCAGAACGGAGTGGACATCCCCCAGGGCTCTCTCGAGGGTCTCGGTCGGGAGCGACGCTCCGGGAGCGTTCTCCAGGTACACCACCAGCAACTCATCGCAGATTATGGGGAGCGCCGGTTCCCAGGACTGGAGATTCCGGGGATTGATCAGAAGTAACCCCGCCTGGGGATGTTCATAGGCAATAACGATCTGCAGGGCCGTCCATTCCGAGAGAATCTGCTGGATCTCTCCGGCCGATTCGATCGTTCTGGGGGCGTTGCGGGAGCGGGCCTGGTAGGAAAACTTGTCCACCAGGAGGGCCGAGGTGAGAGGACGTACCTGATCCCGGGAGATCGCCTCCTCGTCCAGCTTCAGGGCTATCAGATCAGCAAAATTGGCCCCCCCGGAGACCGGCTCCAGGAGGGATGTAGCTGTCCGGAAATGGCGCAGGGCGGTGTTAAACCCCGCCCTGCGTGACAATAAGTCATAGTTTCCTACCATGGTGGTTACAGTTCCTGCAGGTCATCGCTGGAAATGGAACCCTTCCCGGGAGATACGTCGGCCTGCCCCCGGGGCTGAGCCGGAGTTCTGCTCACCGTTTCGGTGGGTGCCGGGGCCGATGCCTGCGCTCCCTGACCGGGCAGGCTCTGCGCTACCGGTTCGTCGTAGTCATTGGAGAAGTTCATGCCGATGTCGTCCCGAACGGTGGACCGGCGCCGCTTGAAGGCGGCGAAGGCCGCATCCTGGAATCCCTTGGAGATACCGTGGAGGAACTCGTTCAGCACGTTGGCCATGCCGTTGAGGGTGAACTTCTTCCGCTTGATGCTGGTGATATCCACGTCCAGCACCACACCGGACTGGATGTGGTAGGGGTTGATCAGGTAATCGAAGTCGTCGAACTCTTTCCGGAGAAAGCGTACCCGGTCGTCGAGGATCACCCGTTCCTGGGGATTCTGGTAGCCGTAGATCTGCTCCAGTTTCCGGGCGCTCTTGTTGAGCATCTCCTTGAAGAGCTTTTTCTCGTGGCGGTAGGTCTGGTTGAGCCGTTCCACGTCGGTGGGGTTCGCCTTGAGAAGGGTAATCTCGTTCCAGGTCCGCTGCATCTCCTCTACGAGCTTGTCGCCCGATTCCTCGAACCGGAAGAGGTCCCTGCGTTTTTTCATGGTCCGGGACATCTTTGCCACGATATCCTCGTAGTCGTTCACCTTGAACCGGGATCGCCCCGTCTGGTAGACCGCCTCGATCACATCGTAGAGCTTCTGGATCTCCTGGCGGAAGGCCTCCATCTGCTGGTCGTAGACTTCCCGCTCTTTCTCGAGCTGCTCCGAGTCGTAGTACTTGAGCCGGATCTGGTAGCGCTCGTCGGGGAGATTCTCCACGTCCGTGTCTTCGTACTCGCGGATGATCAGTTCCCGGGCGTTCTTGAGGTTCTCCACATACTGGTAGCCCATCTTGCTGGTATCCAGAATCGAGGTGATTGAGTTCACAGCCGTGTTGAAGCCCCGGTTGCGGATGTTCTCCATATCGATGATCTTCTTCAGGTTTTCCCGAATGTTCACCGGATCGAACTCGCTGGGGTCTATCTCGGCCCGGAGCCCTTCGATCTTCTGCATCAGCTCCTTGGCCAGGAAGGTATAGCGCTTGGAGGTTTCATCTTCCACATCGTCGTCGGTGTAGTTGGTGACGCGCTTCATCTTCTCGAAGATGATCTCCGAGTCGGTGAGCTCTTCCTTGCCCTGGTCGATCAGTTCGTCCTGGAACCGCTCCACCTCCTGATCGATCAGGTTGCTGATCGTCCGGGATATCTGGTCCTTGATCAGGTACTCCACCGTGGCCTGGTACTGGAAGATCGGGCTGATGAGCTCCGAGTCCAGGATGTTCACCGAGAGTTTGGTATCGGTCACGGTCTTGGGCTTGGTGGCGCTATCCTTGAAGGCAGCTTTTACCACGGAGTAGGCGTTTTCGCCCCTGATGAAGGCACCCACATCGGTTTTCTGGCGCAGCAGCGAGTTTGTCTCGTTCTCGAGATCGTTTACACCGCGCTGAATGTGGCCGTGGAGGTGGCCATACATATTGACGATCGATTTCTCGACCTCACCGGTATTGAACTTATCCGCCCCGGCGATCTCGTCCAGCATGGCGGCGATTTCTTTGGGGGTGTAACGCGCAAGGGTTTTGTTCTCTTCCTTGTCGATAAAGTTCCGGATCTTCTTCACCATCTCGTCTTCAGTGGTGGTGATGTACCGGTTGAACATGTTCTGGTAGTTCTGGTTAAAGTAGTTATAGAGTTTCTCTTTGAGTCCCCCCATAACATCCAGCCGTTCCAGAACTTCTGCGGGAAGTTTGGTCTGGATCGTATCCAGGATGCGCTCGGTTTCTTCCTGAACGAGCTGGTCGTACTCCTGCTTCTGGTCCCGCCCGTCCTGGGCAAGACTGTTGCGGGAACCCACTGCCGACGGCCGTGTGGGATGAAATACGTTGGGACTGCGTGAAAGATCGGACATACTGCTCCTCCTGCTGGTCTATGGTTCCTGTCGCGGGCGCCCGAAGCGCCACGGCCGATATGCTTCGCTCCCCGGAAATCCCGGAGCCTTCCCGAATCCGGGGGAGTGAACACCTTAACAAAATGATCCGCTACCTCTGCCGCTCACCACTATTCTACCACGATGTTTCGCCTGTGATTTTTATTCCTGCCTCCTTGTCTCCCTTATAGGGTACTCCTCCCGCGCCACAATTTCCCGAAAATCCTGTGGTTTCCACAGAGATTCCCGAAAAAAACGGATAAGAAAGCGCTCGGCGATCCCCCAGAGGGTATCGCCCGCCACGACGGTATAGGCTGTGCCATCGGGCAGCTCGATGCGATTGCCCGGAAATATCCAGTGCGGGCTGGGAACGGTTCCCCCGATGGGAGCGTATCCGTTGCCCTGGGCGATCCAGTTTGTTGCCAGGAGAATATCCCTGACCGACCAGACATGGCTGGCAACCTGGTCCGGTCCCCGCTGCGGCATTTCTTCGGTCGGAGGCTCTTGCGCTACCTGTGTCATTCGTGTTGCCTGCTCTGCCTGCTCTGCCTGCTCTGCCTGCTCTGCCTGCTCTGCCTGCTCTGCCTGCTC
>NZ_KB891705.1:15696-49383 GCF_000373545.1 Alkalispirochaeta alkalica DSM 8900
TCCGGCTGATCTTCCTGAGCCGGGATGATGACCTCGGCCGGTTCTTCTTCCGTTACAACCGGGCGCTCCGCCCCGTCTCCCGCTGTTGTCGGCTCCGAATCTCCCGCCGGGNGAGTATCTTCCCTGGTGCTCTGGTCCACTGCGACAAGGTGCTCCCCTTCGCGAGAGGGTGTTCTCCAGGGACCGATCCGGGGAGGCNCCGCAGAGGGAAGGAAAAAAAGCAAAAGAGCCAGGATCATCAGGCAGGCAGCGACGGAACCTCCCAGAAAGCGCTTCCATCTTTTTGAGGGGCTCGGTGCCTGCGCCGACGACGATGGCGACGATTGTGCCTTTGCCTGAGCGTGCGCCTGAGTCCTCGTCGGTAATGTTGGCGCCGGTGATGCCGACGACGAAGCCACTGGCGGGGGCGTCTGTGAAGATGCCGGGGATGAAGATGAAGGCCTCTCCCCACGCTGCGTGGCCGGCGATGCCCCGGCAGGGCTATCGTCCCGTTCCTTCCGGGCTGATGCCGGGGGTGCGCTCACCCTGTTGGCAGCCAGAAGCGCTTCTAGAAGCGCCTTGAGACGAGCCCGTTCTTCCTCAAAGAAGGACCTGGGGCCGGATTGCTCCAGGAAGGGTTTCATTCGTTCCCGAACCCGCTCATTCTCGTCAACGGCGCCTCTGGTGAGCCCCTCCCGGGGAAGAAAGAGGACCCGCCACCCCCGGGAACCCTCCCGGATGTCCGCCGTCACCGGAACGTGGCCGGTCAGGAAGAGCGCTTCTGCCGTCTCCCGGGAGTGCCGGGCCATCTCCTGGAGATCGTTATCGGGAAGGCTGCTGGCACCANCGGTCACGGTGTTCCATAGCCAGAGCGCTCCGCAGACCCGGTCCAGAAGGGGCAGGTCTGTTCTGGACATAATGGTCCGGAGCCCCTCTTCCAGGAAGGGAGCGCTCTCCAGTTCCTGCCTGATATCGCTCCGCAGGAGTCTTCTGAAGGCCTCGGGATCATCCCGGGACGGCAGGCCTTCTCCTTCCGGTACGCCTTCCGGTACGTAGCGGTAGGGAACACAGGGCAGGATCGGGGGAGTGACCCGGGCCACCCAGGTCTGATCCCCGGTGAACCCCGGTGGGGACCCCGACGCCGGGGGGGGCCTTCGGGAAAAGACCAGCTCTGTTGCCGGCAGGTCAGGCGCCGGAACCTCTGCCGGAAGGCCCTGCGGAAAATCCCGTGCTACCGGGAACCCCGCCTCCGAGAGAAGTCGAAAGAGGTCCTCCTCGGGGGTTTGCCCCCCGCTTCCCGTCGATCCATCCTGGCCAGTATCAGGCGCAAGACCGGGCCCGGGACCAGCTGTGGCCAGGGCGAAACAAAGCTTCTTTCCCGCAGAGAGGCGCCACTTCAGGAATTCCAGAAAGGCCTCGCGCTCTCCCGTCCCCGCGAGGATAGAGACGAGCGAAAGGGGTACCATGGCCTGGGCCCACTCCCGCATCGAGGAACTCTGCTGGCGCAGGGTATAGAGCTCTCCCCGGGAGAACCCCAGGATCGAGTGCTCCCGGCTTGCAATAAAACCCGTCCCCTGGAAGTCTTCCTTCCGGTAGGCGCCCCGGGATGAGGTGATGAGTTCGTCCAGGCGATTCAGGCAGTACAGGGCGTGACGGTCCAGGCGTTCCTGTTCCTTCAGGTCAAAGAGACGGTGGCCGTCGAGAAAGAGGCGCAGCGAGCTGTCGTCGTAGAGGATAACCTGTCCGCCCCTGGANGGAGCCTCCCGGGAGACCGACTCCAGGGGCTGGGAAGAGATCTGCTCCTTGTGGACGAAGGTTTTTACCGCCTCCACCAGGCCGGGGGACCCCACGTACCGGGTCCGCCCCGGGGCGTGCTGATCCAGGCAGGATTCTTCCAGAAAGATATCACCCGTGAGATGGTCCGTGATGATCACCGAGCCGATGTGGCGTTTGATCTGCTCGGGCAGAAACCTGCTGGTACCGATCCGGAGGAAGGGCCGTACTCCGTAGTCCCGGGAGCCCATGTATACCACATAGCACTCCTGGTCCACACGAAAGAGGCGATTCCCGATCTGCAGGTGTTCTTCTCCAGGTGAATCTTTTCTGGTTGACACGGTCTTTAAGTATAGTACGTCATTTCCTTTCTTTCACGAAAAGATGCACACCGGCAGGAAGAAAATAGACATATCCCGTCGTTCCCGTCATACTGGTCTGGTCCGTTGCAGGGTTTTTCGGGGTATCCAGGGGCACACAGGGGAGCGCGTCCCCCTGCAGGGACAGAACCTGCCAGGGTCCACCCTGGGAGAAAACCCGGACCAGGGAGCAAGAAGAGTTGTTTTTTCTTCCTCCTGTGATACTGTGGAAGGGAACACATGGTAATAACGCAACGACGAAACACAAAGATTATCCCCATCGCCGGTGGCAAGGGCGGTATCGGCAAAACCGAGCTCTGCGCCAACCTGGGGGTGCGTTTGGGGCAGCTGGGGTACCGCACCATTGTGGTGGATCTCGATCTGGGAGGGTCCAACCTTCACTCGGCCNTGGGCGTAAAGAACAAGAACCCCGGGTTGGGAAACTTTCTCTCGGACCGGGCGCTCTCCTTCGAGGCGCTCCTCTCGCCCACNCCCTACCAGAACCTCCAGTTTATCCCCGGTGACGTCCTGGTAGCGGGCACACCAAATATCACCTACGCCCAGAAGCGGAGCATTCTGCGAAACCTCGAGGAGATGGACGCTGATTACATCCTCCTCGATCTTGGCGCCGGCGCCTCAAATAATGTGGTGGATTTCTTTCTGGTGGCCAATTCGGGCCTCATCGTCACCTCGCCCCACGTGGGGGCGATCGTGAACGCCTACAGTTTCCTGAAAAACGCCGTCTTCCGCTTTCTCTTCCGGGCCTTCTCNGGCGAGAGCGAGGTCGAGAAGTTTCTTCGCAACCAGATCAAGGAGCGGCGCCCGGGGAACCCCGTCAAGGTATCGTCGGTGCTGGAGGCCATGGCACAGATCGATACCGACCAGGCCCTGAAGGCGAAACGCTACATCGACCTGCTGCAGCCCCTGCTGGTGCTGAACATGGTTCGAAGCACCGACGACCTGAATATCGGTGAAAGCCTGCGTGATCTGGTGAGCAAAAACCTCTCCATCACCTTCGATGCCCTGGGCATGATCGTCCACGACGAGTCCCTTGCCGCTGCCCATCGGGCGCACAAGCCCGTGGTCGCAGCCAACCCCGACAGTTTTGTGGGGATCGAGATCGACAGGATCGCCCAGAAAATAGTCCAGTCTCCGGAGTTCCCCACCCTGGCTCTGGAAAAATCTCTCTACGCCGACTCCTACGAGCTCCTGAGGATCGAGGCGCAGAACGACCTCTCTACCCTGCAATCGGAGCAGAACGAGGAGGCTCTTCGCTCGGAAAACGACGCAGCCGAGTTTATCGANGTGCTCACGGCTCAGAAGAAGCAGATTCAGGAGCTCCAGGGGACCATCCGCATGCTGACCATGCGTCAGGGGTGAGGGGCCTCTACGAACAGACTATGGACCAGACTCCGAAAATATCAAAAGAGGTGCACCGGGGGTGCGCCTATTACTCCATCGGCTGGTCTGTTCTTGAAACGGCCTCGCGGAGCCGTATTATCGGAGGAGTCCCCTCCCTCCCGGGGATCTGGGAGCTCTACTGGCTCGAGCATTCCCGGATACCCCGACTCCTCAAGATGGGACGGGCCTGGCACGGCGGGGTCCGTCACGCCCTGCGCTTCGAGGCCGACCCCGAGGAGCGGGTCAACCGGGACATCCGGTCGTACCTTGCCAGCGGCGACTGCTATTTTCGCTACACCATCTGCGAGAACGCCCCCGACCTGACCGACGTCTACTCCGTTCTTTTCTCGCTCCGCCATGAGCTGCAGGGTGAAGGCTGTGAACCCTCGGGCCGGTACCGGGAGGTCCGTATTCAGGAACCTCAGGAGATGGAAATACGCCGGGTTCGGAAGCCCCGGGAACCCTCGCCGTCGCCGGAACCCTTCGGGGGCCACGTACCAAACATGTTCGATGTTCTCCGGGAAATGCGGCGCCTTGAGGGGGAACAGAGCCGGGAACAGAATCGGGATCAGGGGGAGTAATCCCGGCCCGTCCCCATTAACTCGTTGACAGCCCCGGGAAACCGTGTTCTACTTACTTTTAGAAAGAAATTAGGAGGTTCGTATGCACCGAAAAGGCCTTGCCGCTCTTGCTATGGCGGGAGCGCTGCTGTTTACCTCGATTCCGCTCTTTGCCGGAGGGCGGGCAGAGGCAAGCGACGAGATCGTGTTAACCTGGCCCAGTATCTGGGTNGGGCAGGACTCCAAAGCTGCCGCGATGGAAGAGATTGTGGCGGAGTTCAACGAGAAGCACGCGGGAAGTATTCGCGTCGTGGTTGAACCGCAGCCCGACTACGACGGCTACGAGGATTCGATCCGTACCCGCCTTGCCGCTGGTCAGGCGCCGGATATTTTTACCTTCAAGCTGAGCCCCACCACGGCAGTCTACTACGACAGCGATCTTCTCATGGATTTCTCCAATGAGCTCTCCCGGGGATGGGGTGATACCTTCAACCAGGGAAACCTCCAGGCCTCCACCGTGGCGGGCGCAACCAAATCCCTGCCCTACGAGATCGGCTTTACTCCTGTCTGGTATAACCGGGATCTCTTCCGGAAGGCCGGGATCGAGAGCTTCCCCGAGACGATGGATGAGTTCTGGCGGGCCACGGAGAAGCTGAAGGCTATCGGTGTCGTCCCGACCAGCCAGATGACGGGGGGAACCAACGCCTGGACCTCCATGCTCTGGTACACGCATTTTGTGGGCAGTTTTGGNGGGCCCGGTGTCTGGGAACGGGGTCTCGATGACCCTGCCTTCGAGAAGGCCGCCGCCATTCTGAAACGCCTCTACCAGGACGGAAACACCACCCGCGACGCGATCGGGGCCGATGCGGGCGTATCGGGCGGACATTACCAGGCAGGAAGAACGGCGATGTTCATTAACGGNCCCTGGTATATCGGGAACATTCGGGAAAACTCTCCCGAGGTGTACCGGGCCACAGGTCTGGCGGCTGCCCCTGCGGCNGGAGATTACCACGGCCATCAGGTCGGGTGGCTCCACACGAACCTGGCAGCGGCCAANACCACCGATCCCGCACGGCGCCAGGCGGTCATCACCTTNCTGCAACACCTGACCAGCCCCGAGAATGCCCGGCGGGTCTCCCTGTCCTCGGGCTCCCTGCTGGCGATCGAGTTCGATATCCCCGACGATGTGGAGCTGGATCCGTTGCAGAGGATGTTCATCGAGGCGGGGAACGAGGCGGCCTTTCTGATAGACCACCTGGAAGCTTCCATGCCCGTGGACGTGGTCTACGAGTTCGGGCAGGCTCTGGGGGCNATGGTCCTGCGGGATCTCTCTCCGGCGGAGTTTGTTGAAATGCTCCGGGCATCCCTGTAGGATCAGCGGTTTACCTTTACGTACACAGAATGAGCGGGCGGCGTGGCCAGGGGCGATTCCCTGCTGCGCCGCTCTGCGACGGGAAAGAACTCTTTATGAACAGGCAATCCTTCAAGCGAAGATCGGACAGAATATGGATCACCGTGTTTCTGCTTCCCGTAGGTCTTATGATTATCGCGTTCTTCGCGTATCCGATTATTTTTTTGGTTCTTCTTGGGTTTATGGAATGGAACGGGATTCAGCCCATGTCCTTTGTGGGACTCGACAACTTNCGGGCGATCTTTTCCAATCCCGTGTTTCGCACGTCCGTGCAGAATAATCTGGTCTGGGCGCTCTCGGCGGCTTTTTTGCAGATTCCCCTGGCTCTCGTGCTGGCCCTGATTCTTACCCGGGCTCCCCGGGGGTGGCGGTTCTTTCGCACCGTCTACTTTCTTCCGAACGTCATTTCTCTGGTGGCGCTGGCCATGATGTGGTCGGCCCTGTATAACCCCGAGTTTGGTTTGATCAACCATGCCCTGGAAGCGCTTGGCGCGGGGCATCTTGCCAGAAACTGGCTCGGCGAGATCGATACCGCCCTGCCGGCCCTGATCTTCTCGTACCAGATCTACGTGGGGTACTTCATGGTTATTATCCTGGCTGGAACGCTCTCGATTCCCCAGGAGTTTTACGAGGCAGCGCTCATGGACGGAGCGAACCTCCTGCAGCAGGAAATCTATATCACGCTCCCGGCAATTCGCGGAATTATCGTAACCGCCGGCACTCTGGCGGTAGCCTTTGCCCTGCGGCAGTTCGAGACCACCTTTCTTATGACGGCCGGAGGGCCAGCCAACAGGACTCCCGTGATGGGGCTCTTCATGTACCGCCGCATGGCAGGCCTTCAGTACGGCCGGGCCGCGGCCACGGGGGTTCTCCTGATTCTTCTGGGGGTCTTCGTGCTGGCCGGGCTGCAGCGGATCTTCGGAAAGTCCGATGCCGTCGCCGATAGCAACCAATAAGGGGCAGAAGAATGAAAATCAGGAAGAAACCCTCTGAAGCGCTGAATGAGACCCCCGCCGCAGTGATTGTGACGCTCGCTGTCTTGCGGTGGACCCTGTTGCTCTTCTATCTGGTGGTGGCGCTCTTTCCCCTGGTGTGGCTCGGTATCTCGGCCTTCAAGACCAATTTCGAGATCGAGACGTCTCCCTTTGCCCTGCCTGCGGTCTGGCAGTTCGGGAACTTCGTCAGCGCGGTCTCCATCTCGGGGCTTCCCCGGTTTTTTCTGAACTCCATCGGGGTGGCTCTGCTGGCTACGGCGTGTAATCTGATGGTCACCTCCATGGGATCCTTCGTTATCGCCCGGGAGAAGTTCGCCCTGCGGAAGCCCCTCTTCACCATCATAACGGCGGGCGTGCTGGTGCCGATTGTCTCGTTTATGGTGCCCTACTACACCCTGATCATGCGCCTGGGGCTCTACGACACGCTCCTGGCGCTGATCATCACCTACGCGGCCATCAACATTCCCGTCTCCACCTTTCTCATCAGTAGTTTCATGACCACCATACCCAGAGAGCTGGAAGATTCCGCCGAGATCGACGGGTGCAGTTTTGTGCAGCGCTACTGGAAGATCATCATGCCCCTCTCCCGTTCCGGCCTGGTCACGGCGGGAACCTTCAGCTTTATTTACTGCTGGAACGAGTTTATCTACGCCCTGCTCCTGACCTCCTCCCGCAGTTCCCGGACGGTTCAGCTGGCGATCCGGTTTTTTACCAGCCAGTTTCGTACAGACTACGCCGGAATGTTCGCCGCCATTGTGCTGACCATGATTCCCACCGTTGCGGTGTACATCTTCTTTCACGACAAGATCATTTCCGGGCTGACCGCAGGAGCGGTGAAGGGGTGAATGATCCCGTAGAAAGCGAATCCTGGTGGAACGACCTCCAGGAGTATCGGAAGCGCTTGTCCCGGGGACATCGCTATTCTTCTCCGGCGGCCGCTGCGGTCGACGCGGCCGCCGACACGGCGGCGACGCCGTGCAGTGGGGGCTCCTCCTGGACTGCCAAGGCAGGGAGCCACGACGATGGAGACCGGTGCGGGCTCTTTCTTGGTGGAATCGGAACTCCTGTCATGAGCCGGGATCTCGACGGTCTCTTTGCCCGCTGGCACATGCAGAACGGATATCACCTGAGACAGGTTCTGGAGGAGGCGTTCTTTTCCCTGCGCTGGGCCGAAGAAGGGACAGAGGATAGCTCCCGTGGGGGATACCTGCGTCTGGCCGATTCCCCCGGTCAGGAGTATCGCCGGGAAGTTTTGAGCCTTTTCCCGGTTACCCGGGAACAGTACCAGGGCGAGGGGCTTCCCCTTGTGGTGATCGCCGAGTTCTTCTCACCGCTCCTGCCCGAAGATCATCTCCTGCCATGGGGATCCTCCTCCTCAGGAGGTCCCCCGATTCCTCTTGCGGCTCTTCCTGTCTTTATCTCGACTGTAACCGTGCGCAACCGATCTGCCGCGCCCCTGTCCGTTGATGCTGCCTGCGTGTGGCCGAATCTGCTGGGCTGGAAGGCACCGCAGGCAACATCGCTGGATCAGCCCGAACGATCCTGGCCGGGGCAGACCCACGCCGGAAACAGTGCCTTCGCCTGTTGTGACGGCCAGGGGGTTGCGGCAGTTCAGACACGACACGCCGGGCGGCCCGTGATGGACGAACTCATGGGGCAAGTGGCGATCTTTTCTCCCGCTCCGCAAAAAGACCACCAGGCTCTGGTGGCTTCCAGAGCTTCCGTCGAGGCCTGTTGCAAGGCCCGGGGAAACAAGATTGACCGGCCACCCCATGATCAGGGTCATACCCTGGCCTGGATGGAGGATCATTTTCGCCGGTACGGAGTGTTTCCCGAGTCGGGGTTGACCTGGACCGCCCACTGGGATGAGGCCCTCTGTTCGGGAGTGAGCCGTGGAGGGAGAATCGGACCTGGAGAGTCCCTTCGGATTTCTTTTGTTCTGGCCTTTGATATGCCCATCATCCGTTTCGGGAACGGTCGCCGATGGTACCGGAAGTATACCGCTTCCTTCGGGCGTCGGGGGACCAGTGCCCTGGAGATCGCCCGGATCGCCGCCGACTCGATCGACGCCTGGAGAAGGGACCTCGATGAATGGCATCAGCGCGTGCTCGCTACCCGGGCCGAGGAGCCCGATCTGGCGGGAGCNATGCTGAACGAGCTCTATTTTATCAACGGAGGAGGCTCAGTCTGGACGGAAAGCTGGGCAGAAGATCTCGATAGCGACCTTCCCGAGCCGCTTCTCGGCGCAGGAGAACACGGGGCAATCCTGGAGGGCTACGATGTGGGATATTATTACTACAATACCTCCGACCTTTGGCCCTACGCCTGGTACGGGCTGTGGCGCTGGTGGCCCGGTTTTGCCGGGAGCGTATTTTCGGATCTTCTCAAAAGCGTTCCCCTGAAAATTCCCCGGAAGCAGATGATCTACCGTAGCGAGACCATGGAGCCGCTCATGGTGGCCGGGAAAGTTCCCCACGATATCGGGGCGGTCATGGAAGATCCCTGGCACAGTCTGAACGGGTATCAGATGCGCGATGACTCCAACCTCTGGAAGGATCATAATCCTGCCTTTTTGCTGAGCCTCTACCTGGAACGGCGGTTTTCAGGGCACCGGCTCTCCCTGTCCGAATGGGCTGCCGTCCGGGAGGCGGGGCTCTTTATGCTCGACCAGGCTGAGGAATCGACGTCTCTGCCCCTGCATNGTGCCTTTGGTGATAGCACCTGGGACAATCTGGGTCTCCAGGGGTATGTGTCGTACAGCGCAGGCTTCACCCTGGGAGCGCTGGCTGCGCTGGTTGTCTGGGCAGGGGATTTCGGTGACGGGGAACTGGCCCGGCAGTGTCGGCAGCGGCTGAAACGTGCGGGAGAAGCCTTTGAAACGCACCTCTGGAATGGAGAATATTACCGGCTGTGCGATCAGGGCGGATATAGGGACTGCCTCATGGGAGATGGAGTGCTGGGAATCTTTCTGGCCGACCTGGCGGGGCTGCACCCGTCCCGTGGGGCGATTCCCCGGGAACAGGTGAAAAGTCACCTGAAATCGGTCTATCGCTATTGTTTTCTCCAGTACCAGCAGGGGAAGGTAGGGCCCTTGCTGGTGGCGGCCCCGGGGAGAACCCGCTTTTCCGGCGACGGCGGTGATGAGCTGCAGGTCAACGAGGTTCTTCTCGGGTCGGCCTGGTCCATTGTCGCCATGATGGAATATTACGGGTTGGACCACGAAGCCCGTGAAATTGCTTCGGTACTGGTGGAGCGTATCTACGGGACGAACCAGCACGGGCGGGGATTGCAGTTCCGGACTCCCGCTGCCATTGATGGTTCCCTGCGGTTTCGGGCTCCCCTGAACATGCGCCCTCTCTCGATCTGGCTTCTTGATGCAGTTTCTCAGGCCCGGGCCACCCCGGATCACTGACCCCGGGGTGGCTTCCGAAGATTCAGACTGACACTTCTAATACAGCCCCGTCATCATGCCGATGCCGTAGATCACAGCCGCCACAAGAGGGGCCGATACCAGGGAAACGANGATCCCGCCCAGGGCAAAATCCCGAATGCTGAAATACCCCGCCGTATAGGGAATCACGTTCGTNGGAGTGCTGGTTACCATGATAAAGGCCATGCTCGCCGTGAGGGCCGCCGGCATGGTGATGGTGAGNGCATCCAGTCCCACGGCAGCTGCCAGGGTTATCATGATGGGAATCATGATAGTGGCCGTCACGGTATTGCTCGAGAGAAAGATCTTTATCAAACTCACGATGATGACCACCAGCAGTACCAGCAGGAAGGGGTGGAGCGTTCCGATTCCCCCCAGGGTGGCCAGGGCCAGCCATTCCGCCGCGCCCGTGCGGTAGAGCACCATGCCCAGGGATATTCCNGCCAGAATCAGCACGATACTGCTCCAGCTGATATCTTTTTCCACTTTTGCCCAGGGTGTTTCTGCCACACCGGGAAAAAAGAAGATCGACGCCGTGAGCAACACCGGAAGGGAGATGGGAATCGCGATTCCCAGCAGATGTTCCCAGACCGGGGTGGTGATCCAGAGGGTCACCGTGAGAAGGAAGATCAGGAGGGTGGTCTTCTCTTCCCGTGCCATGGGGGGGAGGCGACGGTATTCCTCCTGCATCTCGGCGCGGGTTTTCTTGAGGCGCTTCATCTCCGGCTTGAATACCAGCATGAGNACACCCCAGGTGGGAAGCAGGATCAGCAACCCCGCCGGAACGCCGAAGGCCATCCATCCCAGGAACGTGAGCTCCACTCCCGCCATCTCCTGAAGAAACCCGATGGCGATGGGGTTCGGTCCGGCACCGGCGGGCGTCATGATTCCNCCCACGGTGGGNCCCCAGGCGCAGGAGATCATCAGGGCTTTGCCGAAGTTGCTCTTCAGCGGTTCCACCCCTTCTTCTTTCAGGATGGCAGCTCCCAGGGGCATGAGCATGGCAGCCACGGCGGTATCGGTGATCCAGGCCGAGATCAGGGCTCCCACGGTCATGAATCCCAGAAGTATCACCGAGGTACGGTTTCCCGTGCGCGAGAGAAGGAACACCGAGATACGGTTTCCCAACCCCGAGGAGGTGATAAAACTCGAGAGGATCAGTACCCCGATGAAGAAGGTCACGATGTGGTTCCCAAAGCCGATGCTCACCACACCGGCGAAACTCTCCACACCGAAGAGGGCCAGCAGAATGAGCCCCAGGAGTCCCGTAATATGGAAGGGGATCGCCTCGGTAAGCCACAGAAGAAGGGTAAAGAGCAGGACTCCCATGGCCGTGAGGCCATCGCTGGTGAGGGTGGCCCCCCCGATCCGGGCAATGCCCTCCGGCACCGGGAGGAGGCGTCCCAGAATCGCGATGGCCAGAGCCGTTGCCAGAACGAGCCACCGCGAGAGGGGGTGTGTCTCGAGGCGTGCCATCACGGGGCCTCCGGAAGCAGGGAGCGCAGCATCGTCCCTACTTTGCTGGGTCGGTCCGCCACGAGAGCCCCCGCCCGGGTAAGGGCCTGGTCCTTGGCAGCCACCGTTCCCGCGCTGCCCGTGACGATCGCTCCGGCGTGGCCCATCCGTTTTCCCTTGGGGGCGGTGCGTCCTCCGATAAAGGCGACCAGCGGTTTGGTGAAGCGCTGGTCCTCCATGGCGAGGGCCACTTCTTCCTCCATTGTTCCTCCCAGCTCACCCACGATCACCACACCATCCGTTCCGGGGTCGTTCTGGAAGGCCTCAAGAAATTCGGCAAAACGGGTTCCCGGTACGGGGTCGCCTCCCACACCGATCAAGGTGGAGACACCAAATCCCTCTTCCACGATCATGGAGGTCACCTCGTTGGTGAGAGACCCTGACCGGGTCATAACGCCGATTCGTCCCGGTTTGTAGACCCGTGTGATCCAGTAGGGGAAGGTTCCTGCCATGGATCTCCCCGGTGAGATCACCCCCGAGGTGTTTCCGCCTACTACCAGGGCTCCTGTGGCTCGGGCTGCGGCGCGAATCTCCACCTGATCCCTCAGGGGTATTCCGTCGGCGATGGTGACGATCTTCCGGATTCCCCCGTCCAGGGCCTCGTACACGGCATCTTTGGTAAAGCGGGGGGGGACAAAGAGCATGGCCACCTCGGCCCGGGCAGCCTCCTGGGCGCGGGCGACGCTGTGGTATACCGGGATTCCCCGTACCTCCTGACCCTCCTTCCCCGGGGTTACTCCGGCAACAACCCGGGAACCCAGGTCGATCATGTGACCTGCCCAGAAGGCGCCCTCCTTTCCGGTTATGCCCTGCACTATGATCGGTGTTGTTTCGTCCAAAAAGATGCTCATGCCTTTCCTCCTGCCAGGGCTACGGCTTTCCGCACAGCCTCCTCGGTGTTGTAGAGGGGCTCCAGCCCCGCCGCACGGAGGGTAGCGTCGGCCTCTTCCTCGTTGGTGCCGCGCAGGCAGGTTACGATGGGTCGGTCGGGGTTGAGGTTTTTCACCGCCTCCACCACCCCTTTGGCCATCACGTCGGCCCGGGCGATCGTTCCGAAGGTAACAATCAGGATCACCCTGCTGTCGTTCTGGAGGCAGAGCTCCATGGCGCGCTGGGCCTTGTTGTAGTTGGGTCCGCCGAACTCCAGGTAGTTCGCCACGGTGCCCCCCTCGTAGTTCACCAGATCAAAAACCGTGGTAGCCAGCCCCGCGCCGGCGCACATCAGGGAGATCGCTCCGTCGAACTGGAGATAGGGGATTCCCTCCCGGGCCGCCTCGAAGGCCGCGTCAGAATCGTACTGCTCGCGCAGAAGCGGAAATTCGGGGTGCCGGTGCAGACTGTTATCGTCGATGATAACCTTGGCATCGCCGGCAACGAGTCCCCCTCCGTCGCTTCTCACGAAGAGGGGATTGATCTCCGCCAGCTCGGCGTCGTTCTCCAGAAAGAGCGAGTACAGCCGGGCTG
The DNA here is from genome assembly GCF_000373545.1 of Alkalispirochaeta alkalica DSM 8900. Taxonomy (GTDB): domain Bacteria; phylum Spirochaetota; class Spirochaetia; order DSM-27196; family Alkalispirochaetaceae; genus Alkalispirochaeta; species Alkalispirochaeta alkalica. The sequence continues at coordinate 28,584 of NZ_KB891705.1, forward strand.
CCAGATCGCCGAAGGCCCTGACCAATTCTCCCTGGAGTCCCAGGTCGTAGGCCAGGCCCCGGGTCTGGTAGGGAAGAAGACCCCGCAGAGGGTCGATGTAGATNCGCTGTATCGCCTCGGGACGCTCCGCTGCCAGGGTCTCTATATCAACGCCCCCCTCGGCAGATGCCAGGAGTACGTAGCCACCCCCGGGGGCATCCACGGAGATAGAGAGGTAGAGTTCCTGGTTGAAGGCGACCGCCTCCTCCAGGAGGATCGCCGGGATGGTGTAGTCTCCGGCGACCATCTGCCGGGCCGCCTGGCTCACCTCCCGGGCCAGATCGTCCCGGCTGCTCCCGTCTCCTCCGGCGATCGTGATGAGCCCTGCCTTCCCTCGTCCGCCCATATCGAGTTGGGCCTTGACCACCAGGCGCGGGGTCCCCAGGGAAGACTGGTCTGCCAGCTCCCGTGCGGCCGCTTCCAGTCGTTCCTGAAGGCTTCCTTCTCCATCGGCCAGAGGGACCCCGTCGGGGTTCGTGATCCGTGCCAGCCGGCTTCGGGGAACCGCTATTCCCGCGCGGGAAAAGAGTTCCTTGCCCTGAAATTCAAATAGTTTCACTGCTCCTCCGCCTTATTCTGCATAGCGCGACCAGAAGGATCCCCAGATCTCTTCATCGTCGGGTCGGTCCGGGGGGATCGGTTCGCTCACCCAGGTGACGTTGATGAAGTGTTTCCAGTGGATATTTTCGGTTGTGATGTTCCCCCCCCAGGTGCCGCAGCCCAGGGTTACCGTGCTGGGCATGGCGTTGAAGAAGTTTCCTCCGTTGGCTGGCGCCTGGGCCTGGCGAACCATGATGCGGCTCGTGCGCATGGTCTCGCCCAGATGCCGGATGTAGTCTTCCCGGAAGGTATGGATCCCGCAGGAATGGCCCGTGCCGGCCTGGTCGGTGAGACGCACCAGCAGATCCACCGCCTCTTCCCAGCGGGTATACCGGTACACCGTGAGGACGGGGCAGAGCTTTTCCTGGCTGAAGGGGTCCTGCTCCAGGGGGTGCTGTCCCTCCACGAGAATAACCCGGGTTCCTTCGGGGAGGGTGATTCCCGCCTCGGCGGCGATCGTTGCGGCGCTTCGGGCGATGATCCCGGGGTTCAGGGCCAGCTGGCCTGTCTTGCCGGGTCGCCAGAGCAACGCTTCCAGCTGTGACCGCTCCCGGGGGGTGGTAAGGTAGCAACCCTGGTTTTGTACCAGCTCGGTGATCATTCCCTCGTAGACCGAGTCTTCCACAATGATGCTGTTCTCGCTGGAGCAGCTCGTGGCGTGATCGAAGGCCTTGCTCAGGGCGATTTTTGCTGCTGCATCGGCCAGGTCGGCGTCTTCGGCAATGATCTGAACGGAGTTTCCCGGGCCCACACCGTAGGCGGGGGTTCCGCTGGAATAGGCCGCCTTCACCATCGCGCCTCCGCCGGTGGCGACCACCAGATCGACCTGTTTCATCAATTCGCCGGTTTGCCCCAGCGATGGATCCTCCACGATCTGTATCAGGTCCTCCGGGGCACCGACCCGGCGGAGCCCCCGGCGCATGAACTCCACCGCCAGAGCGCTCGCGGCGGCCCCCCGGGGGTGAGGGGCAAAGATCACGGCGTTTCGTCCCTTGAGAATACTCAGGCCGTTGCTCGCCGGGGTTGCCGTGGGGTTGGTCACCGGCAGGAGCGCCCCCACCACGCCCACGGGTTTGGCGTACTTGCTCAGGCCCCGGGCCTCATCCCGCTCTATCAGCCCCACCGTGCGGGCCTTCCGGAGATCCTTCAGCACTCCCAGAACCTTGACCTTGTGCTTGGTGATCTTGTCCGGCACGTTGCCCATTCCCGTGGTCTGCACAGCGCATTCCGCCAGCTTCGCGATGTTTTCGTCGGTGTAGACCTCCCAGCCCACGGAGAGGCACAGATCGTCGATCTCGCGCTGGGTGCAGGTAGCGATCTTTTCCTGCGCTGCCCGGGCCCGTTCCAGAAGGGTAGCGATGCGGGTCCGGTCATCTTCCGGAGGGAGCAGTCCAGCTCCTCCCGGGTTCAGAGTGCTCTTGCTCACGTGAAATTCTCCTCCTCCAGCCGCTGAACCCCGGAAAAGGCCGATGAAAGCCACTCCGCCCGGTCTTCCATGGTCTGGGTAAACTCCAGGGCAAGCCAGGATTCCACAATCCGGATTCCCAGGAAGGGAGCGGTGATCCAGCCCCCCAGGGTGATAACGTTGGAATTGTTGATNATGCGGCCCCGCTCNCCCGCAAAGACCGTATCCGCCACGACGGCATAGACCCCCCTGAACTTGTTGGCCACGATAGCCATGCCCTGGCCCGTTCCNCAGACCAGAACCCCCCGGTCGGCTGTCCCGTCCTGAAGGGCCCGGGCGACCTTGGGAGCCTGCTCGACGTAGGGGCGTGCTTCGTCGGGGCTGTCCTGGCCAAGATCAAGCACCTCCAGGTCTTCCCGGGTTGCCAGGTNTTCCAGAAGTGCCTGTTTCAGGGGGTATCCCGCTCTGTCGCTGGCTACGGCCAGACGTATCTTTGTGGTCTTCATGGTTATGCTCCTTTTCGTTCGCGATGGGTNCCGGTTTTCTTCTCCACCAGCCGCCGGGCCTGGTTGGTGATGTTCTCGGCTGTAAGGCCGAACCGTTCCTGCAGGTACTGCTGGGTTCCTACCTCGCCAAATTCATCCTGGACACCTACCCGTATGTGCGGCACCGGGCAGTGCTCGCCCAGAACTTCGGCGACGGCGCTCCCCAGCCCTCCCTGGACCTGGTGATTCTCTGCGGTCAGAACCGCCCCGGTGGTGCGGGCCCAGCGGACCAGAAGATCCTCGTCCAGGGGTTTTATCGTATGCATGTCGATCACCGTCGCCGATACCCCCTTTTCTTCCAGGAGCTCTGCCGCCGCGATCGCTTCTGCCACCAGGATCGCTCCCGCCGCGATGATTGTGAGGTCGCTGCCCTCGCAGAGTACCTTGCCCTTGCCGAGCTCAAAGGTCTCCGAGGGTGCGTAGATCGGTGTTACGGGCTTCCGGTGGAGCCGGAGGTAGCTCGATCCCCTGCGGAAGGCTATCTGCGGGAGGAGCGACCGCAGGCTGACGGGGTCGGCGGGTTCGCAAATGACGATCCCCGGGATGGTTCGCATCAGTCCCAGGTCCTCAAAGGACATATGGGTGCCCCCATTGTAGGCGGCGGCCACCCCGGGGTCAGATCCGGTGAGCTTGACGTTCTGTCTGGCGTAGTTTGCCGAGAGGAAGAACTGGTCAAAAGTACGGCGGGCTGCAAAACAGCTGAAACTGGCCGGGAAGGGAATGAGTCCCGTCGCCGAGAGTCCCGCCGCCACTCCCACCATATTGGCCTCGGCAACCCCCATGTCGAAGGTTCGTTCGGGGAAGCGGTCCCTGAAACAAACCGTCCCGTTGGCACGCATCAGATCGGCATCGAGGACCACTATTCGTTCGTCCTCCTCGGCCAGACGGACCAGCTCTTCCCCGTAGACGGCGCGCATTTCCGGCTGCTGCTCATCCTGCGCAGCCCGTTCGATCACGTAGTTCATGGCTGTACCTCCCGATTGGTCTCTTCCAGCTCGCTCTCACACCGGTCCAGCCAGGCGTAGACCTTTTCTGCGTCTTCCCGGGTGAGGGGCATGTTGTGGTTTGTGTAGTCATTCTCGATGNGGGGGATTCCCTTGCCCTTGACGGTATCGGCGATGATCATGGAGGGGCGTTTTGCTTCGGCGCAGGCCCGTTCCAGGGCCCCGTCCAGAGCGTCCAGGTCGTGGCCGTCAACGCGCTGCGTGAACCAGCCGAAGCTCTCCCACCGTTCCTGCAGGAGGTCCAGTCTCATGATCTTCTCGCTGGGACCGTCGATCTGCATCTTGTTGTAATCCGTGAAGGCGATCAGGTTGCTCAGGCCGTACATGCTGGCCGACATGGCGGCCTCCCAGGTCTGGCCCTCGTTGGTGTCGCCGTCCCCGATAAGGGCAAAGACCCGTCCGGAGAGGTTCTTGAGCCGGTGCCCCAGGGCCATCCCCACAGCAGCCGAGAGCCCCTGGCCCAGGGACCCCGTGGTCATATCGATCCCCGGGGTTTTGTTCATGTCGCAGTGGCTGGGCAGGTTTGTGCCTCCCTGGTTCAGGGTGTAGAGCAGGTCCTTGGGAAAGAACCCCCGATCAGCAAGAACTGCGTACAGCGCCGGTCCTGCGTGACCCTTGGAGAGGACAAACTTGTCCCGATCCTCCCGGGACGGGTCTGCCGGGTCGTGGGTCATGTGGCGGTAATAGAGCAGCACCAGTATCTCTATCACCGAGAGGCAGCCACCCACGTGGCCTATTCCGAGGTGCGCTATCTCCTNCACCGTGAGGCGTCTGATGTCAAGAGCCTTCTCCTTGAGCATCCTCAGATCTTCCGTATTCATAGCATCTCCTTCTGCCGGGTTGAAATCTGTTTTCTTTCTGTAAGTAACTATGTGGCAGGTCCGGGAGTATGTCAAGGCCTCTTTCTGCTGCNCCTCTGTCGTCCCTGGGTGGGACGAACCGTGCAGGCCTTGACCGGGCATGGCCCGGGCCGTGCGGGCCCGGGCCAGTGAACTCCAGAGGGCAGAATCGTGCAGCGCCGGTGGGGCGTTAGAAAAAGGTGGCTCCCATGAGGCGGGCCGTTCTTCGCAGGATATCGCGCTGTCGTCCCTGAACGACGCAGAGGTGGTGGGGCATGCCGGTCTGGACCATCTCCTCGAACCAGTGGCGGATATCAAGGGAATCCGTTTCGAAGAGGCCGTTGGTTGCCATGAGATCCCGCGAGGGCCGCAGGGTGTGACCTTCCAGGGCTGTCATGTGGTAGCGGTTACGGAATCGCCAGAGCCGGAAAAGGGTAACCTCCATACCGGCGCGTATCGTTGCCTCCACTACGGTGGGTCTGCGGTTATTGAACTGGAGTCCCAGACGGGGGGATCCCGGAGACCCCGGTGGTTCGCAGAGCTGAAAGGGTGCGGCCCCGGTGTGCCAGATCGTGGCGGTCTTCCTGGTATGTTCCAGCCAGTCCGTCAGGTAGACGGGACCGATTCCCAGGCTTCCTGCGATGAGTGAACAGATAGCTCCGTCAAGATCTCCCTCCATGGCGATAGGCAGGCCCTGCGAGACCAGCTGTGCCAGGGCAAGGTAGGGCCAGTGACCGGTCCGGGAGGGGAGGTCGGGCCAGCACCGGAAGGCAAGAGCGNCGAGCCCTGATTCCTGGTAGATATCCCTGAAGGCCCGGTAGTAGCGGGCCTGCATCGCCAGTTCCTCCGATGCTCCCGGGCTGAACCCCTCTCCCGGAGGAATTCCGAGATCACCCAGGGCCTGAAGATCCCGGGCGATCTCGTCGCTGCTGTAGCCCTCAACGCGGGAGAGCAGTTCGGTGGTGCTCACGTGGTAGAGGTGAGATCCAAGGGTTTCGGCCAGAAAAACCGGATCGGCATGAAAATCGATAAACCCCGGAGCGTGGTATCCGATGAGGCCGAAAATTTTCCCCCGGGTGCTCTGCGCTGCGTGAACGGTGAGAATTTCCCGGCGGAGCTCACCCTGCGTTTCCGGGTCATCGGGGTGGCCGTAGGCAAAGGAAATGTCGTGGCCCAGGTGGCGAAGTGTGGCAGCCATGGCGTGGGTTCCCACCAGAGAGTTGGCGCTTATCATGGAACCCGTCGGTTTTTCCGTGGTGGCCCAGAGCAGGATCGGCTTTTCCCATATCCGCGAAAGCAGGGGGGCCAGGCGGCCATCAGAGATGGTGGGTTGGACCACAACCAGAACGGTGACGCCCCGCTCCCGGCAGGAGTCAACACCCCTTCCGAGCTCGGCTTCGTCGGCGATGTTATCCGAGGGGATGTGCACGTCCCAGGGAAGTTCCTCGAGGAAGGCCCGGATACGGCCCGTAACCGCTGCTCCCCACTCCGGGTCAAACCCCGGTCGCTTCCGGCCCATAATCAGCAAGCCGATCGACGGGGGAGCCGCAGAAAGCTCCTGGTGGTGGTTCATAGGATTCTCCTTGCACAAACAGATGTTATTTTCAGAAACTAAGTAATAATACCGCAGGTCCCCCGTTCCGTAAAGGTCTTCTTCCCTCGGGAGTTTTCAGGGATGGCCCGGCGTGGTCCGTTGCGGAAACGTTACGGTCAGGCACGTTCCCCCGGTGCGGGTAATCTCGAGGGAGGCCTTTTCCTGGTCTGCAAGGAGTCGAACCAGGGAAAATCCGAACCCCGAGGATTCCTCCGGGTCCAGTTCCGGCGGGAGGCCGACCCCGTCATCTTCCACCTGAAGCGTGATGGAGTCCCCGTCGGGGGGCGCCATAAAGCGAAGGCTGATCCTGCCCGACTCCTTCCGGGGAAAGGCGTGCTTCAGGGCGTTCGTGACCAGCTCGTTTGCGATGATTCCCGCCACCGCGAGGGTCCTGCTCTCCACCACGGTATCGTCAGCGGTAATGGTCAACTCGATTCCCGGGGGAACCGGGAGCGCCTCGCCGATCGATTCAACCAGCGATTCCAGATAGCCCCGCGCCGATACGCGGCGGAAGTCGGGGCTTCCGTAGAGCTGTTCGTAGAGAACGGCCATGCTCTGAAGGCGTCCCCGGGCATCGGAGAGAATCCGTGCCGCCTCGGGGTTTTCCGTGGCTCCCTCCTGGAGACCCAGGATACCGGTCATGATGGCCATATTGTTTTTTATGCGGTGATGCACCTCGCGCAGGAGGAGTTCCTTCTCCTCCAGGAGCGCCTTGATCGTCTGGTCGTCCTCTCTTCGCTCCGTTATATCGTGGGCAACGGCCAGGACCGTTTCTGCAGCGGCATCGCAGCGTGTTATCTGGGCCTCGAAGCATCGCAGCGCTCCTGCAATCCCGATCTCGTACTCAAAAATCTGGGTCTCCCCCGACGCCAGGGCCAGGGCAATGATATCCAGGATCCGTTCTTCTTCCCCGGCATCGAAGAGGTCAGCCAGGGTGATTCCCTGGAGCGCCTCGGGAGGCACGGCAAGAATCTCCGGCCGTGCCGCGAAGACCTCCAGAAATTTCCCTTCCCGGTTGATCACAAAGACCGGATCGGGCAGGGCCCGGAGGATCGCCTCCTTTTCTTCGGCCAGGGCCAGGGCACGCTGCTGATCCCGGAACAGTTCCCGGGTAAGGTTCAGGGTGTGGTGCGCTACGGCCGGTCCGGCGGTGAACTCCAGGCACCCCTGGAAGAGCGCCTCGTCGGGAAGGTCCCGGGGATCCTCGTCGCCTGAGACCAGCCGGATCAGGGGATGGCCCTGGCACGCCTGGAGAAGCCCCTTTAGCAGATCCGGCCCGCCCAGATCCCGGGCTCCCCGGACATCGAGCAGCACCAGGTCAGCCGCCCTTCCCTCGCCACAGAGGGGCCTCCCGGCCGCGAGGGTTTCCTCGCCTCGGGGATCCACCATCACCAGGTAGCCCAGAGAGTCAAGGAGCGTTTGCAGGTGCCCGGCCTGTTCTTCCCGGGCGCACAGAATCAGGAGAAGAGGGTGATTGTCCGTTCTCATAATCTTCTTCCTTTCTCCGCTGCGGGCCGGAGGGCCCTGCACGCTTCCACCATTACCCGCTCCAGAAGAGACCTGCCGTAATCGGGAGATCCCGAGGGTTTTACTCCGGTGATTTTTCTCCTCCTGCCCAAAGAGTTTTGGCAATCCCCTCCAGAAGGGTTCCTGCCTTGTAGGGTTTCGGAACGTAGCCGTTCATGCCCGCTTCAAGAAAATGGGCAATATCGTCGGCAAAGGCGTGGGCCGTCAGGGCGATGATGGGCTGGTTCTTCCGGTTTTGTTCCTCCTCCCACCGCCGTATGGCCCGGGTTGCCTCGATCCCGTCCATCTCCGGCATGGATACATCCATGAGGATCAGATCGAAGGANTGGTCCCTGACCTGGTGGAACGCCTCCTGGCCATTGTCTGCGGCTGTCACCAGGCACCCCTGCTGCTCCAGAAGGCGTATCAGGTACAATCGGTTAATCGCCTCGTCCTCGGCAACCAGAATCCGGAGCCCTTCCAGGGTGCCGGTCCCGGCCCGGGTGGTGGGGTCTTCTCCGCTGGCTGTTTCCTGCAGGCCTCGTGCATCTGCGTCGTTCCCGGCCACAGACTCGGCCACGGGGGCAGGGATGGGGGCCGGAGGCAAGGGGAGCTTCAGACGGAAGATGGTTCCCTCGCCGGGCGTGCTGTCCACCGCCATCTCTCCCCTCAGGAGTTCCACCAGGGACCGGACTATGGAAAGGCCGAGCCCGAGACCAGCCGCTTTTACCGGTTCGTTCCGGTCCAGCTGGACGAAGGGATCAAAAATGCGGGAGAGTTCTTCGGGGGTCAGCCCCGGCCCCGTGTCCTGAACCGTCAGAAAGAGCTCTCCAGCGGTGTAGGAGAAAGAGACNGCTACCTCCCCCNGGGGGGTAAACTTGATCGCATTACTCGCCAGGTTTATCACGATCTGGGCAATCCGGTCCCGGTCCCCCGTGACGGATCGGGGAATACCCTGGCAGGAGAGAGAAAAGCGAACCCCCTTCTGTCGGGCCGCCTGGTGGAGCGTGTGATCGAGCCACTGCAGAAGGGGGGGCAGCTCGAAGGGNTCTGCTGTGACCGAGAGGGTTCCCGCAGAGATGCGGGAAACGTCCAGAAGGTCCGAGAGGACCCTCAGGAGCTGTTCCGATGCTGCCCCAAGCATCTGAACCTGGGTCTGTCCTTCCTCGTCCAGGTTTTGCTGGTTCAGCAGATCGATCATCCCCATCATGCCCTGAAGGGGGGTGCGCAGTTCGTGGCTCACGTTCGCCAGAAACCGCGATTTGGCGCTGTTCGCCTGTTCTGCCTGGGCCAGGGCATCGCGAAGCTGCCCCGTTTTTCTGGCTACCTGGCGTCGGAGCAAAAAGATCCACCCCGCGCTCCAGAGGACCGCCCCCAGAGCTCCACCGACAACAAGGAGAAGAATACCCGCCATCCTGCTGTGCAAAAAGGATGGTTCCTCCAGCAGGCCGAACCATTCCTGATAGATCTCGTCGTGGAGCCCCGTGGAACTCAGAATCGAGAGNCCCTCATTCAAAATAGCCAGAAGCTCGGTGTCCCCCCTGCGAACAGCCATTCCGTAGGGTCTGCGGAAGAGCGGCGGGTGGAGCATCTGCAGGTTTGTATAGTTTTTCTGCCGGATCTCCCGCATCCCCTGGCCCATGCCGAAGATCGCGCAGTCACCGATCCCCTCGGAGAGGGCCTTCAGAACCTGGGTCCAGTCCCGGACGGTGATAATCTCGCGCCCCAGTCCGTGGCTCAGAAGGTAATCGTGGCCAAGATCTCCTTCCTGGACAAGAATCACCGCCTCCTCGAGATCATCCGGCCCCGTTATGGGGGAGTCGCGGCGGACAAAAATGCCGTAGGAGGCGATCAGGTGGGGCACGGCGAACTGGTGAAGGTCTTCGCGCTCGGGACTGCGGTACATGCCGGCCAGCATATCGATCTCGCCTGCCTCGATCCTCCGGCGGGCCTCGGCCCAGGGAGTGAGTTCCACGGTGATCTCCAGCCCCATGATGCGGGCGATATGTTGGAGAATCACGATATTAAAGCCGTCGGGTTCGCCCCGGTCGTTGATGAACTCGAAGGGGGGGTAGTCCCAGTCCCCCCCCGCAGCGATGGTTCGTTTTGTCGTCAGCGAGGGGCGGTAGTCGGGCCGCGAGCCGTGTTCGAAGAGGGGGGCTTCTGTATCTCTGGCCGTGCAGGTCATGAGCGTTCCCGCCAGGGTAGTCAGGAGCCCCAGAAGAGCCAGCAGGGCCAGGATAATACGCAGGAGGTGAGATCTTCGGGTAGTATCGGAACATCCCATACCCCTAGTATGAGACAGGTCGNGGCAANTGGGTAGGGCAGGGATCGTTTCTCCGGAAAGTCTTCCTTGACCGGACCTTCCCTGTAGGGGTAGTATAGTTTCTTACAGACAGGAAGAAATGAAATTCATAACCAGGGGGATCCTGATGCAGAAAGCACCGGTCATTGTCATCATTGGAGCGGGAAGCGCCGTCTTCGGCCAACGGGCTATCTCGGCCATATTACGTTCAGAGCACCTCAAGGGCACCGATCTTCGCCTTGTCGATACCGACGAGTCGGCGCTGGAGCTTATGTACAACCTCGCCCAGGTGATGAACCGCCAGTGGGGATCAAGGGCCTCTCTCAGCGCGCACACCGATCGCCGCCAGGCCCTGCCGGGTGCGGATTTTGTGATTCTCTCGGTGCAGGTGGGCCCCCGGGAAGAGGTCTGGGAGAAGGACTGGCGCATTCCCCGGGATTACGGAATCTATCAACCCTACGCCGAGAATAGCGGCCCCGGGGGTCTGATCCACACCGCCAGAAATCTGCCTCTTATTCTGGCCATTGCCAGGGATATGGAAGAGCTCTGCCCCCNGGCCTGGATGATGAACTACGTGAATCCCCTGATCCGGTTAACCCTGGCCGTGACCCGCTATACCTCGATACAGGTGGTGGGGATGTGTCACCAGTTACTCTGGGGCTACGCCATGGCCATGGCGCTGCTGGCCGATCTCTACGACATCGATGTGCCCCGGGATGTGAAGATAGATACCAANCACGAGACGCGTCACTTTCGGGAGCCCCTTATGGCTGCGGGGCTTGAGCACCTGGACATCAAGGCCGCCGGAATCAACCATTTTTCCTGGGTCTACGATATCCGGGACAANGCCACGGGAGAGGATTTNTACCCCGCCCTGCGGGAACGATGGTTTCGGCCCGAGCGGGCAGATTTTGAACCGCTCTCCCGGGAGATGTACCAGATCTTCGGATTGATGCCGACGCCCAGCGACAGCCATCTCTGCGAGTTTTTGCCCTTCGTTCACGATCCTGTNAAGAANCCCTGGGAGCGTTACGGCCTCCATACCCAAAGCTGGACGGGGAATCACGCCCGGCGCGAGGTTCGGCGCGAACTCGCCCGAAAGATTGTTGCCGGCCAGGAGCCTGTTGAGCAGTTGCGGAACCTGCGGAGCGAGGGGGTTCCCGAGGTGATCGAGGGGATACACTGCAACCGGAATACCTTCATCCATCAGCTCAACCTGCCCAACAAGGGGTTGATCCCCAACCTCCAGGACGATGCGATCGTGGAGGTTCCGGGGGTGAGTTGCGGCCAGGGGGTGCAGGGACTGGCCATGCCCCCTCTNCCCGAGGCAATCGCCGAACTCTGCCGAAGGGAACTGGCCTATAGTTCCCTCGTGGTAGACGCCTCTGTAGCAGGAGACCGCGATCTGGCGCTGCAGGCGATGCTCCTCGACCCCGTGGTGAACGATGTGGAGAGCGCCCGTCTGACCCTGGACCATCTTTTGCGGGAGTTCGCCGAGTTTCTTCCCCAGTTTGAACGGTGACCGGTGAGCGCCATGGAACATAGCCTGTACCCGGAGCTGGAAGACCTGCTCTCCNCGGCGACGCTCTCGCNGGTGACGGGAGAGACCGTGGAAACCCTGGAGCGGCACCCCCTCTCGGCGGGCTTTGCCCATTCCGGAAGCGGGCTTGAGTTCGTCCAGTGTTGGGGGCCCGGCGGGGTGNCCGGGTCGCGTCTGGTCCTGAAGAGGGTTTCCCGGGAGTGGGACTGGCTGATGCGCGTTACGGGAGATACCCGGTGCCGGTCGGTCTCTCTCTGGAGCCTGGGTTTTTTTGATCAGCTTCCCCCGTGGTGCGAACCCCCGGTTCTGGCCTGTTCCCGGGACGGGGAGGGCCGGGCGCTCCTGATGAGAGATTTCAGCGGGGCGGTTATGACAAACCGACCCTTCACGGAGGAGATAAACCGTCTCTTTCTGGATACAGCGGCAGCGATGCACGCCCGTTTTCTGGATGATCCCTCGCTGGCGGGGAACGAGCCGGGCCTGTGTTCCCTGAAAGAGGTCTACGGGATGTTCTCTCCGGCTACAGCCAGAGAGGAGATTGCCCGGGGCCACGACGGGGAGATTCCCGCCAGAATACTCGAGGGGTGGGAAATGGCCCGGGACCATCTTCCCGCCGATGTGATGGATGTGGTGGAACCCCTTGTGCGCGATCCCGCTCCGCTCTGTCGGGCACTGCAGGCCTTCCCCTTTACCTTGATCCATGGTGATTACCGGCATTCCAACTTCGCCCTCACCCCCGGGCCTGACACTCCCCGTGGGGTAGTCCTTCTGGACTGGCAACTCGCTGCCCACGCACCGCCGGCGGTGGAGCTGGGACGATACCTTGGGGCAAACTCACCGTTGTTGCCGGAATCGAAGGATGCAGCTTTGAGCTACTACCGGGAACGGTTCTTTTCCGAGCTGAAAGGCCGGGACCGGTCTGGGCACGGGAGATCCTGGTGGGAGGCCCAGGAGGACCTCGCCCTCCTGGGGGGCTTTGTTCAGGACGGGTGGGCCATTGTCCTGAAAGCAACCCACTGGCACGTGGGCTCCCGGGACCGGGAGCACTGGAGGGCAGACCTGTCCTGGTGGGCAGACCGGGTTCGTCGGGGGGCAGAGCGCCTTCGGTAGTACCGGCCGGAGCAGTCCGGCCGGGNTCTCCAATGTAGCGAATCAGATGTAGAGAATCAGATGCAGAGAATCAGATGTAGCGAATCAGAATATCCGGCCTCGGGATCACTCCCGGAAGGGGAGATACGTCGTGAGGAAGCTGGCGCGGTTCAAGAAGGGGCCACCCCGGAATCTCTGTGAGGATCGCTGGCTCCGTTTCACCCACCAGAAGAGTATCCTCCGATTTCGCCCCCGGCAGCGAGGGGTTCCAGGCGCAGATCTGTCCCGGCGAGAGCCGGTCCGGTCCGTCCGGTAGCGCCAGGTATTCCCTGGGCTCGTAGCCCGCCACACCTCCCTGGTGGTGATCGGCCCAGGCCTGGGGAAATCCGGCCTGGCCGTAGGCATCACAGGCTCTCTGGAAGATCTCTCCTGTGGTGATCCCGGGGCGTGAGGCTGCGATCATGGCGTGGTCGACCAGGGCTACGGCGTTCTGGCGGTGACGGATCTCTTCGGGCGGGGAGCCGAAATGCACCATCCGGGTAAGCGAGACAACGAGACCCTGACGGCGACCGCAGAGAACAACCATGGCGTGGCGCCTGAGNATCTTCTCCGTTGGCAGGGGATGGCGGTACCGCGCTATCCTCTCGTCCACCGCCACCAGAGATACTATGGCCTGAATTCCCCTGCTTTGTGCCTGGTGCCAGAGCAGGGCAGCGATCTCCTCTTCGCTCTGTCCGGGCTCCAGAGAGAGGCATGTTTCCTGCATCGCCGCGGCGCAGTCAGCTCCGAGGCTCCTGGCACGGTCCTGTTCCACCGGAAGGAGTCGTGACCTGAGCCGGGAGATGGTGCTTCCCAGATCCACCACCTCCAGCCCGGGGACATTCAACGGAACATCGCACCCCGGCGGGAGGGGGGGGCCGGTGTCGGTGGGTATCGCCTGGTCTCTCAGCAGATCGGCCACCCCCCGGGGGGGTGCGTACCAGGGGGAGCTCTCCAGGCGCCACCCCGAGGCCACCAGGTGTTCCTCCTCCTCCAGACGGGGGGCCTCGATGGTGCTGGTTAGTAACAGGTGCTCCCGAGGTGTCACCAGGGCCATCACAGGGCCTTCGCTGCTGGCGGTGTTCACCCAGGTGCGGGCCCCGCCGGTGATCCAGGCCAGAGAGGAGGTTCTCTTCAGCAGAATCGCCGACAGGCCCCGCTCATCCATGAGATCACGAAGGAGCTGAAGCTTTGTCCCGGTCTCATCTAATATTTCTTTCATAAAATAAATTAAACACGGGTTTGGGGGTCTGTCAATCCGGGGAGGGTCCGAGGGGGGATGGGTCCTCGACGAAAAAAAAGCGCCACAATTGAAAAAAAATAGCCACGTATTTTTTTCTCGTGATATGATACAGCCCTGTAGTGAGCACTGCAGAAATTGCAAGGAGGAAACATGTCACGGAAGATTTTAAGTCTGGTATGTATCTTGTGTTTTACCGGGGCCACGATGGTCTTTGCGGGCGGAAGACAGGAAGGTGCCCACGCTGCGGGGGTGTATCAGTACGATGCCAGCGACTGGGATGCGGTGATGGAGGCGGCCCGTAAGGAAGGCAAGGTGACCGTGTATGCAACCACCAGTCGAATCCATGCTGCGGTAGAGAAGTTCACGCAGGAAACCGGTATTCAGGTTGAAGCAACACGTCTTTCAGAGGTCGAGCTGGTAGAGCGGGTCTATCAGGAGTCCCGATCGGGGGTGAATCAGGTCGATCTGGTCCTGATAGAAGATTATCCCAGCATGAAGGAGCTCCTTGTTGATAACGGGTATCTGGTGAACTTTATCCCGCCGTCAGCACAAAGGAGCGTTCCCAGCCAGTACCACGATCCCCTGACCTTTGCGTATGTTTCCCGTGTTATTGGGTATAACACCGAGAAACACGGAGATGATCCCTTTGAAAGCATTTGGGATCTTACCCTTCCCGAATATCGGGGACGTGTTATGGTACGGGATCTGGCCATTACCGGTGAGCACCAGAATGCCTTTACCGAGCTCATGCGTCGCGCCGATATCCTGGAAGCGGATTACGAACGCCGCTTCGGGCGTCCTCTGGAAATGGTTGAGAGCAATGCCGGTCTTGAGTTTCTTCGGAGACTGGTTGAGAACGATATTATTTTGATGACCAGTGACACAAGAATTGCCGAGGCCGTTGGACAAAGAGACCAGGATGATCCTCCCTACGGATTTTTCTACGTTTTTTCCAAGCATCGCGATATCCCTCGTCTTAATCTGGCTCTGGATTTCTCCGAGAATATCAATCCGCTCATCGGATACTACTACGGCCTGTACATTCAACTCGCGGGAGCGCCTCAGAACCCCAATGCTGCAATGGCGCTGGCCAACTACCTGATGACTCCCGAGGGATTCCAGCCGTGGATTAATGATGTCGGGATCTATTCAATGAGCACCGAAATTGGTGTTCACGAAGACGATATGCCCTGGGAGTGGTGGAAGGATCGCTTGTGGACATATGACCCCACTTTTGCAGCAGAAAATCGGGGGGTCATCCTCGACGCCTGGCTTCGCTTTGTTCAGCAATAATTTTTAACATCTTCTAGTTCCTGTGTCTTGTCCGCTCTCGGGAGAGCGGACAAGACAGCTCTTCATGAAAGGAATGTAATGAACACGAAAGCTCTCTTAGGCACGGTTCGCCGGAATGCAACGCCCCAGGTCATTCTNTCGATCGTTCTCGTGATAATACTGTGTTATCTCGTGCTCGTGCCCATAGCGGTAATGCTTCAGGAAACATTCACGGTTCACGCGATGGAGCGGTTCCAGATTCCGGGATCGCGGGTGGGTGACTTTACCACGCGTCATTGGGAACGAATGTTTACGGGGGATCATGCCTGGGCGTTTCTCTATCGCCCCCTGATCAACACGCTGATTGTTTCAATAACTCTTGCTGTTTTGGCGTTGATTATTGGAGGAATGTTGGCCTGGCTGGTGGTTCGCACGGACATGCCCTGCAAGAAGCTTATCTCCAATTTGGGAATAGTGCCGTACATCATGCCCTCCTGGGCACTTGCCCTGGCATGGATCACACTTTTCAAGAACAGGCGGGTTGGGGGAAGCCTCGGGTTGTTCGAGTATATAACAGGGGTGGCGCCGCCAAACTGGATCTCCTACGGGATGTTCCCCATAGTTATCACCCTTGCGCTGCACTATTTCCCCTTCGGATTCATGCTCATTGGGGGGGCGCTCAGGAATATCGATTCCCAGCTGGAAGAGTCTGCAGAACTGCTGGGCGCATCGAGATTCCAGGTGATCCGTCGGGTCGTGGCTCCTCTGGTTCTGCCGGTAGTGTTCTCAACATTTCTTCTGACCTTCTCCCGAGGGTTGGGAACCTTTGGAACTCCGGCCTTTCTGGGGGGGCCTGTCCGCTTCTATGTTCTTTCAACGCTGCTGCACTCAAACCTTGTCGGACAGCGTCCTGGCATGGGTTATATCGTAGCCCTTGTGATGATTCTTATGGGAATGCTGGTTCTCTATATGGACCACAAGGTGATCGGAGCCCGGCGCAGTTTTGTCACCATTTCCGGAAAAAGCGGAATGAGCGGGCTCGTTCGTTTAGGTGTTTTTGGCAAGCCCATCGCGGCGATGGTTCTCGTCTTTTTGCTAAGTGTGACAGTGATTCCCCTGTCGGTTCTGGCAATAGAGACTGTTATGCTCATTCCGGGAACGTATCGCCTGTCCAACTTCAGTCTTCATTACTGGATTGGCCCTGCAAGTCATTCTATTGGGCTCGCAACGGGAGAGCCGGGAATTCTTCGCAACAATCAGGTCATGGGAGCGCTTGCAAATAGTGTTCGTCTTGGTCTTGTGACGGCAGTCATCTGTGGCATTACGGGAATGCTCGTAGGATATACGGTTGTTCGACTCCGGGGAACCAGATTTTCCCGTTTCCTGGATCAGCTTTCGTTCATGCCGTATCTGATGCCCAGCATTGCCTTTGGCTCAATCTTTCTTGCCCTCTTTGCAGTACAGCGGGGACCAATCCCCAGCCTCTATGGCTCCTTTACGCTGCTGGTACTCGCCTGCACCGTAAAATATTTACCCTACTCCTCACGGGCAGGAATTGGAGCGATGATGCAGGTTGGTCCGGAACTGGAAGAAGCGGCGATCATGTTTGGCGCCCGATGGACCACCAGAATGCGGAAGATCATTTTTCCCCTGCAGAAGTCCGCCTTCTTCTCGGGGCTCTTGCTTCCCTTCATATCAGCCATGCGGGAACTGAGTCTTGTGGTTCTCCTGGTAACGCCCAGGACGCAGACAGCCACGGC
This sequence comes from Alkalispirochaeta alkalica DSM 8900, assembly GCF_000373545.1. Lineage (GTDB taxonomy): Bacteria > Spirochaetota > Spirochaetia > DSM-27196 > Alkalispirochaetaceae > Alkalispirochaeta > Alkalispirochaeta alkalica. The sequence goes on from NZ_KB891705.1 coordinate 45,364, forward strand.
CATCACCATGAGGTTTACCGATCGGGGCTGGTATCCCTATACCAATGCGATCATGCTTCTCATCGTCATCACCATTCTTGCAACAACAGTTGTCAGCAGAAAGCTCATGAAGACCGATCTTGCAAAAGGACTTGGAGGATAATAACAAATGGCTAGCATAGTATTGAAGAATGTGACGAAACGTTTTGGTTCCGTCGCAGCTGTTGATAAACTCGATCTCGAAATTGAAGACGGTTCCTTCACAACCCTCCTTGGTCCCTCGGGTTGCGGGAAGACCACCACCTTGCGTATGATTGCGGGACTCGAAACTCCCAGCAATGAGGGTGAAATATGGATTGGTGACCGATGTGTCTACTCTGCCAGTAATGGTGACTATATACCTCCGGCGCAACGCAAGCTGGGTCTGGTGTTCCAGAGCTATGCTCTGTGGCCGCATCTGACTGTATTTGATAATATTGCCTTCGGTCTCCAGATCGGGAAACAGGCAAAAGCGGAAATTGTAAGAAAAGTAGGTCATATCGCAGAGATTCTTTACATAGGGGATCTTCTCCAGCGATTTCCCAACGAACTGTCGGGGGGGCAGCAACAGCGAGTCGCAATCGCCCGTGTCCTTGTAATGGAACCAGCTGTATTGCTCCTGGATGAACCCCTGTCAAACCTGGACTCCAAGCTTCGAATGGATATGCGAGCCGAGCTGAAACGACTTCATGCAGAGACAAAATCGACCATCATCTATGTAACCCACGATCAGCTCGAGGCGCTCACCATGTCCACGAAAGTTGCTGTCATGAACTTGGGGAAACTGCAACAGTACGAAGATCCCATGTCTGTTTATCATTTTCCCGCGAATACCTTCACAGCTGATTTTATCGGCAACCCAAAGATAAACTTCTTTCAGGGAGTGGTTACCCCAGCCAGGGAACTTCCGGGAAAGGGAGTGGTTGTCACTGCAGGAGAGCTGACCGTAAGGATCGACGATGCAACTATGCCTCCAGCCGCGGGCCATAATCCTCTGCCGGTAAAGGTGGGTGTTCGCTCAGAAGATTTCGTTGTATCTGCCTCTCCTGGTGAAGGTTTGGTGCAAGGGTCGGTGTACTCTATTTTGCCTGCCGGATCCCAGTGGTATCTGAAAATCCGGATTGGCGGGGAAATTGTTACGGCAACCGTGTATCATGATCCGGAACTGGATATTGATGACCCTGTTTGGGTAGGTGTAAAGCCCGAGCGTGTAAAGTGCTTTGATCAGTCGGGGGAGCTTGTATGCCGGGTGTGAGGTCTGATGGGGCAGTTGAAGAGATAATTCTTTTGCTTGGTCACGGGGGGAGCGGTCGCACCGAGGCGATCCGGGCCTTCGACCTCCTCGGCATCCCGGGAGTAGATAATCTTCCTCCGCAACTGTTGGAACCATTTGCCGGGTTCAGGCAGAAAAAGTCCTTTTCCGAGGAGGGGCTCTGCGTGGTTGCTTTGGATATGGCGGATGATGAGGCCGTTTCTGCGGCCTCGGAGGCCCTGGACAAGCTGGAAAATGCATCTGTGCCGTATCGCATTCTCTTTCTGGAATGCCAGCCAGCGATAGCAAAAGAGCGCATTCAGGGAAAATCCTCGTACCATCCCTCGGCGGGCACCGACCTGTCTGCCTTGATTCAACATGAGAAGCAGATGTTGCAGCCCCTGAGATTCAGGGCCTCGGAAGTTCTCGATACATCGCAGCTGTCGATATACGACCTTCAGGAAAGGCTCAGTTCGCTCATAAAGGGAACCTCCTTTCATCGCAGCATTTTTATTGATATTTTTTCTTTCGGCTTCAAGTACGGACCCTTCCTCCCCGCTGACATTGTCTTTGATGTTCGGTTTATAGAGAATCCCTATTATGTTCCTCACCTTCGTGATCTCACAGGGCTTGACCGGGAGTGTGCGGAATATGTCATGGAACAGCCAAACACAACCTTCTTTGTCGAGACCCTTGTGTCGCTCCTCTCCACCTTGGCACCTTCCTACTCTCGGTTGGGAAAAGCCCGGCTCCGGGTGGGGATTGGATGTACCGGCGGCCAGCACAGGTCGGTGGCCGTGGCTGAACGTATCGGCGCTGAAATTGACCGGCAGGGATTCCGTGTTGCTGTTCATCACAGGGAAAGAGGGACTGTCCAGAGTGACTGTACTGGATGAGATTGCAAAACATGAATCGCAGTTTTCCCGCGGTCACAGGAGGATAGCGGAACTCATTCGCTCGGCCCCTCATGAATGCGCCATGCTCAGCATCACCGATCTGGCAGAGAGAGCTGGTGTGAGTGAGGCAACGGTAGTTCGGTTCTCCCGGATCGTAGGCTTCTCCGGATATCCCGACTTGAAGAATGCATTGCAGCAGCGTCTGATGGAACGGGTGTCATCGTGGAAAAGAGTTGAGCAGACACTCGCGGAGATGCCGGATCATTCCTCGGTTATGGACAATTTTGTTGGCCGACAGATCGAATATATGAGGCTCATGGTCGAGCGAATTCCCGATGATCTGATTGATCAGGCAGCGAGAGAAATCTCGAAAAGCCAGAGAATCTGGCTTTTTGGTGAGGGTGCCGCTGCGACTCCGTGCCACGCATTACAATTCTGGCTGGGGCGTTTTGGACTGCATGTCCAGATGATAACATCCTCAGGGAGGNGACTATTTGATGATGTTGTGCGAGCAGAAAAAAAGGACTGTCTCATTATGCTCGCCTTTGGCCAGAGCACACCTGACGAAGTAGCTCTTCTCGACTGGACCAGAAAATGCGGTGCCACACGAATCCTGATCACCGATACGATGGTGCAAGCCCGCTGCGAAAAGGCCAGCCAGGTCCTTCAGGTGGAGCGCGGGCCCATGGGGGCTTTTCATTCAATGGCAGTGCCTGTTGCTCTGGCGGATGCAATAACGCTTGCGACTGCACGAATCATGGGGGAACGGGCCGTTGAGGCGGTAAAGGATCTGGAGAAGCTCAGGAACCGGTATATCACGTAATCCAAAAGATTAGAGGGGGAACCCGAAACTCCGAAGATCATAATTTCTGATAATCCTATTTCATTGTTTTCTTGTTTAAAAAAGAAAGGTATACTCTTGGAATATGGGTACAGGAAAGAAAAAGAAGAGTGCCGGGAAAGAAGGATCTGTCGCCAGGGCGAGCAAGACCAGCAAGACCAGCAAGGCCAGCAAGAAGAGCAGGCCAAAGCAAACCCGGGGGTTCCACCTTCGGTTGCGTGCCAAGATGCTTCTTGCCTTTGGTTCGCTGGCCTTCATCATCCTTGTTGCCGGGGGAGTGGGCGCCGTGCGCATTGCCGGGCTTCACCGGGATGCGCGTCGCCTCACCGATCGGGCCACACCCTACCTCTACGCCATCATGCAATCCCGTCTGGCCGTTACCCAGGCCCAGTTACTGCTGGAGAACGTGATCGCCGGCGTGGAAGATCAGGACGAACTCGAGCGGGTTCGGACGCTTTCGGCTCTGGCGAACCAGTATCTGAACGCAGTTCTGGAGGGCGGGACTGTGGAGGGCGCAACTTTTCTCGCCACAACTTCCGAGGATGTTGAAGTTGCCCTGCGGCAGCTTCAGACCTTTACCATGTCCATGCGCAGCATGGTGGATAACAGACTGAACTTTTTCCAAACCTCCGGGCGGGACAACGTGACGCTCCGGAGGGGGTTTATCCAGAATCAGCAGCAATACGAGGCCTCGGCCGAACGGGCCCAGGCGGTGATTAACCAGGAAGTGGCCCGAACCGTGGCGGTGATGAACGCCAGCGCTGCCCAGGGGATGCGCCTGCTCCTGGGGGCCACGGCGGTGAGCCTCGTCCTGGCCCTGGTCCTGGCGATCGGCCTCTCGCGCCACGTGGTCAACCGGGTGCGCCTCACCCGGGATATCGCCAGGAAACTCGCCACGGGGGACCTCACGGCCCGCGTGACCGTCCGGGGCCACGACGAGATCGGCGAGATGGGTCGGGATATCTCCTCGGCCGTGGAGGGGCTGAACCGGATCGTGGGAACCGTGGTGGAAC
>NZ_KB891706.1 GCF_000373545.1 Alkalispirochaeta alkalica DSM 8900
CGCTCAGGCTCCCGCCTGATGCACTCCTTCATTCCCGTTCCGGTAACAGATAATTGTTACGTCTGGTGATCATAGCAGAGGGGTTCCACCCGTTCCCATTCCGAACACGGAAGTTAAGCCCTCTCGCGCCGATGGTACTGCCGCATGGTGGGAGAGTAGGTCGTCGCCAGACGTTTTTTATTGCCCACATGGAAATGGGGCAATAAAAAACGTCTGGGTACCCCGGTGTGTACCGCAGGGGCGGAGCCCCGAGGAACGCACCGAGCCGGAGCCGCGGGCAGCGGCGGAGGAGACGTTTTTTTGTATCCCCAGGACCCGCAAGGGGCCTGGGGATACANAAAGAACTCTTTGGAAGGCGACGACCGTGCCAGGCGCGTACCGCAGGGACAACGTCCCGAGGAACGCACCGAGCCGGAGCCTTCCCTAGAAGAGATCCCTCTTTTGACCAATTACAAGGCTGTCGATTTGCTGTTCCCGTCCTGGTCCTCCCCGGTCGTGATCGGGACGTCGAACCTCTTCCCGAGCTGACAGGATAGTACACCAGGGGAGCATCGGAATGATCTCCTCGGGAACATGGGCGACATCGGCGTGTTTGGGAGACCCCGTTCCCCGGGATATGTTGTTTCTGTGATGCCCCAGAAAATAAAACAATCCTCCCGCTTTGAGAGCTTTCTCGACAGTTGAGAAAACGCGCACCAACTCCTGGCGCGGCAGGTGGAGATACGTGACAACCACAAGATCGTAGAACTCTTCCCGGGGACTATAGGCAAGCAGATCTGCTTCCTCCCAGCTAACCAGATCGGTCAGATCGTGGCTCCGCTCGCGCGCGACGGTGAGGGCGACACCGGAAAAATCGACCCCTGTTACCTTCCAGCCCCGGCGGGCGAGGTGACAGGCGTTTCTTCCCGCTCCGCAGGCAAGATCCAGGGCATAGCCCGGCTCCAGCCCCTCGACGAAAGCCTGCAGGGGTTCCACCGGGGGTGCAGCCAGACTCCCGTGACCGGCCCGATATCGTTCATTCCAGACAGTGCTGTTCATGGCTGATTCCTCCTGGTCCTTCTTCCAAAACCTGCAAACCCGGAGTATACCAGAAACCCTTGCCTGCCGGGAGAGGTCCCTTCCGGGAGGGATAGGGAAAAAAAGTCCCTTCGGGTATACTTGGGGCATTATGGGAACCATGGAAACGCTGAGACACAGCGAGGAAGAGAGAATCCGCACCCTCGAAAGCTATGGAATCGCCGGAACAGCGCCGGAGAAGGCCTACGATGACATCGTGGCACTGGCGGCCGTGGTTACACAGGCCCCCTTTGCGTATATCACCTTCATCGACGAAAGGCAGCTCTGGTTCAAAAGCACACGTGGTTTCACTTCGGCCTCCATGACCCGGCAGGACTCCTACTGTCAGCACGTATTGCGTTCAGGCAAACCCCTGATGATTCCCGATACAGCCCGGAGCGATCTGGTTGAGCCGGTGGCGCTGGACGCGAAGGGCCCTGTTCGCTCCTATTGCGGGGTGCCTCTGCGCGTTTCCGACGGAAGCATCCTGGGAACCCTCTGTATCGCCGACTATACGCCTCGTGAATTGAGTTCCGAGCAGATCCAGGCGGTGGAACGCCTCGCCGACCAGGTTGTGGCACAGCTGGAACTCCGTCGGGCCAACAAGCTTCTCCAGGCGGAGCGGGAGATCTTCGAGACACTCTTTGAGGCAGCTCCGGTGGCGCTTGTGCTGGTGGCAAAAAATCTCATTGTGCGGGGGAACACCGCCCTGGCCACCCTTCTGGGGTGCGCCTCTTCCGAGGGAATTGCAGGGCAGCCCGTCACGTCTTTTCTTGTGTATCCTCCCACGGGGTGCACCGGTCCCGCCGATACGGTTCTTCGCGACAAACAGGGCAGGGAAATTCCCGTGGAGCTTGTTCAAGCAACCCTGGAGATGCAGGGCCAGCACCATCAGCTTCTGGCACTCACCGATATTCGTGACCGGAAGGAAAAAGAGGCGGTTCTCTCGGAACAGCGTCTTCAGGCCGAGAATGCAAACCGGATAAAGGATACCTTTCTCTCCCTCGTATCCCACGATCTTAAATCGCCGCTCTCGGGGATTTTTACCATGCTCGACCTTCTGGCACGCTCCCCCGATTTTTTTACCGAGGAAGATCGAACCTCGGTTATCGCTGACCTCCGGAGTACCGCGGCCCTCCTGGTGGAAATGATAAATCAGCTCCTGAACATCCACCGGATAAAATCGGGGCAGATTCTCCTGGACAAAATGGCCACGATCATTCGGCCTCTGGTAGAGGAGGTTGCTCTGATCCTCAAGAAACAGATTCAGGACAAGAAAATTGATCTCCGCAACGAGCTTGATGGTGATTTTTCGCTGAACGTCGACGCAGGGCTCTTCCGGGAGGCCCTCTTTAATCTGGTTTCAAACGCCATAAAATTCTCCCCTCCTGGAGGGGTTGTCCGTATCGACGGGGAAGCCGGAGAGGTGCGGGTCTCCGATCAGGGAGCGGGGATACCTCCAAAGGACCTTCCCGATATCTTCCGTCACGAGGTAAAGACAAGCCGACCGGGTACGCTGGGTGAGGAAGGAACGGGGCTCGGACTCCCCCTGGTGCGGGACATCCTGCGGGCTCATGGTGGGGATGCGCTGGTGCGCTCCACCGGAAGCCAGGGCACGTGCATGGCCCTTGTTGTCCCCCGCGACGGCCTGGACCAGGAGCTCTACTTCAAATAGACGGTTTCCGCGGGGCCCCCGTGTGAAGGGGTGTACCCCCTCTGGGGCAAGGGAGCAGGGTTTGGCCACAGCGAAATTGCCGGGAGGGAGCTGNTGCGATCCCATCTCCTCCCGGCGCAATCAACCTGGGGGGAGCTGTTATTCCTTGACAGCTCCCGCAGCAAAACCTTTTTTCAGGTGCTCGTGAAAAAAGATGTAGAAAAGAATCATGGGTATTGTCGCGATTACCAGAGCGGCAAAGAGAAGCCCGTAGTCACGGGACATGCCACCGGCAAAGGCATTTACCCCCACAGGAAGACTTCGCAAGGCCTGGCGGCTGGTAAGGACAAAGACGAAAACGAACTCGTTCCAGTTTGCCAGAAAGGCAAAGATCGTCATGGTGGCCACCACGGGGGCAGAGATGGGGCGGATCACATGCCAGAAAATCTGGAGATAGGACGCCCCATCGATTCGGGCCGATTCCTCCACGGCCCCCGGAATACCGCGGATATAGGAGGCTGCCAGATAGATCATGAAGGGAAGACCAAATCCCACGTAGGGAAGGAGAACTCCCAGGCGTGTATCGGCGATTCCCACTCGTGTGGCCATCACAAAGAGGGGAACCAGCACGGAGTGCGCCGTGACGAGCAAGCCCATGATGAAGAAAATGTAGATAACCGCCGATATGCGGTACTGGAACTTGGCCAGGCCGTAGCCCGCCGAGAGAGCCAGGATTACCGTGACGGTCGTTGCGGTGACGGCGTAGAACACGCTGTTCGCGATCAGAAGCCCCAGACGGCCCCGCTCCCAGGCCACGGTATAGTTTGCCGTATGGATACCCCGGGGGAGCGCAAAGATGTTGCGTACGATCTCGGGGTGGGGTTTCAGGGAGCTATAAAAAAGCCATATCAGGGGGGCCACCGTAAGAAAAGTGAAGGTTGCCATAAAGATATAGGAGAAAATCCTCCAGGCGACCAGATCCTTTTGTTGGGTCAGGGATGTACTGCTCATGAATACTCCTATTCGTACTTCCGTTCGAACCTGCGCGATACTGCCAGAAGGGCAGAGATCATCCCGAGACTCAGGATAACAATCATGATCGATATGGCGCTACCGTAGCCGTAGTTGTAGAATCGGAACGTATTGAAATACATGTAGATGGCTATAACCTCGGTATAGTGGGCCGGACCTCCCCCCGTCATGGCAAAGATCAGGTCAAAGCTCTTCAGGCTTCCTGCGATCGCAAAAACCGCAGTGGTAAAGACGATGTTTGTCATCTGGGGCAGGATTACCTGAAACAGGATCTGATGCTCCTTGGCCCCGTCCATCACCGAGGCCTCGATCACATCGGGTGATATCTTGTTCAGGTTCGCCAGGAAAATGACCATGTATATCCCGGTGTAGTACCAGAGAATGACACCAAGGATCGGTAAAATCGCAAGGTCTCGGTTCTCGAAAATCGAAAAAACGTAGCGAGGGTTGTCCTGGATTATCCGCACCAGTTGTGTCACCACACCGGCAGGCGAGAAGATCTGGTTCCATAATTTGGCGACCACGATCGCCGAAACGGTTATGGGAAGAAAGATCATGGTCTCAAAAAACTGGTGTCCCCGCACCAGTTTCCGGTAGACAATATAGGCGAGAACAAAACCGAAGGGGATTTGTCCGAAAACGGAGACCGCCACGATCAGGAGGTTGTTGCGCAATCCTATGCGGAACACCGGATCCTGGATCATGCGGACNTAGTTTCCCGGTCCTATCCATTCGGGAGTTCCAAAACCGGTCCAGCGGGTGAAACTGAGAGAAAGGCTGAAGATGATCGGGAAGAGGATCACCGCAGCGTAGATTAAAACCGCCGGGCCCACCAGGATTACGTAGCTCCAGCGTTTTTCTGTCTTGCTTGTCATCTGTTGAGGTCTCCCTGAAACTCCCTCCCGCAGACCGGGGTGTGCGGGAGGGATTGCTTCTGTCCGGGTCAGCGGCGGCTCGAATCGTTGGCGGCAACCCAGTTTTCGTAGCGTCGTGCTACCTCCTGGGGAGAGATCGCACCAAACATCATCTCCTGGAGTGCCGGTTGAAGAACCGCCATTCCTTCGGCGTCCATGATGGAGTCGATCACGTACCCTCCGGGGGTGGCAGCGAGGAAGTCAGCCAGTTTTCTTGTCATCAGGGGCGCGCTGTCGTCGAGAATACCCACTACAGCGGGAACCCAGCCCTGCTCTGCCTTGATACGCGAGCCCTCGGGACCCGCAAAGAAGTAGATCCAGGTCCAGGCAGCTTCGGCCTTCTCCCCGGTGAGGTTGGCGTTCATGCCGTGACCCGTTCCGGGCACGATCGATGTTGCCCCGGGTTGGCCCTGTTCGTCGGGAAGCCGGGGAAAGACGTTGTAGGACGTTGTCTTTTGCTGTTCCGGGGTGAGTTCCGTAGCCAGGTTCCGCGTTCGCCACCCGCCGTCGATGAAATACACGGCCCGGTCGTTCGCAAAAGCGGTCATGGCCTGGCCGTACTCTGCCTGGTTGAGGCCCGGGGAGAACATCTCTTCCTGGAAGAGAATTTGTATCACTTCCAGAGCCCGGACAAACTGGGGGTCAGTAAAGGCCGCTCCCCGGCCTGCGGCGGCCCGTTCGATCCACTCCCGGCCCCCCGTCCGCTCAACCAGGGTGCTCAGAAGCGTGCTCTGCATCTGCCAGCCACCTCCGTTGTCCATGGCGATGGGGATATAGCCTGCTGCACGAATCACTTCGCCCTGGGCGATCAGCTCCTCCAGTGTTTCCGGAAAGGTGAGGCCCAGTTCTTTCAGGAGGCGATCGTTGGTGTACATCACGTGAGTCGTGGTGATCTGTTCGGGCAGTTCCCAGATCTCTCCGTTGGGCCCCTGGGGGGCGAGGGCTGCCGGGGCAAACTGATCCCGCACCGGTTCGATCCAGGGACGCAGGTCCTTGATCAGGCCTGAGCCGGTGACGTGGCCGGTGCGCTTGTCGGGCCAGAGGAACAGCACGTCCGGGAGTTGCTGCGCTACCGCCATCGCCTGGAGGCGGTTATGGTAGGCCTCGTCGAAGAGATAGTCAAACTCCAATTTGATTTCGGGGTGCTTCTCCTGAAATGCCCTGACCACGGCCTGAAAGTTTTCCGCCTCCGTGTTATCGGCCAGGTCAAGGTAGTGAAAGATCTCGAGTTTTACCGTCCCGTCATCGACCTTTTCGCGGCCCCCTCCGGCAAAGGCCGTCCCCGTTACAACCGCTACGGCCAGGGCCGCACACATCAGTCGTCCGAAAAAATTCATCTGAAACCTCCCTAGTGGGACCTTTCCGGTCCCGATTTTGCCCCGAGGGGCGTTTATCGTTCTCCGAGGCCCAAGATAGCCTCGGTAAACTTGCTGAGTACTTCTGCCCGGCCGTGGCGGTTTCGGATGTCTCCCAGGGGAAAGATCTGATCCGAGAAGATCCTGTCCAGGATCATCGCCGCAGCCCCGTAGACCACGGCCTTCTCCCCGAAGGAAGAGAAGGATATCTCGCATTGCACGGGAGTTTCGTAGGGCCAGTTGCGCTGGATCTCCTCGCGGAGAACAGGGCCCAGTTCCTGCCGGTATTTCAGGACATCGCCGCCCACAAAAAGGTGATCCAGGTTCATCACGTTAACGATCACCGCCACGTTCCGCGCGAGTTCGCGGAAAAACCGTTCCCGCAGGGCGGGATCTTCCGTGACCCGGGCAGCTTCTTCGTCGGTGAGCGAGAACTGCCCCGAACCCTGGTTGTTCCAGAAGGCGCTGCGAAATTCTCCGGTGGTAAAACTGGCCCCGGGATAGAGCGTTCCATTGATCACCACACCGATCCCTACCCCGATTCCCCCGTAGGTGAGGTCCGCCCGATCGTCATGGCGCATTTGCACGAAAACATAAAGGAAATCGTGCATATCCGAGGTTCTGTGAAAGGTCAACTCTCCCCAGGCGCAGGCGTTGGCATCGTTCTCGGCAATCACCGGAACCTGGCAACGGTCAGAAATCTCGCGCTGAAAATCGTATGATTCCAGGTGGAGAGGGATAGACCCGGCGATCTCGTTTTTCAGGGAGTTCACAAGACCACCCATGGCCACGCCCACGCCCATGATCTGTTGCTGATGCTCCCCTGTGTCGTCGAGGAGACTTCCGATGATATTCAGGAGGTACTCCGAGAAGGATTCATCCCCGCGACACCCTTCGCTGGTCCAGTCCTTGATAACCCTCCCGTGAAGATCGCACAGGGCTGCCCGAAAAAAACCAGGCTGGAGTTCCATCCCCAGAACGGCTCCGAAGCGGGGGTTGATCTGCAGCAACACCGGCTTTCGTCCTCCCTGGCGCGAGGCCTCCCCCTGGGCGACCTCCTCAAGAAGACCCTGATCAAGAAGTTCATTCACCACCAGGGAGACCGTGGATTTGTCCAGCCCCAGGAGCGCGGCCGCCTGAACCCTGCTTATCATGGGGGTTCTCCAGATTGCCCTNAGGATGTGGGCCCGGTTCATGATTCGATTTCTCTTGCTCGCTGTCGCCACCTGTGCTACACTCCATTTGGTTGGTTTTAAAACCAACTTCAGTGTTCCATGGTACGCGACGTATGTCAAGGAAAACTTGCGTTGCAAGAGAAAGTACGCCCCTTGGGGCAGGAGTAGAGATATGGTTGATCTTTCGGGTCATTGGCAGCTGAGTGATCTCTCGGGCGAGCACCGTCTGCCCATGGCTGTTCCCGGTGATGTCTACAGCGCACTCTTCCAGGAGGGGATTATTTCTGATCCCTATTGGGCGCAAAACGAACTGAGTCTCCAGTGGCCGGGCAGACGAGACTGGATGCTGGAGCGGGAGTTCACCCTGGATCGGTTCAAGGAGGGATCCCGATGGATTCTCTCGATCGATTCGGTAGACACCGTGGGCGAGATATATATGAACGGGAATCATATCTGGAGCGGAGCGAACATGTTTGTTCCCCTGCGGGTCGAGGCCGGGGAGTTCCTCAGGGCCGGCGTGAACCGGATCCGGCTGATCCTGAAGAGTCCCGAGGAAGAGGCTTCGCGCCGGGCCAAAGGCCTGCCCTATCCTGTGCCCCACTCGGAGTATCCCGTGCAGTCGCCGCACCGGAATCTTCTCCGCAAGGTGCAGTGCCACAGCGGATGGGATTGGGGCCCCTGCCTGATGACGCTGGGCGTCTATGGATCGATCACACTCTCTCCAGAACCCGAGTGGTCTCTCTGCGCTGCCTGGGGAGTTCCCCGCAGAGACCCTTCCCCGGAGGGTGGCGATCGGTGGCGGATGAGAATCTTCATCGAGGGCGATTACAGGGACACTCCGGGGAAAGACACGCCTGAAAAAGACACACCTGAAAAAGACACGCCACAGAAAGAAAGGGATCGACAGCTCCCTTCGGTGCGTGCACGGCTTCTGGATCAGGAGGGTCAGGTCGTGGCCGAGTCTGACCGGGTCATCGAGGTTCCCCGGACAGGAGGAGATCATGAGACGACTCCGGTTGGGTTCTCGGGGGGGTGCTTCGNTCCCTTTTCTTCTCCNGATCCCCGCCGGACTCGCCTGGAGGTTGAGCTGGTTGTGGACGATCCGCTTCTCTGGTGGCCTGCGGGATACGGTGAGCAGCCTCTCTACCGGGTGCAGCTCGATACCGATGGCGGGTATCGGGAACTAACCACGGCCTTCCGCACCATCGAGGTGGTGAACGAGCCCGATCAGTGGGGGGTGAGTTTTTTCTTTCGCGTAAACGGCCGGGATGTCTGGGCAAAGGGTGCGAACTGGATTCCCCTGGATGCGCTTCCGGCCCGCCATAGCAGCGACCGGTACCGGNAACTCCTGGAGGATGCCCGGGCTGCACATATGAACATGATCCGCGTCTGGGGAGGGGGCCAGTACGAGCAGGATTGCTTTTACGATCTCTGCGACGAACTGGGAATTCTGGTATGGCAGGACTTCATGTTTTCCTGCTCCCTCTATCCCTCGAGCGAGTGGTTCCTNGAGGATGTCCGNCGCGAGGTNGCTGCCCAGGTCAAAAGACTCGCCAGCCATCCCTCGATTGCTCTGTGGTGNGGGAANAANGAGAATGTGGGGGCCCTGGGATGGTTTCCTGAATCCCGGGAAAACCGGGAGCGCTATGTGATCGATTACGACCGGCTGAATACGGGGGTGATCGCCAGGGTAGTTCGGGGTCTCGATGAGAGTCGCCTTTTCTGGCCCAGCTCGCCCGCTGCNGGAGAGGGGAATTTCTCTGATAACTGGCACGATGACAGCTGTGGAGACATGCACTACTGGAGTGTCTGGCACGAGGGNGCTCCCTTCAGCGCCTATTACGAGGTCGTNCCCCGGTTCTGTTCGGAGTTCGGCTTCCAGTCCTTTCCCTCGCTCTCGGGCATAGCCAGCTTTGCCGGTNCCGATCAGTGGAACCCCACGGCACCCGACCTCGAGCATCACCAGAGAAGTCCAAGAGGGAATGCGGTGGTCTCCGAGACGATGACCCGCTACTTTCGCTTTCCCTTTACCTTTCAGGACTTCATCTATTTGAGTCAGGTTCAGCAGTCCTGGGCGATCAAAAGCGCCGTTTCCTTCTGGCGGAGTCGCCGTCCCCAGTCCATGGGGGCGCTTTTCTGGCAACTGAACGATCTCTGGCCCGTTGTTTCCTGGTCCAGCATCGAGTACGACGGGCGGTGGAAGATGTTGCACCACGAGGCGCGGCGATTCTTTGCCCCCCGAACCCTGGTCTGCCAGGTTCATCAGGAGGCCGCCGAGGTCTGGTGTATCAATGACGGTGCCGAGCAGCTGGAGGGAACGGTGGTCATTCGCTTTCTGGATTGGCGGGGCGATCCTCTCCGGGAGGAGGAACGGGTCGTGGGGGTCCCCGCCGATTCTGCCCGGGAGGTGGCCCGGTACGATCTGAAGGATCTGGGGTTCTCTCCCCGGGAGGGGTTTCTCGTGGCCCACTGGGAGGGAGCGCAGGTGGTAGAGCGCGATTGGTCTTTTCTGACAGAGCCCAAACGGTGTGAGCTTCTCCCCCCCCTTCTGGAGGTGCGGGATATGGAGCGCTGCCCTGCCGGAAGAGGTGAGGAGTATCGCCGGGAGCTTCTGTGCCGGGAGGCTCCCGCATTCTGGGTTTTCCCCGATTTCGGAAATACCCCCTGGCGGGCCGATGACGCAGGGTTTCTTCTGCTTCCCGGCGAAACCCGATCCCTTTCCTTGATCCCGACGGCCTCGGGAGGGGAGGTGACGGAAGACCCGGCCGGACTGATCCGGTTCCGGCATCTGGCATCGGCCTGCCACGGAAGCACGGAAGCGGAACGAGCCGTCCAGCAGGCACTACACGATAAGAAACGGTAAGAGCAAGACACTAACAATAAAGGAAGGGTGCAATGGCCAGACGACAGTTTCCAGCGGATTTTCTTTGGGGAGTTGCTGCAGCGAGCTATCAGGTTGAGGGTGCTGCCCGGGAGGATGGCCGGGGCGAGAGTATCTGGGATACCTTCTCCCGCAAACCCGGGGCCGTCCTTCACGGTCATACCGGCGATGTCTCGGTTGATCAGTATCATCGATATGAGGAAGATGCGGGGTTGATGAAGGATCTGGGTGTGGGATCCTATCGTTTTTCCCTGGCCTGGCCTCGCCTTCAGCCCACCGGTAGCGGTTCTTTCAACTCCCGGGGCTTTGACTACTACAAACGCCTCTGCGATTCCCTGCACCAGCGGGGGATCTCCGCCGCCGCGACGTTGTATCACTGGGATCTCCCCCAGCCTCTGGAGGATGCCGGAGGATGGCCACACCGGGATACGGCCTGTCGTTTTGCCGAATACGCCGAAGCCTGTTTTACCGAATTGGGCAACCACGTCGATCTCTGGATTACCCTGAACGAGCCCTGGTGCAGTGCCGTCCTGGGGTATCACGAGGGGGTCCACGCCCCGGGCCGAAGGGATCTCTCTGCAGCCTGGGCCGCTTCCCATCACCTGCTCCTCGGGCACGGTCTGGCTCTCCAGGCGTACCGTGAGCAGGGCGGGCGTTCGGAACAACCCATAGGGATAACCCTGAATATTGATACTCCCCGGCCCGCCACGCAGGATTCCCGGGATGTTCTCGCCGCCGATCGTGCCATGGATCTCAGGACCCGGATGTATTTTGATCCGCTCTTCGGGAAGGGGTATCCGGAACGGCATTTTGAGGCCTACCCCGGGGAAACCCGTCCCGAGGTGAGAGCGGGAGATCTGGAGATCATCGCCGGAAAGATCGACTTTTTGGGGCTGAACTACTATTTCGAACCGGTTATGGCCTTCGATCCCGATCATCCCGAGGGATTCCGTGTTGCACCCGATTACCACGAGACTACTGCCATGGGGTGGCCCGTTACTCCCCGGGGGCTGTATCGCCAGCTCACGTGGGTAGCCCGGGAAACCCGGGGACAGTGTCCGCTCTACATCACCGAGAACGGCTGCGCCATGGAGGATTCCCTCAGCGACGATGGCCTCCGGTGCAGAGATCCCAGGCGTATCCAGTATTTGAGGGATCACTTCTCGGCGGCCCTGGATGCGATTGAGGAGGGTGTCGACCTGCGGGGATATTTTGTCTGGAGCCTGATCGACAATTTCGAGTGGGCCCTGGGGTATACCAAACGGTTTGGCATCATCTATGCCGATTACATCAACCAGCGCAGAGTTCCAAAGGACAGTTTCTACTATCTTCGCGAAGTGATCAGCCAATCGGAGGATTTCTGATGAGTCGGTGTGTATGGGATGATCTTCTCCCGGAACCCCAACGGGTTACCAGTTCCAGCCAGAGTGTCGCCGAAGGGTTTCTCCCCCCCCCGGTGCTCCGGCTCTGGTGCAGCGACGAGGTCAGTCGCTCCACCGCCGTGGCTGTGGTTGAGTCGGTGGATCGTTTGCGAACCGCCCGGGATATTTCCTGGGAGCTGTGCAGGAACCGGGAAGAGGCGCACCTGGTGATCGACCAGGGGGGGCGCGCTGCTTCTGTGCAGCCCGGGGGGTACCGTCTGGAGGTCGGCTCCCGGGGAATCACCCTGACCGGAGTCGACCGGGATGGCGTAGCGGCGGGCCTTGCCACGGTTTTTCAAGCTCTCCTGCACAACCGGTTTCGCTGTCAGGGGGAGGATATGCTCCCTCTGCCTCCGGTGGTGATCGAGGATTGGCCCGCTCACTCCTGGCGGGGTTTCATGTTCGATCTGGCCAGGCATTTTTTCCCCCTGGAGTCGCTCTACCGGTTTCTGGATCTGCTGTGGCTCCTGCGGTTCAGCCGGTTTCAGCTGCACCTGACCGACGACCAGGGCTGGCGTATTCCTCTGGAGGAATACCCCGAACTGACCGACAGCGGGGCCTGGCGCGATGACGGAACGAGCGATCAGAAGCTGTATGGGGGGTCTTATTCCCACCAGGATCTTCGGGATCTGGACGAAGCGGCAGCCCTGCGGGGTATCACGATAGTTCCCGAGATCGATCTGCCGGGCCACGCCTCGGCGGTGATCACGGCGTACCCCGAACTGGGGTGCTCCGGTATTGCCCCGGGCGTAGAGACGCGATGGGGCATTTTTGAATCGGTTCTCTGTCCGTCCAGGCCGGAGACGGGCCGGTTTATCGAGTCGGTTTTCGGCGAGGTGAGCCGCCTGTTTCAGGGGCCCTACGTCCATGTGGGGGGGGACGAGGTGATGACCAGAGCCTGGCACGATTGTCCCAACTGTCGCAACGAGGCCTTTCGCCGGGGGATCGCGGTGGATGACCTGTATCAGGTCCTGGTGCGGTCCATGGCTGAGGCGGTGCTGGCTGCGGGCAAACGGCCTTTGGTCTGGGACGAAGCATCCCGACTCGATTTGCCCCGGGAGACGATTGTGGTGAACTGGCGCGAACCCGAGTTCGCCCGGGCTGCCCTGGAAGGGGGGTATCAGATCGTTCTGGCGCCCCAGTCCAGAAGGGTCTATCTTGACCACAAGCACCTGGATTCTCCCCTCGAGGCGGGGAGACTGGGTGCTGCAACGGTACGAGAAACCTCCTCCTTCGAACCCTGCTCTTACCTCGGTGCGACGGACTCCTCTTCCGCCCGGAACATTCTGGGAGGACAAGCCCAGCTCTGGACTGAGGGAATATCCTGGCACAGCCAGGCCGAGTACATGGCGGTGGTTCGGCTGGCCGCAGCGAGTCAGGGACTCTGGAAGGGGGTGCCCGGGACATCCCGCTGGAATGAGGATTTTCAGGATCGTCTCGAGGCGATGCGACGTGTTCTCTTCTCCTGTGGTGTCAATGTTTATGCGGGGCCCTTCTCCTGAAAACGGACCGGGGGCGTTCCTGACGGAATAGGGTAGCAGACCCTTACGGGAGCAGCCGCAGGAGTGTATACTGGGGGGATGCCCCTGCTCTCCGTGGTTGCCCTCATGGGCGCGCTCCAGGGATTATTGCTTCTCCTCCTGGTAGCGGTTCGCTACCGCAGCAGGGAAAACCTCCCCTTCGGGATATTTCTCCTGGGGTTTTCCCTGCGGCTGGGAACCATTCCCGCCTGGACACCCGAGGTTCTCCTGGAACATCCCTGGGTCTTTTCGGTGGTGGGGCCTCTTCCGCTTCTGTACGGCTTTCTTGTCTGGTGGTATGTGGGCGAGCTGATTTTTCCCGACGGGAAAGTTCCCCGGAGGTGGTGGCTGCACGTTCTGCCCTGGTTTCTGGAGACGATCCTTCTTGCAGGATTCCTCTTTTCCCTCTCTCCCCAGGAATACCGGGACTTTGTTGCCCGACTTTTTTCGCCGCAGGTTCCATCGTGGATGCTCCTGCGACATGCGATCAAGGTAATTCTGGGCGGAATATACGGATTCTTCTGCTTCCGCCTCGTCTTTTTTCGGGATGGCCCCGGCTCGGTGGCCGGAAGGAGTGCAGCCGGCGAGGGCAGGGCGGGGGAGGCCCTGTCGCGGGTTATGCGACGACGACTGGTCTGGGCCCGTTGTGTTGTTGTGGCACCCCTCCTCTCGATGGGGGCCTTTCTGGTTACGGCCTTCTTCTTTCCCGCAGGATCGGGTGCTGAGGAGAGCCTGGCTTCCCCCTTTCTCATTCCCGCCATGGTGATGATGGTTTCAGTCTACAGTTTTTCGTTCTTTCTCCTGATCGTTCCCGATGTTCTCTCTCTGACGGGGACGGAAACGAAGACGGGCACCAGGCAGGGGCAGCGCTCCGGAGCATGTCCCGATGAAGAGGATGCGCGAGAAATACGGGAAAAACTTCAGGAGGTGCTGGAGCAGGGTATGTATCGGGACCCCTCTCTCACCCTGGATCGGCTTTCCCGGTGTCTGAATGTACCGCCCAGGGTCTTGTCTACCGTCATTAACGAGAGCTACGCCGAGAACTACACCCAGCTCATCCACCGGTATCGTCTGAACGAGTTCCTCGAACGGGTTCAGGAAGGGGAGCTTCAGGAGCGAACGATTCTTGCTCTGGCTATCGAGTCAGGGTTCCCCTCAAAGAGTACCTTCAACCGGGTGTTCAAGGAGCGCTTTGGCACATCTCCTTCGGAGTATCTTTCGAAAAACGGAAGGGCCCGCGCTATACTGTAAAGCAGACTGATTTCTGGAGGAACGACATGAGACAAAAGATCAGGCCCTGGATTTTTCTGGGATGTCTCCTGCTGTGCCGCTCCCCCCTGGTGGTGGAGCTTCATGGGCAGGAGTCGGTTCCGCTGGTACGGGGGTGGACGGCAGGCATTGCCGCAGACCGGTTCCGCCGAACCGAGATGATCGGAGCGCGTCTGGGGTATTGGGGTAATTCCCTGGGCTTTGACGGACGAATGCAGCTGTCCTTTTTTGGTCTTGANGAGACCAGCGATAACAATACCTTCGATGAGCAGGTTTCAGCTATGATGGGGCTGGGGGTCAAGGCGGGGTTCCATACCGGCTCGGCTCGATGGTTCGGNAGAGTTGGTGCGGGCCTGGAGATTGAGGAATCCCGGGAATACGGAGAGAATGNTGACTCCGATACCGCCACCTTTATTCTGGGTTTTTTTGAGGNCGGATCCGGTGTGGATCTGGCCGTCTCGGACCGGCTGGTGCTGGGTCTGACCCTCCTGAATCTGCGCGTTCTGGGAGGCGAGTATGATACCTCGGGGATNGAGGCANTCGATCTTGGAGGAGGCCAGCTGANCCTGCTCACCGGCGGNCATCTGTCGTACCAGTTCTAGCTGTCAGGCCCGTCGGAAAGACGGAGGCGGAGCCCCGGTGGCAGTTCCTGGTTCCGGTAGGTAAAGAGGCCCTGCAGGTTTACCATCTCCCCCCGGTACCGGATAAAGCTGTTTTGCCAGTCCAGGGGGGCGNCTTTCAGGTAGAGCTGGTANCGCCGGGCGTGCTCCCTGGCGGGAGGGTCCGGATCNGTTCCCGCGTAGCGCGCCTCCAGATCCAGGGGGTTCTCTAGATAGATGATTTCCCGATCCCCGCCGGGCGGGGCCAGGATCAGGAGCCGGCTACGCCGGATCATCCAGACCGCCTGGACTGCATCGCGACTGTTCAGGGTAAACGGATCGGGAGCGGGATGTATGGCGATGCGACCCGAGGCATGCAGGGNTGCCANGGGGGCGATCAGGCAGAGTGNGAGCGATAGCGCCAGGGNAGACCGGAGAAAAATAACAGGCCTCATCTGGTTCAGTGATCGGTTTTTCTGCAGAAAAATCAAGTTTCTTTGGAAAGCTCTCGNTCCGTGGNCTATACTTCTCTGTGNTATGAAAGATATACGAGTAAAACAGGATACGCTTTTGCCGCAGCTAAAGAAGGCCCGCCTCTTCCGGCATCTTCCTGATGAGGCAATCGAGAGACTTATAGAATGCTCCCGGTTTGTGGAATGCGATCCNCAGGAGGTTCTCATTCACGAACACGCCGTGGAGCAGGAGGTTTATGTAATTCTCTCCGGGGCCTGTTCGGTTATGGTGAATCAGGAGGGGAGCGANGCCTACGTGGCTACCCTCGGGGCNGGCCAGGTGGTGGGCGAGGCGGCAATTTTTTCCAATATGCCCCGCATCGCCTCTGTGGTTGCCCAGGAGACGNTGCGTCTCATGTGCTTTGAACGGACGGCCTTTCTGAAAGTTCTNCAGGAGAATCCCCGTTCGGGCATGAAGGTGCTCTTCATGATCGTCCATAANCTGATGATGAAGCTGCGTGAGGTCAACCTGGAGCTNGCTTTCGAGCGTCGCGATGATCGGGGCCAGGCCGAGGTCGANGAGCTGATCGAATCGCTTATTCCGGCCTCCACTGACGAGGNTGTATCGACGCTACAGCCATAGCAGCCACCGCCACCAGGAGGATCAGCAGCAGGAAGGCGGGCCGATAGCTGCCCAGCAGGTCAAAAATTCCTCCTGCCACGGTGGGCCCCAGCGATCCCGCCAGAGTTCCTGCAAAGACCGTGGTGCCGTAGAGTTGACCGTGGGATCGTGTGCCGAAGAGTTCTGCAATCAGGGGCGAGACGCAGGTGAAGAGCCCCCCGTGACCGAACCCGTAGATCAGGGCAAAGAGGTAGAGCGTGGGGGCCGTGGAGGTAAACTGCAGCAGCACAAAGGCCGTAGCCAGCACAGCGTAGCAATAGAGCAGGGCNCGTTTCCCGCCCGTGCGGTCGATGATCGTTCCCATGACAAGCCGCCCGGCAATGCTGATGGCTCCGATAACGGAGAGAATCCCCGCTGCCAGGGTTCGCTCTATTCCCAGATCTATCGCATAGGGAACGATATGAACGATGATCACGGGTGTGCAGAAGAAGACTGCCGCCTGGGCCACACAAACGCGCCGGAACTGGGGGCTGCGGATGAGCTGGGGGATGCCCTCAAGAGGAGACGCCCCCGAAGGGGGGCCGGAGGCCTCATCAAGAGGGGGAATAGCGTCCTCGTGGGGCGTCCCGACATCTTCGGGCGAGCGGTGCAAAAAGCGCGATGCGCAGAACACCAGGGGGCCCGTCACTGCAGCGATCCAGAGGTAGGCCGTGCGCCATCCGAAGATGGTGATCAGGATCGCCACGGCGGCGGGACCGATCACCTGACCCACCCCCGTGCCGGTTTTGACGATGGCCGACATAATTCCCCGGCGGCGTTCGAACCACCGTGAGACGGTAGAGAGGGTTACCACATCGTGGCTCCCGAAGGCGAGGCCGACGCAGAGGGGGTATATCACGAGTAATTGCCAGGGCGCGGTGACCCGCGACATGAGGACGAAGCCCAGAGAGATGGCCAGGCTGGCCAGGGCAAGGATACGGCGGGGGCCGATCCTGTCGGTGAGCCCCCCGAAGATCATCGCACATATTCCCATCACCAGCGATGCCAGGGATGAACCGGCGGAGATAACCGCCCGGGACCAGCCCAGGTCACTCTGGAGCGCTTCCAGAAAGAGCCCGTATGTGAAGATCGCTCCCACAATCGTTCCCTGAACGACAAAGCTGGCAGCGACGATCCCGTAACCTCGATAGAGCTTGATGGCTGGAGCGCCTGCATTTGTAGACATGTGGGGCCAGTATANCGCAAAGGTCCGGCGATGCGTAGATGCCATGACAGGGGAATCCTCTTCCCCTGGGTTCCCGGAGCCCCGCGATCTAGCGACGAAGGCCAACCAGGACGGGCAGGGCGTATCCTCCCTGAACAAAGATCCACAATCGCGGGGCGATAAAGACTGAAGAAAACCGGAGACTCTCGTCAACGCGAAGGGAGAGCTCCAGGCCGATCTCCAGAAATCTGTCGAGATACCACTCATCGTTCAGGCGGGTATCTTCGGTATCGAGGGGATCGGGGATGAGGTGCAGCACGTTCCCTGCGGCGATGTGGGACCGGAGGGTGTGGTGGATTTGNGGGAGTTGAAAGGCTGCTTCCAGGCCGATCGACCCATGGAGGCTATGTATCCAGTTCCCCTCGGTTGCCTTCAGCGATGAGTGCTGACGGTACCCCGCCTCCGCCCGCCATCCAGCCCAGGTTCTGTGAGGGAAGGATCTGCCTGTGCCAAGGGCTCCGCCGAAGGCGTAGGTAGAGATATCGCTGTAATCTTCCTGGTGGAACGAGAGGATTCCTGCCATATAGCGTGTGCTCACCACCTCTGCCTGCAACCCCGGGACCAGGCAAAAGAGCGTTATCGCCATGATTATTCTTGCCACGGCCCCGATCTCCTGCAATTTTATTTATTACAGATTATACGCGGTGAAGAAGATTTTCACAAAGATGTGGAAAGCAGGAGGAGATAAATTCTATAGTTGGTTGTGCTGTTTTTCTGGTTTTTGGGAGTGATCTTCCTGGTTCCCTCTCTCGGTTCCCCCGTATCCGGAGGGGTTGAGGCTCAAAGTCTCTTTCTGATCGATTCCCCTTCTCCCAGGATGGTGGAGAGAAAAACCGGTGATCTTGCGCAAACCACATCAGCCGAAACCGGTGCGATGCCTCTGGTGGCGAACAGAACTTTCCTGACTGTTGGGCTTGTCGATGATCTTCAGGTTACGGCGGGGGTTGTCGCGGTGAATTATCGGGATGACGATTTCTATCTGGGTACCGTGGCGGCTCTGGAAGGGCGGATTAAAGGGAAGGTGACTTCGGGATCAGCGGTCATGCCCTACGCAGGGGTTATCTATTACCGGGACGATCTGCGGTGGGAGTCCTACGAGGGGAGCCTGCCCAACGTGGCCAGTGTAATCTCTCCCTACGGGGACCCGGGGTGGGATCTCTACTGCGGGGTCACCAGCCCGATGAGTCTTCCCCTCCTTGGCCAGGACCTGCCTCTTCTGGCTACCCTTTCTTATGCACGGACGCTCGGCAGGGATCACTTTCCTGATAGCGAGGGATACAAGAACAGGGTGTTTCTGAACCTCGCTCCGGTTCTCTGGTATCGTTCTTTCGGCCGGGCCAGGGCTGCCTGGGTTGTGCAGAACCGGGCAACGCTCTGGATGGAGCGGGGGTACATGGTGGAGGTTCTTCCCCAGATGGTGGTTGATCTTCCCCGGGAGGCGGTGTCGTTCCACGCCGGAGTGGGGCTCCCTGCCCTGGGGGGTGGTGTCTATCGGTTTTTCGCGGGCTTTTCCGCGCGGATTCCTCCGGCGAGTATGCCCCGGGAACAGGCCTTTATCACCGTGACGGATCTCTTTTTCCCGCCAAACCAGGCGGTGCTTCTGGGGCCGGAGAACGAGCGATCCGGGGAAAACAGAAGAATTCTGCGGCGTCTGTACCGGGATCTCCGGAAGTACCCCGGGTATACCGTGCTCATAGAGGGGCATACCAGTTTTGTTCACTGGAATGATCCCGTGCGGGGGCCCCGGGAGCAGGAACAGGTTCTGATCCCGCTCTCCCGGGCACGGGCCGACGCAGTGAGAGACGCTCTGGTTGAGTTAGGGATCGATCCGGCCAGGATGAGGACAGAAGGCAGGGGCGCCTCGGAGCCGGTGGTCCCCTTTGGAGAGACCGGTGAACAATGGAGAAACCGGCGGGTGGAGCTGATCCTCTCTCCCCCCGAGAGGGAGGGCTCATGAGATATCTTGCAGGCATGATCCTGGTGGTGGTTCCCCTGTCCGCGATCCTCCTCCCGGGATGCGAGATTGCCCGGTATCCCTTTTATGTCGAGACCCGGCAGCTCAACGTGGCGTTTGTGATAGACCGGAGCGGGAGCATGGGATCGGGGATTAACAGCCGGATGGAGAATGCGAAGAGCGCGGCTGTTGTGCTGGTAGAGGGGCTGAGTTCCCGGGATGTCCTCGCCGTGGTGACCTTCGATAACTCGGCAAGGGTGGATGTCGAGGCGCGTCGGGTCACCTCTGCCCGGCGGGCCGAGGTGATTGCGGCGATTGACAAAATAACCGCCGGTGGGGGTACAACCGTTTCTGCGGGACTTCGGGCGGGGTACGCCGAGTTGAGCAGGAATCGCTCTCCCGGGTTCTGGAATATCCTGATCCTCCTCTGCGACGGCGACGTGGATCCGGCCTCCGAGCCCCTGGTCCGTGAGGCCTACGCCCGAGGTGTGCGAACATCCACGATCGGTCTGGCGGTCGGCCCTGGGCAGATGGCAGATCTCGACCGTCTGGCGGAGCTGGGCAGGGGAGTCTCCCTCCCTGTCAGCGACGATGATGAGGTGTCAGAGGTAATCCGGCAAGCTATCGACGACCTGCTCTCGCCGTAAGGGCGGGAGCAGGTCCGGGAACGGGAGCGCCGGCGGCTCACTCGGGCGGGTTCAGCAGGGGAGCGGTGGTCCTTTTTGCACCGGCCACACGGAAGAAGGCGACCGTTTCGGTGATCCGCTGCGCCTGGAGGGCCAGCTCCCTGGCTGTCTCGGCGATCGCGCTGGACTGGTCGGAGATCTTCTCGCTGGTGGCGTTGAACTCCTCGGAGATAGCCGCATTATTCTGGATCACCGAATCGAGCTGGTTTATGGCCTGGCTGATCTGCTGTACCCCCGTGTCCTGCTCGCGGGTTGCTGCGCTGATCTCCTGAATGAGCTCGGCCGTTTTCTGGATCTCCGGCACCATGGTATCCAGGGTCGATCCTGCCTTTTGCGCTACGGCAACACTGTTTTTGGAGAGTTCCGATATCTCGCTGGCTGCGGCGCGGCTGTGTTCGGCCAGCTTGCCCACCTCGCTCGCTACCACAGCAAATCCCTTTCCGTGTACGCCCGCTCGTGCGGCCTCTATGCTCGCGTTGAGGGAGAGCAGATTGGTCTGGCGCGCGATATCCTCGATGATGGTTATCTTCTCGGTTATCTGCTGCATCGCTTCCACGGTCTGCCGCACCGCCGAGGCCCCGTCCTGGGTGGTTTGGGCGGCTTTCACGGCAATGCTTTCGGTACTCATGGCGTTGTCGGCGTTCTGGCGGATGTTGGCGCTCATCTCTTCCACGCTGGCCGAGACCTCCTCGGCGCTGGCGGCCTGCTCGGTTGCGCCCGAGGAGAGCTGTTGACTGGATCTGGAGACCTCCTGAATACCCAGCGAGACCTGTTCTGCCCCCTCGGCCTGTTCGCGTGAGCTGGCGGCAACCCGCGAAGAAGATTCCTGAATGTCCGAGACAACGCTGATAAGTTTTGTAATGGTTTGATCCAGGGAACGGGCGAGGACCCCGATCTCGTCCCCTCTCTGGCTTGCTTTCCCGTCGACGGCGATCTCCAGGTTTCCCGAGGCGAGTTCCCGGGCTATCTCGTTCATGGCCAGGATCGGCTTTGTGAAGCTCACCGCCAGAAGATAGACCGCAGCGGTGCCCGCCAGGAGAGCCGCCAGAGCTACCAGGAAGAGATTCCTCAGAAACTGGTAGAGTACACCGTAGATATCGGACAGGGGGCCCTGAGAAACGACGATCCANCCTGTTGCCTGGGAGCGGTGAGCTGCTGCGTAGGTCCNGGTGCGGCGGTCGATATTGAAACTGAAGGGGGCGTTTCGCAGCTCCCTGAGCATGGGCTGCCGCTGGGTNCGTTCGAAGTAGTTCTCGGTGAGAATATCTTCTTCCTGATCNGCTGTGATGTAGAGGCCCGACCCGTCNAGGAGGTAGGACCGGCTGTTCCGGGTGATGNGCAGATTACGGACGATCTCCTCCACCGTCGTCAGGAGGACATCCAGACCGATAACCCCCAGCATCTCTCCCTGGTCTCCCTCGATGCGTCCCGCCACGCTCACCACAAGGCTGTTGGTGATCATATCCATATACGGTTCGGTGAGAATAGGTTCAGACTGTTCGATGGCGTTGGCAAACCAGGCCCGCGTGTACTGGTCGTAGTCATCGGGAGGTATCCAGCCCCCGCTCTCGATCCAGATTCCTCCCTGATAGTAGGGGACCATGTCACAGAAGTACATGGCCGAGAGGTCCGGGTTGTCGTCGACGCCGGCGATCAGGGAGGGTAGAATCCCCTGGATGTCGTCCATGCGATGGCGGGCCTCGTTCCTGACTGACTTGATGGTCTGGGCGTTCACGGCGTGCCAGGCATCCACCCGGGCTGTGGCAGCGTCCATCTTGGTCTGAGTCTCGACGAGGAGCTGCTGATTCAGTTGTCGCGAGTAATTGATGTACACCGCTGTGGTGACGGTGACGATAACCAGGGCAAGCAGGCCGACTACCATCAGGGCCAGCTTCATTTTGATCGACATCTTCACAGGAGACCTCCTTATCCAGGGGCAGCGCTCCGGCGCAACCGGCGAGAACTTTCTGTAGAAAGTCTTGTGCTTTACCCGGGCCTTGTCAAAGGAAAGGAAGAAATTTCCTGCAGGATACCCCTGCGTCCTGAAGGATCGGGACGCAGGGGGGCAGAGTCGGGCTATTCCGGTTCGCTCTGGTCCAGAAGACGGAATTGCAGGGTCAGGGTCATGGCGTTGGCTCCCGTTACTGCGAGTTCCGTGATCTGTACGGCGGAATATCCCCGGGCATCTCCGTGGCGGACAAGATACACGTTTCTTGTCGGTTCAAAATCCGATTCGGGATCACCGCTATCAGAGAGAGTATAAAAGGCGGGCTCTTCGTATGTTTGCATTGGTGGTTTTCTTCCTCCCCATAATCCACGGCCGTAGATCCCGTCGTCAAAGGTGAGATACCCCACGTAGTTCATGACGTTCATGATTCTTTCTACGGAACGGCTTGAGGATGGTCCGGTGTTGCTTCTGTAGTCGATCTGGAGGAGCTTGTCAAAATGCTTTGGGCCATGAGGTGAAGCCCNGTCGTACCAGTCTGTCCGCTCGAAGATCCCTCGGGCCTCGCTCTTGTGAAAAGGCGTTACCTGTCCGAGGGACCGGACTGGGGATTCCCCGTNGTGGGTGACCAGGTGGACGCGTGCGCTTCCTCCTTCAGATGAAGAGGATTCGAGACGTTCTGCGGTTTCTCCGCTGTTGGTGTAGACCTGGGGAGCAATCCGGTACGAGGAATTATTGAACCCTGTTGTGCCCCGATTACCTTCTACCAGGGTTGCCCCAAAGGCAATATCCCACAACCGGGGAGGTTCGCCTTCCGGGGAGGGGGTATGGGCCTCGCCGGTTGCAAGGTTCACGAAGGTCAGGGGCAGGTGGGGGCCTTCTTCGGGGAGTTCCCCTTCCCAGNATATTTCCAGGGCGAGCTTCCTCTGGGATGTCTCCGAGGGGGTCCTCGGAAGGTCCCAGAGGTGCTTTGCCATATCCAGGAAGAAGGGAGTCGGATAAAATCGCCTGTGCCGGTTTCGGGAAAAAGTCTGGTTTCCTGCCACCTCCATGTGGTCCACACCTTTCTTGACGGGCCAGTGGTACCAGATTCCCCGTTCAGGGTAACTCCCGTCGGACTCGATCCGGCCGTCNTAANCATGGACGATTGTATCTTTCGACCCAAGTTTCGGGCCGTTCTGGGAAACGTCGTTTACCAGACCGTCGCTGGGCCACCATCGCTGGTCTATTCCCAGTCCNGGGTTCTCGTAGCGCCCCATGAGAACAGCCACGGGCTGCAACATGGTGGTCATGGGCTTTTGGCCATTGACATCGCAGGGGACGTGATAGCCTGAGTCGTAGCCAATAAGAGAGTTGATGGCTTTTTCAACGGTGGCCCCCGTCAACCCACCAAGACCAAGCAATCGCCTCATTCGTGCTCCCCAGGTTTCGTNCACATCGTCGGCGGATACCATGGGGCGGGTCTTGTTGGTGGTCCAGGAAAAATAATAGACGTTCTCCTGGGCCTTTACCCACTGGTTCAGCTCCTTTGCTCCCTGGGGGCTCAGATCCCAGAGGGCAAAGTTTCTGGATTCCCATATCTCGTGGTCTGCGATCCTCTCCAGGTATTCCTCGGTTGACTCTCCCTCCCCTTGATGTAACCCCCAGTGGTCGAGCTTGTAATCCTGCCAGAGGGGGGCTCCCTCGCGGGAGGCGTGACCGATCGCGGTGTCAATAATCATTCCCCGCATGAGATCGACAAAAAACTCGAAACCCTCGGCATCGGCCGCCGATGTCCCGTCGTGGGGTGTGGATATGGAGGTCACGCTGTGCACCCAGGAGTTCCCGCCCTCAAAAAGGGAGGAGACATCTTTGCCTGATGCATGCTGTTCGTCCTGGTGACCCTCTTCCAGGAGTTGGACCAGGGTTCGAATGGTCTGCCCCCCCATGCTGTGACCGATCAGGTGAACCTTTCGGGGCTCCCCTGTGGAGGGGTCTATGCCTCCCCACTCGGGGTATATCCCCTCATAGGTACGCCCGAAACGGGCGACACCCCAGCGGTTTGCGTGGGCCTGGCCGTAGTCCACGGTACCCCCCTTTATGTAGGCGTAGAGATCGCAGGCGCGTTCCCAGTTGCTTGAAAAGGGGCCCACCGCAGCGGTTCTGACATCGTAGCCGGCGCTGCGGAGTTCCTCCTGAATGTCGTAGACTGTTCCTCCCCAGTAATAATAGGACTCGCCCGTGGGGAGTTGTTTCTCGTGGCGATCCCACCCGGCAAAGCCGTGGACCAGAATGATCGGGTATCGGTTTCCTGAGGTGGTAACGGGGTTTGTGNCTCCTGGCCCTCCTCCGGAAGAGCTCCCTCCAGAGCTGCTGTCGGACCCCAGAAAGGTATCGCACCCCAGGAGCGTTGCCAACAGCAAAAAAACGAAACCGAATTTTAGACTTCCTTTCAGCATATGATTTCCTCCTTTGTTTTCAGCANAAATTTCAAATATTGCGTTTAATGATATCATGACTTAGAAAGTGTTAAATTAATTTCTTTGAAAAAATATTGACTTAAAAAAATATATCATTAATATGTCTATTAAAGGGTTTTCAAAGGAGGAATACATGAAGAAAGGAATGGCCTTGCTGGCGGCGGTTGTCGCGGTGTGGACTCTTACGGGGTGCAGCAACGTCCTGAGCTCCGATTCATCGGGGGGTGAATCGCGGGGGGCTCTCCGGATCGTCCTCGGAGAGGAGGGGGTGTCGCAGCAGACAACGCTGGAACCGGAACTGTCCATGGATATCAGCTCCTGGGTAGTATCCGGAACGGGCCCGGGGGATGCGAGTTTTGATCATGTCGTTGAGGGAGAGAATCCCGGTCAGATTGTTCGCAAGGGCCTCCGGGGCGGTGACTGGACGATAACGGTGGAGGCAAAAAACGCTGAGGGCGATGTGATAGGGCGTGGACGTTCCGTAGCAACCGTGCGGGGTGGCTCGGAAACAACCACCAATATTCGGGTTTCTCCTTTGGAGGGAAAGGGAACGCTCAAACTGGAAGTTTTCTGGAGGCCCGGCGGTGTCTCGCACCCACAGGTGGAGGCACGGCTGGAACGGATAGAATCTCCCGGCGACGATCAGGAAGATCCCCATCCCGTTCCTGAGATAGAATTTGCTATTGACGATGATGGGCTCGTAACCCCGTCAAGGGCATTGGCTGCCGTGGATCTGCATGCGGGGTATTACAGGCTCTTTCTTTCCCTGAACGATGGGGAGAGCACGGTTGCCTGTGGCGGTGTCCGGGTTGTACGGATCGTGAAAGGCGGGGTGACCCGGGGAGCGTACGATTATACGCAGGAGACTTCTGAGGGGCGTTTGCGGGTAACGGTTACCCAAGATATGGCTTCTCCGCTGGAGGTTTCCATAGAAGGCCACCGGCCACGCATGATGGAGAGCGAGATGATTAGCCTCAGGGGGGTGGTCTCTTCCCAGCCCTCTCACCAGAACATCTCTTACCAATGGTTTGTGAACGGGGAGCTCCGCTCGGACACGGCGTCTCTCAAGATCGGTGATGATACAACTCTCTGGCCTCGGGGGTTTTATCAGATTTCGCTGATTGCAACCACGCCCGAAGGTAACCGGGCGGGGAGCGCTGCAGCAAATCTGGAGATCGGGGATTACATTGTGGGAGAACGGGGCCCTGCAGGAGGGTGGATCTTCTACGAGAACTCTCGATGGATGGAGGATGGATGGCGCTATCTCGAAGCAGCTCCGCAGGATGCTCCGGATCGCCTTCCCTGGGGGGACCGCAGAACGGTGGGAGAGGATGCCCGGCACCGGGAGATCGGTTTTGGCCTAGAGAACACAGAAGCGATTATTGCCTTCCATGATGGTGAACTCCCTGACGAGGACGATCTTGATAATGGTGACTACGGCGATGACTACAAGGCAGGTGATGACTACGCGGCCCTCTACTGCTACCGTCTGGTGACCGAGCATCAGGGAGAGACCTTCGCTGACTGGTTTTTACCGAGCTGGGATGAAGCTCTGGAGATGATGTCAGCTCTGGAAAAGGACGGGGGCTTTGCTTCCCAGGCGTACTACTGGACCTCTACCGAGCACAGCAGAGCCTATGCCCGGGTAGTGATGGATGGAGTCGGAGTGGATGAAAACCGCTGGGGCAAGGGATACACCCGGCACGTTCGTCCCGTGCGCCGATTCTGATTCGGGGACCTGGATGCTCCAGAAAAGAGATTTTCCAAAGGAGGGGCGGCAGGAAGGGCCTTCCGCCCCGCTTTCAATATTTGTTGACTAAAAAGCTATTNTATTAGTAGCTTTGCCCCATGAAAAGAATACTGCAGCGAGGAATGGTGGTGGCGGGGCTTCTGGTTCTTGTGGGATCTCCCCTTTTTGCACGGACTCTGGACCTGACAGATCAGAGCGGGGTGAAGGAGATCGAGATATCCAGTCGGGGAATGGCCTACGATCTGACGGAGATCCGGGTGAACCGGGGAGACCGGCTTCGGGTCACCTACCGGAACGGTGGTGGTCGGCACGACTGGCGGGTGGACGAGTTTGAGGGGGCCGCTACCCGGGTGCTGGGTGCCGGTCGCTCCGAGACGGTGGAGTTCGTTGTAGATCGGGCGGGAACCTTCGAATTTTATTGCTCGGTTCCAGGGCATCGCCAGGCGGGAATGTACGGGCGTCTCATTGTCGAAGAGTAGGCAAGGATTCCGGAATGGGGGAAGATATCCAGTCTTCCCCGATATTTCGTATCGTCAGCACGGCCCGCACTGTACATACCTGCCAACAGTAGAAACGGGCACTCCGCAACGCATCAATTGACGGCAGGTGTGTTATTGACTACCCTTGCAGGCGCTATGGACAAGAGAGATCTTCTGCGTGCGGAGGCTCGGGCCGGAGTGCTCAAGGCAATGGCCCATCCAACCCGTATATTCATTGTTGATCTGATCCACCGCACGGGACCCCGGTGCGTTCAGGATTTATCCCTCCAGGTTGGTGTTGATGCCTCTACCATCTCGCGGCACCTCTCGCTCCTGAAACAGGCAGGAATTCTGATGGATCGAAAGGAGGGCACCACCGTCTATTATTCCCTGGGGTGCGACTGCATCGGAGAGTTCATGAAGGGCCTGGAGAAGGTCCTCNTGGCAAAGCAGATGCGCGATAATTCTCTCCTGGACTCGCTCCTGCGGGNCGAGGGTGNGGTACTGTCCGGCAAAGAGATGGCTGGCTCCCAAGGTGAGGCGCCTCCAGGGTTCGATATCCTCACCGGCGCTAGATATCCCGAAAAGCCTGGTGATACCTGATGGTGCCCCGGTAATCGTGGAGATAATTGGGAATCAGCTCCTTGATCATGAATACCTCGTCGGGGACGGGGTATTCCGACCTGATTCCGAATCGNNTCGAGGGCAGAAACCCGAAGCGGGGGTAGTAGGCGGGGTGCCCCAGGACGGTTACAGCTCCTGCTCCGCGGTCCCCGCATTCTTCCAGACCCTGTGCCACCAGGGCTGATCCCACGCCGCCCCGTTGATGCCCCGGCATGACNGCCATGGGAGCGAGTCCCATCAACTTCAGGTCCTGCCGAGTATCCAGCATGACGGGAGAGAAGAAGATGTGNCCAATGACCCGGGANTNTTCCTCNGCTACCAGAGAGATGACAGGCCGCACCTGGCTTCGCAGGGTGTCAACCAGGTCGGCCTCGGCGGATGATCCGAAGGCTGCTTCGTGGATCATCCGGACTGCCCCGACGTCGTCTTCCCTTTCATCGCGAATAATCATGAAAGAACGATCCTCCTCGCCCCACAGTATACTACATCGGTAGATACTACAGACGGGCATGCCNCAGCCACACCGGGTGGCGTGGCTGCGCCCTGAACCTCGTTATTCCACTTCGTGGTACTCCCCAAAGGAGTGTTCTTTCCAGCGCACCCGGCTTGGAGTCACCTCTACCAGGACCAGGTTGGGATCGTGCTCGTCCCTGAAGAGCCCCTTTGCCCCGGGGTGGAGCCGGAGAAGTTCCCGTTTTTTCTCGGGCCCGCTCGAGACGTCCACGGTTCCCGTAACCCGGAGGTGGTTCTTCTGCTGGTCCACCCAGCAGAGCTCGACCCGAGCGTTCTGTTCGAACTCCTTCATTTTTCCGCTGATCACAAAGGTGGAGCACCAGAACTTGAAATCATCGGTGACAACGAACTTCATGGGACGAACCCGGGGTTGCCCATCCACTGAGGTGGCCATCTGACAGTNGCCAGCGCTTTGAACAATCTCTCGTACTTTATCTCGTGACATGGCTCTATCATACACGGGAGGAGGCCACAGGGAAAGCTGGAATGAGGGGAGCCATCTNCTGTGGTAGCCCCCGGAGGGCGCTGTTTTCGGAAGGCTTCCTTTCCTGAACTGTTGTTTTTGACACCCCCTTGAGGGATAACCATACTGTAAGGCAAGGATGAAGGTGAAACTGCATCGAGGATTTCTGAGACTCTTTCCGCTCTTCCCGGGGGTCTTTCTGGTGGTGGCTCTTCACGCCGGGGATCCCGATCAGGCTTCGGGTCTTCGGGTGAACCTTTCGCAGGAAGAACGGTTGTATCTGGAGCGCCTGGGGCCCCTTACGGTGGCGCCCGATCCGGACTGGCCACCTTTTGAGTATTTTGACGACGAGGGAAATTTTGCAGGTATTGCTGCTGATCTGCTGAACCTCGTGGCCGATCGCCTGGGGATCGAGTTCAGCTGGGTCTTCCCCCGGGACTGGCCNGAGGCTCTGGAGCTCTCCCGGGCCGGGGATGTACTGATTCTGCCCTTTCTGAATCAGACGCCGGAGCGCGAAGAGTGGCTGGTCTTCACCGATCCCTTGCTGGTCGATCCCAATGTTTTCATCACCCGCCAGGAGCATCCCCTTATCGCCGATGCTGCGCAGTTCACCGATGAGATAATCGTGTTTCCCCAGGGAACGTCCATGGAAGAGCGGGTCCGTCGGGATTTTCCCAACCTGCGTGTCCTGACAGTTCCCTCGGAGAAGGACGTTTTCCAGGCTGTCCTCGACGGCAGGGCGGATATGGCTCTCAGATCTCTTGTTATCTCGGCCTATACCATTCGCAAGGAGGGGCTTTTCAACCTGAGAATAGCGGGGCAGGCTCCCGATGCGTACGTAAACCGCCTGCGCATGGGCGTGCTCCGGGGGCAGGAGCCACTTCGGGAGATCCTGAACCGGGGAATTGCCACCATAACGCCCAGGGAGCGGGAAGAGATTGTGAACCGCCATGTCAACATCACCGTTGTAAGGCCTGTGTATCTGAGTGCCGCCTTTCGGGTTCTGGCCGTTCTGGTGGTGCTGGTTCTGGTCTCGCTTTTCTGGAATCACCGGCTTCGAAAANCGAACCACGCCCTCCAGGAGAGCGAGCGCAGCAAGAGTGTGCTCCTGGCCAGCCTCCCGGGAATGGCGTATCGGTGCCGCGATGACGGGAGCTGGACAATGGAGCTCGTTTCCGAGGGGTGCCGGGGATTAACGGGCTACGGAAGCGAGGACATCATTGATAACCGGGTTGTCTCCTATGACGAGATCATTCATCCCGATGATCGTGACCGGGTTCGCCGAGCCTGGGCTGAGGCAAAACCCCGGCAGAAGTTGCACCGTCTGGAGTACCGGATCCGAACCTCCAATGGAGAAGAGCGGTGGGTTTTTGAGCAGGGAATGTATGTAGGGAGTGACAGCCGGGGAGCCGGTATCATTGAAGGGTTGATCATTGATATAACCGACCGGAAGCGGGCCGAGGATAGCCTCTACCATATGGCGGTCCACGATCAGTTGACGGAGCTCTTTAACCGACACCACGTCCTGGAGCGACTGGGAAATCTGATGGAGGAATATCTGCGTGAAGGTCGGGAGTTTTCCTTTTGCATGATCGATCTGGATCATTTCAAGGCGATCAACGACACCTGGGGACACGCTGCGGGGGATCTTGTTCTGCGCGAGTTCGCCCGGGTGCTGGCCTCATCGGTGCGTTCCTACGATCTTTCAGGTCGTTTTGGAGGGGAGGAGTTTGTGGTTGTTCTCGTGAATGCCGGGGTTCCCGAGGCTCATGAACTCTTTGGCCGATTGCAGAGAAGGATCCGGGAAACAGATGTTCTCTTTGAGGGGACCCCGTTGAGGATAACCTTCAGTGGCGGAGTTTCTACGACCCGGGATGTCCTGTCGCCTTCTTCCGCCGAACAGGGTCTTCAGGAGCTTATTTCGATAGCCGATGGACGACTCTATCAGGCCAAGCGGGAGGGGCGGAACCGCATTGTGTATCCCGACGAGAGCTGATTCCCCGGGGTAGAGGGAGCCCTCTCTTATCCCGCTGACTGGCGTAGTGCCAGGGCTATTCCTGCTGCGCACAGAGCATAGCCACAGGGGCGACCCCAAAAGAGACGAGGTCTGACAGAGAATCAAGCTCTTTTCCCAGGGTGCTCTCTGCTTTCAGACGGCGCGCAGACCAGACATCGAGAGAATCCATCAGAGCATCCCCCAGGATGCAGGCCGCTCCCAGGCGGCAGTCGAATCCCTTCAGGCAAAGAAGAATTCCTGTCGTTCCCAACAGAAGATTCCCCAGGGTAAGGGCTGTTCCCACGTCTATACCAGACCGCTGGAGCAGAAAAACTATTACCGCATCAAAGCTCCNGATTCCCCCGGGAAGGAGAGGTGCAATTCCCGCTGCGCAGGCGATAAAGGTGATCATGGCAAGGAGGGGCCAGGGAACAGAAATATTCATGGGGTACAGGATAACTCTCAGGGTCAGGGGAAAGAGGCTTAGATAGCCAGGGACATCATTACGTGGAGAAGAAGTCGTTGCGGGTTTGCTCTGAAGAGAAAAAAGGCAAGAAGCTGAAAAGCTACTGCTGATACCAGGGCTACCGAGACTGCTCCGGTCCAGCTTTGGGACACGATCTTCCTGCTGAGCAGAAGAAATCCCGCCATGGCAAAAGCTGCAAGTGTAAGGGTAGCGGCTGGAAAGAGATGCTTCAGGGACGGGAGAAACTTGACACCCCGAGGGAGTCTCTCTAAAGTTTGTTTTATGGAAAACAAAAGACTTTGCATGTACGGAGCTCTTCTGGTTGTCTGGTTCGGTGTTCTCCTGATGCCTCTTCAGGCTGAGGGAAGACCAGTCTTTTATGTTCATTACGGGCACACTCCCGTGTATCTTACCGATTCCGACCACGGTGATGTATACGGAAACTCTTTCGAGTTTGGGGTCTTTATCGACGAGAACACCCAGATCGGAGTCTACAATGAACAGGTAAGCATTGAGAATGCTGCAGATATATCGATCCAGGGGCTTTCCGCTGAGTATCGGGTGCTCCGTGTCGGGGGGCTTGCCACGTCCACGGGCATCATGCTTGGTAGCGGTGATAGCGGAAATGTGGCTGACATTTTCGGTCGTTTTACCCTGCTTGCCTCGGAGCACGCGAATATTAACGCCCGAATCGCCTATCGTACGGCCCCGGATGAGGGCGCTGCTGCAGCAGACAACTTGAACGGGATCGGCCTGACCATAGGCTTCGGCATAAACTTCTAGAATTCTGATAGCCACCGGGGCGGTGGGTTCTGGGCACTGTGCCCCCACACCAGAATCCCCGCAACCAGGGCTGCTGCGACGATCAGGGGAGCCGGAACCTTCCGGCTCGCCAGGAGCAGGATGGTCAGTCCCGTGACCAAAGCCTCGTGGCCTCCGAACTCCGAGGCCTGAGCCAGGATTACTGCCGCGATGGCGATGAGCCCTCCGGCGACGGCACCGATTCCGCCCAGGGCGACCCTGATGGCTGGGATTGATCTCAACGTTTCCCAGACCGGATAGACAAAATAGATCAGGAGGAGTCCTGGAAGAAAGATGCCCAGGCCACCGGCGATCGCTCCCGCGATCTGATAGGGAACGGTGCCGTTGCGTGCAGCCAGACCACCGGCGTAGGCGGCAAAACTGAACATCGGCCCCGGTAACCCCTGAACCAGTCCATAACCGGTGAGAAACTCCTGATTGGTCATGTACTGATTGATCTGCACCAGTTCGCTATGCATGACCGGGACCACCACCTGACCTCCTCCGAAGACCAGATACCCGTAGCGGTAGAAACTTTCGGCAATCTGAAGAAGTCGCAGCTGAAAGATCGTGGCTGCGACGATCCCTCCCAGAGCGAGAATAAGAAAAACAGCAAGGTAGCGCCATGGCGGATTCAGGGAAACCCTCTGCCAGAGATTCTTTTCCCGGGAACGACTGATAGCTACGGCACCTCCTGCCACAAGGACCAGGGGAAAGATCCAGGGTTCCCGGATGATATAGGTAAGAACTGCGCTGGCCACCATGAGGATGGCCGTGGTGCCATCGACCACGACTTTTCTGCCGATGCGGCAGGCTGCCAGAATGATGAACCCCACGGCCATGGGGCCGATAAAACGCAGTATCTCAGAGGAGATTTCCCGGATCNCCAGCAGCTCATGGAGAAAGGAGAGTGCGGTCATCACCGTTAGTACGGGTAGTGCCCAGAGAACCATCGTCCAGAGCGCGAGAACCGGGCCCCCCGCCTTGTAACCGACCGCGACGATGGTCTGCGTGCTGGTTGGCCCCGGAAGGATACTGCACAGGGCGATCAGTTCGATCAACTCTTCTTCGGTGAGGTAGGACCGTTTTACCACGAGCTGATCGAGAAAGACGCTCATGTGTGCCTCGGGCCCACCGTAGGCTCCAAGAGAGCAGATCAGTACGTCCCGGAGAAAGGGCGTCCATTTTGGGGCCGGATCAGGTCCCGGCCGTGGCGCTCGCTTGAAGCGATTGAGCATGGTAGACATTATCGTGGCGTCTCTATTATATAGTCAAGCCTGCATTGATGTCTGTCTCGACGCTATGACGAAAGGGGCGTTTCTTGATCACGGGTGTCGTCTCTGGTATAGTCGGCGAAGCCAGTGCGCTGGTCCTTGGCGATGGGGCTCGCCGTATAACCGCCTCTCCCGGCTGACAGTCCCTGATAATATAGTCCTCCTCGGTTTGCGCTTCCGACCTTCTCCTGTCGTGGCAGAGTTTTCTCTGCGTGACCTGGCCGGGTTGATGGGAGTGGTTCGTGCCGGACTCGTTGCAGGATCTTTTTCAACCGGAGGTGCAGGTGTGATTCAGGGTATTCTTGTTGTTCTCGCTGTGGGGTTTATTGCCGGAGAGATCGCCGGACGGCTGGGGCTTCCCAAACTGATCGGGATGCTTCTGGCGGGAGTTATGGTTGGTCCCGAAATGATGGATCTGCTGCCTGGGCAGATGATTGAGTTGTCGGATCAGATTCGCACGCTGGCCCTTCTGGTGGTGCTCACTAAAGCGGGTCTTGGCCTGGACCGCGAGAAGATCCTCCAGGAGGGATCGGTAGCGATCCGGCTGGGATTTCTGCCGGCCGTGATTGAGGCAGCGGTGGTTGCCGTGGCGACGCGGTATATCATGGGGTGGGATTGGTACACA
Organism: Alkalispirochaeta alkalica DSM 8900; assembly: GCF_000373545.1. Classification (GTDB taxonomy): domain Bacteria; phylum Spirochaetota; class Spirochaetia; order DSM-27196; family Alkalispirochaetaceae; genus Alkalispirochaeta; species Alkalispirochaeta alkalica. The sequence goes on from NZ_KB891706.1 coordinate 33,250, forward strand.
TCGTGGTTGCTGGGATGGGTAATCTGCGCGGCATCGCCAGCGGTGATTGTTCCCATGATGCTCCGTCTCAAGGCGGAGGGATGGGGAGTCGACAAGGGAATTCCCGATCTCATTCTTGCAGGAGGAACCGCAAGCGACGCCACGGCCGTGACGATGTTCGGAATTTTCCTCGCCTGGCTGGTGGAGGGGGTGAATGTCTCCAGTGGTGGCGCAGGTATTGGTGCCCGGCTGCTCGATATTCCGGTCCAGATTGGCCTGGGGCTACTCATGGGATACCTGGCAGGACGGCTGGTGGTTTTCCTGCTTTCCCGGAGGCACGTGGCAGAGAGTATTGTCCACGATCTTATTGTTCTGCTTGTGGTGGGGCTGGGTCTGATACTTGCCGATTCCCGCATTCCCTACTCTTCTTTTCTCGCAGTGATGGTCATGGGGTTTGTGGTTCTGGAATCTGACCAGGTTCTGGCACGACGTCTGCGGACTGAAGTAGGAAAGGTCTGGATCGTCGGGGAGATATTCCTCTTCGTTCTGATCGGTGCTGCTGTCAATGTCACCGTCATTGGTGAAGCGGGAGGCCGGGGGGTGCTGATTATCCTGGCCGGCCTCTTGATCGGTCGATGGGCGGGTATTTTTGCCTCCACAGCGTTCTCACGGATCACCATCAAGGAGCGGTTTTTCATGGTTGTCGGTGATATGGCGAAGGCAACGGTCCAGGCCACCATTGGTGGTATCCCCCTGGCCATGGGCGTGGAGGGTGGTGAGTACATCCTCGCGATCGCCGTGCTGGCCATATTAATTACCGCCCCTCTGGGTGCCTTTGGTACTGCCTTTTTGGCTCCCCGGATGCTTTCGAAAGGCTCCCCTGATCCAGCAAAGATAACAGTCCACGAGAAACACCGCTTCCTGGTCGCCTACGATGGGTCTGAAGCGTCTGTGGCTGCCCTGGTCCGGGCAGCTCGTACTGCCCGACAGCTGGATGCAGATATCGTGTTTCTTCACGTGCGGTTCGACGAGACGCCGCCCCTCACGCGTGAAGAACTCCTGGAGGCTCTGGGCCCAGCTCGTGATATCGCGTCGGAGATTGTTATCGCCAGTGGTAACCCGGCAGACGTAATAATTGAAACAGCGGAATCTCGTGGTGTGGACTATATCTACATGGGGAAGCGAACGATTCGTACCGGCGAACGAATCCTTCTCGGCGATGTTTCGCATCATGTTACCGATATTGCGGGAATTCCGGTGATTCTGGTGGAGGGGTAGAGGCCACTACTCTCAGAGGGGCCGGGACTCCCGTTCTGTGAACTCTGTTCGTTCTGGCGGGAGCCGAAGGAGTATTCCCGCCAGTCCGCAGAGGGCCGAGGTGATCATCAGTCCGCCGCCCGGCCCGAAAAAGGTAGCCAGGAGTCCCAAAAGGATCGCCACCCCCGCCGAGACGACCGTCTCGGCCTGGGATTCCAGGGAGAGGGCCGAGGCGAGGGAAGCCTTATCCATTCGCTCTGTTACATAGCTGATTCCCAGGGGCTTGCGAAGATTTTCTGTCGCGTATATCCCGATATAGAGGATCACCGCGATTGCGGGAAGAGATGCTACCTGGGCCAGTCCGCTGAGAACTCCAAATCCAACCCCTCCAAGCAGCATGGCGTTGAGGGGGCGGGCGAGATCATTTCCAAAGCGGTCTCCCAAGGCCCCGGCCCGACGCGACGCCATCGAGGTTGTGAGATAGAGCCCCGAATAGACAACTCCCGTGATCAGGGCCGTTCGCTCCTCCCCGGCGAGGGCAAGAAAGAGAGGGAGTCCCAGGGCCAGGGACCTGAGAAGGGGCTGCAGATAGTCCTTGCAGGCCTTGTAGTACCCGCTGTAGAGGGCCTGGCTTGCGACCGCCCTGAGTGTACCGGGGTTGGTCATGCTTTTTCGGAACGAGGCGATGACGTGGGCAAACTCGTCCCGGATAGTTCTGGTGCTGCTGTGCCGGGGACCGTCCAGATTTTTGGGGTAGGACATGATCAGGATCAGATCCAGGGTGTAGGGAATAATGGTGAAGAGAAAGACCGGCGCGTATGAGCCGTGGCGGAAGACCAGGGCCGCTGCGATCAGGGCCGACAGGGCGGCCCCCCGTTGAGACCAGGAGCGGGTGTGGCCGTAATAGTGGGCTTTCAGGTGTTGCCAGTTTCGTGAGGTGAGGTAATCAAAGATCATCGCCTTGTGCGTGCCTGTACGGAAGGCATCGCCAAAGGCGTAGGCTACCATGGCAACGAGGAGTGTCCAGTACTGTGTGCTCAGAAAAAATGTGACAAAGGCCAGAATGTAGGCGACGAAGGATATCGCCATCGTCAGCCGTCTACCCAGGGTATCGGCTAGCACTCCCGAGGGAATCTCGGCGAGGTTGATCATGATTTCCCGAGCTGCGTAGAGTGTGCCGATCTGGGCGTAGGAGAGTCCCTTCTCCAGGAAGAAGAGCATCAGAAAAGGTTCGTAGAACCGGAGGTTCTTCAGGAATCCGTAGGCGCAAAATTTGTAGTATTGAAGGTCCCGGGTGAATTTCTGTTGTGGGTGATTGCCTGAAGGTTTCATTCCCCTCTCTTCCCAGCGCGCAGCTCGGTGCCTCCTCCGGGGATGGAGGGACAAAAAAGGCCGTGAGTGACATGCACTCACGGCCTGTGTATTTTCGGGCTGGGCGGATTTGAACCGCCGACCCCTTGTCCCCCAGCGACGCCAGTAAGACAGGTGTGCACAGTGCTCGCGTATGCTAACTACATACCATAGAAAGATTTAAATCATTCTATGATCATAGAATCTAGCCGAAGTTGGCGGAAAAGTCAAGAAATTTTGTTTACACAAGTGTTTACACCAGGGCTTTGCCAAGAACCTCGATGTCCGATGAGCTCTTCAGATTCAGGGAGCCACAGTAGGAAATCAGGGTGATCGCTACTACAGAATTCCTTGCAAAATGTTGTCGATGGCTCTACAGATTAGGTGGGGGATGGGGGGCAGTTCGCATGACGGATCACGCCGTAGACTGTCCGATTTCCCGGACTCATTGTAATCTGCAGATCCGTGCGTGTTGCGTTTCCATGTACTGAGAAGTATACTAAGTTAACCGGAGTGCTGTGATGCCAACAATTGCCATGTTCTACGGAATTATTGTCCGTATGTATTATGCCCCCAAGGAACATCCACCACCACATTTTCATGTTTACTATGGTGAGCATCGGGCAACAGTAGACATACGAACGTGCGAAATTATTCAGGGCGATTTTCCTGGCAAACAGACCAAACTCGTGCTTGCGTGGGCAGAGTTGCATCAGGAAGAGCTTATGGCAGACTGGAGTCTGGTAATGAATGGTGAAGAACCATTCAAGATTCAACCTCTGCAGTAATGGAGGATTGTGAGTATGTATCCATCAGTAAAAAAAGTTGAGCCAAAATCAGACTACGTGCTTTTTGTGTCATTTTGCAATGGGGAACAAGGAACTCTGGATATGAAGCCTTTTCTCGATTTTGGTGTGTTCAAGCAGCTGAGAGATGAAACTGCTTTCAAACAGGTGAAGGTTTCCTTTGATACTATAGAATGGAATGCTGGTGTTGACCTGGACCCAGAGTTTGTGTATGACACGGTTACTCGCAGCGAAGTTCCCGAGCGTGTGTAGAACCTGACTATGGGAAAAGGGCGTTCGGACCTTTTCTTGGACTGATTTTACGCTGCCTTTCCGATGGCCTTGCGGTATTCAACCGGGCTCAGACCTCCGGGGCAGTCCGCATGATGGATTACAATTGGATCTACAAAAAAATGCTCCCGGTCGCGTATGCGATCCGGGAGCTTCTGCTCTGGTTAAATTTTTCTCGCCTGTAATCATCCCCGTCACCTGAACTGCTCCTCCCGTGATGAATTCTACGCTTGTGCTAGATCTTGTCGAATGGGTGCGGTTGTTCTTCCTGGTACTAGCTCGGTGTCCACCACATACTCCATGGAGCTATCGTCGCGCTCTCCCTTATTCAGTCTAGTCGAAATTGCCTCAAAGGCGTGGCGTGCTATTTCCTGCTCGTTCTGTCGAATATGGGTTACTTGGTGGATACTGTTAAGCAACCGATCAGATGAGTCAAAGCAAATTACTGATAAGTCCTCGGGAATACGTCGGCCGACCTTGTGTGCTGCTTCTTCCAGCACAGGGACTACCGAGTATTTTAAACCAAACACGGCGGTCAATTCGGGATTGCTTTCTAAAAACCTGCAAACTCGGTCTCGTGCGTCTGTCCAGCTTTCTGAGTAATCGCAGTCAGACTCTGCCAGATCTGTCAAAAACCACTGTGGGTTGAATTGGATTCCGGCCTGCATAATTGAGTGTAAGACTCCATTGTAGCGCTCTTGGAGTGTTGTAGTATCGCCGATTCGACGTGAAATGATCCCAATATTCCGGTGTCCGAGCTCGTACAGATGTTGCATGCCGTCGACCGCTCCCTGAAAGTTGTTCGATGTTACGTTCGGGCAAGAAACATCTTTCAGGTAACGGTCGATAAGGACTACCGGGAATCCATCTACAATAAGTTTTAGAATGTCTTGGTTGAATGTTTCATCGTGGACAGGCTTAATTATTAGACCATCAACCCCGAAATCGACATGACTGGCGATGAGTTTGCTCTCGAGCGAATAATGATCTTTGGAGATGCCGGTGACCGTAATAATGCCGCACTCCTGAAAAGCCGACTCGAGAGTCTGGAAGAGCTCCAAGCCAAAAGTATCTGACAACGATGGAAGAATGATTCCAACAACGCGATTTTTCTGACCTGTTCGATATGATCGCGCTTTTGTGGCGTCGATTGCAACAAATGATCCTCTACGCGGGTAGCGGGTGATGATGCCGTTCTCTGCGGCCATATCAAGCGCTCGCTTGGAAGTAATGCGACTGACATTGTACATTCGAGCCCATTCTGCTTCCGTGGGTATACGGGTTCCATTGGGATAATCGCCACGTTGGATCTTTCTGAGAATATCATCGTAGATGACTCGATACAGCGGGCGATCTTTCTCCATTGCTGCAAGTGTATCCGTCGAATCAGGGCATGTCAAGGTAAATCAATATATCAAATAAAAGCTACATTTCTTTTCATTTAAGTGTAGGTATTGTAACGGTTTAAGCTGTTATAAATAATTATGTTGACAACAAATATATTAATATACTACACTCGGTGAATGGATCCAAATTAGGAGGTAGCAATGAATCGCATGTTTAGAGCAAGTTGCATTGTAGTTGTTGTCGCGATGTCCGCAGTATGGACAGGTTGCGGCGTAGAATCTGTAAGCGACGAAGTCTCGCTCAACGTTCTTGTTGGTCATTGGACTGTCGGTCATGATAATTCGCCATTTGAAGCTGCGAAAAAAGAACTGGAGCGTCGCCATCCGGGTCTGAGTGTTGTTTTTGACGTGCAGCAGGGTGGAGGTAACGTTCGCTCGAAATTCCTTACTTCTGCTGCGGCGGGGGAGATGCCGGATGTTGCCATGGTCGATTCGGTAGCGCTCGGAGAATTCGCTGAAGCGGGGCTGCTGACGGATATATCTCCCTTCGCAGCAGAGTGGGATGAATGGGAAGATATCTTTGAGAACTTTCGAGAGGCCGGGTCTTGGGATGGAGTTCCTCACGGGGTTTTTCTGAATACTGATCTTCGGGTGTTCGTCTGGAATCGTCGCCATTTCAAGGAAGTCGGACTGGATCCTGATATCCCTCCTACTTCTTGGGATGAGATTTTGGAATATGCGGAAATTCTTAACGATCCACCCCGAAGGTACGCGATGATGTTGCCCGGAGGGAGCTCCGAACATCTTCCGCATCGATGGTACTCATTTTTATGGGGTGCAGGCGGTGAAATACTTGATTCCGATGGTCGTGTGGCATTCAATAGCCCTGAAGGCGGGCGAGCAGCAGGTTTTTATAGAACTCTGATCGAAAAAGAGTTTATGCCGATTGATGTTCTTAGTACGTCGGCAGACGACAATGATCGAGCCCTAGCATCTGGTTCTTATGCAATGGGTGTTGTCGGTTCATGGTTCTTCAATTTCGCTCGAGAGGTAGGTATCAGGACTCCGGAAGAGTTTAATGAAAAATTCGGAGTTTCAGCAGTGCCTGGGCCGGACGGTGGCGTGGCTCCATCGGGTGCCGGAGGCTGGACTGTTGTGCTTCCTCAAGGAGCTCGACATCCCGAGCTTGCATGGGAGTTCATTGCGATTGCTATGGGGATTGATAATCACAGGATGTGGGCTCTATCTCAGGGAAATGTGCCGGTTAGGGAGAGCTTGGCGAGCGAATCAGCCTTTTTTGAAATGCTGCCATTCTATGGTGTTATTCAGGAAATGCTTCCAAATGCTCGAACGCGTCCTTCTGTTCCGGGGTATCCTACTATCAGTTCTGAGCTCCAGGGTGCTCTTCAAGCAATTATGCTTGGAGAACTCGGTGTAGAGGGGGCCCTCGATAGGGCCGTAGAGAATGCAAATCAGGAAATGGGTTTGTAGTCTCAAATGACAGTTTCGTTTGTAGGGGCCGGGAGTTCCGGTCCCGTCCCATGCGCGTAACGGAGGCGTAATAGTCATGAAGCAAGGACTCGTAATCTCTGAAAAAACGCGACATATTCTCTTCGCGTATTCATTCCTCTTACCTCTTGTTCTGTTGTATGCGTTGCTCATGTTCTATCCGGTAGCTCGTGGCGTACTGTGGAGTTTTCAGGACATTAGTCTTGCCCGACTTGCGGGAGGGCTGGGCAGTCCGTTCGTGGGATTCCGGAACTATCAACGCCTGATCGGAGATGCGACGTTTTGGACTAAAGTTGTTCCGAATACAGTCGTGTTTGTCACTGGCTCGGTGGTGTTTCAGATTGTTATCGGAACCGCTCTCGCGATACTGCTGAATCAGCGGTTTATCATCGGGCGACGTATCATGCGATCTGTTGTTTTGCTCCCGTGGGTCGTGGCTAATGTTGTAGTCGCATNCTCCTGGGTCTTTATTTATGACAGTCGGGTTGGTTTGATTAACCGATTCCTCTTGGAGATTGGTAGTGAGCCAGTTGCGATATTAGCTAGTCGGTCATTAGTAATGCCAGCGATTGTGATAGCGAACATCTGGCGGGGTACTGCCTTTGCGATGTTGGTTCAATCAGCCGGACTTCAGAGTATTCCGGAAGAACTTTATGAAGCGGCGGAAATCGATGGTGCAGGTGTAATGCAGATGATTTTCCGGATTACATTACCGCAGCTTAAGCGCTTCACGCTCGTTAATCTGCTGTATGCGATGATGTCCACGTTGAATGTTTTTGACCTGATTTACATCATGACAGGAGGCGGGCCTCTGCATAACAGCTCGGTTGTTGGCCTCTATATGTATGAACAAGCGTTCTCACTCGGGCGGTTCGGTTACGGGTCAGCCATCTCGGTTATGCTGCTGTTGTTCAATCTTGTTCTAACAGTTGTATTCCTTCGATGGTTTCGCGAACGATAGGCCCTGGTACGGAGGATAATTGATATGATACGCAAAGCTACAACTTCATGGAAGACGCTTTCCTACGCAATAATAGCGATATGGCTTCTCTTCTCAATTGCACCACTGCTATGGCTTGTTGGGGCTTCTCTGAAGACGCCGGAGGAGGCTGCTGCCTTTCCCCCTACCATCGTTAATGAGACCTTTACGCTGCAAAACTTTGGAAGGGTGTTGCAGAGTCGTGGATTCGGTGGCGGCGGTGAGTTTCGGCCACAAATTAGAGTTGGTCGTCTTTCGATCTCGGGTCCGAGCCTGCCGCCCGGGATACGGCCTTTTTGGAACAGTATTAGTCTTGCAGCGACGACAACGTTCTTCTCGCTTGCGATTAGTACCATGGCAGGTTATGTGCTGGCTCTGTACAGGTTTCCGTTACGTGGGTTTATGCGTGTCTTCGTGCTTCTCTCGCAACAGATCCCGATCATTCTCATGATCGTTCCGCTTTTCCTGGTTCTGGCAACGTATCGGCTCGCTTTTACCTTTACCGGACTAAATCTTGCGCTAATTGTCTTCGTGACACCGTTTAGTACCTGGCTCATGATGGGATTTTTTGCCGTAATGCCGGTATCAATACTTGAATCAGCGCGAATTGATGGTGCAGGGGACCTGAAAATCTTTCTACGCATTATGCTTCCGCTTGCTACACCCGGTATCGCGACTGCTGCAATTTTCGCATTTACTCGGGCATGGAACGAATTCATGATTGTACTCGCTTTGAGTCGCGGTCAGGATTCGCTTCCCTATACTGTAGGGCTCTTTAACTTTTTCGGAGAGTACGGCAGTGGCTCCTGGCACCTTATCGCTGCGGCCGCATTGCTGGCAAGCTTGCCGGTGCTGGTTCTCTTTACGGTCTTCCAGAAGTATTTCATCAGCGGCATGACAAGCGGCGCAGTCAAGCAGTAGCGCGGGGAGAGGTAATAATATGCTTCGTCGAAAACCTATAGATCCCGAAAGGAGTGCGGATTTGCCGGTTCACCGTCTTATCCGCACGTGTAGTCGACTCTCCGAGCGAATATTGCTCGGTGGAAAACGCATACCGGAATGGCAGTATCGAAGAGCTCGTTATCATAGGCCTGGATCGTATGAATGGCTCGATTCCGCATGGGGAGCTATAAAACTCGGTGAAAGCTGGGGGGGGCAGGACGTCACAGGATTCTTTCGGTGTGAGGTTGAGTTTCCTAGAAAAAAGGAAGGACGGGACTTTGCCCTTAATATGGATCTTGATGGTGGTGAGGCGCTTCTCACGATCGATAATAATCCGATACAAGGGCTCGATTGGAATCGAAGGATTGTCCCAATTCCCGAGTCTTTTCTCGACGGCGGACGACATATCCTTGAAATAGAAGCGTATGTGATCAATTACCCGTACGATGAACGTCGTGCCGACGAACGATTCGATCACCTTTTCCGGGAATCTGCAATATGCGAGATCGACCGGCCGCTTGAGGCTTTCCTGCGGGATTTTCGGTTTGCGATAGATTATGTTTCGTGGCTCTGGGAAACAGATGGAGATCGCCAGCTCGAGAGTTATCTCTTGGCTCAATGTGAAAAAGTTGCCGCATGCATTGGCCCTGTCGACCAACTTGGAGCCAGTGATGAGTGTATGCTTGAAGCCCACCGTATGCTTCGCCGAAATATATACGAAACTCCGTATTTTCGGTTCCCCCAGAGAATTTCGGTATGCGCGCACTCTCATCTGGATCTTGTGTACCTGTGGCCGCTGAAAGAGACGGTTCGGAAGAACGTCCGCACCGTTACCAATGCGCTAAGTCTTATGCGCGAGTTTCCTAAGTACCGGTTCTCATGGAGTCAGCCGTGGTTGTATGAACAGCTTGAGACTACGCATCCGGAAGTATTTCGTGAGGTGTCCGAACGAGTCCGTGAAGGAAGGTGGGAGCCGATCGGCGCGATGTATGTGGAACCCGATGGTAACCTTCTCGGAGCTGAAAGCATAGTGCGCCAAATATTGTTTGGTCAGCGCTATTTTCAGGAAAAATTCGGGATGTACTCACCGGTGTGCTGGCTTCCTGATGTGTTTGGAGTCATCCACACGATGCCCCAGATTTTGAAGAAAGGTCGAATCGACTATTTTCTAACCGTGAAGCTTACAATATGGAACGATACGAACGACTTTCCGTACAATACTTTCCGTTGGCGAGGTCCTGATGGTAGCGAGGTGATTGCTCACTTCCCGCCCAGTCATTTCGGCCAAGGCTTCACTGCAGCAAATCTTCGTCAGCACTGGGAGACTATACGAGAACCGAACAAAGGAAATGAATCTTTGTATGTGTACGGACCGGCAGATGGAGGAGGAGGCCCGACTCGGGAGATGGTGGATGCATCGTGCGAAAGTACAGGGATCGCTGGACTGCCGACTGTTCGACTGGAGCATGCAGCTGATTTTTTTCGGCGACAGGATAGCATTCGTGGTCAGTTGCCCGTCTGGGATTCGGAGTTGTATCTTGAAACTCACCGAGGTACATACACGACTCGAGCCATCCTGAAGCAAAAAAACCGACAATTAGAGAGCCTCTATAGGATTACCGAGTTCGTCGGGTCCCTTGCACGGTTTCTTGGTGGAGCCTCATTCCAGAAAGACTTGAATGAGGGATGGAAGGCCCTCTTATTAAATCAGTTCCACGACACCCTTCCTGGGACTCATGTGCCAGAAGCTCATGATCAGATTGAGGAAACCAATAATTATGCGGAGCACATTGCTCGCACGGTGCTTCATCGTGCTGGGAATTGGATTTTCGCCAGAGTCAACGCACCGGGTATTGTAGATGGACATACTGCTATCATATTTAATTCGCTTTCATGGAATCGTAATGTTATCGTGAAAGTGGCCCTAGGTGAGCTCAAAGAGCACTCGAGCGGGGTTGAGTGGTGGCTTGCATGTGGCAAAAAACTGTCTTCACAGATAGAGGGGCAGTGGGTGTACGTCAGAGTCGAAAATGTTCCGTCCTGTGGATGGGTAACCCTTTTCTATGGATGCCCTGATGAAGGTGGAGATCGTGGCGTTGAAGATGCTAAATGGTATTCTCTTGATGACGGTCAGAAGAACATCGAAACCCCGTGGTACAACATCTCGTTTAATCAAGAGGGACGCATTGAGCGACTATACGATCGTTCTGTTGGGCGTGATGTGTTGTGTGGTCCCGGCAACGATTTTCAGGTATTCGAGGATGATCCTGGTGTCAAATTCAGCGCATGGGATATTCCAACACACGCCTTCGATCACAAGTATCCTGTGACGCTCGATTCCTCATGGAGGTGCGTCAACCATGGACCTCTCTTCGTGACCATGGAAGCGAAGTGGAGTGTGCTGAATTCTGAGATCGTTCAGTGTATGCGGTTATACCGACATTCAGGTCGAATTGATTTCTTGTCCAATGTCTCGTGGCGGGACAGTCGAAAGCTGCTGAAAGTTGCATTTCCCCTCGCCGTGAGATCTCGCAGAGCTGTTTGTCATATGCCATTCGGTTTGACTGAGCGGAGTACGCATCGGAACACTTCTTGGGAGCAAGCGAAATATGAAGTGCCAGTCCACTACTGGATGGACCTCTCTGAGGCAAATTATGGAGTTGCAGTTCTGAATAACTGCAAGTACGGCTACGATGTCATTGATAACCTTGTGAGAATCTCTTTGCTCCGTAGTCCTGTTCGCCCGGATGCGACCAGTGATATCGGAGAGCACTCATTCGCATATGCCCTCTTTCCCCATGAGGGGAGCACTGAGGACGCAGATGTTCATCGGGAAGGTTACGAATTCAATCATCCTGTGCACATGGTAGTGAAAGAATCGAAAGAAGATCAGGCCGAAATTGATTCGTTAGAGGCTGGTGAACGTTTTCTGCCGGCTACCTATTCTCTTCTTGAGCCCTCTTCACGGGGAGTAGTGGTTGAGGCAGTCAAGGAGGCGGAGGATGGGCCAGGGATAGTCATTAGGAGCTATGAGGCACTTGGCGGTCGTGCTGCTGGCTCGTTTCACGGACCACTGGCTGTAATACCGGCGCAGGAAACCGACCTGCTGGAAAAATCCTGCACGAGTAACGCAATCGATGGGCCGCTTCGGGAGCAACGCCCATACACACCTTTCGAAATACGAACGCACATGGTGAATATCGGTATGAATACGAAGCGGAGCGAGTAATGGGCGATCTTGTTGCAACTATCTTTCCCATACCGCTACTCCTCGGTCTGGGAGCTCTTCTGAGAATTTCGGGGTTGATAGATCGCCAGACGATCGAGGGGCTGAAGCGCATCGTAATGGATGTGTGCCTTCCAGCAGTCCTGTTCCTCACGTTTCTCACTCTTGAATTGCGCGCCGAGTATCTTTGGTTGACGTTTGCTACATTTGGCTTTGTTACAACTCTTTTCGTCTTGGGTTTACTGACGGGACTTGTATTTAAGCAGAGAGGTCCAGTGCTTCCGTATCTGTCGACCGGATTTGCTTTCGGCTTCGTCGGCATTCCCTTATATACAATTGTGTTCGGCAAAGAACACTTTGGTTTATTTTCTGTTGTCGGTCTTGGGCACGAACTCTTCGTTTGGCTGCTCTATTACCCTGTTCTGATGATGCGGTACGAGCGAAATCAAAGCCTCTTTGTGCGTATTCGGGCGCTTACGCGTTCACCTATCTTTGTTGCCATTTTCCTGGCTACAGCACTGAATGGGTTGGGTATCGACAGTTGGTTTCAGCAANATTCGTTTGGGATTAGTGTTTTGCGAACCCTCAAATACTTAGCGGATGTCACGACTCCAATGATCCTCGTTTCAATTGGGTATGGGCTTAGGTTTGAGCTTTCGGGAATTCGCGAGTCGGTTTTCATCGTCGCCTTTCGGTTCCTTCTTGTCTTTGCTGTAGGTACCGCATTTCGAGTGCTTCTCGTGGAGCAATTTATACTGGCGCCGGCTCCTTTCGTACGGCATGCGTTTTTCTCATTTTTGGTTCTGCCACCTCTCTTTTCGTTGCCGGTATTTTTCTCGGCGAACGGTGACGAATCTAGTGAGCGGGCCGCAGGCCAGACTATAGCGGTATCGACAATGGTCAGTCTCGTTCTCTTTACTGCCTACGCCACGTTTATCGTGGGGAGTGGATTGTAATCATCCCGGTTTTGGTACAGGCGATAACTTAGTACCGTCGCGGCTGTTGGCTCGTCGGTAGTCCAGCGGAGGGACCCTGCCGAGAGCCGTATGGGGTCGCTCCCCATTGTATTGATCTATCCATGTTCGTGTCAGCTCCCTGACCTCGTCCAAGCTTCGAAAAATGTATGCGTCGAGAATCTCCTCCCGATAGGTGCGGTTGAATCGTTCCACGTACGAGTTCTGAGTCGGTTTTCCCGGTTTGATGAACTCCAGGTGGACGCCATTAG
>NZ_KB891707.1:0-14162 GCF_000373545.1 Alkalispirochaeta alkalica DSM 8900
CGCTGGACGTGCGTGCCCTGGCGGGGGGCGAGGCCGGCGTGGTCTACGACCTGAAAGGTATTCTGGACCGCTCCGTGGTGGATGAGCGGTTGTAGAAACGTCTGAAGGTCAGGGCCGGATATCGGGGCTCTGGGGCGTCCCGGCAGCCCTCCTGTCCCTGATGTGGGAAGAGAAGTTTCCGACCTGAAGAAGTCAGCCTGTGCTCTTGTGGATAGCGACTGTCGGCCGTAAGGATCTTCCACAAGGCAAGGTGGAGCCCCTTCATGTACCGTCGGTCCGAAGATTTGCCCGTCCATTGTTGTCTTTGTGGCCCAGTGCTACAAATTTTATGGAGTGTAGTGATGCATGCATATAAAATCAAAATTTACCTCACTTCCGGTCCTGTCGTTGGGATAATACTTTTTCAATGAAGAAAACAGTTCGACGTTCTTTTTTTAAAGATGCTCTATCCATTTTCACGAGCAAAATTGCTGTTTTACTAATTTCTTTTGTTAATGGTGTATTGCTCGCGCGTCTTCTTGGGCCAGAAGGAAAAGGGGTCGTAGCGGCAATCTTGGTATATCCGGGGTTATTGATCTCCCTCTTCGAGCTGGGGATTAGGCAGTCCGTGATTTACCACATTGGGCGTGACGATTTCGATCGAAATACAGTAATTGGGGCCATTGTATGGCTCTTTGTTATGACTTCCCTCATTGGATCTTCTGTCACATTTTTTCTTTTGCTTCCTCGTATTGGGGTGTATCCAACCTTGGCGATTTTTTTTGCGATTTCCCTGGTTCCGCTTCGCCTTGTGAAATCGTATGCCGGGGGGATAATGGTTGGTGCGCAGCAGTTTTCATCTTTCTCCAGAATTTTGTGGATACCACCATTTATTAGTTTGATAGGGACACTAATGCTGGTTTGGTATCTTGGAACGGGAGTAGTAGGAGCGATTGCTGCCACTTTTAGCGGCGCATTGATTGTCGCAATATACGCTTTGGTCATAGCAGGGCGATCTGTTGGAGCTAGTTTTCGCTTTTCCACTCCTGTGGCAATCCGGCTTTTCCGAATGGGCATTCTGTATGCGGTGTCGTTGTTCGTGATAAATTTGAATTACAGAATTGATATTATCTTTCTTGAACACCTGACTGATACCGCTGAAGTCGGTTATTATTCGCTGGGGGTTCGGTTCGCAGAGCTAGTGTGGCAGGTGCCGTCTGCTGTGGGGGTTGTGGTTTTTGCCCGGAGTGCAGCAGCAAAGGGTTCGCAGGTCTTTTCCCTAAAGGTCCTTCAGTTATTTCGTGTTGTGCTGGTCTTGTGTTCTATTATAGCTGCGCTTCTCTGGTTCACGGCAGATTGGTTCATCCCGCTAATCTATGGAGAGGCGTTTCGGGCAAGCAGCGGAATGATGAAATTTCTCTTGCCCGGGATTGTTTTTGCTGTTCTGTACAAGGTGATCCATATGGATATGGCAGGGCGCGGTAAGCCATGGAAAGCAATGATTGCCTCTATCCCGGCTTTGGTAGTTAATTTGATCCTTAATATGCTATTTATTCCCCGATTCGGGGGCTCCGGAGCAGCGGTGGCGTCGAGTTTCAGTTATGCCATCATCGGGGTATCCTATTTGTTCGTTTATCTGGACGAAACAGGATTAAAGTTTAAAGATGTCCTAAGGTTCCGTCTGTCTGATTTTCCTCGTTTTTCTGAATATGGCAGGTGATGGATGGGCGAAGAAGGAGACTCGCTTTGACTAATTTTGGTTCCTGCTGTCCCCGTTTACTAAAAGTAAATCCATCAGTTCTTTGCGGTGACGTCCGCACGAGCGGTGCAAAAAACTCTGCACTGCGCCTGTTGGCCGCAAGCATTCTCACGTCTGAACCTGTGAGGTTATCTAACTTTCCCCGGGGGCAATCAGACTGTCAGTTACACCTCGAGATGCTCCAGACCCTGGGAAAGACCTGCATTTACAGCGATACCGATGAGGTACTAGAAATAGCGGAACCATCGGGACTCGGTACAGCGCTAGAGTGGCATGAGCGGTCAATTCGCAACACCTTGCTCATGCTGGGGGCCTTGGTCGCACGGTTCGGAGAGGGCAGTGTCCCGTTGCCGGGGGGCTGCCAGATTGGTGAGAAAGAGGGTGGTCGGGGTTACGATCTTCACGTGATGCTCTTGGAGCGTTTGGGTGCAAAAGTCTGGGCGGAAGGCGATTGGCTATGTGCAGAGGCTCCGAACGGTCTTACCGGAACGGACATTCATCTACCTATCAGGTCAACAGGGGCAACAGAGAACTCCATCATTGCGGGGTGCCTTGCCCGTGGTACCACTACTGTTTGGAATCCCCACATCAGGCCGGAGATACAGGATCTTGTGAAGCTGTTGCGGGGCATGGGGGCCAAGATCACCGTCTTCGGGCAGGAACGAATAGTCGTTGAGGGTGTGGAAGCTCTCGGAAGTGTCGAGCACACCGTAATCCCGGACAATGTCGAGGCTTTGACGTGGTTGGTCGGTGCGGCAATAACCGGCGGTGAGGTTGAGATTCATGACTTTCCGTATGATCACCTTGAGGTACCACTCATACACCTGCGTGAGAGCGGTGTCAGGTTGTTTCGTGGCGATACCAGTCTTGTCGTTCGCGGTTCAAACTGCTATCCCTTGGAGATCAGCACCGGCCCATATCCGGGAATCAACTCGGACATGCAGCCACTTCTTGCGGTCTTTGGGGCGCGGGCAAACGGCGAGTCCAGATACATCGATCTCCGATTTCCCGGTCGATACGGCTATGCCAAGGAGCTCGCCAAAATGGGGATGATGCATCGAACTGATGGTAACCTTTTGATTATTGATGGCGGGAAGAAACTTCATGGGGCTGAAGTCCGTGCGCTGGACCTTCGTGCCGGGGTCGCTTTAGCACTGGCCGGTATGGTTGCCGACGGTGAAACTATTATAGAGGATGCATGGCAGATTTCTCGAGGATACGACTCGTTTGTTGAGAAGGCCACCGCGCTTGGTGCCGACGTACGGTGGGGCAAATGATTCCCAGAGACATAATTGAGCAGCTGGAATCGGAACGTATTTTCTTTCGCGCGCATGAACCGCTTGCTCCATACACCTATTGGAAGATTGGCGGGCCATGTGATCTCCTCGTGGAGCCCGCGAACACTCTACAGCTTCAGCACACATTACGTTTGGCACAGTCAAACGGTGTGCCGTATGTAGTGATTGGTGACGGCACCAACATACTTGTCAAAGACGAAGGCTTTCGCGGTATTGTAATTCGTGTGGGGCGCCGAATGTCTTATATTGAGCCGGTCAACTGGCAAAGCACCGTAGCTAACTCTCGAGTCTTCCGCGTCGGAGCGGGTACCTGGGTACCGTACGTCGCCCATACCCTGGGGCGTGCCGGGTACACCGGTCTTGAGCACACCATTGGAATACCAGGCACCTTTGGCGGATTGGTGTTCATGAATGGCGGGAGCCTGCGGCAGGGCATTGGATCTGCGATAGATTCCGTGACAGTTGTTGACCCAGCCGGGCGCGGTGAGGCCGAGGTTTGCCCGCAGGTGGCGTATAGTAGTGATGAATGCTCTTTCGGATACCGTGCATCTCGATTTCAGCAAAGTGGCGAGATAATCACGGAAGCCATAATTCGTCTGAACCCTGGATCACGGAGCGACATCGTGTCCAAGATGCACTGTATCCTCAGTGACCGTAGAAGAAAATTCCCCCGCAAAGAGCCAAGTTGTGGGTCCGTATTTGTGAGTGACCCGAAACTGTACGAAGCCTTTGGCGCACCAGCAAAGGTCATAGAAGACCTTGGGCTAAAAGGAACAAAGCGGGGCGGGGCGATGATTTCCGAGCGCCACGCTAACTTCATAGTAAACACCGGAAACGCGACCGCAGCGGATGTTCTGAGCTTGGCAAACCTTATCGAGCAGAAAGTACTGGAGCACACTGGCGTGCACTTGGGACGTGAGTTTCGCGTTCTTGGCGAGTAATTCCGAACAATAGCCCAGCTGCAAAGGAAACCATGAGAGTTCAAATAGAAGTGCCCGACGAGTATTTCCCTGAAGATGACGTACGACGAGTGCTTGAAGGGCTCGGCATTCCATCGGATCAGATCGCTGACAACGCTGTGCGGGAGGCCATTCTGGCGAAACTTGGATCATGCGCGCTTATTGAATACAAGAAAATGTTTGTGCAACGTGGGCTGCCCACCAAAGCTGCTGAGGTTATGCAGGAACGGTTGTACTTTCTGATTCAGGGCTATTTTGACGACGTCCTGCCGTCAGAAAAGCAAGTTTCAACCATCTTTCAGTTGAGCCTTACCGAGGCGAAAACTCTCTTGCGTAACACGATTTCTCGCAACCGAGTTGACCTGGCCGAGAAGCTTCGTTGCTCAATCCGCCGAGTATTAGAGCAGGCACGATCTGAAGACGGCAAATACTACATGGTGATTCAATCAGAGACAATTAAGGATGAAATCAATACCCACCTTGTACAGTATAGCCCCACGTTGCATCGCTTGATGGCTGTACGTGGGAGAGCCGCAGAATACCAGTGCCCGGTTGATACATACCGACATTTAGCGATGCATTTTGAAGTCAGGGAAGGTTGATGGTACTCTCATCGGTCCGTCCTGTATCCGAAATACTGGTCGCGATAAGCATTCTTTTGGTGTTCTTCTCAGTATTCATAGATTTGCTATCTCGCCGCGCCGAACCTGCTTTAACGAGGCGGCTTCCAACAAGCAGCGAAGTTGAAGAGGCTAACCGTTTGCGCTGGCAGTTGAGAAACCTTTTATGGCAAGGAGCTATCCCACTATCCGTAGGATTACTCTTGGTCTGTTACTCACTTGCGCCCACAGTTTTTGCTGCTGTGCACAATTTCGAACTGCGTTTATGGGATTTTGATCCCGTTCCGCGTCTCTTCTTGATAATCTTTTGCGGAATCTGTGTGTTGACGGTCATCTCCGGTCGTTTGCTTATACGAATCGCGTTGCGTTTGAGACGGGCAAAGCGGATACATCATTCCTCAAGGAAGCATATCGAATCATGAAAGTCCTCTATCTCATAAGCTGTTTTGGCCACGGCCGTGGCGGACACTTCTATAGCCTCAGGGCAACGGCTCAGGAAATGTCACAGCACGTTGAGGTTTCGGTGCTGAGCATCGGAACGTCAGTGTCTCCCGTACTCAATGATCTTGATTGCTATACCTCCATTTTTCTGAGCAAATTCTGCTGGCGGTCAGTACGGAAGGTATTGGCGCAAATAAAGAATGAGAACGCCCAGGTACTTCACTCTTTCGACAGTGGAGCGTACTTCTTCGCGCGTCTCAGCTCGCTAGCTACCGCGCTACCGGTAATACATACCAAGTGTGGAGGCCCTTCACCAAAGCGCTTCTATCCCAAGGTCAAGGACTTGGTTCTTTATAGTGTTGAGGATGTACGGTTCTTTTCGAGCTCACAGCGACACAAGCACACCTCCTTGCATCACATACCGAATAGAGTCGCTTCGATCACACAAGACTCCGAAGCCATAGAAAGGCTTCGGAGCCGCCTCGATCCTGGTGCCACAATTTTTCTTCGCATAGCACGTTTCTCTAGTTCGCATAAGCACAGCATTATGGGGTCAGTCGGTCTTGTTCAGGAACTGAATGACCGGGGTCACCGAGCACAACTCGTGGTTATTGGCGCGATTCAGGACGTTGATGTATTCGAAGAAGCGTGCAGAACGGCTTCAGACGACGTGATGTTTATCACGGATGACGAGTACACAACGAATGCGTCTCGTTTGATCGATATTGCCGACTATGTGATTGGCACGGGACGTGGCGCCATGGAAGCAGCGGTCCTAGGTAAGATCGTTCTTGCACCAGTGGCTAATTCGGTGATACCTGTGTTATTGACTGAAGAGTGCATTCAGACGTGCTTCGAATACAATTTCTCTCCACGCACACCAATAGAAACTGATCCTGATTCCGCCATTAAAGCCATTGCTGAGCTCATTGAATCTGAAAAGATACGGACAAGCCAGAGAGCGTTCTTAATGGCGTTCTCGAAGAGACACTTTCTGATTTCGAGCGTTGCGCACAAGTACCACAGTCTATATCAAAAAGCGAGAAAGTGTGGTTTGCAGCCATTAGACATCGCCCTTCATCTCGTCTTGTCTCGCCGGAGGTTCAATAATCGTTTAGAACATTACCGCACCAGAGAGACTCCTATCTGATATCCCTAACGTTCACAAGAGCAAGTTTATTTATTGAGGTTCGCTGCAAAAAATACCTGCGATTGTAGTAATTCACATTTCACATGCTGAGGAACATCACTAATGATAGCAATTCATCCCCGTCCCGGCAGTTTCAGTGACCGGTGGATACAATACTGTGAGGAACACACGGTACCTTATAAGTTGGTCAACTGCTATGACAATGACATCATCGACCAACTGCGAGAATGTAAAGGTCTCATGTGGCACTGGGCGCACCACGATCACAAAGCCGTTCTGTTTGCCCGCCAGTTGACCTACTCACTTGAACAGGCAGGAATAAAGGTCTTTCCAGACTCTAGAACCTGTTGGCATTTTGATGACAAGGTCGGCCAGAAGTATCTGTTGGAGAGTCTCGCAACACCCCTTGTGAAAACATTCGTGTTCTACGAGAAAAATACCGCGCTCGAATGGTCCCGCTCGGTCCGATATCCAGTTGTTAACAAGTTACGTGGTGGCGCTGGGTCCGAAAACGTCAAGTTGGTGAACTCCCAGTCCGAAGCTAGTCGGATTATTCGGCGAGCTTTCGGAAAAGGTTACAAGCAAAAAAGACGCAGATATTTCTTGAGGGAACGACTATGGCAGTTTCGTCGTGATCGCAACTTCCGGTCATTCTTGAATCTCTCGAAGGGCTTGGCTCGACTTGTTATTCCGACGGAATCAGAGAAACAGCTACCGAGAGAAAAAAATTACGTATATTTTCAGGAGTTCATTCCTGGAAGCTCCTTCGACATACGGGTTGTCGTTGTCGGAAAACGAGCATTCGCGTTAAAGCGAGGAGTAAGAGAGGGCGACTTTCGTGCATCGGGGAGTGGTGTCAAAGAATACGATCCTGCCAGAATTCCCATTGAATGTGTGAAAACAGCTTTTTATTTGACCACTAAACTTGGTGGACAATCCTTAGCTTTTGACATGATTATGTGTGACAATAATGCTTCTATTATAGAGATGAGCTATGCTTTCGTCACCACGACATTTCCTGGTTTCTGGGATGAGAAGTTGGAATGGATTTCCGGAGAATGTCGAGTAGAAGATTTTGTGATTAAAGACTTCCTTAATGAAATCAAGGAAAAGGCATGTGATGCGCAAAAATAGTATCACATTCCTGATTAGCTCCTTAGGTGACGGTGGAGCTGAAGGTGTCTGTGTTAATCTTGCCAATAATCTAAGTAACCGGGGTTGGCAGGTGACTCTGGTGGTGTTGCATCTGAACAGCGCTGTGCGACGAAAAGACCTTAACGCA
Organism: Alkalispirochaeta alkalica DSM 8900; assembly: GCF_000373545.1. Lineage (GTDB taxonomy): Bacteria > Spirochaetota > Spirochaetia > DSM-27196 > Alkalispirochaetaceae > Alkalispirochaeta > Alkalispirochaeta alkalica. The sequence goes on from NZ_KB891707.1 coordinate 7,489, forward strand.
GATGTGGAACTGATGCTGCTGAATAAGCGGCACGCGCGCACGGCAGTGGTGGGGTTGTGGAAATTTTTGCAAAGACGGAAGCCCGATAAAGTTCTCGTCTTTAATCATCAGTTGGCTGTTTTGCTGGTTTTTTTGCGGAAATTTTCTGGTTTCCGTTTTAAGATCATTGCCAGGAATATTAGTACTTTGAGCCAGAAAAAGCTTTTAGAAACATCTTTCTGGCATAAGCGTGTTGTCCAAGGGATTACAAAAATGTTTTATCGGCGAGTGGATCAAATTATTGCGCAGTCAATAGGTATGGCGAATGATCTTGTCGATTCTTACTTAATTCCAAGAAATATAGTTGAGATCATCCATAATCCCATCAGCGAAAAAATTGAACAATACTTTTTACCCCAAAAAATGGTAAAAGATGATTATTTGTTGTGTGTTGGTCGTCTGGAAAAAGTAAAAGCCTTTCACCAAGCGATCAATGCCTTTGCAGCTGTAGCAACGGACTACCCGCATTTACGCCTTAAACTTGTCGGCAGAGGTTCGCTCGAAAGTGAATTAAAAAGACAGGCCCGTGCACTAGGCGTGGCTGACCGGGTTGATTTTGAAGGATTCCAAACTGAGATGATTCCGTATTATCTGCGCGCCAAAGCCACGTTGTTGACTTCACTTTATGAAGGATTTCCGAATGTGCTGGTTGAGTCGATCGCGATGGGGACACCGGTAGTAGCCTTCAACTGCCCGAGTGGACCGAGTGAGATAGTGATGGATGGTGTGAATGGTTTTTTGGTACCGTACAAGGATGAGAATGCGCTGGTTGTAGCCATCTGTAAAGTAATGGATATGGATTGGCCTCTCAGTCAGGTTGCTGGATCATCAGAAAAGTTTCGCTTGGGAAAAATTCTAGAGAAGTATGAAAATGTTCTCATGCGCTAGAAGGCGTAAATGGTTTCCAAAATATATTGGTTTTTTTGCCGCACCAGCTTTCTTTTTGCTAGTCATTTTTAGTAGATCGGAATGGAAGATTCGTTTTCTGGAATGGGGTGCGGGAGGGGTAGTAGTTGTTCTGATGCTCTTGTTTTTTTTGCTGAGAGGGCGCATCAGCAAAAGGCTGTTTTCTATGATTGTCTTGCCGTTGGCATGGACTGGTTATGCTTTTATACTAACTCCACTAGCACAAAACCCGAAACACCATCTCGCGATGCTTTTACAAACTTTTTTATTGACTCTAATTGCAAATTTTGTAGTAATCACTCTTTTCTCAAAAGAAAGGCTCTTGAAGAAGACAGTGTTTGCAACAATTTTTTTCTGGATATTCATAAACATTGTATTTTTCCTTTTTTGGAGACTAGGGGTGATTTCCTATGAAAAAGGAGATTTTTCTGGTATTTTTGGAAATAGAAATGGCTTTGCTGTTCAGACTGTTGTTTTGATTGGTATGCTTTTGCATTTTTCCCGCACAAACAGGTTTTTGAAGGTTTTTTTGGTATTTTCTTCTTTTGTTCTGATATCGGCTAGTTTGTCCACAAAAGGTTTTTTGTTTTTCTTCTTTGTCATTTTTTTTCCGTCTTTTCTCAAGAGAAATATAAGTCGAAAAATTCTTGTGTCGTGTGTTGGTATTTTCTTTTTTACTGCTTCCTATGCTTACATGCCTAATATTCAAGAACGTATAACTCGTTTCGCCATGGTTTTTACCAATCCCGATGATTTACGTCAAAGTGAAAGTGCATTTTTGCGTGCATGGCTGATGGTCGAAGGGTTTAATCTGATAGTCAATAATCCAATTACAGGTGTAGGAGTCGATAATGCCCGATTTATTCTTATTCCGCCATTAGCTCAAATTCGAGGTGCAGAAGAAGGTCTCTATAGTCACAATAATTATGTCGAAATGGCTCTAAATGCAGGTGTTATCGGATTATTGCTATTCTATGGTCCCTTGATCTATGTCTTTTTTAAAACGAAAAATGATCATCCAAACTGGATCGAAGTAAAAACATTTGTTATTCTTTATTTGCTAAAAGGGGTTGCTATGGTTCAATATGATCATTTTGTTTCGATATTGCTTTATTGCATCATCATGTTTCTTTTCTTATACTATAACGGATATGGGGATAATGAAAAAAATTCTGTACATAGTTAGCACGCTTCAGCGTTCCGGCCCAACCAATCAGCTCTATAACATAATTAGATACCTTGATAGAACCCGCTTTGAGCCGTATCTCATCACGCTTTCGTCAGAGCCAGCTGATAGTAGATGGAAAGATTATGAAGCGGTCGGGGTTCAGTTGTATGCCATAGACTTGTGTCGTTTAGAGGGTTATTTTCTGGCCAAGAACAGGTTAGAAAACCTAATTGGACAGATACAGCCTGATGTTATTCACACGCAAGGCATTCGTAGTGATGTGCTTTCTGCCGATCTGCCGCTGGATATGCCGAGATTGTGCACTATCCATAACATCCCTCAGCAGGACTACCCTATGACCTATGGCAAGCCGATCACTGCGCTGATGCTCTGGTGGCATGTCAGGTCTATGCGCAGGCTAGATATGTGCGTGGGCGTGTCAAAAGCGGTTTGTGAAAATCTGCAGCACGCTTTCGGGCTTAGAAATGCCACAACAATCCAGAACGGAGTCGATACCGAGATATTTTTCCCTATCGCGCAAGACAAGAAGAAAGCATTCCGCGAACGACTAGGTCTTCCTCTAGAGGGACGGTTGTGGATATCTTCCGGCCATTTGAATGATCGCAAAGATCCACAGTTTCTGATTGAAAGATGGAAAAAAATGTTCTTCCCAGATAAGGAGGATCATTTGGTATTCATTGGATCTGGACCGTTAGAAAAAAATTGTAAAAGTATGGCCTTCGGTTGCAGGAACATCCATATCTTGGGGCCTGTAGATAACGTGGCTGATCATCTACGCGCGTGTGACTATTTCTTATCTGCATCAAAGGCGGAAGGTCTCCCCTATTCCGTGCTTGAGGCAATGGCCTGCGGTCTGCCTGTGTTGCTATCCGATATCGGGCCACACAGAGAAATTTGGGAGATGTCGCCCGATATTGGAGCGCTTTTTACGCTAGGTGATCGTGAAGCTTTTGCGGTCGCCCTGGCACGCATAAACAAGGGGGCTCGCAACTTGATGTCTGCGGCGACGATTAAACTTATCACAGAACGATTGAGTGCAAAGAAAATGTCTGATAACTATCAGCGGTTATATAAAAACCATCTCTCAGAACGGAATGTTCATGAAATAGGATTTTTCAAATGAATTTTTCTGTTCTCATGTCCGTATATGCTAAAGAATGTCCGGGATATCTGCGTGAAGCTCTGCAAAGTCTTGCAGACCAGACATTGAAAGCAGATGAATTTGTTCTGGTGGAAGATGGATCCCTTGGTAGTGACCTCAAAGCTGTCATTGATGAATACCGTGACGTGTTAAATATCAAATCCATTCCTTTAGCTACTAACCAAGGGCTTGCTAGTGCCTTGAATGAGGGTATAAAGCATTGCTCTTACGACCTTGTTGCCCGAATGGATAGCGATGATATTGCCCTGCCACACCGATTTCAGAAGCAAATAACATTCATGGCCCAGCATCCTGAGGTATCAGCCTCAAGTGCCTTGATTGAAGAGTTTGATGCAACAGGAAGGACGATTTCGGTACGGCGCCTTCCTTTGGATCACGAAGAACTTTTGCGTTTTGCAAAACGCAGAAGTCCCCTAAGCCACCCTGTGGCAATTTTCCGAAAACGTGCAGTAGAGGCTGTCGGTGGCTATCCCCTTATCTTTCCTGAAGATTATGCGTTATGGGCGCTTATGCTCCGACGTGGGTACAAGATGGCAAACATGCCCGATGTCCTTCTACGAATGCGAACTGACCAGGCCTTCATCGCGCGGCGCGGCCCCGCTTTTCTGAAAGGGGAAGTCGCCCTGCTTCACTACCAAAGACAGATCGGGTTTTTGGGCTGGCGGGATTATGCAATAAACCTCATCATACGAGCTGCAGTCCGTTTGCCACCCGCACCCGTGAAACGCCTTCTGTATAAGCTGGCACGGCGATAGTGCCACAGAGAACCACCCGGGTATCGATTATTTCAGATCATCTCATGTATAGTACTCTCCCTAGTATAACGTAGAGGAGCCCCATGTCAGATAACACCCCAACCCACCTCCCCCCGGAGGACGACGAAATAAGCCTGGTAGACCTGGCCGCCGTAATCTGGCGCTGGAAACTGCTTATTCTGGGCCTGCCCTTCCTGGTCGGTCTGGGTACGGTCATCTACGCCGTTATCTCCATCGTCCTCCCCCCGGAGACAAGCCCCATGCCCAACGTCTTCCGGCCCCAGGCCCTGGTTCTTATGGGTGACGGCGGGAGCAGCCAGAACGCCGCCCTGGCCGCTCTGGCCCAGTCCGGCATGGGCAACCTGGCCGGTCTCGCCGGTGCGCGTGGCGGGGGACAGGGCGAACTCGCCAAGCGGCTCCTCACGGGCAACACCATCGTGGACCACATCGTCCGGGAGTTCCAGATCATCCAGCGTCACGGGATCGAGGATGCAGCCCGGGACAACGCCCGCAGACTCGTTCGGGACAAAATGAGCGTCGACTACGACTTGGCCACGGGGATCCTCTCGGTCTCCTACGAGGATATCGACCCCGCCTTCGCCAGCGAGGTAGTAAACCGCCTGGTAGAGCTGTTGGACCGTCGCTTTGCCACCATCGGCAGTAACCGCTCCGTCCGCGAGGTGGAGCTCCTGGAGCGCAAACTCTCCGAGGTGGAGCAGGAGATCGCCTTCTTCGAGGAGGAGATCAAGGCCTTCCAGCGCCGCCACGGCACCATCAGCCCCGACGCCTACGCCACCGAGCAGGTGCGCATCCTGGCAGAGATGCGGGCCCGCCTGATCAACAAGGAGATCGAGCTCCAGACCTACGGCGAGTTCGCCCGCGTGGACGACCCCGTGGCAGGCCGTCTGCGGGCCGAGCGCGACCAGCTCCGCCAGGCCATCTCCGAGATGGAGCGCCGCTACTTCGGTGGTGGTACCCCCGCCTCCGGCCAGGGCGTGCTCGACGGCATAGACCCCCAGGACATCCCCGAGCTCTCGGTGCGCTTCGGCCGCCTGGAGCGGGAACTGCGGGTCCAGAGCCGCATTTTCGAGGTCCTCACCCAGCAGTACGAGGTGGCGCGCCTCTCCGCCGACGGCGAGGCCCTGCGCATGCAGATCCTGGAGCTCTCCGAGCCNCCCCAGCTCAAGGCGGGCCCCAGTCGCGCCATCATGGTGATCGTGGCCACCTTCGCCGCGGGCTTTTTTGCCGTCTTTCTGGCCTTTCTTTTGGAGTTCATCAACAACCTCCGCCGGGACCCCGAGGTGACGGCCAAGTTTCGGGCCTCCCCCAACCGCCCCTAGGCACCCCATGCGGCGCCGTCCCCGGCGGCAGAGCCCCTATTCACCTTCAGCAGGATGTACAGAATGTCAGAACGAACCCAACAAAAATCGCACGCCCCGGCTCGCCTCCTCCTGGTAGCGCTTCTGCTGCTCTGCCAGGGGCTGCTCGCAGCTCAAGAGATATCGGGCACCGGGGTCGCTCCCGGTGCAGACANCCAGGACGCCTCGCAGTTGCGTCGCGTCACCCTGGCCACCACCGACCCCGCCTATCCCGTCACCCCCGGTGATATCTACCGGGTGCGCTTCATGCCCGGCAGCCAGGCCGTCTCCCTGGACGTGGTCGTCCAGAGCGACCTCACCGTGGAGCTGGGCGTGGTGGGCAGCTTCTCNGCNCGGAACATGCTCTACAGCGAACTCCGCGCCGAGATCCGCCGTCGCATCAACGCCGCCTACCCCGGGAGCCAGCCCGCCGTGCAGATCCACGCCACGGGGCTCTTCCAGGTGCCCGTAACGGGCGAGGTCTCCTCGGCCTACCGCTTCGAGGCCTGGGGCCTCTCCCGCCTGAGCCAGGTGATCTCGGGCCGCACCACCNATCGGGCCAGTCTGCGCACGGTAGANGTGNNCTCCTCCGACGGCANCACCACCCGCTACGACCTCTTCCGGGCCCGCCGCTTCGGCGAGCAGGACCAGGACCCCCTCATCCGCCCCGGCGACCACGTGGTGGTACACCNGGCCGAGCGTCTTGTCACCCTCCAGGGGGAGGTCCGCCGCAGCGGCCGCTACGAGCTNCTGGANGGAGAGCANCTGNAGGAACTTCTGCACCACTACGGCGACGGTCCCACCCCGGCGGCCGATCTCGAGCAGATNCNGATCATCCGCACCGACCCCCTGCCGGGCCAGCCCTCGCGGACCCTCCAGGCCGATCTCAAGGACCTGGCCNGCCGGGACCAGCCCTTTCTGCTGGAAGAGGGCGATCAGGTAACCCTCTTTGCCAAGGATGCCTTCCTGCCCGTGGTCTTCTTCGAAGGGGCCATCCAGGGAACCGAAGAGGCNTCCTCGGGGACGCCCCCCGGCTACGCCCGCCACCCCTACCGCTTCCGGCCGGGCACGCTCCTCTCCCAGGCCGTTCGTGCNACGGCAGANCGGTTTTTGCCNGGGNNNGATCTCTCCCAGGCCTACGTTATGCGCACCATGGCCCAGGGNGGGGAGGTGATCTCCGTGAATCTGGAGGAGCTCCTCTACCAGCGCGCGCCCGCGTCGGATATGGAGCTCAAGACGGGCGACAGGATCGTCCTGCCCTTTCG
>NZ_KB891707.1:14787-31039 GCF_000373545.1 Alkalispirochaeta alkalica DSM 8900
ACCTACGAGTATTACATGGCCCAGGCCGGAGGCACCGACCGTAACCGCCACATGGGCGACCGGCCCAAGATCAGAACCGTCGACGGTCGCCGCCGCAGCAAGGGCGACGAGATCCAGCCCGAGGANACCATNCATTTCTCGACCAACAGTCTCTTCTTCTTTGTGGGGCCCATCGCCACCATCGTGAGCACCACCACCAGCATTGTACTGCTCTACCTCAACCTGCGCGATTAGCGGNCCTTCTTTGCAAGAAGGTCCCCGGGACAGGTTGACAGGGAAGTACCGATCTCTAATGATATATATACACGAGGGGTGTTTCCATGGATGTGATATTTTCCGCTGCCGGGGCCTTTGCCCTTTCGGCAGTGTTGGTTNGTTTATTGATCGGCCTGGCCCGCAACCGTTCCTGGTACGACTGGACCGACGAGCGCAAGGCTCACGACGGGGACATCCCCTTTCTGGGCGGTCTTGGTATNTCGGTCAGTTTTTTTACCGTCGGCCTGGGGACCTTCTTCCTCTTTCATTACGCCGATCAGGGCAGGGTCTTCTCCTTCTGGTACATGGCCGCAATCCTGGCGGGGNTGTTCCTGATCCACGCCACCGGGGTCTTTGACGACTTCCGGAANATCCCGGCCCTCAAAAAGCTCTTTCTCCAGATCNTGGCGGCGGGCCTGATCGTCGCCGGGGGCCCCGTNATNCGTACCATCCAGTTTTTTGGCCCCGCCACGCAGCTCTCGCTGGGTGTCTTTGCGGTGCCCTTCACCGTGGCCTGGATCGTGGGTATGGGCAACGCCGTAAACCTGATCGACGGCATGGACGGCCTCGCTGGCGGGGTNGTNTTNATCGCCTCCCTGGTGCTGGGGGTTCTGGCCGTCGCCGAGGGGAACCCCCTCACGGCGCTTCTGGCCTTCACCCTCTGTGGGTCAATCGCGGGGTTCCTGGTCTTTAACNTGCCCCCGGCAAAGATCTTCATGGGCGACGGGGGCGCGCTCTTTCTGGGCTACGCCGTGGCGGTGTTGCCCATCCTCTCCCGGGGGGGCNCGGCCNTNCCCGTGCCGGTCCTGGTACCGATCTCGTTGCTGCTGGTTCCCATCGCCGATATCGTGGCTGCCGTGATCCGGCGCAANTCCCGGGGGTTGCCCTTCCACAGTCCCGACCGGGAGCATATTCACCACAAGCTGCAGGACGCGGGCCTCTCCGTTCCCCAGGCCCTGGCCGTTATCTACGGCTTTTGCGGCCTCATGGCNTNCTCGGTCCTGGCCTTCAAGCTCCTCCATAACGGCTTTCGCCTGGCCATTCTTTCGGGGGCNTGGGTCGCCGTGGCTCTGGCGGTGGTTATGCTCTANCGTCACCAGCGCAGCGATCTCCAGGCCGCCCCGGACGAGCAGATAGCCCGGACCTCCTGAGCCCCACGCGCGGGGCCTGCGGTAGCAAACACCTCACATGGATACTCTATCGGATACCACCTCCCGTCGCTTGCGCAGACTGTTGCTTCCTCTTTTGGCGATCCTCCTGTGCGGGGGTGCGGTCTCTGCCCTCGATCAACCACGGGGCCTCTTTTTTGATCTCTCCCAGACCGTTACCGGTGGCACCGCCTCGGAACTTCCCCTGTGGATGCACGCAAACCGCTGGGGGCTTCTGGAGAGCAGGGGCGCTCAGGCCGTCTCGCGGGCTGCGCTCCGGGGCCACCAGGAGTTGCCAGCCCGTCCTCTGGAGATCCCGCTGGTGCTGCGCTACCACCTGGTGGTCCTGCAGCGCCTCAACAGCGAGGAACCTCCCCAGGCGGAACTCAACACCGGCTATGGCCATCTTTCCTGGGGGCCTCTCTACGCCTCGGCTGGCCGCGTCCCCTTGGAAAAGGGTGAGCACTACAGCCCCCTCTCCAGCGGNTCCCTCGTTCTGAGCACAAACGCCCGGCCCCTCCGGCGCGTTACGGCAGGGCTCGAATGGACCCCCCTGCCCCTCACCGATGGAGCGGTGGAGGTAAAAGGTTCCGTTGGCCACGGATGGCTGGAGAAAGACCGGCACGTTCAGAACCCCTGGGTGCTGGAGCGCGACGCCTACCTGCGGGTAAACGATCCTTTCGGCTGGGGCCTGAGCATCTATCGGGGCCTGGTCCAGGAGATCGTCTGGGCCGGAACCAACCAGGACGGGACAAAACGGCCCCGGGGATGGGACAACTTCTGGCGCGTCTTTACCAGCTCCGAAGGCGATGCCGACGCCAGCGCCTCGGAACAGCAAAACCGCCTGGGCGACACCCTGGGGATGTGGGATCAGGGCATCGTCCTCCATCGTCCCGATTTCCGGCTCCACCTGTACCACCAGCATTTCTTCGAGGACGGCAGCGGGTTCCGCATGGGCCGCAACCAGGAATGGGACGAGAAATGGCGGCGCTGGCGCGATGGCCTCACGGGGGTCCATCTGGAGTTGCCCCAGGTGCCCCGGGTTCGCCACATTCTCTACGAGTTCGTCTATACCAANCACCAGAGTGGCCCCGGCTACCACGGCGAGACCGGTGGCTGGGACAATTACTGGGAGCACGGCCAGTACCNGACAGGCTGGACCTACCGGGGCCGCATGATCGGCCCGCCCCTGGTAACGGTAGACCCCGATCTGGCAGGAAGCCCCATCGTCCACAGCAGGATCGTGGCGCACCACGCGGGTCTTCAGGGCGAGCTGGGGGAGCGGACCCGCTACCGCCTTCTGGGAACCTACCTGAGAAGTTACGGCACCTATAACCGCAACGTGCCCGGGGATGAGCGTCCCACTGCAGCCAACCCCGATGGTTCCAGCGTGCGGGGGGACAGCATATTCAGAAACGGCCTGGAGCAGTGGAGCTTTCTGGCCGAGCTGGGGCGGGAGGCCCCTCTCTTTGGGGTATCAGGCCTCTACGGAGCCGTGGCCCTTGCCCTGGACTGGGGTGAGCTCCGGGCCGACTCAGTCGCNGTCATGCTGACCCTTGGATACGGAGGCGGGTTATGAAGCCCGGAATGATTCGGTTTATCTGTGCCCTGGTACTGCTCCTGGTGGCGGGGAATATTCTGGCAGGGCCGCTCCTGGACCCCACAACACCGAGCTATTACCTGGAGGCAACCGGATCCTCTCCCTGGCAGCCCCGGGGCCCCCGGGAACCCGGCCTGAGCCGCAACCTCTTTGTTCTTGGCCTGGTGGGGCTCACCCTGAGTCTGGGCTTCGCCCTCCGGCGACCGCATTGCACAACCGATGTGAGTGTTGGCCTGGCTGGAGCGGGCCTCTCTTTCACCGCCCTCTGGCGCAGCCGCCTGCTGGACGACCAGTCAGCTTCTTCCAATTCTTCCAAACCCTCTCCCTGACCCGGAGAAGAAAAAACAATGAATATATCCGCAACAGAAACTCAGGACACACCCGATCTCCGCGAGCTNGATCTGCTCGCTCACATCCACCAGGGCTCCCGCCTGGACCAGGGCCACAGCCAGCGGACCCTGGCCTCGGCGCTGGGCCTCTCTCTGGGCATGACCAACGTCATTCTCAAACGCCTGGTGGCCCGGGGGTTCGTGCTGGTTCGCCGTACCGGGGGGCATCGGGCCCAGTACCTCCTCACGCCCCGGGGCATGGAGCAGCTGGGCAAGCGCAGCTACCGCTATCTCCGGCGTACCGTGGGCCACGTGGTGCGGTACAAGGAACTGATCCGCCAGGAACTGCGGCGGCACCGCCAGGCGGGGGGGCACCGGGTGGTGCTCGTGGGGGCAAGCGACCTCGAGTTTATTCTGGAGTGGTGCGCCTCCAAGGAGGGACTGCACCTGGAAACCCGTCCCGCCCCGGAGGGGGCTGCAGACCCCGGGATCTCAGACGCCGACACGCTTGTTCTCTGGTCCGAGAAGGTACCAACCCCCCGGGGAAAAACCCTGACAGACCTGCTGGAACCACCCGCGTCGCCGCAGGCGGCCACCCGGCAGAATGAAAGAACCTGACCAAAAGGAGTCCCTATGAACGTACTGGTAACCGGCGCGGCCGGATTCATCGGCTATCACCTGACCCAACGCCTTCTGAACGAGGGCTGNCGGGTGGTGGGCCTGGATAACCTCAACGACTACTACGACGTAACCCTCAAGGAGGGGCGCCTGGGCGAGCTGGGAATATCCGCCCCCGGCGGTTCCCCCCGTCAGGAAGGCCGGGAGAACTTTACCTTTTGCCGTATGGATCTGGAAGACGCGNCGGGGATTCGGGACCTCTTTCTGGCCGAGCGGTTCGACGTGGTGGTTCATCTGGCTGCCCAGGCGGGGGTCCGCTATTCCCTGACCAACCCCGGTGCGTACATCTCCAGCAATATCCAGGGCTTCCTGACCATCCTCGAAGCTGCCCGGGCCCAGGCCGATGGCGGAGCACCCCTGAAGCACCTGGTCTACGCCTCGTCCAGCTCGGTCTACGGGATCGATCCCCACAAGCCCTTTGCCGAGAACACCGCCGCAGACCACCCCGCCAGCCTCTACGCCGCCAGCAAGCGCTCCAACGAACTCATGGCCCATACCTATTCCCATCTCTACGGCCTGCCCACCACAGGGCTCCGGTTCTTTACCGTCTATGGCCCCTGGGGGCGCCCCGATATGGCGCTTTTTCTCTTTACCCGGGCAATTCTGGAGGGGCGGCCCATCGATGTCTTTAACCACGGCAAGATGGAGCGGGATTTCACCTACGTCGATGATATCGTGGAGGGAATCCGCCGCGTCATGGACCGTGTCCCTGCGGGAGACCCCGCCTGGGATGGCCACCAGAGCGGGATTGGCCCCGCGCCCTGCCGGGTCTACAACATAGGCCGGGGTGCACCGGTACGGCTCATGGATTTTATCGAGGCCCTGGAGACCGAACTGGGCCAGGAGGCCCGCAAGAACATGATGCCCCTCCAGGCCGGGGACGTGCCCGCCACCTTCGCCGATTGCACCGCCCTGGAGCGGGACACGGGCTACCGTCCCGTCACGGAAGTTCGTCAGGGTATTGCCGCCTTTGTGGCCTGGTATCGCGGGTTTTATGGGGTGTAGAAGGGTTTGGTGCAGAAAACCCCCTCCCGACAGGTTTGGAGAGTCGGATCACAGATGATACCAGAGATTATTACCCGAAGTGAAGTTCTCTTGAACCTGCGATGCCCCTTGTCCAGAGGAATTGTCAAGCCCGTGAACAAGCGATGGGTCATTCATCGTGCTGCAGTTTCGAAAGAAAACAGCTATTGCTATTTCAGAATTCCAAAATGCGCGAACTCAACCATCACCAAGTCACTGGCCCACTATGATCAGACCGTGGACATCGGGGAAAACGATACCGAGAGAGATATAAAGAAAAAATTTGACAACCTCTCAGTGATTACCAGAAGAAACAGGAAAAACTTTTTCTTTTTCACCTTTGTCAGGAACCCCTACGAGAGAATTCTCTCCAGTTACCTTGATAAAATAGTCTGGAGACCCTCGGGGTGCACAAAATACCGGAAAAAGATTTCAAGAAGATTGCCTTCCCATGATTCTCTTCCCTCCTTCGGGCATTTTATCGAATATCTTGAAAAAGGCGGGCTGTGGGATGATCCTCACTGGCTTCCGCAATATGCCATGATTCCCTTTGATGTCTCGTCCCTGGATTTCATCGGCAAGGTGGAGAGTTTGGACAGAGATCTGGAATATGTAATTGGCAAAATTTTTGGGTCAGAAGCGTATTCCGGCCCGGTCACTCGCGCGTCGGGACGACAGAATTCTGGAAGTCTCTTGAAAGAGTATTACGATCCCGAGTTGGAGAGACGGGTGCACGAGTTGTACTGCAAGGACTTTGAGATTTTTGGGTATCATCCCGTATAATATGTTTAGGGAATCAATCTGTTTACCAGATTGAGAATAGCCCGCAGACAGGAGAAAAGATAGATGAGTTCCATGAACCAACACCATGAGCATTTTGACGAAGAGATTGTAGGCCTCATTGAAAAAGAGAAACAGCGAAGGAAGGAGACCATTCAATTAATCGCTGCTGAGAATATCGTGCGAAGCGAAGTCATGCGACCCTTATCCTCGATTCTGGTTTCCAAAACTGCTGAAGGGGTTCCCGGGAACCGGTATCATTCAGGCTGTTCCGTGGTGGATGAAATTGAAACTATTGCCGAAAGAAGGGTAGAGGAGGCATTCAAAGCAAGAAAAGCTTGGGTCCAGCCTCTCTCGGGAACTCTGGCCAATCTAATCGTGTATCTATCACTCGTGAGAAGCAAGAAAAAACGTGGCGAAGAATTTAAGATATTATCTATGGGCTTGGATCAAGGAGGCCATCTCAGTCACGGTAGCAGTTTCCATGTTTCCAGTTTTTTCTGTAGCGATGTGAGAAATTATTCTGTCAGCCGAGAAACAGGTCTCCTCGATTATGACATGATAAGAAATATTTCCAGAGGCTATTCGCCTGATTTGATCGTCTGTGGAGGAAGTGCGTATCCGAGAGAGATCGATTTCGCAACACTGGGGGAGATTGCCAAGGATGCCGGTGCGGTGTTGCTTGCTGATATCGCTCACATATATGGTCTTGTTGTTTCCGGAATTCATCAATCCCCCATTCCTCATTCACATTTTGTCACGTGCAGTACATATAAGGCTGGTGGTCCAAAAGGAGGAATTATTGTTTCCGGTGATTTGGCCACCGATGAGCAGTGTAGAAGTGTTACCCAAGCAATTTTCCCTGGTGTTCAAAGTACACCTGATTTTGCGTCCATCGCGGCGAAGGCCGTTTTCTTTGCAGAGTCAGTAACTGATGAGTTCCGTAACACTCAGCGGAGAATAGTTGAAAATGCAAAATATTTAAGTTCTTGCCTGATGGAAAGGGGTTTTGATGTGATTACCGGTGGTACCGACAATCATATCGTTCTTATAAACGTGAAGACTTCCGCTTGCCGTTTAACGGGTAAAGAAGCAAACGAGCGATTGGAGAGGTGTGGAGTTATAGTAAACAAAAACATGATTCCTTATGATAACGAGAAAGCGAATGTCGGAAGTGGAATCCGAATCGGAACAAATACTGTGTCACGCCTGGGTATGAATACGAATGATATGGAGTTTATTGCAAATTTAATCGAAGAAATCCTGATGGGTGACATGAGTGATGGATTTGTTTCAAAAGCACAATCTCGTGTTAAGGAATTCATGAAAGAATTCTCCTTTGAAGGATTCATCTAGAGCTGTATTATGATCAGAGTTTTTACAAACGGGGTATTTGATTTATTCCATGAGGGACATTTTAATCTTCTTCGCAAAGCGAAGAGCCTGGGAGATTATCTGTTAGTGGGGGTTGCTTCTGACGAGAGTTGTGAAAAATACAAACGGCGTCCGTTCCAGGATTGGGAACAGCGTGCCGAGAAAGTACGGAGCATTCCATTTGTTGATGAAGTGATCAAGACCCCATGGTCAGTTGACTTGAAAAGACAGTTTTATATAGAGAACTCAATTGATATTCAGGCTCAGGGGGATAAGGGTTCTTCGTTCCGGGTGGCCGAAGACTTGGGAGTTCTTCGGGTGATTGGAACAACCGAAGGAATTTCAACAACAAAAATTTTGAGAATTCTTAACTCCGAATATAGTGAAGTGATCGACAAGGGGTTTCTGAATGATGTGCGCAAGGTATTCTTCGAGGGAGAATATTACATAATCAAGTATGGGAATAGGACAGTTGCAAGAAAGTATCCACTGTCTTTGCCAAAAATAAGGATAAAAGATGAATATGCGGTGATCTCGGCGTTTAGATCCGTGTTAGATGATCCTTCTTTTATCGTGAAACCTGTGTGTTCTGATGAAAATGAGCTAATCATTTTCGAATCAGCCCCTGATGAAGCAGAGTCATTGTTTGATTGGCTTATCGAAGGAAGATCAGTTGATGAAGGCCTTTTCCTTCAAGTGATAGAGAAACTTGCGCAACTTCACAACGCGACATACAACAACGACGAACTACGGGCACGACATTCAAATAATGAGTGTTTCCATGAGATAAAAGTTGGAACACAATGCCTCAAAGCAACCGATGACGGCGAGATAGGGAGATTAATTTCTTCATTTATCGAAAGGTCTATGGAAATAAAAAGTGTTCTTCTGCACGGCGACTTCGCGCCCAAAAATATTCTTGTTTGGACGAGAGGAGTTCTCTTCATCGATTTCGAAGAAAGTGGATATTCGGATCCCGCTCTTGATATCGGATACTTCATCGCACATATTTTCATTCACGGAATTATTTCGAATAATTCTTTTTTAATCGAAATGACTGATTTTATGATTAAGAGATATGCATCCTGTTTTTCCTTTTCTCGTGATGACATTCATTTGGTCGACAGGATCAATGTTTACGTCGGAATATTTCTTCTCTCTAGAGTCAACAGCCCAGCTAAGGCTGATTATATCAGTGCAGCGAAGAAGGATGAGATACTTTCCCTCGGAGAAGGAAAAATTAAGCTTCACATGGAAAAATTAGAAAAATCAGGATTTATCTTTCATTAATTCGGAAAAAGGTGCTGACGAGGGAACAAGATATTGAGGAGTACAATTTTTTCGAGTAAACCACTGGAAAGTAAATATGGAAAAAAGGCCTTCTTTTGATCAATTTGTTTTTTATCTGGAAAAATTTGATTTTTGGGATAATTCGCATTGGGTTCCACAGGTCTCGATGATTCCTGTTCCAGTTTCACGATTGAAATATATTGGCAGAGTCGAAAATCTGGATCGCGATTTGGAACATGTTGTAAAAGAGCTTTTTGGAGATGGGATATATCGTGGTACCATCGCCCGTTCTTCGAGAAGGCAGGGGTCTCGAAATCTGGTCGCAGATTACTACAGCGAAAAACTGCGTAAGTCTGTATATAATCTTTATATTAATGATTTTCAAAGCCTCGGTTACGATTCGGAATTTTGAGGAAAAGATGGATAAAAAGGATAAGTTGCGTATTAGGAGTGAAGCGGAGCTGCAGCTGCAGTCGAAGGGTTTGTCAGAAATTGTTGATCTTCTTGAATCTCAGAAAATTTCTTTTTTTTTGGGAGGAGGGACTCTTTTGGGAATTGTACGAGAAGGTGATTTTATTCCATGGGATTGGGATGTGGAGATAGATGTGAAAGCGGAGGAAATATATCCTAAACGAAAAGAGATAATTAAAGACCTTGAGTCAGCTGGGTTCGAGGTGATTGAAGAAGACACATTTTTGGAAAACAGGAAAAATCTGAAAATATCTGCGGAAAAATACGGAGCGAAATACGAAATACTTTCGTATTATCGTCTTTTCTTTTCTCGTTGCCGAAAATCGAAAAAAATGCCGGCAAGATTTTTTGAAGGCAATGAGCGGTGTGTTTTGCGGCAAAGAGTCTATCCTGTCCTATCTCCGGCAAAGGAATATTTGCGATATAATTACGGAAACTGGGAAATTCCACTTAAATCGGGTTTAAAAGACGATTATGTTACGAAAAGGTCAAGAAGAAGAAAAAACAAGTTTTTCAAAAAATTCAAAAAATCATTGAAAACAATAAGAAATGAAAGAAAGTAAGTTTGTTTTTTTCTTGGGTCCAGCAGGAGTGGGAAAGACATCGTTGATAGGAAAGTTGCGTAAGGAATTTCAAGGGCTCTTTGTTTCGTACGACGATACTATTGGGGAAAACCGGAAAAAAATATTTTCTCTCTCTCGAATTCTGTCGTGTGGTTCCCGTGTTGCTTCTCCCTCTAGAAGAGCCTTAAAGCAGGAGTTTAGAGTTCTTATTTCAGAGACTCCCGATTTGGTTGATGTTCTGCTAAGTGAAATTCGCTCCTCGGATTTTTCGTCGTTTGGCTTCTCATCTGACAAAAAAATTGATGTCATTAACAAGTTCGTGCAGCGGATATCTGAATACTCGATGTTCCTGTCTGCAATGAAAGAAGAAAAAATTTTCCTGTGTGATGATAAAAGCTTCTGGGCAAAAATATTTTACTGTGATGACTATAGCTGTGTCCTGGATCGTGTGCCTCTCCCCGATATGGTCGTTCATGTTGATTCTTCGCCAAAGGAAATTTTCCAGAGGAGACAAGAGAGGCGCTCACGAAAAGATCTCGCTTTCTTTTTGAATGAAGAGAGCGACGCAATGAATAGAATTTTGCTTCAGAAAGATCGATTTCTTGCTTACGCTAATTGTTTTCGAGAAAAAGGTGTCCCGGTTCAGTATCTGAATTACGAAGAATGTGAATTCGGCACACTTGGTGGAATCATTCAGGAGCAGCTCGCAATTGAAGAGTCGTAGCTTTCGCATCTTCGAATAGTTTCCTCCATTTGCAAGAAACATAGGCACGATGCAACAAGAGAGAATTATTGAAAGGACGGTCCTGCCCGAAATGAAAAACACCCCCTTCGGCGTAACCTACGTGGCCTTTGGAAGGCCCTATCTCGCAATGGCCCTCGTTTCTGCCGAATCTCTTCGGGCAAGATCCCCCGAGGTTCCCCTGTGTATAATCACAAACGTTGCCCAATCTCCGCCCGATCTCCCCTTTTGGGATACACAGCGCGATACCTGGTCCTGGTTTGCTCGGGAGAGCAGGGAAAACCGTTTCTACAAAACGCAGTTGTACGACTACTCACCCTTCGAGAAGACCCTGTATCTTGATTGCGACACCCTGGTCTGGGCAGACGTGGCTCCTGCCGTGACGTACCTTGAGTATTTTGATATCTGTTTCAAGCAGCAGCTCCGGGGACAGCGGTCGGCAAAAAAGGGAGCCCACACCGTATTGGACAACTCTTTTCGTGTCGCGGAACTGCCTCACTGGAACGGAGGCGTCTTCATGTTCCGGAAAAATGAGAAGACCCGGGAGTTTTTCCGCCTCTGGAGCAGCTATTACGAGCAGTACAATATTTCGTTTGATCAGGTTTCTCTGGTGGATGCAGTCTTTCGATCTGACTGTCGCCTTCTGTCGCTGGATAATCGCTGGAATGCAAGCTTTGCCCCGCGCAAGAACGAAGGTGATCACCTGGTCCGGGTCTATCATTACGGGTCACGGATCATTCCCGAAGTCCGGAAAAAGATGCTCCTCTATGATCACCTCATTGATCGGGAGGGGCCCTTTGGAAACGAGGAGACTCTGCCCTGCTTTATCAGAAGTCGGACAAAGGACCGGATAAAAAAAGAAGGTCCTCTGAGGTATCTGCAACACGCGTTGCGGAGAAAATTCCGCTAGCCCCATGAAGAACACACCGCTCTTCAGACAGCTCTTCCGGACCATCCGGGACGGGCTGCGCCCCCCCCCTCCACCCCCTGTGGCATCCTCCCTTGCCGAGGCAATCCTCTCTGGTCCCGAAAACCACAGAAAAGCGCTCCAGGTAACTCCCGGAGAGCTTACCTGGGACAATGGCTTTTCCCTGCACCCCCAAGGCTGGAATCCCTACCGGAAGACCGCCGAAGAGATCATCTCCGGCTGCCGCCACTACCGGGATTCGTCGCTTGCACGGTTCTACACCTCCTTCTGCCCCTCCTCGGCGGCGGAATACCTGGGGCTGAACCGGGGAGATCTCCTTCTCTCTCTTCCCCCTGCCGCTTCGCTTCCCCCCTGGTCTCTTCTGGCTCCGCACGAGGCGATGCAGCGCAGGATAGAGCAGAACCGCAAGGAAGAGCGGGAACACCCGGGCTGTGCCCCCTCCTCCGGGGAGTCTCCCGAACTGCTGGGGCTGAACCGTTTTGGTCCCGTTTCCGGGACAAAGGGATCCTTTGAGTTCTCCCGCATTCAGCGTCTGGTCTCTTCTATCCAGAGTGAAGGGTACTGTCGGGACCGGGGAAAAGACATCAAGGTCATTGCGCTCACCTGGAAGAGCGAGATCCGGTATGTTGTTCAGGGAGGGCTGCACCGCTCTGCCGTCCTGGCTGCTTTGGGCGTTCAGGAGATCCCGGTGATCCTCAAAATCAGCGGTCTCATCGACCTCTCCCTGCTCCAGACCTCGCCGGCTGTGAAATCGGGCTACTGGCCCCCCGATCTTGTAGAAGAGTACCTCGCCTTCCTCTTTACCGAGACAGGCTGGAACCGGGCCTCCCGCCTGGGGCTGGCACAGCCATGAGCACCGGCACCTCTGCTCCCCTCAGAATCTGTCTGGTGGTGAAGCACTTTCCCGTTCTCTCGCAGACCTTTATTGTGCGCCTCGTGGCGGCCCTTCTGGAGGACCCCTCGGTGGAGCTCTACCTGGTTGTCACCAGGACCCTGAACGATCTNCACCCGCTGGTTGCGCCGGAACACCGCCAGCGGTTGCAGGGGAGAATCATCGCGCCTCCTGCGCTCCACGGCACCGGCGTGTCCAGGGTCATGGCGGGGGCCCGCTTTGTGGCCGGATCTTTCCTGCGCAGTCCCCGGCTGACCCTGAGATCGCTCAACGGGGTTCGCTTCGGGCCCCGTGCCCGGGGGCTCCATATCCTCGCCCTGGCCCGGGCCCTGCGCAGCCTTCCCCCTCTGGATGCCATCCACGGCCAGTTCCTCTGGTTTGCCGGGGATCTTGCNGCCTGNCGGGAGCTGGGGGTCACCGGGAACGCCCGGTTGCTCTGTTCCGTTCGCGGTGCCGATATTGCTGTGGAGGGTGAGGTCGANCCTGCCGATCTCGGGCGCGCTGCCCGGCAGCAGGTCCTGCTTCTTCCTGTATGCCGGTCCCTGGGCCAGGTGGCTCTGGAGCGGGGCTACCCCGGTTCGCTCCTGAAGGTCGTTCCCTCGGGCCTGGCCGTGGAAGAGATTCCCTTTCTGCCCCCCTCGGCCCGCCCTGTCTCCTCCGTTCCGGAGGAGGTTCGCTTGCTCTTTGTGGGNCGNCTCACCAGAAAAAAGGGCTTTCCCCTGGCCCTGACAGCCCTGGCCCAGCTGCAGGAACAGGGCTTCTCCTGTTCCTGCATCGTCCTGGGAGAGGGGCCACAGCGTGATGCCTGCCAGGAGGCAGCCCGGCAGGCCGGGCTCCCGGGCGTCTCCTTTCGCGGCGCCGTCCCCCCCGCAGTGGTGGCCAAGGAGATGGGCCAGGCCCATATTCTGCTCGTTCCAAGCCAGACCGGCCCCGACGGCGATCTCGAGGGGATTCCCAACGTCGCAAAAGAGGCCATGGCCTGCGGAACCATCGTGGTGGCCAGCACCCACTCGGGGCTTCCCGAACTGATCCGTCACGGCGAGACGGGGTTCCTCTTTGCCGAGGGCGACGCGACGGATCTCCTGGATGTTCTGCGCCAGGCCCTGGCCCGGCGGGATCAGTGGGAGCAGATCGCCCGGGCTGCCAGAGAAGAGGTAGTGGCTCGCCACAGCACGGCGGTGATGCGGGAGAAGCTCCTGCGTCTCTACCGGGATGTGTCGGGGTAGTTCTTTCTCCAGATCGCCAGTTCCCTGCCCATAAGGCCTTCCAGGGCTGCCACGTCGTCTTCCAGGAGCCTCCACAGATCGTGTTTCACCTCTTCGGAGACGGCCGGTTTCTCTCTCAGGGTTACCCCCACAGCCCGGCGTAGCCGGTCTCGTGCGGCCAGGGGAACCGCCGCCCCGATCTTCCGGAGATGCCGGTTCCGGGTGATCTTCCTCATCACAGGCCCCCACCGGGTCTGCCCCACCGAGGGGTTGGCGGGGGAGCGCTCCGTTTCGCAGGAAAACCCTTCGGGTGAGACTCCGAGAAACCGGGCGACCCTCTCCATGGTAGTGTCGGGGTCCGCGATGTACTCCTCAAAGAGCAGAAGCAGAACCTGCTNCGCCCCGAAAAGTTCCAGAAAGGGCCGNACCTGCAGGGCATAGCGGGATCGGTTCACGTAGGTGGGGTCCTGGAAGAGCTCCTGCTCGGGCGCCAGGCAGGCCCGCTTGTGCCCAAGCCGGTGCGCGTAGTGCGAGACAATCCGGTCCACGGGTTGGCGCATGATATAGATCAGTTTTAGCTCCGGGTTATATCGGTGGAGCCGGTGCGGGGTATCCCGGTATTCGGGAAAGGCGCTGTACATGGTTGACCCCTCACCCAGGAGGGTGCCCGGGGTATGGGGAAAGAGAGCGTGGTAGGTCGCTATCCGGTCCTCCCACCGGGGGGTCTTGTGGAAAAACCCCGGTTCTTTCACCGAGCAAAACGATATCTCCCGGTGCCGGGACAGGCGATCTGCCAGATCAGTGGTGCCGCACTTTTGAGCGCCTATTATCATGAAATTTANGACCATGAACGTTCTCCTTCGGGCCGGGCTGGTGTTNCCGGCGAAACATATGGTATACGAGATGCGTGGCATTGAGTAGGGCAGCCAACAGAGCAGGGATCCAGTAATGAAGAATCACAACAGACATCGCCTGGTACAGCCGGGAGCAGAAATCCCCGGCCTGGGACGGGTTCGCACGGTGGAGCCTCTTGTATCGTTTCGCGAGAGGTGCCTTGGAAAATACCACCGCGATGCAACGGTGGTCCGTGTCACGAGTGATGCGGGCACGGTCTGTAAGGCTGTTCTTGTCTTTCCCGGGGCGGGTACCCCTTCGGCAGAGCCCCGAACGCTTCGGGCCGCCCGGGATCTCCGGGAGTTCGGCCAGAGCTCCGCCGTGCCAGCCCTGGTTTACGTTGACGAGACCCTGCTTGTGCTGGAATATCNNGCGGGAACGCCCCTCTCTGAACGGAGCATCACNCCGGACCAGGCCCGCAGGGTGGGGCGCTTCACGGCGCTTCACCAGGCCCCCTGNACCCGGGANAANGCCNATTCTGNCGGGTTCGGGGCCTTTCTGGAGCGTCTTGACCAGGCAGGCCAGCTCTCTCCCGATCAGNTCCTGCAGGCCAGGGAGTTCTCTTCCCGATCCCGGCCCTTTCCCGGTGGCCCCGACGCTCCCTGGCGGCTNTGCTTCTCCGACACCGCCCTGAAGAACTACATNGATCTGCCCGGGGGGGGCCTGGCCTATATCGATGCCTTCGGCATTGCCTACCGNCGGGTGGGCGCGGTCTTTATCAAGCAGGTTTTTTCCCTGCCCGGTGCTGCCCGGCAGCCCTTTATCGAGGCCTATTGNGATNCNGCCCCCTGGAGCGNCCATCTGCTGGAGCACCTGAAGGAATANCTNCTNTACNCCNTGGNAGAACAGGCGGCAAAGNACCTGACCCACACCAACAAGACCNTCTACCGNCGGGTGCGGCGC
Source organism: Alkalispirochaeta alkalica DSM 8900 (assembly GCF_000373545.1). Lineage (GTDB taxonomy): Bacteria > Spirochaetota > Spirochaetia > DSM-27196 > Alkalispirochaetaceae > Alkalispirochaeta > Alkalispirochaeta alkalica. The sequence continues at coordinate 29,863 of NZ_KB891707.1, forward strand.
TCCCGCACCCGCGCCCTGNCCCTGGCCCGCTTCACCGCTGCCCTGGATCTGCCCGAGGACCCTCAAGCCCTCCTCGGGTGGCTCTCGGNNGATNCNCCCTAGGGACTGGTCCGCTCCTGCTCCTTCCGGAGCAGCTCCCGCAGGTGCCGCAGGGCGGGGCCGGTATGGGTACAGATGGNTCGTTCAAAGCTCCCTTTGGGGAGCTTCACCAGCCAGAGAAGAATCAGGGTATAGATGAAAAAAACACCCTCNATCCCGTCCTGGTCCTCCGGAGTTTCTGTGGCAAGGAGCCGCCGGATCCGGGTGTAGGGCATGAGGAAGTGGGTGCAAGAGGCAAAAAAGTTCGCCCGGTCCGTCCAGGCCGGACCCACACGGCAGGACCCCCAGTCCAGAAGGTAGAGACGCCCTGTCCCGGTGCTGCGTAGCAGGTTATGCCGGCCAAAATCACCGTGAAGAAACCGATAGTGCTCCCCGGGGCAGANCTCCCGGTAGAGTTCCCNTTCCAGNATCATCTNCTGCAGGGTCCGGATGACCCGNCGGGACCGTTGCGAGTAGGATCGCTTCTCCATATGCGCCAGAGCCTGGTTCAGAATCNTTGCGTTCACCGATTCATCGTGGGCTCCGGCCATNGCCTTCAGCAGACTGGTTGNGCTCTGTTTCCCCGGCCCCGAGAAGAGTCGTATCTCATCGGGGGGNCTCAGGGGCAGCCAGGGCGCGACAGCCTGGTACGGNACCGCTGTGACCAGCCGGTGTACGCGCAGAGCCTCCCCAAAGAGGCGGGGTGTAACAACCCGGGGGTGCTGNCCGGTGATCCTCTCTGTGGTNACCGCCGTGAGCCCCGGAACNCCGCTGNGTGNTTCGGGGAGGGGGGTCAGGGCGTGCAGNGGGGGGACCACCTCCTGCAGGGANCGTTCCGNCTGGTAGAAGGTGGTATAGAAGAGNCGNTCCTTTTCGCGGAGCGTCACAATTTTGGTGAAGTACCACCGCGCTCCCTGGCTTGTGTGAACCCGGTGTTCGAGGCAGCCATAGTTGTTTTTTCCCCGTTCCCCTACAACCCGGGATGTCACGTGGGCGTCCGGGAAGGCCTTCTCTTCTATATACGAGGCCAGGGCCATCAGTACCGGGGGGCGGAGTTTTGCTTTGCGCAGAATCAGGGTCTGGAGCTCCCCGGCCCGGA
>NZ_KB891708.1 GCF_000373545.1 Alkalispirochaeta alkalica DSM 8900
GGGAACCACACCGCTCCGACCCCGCCGCGATCAGGGAACTCGTGGACCAGTACTGGGAACCGGGCCTCTATACCCGGTGCTACCAGGACCGCAGCGAGTTTTCCCTCCTTTCGGACCCGTCGCCACAAGAGATGGACGAGGTCCTGCGGGAGATGCACAAGCACGGCCCGGAAGACATCTACCACTGCTCCTCCTGCGGGTACAACGACTGCTACGCCATGGCAAAGGCGATCTTCAACGGCATCAACCGCCCGCAAAATTGCCACTTCTACCAGAAAAAGGAAGTCAGCCGCCTCCACCAGGAACAGAAATCGATCATGGAAGACATGATCGAGCAGCAGAAGGAACAGGTCCGGCAGCGGACACGCTCCATCCAGAGTCTCCTCGATTTCTCGGGCCAGGGCTTTCTCTCCTTTGGTGCGGACCTGCGGGTCCGGCCCGAGTACTCCCGGGAGTGTCTCGAGATTTTCGGGAAGGAGATCGAGGGCGAGCATCTGGCTACCCTCCTCTACGACCAGCACCAGGATCGGGAGGATTTTGCCGACGCGCTGGAGCTGATCTTCACCGGGGCCTCGGCCCCCGACGTCGTCTTCGGTCTCCTGGACAAGGAGCTGGTAATTCGGGAAAAGCAGATCGAGATCGACTATCGTGCAATCGATGACAAGGTGATCATGTGTTCTCTGGTGGACGTGACGGAACGGCGTATGCTGGAAGACCAGATCGCCCGGGTGAACCAGCTTCGGGAGATGCTTCTCTCCGTGGTGATCAATCGGGACAATTTTGCTGCCCTGGTTCGCGAGGCGGACCGGCTCCTGGAGCATCTGAACGCCCTGGTCTTCCGGGGACTCGACCAGGCGCCGCACCATGCNCTGGAGGAAGTTATGCGGGAGGTTCACACCTTCAAGGCCAACGCGGGGTATCTCAAACTCCGGAAAACCGAGGCCGCCGCCCACGCCCTGGAGGACGCCCTGAACGATTTCATGGTCCTCGCCGACGCCCCCCCGGTTCAGGAGGGGCTGGAGGAGCTCTCCCGGCAGTACCGGCAGGAACTCTTTGCGGTGAAGGAAAATCTGGGGGCAGAATGGATCGCTCCCGACGAGACCCTGGTTATTCCCCGGCTTCAGCTTCTGGAGCTGGAGCACCAGCTTCGGGAACACCAGCTCCGGGACGAAGAAATTCACCCGGGGACCCTGGCCGATCATCTGCGGAAATTGCAGATGGTCCCCTTTGCCCCCCTGGTAGAGCGATTGCGCCGCCTCGCCCAGGACCTGGCATCGGGCCGGGGAAAGCGACTGGCCGATCTCCAGTTTCGGGGGGACAATTTTCTGCTGGANCGGGANCACTACCAGTCCCTCTCCCACGCCGCCACCCACCTGTTGCGCAACATGGTGGACCACGGGATCGAGCGTCCCCACCAGCGGGAACGGGCCGGAAAACCCGCCCAGGGGCAGATCACGGTGAGCAGCACCGTGGCAGAGGGGGTGGTCTCGCTCTCCTTTGAGGACGACGGGGCCGGGTTCGATACCGGGGCGATCGGGCGCATTGCCCGGGAGAAGGGGCTCCTCGGGGAGGGCGAGACGTGGGACACCGCGAAACTGCTGAAGCTGGTCTTCTCCAGTGGGTTTTCCACGGCAGGCCAGGTCTCGGCCGTGTCGGGACGGGGCGTGGGACTCGCTGCGGTGAAAGAAGAGGTCAAGGGCCTGGGGGGCCGGCTCTTCCTGAAGACGCGCCCCGGCAGGGGGTCCCGCTTTACCATAGTTATACCACTCCAGGAAGGAGTTCAGGAGGCACGATGAAAGCTGAGTACGCCAACGTCTTTATTACCAGCGCGGTCACGGTATTCCAGAAGGAACTGGGAATCAGGATGTCCCGGGAGAGTCTGGTCCGCAAGGAGGCTCCCCTGCCGGGATTACCCGTGGCCATTGTGATCGGCATAACCGGGTCGGTGCGGGGTCAGGTGGTCTATTCCCTGGACCAGAGCTTTGCCCAGGATATCGCCCACGTGATGATGCCCAACAAGCTTCCCAGCGAACTGCGAAAGCTCGTAAACAGCGCCGTGGGGGAGATCGCCAACATGGTGACCGGCCAGGCCAGCATCAAGCTGGCCGGACAGGACAACATCATCCACATCACACCACCGGCGGTCTTCACCGGTTCTGATCTGCAGGTTGATTTCCTGGAGGTACCCACGATCTGTCTCCGCCTTCTCTCGGAGATGGGGGTCCTGGAAATAAACATCGGAATTCTGGGTGATCAGGAGGGGCAATGAAGCGCGGGTTGATCGTCGACGATGCAGCGATCATGCGGGTCCGTCTGCGGGATATTCTGGAAGAGGCCTTTCAGGTTGTGGCCGAGGCGGGTGATGGCGCCGAGGCGGTACGGATGTACGAGAACCACCGTCCCGATTTTGTTACTCTCGACATCTCTATGCCCCACCAGAGCGGGATCATCGCCCTGGAAAAGATCCGCGCCCTGGATCCGGAGGCCAAAATTGTGATGGTCAGCGCTGTTGGCCAGAAACGGCAGGTGATCGAGGCCCTGCAGAAGGGAGCCTCGGACTTCATCATCAAGCCCTTCGAGGGCGACCGCGTCCTCCAGGCGGTTCACCGGCTTTTTCAGTAGAAGGGAAGCTCGAGGTTCCCTTCTACTGGTGNAGTTCGGGAGCGTTCAGGATGCCTGATCGTCGCTGGCGCAGTACCTGGCATACCTGCCGGGGCTCATGCCGCTCCAGCGGCGGAAGACCTTGCAAAANTGGGCCTGATCGCAGAAGCCCAGATCGATGGCCAGNTCTGTGAGGGACGTATACTGGCGGTTTCGGATGAGATGGCGCGCCCTGGAGCAGGTTCTGATCGCGGCGTATTCCCGGGGAGTGTAACCGGTGCAGCCCTTGCAGGCCCGCTCCAGATTTCTGAGAGAGCACCCCTGGCACCGGCTGAGACGGACAAGATCCCGTCTGCCGGGAATCTGCAATTCTTCCAGCTCCTCCAGGACATGCCTGTGAGCCAGNGCACTCCGATCGGGAGACGATCNGCTGACCAGACTCGTGAGATAACGCTGAACCCGATCCACAGCCTCGGAGGGTGACCCGGTAAGGCATTGTTCCAGCGCCTCCCGGTGGTTGATNGGTACCTCCCGGATCATTTCAGGCGAGGATGGTTCCTCCTGCTCCGGGGCACGAAGCGTGAGGGTACGGGCCGCTCCCGGTTTGAGACAGATCCCCACCAGCAACCCGATGCGGCTGAAGGAGACCCGAAGGGGCTCTCTGAGAGGCGGCGATGTCCAGACAGAAGGTGTCTGTTTCATATCTTCTGAGGTCAGGCCNACAGAGCAGATTCCCTGGTGGTGAATGAAGAGGAAGGTGTCCGTATCGGGCATGAGCAGCCGTTCTGTTCTGCCGGGGGATGAATACCCGGAGATACTCCAAATATAACGAAGGTATCCTTCGAGTTGTTCCCGAGGTTCGTATTTTCGATACTCCATAGGTGCATCTCGCCGCGGGTCGTGCCCGCCGGGCCCGGAACGGGCCCGAAAATTGTCGCCTTTGTACAAGTTCCCGCCAGGTGAAACCTGATAGGATCGCTCCTGAAATTAGGTATAACGAATATAGTTAGTTATGTCTACGATCCGTTGGGGGATGCTGTGATCAATACGTTGCGGGGGAGGATGTCTCTCCTGGTTGCTATAGGGCTTGTAATTACTCCGGCTCGTGATGCCGCGGGTGAAGAGATTCGGGAGGAAGAAGATCGGGGTCGCTACGAGATTGTCCTGGTTGAACCGGAGATGGAAGCGGACGAGATCGTCCTGGATGATATCACCGTAACCGCGCTGCGGGTCAGGAAGCGCCTGAAGGATACCCCGGTTTTCACCGAAGTGATCAGCAGGGACGACATTCAGCGATCCAACGCCTCGACCGTTTCTGAGGTACTGGAAAATCACGGCCTGATGTTCACCTCCAACGCCATGGGGGATTACATCACCATTCAGGGCATGGGGGGGAGCCGTGTACTCTTCCTGGTAGATGGACGGCGANTACCGGGCAGGGTCGCCAGGCGGTTGAATGGGGCAACTCTCCCCGTGGGTGACGTGGAGAGGATAGAGATCGTTCGGGGTTCGCAGTCGGCTCTCTACGGATCGGACGGAATCGGGGGAGTGATCAACGTTGTCACCGTGCCGCCTTCGGGGGATCGATCTCTTACCGTCCGGGTAAGAAATTCCGGGCTTCCTCCGTACAAAAACCCCGACGGGGACAAGAGTTCCTCCGGCGATGCATCGGCTTTTCGGGAGCAGACCGTGGTAGCCCAGGCCACTTTCTCTGCAGGGCCCCTGGAAAACCGGATAACCCTCGATGGAGGGAAGGGAGACCTCTACCTTGACGAGCGGGGGGCCCGCTCGATCCTCCCCGAATATCGTCGGATCAAGGCAGGATTTGAATCGCGTCTGCCCCTGGTTGAGGCGGGGGATCTCCGGTTCGGCGGAAGCCTCCTCTCGTTGCGTTCCGATGAACAGACAAACCTTCAGGGAAGTTTGAGTCGCCAGGATATCAGCCGCATCGAGGGGTTTGTCACGGGAGAGTATGTTCAGGGTGACCGGATATCGTGGCAGGGTCAGATCTACAACCACTATTACCAACGAGACCGGGAACAGTACTCGGGAATTCTTGGAACCTGGAGTTCGGGCGATACGGAGCGGGAAAATATCCTTGCAGGAGACCTCTACGCCACCCTGGACATACAGGAGAGTCTGATGGTTGTGGCGGGCATGGAGGCGAGCCTGAACACCATGGAACGGGACGTTTTGACCCTGGGAGGAAGGGGAGGAGAGGTTTCCCGTAATGGGCAGGCTCTGGTTGTGCAGGGGGAGTGGTATCACGAGGGGCAACATTCACTGGTTCTGGGCATGAGGGTGGAACGGGATTCACGGTACGGCTATGCAGCGGCACCCCGCCTGGCGGCCATGTATTACCTGGCAGAGGAACTTCGTCTTCTGGGAGGGCTGGGCCTGGGATACCGGGCTCCCGATTTCAACGATCTCTATCTGTACAATAACCAGATCTCGGCCATGCCTTATACGATTGCGGGGAATCCCGACCTTGATCCGGAATACAGCCTGGGGGGGAACCTGGGTCTCGAGTACNCTACCGGAACTTTTTTCTTCCAGGTCAACGCCTATTACACCGAGCTTTACCGGGAAATCATGTATCTCGATACCGGAAAAGAGGATTCCCAGAGCGGGAAGATCATATACCGGACGGAAAACCTGGATCGAAGTCTCCGGACGGGTCTGGACCTGGAGGGTCGAATCGGCTTGGGCAGGAGAGGATACCTCTCGGGAGCAGCGGGGTATCTCTTTGCCTACAACCGAAGCGAGACCACGGTGATCCGGGAGGAACCCTTTCTCACGGCCCGGGGCCGGGCGGGTTTTGACGATGCAGCCAGGGGACTCTCGCTCCGCTTGTCCTGCCTCTACTGGTCTCCCCTGGACCCTGATGAGAGAGGGAGCAGCGGGGATCACCGCTATCGCCTGGATCTACAGGGATCAANGGAGCTTGGTCGGGATCTCTCGATCTTTGCAGCGGTGGAGAANCTCACGGGGTACATCAACTCGAGCCTGGGNCCCTATTACGGACCCCTCTTTACGATCGGATTTGAGGCGACGTTCTAGAAAAATTGTGCGGTCGTCACGAAAGGAGTCAGAATGGAAGCAGTGATCAGGATGAGAGAAGGAGTATCTTCCTTCGGAAGGGGCATCCTCCTGGGGGTGCTTGGGGCGGCGCTGATGGTCCTGGCCGGATGTGATGCCTTCGATTCCGGGAGCAGCAGTTCCTCCCGGGGGTCACAGGGAACTGTGGCCCTGACAGTACCCGATGGAGGCATCCGGTTTGTCACCCTTGCAACGGGGAGCGTCTCTGCCAGTGGTGATGAAGACCTCGCCGCTACGGACCGGTGGGACCTGGCCCTGGACAGCGGAAGGTTTATCTATACCAACAGTGGTGCCACGGCGGAGCATTACGACTCCGGTGGCGCGGGTGGGGTGTGGTACACCGGCAAGACCAGTCTGGACGAGGTTCATTCCGTAACGGGAGCCACCTTTGAAGGGGGCTATAACACAGACGCCCTCCGATGGATCGACTACCCGGCGATGATGGGGGGGCCCCGCCAGGTCCGGATGAACGTAATGACCTACGTGGGGTACGACAACGAGCCTGGCGAGACTCCAGGCGGTACCGCCGACGGGAGCGAGAGCGACCCCTTCAGCGCGACCTTTCTCTATGACCGGGAGGAGTATTACTACAACGCCGGTGGAATGCCTCCAGATTTTCGCGTGAGAAACCGGGTGTACATTGTCCGGCACGGTGACGGAAGCGGGCACTCGGCGGTACAGGTTTCGGGTCTCGAAAACGGGGATGATTCTTCCCGAATCTACGAGCTGCGGTACAAAGCGTTGCAGTAGCTTCCGGGGAGGAGTGCGTATGGATTGGTTTATTCAGGGAGGGTGGCCCATGTACCCCATCCTGGTTTCTTCAGTCCTTGCCCTGGCTGTCTCCGTGGAGCGGACAATCTATTTTGTCCGCTCCANGGAGCGTCCGGAGGGGGTGATCAGAAACTGCAGAAGAGGTGCTATCGTCGATGGCCGGGGAGAGCTCTCCAGGCTGGCGAAGATCTACGACGCATACCGGGAGGAATCCCCGGAGGCCCTGGAAAGAGGTATATCCCGGGGGGCCTCCGCCATGATTCGGGAACTCAATCGGGGTCTCGGGGTGCTTGCGGCGATAGCCCACCTGGCGCCTCTCATGGGGCTCTTTGGAACGGTACTGGGGATGATCGGTGTTTTTCAGGGAATCGAAGCAAGCGGAGGGAGAGCCGAGATTCATTTCCTGGCGGGAGGAATCCGGGTTGCGCTGTTTACAACGGCGTTCGGTCTGATGGTGGCGGTGCCCTCCATGACGGCTTTTCATATCTTCCACAGCCTGTCCCGTCGCAGGGCTGAGAACATGGAAGATTTCCTTGATGATCTGAACGATTTTTTCGGGCGCTCCGTCTCTTTCGACGCCGAGAGGAGGAGCAATCAGGAAAGTGGCAGGGAGGCTCCCCGGGAGGAGTTTGACGAGGACTATGAAGCGGTTTGCACCGTCCAGGTATCATGATCACTCCAGGGCGGTGAGCATCGATATGACGCCTCTCATCGATGTGCTCTTCATGCTGCTGCTCTTTTTTGTTCTTACCTCGGTCTTTGTGGATCCGGCTGTGCCCGTGAACCTTCCTCTTTCCAGGGAAGACTCGTCCCTCCCGGGGGCGGTTCCCGATATCGCCATAACAGTTGATGGCGGGGGACGGTTAAGGGTGAACGGCGAGGGAGTCTGTCTTGAGTCGCTGGAGGGGTTCCTTTTCTCCTGGTTCGGGTCTTCCCGGGACGGCGCTGGGGGAGTGTCGCCGGTGGTCTCGATCCGGGGTGATGAGGGGGCCGCCTACGGGGTGATCTTTTCCGTGATCGATCTTCTGAAAGAGTTCGGTATAGAGCGAATCAATTTATCTCACCGGACCGGAGACGTCGCGGGAACCGATGAGATCTGGTGACCGATGAGATCCAGTGAAAGAGGAAGGGTGGCGATGCTTTTTTCGCTGGTGGTGCACGGCCTGGTTCTGGCTGGCCTGCCAGGNTTTTCCCGGGACGAGCAATCTGCTCCGGGAGAAGCTCGGGAGATATCTCTTGCAATAGGAGCCTGGCCGGAAGAGCCGGAGCGAGTTCCTGCCCCGGTCGGGTTCCCCGGGAGGGTACCCGGGGAACCCGACCGGGTGCTCTCCGAGCCGGAAAGCCAGAAACCCGAAGCCCGGGACAGCGCAGAAAAACCGGACCGGGAAGATCCTTCCGATCAGGAGGCGGATGTTCCCCGTGATCGCGAAGAAGANCCCGGCGAACCNGAAGAGCCTGGAAAGTCCNCAGAGGCCTCTGGTTCTCCCGGGGAATCTCCCGGTGAAGAGGCTCCAGACGGAGAAAATCTCTCCGAAGGCAGAGAAGCTGTGTCGGGTGAGGCCTCCCGGAATATNCCGGACCAGAGAGGGCCCGAACCACCCCGGGAGGATCTTCTGGAGCGCTACATCGGTCAGGTCCGAACGGGAATAGAGAAGGCCCGGCAGTATCCTCTGGTGGCNCGCCGGAGAGAGCAGGAAGGGACCGTGGTGGTCCGGTTCTCTCTCTCTTCGGCGGGAACGATCGTGGAGGGACCTGATATTCATAGTCCCTCCCGGTATCCAGCCTTGAACAGGGCTGCCCTGGAGGCGGTTATCCGTGCGGCTCCCTTTGCGGAGTTTTCCGAAGAGTTTCTGAGGGAGAGTATCACCTTTGTTGTGCCAATTCATTTTCGGCTGGAGATATAAGGTTCGGGCCCGGGGACTCGAAGGGCTGGGTGCTGTTTTCAAGGAGCGTGTGGTGTCAGGGAGGAAAAGCGATGGCTGAAGTTGCCCGATCTGCGGTTTCTGATCCGGGGCGATCCAGGTTCTCCGGAACTGCGGGATCACGGGGGTTTTCCCTGTTTCTCGTGATAGTCTTTCTGTCTGGTGGGGGCCTCTGCCTTCTGGGAGTGATGATCGGGGCCGTCCCGCTGGAGCCCGAGGTGGTTCTGCGGGCGCTGGTGGGCAGGTCACTTCCGGAAGAGGCTCAGGCCGCCGCCGTAATCTGGAGTTTGCGAGTGCCCCGGGTGATCATGGCCCTCCTGGTGGGAACCATGCTCGCCACATCGGGTACGGTAGTACAGGCGGTATTCCGGAATCCCCTGGCCGATCCCTACATTATCGGTATTAGTGCGAGCGCCGTGGCTGGTGCCGTNCTGGCCTATTCGCTGGGTCTCTCCGAGGTGTGGTACGGGATTATCGGTTTTTGCATAAGTCTGGCCACGGCGCTGCTGCTTTTCCGGTTTGCCGCGCGGGGAGACGGGCTCAGTGTGTCAACGCTCCTTATTGTGGGGGTAGCGGTCTCATCTTTTCTGGGAGCCATGACCTCCTTTGCNATGTACGCGATCGGGGAGGACAGTTACCGGATAATTGTCTGGACCATGGGATATCTGGGAGGTGCCACCTGGTCTCGTGTGGGGATCGCCTTTTTTCCAATGGTGCTGGCCACGACCTTTTTCCTGTATCGCCGCCATGAAATGGACGCCCTCATGTGCAGCGACGAGGAAGCTCACGCCATGGGCCTCAAGGTGGGAGCTCTGAAGAAAGAGCTTCTGGCGGTGAGCNCCCTGATTGTGGCCTTCTCCGTGGCCTTCTGCGGCATGATCGGCTTTGTGGGGCTCATCGTTCCTCACGCACTCCGGTTGATTCTGGGTCACTCCAATACGCGACTGGTGATCGCCTCAGCCCTGGGGGGAGGAGTCTTTCTGCTGGTGGCTGACATTCTGGCACGGACGCTTCTGGCTCCCACGGAGATCCCCATAGGAGTTGTGACGGCCTTCACGGGGGCGCCTTTCTTTATCGTTCTGGCCTGCCGTATGCGAAGTTCGGGGATGATCCTGTGACCTCCTGTGAGAAAAGAGCTGCCGGGATCAGGGTCAGAAACCTCTTTTTCGACTACCACCTCCGGCCCTGTCTCAAAGGCGTGGGACTGGATCTTCAGCCGGGAGAGATCCTGGGAGTTCTGGGCCCCAACGGATCGGGGAAGTCAACACTACTCAAAACGCTCTTCGGGCATCTCAAGGCTCGAGAGGGAGAGATTGAGCTTGCGGGTCTTCCCCTGGAGTCGCTGACACCCCGGGAGAGAGCCCGAAGGGTTGCCTTTGTTCCCCAGAACTCGGGGTTACGGGCTCCCCTGACGGTATTTCAGGCCGTTCTCATGGGGAGATATTCCCGGAAAGGATCTCGATTTGGCGGGTATAGCGGCAACGATTTCCGTTTGGCCGAGCAGGTTCTGCGGGATCTGTCCCTCAGCGAGTTTATTCACCGGCCGGTGACAGAGTTATCGGGCGGTGAATTCCAGAAAGTTCTTCTGGCCCGGGCTTTTGTCCAGGAGGCTCCTGTTATCTTCCTGGACGAGGCCACCAGCAATCTTGATATCCACCACACCCTCGAAATAATGGCAACCGTACAGGATAAGGTCGCCAGGGAAGGCCTATCGGTTGTGTCGGTTATGCACGATCTGAACCTGGCTGCCTCCTGGTGCGACAGGATCGCCATCATGAAAGAGGGGGCGGTCTTTGTTTGCGGGGACCCCAGGGAGGTGATCACCCGGGAAATTATACGGCAGGTTTACGGTGTCTCGCTGGTTGTTCACCACGACCAGGAGGGGATTCCCTACGTCCTCCCCAGGGTTTCCGCAACGAGGGAGGTTTCCTGTGCGTGAGATTCCCCGACGTCTGCGCTCGCACCACGAGGCCCAGCACGCCATCGCTGATCTGCTTTCGACATCGGGAGACCCCAGATCGGGGCACCCCCCGTCGGGCCAACGCCCTTCGGGCCACCATCGCCATGGTCCCGTTGCCGGAGGAGGTCAGATGCCCGGAAGAGCACCTTTGGTCGCTCATTTGCCCGGGGAAACCGGGGGTGATCCCTACGGGGCCTATTTCCACATTCCCTTTTGTGATCGCCTGTGCAGCTTCTGCAACCTGAACCGGGAAAAAATAGGGGGAGACCCAGGTAGGGTCTCCTCACGCGCCAGGGACTACGCAAGGGTGCTTCACTCCCAGATCGAAGAGTGTCAGGGCCACCCTTTTTTTGGAGAGGGCCGGGCCGAAGCGCTGTATTTCGGCGGAGGAACCCCCACGGTGCTCTCGCCGGAAGATTTTTCGGCGGTTCTCTCCTCGGCGGAACAGCTTTTCCGCTTTTCGTCGCAGTGTGAAATCACTGTAGAGACCACGCTTCACAATCTGGACGGAAAGATGCTGGATACCCTGGTGAGGGGTGGTGTGAACCGGTTAAGTCTTGGGGTTCAGACTTTCAGTGATCAGGGCCGAAAGGTCTTGGCTCGCAGCGGCGACGGTGACCATGCCCTTCGCCGGGTGGCAGAGATCAGGAAAAACTTTCCCGGAACGCTCTCGATTGATCTGATTTACAGCTATCCCGGTCAGACCCGGGAACATCTGGAAGACGATGCACGCCGAGCCATTGATCTGGGAGTGGATAGCATCAGCTTCTACTCGCTCATGCTCCAGAAAGATTCTCCCCTGGAGAAGAGTGTGCGCGTCGGTGCGATTTCCTTTGATCGCACCCTCGAAACGGAAGAGGAGCTTCATCAACGGTTTCTTTCCCTGCTCTACGGTGGCGGGTACGAGCTGCGGGAGCTGACGAAGGTTGTTCTGCCGGGACGAGATGACTACCGTTACATCGACTTGATGTACGGTGCCGGAAGTGTTCTCCCCTTTGGAACGGGAGCGGGCGGCCGGGTTCCCGGGAAAGGTCTCATGAGACCCCAGCCGGGAGTGGTCATGGTTGCTCCGCGATCGGAGGCGGAAGAGGCTGCGAACCGTCTTCTGGGGACGCTTCAGAGAGGAATCTACCGGCTCGAAGAGCTGGTGCCGGAGATGCTGATTATGACCCGCCGGGGAGGGCTCTCCCTGGAGGCTCCCCGTATCGAGGGGATAATCCTGGAGCACATTGACCGCTTCCGGAGGAAGGGTCTGCTGGATGGGTCTGCCCCGGAAGAGGCTCGCCTCACCGCGAAAGGTGTGTTCTGGGGAAACAACATAGCCGTCGATCTTCTTCGTGCTGTGCTCTCTCCTGACACATTTTGCAGCCCGGCGCAGAAAGAGGCCGATTGCGCGGCTCGTGGTGGGCCGCAAGTCAAAGCTGGAGTCAAAGCCGAAACCGAAGCCGAAGCCGAAGCCGAAGCAGTAAAGCGGTGAGCAGAAAAAAAGAAAGGAAAAACCGATGACGAGAAAAAAAAGAGCAGCCCTTCTGGCTCTGGGAATAATTGTTGCTACGGGAGGATTCTCTCTTGCTCTTCCCTCCCTGGCNCGGTGGGGTCTGAGCCCCGAGGCCCGCTCGGGAGCGTCCCCGGGAGGATCTTCCCCGGAACAGGGCGGAGGAAGCGCGGTTGTCCCCTCCGGACCGGCAGGGGCCGATAGCTCCTGGCGAAGAGTTCAGGAGGGNCAGGATGTGCACATCGTCGACAGCCTGGGGAACCGGGTTCCCCTGCGCTCCTATGGGGAGATTATTGTCCTCGCAGCGGGGGCGGTGGAAACGATCTTTGCTCTGGGCGGGGGTGACCGGATTATTGCCACCGTGGAGAGCCGTATACCGATTGCTCCCGCCGAAGAGACAGCCCGGCTGCCCACGGTGGGTACCGTTTCCCGGGTAAGTCTGGAGCACCTCCTGATGGCTGATCCGGATCTGGTGATCGTGGACCCCATGAATCCGGATTTAGCCGGGAGACTCTCTTCCCGGGGCATTCCCGCCCTGGTCTATAACCCTGCTTCGGTGAAGTCTATTCTCGAGCATACAGAAATTTTGGGTGATCTCACGGAAGCGGGCCCGGAGGCGAGGGAGGTGGTAAAAATTCTGGGGTCTTTGCTGGAGCAACGCCAGAGAGATCGGGAGGGGCAAACTCCCCTGCGAGGACTCTTTATTTATACGGCCCACCCCATGCAGGCCTTTGCCAGTACTTCCCTGGCGGGAGACATCTTGAGGCTTCTGGGGGTAGAAAACCTGGCTGACCCGCTTACGGGTGCGCGGCCGATCGTATCTCCCGAGTATCTCCTGACGGCCGATCCCGACTTTATCTGGGGTGCCATGAGTCTGCAGAGTGTGGACGATATCCTCCTGGCTGATCAGGCCGTGACGATGACGCGGGCGGGACGGGAAAACAATATCGCGATCATTCCTTCTACCATGATCATGCGTGCCTCGGTCCATCTTCTGGAAGAGATAGAGGGGCTNGCAAAAAAACTTCCGTCACCCCGGCCGTAGCGTTGGACCGTCAGGGAAGGTCAGGACCCCATAGTGCCGACAGGCTACGCACACAACGACATATGTACATAGGCAGATAGTGAGGAGTGAAAGATGAAAATCATGGTTGTTTATTCCAGCAAGACGGGAAATACCCAAATGATTGCCCAGGCCATACACCAGGAAATTCCCGGGGCAGAACTGTTCTCTGTGGAAGACGCGCCCTCACCGGAGGGTTTTGACCTGCTTGTTTTTGGATTCTGGGTAGACAAGGGTACCGCCGATGACGCAGCCCGGGACTATCTGCAGGGGGTGGGGACCACTCCTACGGCTCTCTTCGCAACCCTGGGAGCGTATCCCGATTCGGATCATGCCCGGGAAAGTATGGAACGGGCTACTGCTCTTCTTTCCGGGGCACCTCTGGCGGGATCCTTTATCTGTCAGGGTGCGGTGGATGTCAGACTCCAGGAGTGGATGANGAGTCTCCCCCCCGGACATCCCCACGGGCCTACCGAGGAGCGGTTGAGACGGTGGCGAGATGCTTCTACCCATCCCGACGAGAGGGATTGTGAGGCTGCCCGGGTTTGGGCACGAGGGTTGATTCGCGAGGAGAGATCCTGAAAGAGCCCGGTCCCTGCGGAGGCGGAGGAAATGTGCTATTCTTGGCACCGTGGAACAGTATCTCCTGAACTGGCCCGGGCGGGCCGATGCNCTGCGCCGCTCCCGGGAGCCGACCGACAGAGTCCTGCGACCCCGATGCCGGGAAAGCCTCCTCTTTGACCAGGCCCGGAACGTGGTGATTCAGGAGGAANCGCTCACCGCCCTGGCCCTTCTCCAGGAGAGCCTCCTGGAGCGGGTGACCCTGGTCAGCCTCGCNCTGCCCGCGCCCCCCCCAGGGTCCGGCGATCAGGGCCAGAACCACTCGGCCTGGCTCTCCGTGGCCTGTCCCCTCTTCAGGCTTGCCTGGAACCTTCTGCACCACCGGGGAGTCCTCCAGGTGGCGCTCCCCGCAGGGGAGGAGGTGCCGCTGCTCTTTTTGCTGGACGAGCTGTTTGGCGAGGAACAGCGGCTCTTTTCCTGGAGCGAGGGAGCCGGTCCGGGGAGAACCGTGCACTACTGCAAGAACGCCCTGGCGGGNACCACCCCGGACAGCCCCTGGCAGGAGCGGGAAGGGTGCCTCCTCGTCCTGGCCGATCCCGCAGCCCCCCGGAAAGCGGTGGCCCAGGTGGACCGGATGCTGGCGCACAACAGCCAGGACCAGGGCGAGCGATCCCTTNTGCTGATTCTCCCCCCCGGGGATGGNGAGACGCTGGAGCACCTGCGGGGCCGGGAGATGCCCTTCCGGCTGCTCCGGGGGGACACCGCCACCCTGGAGGAGCCCCTGGCGCAGCCTCCCGACGACCTTCAGCAGGATCTCCCCCTCCAGATCGAGAGGATCAAGCCCGGAAGAACCGCCGAGGATCTCCTCTTTCACGCCCTCCTGAGCAGGGGTATCCCCCCAGGGGTCCCCCTGGAACGGCAGCCCCTGGCGGGAGACACTCTTTTCTGGGCCGACCGTAACCGCCTCGCGGCCTGGTTTGGCCACACCCTGGAGGACCTGGTNCCGGACGAGATCGCCCGGCGCCGTCCCGGGGCAGCGATCTTTCGGGAGAGCGCCTTCACCGGAGAGGAGCACAAGCGGGCCCTGGAACACCGCTTTCGCCAGTCCTCGCCGGGTACCGTGGTGGGGTGGCTATGATCCCCCCGGTTTTTCCCCACCCGTCCCATCAGGAAGAAGCGCTGGAGGCCCTGATGGCTGGCGCCCTCTCCTCGCACCAGATCGCCCTGGAGATGGAGCGGGGAACGGGCAGCACCTACTGCGCGGTGCGGTTTATCTTCGAGCTTCACCGTCGGCGTGGCCAGAACCGCTTCGTGTTCCTGGTCCCCTCGCAGGAGCTGAAGGCCCGGGTGCTCGATCTCCTGGAGAACGCGGCAGACCATCTCTGCGCGCTCTATCAGCGCCGGGCCCGGTTCTTCGGGTACGACCCCCGGCAGCTGCACCGGCTGCGGGCCTTCGAACTCGAGGGGGGAATCTCCCTGATGGTGGCCACCTCGGGGGAGCTCTCCTCGTCCCGCCGGGACCACCGCCTCTTCTTTCAGGTTCAGGACCGGTTTCAGTCGCGGAGTCCCCAGGAGGTGATCAGCTCGGCCCGCCCGGTGGTGCTCTTCATGGAACCGCACCAGAAAAGTGCCGGTTCCGTGCGGGCGGCGCTGGAGCTGCTTCAACCCTCGCAGGTCCTGCTGATCTCCTCGATCCACCGCCAGGCCCTGCGGCCGGTCTACCGTCTGGATGCCCGGGCTGCCCGGGAGCGGGAACTCCTGAAACCCCTGGAGGTGGTACAGGCCCGGGACGCCTGCTGGACCTCCCGGATCAGCCGGGTGATCGAGGTGCACCTGCGCCGGGAACGGGCCCTTTTTTCCCGGGGTATCAAGGTGCTCTCCCTGATTTTTCTGGATGATGCAGAACTCTATTCCGACGCCCGCGACCCCCGGGAGCCGGGGCCTGGTCTGGCCTTTTTCCGGAAGGAATACCGCCGGCAACGGTGGCGGCTTCTGAAGAGCCTGGCCACGAACGACCCCTACGGGGCCTACCTGCGATCCCTGGCCACGACGGACACGGCCCGGGGGTACTTCCCCCGCGACCCCAGGACGGGTTTCCCGGTGAACCCGAAACCGAGGAGAGGGGGGCTCTCGGCAGCTTCGGGCTGCACCGACATCACCGTCCTGGAGGAGATCCTCCGGGACCGGCGACGGCTCTGCGGTCTGGAGGAGCCGGAGCGGTTTCTCTTTACCCACGCGAGCCTCCGCGAGGGGTGGGANCATCCCAATGTCTTCGTGATCGCCCGGATCAGCCGGGTCAGTCTGGCGAGTCGGCTCGGCCCGGACGCGGCCCCCCTCTCGCGGCGCGACGAGGCCAGTTGTGGCTGGGGNCTCGCGCTGGATCAGGAAGGGGTGCCCCGGTTCATCGCCGACGCTCCCCTGACCCTGGTGGTCGCTCCCGGTCAGGTCGGCCCGGTGGACCCCCTCCTCGATCCGGCCGGGGACTCCGGGACGAACCCCGGGGAACGGTCCTACCAGTCGTAACCGGTGCCCTCCATGGTATAGGCGGGACCGAGCTCGATAAAAGTCATGAGGCGGCCCTCGCTGTTCAGGGCNGTNCCGATATGAAGGGCCCCCAACACGGTGTTCAGGGCGAGTCCGGCGTGGACGCCCCAGCGGTAATCGGCGTCCTCCCGGAACGTCTCGGGTTGTTCCGAATGAATTCCCCCGTACTGACCTCCTGCCACCAGATAGATCCGGTCCCCCACGGCCAGGGGGAGTCGGCCCACGGCGATGCGTCCGTCGGCTCCGGCCACGGCAAAATGGCGAGCCTGCAGCTCGTGGTAGTAGTAGCCGTACCAGTTCTCCACCCCGCCCAGGAAGAACCGTTCGTATACCGCCGCCCCCGTGGAGGAATCGGAGCCACCCCGGGCAAGAGCCTGGAGGGTGACNCGCCTGAGGGGTGTCCAGTAGCGCCGGGCCGAGAGAGTCCCCAGGTGAACGAACTTCTCCTGNTCCTCGTCCCAGTGGATTCGGTGGGCGATACGCGTTTCTGATCCACGTCGGGGAAAGAGATCCCGGTCCAGGGTNTCCCGGTCGAACTCGAAGCGGCCGCCGTAACGGGCACTTCCATCAAAATCGAACTCTGCGATCCGGCTTCCCTCGAGGCGCTGCAGGGTGAGCCACTCGGCAAAGGCGGCAGCCCGAAACTGCCAGTTCTTGCTGATGCGGGCAGAGATCCCCAGCTCGGCACCAAAGCGCCGCCTGAGATAAAAGGATTCTACCGAGCGTCCATCGTAGAAGGGCATATTCTCCGAGAGCGCATAAACGGCGGGGGTAATGAAGAACCAGGGAGTAAAGGGTACCTCCAGGGCAGCCCTGGCGCTGGCGGTGCGCGAGAACCAGCTCTCCAGAATCCATCGGGGCGCGCCATCACCGGGATCGTAGGTGTAGCGCAGGTGGGTCATGGCCATGCCCAGGGAGTTCTCGATCAATTGACCNCGCATACCGATCCCCACGGAGAGGGACGAGCTGGGAATCTCCTCGGGCGAAGCCAGAATCACCACCTCGGATCCCCCCACCACATCGTAGGAGATGGACCGGAAGAGACCCGTGTGGTAGAGGCCGTANACATCCTCCTGAAGGCCCCGGAGGGTGGTCTCCGTCCCCATGAGGGATTCCACCAGTTCCTCCAGGAGCAGGTACGCCCCCGGGTTAAACTGACGGGTNGANTCCAGAATGATGGGGGGCACCTCGTAGCGAGCCGACGCGATGCGCAGGGGCAGATCGCTCTCGGGGCGGGTTGTCAGGGGCGGCGCAAACCCCCGGGCTCGATGGATCTCCCGGGCAAGCTCCTGGAGTTCCTCCATCTGCTTCTCCGCCGCCTCGCGGCCGCGCTGGATCAGGAGGGGGGCCTGGGTAAAATCGGCGGGCCCCAGCCCCTCCAGGTCGGGGGTAATCACCAGATCGGAGAGCGCCAGATGCTCGTCGAGCATCTCCTTGCGCATGATCAGCATGGACTGGTCCAGAATATTACTGATCGAGCGGAGTTCCTCGGGTTTGCTCCGCATGGCGCTGAGATTTATGGTGATCACGATGTCGGCCCCGAGACTGCGCGCCACATCGACGGGNACGTTGTTGATGATTCCCCCGTCCACCAGATAGCGCCCCTGATAATAGACGGGGCTGAACGCTCCCGGTACGGAGAAGCTGGCCCGGATCGCCGTTTTCAGATCCCCCTCGGTGAAGACCACTTGCTCGCCCGTGANCAGGTCGGCCGCCACGATAGCCAGTTGCCGGGGAAGATCCAGAAAGGAATCGGTCAGGGCCTGGGCGCGCAGAAGATCGTCCAGGTACTCCACCACCCGCTGGGCGCTGGACATGCCCGAGGGCAGAAGCAACTCTCCCTCGCGGAACTTGATCGTTCCCCGGAAGGCCCGGCGTTGTCGGCGGTCGGTGTACCCCAGCTGGAGCCGGTCGGGGGCGTCAAAGAGAACCTCGTTCCAGTCGGTGGTNTCGGTGATCGCCACCATCTGGTCNGCCCGGTACCCTGCGGCGTAGAAGGCCCCCACGATGCTTCCAATGCTGGTTCCGGCCACGATATCCACGGGGATGCCCAGGGCCTCGATCGCNTCCAGGACACCCACGTGGGCAAAACCCAGCGCCCCTCCGCCTGCCAGAACCACCGCCACGGTGGGGCGCGGCGGTTCCGAGGNCCTCGCCGGGAGGGCGGAAAAGAAGCCGATCAAAAGGCCGATTGCAAGAATCCGGCACAGCCTGGGCTGGTTCATGGTACCTCCAAATCTATCGCAACAATCGGCGCTGGCGCAACGACCGGCGCTGGCACAACAACCAAAGACGGTAAACGTAACGAGGCCATTATGATACACTCCCCCCATGGAGAGTTCCCAGTCTACCCTTATTGTACCACCCGGGTACCGACCCCTTCTGGACCCCCGCCACACCGAACGGGCGATCCAGAAGATCAAGGAGGCCTTTCAGACCAGTCTGGCCTACGAGCTGAACCTGGTTCGCGTCACAGCCCCCCTTTTTGTACGCGCTCACCAGGGTATCAACGACGATCTGAACGGCCTTGAGCGTCCCGTACGGTTCCAGGTGGGTGGCCTCGGCAACGAGGAAGCCGAGATCGTTCAGTCCCTGGCCAAGTGGAAGCGCCTTGCCCTGGCAGACCTGGGCTTTTCCCCGGGGGAGGGGATCTACGCCGACATGAACGCCGTTCGTCCCGACGACACCATGGACAACATCCACTCCCTCTATGTTGACCAGTGGGACTGGGAGCTGGCGCTGGAGCCCGGGGAACGGACCCGGGCCGTGCTGGAGCGGGTTGTCCGGACGGTCTACGACGTCATACGCCGGACCGAACGGTATATCTGCCACGAATACGAGGAGCTCTCCCCGCAGCTGCCCCGAGAGATCACCATCGTCCATGCCCTGGATCTGGCGCGGCGGTATCCCGGGCTCTCTCCCAAGGAGCGGGAATACCGGCTGTGCCGCGATCACGGCGCGATCTTCATCANGGGGATCGGNGCTCCCCTGGGGGACCTCCCTCCCCACGACGGACGTGCCCCGGACTACGACGACTGGACCACCGAGACCGCACCGGGCTATCGGGGTCTCAACGGAGATATCCTGGTCTACGACGAGGTTCTGGATATCCCCCTGGAACTCTCTTCCATGGGAATCAGGGTGGACCCGGTGGCGCTGGAACGGCAGCTCGAGATATCGGGAGCCACCGATCGGCGGGAACTCTATTTTCACCGGCGTCTCCTGGCGGGAGAGCTTCCCGCCTCGATCGGCGGAGGAATCGGTCAGTCCCGGCTCTGTATGTTCTATCTGCGCAAGGCCCACATCGGCGAGATCCAGTCGGGGCTCTGGCCCCGGGAGATGGCCCGGGCCTGCCAGGAGGCGGGAATCCCCCTGCTCTAGGGCAGGGCGTGGCCCTTCTCGGGCGCGGTTCCCCCAACCCCCCTTCGGGACCAGGCGATCAGGAAAAGGCCTTGCAGGAATCCCCCCGGGAGGGGACAATAGAAAGGTGAAGACAGCACCGATCCACCTTTTCGTCCTGGCGTTCCTGACCCTTCTGACGCTCCCGGAATTTCTTCCGGGAGGGGGCACCCTCTGTGCATCGGAGCCCCGGCCCTTCCGCATTTCTCTGGAAAACGCCCCGGATCACCTTCAGGTCCTGGCGGTCAGGAACTTCGCCAGGCGTCTGCGCCAGGAGACGGGGGGAGCCATCGCAGCCGAGGTCTTCCCCTCGGGGACGCTCTTTCGCGACCGCGACGTGGTGGAGGCCCTCCATCGCGGGGTTGTGGAGATGGCTGTCCCCGGAACGTGGCAGCTGGACCGGTTCGTGCCGGACGTGGCGGTCTTTCTGCTCCCCGAGTTCTTCGGCCGGGAGCTCTCCTTTGTTCACTATCACGCCGACGGCCCCCTGGGCGCAGAGATAAACCGTCGGCTCGAGTCTCGCCTCTCCGTGGTTGTGCCGGGTCGCTGGTTTGATCTGGGTCACGGGCACCTCTTCTTTCGTCAGGGCCCGGTCAAGGACCACGCCGACCTTCAGGGACTGGTGATCCGCGTTGCCGGGGGGCTCGCCAACGAACTGCGCATCAATGAACTGGGAGCGCAGGCGGTGACCATCGCCTGGGGCGAGGTTCCCCGGCGGCTGGACCGGGGTCAGATGGATGGTCTCCTCACCACCTTCGAAACGGTGCGTACCGGCGGACTCCAGGAGCGGGGAATCGGCTTCGCCCTGGAAGATTTCCAGTACATGCCCCAGTATATCCCCCTGGTGAACCGACGGACCTGGGAATCTCTTACCAGGGAGGAACAGCAGCTCTTTCGGGAGCTCTGGGAAGAGGAGGTTCGGCACCAGCGCCAGGCCGCCGTCCTGGCCCAGGAGACGGCCCGGCGCGAACTGGTGCGGCAGGGGCTGGAGATTCACCGGCCGGAACCTCGGCAACAGGAGCAGACCCGAGGCCGCCTGATGGAGGCCCAACCGGACTTTGCCCGGCGTCTGGGAATAGACCCCCTCCTTCTGGAGATCCTTCAGGGCTCCGCCGGGGGGTACGAACCGCCGGGGCTGTGATATGAGCAGGACATCCCGTACGAACCGGCGAGAGGGACCGCCTCCCGATATGCGGCTTGCCCTGGGAGTTTTCATCGGAGCGGTGATCGCCGTGGGGCTCTTTGTGACGGTTGATCTGGTTTTGAGCTACCGCAGAGCTGTGACTCAGGCCGAGGAACTGGCGCTCATTCAGGTGCAGCTGGTTGAACAGACCCTCACGAATCATCTTGCCGAGGTTCGGCGGGGGCTCGCCGGGGCGGCCCGGGAGGCGGATCTTCTGGCCGGCGCCGGTTCGGGGATCGACGACGAGGCCGCTGCGGGCAGGCTCCTGGCGGAGTATTTTCTCTTTCTTGAGGCCGTGGCAAACGCCGGCTTCTACGACTCCCGGGGGAATCTCCTGGCGGTACTGCGCCGCAGTGAACCACAGATGCCCCGGGAATGCCATCTCTGTCCGGCCTTCGGGAATAGCCACCATTTTCCTGGTACCGACACACCCGGGGAAGGGCTCCTCTGGTTTGCCCACCGCAGCCATGAGGGATCCCGACTGAAAGCTGTGGTCGAGGAATCGTATCTCACCAGAACCCTCCAGATGATATTGGGAAGCACCATGGGCGGGGTTCTCTTCTCCCGGGAGGGGGATGTGGTGGCCCGGTGGGGTGACCCCCGGGGACACGCTGCGGCCCTTCGGGCCGACCAGGGCCAGGGGATAGATCAGGCCCTCTTCAGCGGTCGCCGGGAGGGTTCCCTGGTTGCGGTTACCCGGGCCAGGAGTCTTCCCCTGGATGTGGCGGTGGTTCTGTGTCCCGTGTTCTTTCTGGGGCAGTGGCGTTCCCGGGTAATAGTTCTGCTCCTGGTTTCAGCGATCTCCCTGGCCGTCCTGGGGTGGTTTCTGCGGGCCGTTCACCGCAGGGCCGCCCAGATCTGGGAGGATCGGGGGGCCAGGGCCCTGGCCCGGGAGCGGGAACTCCAGCTCAGGGAGACCCACCATCGGGTAAAGAATCACCTGGCCGTGATCGACAGTATCATCTCCCTCCAGGTTACCCGAAGCAGCGACAGCGCGATACGGCACCTCCTGCAGGATCTGCGCGGCCGGGTTGCGGCGATCTCCCTGATCCATTCCTCGCTCTACCAGGCTGAGGACCTGGGGCGAGTGGTCTTCCCGGACTATTGTAACGCCCTGGTCCGGTCCATTCGTCAGGCCTGCGGAGACCCGGGCGAAGCGGCAGATATTCGCCTGGAGGTCGAGGATATTCCCCTTCCCCTGGAAACGGTCAAGCCTCTGGGGCTGATTATTCAGGAGCTGGTGATGAACGCCTTCAAGTACGCCGGGGATTCCCCAGGGCTCGTGGTACATCTCCGTTTTGGTCGGGACGGATCAGCCCCGGGCGCCCCGTCCGAACCGGCCAACTCACCCGAACCAGCCAACTCACCCGAACCGATCGATCCGGCTCAGCGGATCACCCGGGAAAAGGGGAAGAACCAGGAAGACCAGGCCGGCCAGCCGCGCCTCCACCTGGTTATCAGCGACAACGGGCCCGGCTTTCCCGATGATTTTGACCCCTCCAGGGGGTCTTCCCTGGGAATGCTTCTTGTTGAGGCCCTGGTGGACGATCTGGAGGGAGAGATGATTCGGTGGAATCACGAGGGAGCGCACATAAAAATCATTTTTTCTCTCCCGTAGTCACCTCTTTTCAGCTATACTCCAAATGTCATGGAACAGGATCAGGTTCTGTCGGTATACGGAGCACTTCACGATACGGGAGCGCTGAAGCAGCTCGAGGAATACCGGAACAAGGCCGACCGGCTTCAGCAGCTGGTGAACCAGTCGGTTGAACTCTTTACCCGTCGCACCGAGGAAGACCTGGTCTCCTACGTAGTAACCTCCCTGCTCCAGGCCTTTGTTCCCCGTCACGTCGCGGTCTTTCTGGATCCCCTGGAGTACAAGGCTCCCGTGAAAACCCTCTATTACCGCAACCTGAAACCGGAAGAGCCCCCGGTGAGGCTGGCCTCGATCGACTGGCTCGAACCGGTGCTGGAGACCTCCCAGGAGGCGGTCTCCTTTACGGCGGTTCTGGCCGCTGCGCCCCGGGAGGCTGAAGCGCTTCGACCGCTGGACCCGGAGCTGGTGGTTCCCCTGTTGGGGCTCAACGGACTCTACGGGGTGGTGGTTATCGGCGCGCGCATCCTGGACGATCCCTACACCGAGGAAGAACTCAGGTATATCAACCAGTTCTTTGTCTTTGCCTCGATCGGTCTCCAGAATATTCTCCACTACGTGAGCGCCGTGACGGACTACAAGACCCGCCTCTACAACCACTCCTTCTTCAACCAGCGCTTGATGGAGGAAATCCAGAAGGTCCGGCGCTACGGGGCGCGCTTTGCCCTGCTGGAGATCGACATCGATCACTTCAAGCGGCTGAACGATACCTACGGGCACCTGGCAGGCGACGAGGTGCTCTATCAGTTCTCCCGGATTCTGGAAAAATCGGTACGGACCGAGGACGTGGTATCCCGCTACGGGGGTGAGGAGTTTCTGGCCCTGCTTGTGGAGTGCCCGCCCCGGGACACCCTGGCCGTGGCAGAACGGATACGGCGCGCTGCCGAGGAGCGGGTCTTCTCCTTTCGGGGTGAGGACATCCGCATGACCGTGAGTGTGGGGGTAACCTACAGCTATTGCGCCGGTCTGGAAGAACCGGCCGACGTGATCGCCCGGGCTGATTTTGCCCTCTACGAGGCAAAGGAGCGGGGCCGCAACCAGGTGTGTACCTGTCGCCCCGGTCTTCTGGGGGTCGCCCGCCGCAGGCGTCTGGCTCGGCAGGCCGAGGCGGGGTGCTAGAGGGGCCCGACCAGGCAGGCCCCCCAGAATCAAACTCCAGAATCAGACCCCGAACCAAAACTCAGACAAACACCGCCAGGAGGATTCCCGCCGCAACGGCCGAGCCGATAACCCCGGCCACGTTGGGACCCATGGCGTGCATCATCAGGAAGTTTCTGGGGTTTGCTTCCAGCCCCACCTTGTTCACCACTCGGGCAGCCATGGGCACCGCCGACACCCCCGCAGCACCAATCAGGGGGTTTACGGGAATACGCGAGACCTTGTTCATCAGCTGAGCCAGAAGGACCCCCGTCATGGTGCCGATGGCGAAGGCCACCAGCCCCAGAACCACGATCCCCAGGGTCTCGATCCTCAGGAACATGGCCGCCTCCAGCTTGGACCCCACAACCAGACCCAGGAGGATCGTCACGGTATCAATAAACGGTCCCTGGAGGGTCTTGGAAAGCCGGTCGGCCACGCCCGACTCCTTCACCAGGTTGCCGAACATGAGCGCCCCGATCAGGGGTGTTGCCGTGGGCAGCAGGAGGATACACAACGCCAGGGTGAGGAGGGGGAAAATAATCTTCTCCACCTTGGTGACCTCCCGGAGCTGCTTCATCACGATCGTGCGCTGCTCCGGCGTAGTGAAGGCCCGCATGATGGGAGGCTGGATGATCGGCACCAGCGCCATATAGCTGTAGGCCGCCACGGCGATGGCCCCTACCAGATCGGGAGACAGCTGGGAGGAGAGGAAAATCGCCGTAGGTCCGTCGGCACCGCCGATGATCCCGATCGATGCGGCATCCTGAAGGGAGAAATCGAACCCGGCGTAGACACTCAGCGCAACGGCACCCAGAACGGTAGCAAAGATGCCGAACTGGGCCGCCGCACCCAGGAGGGCCGTGCGGGGGTTGGCGATGAGCGGGCCAAAATCGGTCATGGCACCCACCCCCATAAAGATGAGGAGCGGGAAGATTCCCGTATCGAGGCCCACCATGCTGATCATCCCCAGAAAACCCTCGGGCCCGGCGATGGCTGCCACGGGAACGTTGGCCAGGATGCCCCCGAACCCGATGGGAAGCAAGAGCAGGGGCTCAAAATTCTTTGCCACGGCCAGGTAGATCAGTACCAGGCTCACGGCGATCATCGCAAGCTGGCCTCCCGTGAAGGCCACCAGACCGGTGGCCTGCCAGAGGCTGTAAACAGACTGTGAAAAATCCATGGACTACGCTCCTCAGGACGCGGTGGGGGTGATGGTGAGCAACTTCTGATCTGCCACCACGTGATCGCCGTCAGAGACCTCGATGGATCCCACCACACCGGCAACCTCGGCCTCCACGTTCATCTCCATCTTCATGCTCTCCATGAGCATCACAGGCTGGCCCGCCGCCACGGAATCTCCTGCCCGCACCAGCGCCTTCAGAACCACGCCGGGCATGGGGGCCGTTACCGCCACCGCCTCGCCCGAAGGTGTCGCAGCACCACCCGGAGCGGGGGCGCCCGCAGCGGAGTCCTGCTCCACCTTGAAGGGATAACTCGTGCCGTTCACCGTGGCCGTTCCGCCCTGGACCTTCACGGTGTAGCGCTCGCCCTCCAGGGTAACGGTGTAGGTCCCGTCGCCGCCTCCCGACGAAGTCCCGGCAGCCTGCGCGGCGGGAGCCTCGTTCTTGCGAACCTGAAGCTTGCCTTCGCCCTTCAGGAAGGCGATTCCCCGGTCCTTGCAGGTAGCAGCAATAAAGACGTTCTCGTCGGTCATCTCCAGCCCCGCCTCTTTCAGCGCGGCCTCGGCAGCGGCCCGGCCCTTTTTGGGGTCCCGGTCGTTCAGGACCCGGGGGCTCTCGGTGGTGGGCTCCATCTGGAGCTGCTCCCGGGCGACCGCAACGATCTCCGGATCCGGCTCGGTGGGGGTCTTGCCGTAGTAGCCCAGAACCATGTGGCCGTAGCCCTCGGCGATCTTTGCCCAGGGGCCAAACATAACGTTGTTGAAAGCCTGCTGGAAGTAGAACTGGGAAACGGGCGTCACCGACGTGGCAAACCCACCCCGGGCAACAACCTCGCGCATGGCATCAATCACATCAGGAAAGCGGTCCAGCACGTTGTGGTCGCGCATCATCTGGGTATTCGCCGTGAGCGCACCACCGGGCATGGGCGAGAAGGGGATCAGGGGCTCCACAGCCAGCGCCTCGGGCGGCATGAAATAGTCCTTCATGCAGTCCTTGAAAACCTCCTCCGCCTCCAGAACCTTGTCGATATCGATATCCAGGTCAAAGTCGGTACCCCGCAGGGCGTGCCACATCACCATGACATCGGGCTGGGCCGTCCCCCCCGACACGGGAGCCATGGAAAGATCGATCCCGTCCACACCCGCCTCAAGAGCCGCCTTATAGGTAAGCGTGGCCGTCCCCGCCGTATCGTGGGTATGGAACCGGGTGGGAATATTCCCGGGCAGACGCTGTTTGGCAAGCTTGATCGTCTCGTAGACCACCTTGGGCGTAGCCGTCCCCGAAGCATCCTTGAAAACCAGGGAATGGAAGGGAATATCGGCCTTCAGAATCTGCTGCAGCGTGGCATCGTAGAACTCTGCCGTGTGAGCGCCTGAAAGCCCCGGGGGAAGCCCCATGAGCGTGATGGCGATCTCGTGCTGGAGCCCCGCCTCCTCGATACAGCGGCCGCTGTAGTCAAGATTCTCCACATCGTTCAGAGCATCGAAGTTACGGATCGTGGTGATCCCGTGCTTCTTGAAGAGCTCGGCGTGGAGCTTGATCATATCGCTGGGCTGGCTCTCCAGCCCCACCACGTTGATCCCCCGGGCCAGGGTCTGGAGATTGGCATCGGGCCCCGCCGCCTCGCGGCAGGCATCCATCATCTCGAAGGCATCTTCGTTACAATAGAAGTAGAGCGACTGAAAGCGGGCGCCACCGCCCACCTCAAAGTGGCGAAGGCCGGCGCGGGACGCCGCCTCCAGAGCAGGAATGAAATCCTTTGTCAGAACCCGGGCCCCGTAGACCGACTGGAATCCGTCCCGGAAAGCCGTGATCATTACATCGATTTTCTTCATGAAAGGTTCCTTATGAGTGGTTCTTGTGGGCTGCCACGACTGCCAGCACGGCAGCGGTCCGCTCCTGTGCGGCGGCGGCAGAGGATCGAAGCGAGAAGCGTTGTACGATTGAAGTCATCACGGTCATGAGCATGACCAAAAGGACAAGAAACACAAAGACAACGCTCATTCCAATAATCATGAGCTGTACACCGTCCATCAGCATAGTGTGGGTCTCCTTACACCTTCTGCTTGGTTATTTCAGGTCTCGCTAGTTATAACAGCCTTCGATGCTAAATTGCAAACCAAAGCGCAGATTATTTTATTTCTTCGATAGATTTATTTTTCCTCCTTTTCGGCGTGCCCTTTCGCCGCTGAGCATTTCATTTGATACCATATTGACTTTCATTTAAAACAAATGTATCATTAAATTCATACGATCAGGAGGACCTCATGGAAGCGGTGACAGGAGAAAGCGGAAAGGCCGATCGGATGCAGACCCTGCGCGAGCGGGTGCTTCAGGCACGGCCCGGCATTTGTCTGGAACGGGCCCGGTGCTATACCCGGGTATATCAGGACTTTTCCCGGGAACCGGTCGTGGTCCGTCGCGCCCTGGCCCTGAAGAAAACGCTCCTGGACATGACCATCTTCATAGAAAAGGAAACACTCCTGGCGGGAAACCACTCCTCGCAGCTCCGGGCAGCCCCGATCTTCCCGGAATACGCCGTGGAATGGATCGAACAGGAGATAGACCAGTTCGACCAGCGCCCGGGGGACCGCTTCTTCCTGGCCCCGGACGAGGAAACAGCCCGGGAAAAACGGGAAGAGCTCCTGGAAATCTGCCGGTTCTGGCGGGGAAAAACCACCCTTGACCGGGGCCGGGCCCTCATGGCACCCCACCTGCGGGAGATCCACGAATCGGGAATCATCCGGGCCGAGGGCAACCTCACCTCCGGCGACGCCCACATCGCTGTGAACAACNAACAGATNCTGGACATCGGTCTGGGGGGATACCTGGAACGGGTTACCTCCCGCCGCCGGGACTGCGACCTCACGAGCCGGGAAGGACTCGCGAGCGACCAGTTTTTCCGGGCCCTGGAAATCTCCCTGGAAGCGCTCCAGGAGTTTATCGGTCGCTACGCAGACCTGGCGGCCCAGCTGCTCCGGGACCCCACCACGGGAGCCCGGCGCCGGGAAGAACTCCAGCGGATCGGTGAAACCTGCCGGTTTATCGCCACAAACCCTCCCCGGACCTTCTACGAGGCGCTGCAGCTTACCTGGTTTGTGCAGCTGGCGCTCCAGATCGAGAGCAACGGCCACTCCCTCTCCCTGGGACGGATGGACCAGTACCTCTATCCCTTCTACCGGGCCGACCTCGAGGCAGGGCGAATCGGGGAAGACGAGGCCCGGGAACTGCTGGAAAACCTCTGGATCAAGCTGCTCTCGGTCAACAAGATTCGTTCCTGGTCTCATACCCGCTACTCCGCCGGAAGCCCTCTTTATCAAAACGTCACCATCGGCGGCCAGACCCCGGAGGGGACGGATGCCGTCAACGAACTGAGCTACCTGATCCTGCGATCCGTGGCCGCCACGCGCCTGACCCAGCCCAACCTCTCGGTCCGGTTCCACCGCGCCATGAGCGAGGACTTTCTCCAGGAGTGTCTCCGGGTGGTGAGCCTGGGCTTCGGAATGCCCGCCTTCAACAACGACGAGGTGGTGATTCCCTCCTTCATGGCCCTGGGCGTATCCGAGGAAGACGCCCGCAACTATTCGGCCATCGGCTGCATCGAGGTAGCCGTTCCCGGCAAGTGGGGATACCGGTGCACGGGAAAACACTTTATCAACTTTGCCCGGGTCTTCCTGGCGGCCCTGCGCGACGGCATGGACACCATGTCGGGCAAACGCTTCTTCCCCGGACGGGGCCGGCTCGAGGATTTTACCTCCTTCGACCAGGTCATGGAGGCCTGGAAAGACCAGATCAGCCACTATGCCCGGGCGGGAATCGCCATCGATACGGCGATCGACACCGTACTGGAAGAGGATGCCCCGGACCTGCTCTGCTCGGCCTTTGTGGACGACTGTATCGGTCGGGGAAAGACGATCCACCAGGGTGGTTCGGTCTACGACTTTGTCTCGGGCCTGCAGGTGGGGATCGCCAACCTGGGCAACTCCCTGGCGGCGATCCGCAAACTGGTCTTTGAGGAACAGACCATCTCTGCTGAAGACCTCATGCAGCATCTGAGCAGCAACTTTGCCGGAGTGCAGGGCGAGGCCGTGCGGAGACACCTCCTCATGGGAGCCCCCAAGTTCGGCAACGACGAGGACGAGGTGGATCTGCTCCTGGCCCGGGCCTACGGGATGTATCTGGAGGAGCTCGAACAGTACCGGACCATCCGGGCGGGCCGGGGACCCATCGGGTGCCGCTACTACGGAGGCACCTCGAGCATCTCGGCCAACGTACCCTCGGGCGCGGTTGTTCCCGCCACCCCCGACGGACGCCAGGCCTTCACCCCCCTGGCCGAAGGAGCATCGCCCTCGGCAGGAACAGACCTGAAGGGCCCCACGGCGGTGTTCCAGTCGATCGCCAAACTCCCCACGGAAAAGATCCTGGGCGGGGTGCTCCTGAACCAGAAAGTCCCCCCCCAGATCTTTGACAACCCGGCGGCACGGCTCAAGCTGGAACACCTCCTGCGAACCTTCTTTGGAGAGCTCAAGGGGTGGCACGTGCAGTACAACGTGGTGGATCGCGCCACGCTGCTGGCAGCCCAGGAAAATCCCGAAGCGCACCGGGACCTGATTGTCCGGGTGGCGGGGTACTCGGCCTTCTTCACAACCCTCTCGCAGGAGGCCCAGGACGACATCATCGCCCGGACCGAGCAGGCCCTCTGAGGGTCTGCCCCCCGGCGGCCCGGCTGCCCAGTCCGAGTAGCCCAGTCCGAGTGGCACAAGTCCGAGCAAGGCAGCCCGCGCAGCACAGCCCGAGCAACCCCGCCGGGGAGGCAGAAAAAAAGAAATCCCGGGAAGGCCAAAAAACTGGATATCCCGTGAATTTACTGATACCTTTTCCCCAGCGGTGAAACCGCACATTTCCTGTGCCCACGCTCTGCGCGTGGGCATAGTGGTATACGGGCTGATCAGCATAAGGAGAAACAGGGTGGCAAAAATCCTGATAACCGGAAACAAGGGGTTTCTGGGAACACGGTTCCAGCGGTATCACGGCAGAGAACACCAGATAGAAGGGGTGGGCCGGGAAGATCTTGATATTCTGGACAGCGATGCAGTGCAGCGGAAGATCGCCGCCTTCGCCCCCCGGATCGTCATTCACGGTGCAGCTGTGACCGCCACAGCCTTTTGCGAGCAAAACCCCGAACAGGCCCGGGAGATAAACGTCACGGGAGCACTCAACGTGGCCGCCGCAGCCCGCGACGCGGGGGCGCGCATGGTCTTTCTGAGCACCGAACAGGTCTTCAACGGCAACGACGAACCGGGCCCCTACAGCGAGGACCACCAGGCCGTGCCCAACACGGTCTACGGCAAGACAAAACTGGAGGCAGAAGAGCGTCTGCGCGAGATCAGCCAGGATCTGCTGATCCTCCGCCTGACCTGGCTCTTCGGGCTTCCCGAGTTCCGGGAGCCCGTGAACTCCAACGTAGTCTGGGACTCCATCAGAATCGCCATCTCGGGGCGCCGCACAAAGGTGGCGGTCCACGAGTACCGGGGTGTTACCTGGGTCTACGACCTGCTGGACCGGTTTCCGGCGCTCCTGGAGCTCCCCTCGGGCACCTATCACGTGGGCAGCGAGAACGACCTGAACCGCTACGACCTCTTCCGCCATGTCTTCCGCGAACTGGGGATCTCCCACCGGGTGGAGGAACTGCTGGTTCCCGACCACAAGCTCTACCGGGAGCGGCCCCGGGACATCCGGCTGGACACAGAGAAGATTCTCTCCCGGGGAATCGTCTTTCCCGAGAGCACCCGCGCCATATCGCAGTGTCTGCGCGATTTCATGACCGCCGGGATCGCGCTGCCCGGGTAACGCACCCTGGCCGGGTTCCCCCTGCCCGGCAAGACCCTGGAGCGAGGCCGGGCGATCAGGCCTGGCACACCGTGAGCGTCAGGGGGTATTCCTGCAGGCGCTCCCGGTACTCCCCGGGAATATGCGAATCCGTAATCAGGTGATCCACCTGATCGAGCGTGCAAATCCGGGAGAGCGCCACCGATCCGAACTTGCTCGAATCGGTGAGAACGCACACCTGGGGGCTCTTGCAGACCGCCGAGGCGGCAACCTCGCTGCGCATCATGTCGGTGCAGGTGAACCCCGTATCAAAGGTGAAGCCGTCCACCCCGATAAAGCAGGTGGTAAAGTTCAGCGCCTCCAGTCCCAGCCGCGCCACGGACCCCACCAGGGACTCGCTGTCGTGCTGGTAGAGCCCTCCCAAAGTGATCACCTCCACGGAGGAGTTCTTGAGCGTCCGGGCGATAAAGAGATTATTGGTCACCACGGTGATATTGCTGCGCTCCTTGAGCTGCCGCGCCAGAAGGGCATTCACCGAACCGGACTCGATAAAGATCGTCTCACCCTCCTGGACAAGACGCAGCGCCGCCTCGGCGATCGCCTGCTTGCGATCGTAGTTGATACTGATCCTGGAGGAAATCTCGTCGGCGCTCTGGAGCACCGCCCCCCCGTGGACACGCCGCAGGAGGCCCTGGCGCTGGAGCGAATCCAGATCCTGGCGAATCGTGACCCCGCTCACCTCAAAGCGGCTGGAGAGATCGGCCACGGAGATCTCCCGGTTTCGGGAAAGAAGGCGGAGAATATCTTTCTGGCGGTCGTTCATGGGTGCTCCAATGCAACAAGCTCAAACATACCAGGCCCGGACATACCAGACCAGGTCACACCAACCGTCGGCATCAGCGGGCCGGTGGACATCACCGGGGTTCCGGGGACACCTGCTCCAGGGGAAGCGAGGCAGCCCCCACCACAGCGGCGTCGGCGCCAAGCCGGGCCAGGCGAATCTCGGGAGGTGCTGCTGTGGTCATTCCCTCGAGATGTCGTGCAAAACGGGACCGCACCCGGTCCAGATAGGGAGCCCCCCAGGCGGTGAGCCCTCCCCCCAGAACGATCAGCCCCGGATCCAGAAGCTGGAAGAGATTGTTCAACCCGATAGCGAGGTAGTCGGCGTAGCGCTGGACCAGGCGGCAACAGAGGGGATCCCCCTGGGCGAGCCCCTGACCGATCAGCTCTCCCGTGATCTCCTGGTCCNGGAGATCATCGGTGATCACCTCCGAGGGGAGCGCCTCCTCCTGCTGAAGCTCCCGGGCCGTTTGGCCCAGACAGAGCCCCGCAGCGTGGGCCATGAGACACCCCTGGCGGCCGCAGCCACAACGGATGATCCCCGCGGGCTCCACAATGGTATGGCCCAGCTCGCCGGCCGTTCCCGTCACGCCCCGGTAGAGCCTCCCCCCCAGCACAAGGCCGGCACCGATACCGGTGCTCACCGTAACAAAAGCCATATCGGGAAAGCCCCGGCCCGCACCAAAGCGATACTCTGCGTAGGCCTGGGCATTGGCATCGTTATCCAGGGAGACCGCCACGCCCAGGGAATCCTCCAGGGCCTGGCCCAGGGGAAACCCGGCAAACCCGGGGAGGTTGGANTTCATGATGATGCGTCTGTTTCGGTAATCCACGTGGCCCGAGGTGCCCACCCCGATGCCGGAGAGCGCCGACAGGGGCAGTTCCCGGCTGGCCAGAAGCTCCCGCACCTGNCGGGNNATGCGATCGACCACCACCAGCGGTGGCTGGCCNCGGTGGTCGCGGATNAACCGCTTGTCGCGNACCGTCCCGTCACCNGAGACAAGAGCCGTCACTATCTTTGTTCCGCCCAGGTCAACTCCNCAGAGGAGCGGCCCCGAATCGTCAGGGTGTACCATCGTTTCCCGCCGGATATTTTGTTTGACAGCTGATCAGGCTGAACATAGACTGTAACAGTATTTCAGGGTGAAGTCAAAAAACTTTACCACTGATTCAAACGGATCCCGTCTTCGGGGATCACAAGGAGGTTCCATGCGAAAGTTTGTTGTATTGGCGCTGGTTGTATTGATGGCGGCCCCCGGGGCGTTGCTCTTTGCCCGGGGCGGGCAGGAGGTCGCCCAGGTTGACTCCGTAGAGGTGCTCCACTGGTGGACCTCGGGTGGCGAGGCAGCAGCCCTGGGTGTCCTGAAGGACAACCTCGAGGCCGAGGGGATCGAGTGGATCGACTCTCCCATCGCCGGAGGCGGCGGAACCCAGGCCATGACGGTCCTCCGGTCCCGGGCAACGGCCGGTGACCCCCCCGCAGCCGTCCAGATGCTGGGAATGGACATCATCGACTGGGCCGAGCTGGGCCTTCTGGCAAACATGAACGAGATCGCCCGGGCCGAAGGCTGGGACGAAGTTGTCCCCGATGCGATCAAGGGGTTTTCCAAGTACGACGGAAACTGGATCGCCGCNCCGGTGAACGTCCACTCCACCAACTGGGTCTGGGCNAACCGGTCCATCATGGACGAACTGGGCCTGGACATCCCCACCACCTGGGATGAGTACATTGCCGCCATGGACGCCGCCGAGGCAGCCGGATACGTCGGTCTCGCCCACGGCGGGCAGGCCTGGCAGGATGCCACCATCTTCGACGGCGTTCTTCTTTCTACGGGAGGCCCCGAGTTCTACAAGCGCACCATGATCGATCTGGACGACGCAGCGCTGCGCTCCGACACGATGCTGAAGGTCTTCCAGCGAATGGAAGAGCTCACCCAGTATCTGGACCCCAACTTCAGCGGCCGCGACTGGAACCTGGCCAGCGCCATGGTGATCGAGGGNCAGGCCCTCTTCCAGATGATGGGCGACTGGGCCAAGGGTGAGTTCCTCAACGCCGGACTCGAACCCGGAGCAGATTTCGAAGGATTCCGCACCCCCGGAACCCAGGGATCGGTCCTCTTCAACTCCGACCAGTTCGTGATGTTCCAGGTNGCACCCCAGTATCGCGCAGCCCAGAACCTCATGGCCAGCGCGGTTATGGATCCCGAGTTCCAGATCGCCTTCAACACCGTGAAGGGCTCCGTCCCTGCCCGGACCGACGTCCCCGACACACAGTTCGAGAGCATCGGTCNGGCAGCCATGGCAGACCTCGCCGAAGCAAACCAGCGGGGAACGCTCTTTGGCTCCATGGCTCACCGCCATGCGAACCCGGCCAACGTGATGGAAGCCATGTATGACGTGATCACGGCCCACTTCAACGGCCAGGTCTCGAGCCAGGCGGCAGTCCGGGCCCTCGCCGACGCCGTAGCCCAGGCGCGGTAAGCGCGGGCGGTTTTTCAGTACACTGCGGGAGAACCTCTCCGGGGNCATACCCGGGGAGTTCTCCCCTTCTTAAGGAACTAAAACCATGAAAACCCGTCTGCGACTATCCAGCGACGATGTGATGGCCCGGGTCGTNTTGTTCCCGGCGATCATCATCACCCTTGTCTTTGTCTATGGATTCATTCTCTTTACGGTGTACCTCTCCTTTACGGGTTCCCGGATTCTCCCCGTTCACACCTGGGTAGGGCTCGAGAACTACCGGCGCCTCTTCCGGCTGGACCACTGGTACGTGGCCCTGCGGAACATGGGCATCTTCTTTGTCCTGTACATTGGCATCAGCACCCTGGTGGGGCTGCTCCTGGCGGTCCTGATAGACCTGCATCGTTTCGGCGAGCGCTTCTTCAGGCCCATCTTTCTCTATCCCATGGCGATCTCCTTTATCGTCACGGGAACGGCCTGGAAATGGTTTCTGGACCCGGGAATCGGCCTGCAGCATATCATGCGCACCTGGGGCTTCACGGCCTTCACCTTCGACTGGATCAAGAACAGCGAGATGGCGATCTATACGGTAGTCATCGCAGCGGTCTGGCAGGTGAGCGGCTTTGTCATGGTGATCTTTCTTTCGGGGCTCCGGGCAATCGACCACGGAACGGTAGAATCGGCCGTGGTNGACGGCGCGGGCTTCTTCAACCTCTATACCAGGGTGATCATTCCCCAGCTGGCGGGATCGTTTCTCTCGGTCTTTGTCATCCTGGGTCACATGGCGATCAAATCCTACGACCTGGTCATCGCCCTGACCGGAGGCGGGCCGGGGCGCGCCACGGCGCTCCCCTCAACNTTCATGTATTCCTATACCTTTCANCGGAACCAGATGGGAATCGGAGCCGCCTCGGCGGTGATCATGCTCCTGGGGATCGCGGCGATCATCGTCCCCTACATCCGTTCCCAGGTGAAGGAGCTCTAGCATGACCATTGGCGGAACGGTACGAATGTCGCGCTTTGGAAAGGGCCTCATTGTGGCACTCATGGTGCTCTGTGCGGTCTATTTCCTGGTACCCCTCTACGTGATGCTGGTGAACTCGGTGAAGCCCCTGAGCGAGATCCGGGCCGGTAACATGATGGCCCTTCCCCGGGATTTCTCCCTGGATTTCTGGGGCAAGGCCTGGGCTACCGCGCAGATAGGAGTTCAGGCCACGGGTCTGCGGCCCTACTTCATGAACTCCGTGGTCATGGTGATCCCCTCGGTGATCTTCTCCACCGTAATCGGCGCGCTGGCGGGGTTTGTCCTCTCCCAGTGGCCGGTGAAGCACAGCAGGCTCCTCTTCGGGCTGATTCTCTTCGGGGCCTTCATCCCCTTCCAGACGGTGNTGATCCCCATGGCGCGCATCCTGGGAATGCTGCGTCTCTCGGGAACAACCCGGGGCCTCATCCTGGTACACACCGTCTACGGGGTCGCCTTCACCACCCTCTTTTTCCGGAACAGCTACGCCGGAATCCCCCACGAGCTGGTTCAGTCTGCCCAGGTGGACGGCGCCCATTTCATGCGCATCGTCCTGAGCATTATTCTGCCCAACTCTGCGGCGGTACTGATGGTCTCGGTGATCTGGCAGACCACCAACATCTGGAACGACTTCCTCTTCGGGGCCTCCTTCGGTGGCTCCCGGGGCCAGCCCATGCAGGTAGCCCTGAACAACCTGGTGAGCTCCTCCACGGGAGTCCTCGAGTACAACGTGCACTTTGCGGGCGCGCTCATGGCAGCCCTGCCCACGCTGGTGATCTACCTTGTCTCGGGCCGNTACTTTGTCCGGGGTCTCATGTCGGGGTCCGTCAAGGGATANCCCCNCNGGGCCCGGCCCGCAGTNCCTCCCCGGGGAGCACCCGCTCCCCGGGNGCCTTCATTGCAGGCACCTCGGGAACGCCTGGGTGGAGACAGCGAACCTCTTTTTCAACGGCGTGGGCATCAAGAGCGGCNACTACGAGCAGATCCTGGGCAAGGGAGGGCTGGCCTTTTCGCTNGAGATCCAGATCTGGCTTCCGATCCAGATCCATCTCATTCGGTATTTTTCTACCGTATATCCTTTTTCAGGGGTTAACCGCCCCCTGAAATCTGCTATACTGCATCGGTACCGTCGTAAGGACAGTCGACACCAGGGTAACCGGGAGCAGGGGGTGCTCCGGTGTCCCCGGCGGGGCTGTGCCCGGACTGCCTGCGGGCCAGGTACCGCGCTGGAGCAATCAACAGAGCGCATCACACGTGCACAGAGCACCCCGAAAGGAACACACCCTCATGACACTACCAACGCAAGAGACCGCCCGGATCGCCGTGATCGGCCTGGGCTACGTGGGCCTTCCCCTGGCCGTGGCTTTCGGACGAACCCGGCCGGTTACGGGCTTCGATATCAACCAGAACCGGATAGCGGAACTCCGCTCGGGAGAGGACCACACCCTGGAGGTGAGCCCGGAAAACCTGGCCGCCGCCAGACACCTCTC
>NZ_KB891709.1 GCF_000373545.1 Alkalispirochaeta alkalica DSM 8900
CCGTGGGTACTGATCCCGATGGAGGTGATGGCATGGTCCTGCGCCAGCTCTTCCAGAGTGTCAAGAAACCACTGCCGGATATCCTCCAGGGGCTCCACCTCCACGCCCTCCTGGAGAAGCGTATCAAAATGGCGGTACCGGCGATCCACCACCTTGAGGGTGCTGTCGTAGATCAGAACCTTCTTGTTCGTCTTGCCCACGTCGAATACTGCGATTGCGTCCTTGGCCATGGGGCTATTGTAAACGGTCCTCCTCCTTGCCACAATGAGAAACCATGAAAACCATAACACCCCTGGAAGCGGCGCGGCGGGAGCTGCTTCGCCGTGACCAGGNCCGATGTGGGGAAGGCCACCGCGGATCGAAGGAGACCGGNTATATCGATCTGACCAACAGCAGCTTCGCTGCGGGNGGCNTCTCCTTTCCCGAGCGGTGGTACCGGGCCAGCTGGGAACGGTGGCGCANCCGCCGGGAGTATCGGCCCTCGGGGGCGGGNGATCCTGAAACCCGGCAGGCCGTCGCCCGCTATCTGGAANCCGACGGNCTCCCCACGGGGCCCGACCAGATCCTTCTTACCAGCGGCTCCAGCGTCTCCTACAGTCTGATCTTNCGATACCTTCAGGAGAACGCCCGCCCGCCGGGGGGATCCGGAAGCAACGGAAACTCCAAAAGCACCGGGAGCTCCCGGAGCAGCGGACGTTCCGGGAACAGGGGCCACACCGTGGCGCTCCCCCTGCCGGGTTACCCCCTCCTGGAAGAGGTGGTCACCGCCTCGGGGCTCACTCCCCTGGGGTACCACCTCTCGCCCCGGGAGGGGTTCAGCTGCCTGGCCCCGGCTATNGAGACGGTCCGGCGTCACGCCCCCCTGGCACTGGTCCTGGTCTCACCCAACAACCCCACGGGAGCGATCTACCCCCCGGAAGAACTCCGGGAGCTCCTGAGGGTCTGCTCCGACAGGGGGTGCACGCTCCTCTGCGACGAGGTCTTCAGCTCCTTCCGCCCNCCCGGCGCCGNCCTGCCCCGGCCCGCCGCCTTCGCCGGGGAGAGCGAGCTTCCCCTCTTTACCCTGAACGGCCTCTCCAAACTCTGCGCGGCCCCGGAGATCAAACTGGGATGGATCGCCCTTCACGGAGACTCCCCGGCGGTTGATCGCGCCCGGGAGCACCTCGACACCCTGCACGATACCTACCTCACCGTCTCGGGCTTCGCCGAGGCAGCGGGCACCCTTTTTCTCTCCCCCCAGGCAGCTCCCGACCGGGAACATCTGGCCCGTACCGTCCGGGAGAGGCGGACCCTGGCCCTGGATCTTCTGGGCAGTATCTCCCCTGTCTGGGTGCCCGGGGAGCCCGCTGCCGGGGGAGGAATCCATCTGCCCTTCCGCCTGGAGGCCACCTTCTGCGCCCACCGCTTCGGCACCCTGGACGATCAGGATATCGCCCTGCGGTTTCTGAAGGAAGGGGGAATCTTCCTGCACCCGGGCTATCTCTACGGTCTGGACCGGGCCGTCACGGACGAGCTGGACCCCTGGTTCGTTATAACCTGTCTCAACGGGGACGAGGCTCTCTCGCGGGGACTGCACCGGCTGGAACGGCTTCTCTCGGGGGCCGGAACGACTTGACTTTTTGCTGGATACTGGTAGTTTATTGGTAACAGGAATTGAGAACAGGAGTAATAACTATGCAATTTCAGGAAAATATACGCCCCTACGGCACAGCGGCCGTGGCAGAACGAAGCGTTCTCCGAAACGTCTATATCTGGATGACCCTGGGTCTGGCNGCGGGCACCCTTTTTCTCTCCCCCCAGGCAGCTCCCGACCGGGAACATCTGGCCCGTACCGTCCGGGAGAGGCGGACCCTGGCCCTGGATCTTCTGGGCAGTATCTCCCCTGTCTGGGTGCCCGGGGAGCCCGCTGCCGGGGGAGGAATCCATCTGCCCTTCCGCCTGGAGGCCACCTTCTGCGCCCACCGCTTCGGCACCCTGGACGATCAGGATATCGCCCTGCGGTTTCTGAAGGAAGGGGGAATCTTCCTGCACCCGGGCTATCTCTACGGTCTGGACCGGGCCGTCACGGACGAGCTGGACCCCTGGTTCGTTATAACCTGTCTCAACGGGGACGAGGCTCTCTCGCGGGGACTGCACCGGCTGGAACGGCTTCTCTCGGGGGCCGGAACGACTTGACTTTTTGCTGGATACTGGTAGTTTATTGGTAACAGGAATTGAGAACAGGAGTAATAACTATGCAATTTCAGGAAAATATACGCCCCTACGGCACAGCGGCCGTGGCAGAACGAAGCGTTCTCCGAAACGTCTATATCTGGATGACCCTGGGTCTGGCNATCACCGGAACCGTGGCGCTCTACGTAGCGGGGAANCCCCAGCTCATGCGCNCCATCGTGCTCAACCCGGGGCTCTTCTTTGGNCTCATCATCGCCCAGCTGGTACTGGTCTTCGTGCTCTCGGCNCGGGTNCACGCCATGAGCCCCACGGCAGCGACCCTGGCCTTCGCCGGCTACTCCGTGCTGAACGGGGTAACCCTCTCCACGATCTTTCTGGCCTACACCGCAGCCAGCATCAGTCAGGCCTTCTTTGTTGCCGCCGCAACCTTCGGCGTCCTGAGCTTCTACGCCGTCACAACAAAGCGCGACCTCGGGGGTCTGGGGCAGTACCTCTTTGCCGGCCTCATCGGGCTGATTATCGCATCGGTGGTGAACATGTTTCTGGGGAGCTCTTCCTTCGAGTACGCGATCTCCTTCTTCGGGGTCTTCCTCTTTATGGGCCTCACCGCCTACGACACCCAGATCATCAAGAACTGGAGCCGCCAGCTGGGCAATTCCGCCGATGAGGCCGACTACATGCGGGTCTCCATCATGGGGGCGCTCAAGCTCTACCTGGACTTTATCAACCTCTTCCTCTTCCTCCTGCGGTTCATGGGGAACCGGCGGTAGCCCCCGGAACGTCTCATATCAGGGCCTGCGGATCCCCGCAGGCCCTTTTTTTGTTCATCGGCGGGTTCCGGGGCACACCCCCGCCCGGGACTTCGGCCCGGCCACCGGCCTGCCCGCCCCCACAAACGCAAACGCAGACGCAGACGCAGACGCAGACGCAGACGTAGCCCATCACATCTTGAAAGACTCTTGATATTTCCGGGACGCTCCTCTGACACGGCTCACCTATACTCAGGGCATCACATTTCGAGGAGGACAGAAGATGAAACGTATTATGAAGAAGATGGTTGTTCTGGCTGTGGCAGCATCGGCCCTTACCCTGGCCTTCGCCGCCTGTGAGCCCATCGAAGAGGGCGAGATGGACCAGTTTCCCGCCGAGCAGCCNCTGGACTGATCCCGGAAAAACCGGCGGACACGTACACAAAAGCCCCGCTGCGGCCGAGGAGATCTCTCGCCGGAGCGGGGCTTCCTTCGTTCCGGAAACCACCCCCGGGGGTACCCCTTGGGTCAGTCGATCTTGATTTGCTTCACCGGCCCCAGGCCCTTGATCATGTCGAAGATCTTTCTGATGCTCTGGGTCTCGGAGATACGGCAGATGATCTGGATCTCGGTCTCGCTGGCCTCGACCTCCTCCTGGATGGAGATCTTCTTGACCGCCACGGCCTCGCGCACAGCCTTGGTGATATCCTTGATCACCAGGCTGGTGGAATCGAAGACCACCGTGATAATCCGCATATCCTGACGAACCAGAAAGAGATCCTCGATCCGCTCCATGATATGGAGATTAAAGAAGAGCAGCACCGTCATGCACAGCCCCAGAAGGTAGAAGCCCGCGCCAAAGACAAGACCCACCACCGAGATGGTCCAGAT
Organism: Alkalispirochaeta alkalica DSM 8900; assembly: GCF_000373545.1. GTDB lineage: Bacteria > Spirochaetota > Spirochaetia > DSM-27196 > Alkalispirochaetaceae > Alkalispirochaeta > Alkalispirochaeta alkalica. The sequence goes on from NZ_KB891709.1 coordinate 3,813, forward strand.
CGTGGCTGCCGTGGTGAGACCCCGCACGTTAAACCCGAACTTGAGGATCGCTCCCCCTCCCAGAAAACCGATCCCGCTGATCACCTGGGCGGCCATGCGCCCCGGGTCACCACCCATGGCGGCGTCGGCAAAACGGAGCGGAATAAGCTGGGACAGGAGCATCACCCCGCAGGCACCCAGGGCCAGAATCATGTGGGTTCTCATCCCTGCGGGCTGGTTGCTCCAGGCCCGTTCCAGCCCCACCACCATCCCCGCCAGGAGGGCAAAGCCCAGGCGCATCAGCATAACCCAGNCCGAGGTGATGGGNACGTTCAGAATCGGATCAAGCATTGGATCTGTTAGCATGAACCAATTCTAGACGATCCGCCTGGCCTCGTCTATGAAGCTGTGTCGCGCCCCTAGCGCTGCACCATGCGACGCCCCTCGTAGAAGAGGGTGATCGTCCCCGTGGATTCCGAGAGGCAGATCGACAATACATCAGCCTCGGCGGTTATCCCCAGGGCAGCGGCGTGGCGTGCGCCCAGGCCGGNNTCCATCTCCCCCGGGTCCGGTTTCCCCGAGAGGTGCATTCCGGCNGCCCGGATCGTGCCNTCCCCGGAAACCAGGAAGGCTCCGTCGATCTTGGCCAGCTCCTTCACCGTCTCGGCCAGACTGGGATCGAGAATATTCCGCGCCTCCCGGGGATGGCCCGCGAAGGGGTTCAGGATCATCTGCTGGGTGTGCTGATCCAGCCGGGGATCGTCGCCGATCACGATGATCGTGCCCTGGGGTTTGCCTTCCCTCCCCTGAAGCGCCAGCTCCGCCGCCAGATGGAGCGCCCGGATCACCACTTCCAGCAGGACACCCCGGGGCAAGTGGGCAGGAGAGAGCCCCCGGGGAACCTTGAGCTCCCGCGCNACATCGACCAGCCGCACCGCATCGAGNCCCCCCTGGTCGTGTCGCCCCGATACGAGGATAACCTCGCTCCCGGCATTGACGAGCCCCGTGGCGATCAGGGGAAGCAGGGCCAGTGTGGCCAGCCCCCGNCCGTCCTCGGGAAACCGTTCCGTGGGGATAATGCGCAGGGGCGAATCCTCCTGGAGGGGGACCGGCCCCACAAGAATCGTCCGTTCCGCCAGGGGAGGTTCGGCAAGAACCCCCAGGAGCTTCACGATTCGGGGGTTGGACAGGGCCACCACCAGGGGGTTGCGGGGTAGCACCCGGGCAAGCTCGGCGGCGTGTTCCACCGTGGCAGCCGTGACGGTGAGGGTCCTGACCGTTACGGGAGAGATCTCCTCGTCGCCCCCGCACAGAAGCATCCTGGCCGCCCGGGGTGATCGAGCCGAGACCAGCGCCTCCACCACCCCCTGGCCCTGCAGGCGCCGCGCAACAGCGGCCATCACCGACAAATGATCCCTGTCAGGCCCCACCATGAGCGTCACCAGCCGTACCGGGGGCTCCCGCCCGTCCCAATCGACGCCGGAGGGGCACAACCCCAGGGCAATCACCGTCTCCCCCGGCTCATCCCGGATCGCATGGGGCATGGCAACNTCGTCGGACACACGGCTCGAAAGAGAGCCCTCCCGCTCCAGCACCGCCTGGAGCACCTCCTCCGCAGGAAGCGAGATCTGACGGGCCGTCTCTTCCACCAGATCCTGGAGCACCTGATCCCGCGAGAGGGGCGGCGAGTANAATCGCACCACCGCCGGAGAGGGAACGCCCGTCACGACACACCTCCCCGAGGTCTGCGGAGGTAGACCCGAGCCTCCCAGGGTCTGAGGACCCCCCGCTCCCCTGGAGCTGAATAGTTGCCCAGGGCCAGAGTCGCCCCCTCCCCGGCCAGATCACCCTCGGCCCCGGAAGGGAGCTCCTCCTGTGATCCCGAGAGGTTTACCCAGATAACCGCCCCCTCCGGACCCTGGCCGGACTGTGGGCCCTGGCCGGACTGTGGGCCCTGGCCGGACTGGAAGCGCTCGCCGGACTGCGCGCGCTCGCCCCCGGGATCCCGGCAGGGCGCGAGATCCCGGCTAAAACCGAAAAGCGGCGATTCCTCATCCACGGGAAACAGGGAGAACCCTCCCCGGCGCAGAACCTCGCACTCCCTCCGGAGCGCCAGGAGCCTCCGGAAAAAAGCAAGAACTGACCCCCGGGCCCCCTCCGCCCCCTGGACTTGGGCGTTCCACCGGGGATAATCGGGGTTTGGAGGAAACCAGGCTTCGCCCCGGGTGAAGCCTGCCTGCTCCTCCGGAGACCACTGGAAGGGAGTCCGTCCATTATCCCGCGCCTCGTGGCGAACCCGCTCGAAGGCGCTCGCCCTGTCCATCCCCCCGGCGCAGAGCGCCTCCAGGGCGTTGATACTCTCGATATCCTGAAGCTCCCCCGGTGAGGTCAGGGGATAATTGGCCATGGCGATCTCGTCACCCTGATAGATGATGGGCGTTCCCCGCTGGAGATAAAATGCCGTGGCCAGGGCCGTCGCGCTCTCGTAGCGGAACTCCCGGGGATCGCCAAAGCGGGAAACCACCCGGGGCTGGTCGTGGTTCGAAAGGTACAGACTGGGCCAGGAGGGCTCCTGAAGAACCTCCTGCCACCGGGCCGTGACCNGGCGCAAGGCCGATATGCGCAGGGGCCGGGGGTCCCAGCGCCCGCCGGGCCCGTGATCAACGGCGAGATGATCGAAGAGCAGCACCATGTCCAGGGCGCGGTCCTCGGGCCCTCCGCCGGTATAGGCCCGGGCCGCCTCGGGAGATATCCCCGGGGTCTCGCCAACCAGGAGAATCTCCCCCCCGTTCTGTCTGCCCCGGGAAATCGCCTGGCGGAACTCCCGGAGCCAGGGCAAAACCTCGGGACCGTCGATAAAATAGCCCCCGGGAGATTCTCCGGGAGGCAGCGAGGGCAGCCCCTGCCGCTTCGAGATCAGGTTGATCACATCCATGCGGAACCCCGCCACCCCGCGATCAAGCCAGAACCGGGCCACCCCGGCCAGGGCCTCCCGCACCGCAGGGTTCTCCCAGTTCAGATCGGGCTGCTGAGCCGCAAAGAGATGCAGGTAATACTGACCGCGCCGGGGACACCAGGTCCAGGCGGGGAGACTGAAAAAGCCCCGCCAGTTATTGGGCAGCCCCCCCTCGGGCGGGGCATCGCGCCAGATATACCAGTCGCCGCAGGGCCCCCGGGGATCCTCCCGGGACGAGACAAACCAGGGATGCTGATCACTGGTGTGGTTAAAGACCAGATCCAGCAATACCCTGATCCCCCGCCCGTGGGCGGCTTCAAGGAGCTCGTCCATATCAGCCAGGGTGCCAAAGAGCGGATCGATATCGCAGTAGTCGCTGATATCGTAGCCGTTATCCACCTGGGGAGAGGGGAAAACCGGCCCCATCCAGATCGCTTCAACCCCCAGATCCTGCAGGTAAGGGAGCNTNCCGGTGATTCCCCGGAGATCCCCCAGACCGTCACCGTTGGTATCGTGAAAGCTGCGGGGATAGATATGGTAGATTGCACCATCGTGCCACCAGGACTGTCCTGTCATGGGGGTAATTCAAGCAGGAAAACCCCTCAGGAACAAGCCCGCCAATGAACAAAAAGAGCCGCCCCCCCGGAAAACTTCCGGAGCGACGGCCCGCAGTCGGCCAGCAGGAAATCTGCTGTGGTTTTCGTCNGAACGGTACCAGGGAGGCTTACTCTTCCCCGGCACCTCCAGCCTTGGCGTCGTCCTCCCTGATCATCTTGAAGAAGGACAGCGCCACCAGAATCAGCACACCCATGAGCGGAAAGGCCGCCACAATCGAGGTGGTCTGCAGGGGCTGCAGGGCGTTAAAGAGAAGCAGCGAGACCGAGATCGATCCCAGCACCAGGGCCCAGAAGAAGGAGTTCCAGCGAGCGGGCTCGTCTTCTTCTTTCAGCTCCTTGGTACACACCGAGGCCAGGGTAAAGGCGATCGTGGTCTGGCCGGTAACCATGGAGATGAAAGCCAGGAGCACAAAGGCTGCCAGAACGATCGATCCCAGGGGAGCGGCGGCAACGCTCTCTACGATGGCCCAGGAAACGCCCACGTTTTCAAAAATCTCGATCACGTTCAGGGCAGGTCCGGAAAAGGACTCGGGCCGGGTTGCACTCAGATAGAGCCCCATGGAGTGATTTCCAAGGATCGCGAAGAAGATCCAGGACCCCAGGGTTCCCCAGAAGACAGAACCCAGCACGGTCTGGCGGATCGTGCGGCCCCGGGAAATCTTGGCGATATAGAGCCCCATGGCAGGAGCGTAAACAACCCACCANGCCCAGTAGAAGACCGTCCACCACTGGGGATGCTTGGACTGTCCCACCGCGTCGGTCCAGAAGCTCATGATCATGAAGTTCTGGAAGATCGTTCCCACGGCGGAGGTGGTGTGGTTCACGATGAAGAGGAAGTGCCCGCCGAAGAAGAGCAGGAATCCCAGCACACCAAAGGCCAGATAGATGTTCAGGTCCGACATGCGGCGAATACCCCGCTCCAGGCCAAAGAGCAGGGTGAAGCCGATGCTCAGGGTCCAGGTGGTGATCACGATGATCTCCAGGGTCTGGGTATGCTCCAGCCCCGTGAGCTTGCAGATACCCGCCGTGAGCATGGGCGTTCCCAGCCCCATGGAGGTGGTGACACCACCGATCAGACCGAACATGAAGAAAATATCGATCGCCTTACCGATGGGCCCGTCCACGCGGTCCCCCAGGATACCCCGGGTTGCCTCGGAGAGACGGAGAATCGGCTTCTTCTTCACGTGGTAGGCGTAGGCGATGGCGATGGAAACCACGGCGTACATCGCCCAGGCGGTGAAACCCCAGTGGAACATACCGTAGGCCGAGGCCAGCTCGGCGGCCTGCCAGGAGCCCACCTCAGCACCCAAGGGCGGAGCCTGCCAGAAATAAATCCACTCGATCATTCCCCAGTAGAGCAGGGAAGAACCGGTGCTGGCGGTGAAGATCATACCGATCCAGGAGAAGGTGGAAAAATCGGGCTTGTCCTGCTCGTTGCCGAGTTTGCGCTTTCCGTATTTCCCCAGAATCAGGTAGAGGGCACTNCCAAAGGCGGCCAGGGTAAACCATACGTAGGTCCAGCCCAGATCATCGGTCATGTACGTGAAGACCGCATTGAGTTTCACCAGACTGTCTTCGGGGTTGATCACAAAATAGACCGCCAGAAACAGCGTAATCGCCACAGAAGGGATAAAGACAACCTTATCAACCTTCGGTCCCTTAAATGCATCCAACAAAATTACACTCTCCTTTTTGTGTGTGATATATCGAAAGCCTTCCTGGGAAGACGTGCTTTCCCCAATCCACGGGCCATCAGCCCGGATCGTCCTGATTCAGCCAGGCCCCGGCCTCCCCGGGGAGGTCCGAGAAGATCCCGTCCAGCCCCAGCCCGGCCAGTTCCCGGGCGCGGTCCGCCTGGTTCACCGTATAGGCAAAGACCTTCACCCCCCGCTCCTGCGCACCCTGAACCAGCTCCCGGCTCACGTACTCCTCGGCCCAGTGCAGACTGAAGGGCGCTATCCCCTGGGACTCCAGATACCGCCAGGGCTCCAGAATGTTGGCGTAGAAGAGCGCCCCGATCGGGGCTTCGGGATCGAGCCGGTGCAGGCGCTGCAGAACCAGATGGTCGAAGGACGAATAGAGGACGCTCTCCTGCCGCCCCTCGCGAGCCACCAGTTCCAGCAGGGACTCCTCGATGATTCCCTGATGGCAGGGATGATTTTTCACTTCCACGTTTATCAAAACCGACGGGGGAACGAGGTGAAAGACCTCCTGCAAGGTGGGCACGGTCTGACCGGAAAAATCCTGGTGGAACCAGCTCCCGCAATCGGCCGCCCTGACCTCCTCCAGGGTGAGATCCTTGATAAACCCCTTCTGGTCCGTGGTCCGGTCCAGCGTAAGATCGTGGCACACCACCAGCTCCCGGTCCCTGGTCATCTGCACGTCCAGTTCGATCGCGCGGGCTCCCTGGTCCAGGGCGGTCTGAAAGGCCACAAGGCTGTTCTCGGGAGCATTTCGGGATGCTCCCCGATGGGCAAAGACGGTCACGGCAACAAACTCCTCATGAACGGTTGATATATTGCAGGCTGACTCACAGATGGTGCTTCACAGATGAAAGATCAATCGGCAACTCCCGATTTAACACCCCTTTTCACGGCCTGTCAAACACTTTTTTCATTTTTATTTCAGTAATAATTTCTTCGGCCTCTAAATATCAGAATCGGGAGCGGCAGAATCCGGAGAGCGCCATCCAGAAACGTCGGGCAACAGCGACAAAACGAGGGTAATAATTGATGAAATTNATTTATTTTTACCCTTTCGCACCTGGCTGCACACCGCGATCTGACCACCGTGTCTCTTTATCATACAAACACACAGCGATTTACTACCCTTTGTTAGTGTCATAATCATTTTAAACTACCGACCGTTAGTTTTGTTTGCCCGAAACCCTTGCAGAAGCGTCCCCGATAGCCCATACTGGACTCGTCCCATGGAGAAAGACCGGTCCAGAACACAACAGGCCATCCTCTTTGCATCGATCCGGCTCTTTGCCCGCCACGGCTACGGCAGAACATCCCTCGCAGCGATCGCCCGGGCCGTGGGCATACAGAAACCCTCCATCTATAACCACTACCAGGGAAAGGACGATATCCTCCAGGATATTTTCGATTTCTTCCTGAGCACCTCCCAGCTTCCCTCGGAACCGGAGGAGATGCTCTCCCGACGCGCGGCCCACTGCCTCCACGGCACCCCCGCCTCGGTCACCCCGGCTACGGCCCTCNTGACGGAGCTGATCGAGTGGTACCTCCACGACACGGACGACCCCCTCCTCTCCGATGCCTGGATCATGCTTCTGTCGGAGCAGTTTCTGAACAATCAGGCGGCGCAGATCGTTCTGCAGATTACGGAGCAGTTCGTGGAGTTTTTCCGGGTCACCTTTCTCTGGATGCACCGCCAGGGCATGCTCCCCGACATATCTCACCCGGAGCAGCTGGGAGAGACCTTCGGCTACGCGATTCACGGGTTTCACATCGAATATATTCTCCGCCGCCACCACGAGATGCCCAGCGGCGAGATCCGCGCCCGCATGCGCAGCCTGGCCGTTCAGTTCGGCGCCGGAGTGGACCTCGTTCCCGATCCCGCAGTATCCTGATACCCTATGGTTCTGAACCCCCTGGAGAAAGAGGCCCGGGAGTACCGCTACCTGGGCATCAGCGCCCTGGAAGCCCTCTGGGGTCTCCCTGCGGGAACCCCGGCGACGCTGGAAACGACGGCTACCCTGCCGGAGCTCGCCCGGATCTTCCCGGATATCACCTTTCCCGGCCTCCCCTTCTGGGATGTTCTGGTACAACACCAGGGCCGGGAGCTCCTCATCCGCAGCGCCGACTCCGACGGCGACGGCCTCGCTCCGCAGCACCCCCTGCTCCGCTTCGCCTGGGAGCCCGGGCGCAAACGCTTTCTGGACCCGGACGATCTCTATCCGCTCCTGAAGGAGGCCCGGAGGNGATCACCCCGGGACCCGCTCCCCCTGGAAGATCTGGAGGACCCTCTGGAAGCGGCCCTGCTCTGCGCAACCTTTCCCTTTGTTCCGGCCCCGGCGCCCGAACCCTGGAAGGAAGACCCCNCGCTGCCCGAGGCCTTCCACCGGTTGCTCCTCTCGCGAATCGTCACGGGGTCACGGGCCTGGGCGGGGCTCGAGATTCTGCGGCGCTCGGGCTATCTGGCGACGGTGTTGCCCGAACTGGATCGGATGAATGGCACGGAGCACAGCAAGGAGGGGCATCCCGAGGGGAACGTCTGGCGACACACCCTGGAGACCTTTCGATATCAGAAGAGCCCCGACCTGCTGGTGAGTCTGGCCCTGCTTTTTCATGACTCGGGGAAGCCCCTGGCCAGGCCCCGCGANGGCCGCCGCTTCGACGGCCACGCCGAACTGGGTGCCCGCGTCGCGGCAAACGCCCTGGGGCGGCTGGGNTTTTCCCGGGACCTGATCGACAAGACAACCTGGCTTGTCCGGTATCACATGATTCCNGGAGCCCTGGAATCGCTCCCCGACCATCGCCGGGACCCGCTCATGGCGTCGCCCCTCTTTCCGCAGCTACTGGAACTCTACCGCTGCGACCTGAGCTCATCCTTCCGGGGCCCCGAAGGCTACTATCANGCCTGCACCCGCTACCGCCGGTTTCTGAAGAAGAGCAGAAACCGTCAGNTCAACGGGGTCCCCCGGGGCTCCCGCGCCTAGCAAAAACGGTTCAGGAGTTCCCGTGCCAGGGCTTCCCGGGTGTTTTCCACCAGAACCGACCGCTTGGGCTGTTCCAGGAGCCGGGCCAGCCGCTCGGGCAGGGGCGGTTCCACNCCCAGGGCATCGCGGCTCACCTCGACAAACTTGGCGGGATGAGCCGTGGCCAGGGGAACCACCAGGGTATCCTCGCCCTGATCCTCCTGGAGATACTCCCGGGCCGCCAGGACCCCCGTGGCGGTGTGGGGGCAGATGAGCTCTCCCCGCTTTTCGTAGACATCCTTCATCACGGCCTGGATCTCCTGGTCCGAGACGGAGCGGGCCGAGATAAGCCCCGCCATGGCCTGGGCAGACCCAAAAAGCCGCTCCATGCGCTCGAAGTTGCTGGGGTTCCCCACGTCCATGGCGTTGGCCAGGGTCTGTACCGAGGGNCGGGGCGTAAAGACCCCACTTTGGAGGAACTGGGGCACCACGTCGTTGGCGTTGGTGGCGGCGATAAAGGACGAGACGGGCATTCCCCAGCGCCAGGCCAGNAGCCCCGCCGTGAGGTTCCCGAAGTTACCGCTGGGNACGCAGAAGACCAGCTCCCGTCCGGCGTAGTCCTTGAGCTGGGANAAGGCCCAGATATAGTAAAAACTCTGGGGAATCAGCCGTCCCACGTTGATGCTGTTGGCCGAGGTGAGGCAGATTCGCCCCGTCAGCTCGGGGTCGGCGAAGGCCTCCTTGACCATGCGCTGGCAGTCATCGAAGGAGCCCTTCACCTCCAGGGCNGTGATGTTCTCGCTGGGCGCCGTGAGCTGCTTCTCCTGAAGGGGGCTCACCCGTCCCGAGGGATAGAGAATCACCACATCGATGTTCTGGCGGCCCTGAAAGGCCTGGGCCACGGCGCTCCCCGTGTCGCCACTGGTGGCGGTGAGGATCACCGTCCGTTCGGCGGGAACCGCCTGACCGCCGCGCTGAAGCTCCCACTCCATGGCCGCGGCCAGAAACCCCGCGCCGAAGTCCTTGAAGGCGCAGGACGGGCCGTGAAAGAGCTCCAGGAGCCTCATGCCCGGTTCCAGGCGCTTCAGGCGGGGCTCGAAGGGAAAGGCCCTCCGGGCCAGCTCCCGGGCCGTCTCGGCGGTGTGATCGTCTCCAAAGAGCCCCTGGATCATCGCTCCCGCGCAATCCAGAAAGGAGGCATCCTCGCCCAGGCTGCGGATAAGCGCCCGCAGGTCCGGTTCCTCCACGGGGTGATAGAGCCCCCCGTCGGGGGCGATCCCCTGAAAGAGTGCCTCGGCAAAGGATACGGCCGGCCCCCCGGGGTTTCGTGTACTTGTAAATTTCATAGCCTCTCCTGATTATCGCGTGATTATCGCCTGCTCCGAACCTCGCCGGATTTCGCCCCGNGGACCAGACCCCTGGTTCGAGCCTTATTCGGAAAAAAAGGCATCGTGGACGACGTTCAGGGCCGCCTTGCGGTCTTCCCGGTTGATAACAAAGGAAATATTCATCTCGCTCGACCCCTGGGCGATGGCCAGGACGTTCAACCCCGAGTCCCCCAGGGCGCTGAAGAGCTTCCCCGCGATCCCCGGGTGGCCCCGCATCATCGCCCCGATCACAGCGATGATCTCCAGGCTGGGCTGTTCCTCGAACTGTTCGATCCGGCGACTCTCCAGCTCCGGACGGAGCTCCTGCCGCAGAAACTCGCAGGCCCGGTGCAGTTCCGTTTCACGCACGCAGAGACAGATACTGTGCTCGCTCGAAGCCTGGGAGATCATGATCACGTTCACCTCGGCCCGGGCCAGGGCCCCAAAAACGCGGGAAGCGATCCCGGGAATCCCCAGCATGCCCCCCCCCTGAACATTGATGAGGGCCACATTCTCGATAGAGGCGATCCCCGTGATGGTATGGTCCGTCTCGGGAGACTCCCGGGTGATCCTCGTTCCCCGGGCCCCGGGGTTCAGGGTGTTCTTGATCCACAGGGGAATATGGCGCTCCACCGAGGGGATCATGGTATAGGGATGGATCACCTCGGCCCCGAAATAGGAGAGTTCCATGGCCTCCTGCAGGCTCAGGTCGGGAATCACAAAGGCCTTTTCCACGTAGCGGGGATCGGCGCTCATCACCCCGTCCACATCGGTCCAGATCTCCACAGCCGAGGCCGCCATGGCCGCACCCACCAGGGCGGCGGTATAGTCGGAACCGTTCCGGCCCAGGGTGGTGGTCACCCCCTGGGGTGTGGCCGCGATAAACCCCGTGATAACCGGGATCCCTGTTACACCGTGCAACCGGCCCGCGATGGCCTGGGAGGTTCGGGAACTCTCCACCAGGGCGCTGCCGTGGTTCTCGTCGGTGACGATCATCTCCCGGGCGTCCACCCACTCGGCCGGGGTACCCCGGGAGGTGAGATAGGCGGCGATCACGGGACAGCTCAAACGCTCGCCAAAACTCACCACCAGNTCCCGGGTCCGGGGCGAGCACTCCCGCACCAGGCTCACGCCGTGGAGCAGCTCCGAGAGCTCTTCCAGAAGGTTCTCCACAAGGTCGGCGGTACCGCCCGTATCGCCCGGGGGAACCAGCTCCCGCACCACCTGCTCGTGACGGCTCCGCAGATCCCGGAGTATATCCCGGTACGCCCCCTGCCCATCCTGAGCCAGATCGGCTGCCTCCAGGAGGCTGTTGGTTACCCCCTTCATGGCAGAAAAGACCAGCGCCACAGGCCCCTCCTGGGCCGCCTGGCATACAATCTCCCCAACGGCCCTGATCCGGTCCGCATCGGCCACAGAACTGCCGCCAAATTTCATTACTCTCATAACGCCCCTACTGTATGCGGGCCGTGGCGATCGGTGCAAGTAGACCCCGGTACGCAGACCCCCGGAGAAGCCTCCNGGACAATTGACAGCTCCCCGACATTTCCGCAAGGATGGGGCCATGTACAANTACATTATCGACGGCGGATTCCCCCTGAGCGGGACAATCCGGGCCAGCGGCAACAAGAACGCCGCCCTCCCCTGCATAGCCGCCACACTCCTCACGGACGAAGAAGTCATCCTCAGNAACGTCCCCGAGATCGAGGACGTCCATGTCATGGCAGAAATACTCCGCTCCATCGGCGCAGCGGCAGCCCCCGAGTCCCCCCCGTCTCCCGGGACGGAGAGCACCGGGGTCTGGCGGTTCTGCGCACAGGGGCTGGCCACCTCCAGCATCTCCCCCGAGATGGCCAGCAAGATTCGCGCATCCATCCTCTTTGCCGGGCCCCTGCTGGCCCGCACCGGCTCGGTCACCCTGCCCCCCCCGGGGGGNGACGTGATCGGCCGCCGCCGTCTGGACACGCACTTTCTCGCCCTGGAGGGGCTGGGCGCCCAGGTAAAGACGGAAGGTGCCTTTATTCTCCAGAGCAATAAACTGGTGGGGGAAGAACTCTTCCTGGACGAGGCCTCGGTGACGGCCACGGAGAACGCCATCATGGCCGCTGTCACCGCCGAGGGCGAGACGGTGATCGAGAACGCCGCCAGCGAACCCCACGTGCAGGACCTCTGTCACCTCCTGAACGCCATGGGAGGGCAGATCAGCGGTATCGGCTCCAACATCCTGCGCATCACCGGGGTCCCCCGGCTTCACGGCGCAGACTACACCCTGGGCGCGGATTTCATGGAGGTGGGCAGCTTTATCGGCCTCGCTGCGGTAACCCACAGCGACATCACCATCAGCCAGGTCAACCCCAAACAACTCAGGATGATCCGCCTGGCCTTTGCCAAGCTGGGCATCCGCTGGGACACCCAGGGAACGGACCTGCACGTCCCGGCCCGGCAAGCCCTGCGGGTGGTCCCCGACCTGGGAGGCATGATCCCCAAGATCGACGACAGTCCCTGGCCGGGGTTCCCCCCCGATCTGACCAGCATCATGACCGTCGTGGCAACCCAGGTGGACGGCACCGTCCTGATCCACGAAAAAATGTTCGAGTCCCGCATGTTTTTTGTGGACAAGCTGATCGGCATGGGGGCACGCATCGTCCTCTGCGACCCCCACCGGGCCGTGGTGAGCGGTCCCGCCCGATTGAGCGGCTCCACCCTGACCTCCCCCGATGTGCGGGCCGGCATGGCCATGGTGATCGCTGCGCTCTGCGCCGAGGGCAAGAGCGTGATCCGCAACGTCTATCAGATCGAACGGGGCTACGAGCACCTCACCAGGCGTCTCCGGGCCCTGGGAGCCCGGATCGAACGGGTAACGGTGGCCGACTAACCCTCAGGACTCCCGGGAATCCCGGTCATCGCCGGTGCTGTCCCGGGAGTCCCCCCCATCCCGGAACCTGACCTGGTCGCGCAGGGTCTCGTAGGCTCCCCGCACGCGGACAAAGGCCTCCTGCAGCGCCTGTTGCCGGGCCGGGTCCAGACACCCCGCCCCGTCGGGGTGGAGGTTCGTGGCCAGCGCGCGGTAGGCGCTGCGGATCTCGGCCCACCCCGCCCGGGGGGAGACCCCGAGAAGGCGGCAGCTGTCGGGGTCGAGCGCGGAGAGCTCGCGCTCCAGCTCCTGCCGGGCCGGATCGGGGAGCTCCCGGGCGATCTGGCGGAGCAGGTCCCGCTGTTCCGCCCCGGGAACACCGCCTCCCCCCGGCGAGGAGGCCCGGGCAAGGCCGCAGAGAAACCGCACAAGCCGGGGAGCCCCCCCGGCGGAGACGATCTCCACCTCTTCTGCCCGGACCCACCGGCACAACCGGACCGCATCCAGGCTCCGGCAGCGCAGGAGATTACCCTCAATCAGCACCCTGCGCGCCTCACCCGGCGGGGCGNCCCCGAGTCCCCCCCGTCTCCCGGGACGGAGAGCACCGGGGTCTGGCGGTTCTGCGCACAGGGGCTGGCCACCTCCAGCATCTCCCCCGAGATGGCCAGCAAGATTCGCGCATCCATCCTCTTTGCCGGGCCCCTGCTGGCCCGCACCGGCTCGGTCACCCTGCCCCCCCCGGGGGGCGACGTGATCGGCCGCCGCCGTCTGGACACGCACTTTCTCGCCCTGGAGGGGCTGGGCGCCCAGGTAAAGACGGAAGGTGCCTTTATTCTCCAGAGCAATAAACTGGTGGGGGAAGAACTCTTCCTGGACGAGGCCTCGGTGACGGCCACGGAGAACGCCATCATGGCCGCTGTCACCGCCGAGGGCGAGACGGTGATCGAGAACGCCGCCAGCGAACCCCACGTGCAGGACCTCTGTCACCTCCTGAACGCCATGGGAGGGCAGATCAGCGGTATCGGCTCCAACATCCTGCGCATCACCGGGGTCCCCCGGCTTCACGGCGCAGACTACACCCTGGGCGCGGATTTCATGGAGGTGGGCAGCTTTATCGGCCTCGCTGCGGTAACCCACAGCGACATCACCATCAGCCAGGTCAACCCCAAACAACTCAGGATGATCCGCCTGGCCTTTGCCAAGCTGGGCATCCGCTGGGACACCCAGGGAACGGACCTGCACGTCCCGGCCCGGCAAGCCCTGCGGGTGGTCCCCGACCTGGGAGGCATGATCCCCAAGATCGACGACAGTCCCTGGCCGGGGTTCCCCCCCGATCTGACCAGCATCATGACCGTCGTGGCAACCCAGGTGGACGGCACCGTCCTGATCCACGAAAAAATGTTCGAGTCCCGCATGTTTTTTGTGGACAAGCTGATCGGCATGGGGGCACGCATCGTCCTCTGCGACCCCCACCGGGCCGTGGTGAGCGGTCCCGCCCGATTGAGCGGCTCCACCCTGACCTCCCCCGATGTGCGGGCCGGCATGGCCATGGTGATCGCTGCGCTCTGCGCCGAGGGCAAGAGCGTGATCCGCAACGTCTATCAGATCGAACGGGGCTACGAGCACCTCACCAGGCGTCTCCGGGCCCTGGGAGCCCGGATCGAACGGGTAACGGTGGCCGACTAACCCTCAGGACTCCCGGGAATCCCGGTCATCGCCGGTGCTGTCCCGGGAGTCCCCCCCATCCCGGAACCTGACCTGGTCGCGCAGGGTCTCGTAGGCTCCCCGCACGCGGACAAAGGCCTCCTGCAGCGCCTGTTGCCGGGCCGGGTCCAGACACCCCGCCCCGTCGGGGTGGAGGTTCGTGGCCAGCGCGCGGTAGGCGCTGCGGATCTCGGCCCACCCCGCCCGGGGGGAGACCCCGAGAAGGCGGCAGCTGTCGGGGTCGAGCGCGGAGANCTCGCGCTCCAGCTCCTGCCGGGCCGGATCGGGGAGCTCCCGGGCGATCTGGCGGAGCAGGTCCCGCTGTTCCGCCCCGGGAACACCGCCTCCCCCCGGCGAGGAGGCCCGGGCAAGGCCGCAGAGAAACCGCACAAGCCGGGGAGCCCCCCCGGCAGAGACGATCTCCACCTCTTCTGCCCGGACCCACCGGCACAACCGGACCGCATCCAGGCTCCGGCAGCGCAGGAGATTACCCTCAATCAGCACCCTGCGCGCCTCACCCGGCGGGGCGCCCCCCCGGCCTGGCCGGGGCCAGCCCCCCTCCACCGGCCAGGACTCCTCCAGCAGCGCCTCCAGATCGGCCCGGCGGGGNGCCTCTCCCCGGGAGATCACCGCCCCCGCCAGCGCCAGCACGGTGTAGGCCTCGGTGATCCGCCGGGACTGCCCGCCCCGGGGCCGCTGCAGAAAGGNACCGAACCGGTCCTCCTCGCCGAGCCGGGACCGGTACTGATCGACCAGCCACCCCGCCAGGACACCGAACCCCACACCGGCAGGGCCAGCGGGAATCCCCAGAAGCCCCCCCGTGATACGCCCCGCCCAGGGAAGAAGCCCTGCCGGCCCTCCCCGGCTCATCACAGATCGACCTCCTGCCTGGCCAGGGAGGTCATCACCNCCAGAACAGCCCCTGCCAGCCCCACAGCCACCAGCAAGAGCCCCGTGGAAAAAGAAACCTCCCGGGCGAGCAAATCCGCCGCGGAACCCACGAGATACCTCCCCAGAGCAACCGCCCACCAGAGCGCCCAGATCAGAACCGGCACCATGGCGAGCACCGCCAGGGGTGGCCGCCCCAGATANCGACTGCGAAAGCACCACCCCAGAGAGATACCAGCCAGGGCAAGAACAAAAAACCCTCCCATNCGCAAAACCCGGAAGAGCGCCGCCGCCCGGGCAAAGCGCTGNGGCTGGCCCAGCCGCTCCAGAATCCGGGGAAGCCCGAAGAGCTCCGGCAGCGTGAGCAGATGAAACGCCCCGGGCCCCCCGCCAAACCGGGCGATAGACTCCACAGAATGGTGCAGCNTCAGGGCCCCCTCAAAATCATCGGGACTGCCCCGGTAGAAAAAGAGCGGAACCCTGGCCTCCGCCTGATCCTGGTAGTCCCCCTGGCGACGCACAGCCCGCAGAATCAGCTGATCCCCCAGNGCAATCCCGTAGGGAGCACGGAGATGAAGAATCGGCTCCTCCGGCCGGGCGGGATCGAGCCGCAGCACCTCCAGACCGTAGAAAAAATCCCCCTCCCGGATCCGTACCAGATGATCCACCTGGATAATCTCCAGAACCGTCTCATCCTGACGGTTCAGAAAGACCAGATCCCCACGNCCGGGCACAGTCTGGTANGCCCGGGCCGTCTCCACAAAAAAACTGATCTCCTGAACCTGACGAAACACCTCGGGGGCAAAACGCNGCACATCGGGATCGTCGGGGCGCCGGTCCTGTAAATCCTGAAACCGGTAATACGCCTCCAGAGCCCGCTCCGGCACGGCCTGACCCTGCAANAAGGCCTGATAGGCCGTGACCTTATCCTGGTAAAACCGGCGATCCTCCGCCCCGCGCCGGTCCAGCGCCCCCCGCTCGATCGCATTCAGCGCCTCCGCCCGGAGAACCCGGGCATCCTCCCGGGGGAACGAGCTCTGCTCCAGCGCCCGCGTTGCAAAATAGTGGGCACTGAAGAAATCTCCCGCCTCGAAATAATCCCTGCCCCGGGCCANCAGATCGGCAGCCGTCAGGGACGAGGCCGAAGCGAACCGCCGAACCTCCNCGANAGNAGGCTCCCCCACNACGCGGCGCTGCTCCTCCCGGGCAAGCCGNAGACTCCGTGCCCGCCGCAGAAGCTCCGACGACGCCTCGGACTCCCCCGCCAGGGTCCGGTGCAGGAGCAGAAGCTCCTCGGCNCCCTGGTCATCACCCTGNCCNAGGAGAAACTCCGCCTCGGCCATGGCGTTCCGGGCCGTTATGGCGCGGTNCTCCTCCTGGCGGAGGCGGCTCTCCGCCANGGGAGCCAGGGCACCCACCCAGATTCCGTTCACCACCCCCAGAGCGACCACCACCACCAGAATCACGGGAATTCCCGGCAGGAGACCCGACCCGGCCGGCCCGATCTCCCGGGGCGGGACAACCAGAGAGAAACAAAACAGCCCCGCCGCAGCCACCNCCACGGGAAAGATCTCAAAAAAGAGCACGATCAGCGAGAGCAGGAAGACCCCCACCGGAAGCCCCCCGCCGGAAAAGACAACCTCCGGNGCAGCAAGAACGGCCCGACCCGGCACCATAAGGGCCGCCCCGATCAGGGTACACCCCGAGAGCAGCCCCACCACCAGTCCGTAGCGTTGGGTCACGGTCACCGTTTTTCTCCAATTCCCAGGGTATCGCGCTGCCACCGGCGAAAGGGAGGCTGCACCAGCGCGATCCCCCCCAAAACCAGAGCCATCACGGCCCAGACAAACTCGCCCGTCAGAAGAAGGGGCGGAAGGTACTCCCGCCACAGCTCCGTCGCCAGATCAGCCCCCCGGGGAACGGCCAGAACCACCCTGACCCAGGCCAGGGCGAGCACNCCGTTGAGCAGGGGCCACCGGGTGAGACGCGTCACCACCCAGACCAGAACCAGCGCCGCCGTGAGCGCCCCCCCCCGCGCAAGAACCATCACCACCGATTCACCCCGGTTCGGCCCCCGAAACACCCGCAGCAGATCCCGGGACAGACGGCGCAACACGGGAGGCAAGGCCCGCCGGCCCAAACCGGCGATCGCCGTGGCCCCCAGGGCCTCACCCCCGGGCAGGACCAGCCGCCCCTCACCGGTATCCCAGGTTATCTCCCGGTACACCGCCAGACGCGGCACCTCACGGTGCCGGACCAGAACGGCACCGGAGAAGGTCCGGTCCGAATGATCCCGGGGCCCCTGGTCGCGGGAGACGTAGAGCGAGGTGGTGCGGCCGTGGAGCAGCACCCCCGACCACTGATCCTGCCGGAAGGGCCCCCGGGAGAGATCCGCCACGGCGAGCCGCCCCAACCCCAGCTCGGCCCGGAAAAAGACCACCCCCGCAAAGAGCAGAAGCACCAGCGCCATCAGCGGCACCAGCAACAGGGGAACCACCGGAACCGGGAGAAGCCGCAGATAGGTATACACCAGAGAGAGCAACACCCCCCCGGCAGCTGCCGAGAGCAGAAGCTCGCCGGGAGAAAAGAGGCCCTCCCCGAAGAGGATTCCCCCCCCCAGAATCGCGGCCGCCGAGAGAAGACTCCGGAAGAAAAATGGAAGCAACGCCAGCAGTGTAATCTTCACCTTCAGGAAAGATTAACACAGCCGGCACAGGTTTTCCACATCTTTTCCACACCACTCCCGGCACCGGGGGATAAAAAAAATAGTATCCCCCGGGTAAAATTGACCCAAAAAAACACCAAAAATCCTGTTGACAGATTATAATTNCTTACAANGAAAGATGTTACACAACCTTAAATAACAGGTCATAATTACCCTGNCNCGCCGAGCCTTCCTGGNCGATCGTTTTCCCACAGGTAATCCACCTTTTCATACACACTTTCCACAAGTTATCCACATCATACACCCCGATTATGCACGGTCTTTCCGGAACTATCCCCACCCGGNAAACCCGCGCCNTCAGGCGGCGCGGCCTGCGGAACCGGGGGGCTGTACCACAGGGTGCGGACAGGCCTGCCGCAACAACCAGAGGCAAGAAACCAGAGGTAGGCACTCANGGAAAAAGCACGAATCAGAGGCTGGAAAAAACTGTCAGCGCACAGAGAGGCCAGGGAGCAGGAGCACACCGGGCGGCGCCCCGGGCATCAGCCCAGGAAAACCTGCCCGGCGGCGTCTATGGCAAGAATGGTCTTGCAGTTGGAACAACGGAACCGGCCCGGCTTGGAAGCCTTGAGCTTGGTGGAACAGATGGGACACTTGAAGATCTTGGGAAAAACCTCGGANCGCTGGACCTTGCCGTTCTTGGTGAAATGCTCCACGGCGTCATCGAGGTTGTCCTTGATCTGGAAGAACTGGGAGAACCCCAGGAGCTGAAAAACCTCGTACACCTTGGGCTGGATCTCCAGCAGCACCAGATCCCCCCCCTTGGGCTTGACAGCCTTCAGGAAGGCCGTGAAGGAACCAATACCGGTACTGGACACGTAGTTAAGCCCCGCACAATGGAAAATCAGCCGGGCAAAACCGGCCTCCACGGCGCGGTTCACCCGCTTCTGNAAAAAGTTGGAGTTGTAGGTATCGATGTACCCCGTGAGGTACAGGATGAGGCACCCCTCGGTACCCGAAGCCCGCTCCAGCCGGATCTTGAGACTCTCGTCTTTTTCCTCGTCAAACCCTGGTACGATATCGTTATTGGCCATACCTTCCTATACACTCCACACTTGTTGAATCACACTATTACATTCCCCCTGCCCGGCGCCACAGCCCCGGACCAGGGAGCCCCTGGAACGGCACCACCCGCGCCGGACTATCACGGGGCCACAACACCAGGTGCCAGAACACCGGTTTGCTACAGTACCGGTTGCTACAATAGTAGATGTGGCTTCGGGAAATGTCAAACAGGAGGCCCAAGAAAAAGGCCCATCTCCCGAGCNGAGCCCCTAGCCGAGACCCTGGTCCACGGTGATCACCGCGCCGTTCACATCGGCCTCGTCGGCGCAGATCAGGTGTCGCACCACCCGGGCAACCCGTTCGGGTGGAATCAGCCGCCCCCGGGGCGAACGCTTCCGCTGGAACTCCCGCTCCCGGGGCTCCAGGTACTCCGTGTCCACATACCCCGGCGAGATCAGGTTCACCGAAACATTGCGCCCCCCCGTCTGGAGCGCAGCCGACTTGACCAGCGAGACCACCCCGGCCTTGGCGGCGCTGTANGCGGCGCTCTCGCGGAACCCGCAGAGCCGGTCAGCCCGGGGCCCCCCAAAGAGGATCACCCGTCCCCAGCCCCGTTGTACCATTTTCGGCAGATAATGGGAGATGAGTAACCCCGGAAGCAGCAAGTTTAACTCGGTCATCCGCCGCCAGCTGGCCGGTGCCGTCTCTGCCAGGGGGAGATACTCCACCGGCCCGAAGGCCACCACCAGAATATCCACCTCGGGAACCTGGTCGGTCAGGGGCAGGATATCCTCGGCCTGCNTCAGGGGAAGCAGAAACCCCCGGCAGGGAGCGCCCCGGTGATTGATGTACGTCACCACCCGTTCCAGCCGTTCCGGGGATCGCCCCCCCTGGAGAACCATCCGGGCTCCCTCGTCGGCCAGAGCCAGGGCCACGGCCCGTCCGATTCCGCCGCTGCCACCCACCACCAGCGCCTCTTTTCCGGCAAGACGGGTAGATCGGGCATCGGCCCGTGTCAAAAGACCCATGGCCCATCATATCCCGGGAGGNGCCCGTCTGAACAGTTGTATCTCTCCGGCGGGGACTCTATACTTNCAGGTATGANCACGAGCGGTATGCGACGAAAGANCTCTNNCCTGGCCCTGGCGGGCCTGCTGGCTCTCACGGGNCCCCTCTGGAGCACCCCCTCCCCGGGTGCATCGGCGGGCTCCCCCCTCAACATCCCGGACCGAACCCTGGACATGTCGGTCTCCCTGGAAGATCTGGCCCGGGCCGCCGCCGACCCCGGCCGATGGCAGGAGCTTCAGGGGAAAATCCTCCTTCTGGAGGGGGTGGCAGCCACGGTGATGGTCTACGCCGACGAGCCCCACCAGTTCTACGCCGAGATAGAACTGGTGGGTGGAGCCTGGCAGGGGGTTCAGGAGGTATCGCTCTTTCGGGCCTGGCTGGTCCTGGACGACCTGGCCTTCTCGGGCCGCATCGCCCANCGCCCCCCCCGCACNCCCTCACCGGGGCTGATCCAGCGCAACACCCGCCTCGTGGCAGCCGTGGAACCCCTGGAGGTCCATACCCAGCAGGACGGAACCCCCGTGGCGGTGGTGCGCGTCCTGGATCTGCGGGGCCTCTAGCCCCGGACCCGGGCCAGGGCCCTACGCCAGGGGCGTGGTCAGCAGGGCCTGGTTGATCAGGTTCTCCAGGTATTCCTGGCGCCCGCTCTCGGGACGACGGGGCTCCCGGGCTGCGGCGATATCCCGCAGGGCCTCCAGGGTGAGTTCTCCCCGCCGGAAGGCCGCTCCCTGGCCCTCGTCAAAGGAGGCGTAGCGTCCCCGNCGGAACTCCTCCAGAGTCCCCTCCTGCCGGAGCGCGTCGGCCACCTGCAGGGCCCGGGCAAAGGCGTCCATACCGCCGATGTGGGCGTGGAACAGGTCCTCCAGATCCACCGAGCCCCGGCGGAGCTTGGCATCGAAGTTGACCCCTCCCGTGGTAAACCCGCCGTTCCCCAGAATCACCAGCACCGCCTGCACCAGATCGGTCATATCCGTGGGGAACTGGTCCGTGTCCCAGCCGTTCTGGGGGTCCCCCCGGTTGGCGTCGATGCTGCCCAGCATGGAGGCGTCGGCCGCNGTCTGCAGTTCGTGGGCGAAGGAATGGTTCGCCAGGGTGGCGTGGTTCGCCTCGATNTTGAGCTGGAANTCCCCGGCCAGCCCCTGGCGGTGCAGGAAGCCGATCACCGTGGCGGCGTCAAAATCGTACTGGTGCTTGGTGGGCTCCATCGGCTTGGGCTCGATCAGGAAGGTCCCGGTAAAGCCAATGGACCGGCCGTAATCGCGGGCGGCCCGGAGGAAGGCGGCCAGGTTTTCCTGCTCCAGACGGGTGTTGCTGTTCAGGAGGGTGCTGTACCCCTCGCGGCCGCCCCAGAAGACATAATTGTGCCCCCCCAGGGCCACGTTCGCCTCCAGACAGGCCTTCACCTGGGCAGCAGCGCGGGGGATGGACCGGCCGTAATCGCGGGCGGCCCGAAGGAAGGCGGCCAGGTTCTCCTGCTCCAGACGGGTGTTGCTGTTCAGGAGGGTGCTGTACCCCTCGCGACCGCCCCAGAAGACATAATTGTGCCCCCCCAGGGCCACGTTCGCCTCCAGACAGGCCTTCACCTGGGCAGCAGCGCGGGGGATGGACCGGCCGTAATCGCGGGCGGCCCGAAGGAAGGCGGCCAGGTTCTCCTGCTCCAGACGGGTGTTGCTGTTCAGGAGGGTGCTGTACCCCTCGCGACCGCCCCAGAAGACATAATTGTGCCCCCCCAGGGCCACGTTCGCCTCCAGACAGGCCTTCACCTGGGCAGCAGCGCGGGGGATGGACCGGCCGTAATCGCGGGCGGCCCGAAGGAAGGCGGCCAGGTTCTCCTGCTCCAGACGGGTGTTGCTGTTCAGGAGGGTGCTGTACCCCTCGCGACCGCCCCAGAAGACATAATTGTGCCCCCCCAGGGCCACGTTCGCCTCCAGACAGGCCTTCACCTGGGCAGCAGCGCGGGCCACCACGGAAAAATCGGGGTTTGTGGCGGCGCCGTGCATGTACCGGGGGTTGGAGAAGAGGTTGGCCGTGTTCCAGAGAAGCTGGATCCCCGTGGCCTCCTGGCGTTCCGCCAGAACCCGGGTCATCTCCTNCAGACGTTCTTCGTAGACGGCCAGGCTCTCGCCCTCGTCGCAGACGTCCACATCGTGAAAGCAGTAAAAGGGAACNCCCAGCTTGGACATGAACTCGAAGGCNNCATCGGCGCGCTGNCTGGCCCGGGTCATGGCGTCGTCGGCCCGGTTCCAGGGATAGTCCAGGGTGGTGGGGCCAAAGGGGTCGTTTCCGGCCGATCCGGTAAAACTGTGCCAGTAGGCCACGGCGAAGCGCAGGTGGTCGCGCATGGTCTTGCCCGCCACCAGAGCCTCGGGGTTGTAGACCTTGAAGGCCAGGGGGTTGCGCGACGCGGGGCCCTCGTAGGTCACGGCGTCGATGCCGGGGAAATAGCTTTCCCGGCCACGAAAGGGTGTCACGGGTTTCAGGGTACTCATGGATTGACTCCTTCCTGGGTGCCCCCGGGGCATTCCGATGAATGCCCCAGGGGGTAATGTGATGACTCCCCTCTATTCTACCGGCTCTCCGCCCCGGGGGAATGGCAGGAGTTGCAATTACATGTCATTTATTGATATACCGGAGGTATCATGACCTTGCAGGACATCGTCTTTGTCTACCAGATGCAGGAACCGGAGGAACTCCGCTGGCACGGGCGTCGCCACGCCCACGGATCGGGCCAGTACGAGGTACACTACTTTCTTCAGGGCCGGGGGCGGTTTCACCTGGAGCAGGAGCTCTGGCAGATCGGCCAGGGGACCCTCTTTTTCTGCCTGCCCGGCCAGGTCCACTCCATCGAGGCCACAAATCTGGAAGAGCCCCTGAGCTACTACGCCGTCCTGCTGGAGCTGGACCAGCGGGACCAGCCCCTGCAGGANCTTCTGGAGCGCGAGGGACGCCGCTGGGTGGCGCGGCAGATCGGNACACAGTTCCGNTTCTTCTTCGAGGAGCTCCGCGAACGGGGGCTCTCGTCGCAGGAGACGCTCCGCCGGGCCGCAGAGCATCAGTTTATCTCCTTCTGCTACCTCCTGGCCGCCCCCCGGGGCCAGGAANGCCCCCGCTCGAGCCAGGCGATCCACGTGGAGAAGGCCCTGGAGGTGATGCAGAACTCCCTGAACCGCCCGGCCAGTCTCGAGGATATCGCCCGTTCCGTGGGGATCAGCCGGGANCATCTGGTGCGGCTCTGTCAGGAGAGTCTGGGGATCACCCCCATGCGGTANCTGCGGAAGCTCAAGGTCGAGGCAGCCACGAGCATGCTGGTCTCGTCGCGGTGTTCGGTGAANGAGATATCCCGCCACCTGGGGTTCTCCAGCGAGTTTCACTTCAGCAAGGTCTTCAAGGGGATCACCGGCCTTGCCCCGAGCCGGTACCGGCGGGTCTTCAGGCAGCGTCTGGGGAATGCCCCCCGGGGGGAGCGGCGGGTCGGGGAGGATTCCTGAGAAGAGCCAAAAAAAACCCCGCCCGAAGGCGGGGTTCGTGGTGCTTGGGTATACCTTAGAGGTTTACCCGGGCGCGGACGTACATACCGCTACCCACGTCGAGGGTGGGAGCAAACTCGTCGGTCATCGCAGTCCTGCTGTTGTCCTCCTCCATGTAGAGGTATCCAACACGCAGGGTCATGGACCCCAGGTTCAGGTTCAACGAGACATCGAGGGAGTCAAAGGTGGACTCTTCGTAATACCCGTCATCATCAACGAGCCCGAGACCGACACCCACAACGGCGCTCACCATCTCGTTGAGCGTCACAGCCGTGGAGAGACCGAGTGTGTGCAGAGCCTCATCGTCGTCACCGATCAGAACCATGTAAGCATCGACCATGTCGGCGTAGTGTACACCAAGGGTGAAGTTATAGATATGGTCGATGTCCTCATCGCTGTACAGGGTCAGTGCCATGGCGGTGCTGAGGGAGATATCGGGAGCAACTTCGATGCTGGTCAGGGAGAACCCGAGACCCATCTCGTAGTCCTTGTCGGCATCCTCGAGGAGGTGCAGAACAGCCTCGTAGCCCAGGGTAGCAAAACCCAGGTCTTGGGAGCCGTCGAGACCGATAAACATGGGCATGTCGATGTCGTCGTCACCAGCAGCATCTGTCTCTCCCTCAAGACCGGCAGCGGTGATACCAACAGCGGTCCAGACGTTGGCCATGCCCATCAGGTCCAGGTGCAACTGCATTCCCACCCGGGCCCAGTCGTCCATCTCGAACCCGCCCCAGCCGAAGGTGTCGATCTCGACGTTGTTTTTTGCCTCGGCCAGGTTGTATCCAGCGTTGAGGAGGATCCCCAGACCCATGTCGTCCTTGGTCCCAAAAAGGCCACCCAGGTCAACCGTGGCGTGGGCCCGGTCCATGCGGAAGTTGTTAACAGTCTCACGAGGGGTCTCATCTTCCTTTTCGTCACCCACATCCCAGCGGATGCGCGCGTTTGCCCAAGTGTACTCGTCGATCTGCCATTTCATCTCGAGCCGGGTATCGACCTGGCTGAAACTTCCGTCTTCGCCGTTCATGATCCGCGTGTCAACGCGCCCGCCGACCGTGAAATCGGCCATAACCACACCGCCAACCATTGCCAGCGCTGCTGCAAGAACAATAATCTTCTTCATGCAATTCCTCTCTCTTTGCAAACTGTGACAAGAGCCAACGGCCCTTTTCGTCCCCAATCTATGANTNCNGATTGTTAAGGCNTTGTGANCCCTCCATCAGAAAATCTTTGACAGTCTATCATGACCAGTACAGTTAATCAAGAAATTGATTCAAAAGTTCTTTTTCCGCCCGGGCGGGGAACTCCCGGGC
>NZ_KB891710.1 GCF_000373545.1 Alkalispirochaeta alkalica DSM 8900
AGAGAACCCCCTGGTAGACCACGGAGACCCCCAGGTTGTAGTCCCCCAGAAGATCAGCCGTCCCCAGGGTCAGGGATGACCCGCTCTGGCCCGCCAGGACCTCCCCCTGCAGATACCACCGCCAGTCGCTCCCGCCAGCCAGGGGCGATCCCCCGGCGAGGCCCACCGTCACAGAGTTCCCCCGGACCACTTCGAGGGGGTTCGGGGTCAGAACCAGCCCGAAGGCCCCCGGCGTTTCCGGATCGATCGTTACGGTGATGTCCGACGCGGGGTAGCGGCAGTCCAGAGAGAGCGCCAGGGGCGCGAAGGTCCGCCCCGTCTGGGGCGCCCGAAGGGTAATCCGGAATGCCAGTTCCTGGTCCCGGGCCGACTCCCGAGGGTGAAAATGGACCTCCAGAAGCCGGTTATCCACCGCCACGAGCTGGGGCTCGCCATCGTAGAGCCCCGGATCCCCCACCTCCAGTGCAACGATCAGGTCGAAATCGCGGGGGTTCCGCAGAGAGACTCTCAGGGTGTGGGGCTCGTTCGGGATCGCCTGCGACAGCGACGCTGTTTCGCCCTGCCGGGAGAGACGGTAGGACTCCATCGTCACCAGCGAGAGGCCGTCGTCGACAAAGCCCCGCACGTCCTGCTGCCAGATCCCGGCGGGGGAACAGGAAAAGACGAGAGCTATCACCCCTGTGATGGTGGAGACCAGGAGCCCCCGCGCGCGTTCCGAAAAAAACTTTCTCATGTGCTATTACCGGCGGGAGTTCCTGCCTACGCTACAAAGCTAGCACGCCGGAAAGAGGATATCCGGCCCGGGGACGGGTTTTTTCGGAGTTTCGTGCTTTTTTTATTTTCTCTGCCGGCGGGGGGGCTGGTCACCGGGGAGAACCTCCAGAGGATTCTCGGGCCAGGCGTGTCTGGGGTACCGCCCCCGGAGTTCCCGGCGTACCTCCTGATAGGTGGAACGCCAGAAACCGGCCAGGTCGGAGGTGCGCTGCACGGGCCGCCGGGCGGGGGAGAGAATCTCCACCTCCAGGGGGACACCGGCCGGCCGGGGGAGCTCCTGAAGACCAAAGAGCTGCTGGATCCGGGCGGCCAGAATCCACCGGTCACCGTCGTAGCGCAAACGCTGGCGGGAACCGTCGGGAAGCTGAAAGAACTCGGGCGCCAGCTGGTCGAGAAAGGAGAGGAGATCCCAGGGAATTCTACTCTTCAGCACGGCCCCCAGGGATATCTTTTTCAGGCAATCCGCCCCGGGCGGATTCGGCAGAAAGGCGGGAAGCCATTCCTGGAGAGTTTCTTCCAGACCCCGGTCGGAGAGATCGGGCCAGTCCTGCCCCAGCCGGACCCGGTGAGCCCGGAGAAAGACCAGCCGTTCCTGAAGACGCCGGGCAGAATCGCTCCACCCCAGGCAGGAAAGCCCCTCGCGACGAACGAGGTCAACCACGGCCTCCCGGGCACGGCCTGACCGTTGCAGAGCCACAGGAGTTTCCGAGAGGAGGATATCACCCAGGTATCGCCGGTGCCGCACCTTGACCAGACCGTGGTGGAGAAAATACTCCTCCCGCACCGTCTCGCGGGCCGCCACGAGGGCGGAAAGGGTCTCTTCTTCCAGGGGAGCCGCCAGGTGTATCGTGGCGCCTCCCGGGCCCTGCTGAACCTCGACCGCCACGATCCAGTCGGGAGCGAAGCCCTCCCGCCCCGGCAGAAGCCGAAACTCGCCCCCCCGGATCAGGCGGTAACGTTCTCCCTCGAGACGGCGCCCCACCCGGTCGGGGAAGGCCTGCACCAGAAGGCCCCCCCACCCCGGGACCCCTCCCCATCCCCCGGCCTCGCCCCGAGCGGACCGGCGGGATCCCCTTCCCAGGGTGGCCAGGATCCGGCGCAGCCCCGCTTCGATCCGCCGGGCCGCGCCGGGGCGGAGCGTGTCGCCCCAACGCCCCTGACCCTGCCCGCACTGTTCCAGGATTTCGAGGCGCCGCTCGAGATTCGCCCCGGCCTCCTCCGCTGCGGGGGGCAGGAGAACCTCTCCCTCTTCCAGCAGCGCCGCCACCAGGGCAGCCCTCGGGGCGTCTTCGGCGTCGAGGACCATGGCGGCCAGGCGGGGATCCAGGGGGAGGCGGTACAGGGCCTCGCCCCGGGCGGTGATTCTCCCCCGGGAATCGAGCGCCCCCAGATCCTCGAGGAGCTCCCGGGCCTCCCGCAGGTGTTCCTCGGGAGGCGGGTCGGGCCAGCTGTAGTGGTCCCGCGAGATATCACCCCAGGCCGCCAGAACAAGAAGAAGCCCCGCCAGATCCGCTGTGGTGATCTCGGGAGGATCGAAGGGGGGAAGCCTCTCCGTCTCGGGCCAGAGACGGATCGCCTCACCCGGCCCCATCCGGCCCGCCCGCCCCGACCGCTGGACGGCCGAGGCCTGGCTGATGCGGCTCGTCACCATCCGGCGCACTCCCCTGCCCCGGTCGATCACGGGGCGGCGGCGTAACCCTCCGTCGATCACGCAGGTTATTCCCGGGATCGTCAGGCTGGTCTCGGCCACGTTGGTGGCCACCACGACCCGCTGCTGCCCCTCCGGGGGCGGTTCCAGGGCGAGGTTCTGTTCCGAGGGTGTCTGCCGTCCGTAGAGGGGAAGGATCGTCGCTCCCGGGGCTCCCCGCTTCAGCCCCTCCAGACAGCGGCGGATCTCGGCCTCGCCGGGAAGGAAGATCAGGATTCCCCGGGCACCCCGGCGAAGCCGATCAAGACCGACCCGCAGGGCCTGGACCGTTTCATTCTCTCCCGGACCGGGCGGGTTGTAGCTGATCGCGACCGGATGGGGCTGCACCCCTGCCTGGAGCACGGGAACACCCAGGGAGGCCACCCAGTCCGCATCGAGGGTGGCCGAGAGGACCAGAAGCCGGAGCGCCGGGGCGAAGACCTCCCGGGCCTGTCGGGCCAGGACAAANGAGAGATCCACCGCCAGGGAGCGTTCGTGGAACTCGTCCAGAAGCAGGCAGGAGACACCCCGGAGTTCGGGGTCTGCCACGAGCCGCCGCAGGAAGACGCCCTCGGTCATGACAACAACCCGGGCCCCCCCGGGCAGGTCCCGCCCGTCCCGCGTGATCCACCCCACGGAAAGGTCCGCCCCTGCCAGAGCCCGCAGGCGCCGGGCCAGGGCCCGCACGGCTGCGCGCCGGGGTTGCAGCAGCCAGATCTCGCCCGGGAACTCCTCCGCAAGAAAGAGNGGCACCAGGGTGGACTTTCCCGTTCCCGGTGGTGCCTGGAGAACCGTCAGGGGGCAGGCCCGAACGGTCTCGGNGAGCTCCTGGCGAATCTCCGAGACGGGATAGGAGGGAAGCCTCACAGTCTGGCCGGAACCGTCAGCCAGCCAGCTTCGCCGGAGCCTCCTGCCCGGCCTGGGCACCCCGGGTTTCACCGAAGGCGTCGAGGGCCTCGACAAAACGGGCTGCACAGGTCAGGAGGTTTCGGTAGTCCGCTTCCAGAGAGGCCTCGAGATCGGTGGAACGNCGCTCCGGGGGTGTTCCCTGGGCGTTCTTCATGATGCGGACCAGGAGATGATGGAACTCCTGGTGGACCTCCATGACCTCTCCGAGGGCGGGGCTTCCGGCATACTGCTGGCCCTGGGGGCTCTGGATCCAGCGGGAGAGCCAGCACGTCTCCAGCTCCGGCGAGGGGAAGGTCCGCCGGGACTCCTCGGCCCCCTCGATCACCTGGCGGGCGCTCATGAGCCAGCGCAGGTGGTTCAGGGCCACCATGTTGCAGTTCATGGCGGATCCGGCATCGGAGGAGATGTCGGCNTCCAGGTTCTGGACCGCCTCGATNCCGTGAAGGCTGGCCGCAGCCAGCGTTGCCAGGGTCTGGTTGTTCAGGGTGAGGGTCTCGTCGATCTGCTCGGAGTTCCGGTCCGTGGCGGCGCTGGCCTCCAGGATGTCCCGGACGCTCNNGTCGAGATCCCGCACGCTGACGGCGATCTCCTGACCACCCTGCTGGATCTCGCGGGTGATGGTGACCAGCTCGGTGGAGGCTTTCAGGACGTCGCTGCTGCCCTGGGAGATCTCCACCGTAGCCCGGTTGATCTCGTGGAAGGCCTGGGTNATCTCCTGGGCATCGGCGCGAACGCTGCGGAAATATTCCAGGTTCTCGCTGCCAAGTTCCTTGGCCTGGCCGATCTCGGCGACGATTTTCTTGAGGGTTCCTCCGATGGTTTTGGAGTTCTGGGCCGTGGTCTCGGCAAGTTTCCGGATCTCGTCGGCCACCACGGAGAAGCCCCGCCCGGCGTCGCCCGCGTGGGCAGCCTCGATGGCGGCGTTCATGGCCAGAAGGTTNGTCTGACTGGCCACGCTATTGATAACCTGGATGACCGCCTGGACCGCTCCCACGTGGTTGTGAATGCCCTCGATGAGGGTGTTGGTCTGCTCGGCCTGGTTTTCGCCCTTTCCGGTGAGATCCACCAGCTCGGCCATATTTGCCCTGTGCTGGTCGACGATGCGCGAGACGTTCCCGAGGTGGGAGTCCATCTGCTCCACCGCTGACGATGTCTGGACCACAGCGGAGGACTGGGAATCGATCCGCTTGATGAACGCCTCNATGGTTGCCCCGATCTCCTCGACCGCCGTGGAGGANGCCCGGATGCCCTCCCTGGTGCGCTCTACCTGGTCGCCGATGTNGTCGACTCCCTGGTGGATTTTNTCGTTGATTTCGAGNGCGCTGAAGATGCTCGTGATGAGTTCCTGGGCGTTTTCGCTGTTTCTGCTCGCCAGAGAGAGGATCTTGCTCCCGAGGTCCCGAAAGGCCTGATCCCGGTCACGGGANAGACGGAAGGTCTCCTCGATGTCACCCCAGCGGCGGAGCGCCCTGGCGCAGGCCCAGCCCGAGGCGCAGACCCCCAGGAAGCCCGCCCCAAGGCCCGGCAGGGGAAACCCCGCGACGCCTGCCACCAGGCCCAATATCACCAGGCCCTGACCGATAATCCCCGTGTATATTACGTTTTTGTTCAGTTTTGCTGCGTCTGGTTGCGTGCGTTCACCCATGTTCCGGCTCCTTCTGCTCCCGTGTATACCATGAAATTGCGAAAAAACCTTTACGAAGGTTATTTCCGCAAGAACGTTAGTATACCGGGAGCCGGAGCCCGTCACAAGGGAAAAAGATCCTTATTTCTCTATTTTGGGGTTCCCCTGCTGTAGAGATGGAGACAGGCCGAGGCTTTGTTGATCTCCACAAAGTTGGTCCCCTCGCTCTGTCCGGGGGCGCCCCCCATGATCACCACCAGATCGAGTTCGTCGATCACCCCTTCCTGGAGCAGCCCCGCCAGGGAGTTTGCCACGAGCTGATCGGTGGAGGCCTGATACTCCATGTAGGCGGGAAAGACGCCGAAACTCAGGCTTAGCTCCCGAACCACCCGCTTGCTGGGAGAGCGGGCNAAGATGGGCACCTCCATGCGGTAGGAGGAGAGAACCCGCGCGCTTCTGCCCGTTTCGGTGTCGCTCAGGATCGCCTTGATGGGGAGCTCCCGGCAGGCAGAATCTACCGTNTTGGCCAGAAAGTTCCGCTGGTTTGTGTCGGGGTCGACCCACTGGTTCCGGGAAAANTGNGACCTGGCCCGTTCAGTCTCCCGGGCGATCCTGGTCATGGTGCGTACCGCCTCCAGGGGATAGGCGCCCTGGGCTGTCTCGCCGGAGAGCATGATCGCGTCGGTTCCGTCGTAGACGGCGTTCGCCACATCGGAGACTTCGGCCCGGGTGGGACGGGGGCTTTTGATCATGCTGTGCAGCATCTGGGTGGCCGTGATCACCGGGCGCTTGTGTTTCCGGCAGAGCTCGATGATGTGCTTCTGATAGGCCGGCACCTGTTCGGCCGGTATCTCGATCCCGAGATCACCCCGGGCGATCATGACCCCCGCTACGTGAGGAATGATCTCCTCCAGGTTTCTGATCCCCTCGCGATTCTCGATCTTGGCGATAATTTTGACGGCACTGCCGGCCTCGTCAAGGATCTTCTGTATGGCGATTACGTCCTCGGCGTTCCGCACAAAGGAGTGGGCGATAAAATCCAGATCCTGCTCTATGGCAAACCGGATGAAGGACAGGTCCTTCTCCGAGAGGGCCGGGACGTTCAGGTGGGCATCGGGGACATTGATGCTTTTCTTGTTCTCGATCTCGCCGTCGTTACAGACCCGGCAGACCAGACGGCCCGGCTCCTTGGTCTGAACCTGCAGTTCCAGGCTGCCGTCGTCGATGAGAATGCTCTTGCCCGGAGCGAGGTCCTCCACAAAGCCCGGGTAGGTNGTCCCCAGTTCNNTCCCGGTCTGGGGATGGTCGGTGATCACCAGGGAATCACCGGCAGAGACGGGAAAGGCCGGACCTGTCAGGAGGGTGCGGACTTCGGGCCCCTTGGTGTCGACCATGAGGGCGATCTCTTCCGAGACGGCCCGGGTATTGCCGATCACCTGCAACGATCCCTCGGGGTCCTGGTGGGCTGTGTTCAGCCGAACCACGTTCATGCCTGCTTCGTAGAGGCCCTTGATAAAATCGACCTCGCACCGTCTGTCTGAAACGGTGGCAACAATCTTTGTCAGTTTTTTCTCCATAGTTTTTCCGGTGGTGATAATAAAAAAACCACCCCGCCGGTGCAAGGGAAACCCCGGGAAAAGGGGAATTGTCGGATATATTTTTTTTATAGGGGTTATTTTTGCCCCGGAAGGCCCCTGAAGGAGGANCCAGGGGAGNNATTCCCCGGAGAAGGAGATCTCCCGGGTGAGAGAGGTCCTCCGGGAAGAGCCCGTCCCGGGAGGCGGGGCCCCCGGGAGGTTCTCCCGGGAGATTCCTTGGAGATGAGGGCGGGAGCCTGTTACCGATCCTGCGGATTCTCCTGATCCTGCGGGTGCTCCTGATCCTGCGGGTAGTAAACGGCACGCTTGATCTTGTTGCTCACGGTTTTCACAAACTCCGTCTCCTGAAGCTCTACTGCACTGATATGGGAATACCCGGGCAGGCGACCGTTTACCTCGCGGCGAACCGCTTCCAGCCGTTCCTCGATGTGCGTGCGAGCCTTCCCTGCGTTCTGCTGCCCCCCGCTCCGGCGGTTCATCTCTTCCAGCAGATCCGGTGAGGGGTAGATCAGGGCCACCAGCCGCCCCTCCCGTTCCAGAACCAGGGCCTCGTCTACCTCAACGTACTGCACCAGGAGCCCCTCGATCACCTCGGGATAGATGTTCTCCCCCGAGGGGCTCGAGCCGTCTCTGCGTTCTGCTGCCCTCCGCTCCGGCGGTTCATCTCTTCCAGGAGATCCGGTGAGGGGTAGACCAGGGCCACCAGCCGCCCCTCCCGTTCCAGAACCAGGGCTTCGTCTACCTCAACGTACTGCACCAGGAGCCCCTCGATCACCTCGGGATAGATGTTCTCCCCCGAGGGGCCGATGATGACGTTCTTGCTGCGTCCCTTGAGGTANAGGTAGGAATCCTCATCGAGNTATCCCTTGTCCCCCGTCTTGAGCCACCCGTCGGGGGTCAGTACGGCGGCGGTCTCGGCGGGATCCTCGTAGTAGCCTTTCATCACGTTGGGTCCGCGAACCCAGACGTCGCCCACTCCCGAGGCGGGGTCGGGATCGACTATCTTGATCTCGACGTCCGTGACGGGGTGGCCCACCGAACCGATCTTCACGCCTTCCCGGGAGCTGAAGGTGATCAACGGCGACGCCTCGGTCATGCCGTAGCCGAGAACGGTGGGAATCCGGGCAGCCCGGAGAAAGAGTTCCACCTCCCGGGAAAGGGGTGCGCCTCCGATGATTGCACACTCGATTTTGCCTCCGAAGCTTTTCCGGACCCGCGCGCCAATGAGGGTGTAGAGGAATTTCTTGCGCCTGGGCCCCGCTGCGAGCCACCGGAAGAGGGGCTTGCGCGCGATCAGGGGAGCGATCTTGCGGGCGTAGAGTTTTTCGAAGATCAGGGGCACCCCACCGAGGATGGTGGGCTGAATCTCGGCCAGGGCCGACATCAGGAGTTTGGGCGTGGGCTTCTTGCCGAGAAAGTACAGGGCTGATCCGTTATAGATGATGGAAAGGAACCCCGAGGTTGAACCGTAGGCGTGAGCCAGGGGAAGAAGCGAGAGGGTGCGGGAGTGATCGTGGATGCACCCCACCAGGTCAGGCCCCTCGAAGAGGTTGGAGACCAGGTTCCGGTGGGTGAGCATGACGCCCTTGCTGAACCCGGTGGTTCCCGAGGTAAAGAGGATCTCCGCCAGGTCCTCCTCGTGGANGGGCTCANGCGATCGCGGTTCAGCGGGATCTTCCCGGAGCACCCGGTCCTGCTGCATCTCGTAGACCAGGCGCAATCCCGTCAGATGATCGTCGCCGAAGGTGTTCCAGAGGTGGTCCGTGGTGAAGACTCCCTGAACCCGGGCGCGATCCAGGATGCCCCGGATATCCTCGGCGGGGAACTCCTCCATGATCGGTACGGCCACGGCTCCCAGGGTCATGACGGCCAGGTAGGCAATTGCCCACTCCGGGGTGGATGTGCCCACGATGGCGACCTTGTCCCCCCGACCGATCCCCCGGGAGAGGAGGAGTTCCTGGCGCTCGACCATGCGTTGCTGCATTTCACGATACGTGCAGGGTTCGCTGCCGTAGGAGGCCAGCGATGGACGATCTCCGTAGAGGGTGAAGACGCGGTCGGCAAAACGGTCGAGGGTATAGGCTTCGAGTTGAAATTTCATGATGGTTCCTTTCTCCTGATCCCATGGTACACCGAAATCGNTGGAGGGTACACCAAATTGGACAGGGCCGGGCGAGCTCTCCCGAGCTAAGCCCCCCCGGCGTCTCCTGCGTGAATCTTCGGGAGAGACGATACCCTTCAAGTCTGGGGAAATATTCGGGTTCGTCAATACCCGCTCCTGCCATGGCCCTTTGCCCGGGGCAGAAAAAGCGGTACCTTCAGGGTGGTTCGGGATGGGGGGTGATCTTCGTGGTGACGGATGCAATGCAGGGTGAAGGGTGCGGTTCAGGGCCGGAACGTAAAACTGGAAGGCGAAAAGCGAGCGATGGGAATCGAACCCACATCTCCAGCTTGGAA
Organism: Alkalispirochaeta alkalica DSM 8900; assembly: GCF_000373545.1. Lineage (GTDB taxonomy): Bacteria > Spirochaetota > Spirochaetia > DSM-27196 > Alkalispirochaetaceae > Alkalispirochaeta > Alkalispirochaeta alkalica. The sequence continues at coordinate 9,050 of NZ_KB891710.1, forward strand.
GGCTGGGGTAATAGCCATTATACGACGCTCGCGCTGTTGTTGAGAGGAATCTAGCATGGACACAGAAAAAACGTCAAGACGGTGCGCCCCTTTCCCGGATGCCCCGGCGCAACTCTGTCCCGGCGGGGCATCCTTCGCGCCACCGGGACCGCTTCGCAGGGCGCGGTTCCTCCGCCGTCGCAACCGCTTCGTCGTGGAGATCGCCCTGGAGCCCTGCCAGGCCCCTCCCTGCACCGACCGGCCAGCGCCCGACCGACTGGAACGGGACGGCCCGGAATCCTGGCAGCCCGAAGAAGAGACCTCGGCATACCTGCCGAACCCGGGGAAATTGCGGGAAATTCTGCTCCCCGGCACGATCCTCTCGGTTACCCCCGGGGCCGAGGGAGCCCTCCATCCCTGGAAGGTGGTGAGCGCCAGCCGCCCCGCAGGGGGGACGGTCTATCTCGACACGGGCCGAACCAACCGGGTTGCGGAACACCTGATCAGCCGGGGGCTGATCCCCGCCCTGCGGGGGTGGAACATTCTCCGCGCCGAGGCGCCCCTCCCGGGAACGCGGAGCCGCGTCGACTTTCTCCTTCGGAACGACGCGGGCGAAGAGCGGTACCTGGAAGTTAAATCCTGCACGCTCTTTAACGGACCCTTTGCCATGTTTCCCGACGCCGTAACCGAGCGGGGACGGCGTCACGTGGAAGAACTGGCCCGGAGCGGTCGCGGCGCGCTCCTGGTCGTTGTTCACAGCGATCAGTGCCGGTGGTTTGTTCCCGAGGTGCACACCGACCCCGCCTTTGCCCGGGCCCTGGTCCAGGCACGGGATCTTCTCCCCGTTATTCCCCTGGGCGTCTCCTGGGAGGGGCCGGGAGAGATCGCCTCCCTGCGGACGGACATGACCCTTCCCTGGGAGGCGATCACCTCTCACCTCGATGATCGGGGGTGCTACGCCATCCTGCTGCACCTTCCCCGGGAACAACTGATCCCCACGGGGGCCCTTGGTACGGTCCGGTATCCACCGGGATGGTATCTCTACGCAGGATCGGCCAGGCAGGGGCTCCAGGCGCGGATAAACCGCCACCGGCGGCGGGGACGCAAGAAACTGCACTGGCATATCGATTATCTTCGCGAGGAGGCTTCCTGGGTCGAGGCCTTTCCCTTCCGGGGCCCCGGGCTCGACGAGGCAACCCTGGTTGAGGCCTTCCTGCCTCTGGCAGACCGCTCGATCCCCCGTTTCGGGGCGAGCGACAGCCCCTGCGAATCCCACCTTCTGTACTTCCGCGAGGATCCCCGAAGGTCGCGGGAGTTTGTCGAGACGCTCCTGGCGGAACGGCGACGCACCCTTCTGGCGGCAGCCGTCGAAGAAGACGCCGCCCCGGTCCGGGAGATCTCCCCGGTCTGAGCGCGCCCCCCGGTCCGGATCCCCCTCCCTGATCGGGTCATCCGCCCGGTTCGGGATATCTCCCCGGACCAGAAAATCCGCCCGGGTTAGTCCACCACGATGATCGAGACACCCTCCGGCACCAGGCGGGTCCGGTCGCGGGAAACCACAAAGGGCCGATGCACGGAAAAGGCCCGTCCCTGCTCGGCCGGGACCAGGGCCGGCATGGTAACGATCCGGTCTCCCAGGGAGACGATCTCTCCCGGAGGGCCCAGAATCACCACCCGCGCTCCCTGGCCGGGCCCGGGGGTCCAGGAAAAGATGGCCTCCGCTGCGGAGATCATCTGCCCCTGCTCCTCCCTGCTCCAGTCCCGCAGCGGGCCATCGATGGAGGATCGCCCCCGGACGAGGCGGACCGCCGAGACCACCGCCAGGACACCACCCGCTACAATGAGACCCCCGGCCGCCATATCGACGAGCTCGGACTCGCTCCAGTCGAAGAGCGGACCGGGGCTGTCGCTGTAGTCGCTGGCCACATCGGTGACCAACAGGTAGCTCCCCCCCGCCACACCGCCCAGACCGGCACCAACCCCCAGAAGAGGAAGGACCCTGCTCCGGTCCCGCTGCCCCTCGACCCTCACCAGGAGGGAGAGATAGTCCTGGCGGAGCNCGGCAAGACGCTCGGCCTCACCCAGGTGAAAGAACCGATCCACGGCAGCCAGATCCTCCAGGACCAGCGCGGCCTCGTCCCAGGCCTCTTCGGCCAGCGACTGGGCCCAGCGCAACTCCAGAAGCCGGAAGAGGGCCAGGGCGTTGCGACGAACCGGGGGCGTTGTGGCGCTGCTGCCGGGGTCCTCCTGCTGGACTCGTTCCGTCACGGCAAGGCCTCGCAGGGGATCTCCCGGGGTGTACCAGTCGCTCCTGCGGGAAAGATTCTCCGGAGCAAGCCGGGAAAACTCCCGATCCAGCTCCCAGAGCAACTCCAGCCCCTTTTGCTCGCGCCGCAGCGGTTCCAGGCGATCCCGGGGAACCGCCGCGAGCAATCGGGCGCTCTCGCGCAGGAGCTCCCAGGCTTGATCGTGAACAGCGGGATCGCCCAGCAGGTGGCGGGCACCGCGCTGAAGTTCCTGGATCTCCCGCTGCTCCAGGCTCGTTATTCCGGGCAGCGCGAAGGGGATCTCCTGAACCTCGCCGGAACGCAGAAGCCGGTCCGCTGCGTAGACGGGTATCTCGCCCCGGCTGGTGGCAACGGTGATCTCCAGGGTTCGCACACCCTCGGGAACGTGGGGTGCCTCCCTCGGGCTTTTTCCCAGGGAAACACCGTCCAGGAATACCCGGTAGGGAACCCCCTCCCGGGAGGGCTGAAAGACCAGCGCTGCGTAATGGACGGGGTAGCCCAGCAGGGCCGAGGCGATCTCCGCCAGCACCTCCCGGGCGGCCTCGTCGAGATCAAAATCACCGTAGCTGCGCCGTTCCCGGCTTTTCAGGACCACCCCCCGGGAGACATCGAGAACAGAAATCTTCAGGAGAACCTCTCCTCGCGAAAGATCCCGGAGCTCACCCAGTACGAGCCCGTCGATGCGGCGATCCCGGGCCAGCCCGAGCAGGCTATCCCGATCGTGAACCGCCTCGGGGGGAAGGTGCCGCAGGTCGAACTGCCCGCTCACCTGGAGGGTGAGCTTCAGCGCCTCCTCCAGCTCCCGGGCGACTCTCTCCAGAGCCTCCCGGTCCGAGGGGTTCTCGAAGGGTACCAGGGCGATTGCCTCGCCGCGAAGGGTCCTGAGGGCCTCCTCTCCACCCAGGGAGGGGGGAGACAAAGCCATGGCCACGGCAAAGGAGAAGGCCGCCACGAGCGTCACGGGACAGCACCGTCCTGAGCACCCCCTCCGGGGAAAAAAGATTGTTTTCTGCATGAAGCGCCTCCCTGTCACTGCGCGACCGCTCCCGAGGATCCGGGCCGGGTGCGGATAACGATAGCTGTGCACGAATCGGTGTACAGAGGCAGTCCGAACATCTCGTACTTGCCCAGGTAGTCCGGTACCTCCCGGGGGCTCTCGCCCAGCCGGGCGCGGTAATCCTGTATTATCCGGTACAGCGCGGGAGGCAGCACGATCGAGGAGGGGGTCTTGCCCGCTTCCCGAAGGGTCGAGATCCGGCCGTAGACGGCGGCGATCACCTCTTCGGGCCGGGGCAGGTTCCCGGGCGGGGGCGGGGCGTCCATGGTCTGACCGGTCTTCTCCCTCTCCTCCACATCCCTTTCATCCATGGCCGACACAGTATAGCACCTCCTGAAAACCTCTCGCAATGTTCGTCTCTCTCTTATAGGATAGGGTCGGTATGAAACGGGCTTCACTCGAGACATTTTTCCCGCGACCGCAGTCCCCACAGTCGCAGTCCCCGCGATCACAATCCCCGCACGCTCTGGCCCCGCGATCCCTGGCACAGAGCGATACCCCCTCTCCCCTGGATTGGGAGCGCTACCGTCCCCACGATACGGCCGTGCTCTGCTTTCTCTGCACGCCCCATTCCCTGCTGCTGATCAGAAAAAAACGGGGGCTTGGTGCGGGGAAGATCAACGGCCCCGGCGGAAAGACCGAACCGGGGGAGACTCCCCGCGAGGCAGCGATCCGGGAGACCCGGGAAGAGGTAGGGCTTGTTCCGGTAGAGCCCCGCTACCAGGGGGTCCTCCGCTTTGCCTTCGCCGACGGCTACCGCCTGGAGGTGCAGATCTTCACGGCCACGGCCTGGGAGGGGCTTCTCTGCGAGACCGACGAGGCCCTGCCCTTCTGGTGCCCCCGGGAATCGATTCCCTACGAAGAGATGTGGGAGGACGATATTCTCTGGCTCCCTGCGGTTCTTGAGGGGGAGACCGTGGAGGGCGAGATGTTTTTGCGCGGAGACTCGCTGGAGTTCTGGGATCTGCGACGGGTCGACCCCGGGCCGGACTAACCGGACCCGGGAGCTGGCCCGCGAGTTGCGCCAGAGCTGGCCCGCGCCGGTTATTCCGCCAGGGGGAAGCGCCTGTCGGCCCACCGGGCCAGGATGAAGAACCAGTCGCTGAGTCTGTTCAGATAGCGGGAGACGGCCTTCTGTTCTTCCCGCCCCTGGGCGCGCACCACCCGGACTACGGCCCGCTCGGCCCTGCGCACCACCGTGCGTGCCCGATCGCATTCCGCCCCCAGGAGAGAGTCTCCGGCCACAAAAAAGCGGGGCTCCAGCTCTGCCTGGCCCCGCCACCAGGTGATTCGCTCTTCCAGACGGGCTACGTCGGCGTCGGTGATCACCTCCTGACCGGCCAGGAAGGGCACGTTCACCGGACAGGCCATGACCCCTCCGGCGACAAGCAGCTTGTACTGCTCCGTCTCGATCTGACCGGCCAGGGACCGGGCCAGGGCGTCCCGGGCGGTCTCGGGAAGCCCCGCCACGGCCCGACAGGCGCCCAGCGCGACCTGGGCCTCGTCGACGTACCCCAGAGCGTCAAAGACCGGATCATCCTTGAAACGCCGCGAGCCATCGAGCAGGCCACTGCGGCCATCGTCGCCACCCCGGGTGGTCACGGGCGTAAGATCTTCCTGAGGATCCCCNCCGGCACCGCCCTTTCCTGATTCCTTACCAAACCACATGGGTTTAATATACCGACGAAACGCCCCGCCGGAACATCCCGGAGCAGGAAAACTTCTGCTCCGGCCCTCGGGAGCCCCCGAAAAAGAGGATCACCAGATCAGGATCAGTAGAGGTTCCGGAAATCCTGGATCACGGCGCTCTCCCGCAGCTTTTCCAGGGCCTTTTCCTGTATCTGCCGAACCCGCTCGCGGGTGACGCCCAGAAACCGCCCCGTTTCCTCCAGGGTATAGGGGCCTTCGCCGCCCAACCCGAAGCGCAGCTTGATAATCCGCATCTCGCGCTCACTGAGCTCCGTCAGGACGCCCTCGATCGTGTCCTGCAGAGTCAGATGAAAGGCCAGATCGAAGGGCTGTTCCTGCTGTTCATCCTCGATGAGATCGGAGAGGCGCGTACCGCTCTCGTCGTCCAGGGTGACGTCGAGCGACGCCGTGTCCTGGGAAAGACGGCTGATCTCCTGAACCCTGTCGGGGGTGACATTGAGATACTGCGAGACCTCCTCGCTCAGGGGATCCCGCCCCAGTTCCTGGGTGAGGTGCTTGGAGACAAAGAAGCACTTCTTGATGGTGTTGAGCATATGCACGGGAATGCGGATGACCCGCCCCTTGTCGGCCAGACTCTTGATGATCGCCTGGCGTATCCACCAGGTTCCGTAGGTAGAGAAGCGACACCCCCGGGTGTAGTCGAAGCGCTCCACCGCCTCGATCAGGCCGATGTTCCCCTCGTCGATCAGATCGAGGAGGGAGAGCCCCCGGTTCTGGTACTTCTTTGCGATGGAGACAACCAGCCGCAGGTTTGCGTTGATCATGCGCCCCTTGCAGGTCCGCAACGCTTCCTCGCGGCGGAGGATCTCCCGGGCCAGCTCGTCGCGGGTGTAGGAATGGTCCTCCTCACCGGACCGGAGGGCCTCCAGATCGGCCCGGAGTTCCTGGATGAGGCGCCCGATCTCCTGTTCCTCCCCCACCGTGAGAAGGGCGTAGTTGGAGATCTGCTTGAGGTAAAACGCAAGGGGGTCGGTATCCCCCGATCCCGCCTGACCGTCGTACCCTCCCTGCGCGGGCCGCGCGACCACTCCAGAATCATTCCGATTACTCGATGACCGGGAACTGCTCCGTCCCTTCCGTGTTGCTGTCGAACCCATTCCAGATGCCCCCATACCTTTTTGTTTTCTTATAATTCTATCACTCCCTGCAGATTATCCCAGCAGAAAAACCGGTAAATGAGGAAAGAAAACGTTTTCCCTGAAAAAAATTTCGGAAGGCTTCGCCGGAAGCGGCCCCGGGATCGGGAAATTCCGGGAATTCCCGAGAATTCCCGAAGAATCCGGAACGATCCTACCCCCGGGGAGCCGTCTCGGGGTCGACAAAGGCCTCGCCCCGCCAGACTGAAAAATAGAGCGCCGATCCTCCTGCCTCGGCGGGGCTGGTCCCGACCGTTCCCAGGGTAGCGCCCGCCGGAACGGCCTCGCCCACCTGTACCTGGACGCGTTCCTGCCCTCCATAGACGTAGATATACCCCTGGGGAGACTGGACAAAAACCACGTTCCCGAAGGTGGAGTGGGGGCCGGAGTAGACCACTCGCCCCGCCGCCACGGCCGCCACGGGGGTGCCCCGATCGGCCCTGATGAGCAGGCCGGGAAGCTTTCCCTCGAGCCGGATGTGCTCACCCGCCACAGGCCAGGCACCTCCCCGGGAATAGGAAAGGGGTGTTTCCATCTGCCGGGCCAGGGGGATGAGGGCAGGCCGATCCCGGGAAGCGGTCTCTGCCGCCGGGGTCTCCCGGTCTGGGCTTTGTGCGGAAGAATCCTCCCCGGATGATCCGGTCGGCCCGGACGGTCCGGTCGCCCTGGACGACGGCGCGGATGCGGAATCCTGCGATGCGGCGATTCCCGATGAGGGTGTCTGGAGAGACTTCTCCGCATCCCCGGGAGATCTCAGGGGGATCTGCAGCCGCTGTCCGATCCGTATGGTCACGCCTTCGAGCTGATTTATCCTCTGAATTTCCTCAACCGTGGTCTGGTAACGCCGGGCGATTCCGTAGAGGGTCTCGCCCCGCTTTACCTCGTGGTGACGGGCCACGGTGAGCAGTGTGCCCGGGAGGAGGAGGTCCGGCGACTCCAGACGGTTGATCTCCGAGAGCTGGCGAACCGTGATATTGTAGCGCCGGGCGATTCCGTAGAGGGTCTCACCCCGCTTTACCTCGTGCTCGATGGTCTCTCCCCAGGCGATACCGCTACCCAGAACGAGGGCGATTAGAAATGTCAACGTGTGCCGCATAATACCTTCCGCTCTTAATGGTCGGCACCGGGACACCCCCGGTTTAGGGGCGGCCTGCGGAAAAGAAAGACAGCTTCAGGAAATACCGAGCCGAAATCAGGAGAAATCAGGAAAACAGAAGGGGGATTGAAGTCGGGCTGAGAGGATTTGAACCTCCGACCTCACCGTCCCGAACGGCGCGCGCTAGCCCCTGCGCTACAGCCCGATAGTGTGGAACAACCTGCCTGTTGCATCTGCCCCGTAGCGGGAGCGGAACCCTGCAACAGGAGAGGAATCTACCAATAAGGGGGCGGGCTGGTCAACCCCGCCGACCCGCCCGGGTGCAGGCCAATTTCGACCTGCCCGGGTTCGTTGACAGCCGGGAGGTCCCATGCTACCGTTGCGGCTCATATTAACGCTCTCTGAAGAGGAAGTTTCAAGCTCATGGGAGATTCCAGAGAGACCGGTACCACCCGGTCAGACAGTCGAACAAAAAATACCAAACCCAGGCCCGCCCACCGATCCACCAGAAACACCCTGCTTTACATCGGCAGTGTGATCATCCTGGTGCTGGTGGTGGTAACCTTTGTAGGGGTCCCCGCCGTGGGAAGTTTTGGAGACCCGGCAGGACGAATCGTTTTCGGCCGCTACAACGGTGAGGAGATTGCCTACCGCCCGGGGAACTACTTTGCCCGCCAGTACGAGATGATCGCCCAGTCCCTGCGCGACACCCACGGGGAGATGGACCTGGAGTTGCAGCTCCGCATCGCCTGGCGCCAGGCCTTTAACAGGGCGATCATGCATACGGCCCTCCTCCAGCAGGGGGATCGCTCGAACCTGCGGATCAGCGAGGCCCGGGTGGACGAGCTTATCGCCCGGGACCCCCGGTTCATGCAGAACGGCCGTTTCAACGCTGCCGCCTACCGGGCCCTGGGGAACCAGGAGCAGTTTGCCCTCCGCACCCTTCACCGGGAATCGGAACGGTTTGACCTCATTGTGGAGGACACCCTCGCAGGAAGTCGCCCAAGCTCCCGGGAAGCAGCCTTCGTCGCCGCCATGTCAGGGCCCGAGCGGTCCTTTCGGGTCGTCCGGTTTCCCTTCTCGGCCTTCCCCGAAGACCAGGTAGCCCACTACGCCCGGGACAACCGGGACCTCTTCACCGAGCTGAACCTCTCGGTGATCACCCTGGCCAGCCGCGAGGAGGCCCAGCAGGTCCGTGCCCGGGCAGACCAGGGAACAGCACCCTTTGAGGAGCTGGCCCGGACCTATTCGCGGGATCTCTTCGCCGACCAGAACGGTGAAATCGGGCGCATCTGGGGGTACGAGGTCCAGCAGGAACTCCTGAACCCTCCCGATCTTGCAGAGATTACCGCTCTCGAAGAGGGGGAACTCTCCGGCCTTGTGGAGACCACCTCGGGGTGGTCCTTCTACCGCGCCGACCAGACCCCCGCCCCCTTCAGCGACGACGACCAGGCCACGCTCCGGGAGGCCCGGGACTACATGCAGATGTTCGAACAGGGCAGAATCCAGGATTTTGTCCGCGACGAGGCCGAGACCTTTGCCCGTGCGGCCCGCCAGGGTTCGCTCGAGGAGACTGCCCGGGGAGGGGGCAAAGAGATCATCGAGACTCCCTTCCTGCCGATAAACTACGGCAACCTTCAGCTCTTCACCCCCTGGAACGTTCCGGAGATTCCCGATCTGGCCGAAGCCGCTTCGCGCGAGGATCTCCTGCTCACGGCCTTTTCGCTGGACGAGGGAACTGTCAGCGAGCCCGTCATGCTCCGGCGGTCGGCGATCGTTCTGGAGCTCCGCGAGGAGCGGCAGGTCGACCCCGAGGACACAACCTTTCTTGTGAACGCCTACGACATGATTCTCCGCCAGTTCCAGATGGACGAGGTTGCCTCCAGTTACGTGAAGGAGGAGCTCCTGGACGATATGTTCCAGGCCGCCTTCAACCGCTACGTTCTTGGCAACCGCTGACAGGGACCAGGATCTTCAGCTTGACCCCACCCCCTCGGGGGTGGTGATCTCCCTGGGGGGGCGTCGCCTGAACAGTCGCGACGCCGCCTCCTCCTTTCTCAGACGTTTTCCCGACCCTCTGCCCGAGCAGGCCCTGGTGGTGGTCTTCTCGCCCCTTCTGGGGGAGGGGCTCCCCCAGTTGCTGGAACGCCTGCCCCCTACCACGGTCCTCCTGCTGGTAGAGTTCGAGCAGGCCCTCTTCACACTCGGAAAGCACCGCTTGAGCAAATTTACCCATCGGGGCTGCCTGCAGTTCCCACGGGTTTCCACCCCGGAGGAGGCCCTTCGGGAAGCGCAGCGCCTTGTGGAGGGACGGGGGTTGCGGCGAATCGTCGGGGTCCACGCCACGGGGGGATCCCGTCTGCACGCCGGGGCCTACGCCCGGCTGGAAGAGGCCCTGCGCGAGGTGGTACAGCGCTTCTGGTCGAACCGGGGAACCCAGATTCGCCTGGGGCGGCGATGGGTTACCAATCTTCTGGCAAACGCCTGCCTCGACCAGACCCCCCTGCACGATCTGACCCGAAGCGTCCCCTCCTCCCGGGCTGTACTCCTCGGGGCCGGGTGCGATCTGGAGAATCGCCTGGAGGTGGTGCGAACCCTCCACGATCGAGGAGTTCCCCTGGTTGCCCTGGATACGGCCCTGCCCGCCCTGGCCGAGGCGGGGATCGAACCGGCCCTGATCGTTGCCATGGACGGCCAGCTCGCCAACGCCCTGGACCTGCTTCCCTGGAGGTGGAACCGGGTGAAGCTGATCGCCGATCTGACCGTTCACCCCGCCATCCCGCGCCGTTTTCCGCCGGCACAGCGCAGTTTCTTTGCAAGCCGCTTTGCGGAGGGCTCCTTCTTCTCATCCGATTCCACCTCGCAGGTTCTGGAGGGGATCCCTCTTGCTCACCCTCGCGGATCGGTGGCCCCCGCAGCGATGGAACTACTGGTACGAACCCTGGGCGTGAGAACCCTTCTTGCGGTGGGGATCGATTTCCACTATCGCCTTCCCCGAACCCACGCGCGGCTCACCGCCGGGGACCGGCTCATGCGGAAAAATATGACCCGCCTCCTGCGACGCGACGGGAATCACGAGTATGTCCTGCGGCCCCGGAAGGAGGTTCTCCTCAGAACGGGAGAACGAATCCGGGGCGACGCGATTCTGGCAGACCAGGCGCTTCAGATGCGCCACGCCACGGCGGAGCTGCAGAGGGAGGTTCCGGGCCTTGCGGTTCTGTGCCTGAACGATCAGGGTCTGGATACAGGGGCACGCCTGGTCTCAGCCCGGGAGGCTCTGGAACAGCTCGCTCCCGATCGCTCCCGCCCGGCAGCGAACCAGGCGGTTCAAAACCAGCCAAAACGCACCCTGCAGCCCCCGGAGCGCCTTGACCGGGCGCTACAGATTCGCCGGGCCGCCCTGGAAGAGCTGCTCCTGCGGCTCCGGCGTCAGGAAGAACACCTGGATTTTCTCGATTCGGGGCTTGCTTTTGTCCTGCTGGACCTCCCCCAGTGGCCACTCCTGACCACCAGGCGGGATTGGGCGGAATTGCATCGGGGGGGAATACTCCGCTCGACCCGGGACTACCGGAGGCGGCTCGAGCGCATCCTCTCGGCACCCTCCCTGCGCTCCCCTTCCTGAGGCGCACGCCCCGGGTGGGTCTCTGACCGATTACCGGTCGAGCGAACTCTCGCGGATGCTCCCCGGTTTCAGGAGGACGGCGTTCATGGCGGCTGCAGCGTGCCCGGCCTCGATCGCCAGAGCGAAGTCCTCTTCCCGGGCCAGGGTTGCCGCGAAACCCGCCGTAAACGCATCACCACACCCGATGGTGTTCACCGGTTCCAGGGGAATCGCCGGAGCCTCCCGCAGCATTCCCTCATCGTCCAGAAAAAGCACAGGATTCACCCCCCTGGTGAGCACCACCCGAACACCGGACCGGGCGAGATCACCCATGACCTCCCGGGCCCGATCGAGGGTGGCGTCATCGGTGGCGTGCTCGCTGATGAGGGCCTGCTGGCCGGAGAAAAAGGTGGCGGCAAACTCCTGGAGGTTGGGCTTGATCACCTGGGGCCGCTGCGCGGGGTCGTTGGCCAGGGCCAGTTTCAGCGGTTCACCGCGAAAATCGGCCACAACGAGACACCCGGCCCCGCGGGCTTCGGCGATCATCCGGGCAAAGAGATCGTCCCTGTACCCCGGGGCAGCGGACCCGGAGATCACCACTACTCCGGCGGCGGGAAGAAGCTCCCGGAAACGGTTCAGGAGCCGTGCCTCGAGACCGGGTTCCACAGCGCGGGTGGGCTCGATCAGCTCCGTGGTGGTTCCCCGGGAACGGTCCAGGAGGGTCGTGCAGGTCCGGAGCGGGGCCTCGCAGGGGACGATCTCCAGGGCGAGCCCATCCTCCCGGCAGAGTTCCTCAAAGAGCGGGCGCTCCCTCCCCCCGGCGTGGGTGAGGTGCACCACCTGCTCTCCCAGCTGGTGCAAAACCCGGGTGACGTTTACCCCTTTCCCCGAGGCGTCGAGCCGTTCCTCCCTGGCCCGGTTGACCTCGCCGGCCTCGAGAGTCTCGAAGACCAGGGTTTTTTGCAGAGTCGGGTTGAGACAGACCGTGAGAAAGGTCATAGCACCTCGTCGAGCAGGGCCCTCAGGTCGGCCTGACCGAGCTGAAGAGGGTGGTTTTTCAGGCCCGTTTGCGCCACCACCGGATCAAGGTCGTCCCGGGTAAAACCGTAGTCGCCGAGCCGACCCAGCGGTGCGGCCCAGGCCTGGACCGCCTCTACCAGGGCATCCGCCCGGGGGGCAAGCCCCAGAGCCTGCGAAGCCCGGTGGTAACGCTCCAGGGTATCGCCCGAGGCTCCTTCCAGGGTTCTGCGGGTCACCGGCCCCAGAAGAATGCCGCAGACCGTTCCGTGGGGGATATCCCTGAACGCCCCCAGGGGAGAGGCAAAGCCGTGGACCAGACCGAGTCCCGCCGCGGCAAGACAGACCCCGCTGAAATAGGCTGCCAGAGCCATCTGTTGCCGTAGCAGCGGCGAGTCATCGCCCCGGAGCAGTGCCGGGAAGGCCTCCCCCGCCAGGGTCAGTCCCTGGAGAGCCAGGGCATCGGTGAGGGGCTGTGCCCCCGTGGAGACCCAGGCCTCCAGGAGCTGGGTAATNGCNTCGAGCCCGCCTGCCCGGGTTACTTCCAGGGGGCACTGAAGGTGCAGATCCGCGTCGATCACCGCCAGAAGGGGGACATAGTTATCGTGACGCAGGGATTTCTTGAACCCTCCGGGCCCGATCGTGCTGAGCACGGCGTTGGCCGTGGCCTCGCTGCCCGTGCCCGCCGTGGTGGGAAAAGCGATCAGGGGAAGGGTCTCCCCCGAGGGTTTCCTGGTGCCCACACCTTCCAGAAAATCCGTGATGTCGAAGGGCTCCCGGCTATCCCGGGCATCCATGGCCAGAGCGGCAGCCAGGGCCTTGGCCGCGTCGAGCACGCTTCCCCCTCCCACGGCAACGACAACATCGCACTCGGGAAGCTCGGCCCCTACCCGGGAGACCAGACTGTTCACCAGAGCAGGACCGGGCTCGCCCCGCAGGGCGTGGTCAAACCAGTNCCATCCCCCGGTTTTCAGGTGATCCAGGAGATCCTCCCACTGGGGACGGCTCCGCAGAGAGTCTCCTGCCGTTATGATCGCCGGCCGGGAGAACCCCCGGGCCCGCAGGAGGTCGGGAAGCCCGGAGAAAGCCCCCTGCTCGACCAGAAGCTCCGGCTGGCGGGGGGCGGAAAAAGGCGGGGCTGAAACACGGGAACGGGAGTGGTTCGTCACGGAGAATCCCCCCGGGGACGCTGGGGCAGATGCAGCTTCTGGCGCTCGGGGTCCCGCGCGGGACGATAGAGAATCGCCACGTGACCCACCACGGCAACCAGGCGAGCCTGAAGCTGGTTCGAGAGGTCCCGGGCGATCTCCCGGCGAGCGTCCTTGTAATCGGAAAAACGAACCTTGATCAGCTCGTGATTATCCAGTTCCTGGTCCACGTGGCGATGCACGCTTTCCGAGGGCCCCTGCTTCCCCACGGTTGCCACCGCTTTCAGGCGATGGGCCTGGCGCAGGAGAAACGCCCTCTGATATCCTGCCAGTTCTCGGCTATCTTCCATGGGAGCAGTCTACACCGGGATCTCTTCCCGGGTCCACGAGGTTGCCCCAAAAGAAAATCACCCGTATCATGACGGGGTGTTCGCATACTACCTGCAAAAGAGACCGACCGTGCTCCTCCTGGCGCTCCTCTGCGCGGCGGGGCCCCACCTGGCGGCAGCGCCCCCTCCTGGGGCGGGGCCGATCCTGCGGGATGATTTTTCAGAGCTNCACAACTGGTTCCCCGGGGCCGGGGANTGGAAGGTCCAGGAAGGCCGACTGGTTCAGCAGGACCCCCGGGACCCCCTGGCGCGGGCCGACCGGCGGGTTCCCCAGGACGAGCCCTACGAACTGGAGTTCTCCATCCGCTACGTTTCGGGGGGGCTCGGCGAGCAGCCTCTCGGGACGGGCGGCGACGTGCACGCCGGTTTCGGNATTCACCTGGGCGTGGACGATCCCGCCAGGGGCCGGCGATCCTGGGGGAGCGGCCGGAGCTATCTCCTCTGGATGAACCTGGACACGCGGGAGCAGACCCGCCTGACCCGGCCCGAGCACTACGGCCTGCGGGCNCAACTCTACCAGAGCACCACCAACAGCGTCATGGACCTGGCCCGGGACCCTCTTCTGGCACAGAACCCCGAGTTGAGCCGCTTCCTGGTGGATGACTTTGTGAGCCTCGATATCGTGGAGGCCCTGCGGCCCTGGGGAGTCAACCTCACCAGGGAAGATCTGGCCCTTCTCCTGGAGGAGGATCTGCGTATAAACATCCGGGTCGACCCCCGGACCGGGACGATCGGGGTGCTCGACCCCACCGCTCCCGTGCGCTTCTATCTCCAGGCAGACCCGGAGATTCTGAGGGGAGACTACGTTTCCCTCAGAACCAACAAGATGGCTGCCAGCATCCCCTATTTCCAGGTGCGCTGAAGGCCCCTCCGGCCCCGGTAGTTCAGGAGAGCGGTTCTTCCAGCAGTCTGGCGAGCGCTTCCACCAGGTCTACCATCGCCCGGGTATCGACGTCACAATAGGCACAGACCTCCTCCTGCGATGCCAGATAAGGCTCGTCGCGCCGGGGAGTTCCCTTGAGCGCCCCCTCCAGAAAAACGCTGACCCCCTCGGCGGCGCNGGCACCGGGGAAACCCGGGGCACCGGAGGAACCCGAGGCAACGGCCTGATCCGCCCAGCGGGTACAGGAGAAATTCGCCTGGAGGCCATCGCGAACCCGCACCTCCTCGTAGCCCCCCCCGGTGAAGAGGGGCAGAACCCGCTTCAGGGAGACCTTGCCGCACTGCCCCGGGTGGTAGACCAGAAAATCGGCGAAGGGCTCAAGAAGGTCCACCATGCGGCCCACCAGGGCCTGACCCCGCGCTGCCTCGCCCGCCACGGAAGCCAGCTGCCGCACCATGGCCGATTCGAAGGGCTTGCTGAAAACCACCAGGCTCCCCTGATCGCCCACGGCGCGGGAGAGCCAGTGAAAAAAGGCCTCCCGCTGGTCTGTCCCGGGGAGACNGACAAACCGGCTCGGCCGGGACTCCCCGCCCGGCTCGCTCTGGCACCGGAGCGAGGCGATAATCGGGGTGTGTTCGTAGGGGGCCAGCCCCTGAAAGGGAGGAATCGACTGCGACGATGCCTCGAAATCAAGAAAGAAGAGGGGCCACTGAAGGCGCCCGAGAAAGGCAGCGAGCCCCCGGCGGTCGATGAAGAGCCGGTCCGAGATCACCGAATCGATCTGGCGACGCTGGCGCTCGGTGAGATCCTTCTCCCGGGACTGATCGATCTCACGAAGATCGAAGATGCCCCGGGACTGCAGATCCCGCCCCAGATGGCGGCCCTTGTGGAGGGTCAGAACGCTGTACCGCCCCTCCGGGGCCTCGGCCGGCGCCCCCTCGCAGAGGGGGCACCCCTGGCGACACCGGTAGTCTGCCGGTAGATCCCTGTCCCGAGCGGCGTAGTCCTGAAGCTCCTGGCGCTCCGGCACAACCCGCTTCAGGGCCTTGCCGGCGCGCCCCGTGAGGGTGCTCTCCCGAAAGAGGCCCCGCCAGTCCTCTTCGCTCCAGGAGCTGTCGGGACGATCCTTCTTGCCCAGATAGCGAAGGTGAAGGCCCGCCAGAGGATAGCCCTGGCCCTGCCAGCCCTCCAGAAGCAGGGCGGCCTCGTCTTCGTAGATTCCCCGCAGACCCGTGGCGGGCCGGAACAGGGAGAGCTCCCAGCCACCACCGCGCCCGTGAAAATACCCCCAGTCCACAACCAGGGCCAGGTTCCCCGAGAGGACCAGACCGTTGATAAAGGCCTCTCCCCGGGCCACGGCGGCAGCGGTCTCCTCCGCCCAGCCCTGCATCTCCTCCGGGGCGATCCCGGCCCGGAGAACCCGGACCGTGGCGGGAACGTTTTCTTCCCGGGCCCGGTCCGGCAGGAGGTCGCGGGCATCCCCCGCGAGAAGCGCCTGTCCTGTAGCGATGGTCCGGGCCGTTTCCCGCAGGTTGACCTCGCTTGTCATNTCCCGGGGAAAGGGCCCGCCCGAAGCCTTCCATTGCCGCCTGCAGCGNACCCACTGGTGAAAATCTGTCGCCGTAAGCAGGGTCATGGAGCGGAACTAGTTCCCAGTTCGTAGGTATCGATGGCGATCTGGAGCTCCTCGTTCGTGGGTTCCACAATAATCGTGGTGGGAGAATAATCCTTGGAGATGATTCCCTCGCGGTT
>NZ_KB891711.1 GCF_000373545.1 Alkalispirochaeta alkalica DSM 8900
CTCGGTAATGTCCAGCGTCTTCTCCGAGAGCCGTCCGTCGTAGATGTGGATCACGTCGCGATAGGTTCCCACGGTATAGGTCTGGTTGGTCTCGCTGTCGTGTCGTTCCAGGGGAATCGCGATGCGGTAGAAGCCGCTTGGCAGGTTNTCTTGTGTGTAGATNAGGGTGCCCTGNTCTGGGTTACAGGTGATGGTGGTGTTTTCATCGGCGGAATCGATATACACGGGATCCGCCCGATCTCCCGGAGCCACTCCCGGTACGAGCTGCTGTAGCGAAGGTGCAGGGAGCCCTTCATCGTCGTGGTATGCGGTGATCAGCCCGGGAGGATTCCAGAAAAGGGTGATCTCCACGGAGCCGGTTCCCTCGCGGAGTGCGTGGAGCTCGGCTATCCACGTTGTAGCGTCACCCGCGACGATCTCGATTTCCCCGGTTTCTCCAAAGAGGGGAACATCAGAGGCGTCCGGGAAATATCCCCGAAGCGAGATATTCCAGGTCCCCTCGGGGATGCCCGGCAACGAGAGTTCCCCGGCGGAGAGCTCCTGTGCCTCAATGGGCTCCTGGTCGGGGTCAGCGGGGTTCAGGGTAAGGTCGAACTCCAGATCTTCCGGGGATACCTCGGGGGGAAGCACTGTGGACATTCTTGTCTGATTAAAGATGATCTCCAGGGCGCCCGTGTGGTCGGCACCGGGGTGCAACGCCGTGGTGGGGTCCTGGCCTGATTCCTCGAAGGGTGAGAGGAGGGCGCTACAGGCCGCGAGGCATGCCAGGGGAACGATCAGGCCGAGTCTGGCTCTTTTGAAACGGTTCGCCATGGGGAAAACTCCTTGGTTATCCTCCGGTGGGGTTGTGCTCACCCCGGTGAGGGGGCTCCGCCGGAGGGGGAGCCCCGCAGGCTCGGGGGCTGCGGGGCGGGGTTTGTGGTTATTGTACCTCTATTTTATTTTCATAATCATTCCACCCGTCGGCGTTCTGATAGGCCTCCAGAGAACCTGCGGGTACCCGGATGGTGGTAACAGAGGTGTCAGCAGCGTCACCAAAGATAGTGGTTCCGGCGGTGGTGATTAGTTCTTCGTCAGCATCCCAACGGTTCACCGTAACGGTGGTGAGCGCGGTCCATCCTGTGAAGGCATTATTTCCTATAGAGGTAACCCAGTCGGGGATGGTGATCTCGGTGATCCAGATGCTGCTGTTCCGGAAGGCGGTCGCACGGATCATCATTGTCCCGTCACCGCCGGGGGGGGATGCGGGGATTGTCAGGCTCGTGAACCCCTGGTTTCCACCGGTGGCGATGCCCTCGAAAGCGCTGATACCAATGTTAGTCAAGCTGTTCCCCAGAATCAGCTCACCGTCGAATCGGGTGTTCTCGAAAGCGCGGTCTTGTACGCTTGTAACCGAGTCGGGGATCGTCAGGTCTCCGGTGAAGCCAGTAGTATGAAAAGCCCTGTTGCTGATCACTGTAACCGAGTTGGAGATCGTCAGGGTCCCGTCGAAGCCAGCCTCTAGGAAGGCGGCGCGCCCGATCTCGTCAACCGTGTTGGGGATCACCAGGTTACCCGTGAAGGCGTTGAAGGAAAAGGCCCCATTGGTGTTTACATTGATCTGCCCCCCTATTATTTCAAGTCCCTCGGGGAGGATGAGTTCCCCCGTGAATCCATTGCTCCTGAACGCCCCTTGCTCGATTATTTTCAGGCCCGCGCCCAGAGTTAGCGTGCTGTCGGAGCCGTTGAAAGATCCTTGGAACGCTCCCGCCCCAATCACTTCAACCGAGTTGGGGATCACCAAGTCGCCCGTAAAGGAGCCGCCGGTCAGGAGATTAAAGGCTTCGTCTCCGATCGTTACGAGGTTGCTGTTTTGGGGGTCTCCCAGGGAGAGAGAGGCCCCACCAAGATTTGTGTTATAGAAGGCGTGATCTCCAATGGTTGTAACCGAATCGGGAATCACCAGAGCGCTCTGGCTGCTAAAGCTGGCTGTGTGAAAGGCCGATGCTCCGATCTCTACCAGGGAGCTGCCCAGGGTAAGCGACCCCTGAACGAAGGGCTTCTCATTATGTTCGCCCTGGAACGCGCTCTCCCCGATCATCTCAACTTTGTTGGGGATCACCAGATTGCCACGAAACTCGTTCTCCCGGAAGGCGTGGGCTCCGATCGTTACGAGGTTGCTGGTGTTGGGGTCTCCCAGGGTCAGGGTGTCGGGATCGTTCACACCGAAGTTGTTGTTCCGGAATGAGCCGTTTCCGATGATGGTGACCGAATCGGGGATCACCAGGTTACCACGAAATCTGTTGTTCTCGAATGCTCCGCCTTGGATAGAACCCTCAAGGACCCCAATTTCTTCGAGCCCCTCGGGAAGGGTAATCTCCTGGCCGAAATAATTTTCGGAGAAGGCCTCCGCTCCGATTTTTTTCAGGTTGCTGTTTTGGGGGTCTCCCAGGGTCAAGGTTCTGGTGCTGCCTGTGGCGAAACTTTCTTTGAAGGCTCGCGATCCAATCTCCTCGACCGAGTTGGGGATGGTCAGGTCGCCGGCGAAGTTGTTTGATATGAACGCGCTGTTTCCGATGGTCTGGAGGTTGCTGCTTTCCAGGCCTCCCAGGGTGAGGGTTCCCGCAGTAAAATTAGTGTTACTGAAGCTCTGGAAGGCGCTGCCGCCGATGGAGATGACCGAGTCGGGGATGGTCAGGTCGCTCTCGAAGTCATTGAAGCGGAACGCCATGGCTCCGATGGTCTGGAGGTTGCTGTTTGCTGTCCCCAGGGTGAGGGTCCCGTCAAAATTTGCACTATTGAATGCGCTCTCGCCGATGGAGGTGACCGAGTCGGGGATGGTCAGGTCGCCAACGAAGTCCGACCTGAACGCCCTGTCTCCGATGATCTGGAGGCTGCTGGTTTCCGTCTCCAGGGTGAGGGTGCCCCCGTTAAATCCTGCGCTA
Source organism: Alkalispirochaeta alkalica DSM 8900 (assembly GCF_000373545.1). Classification (GTDB taxonomy): domain Bacteria; phylum Spirochaetota; class Spirochaetia; order DSM-27196; family Alkalispirochaetaceae; genus Alkalispirochaeta; species Alkalispirochaeta alkalica. Next base: position 2,925 of record NZ_KB891711.1, read on the forward strand.
TTGAAGGCGTCTTCACCGATGGAGGTGACCGAGTCGGGGATGGTCAGGTCGCCGGTGAAGGAGGTCGACCTGAACGCGCCGCCTCCGATGGTCTGGAGGTTGCTGGTTTCCGTCTCCAGGGTGAGGGTGCCCCCGTTAAATCCTGCGTTATTGAAGGCGTCTTCACCGATGGAGGTGACCGAGTCGGGGATGATCAGGTCGCCGGTGAAGGCGTTACCCGTGAATGCTTCGTTGCCGATCTCTGTGATCGACTCGGGGATGGTGAGGGTTCCGGATATTCCGCCATCCATGAAAGCCTGATCCGCTATTATTTTGACCGGTCTTGTACTCCCCTGTACCTCTGCCTCGGCGGGTATCACCACGGGTTCTGCAGGATCGCTGCCCATGTATCCTGCCAGAATCAGGTAGTCCGAGTGGATGTGAAAGGTAAAGGTTCCATCTGTTCCCTGTAAGTCACCCGGGACCTCATCGGAATCCAGAGGGGGGGCATCGCCGTAGTTGTTCCGGGCGACAAGACGGTANACGTAGGGGGGGCCTTCGATAATGCTTTGGGTGGTTAGGAACGTTTCAGTGGCACGTGGAAGGGGATCGGAGATAATTTCAAAGTCGCCTCCGTCTGCGCTGCGGTACACCCGGTACTCCTCAGCGGTGACGGATCTGGTCCAGGAGAGTTCTACTGTCCATTCTTGTTGGATATTATCAAAACTCACCGGTGAGACCTGAAGGTTCTCCGGGGTCGAGGGCGGGGTCCCGATCAGCNNGGTNATGTCCAGNNNCTTNTCCGAGCGCCGTCCGTCGTAGATGTGGATCACGTCGCGGTAGGTGGCCACGGTGGTGTCATCTCTCAGCAGGGTGATCGCGATACGGTAGAAGCCGCTTTGCAGGCCACTCTCCTCGTAGATGAGGGTGCGCTCATCTACGTTGAAGGTAATGCGTTCGGGAATAATATGGACCGGTTCCTCGTGAGTCTGGCCCGGGTTAAGTCGCTGTAGCGAGGGCGAAGGTGCAAGCGTGTCATCGTCATCCAGCCACTCTGTGACGAGGTCGGAATCGTCCCAGGAGAGCTCGATTTTTACCGAGCCCACACCATCGTCTGACCGGATGGCCTCAAGTTGGGCTTCCCACGTGGTGGGAATGCCCGGGAGGATGTCTATGTTCTCGGTGGCGCCGAAGGCGTCGACCTCGGGAGTGACCCCCTCCAGGGGTGTTCCTTCGGGGAAGTAGCCCCGAAGNGATACGCTCCAGGTCCCGGGGAAGAGCTCCGGTACGAAGAGGTTCGACTCGGAGAGCTCGGTCAGGTCNNTCNNCTNCTGACCAGGAATATCTATGGGGCTCAGGGTAAGGTCGAACTCCAGATCAGCCGGGGATACCTCGGGGGGAAGCACTGTGGATATTCCTGTCTGATTAAAAGTGATCTCCAGGGCGCCCGTGTGGTCGGCACCGGGGTGCGATGCCGTGGTACGGTCCTGGTCTGATTCCCCGAAGGGTGAGAGGAGGGCGCTGCAGGAAGCAAGGAATATGAGGGGAACGATCAGGCCGAGTCCGGCGCTTTTACGAAGGTTCAACATGAGGGAACTCCTTTTTATCCTCCGGTGGGGCTGTACTCACCCCGGTGAGGGGGCTCCGCCGGAGGGGGAGCCCCGCAGGCCCGGGGGCCTGCGGGGCAGGGGGTTACTCGAATATAGCGGTGAAGGTGAAAGAACCTGCGCTGTAGGGTTCTCCGTCTTTCCAGACCTCCAGGTACACTATGTTCAGGCCCAGCACGATAACGTCGTCAATCTCACTTTCGTCGGAGATGGTGAGGATGTTTCCGCCAGGCCAGTCACTGTTTCCATTCACCGTCCACTCGTAGGATTCGTAGTCGGCAGGAGCGGTGAAGGTGATTTGGGAGATCCCATTGAGGTTGATCTCGTCGTCGGCGATGAGCTCAATTTCCTCGTCCTGGGGGTTCACCAGGGTTGCTTCGATCACGACCTCGCCCAGGATCGTCCTTGTTGCGGTGAAGGTGAAGGTTGTCTCGTAGGGTGTGGTCCCTTTCCAGACCATCAGATCCACCGTGTTCTCGCCCAGCACGATAACGTCGCTAATCTCACTTTCGGAGATGGTAATGGTGTTTGAATTATCCCAGCCCTCTATATCGTTCACGGTCCACTCGTAGGAGTCGTAGATGTCGGGAGCGGTGAAGGTGAGTTCGGTGATCTCGTCGAGGTTGATCTCGCTGTCGAGAGCGATCGTGATTGTCTGGTCCTGGGGGTCCACCAGGGTTGCTTCGATCACGACCTCGCCCAGGATCGTCTCCGTTACGGTGAAGGTGAAGGAACCTTCGCCGTAGGGTGCTCCGTCTTTCCAGACCTCCAAGTGTACTGTATTCAGGCCCGGGAAGATAACGTCGCTAATCTCACTTTCGGAGATGGTAATGGTGTTTGAATTATCCCAGCCCTCCATATCGTTCACGGTCCACTCGTAGGATTCGTAGACATCGGGAGCGGTGAAAATGAGTTCGGTGATCTCGTCGAGGTTGATCTCGCTGTCGAGAGCGATCGTGATTGTCTGGTCCTGGGGGTCCACCAGGGTTGCTTCGATCACGATTTGCCCCTCCGGGGGATCGTCGGGATCCTCGTCAAGATCCAGATCGTATCGCTCTGCAAGAAACGCCAGGTAATCATCGAAAGAGTGCCCCAGACTCAGGTTCACCGCACGGTTCTCCCCCGACCGCACCCTGCTGACGGCGTAGCCGTACCAGGAAGCATGGTCTTCCTCGCCGTCGAGGAAAGCATGAATATTGTGAATTTCGGCTACCACCAGATAGGTGCTATCGGGATTCAGGTTGCTGAAGAGGACGGTTCCGCCCTCTGATGACTCGTAACCCAGGAGCTCGGCAAAGCCCTGAAACTGCGAGGCCAGGGCCGGGGTGCCCAGCGAGATGGATCCCAGAGACCCCGGGGATGAACCCTCTCCTTCGAAATCTTCTTCGTTGAAGGAAGCTTCCCAGATGCTAAAGATGTGCTCCATCTTCCCTTGGGGATCCTGGCGGATAAAAGCTTCCTCAATTACGTAGACCAGGAGCAGGTAGGCCGGTTCACTCACGGTATCGCTGGCTGTCACCTGCCCCCCCGATGAGGGGGCCTGAATGCGCAGGGATATCGAACCACGGGATTCATCGGGGGTCCAGTAGCATCCTCCGAGAGCCAAAAAAATTAGAAAAAACCAGGCCAGGCCCAGGAAAAACGACCGCTGATGAGAAGGGCGCGCCACAAAAGAACCCTTTTGTATCTTCATAAATATAATCATAGCCCCCGGGAACGGGGATTTCCAGATGTATTAAAAATAAGCTGGAAAATGTTTCTGTGTTTCCGAAAGAGTTGTTCCCGGCGGGGGACAGCGATTGGATCTGCCAGTTCCGGTGGGAATAGTGCCCTGAGCGGGGTATAATTTCTATTGTGTACGAAAGGTTTTTCAATGAGGAGAAAAAAATGAAGGGAAAGAATCTGATTATCTGCCTGGCCCTGCTCGTCCTTCCTCTTGCTCTGGGGGCCTTCGCCGGGTGCGGAGGCGGTGGTGACTCTCTGGCCGGAACCTACCTTTGCACCGAGCACTGGAATGAAGGCATGGTGGGGAGGATCACCTTCGAGTTTCGCTCCGACGGTACCGTGAAGATGTCCCCCCTGGGGGGAGAGGGCACCTACGAGATCGCGAATGGAGCCGTGACTGTGGTGAATGATTTGATGGAAGACGGTGTCACATTGCAAATCCAGGGCAATACCCTGAGGATCGAAAACCCCCTGGGAGATGTGGTTTATACAAAGCAGTAGAAACACTTTCCAGTGAGCGAAATCCCGTTCCGTGGTTCCGCTGTTTGTCAGGGACCGTGGAGTGCCTGGGTGTCAGCTTACTATGAGGGGTGATACCGCTCTGCCGTGTCGGAAAACCACTGGCGGGCGCGCTCCCGCAGTTCCGGTGGTTCCAGGATCTCTGCGCCGGGCCCCCATTGGGAGACCCAGAAGAGGACCTGCGATTGCTGGTTCGTGCGGAATCGAAGGATGATGGAGCCGTCGGGGCGGTTTTCCACCTTCTGCTCCCGGTGCCACTGGCGTTCGGGAATCATTCGGGCCGCTTCGCCGTCAAAGCGGAGGGCGATCTCCACGGCCTCCTCGTTGATAAAGACGCCAAAGGAGGGGTCGATGTACTCGGCTGCGCAGAATTTCTCCGGTTTTGAGAAGGTTTCATCGCGGACCCGGGCTTCCTTGATCCGGAAGAGGGCGTAGATTCGGACGCTCTGATGGTGATGGGACCAGCAGAGGAGGTACCATTCGCCCCGGTGCCCCACCAGATGGAGGGGGTCGACAATCCTGACCACGCTGTCGTCGCGCCCAGGGGAGTGGTAGTGGATCGCGATGGTGCGGTTCCGGTAGAGGCCTTCCCGTACCGACTCCCATACTGCGGTGTCGATTCGGGTGACGGGGTCGGCGATGACCGAGATCTGGGCGATCAGGTCCCGCGAGGCGATGCTGACTTTTTCGGGCAGGAGGTCGGTGAGGCGCTCGAAGACGGAGCGGAGTTCGTCGTAGTAGGGACTGTTCTGGTACCCCTCGAGGGCCCGGTCCCCCACCATGAGTGCCAGGAGATCCCCTTCGGTGAGGTTCAGGGCCGGGAGTTGCCAGGCCCTGTCGGTGTAGAAGTAGCCGTGACGGGCGGGGTCGTACTCGACGGGGGCACCGCGATCGCGCATTTTGTCGATGTCCCTCTGGATTGTCCGGGGGGTGACGTCTTCACCGAACTCTTCCCGTAGTTCTCGGGCGAGGTCCGTTGCCGAGGGGTAGTCCTGTGTGTGGCGGAGGCGGGAATCGATATAACTGGTTCGTCGGGTTATCGCACGGTAGCTCATGGACACAGTATCCATGGAAATGTGTGGTTATTCAAATTTTACCGGGAGCCGGGTGCGCCCGAGAGACGAACGAATCCGAGCGTCGCCTGCCATCGGGGAGTGTCTCAGTTGGGGGCGTTTTCCGGATCGTTGCAATGCAGGCTTTGGGTGTGTGGGCCCTTTGTAATACAAGGAGCTGTAACACAAGACGCGGTTTTGGGCGATACTGGATTTGAACCAGTGACTTCTACCGTGTGAAAGTAGAAAACGCCCCATTTCAACCATAGCCACAGATTGCTGTGTGTTTGTAAGTGTAGTACGAGAATGAAATTACGTCAATCGATTGTTTGGTCGTGTTCGTGCTGGTATCTGGCTGTTGAGCATTTGTGGTAACAATTTGGTAACACCAACTCATACCCAACTCCAAATCGGGCGAGCGAAGGAGGTTGTGTTGAATCTTCGAATAATACAGGAGCAGCCTCGTGTTATGATTGTTTGAATGCCTTAATCTAGGTCTGAGGGCAACGGAGATGCGTGATACGAATAAGATAACGTACGCCTTGGGAAAAATCGCCAGATCCGTATTCTGGTTAAGCCTGGCCCACGACAGCCAATGGTTCGAAACAGCTTGTGTGAATGATGGCGACAGTTTTGCCGAAACGGTTGGGAGCTCGATCTGGGAAAAACTGCGGGTTTTTACTACGGAAGAAAAGCTCCTGTTCCGAGTTGGCGGCGATAATGACAACGGCGCCGATGGAGCGGAGTACGAAGCTGAGTCCGACGAAATGCAAAAGAAGCGCGTTGAATTGGCAGCCGTAGTCAACTCTTTTTTGATCGCGGCACAGTTTTTTCCACGTTTGACTCGATCGGCGCTGGACTCTGTGATAGCGAAAGCCTCCGGGCGCGCAAGGACAATTCTCAATGAGCATATTCTAGTTTTCGTGTTGCAAGATCTGGAGCAAAACGACGAAGAGTTTCTTTCCTCAGAAGAATCGTTGATCAGAATCGGTGCGAGGTTAGCTGAATTAACCGATGGTTGGATCAGTAAGGAGGTTTTCCATGAAGCGGTAGCCGAGTTTGATCCGTTCTTTTGTCGTGCAGTTAACGGGACAATACAAGATCGCATAAAATCACTGTTTGAGGTGGTGGTCTGGAGGGGGAATCTCGATGATGTTTTCTCTGTCTGGCCGAATGAATCCACAAGAGATCATTTGAGTAGATGTCCTGATGACGCAATGGAGCGCTTTCGAGAATCTTTGCTTCTACGGGCGTGGGCTATCAGCACCCGTGAGACTCATATCGAACTCCAGGGTCAAAACGCGAGTAAGGAAGAAGCGTTTATTGAGTTCCTTTCCGGCCTATCGATTGATGTGATCTATTTTGTCCATCTTTCAAAGTCCGAAAGAATTAGTATTCTCATGGAGTTCCGAAGTACGTTTAAGCAGGAACCTTTCCGAGAACTCAGCGAAGAACCCGAGTGGCTACAAATATGTGTAAAACACCGGTATGCCCGTCGTGGTGAACAAGCCGGTCGGTATATCTGGATGGGGTCAAACGTTGCGCTGAAGTATCTGTACGACGAATACTTAGTCGACTACTCGTTTGAACAGCTCAAGTCGTTCTTCCCGGAGATTGAAACCCCCAATGGAAGCACAAAAGAACTAAACATAGATTCACTCAAACGTGCTAAGACGAAAATTCTTCACCCGGTGCCTCAGGAAATGCGTGTCGAGCTTGAGAAGTACAAGGAAAAACTCACTAGCATAGATACCGACTCCCGCTGAAAAGCGGTGCTGCCTAAACAAAACAGGGTAGAAGATTTTTACAAGAATGCTACAAGGTTTGTGTAATGAGTCCTGCTCCTTCGATCAAAACTCCCAGGATTGGCTCCAGACGACGCATGTTTTGGGATGCAACCGGAAGAAATTTACCAGAAAGCTACAAGGTTAATGTAATGTGCCCTGTCCCGTCCTCCGTCAGAATCAAGCCAGAACATACACAGGAGGACGTATGGAACAGAATGAAAATCGTGAGCGCGTTACCCAGATTGCTCCAGCACTCTGGGACGCCAGGCAAACTGCCAACCACATCGGGATAGCCTACCAGACTCTTCGACAACTCGTGTCGGAACGGAAGATCCCGTTCATCAAAATCGGGTCTCGTTGCCTCTTTGATCCAGTCGAAATATCCGCGTGGATCGACGAGCGCCGGCAGCCAGCCGTCACCACACCAGGGGGTGCGAGATGATTCCCGTTGAAGTGGACGAGGCTCTCAAATGGGTTGGCGATTCGTTGAAGGAAGTAGGATTCGGCGAAATCGAGCTGCGTATCGTGATGCATCAGGGCCAGGTATCGAAGATACTGCAGTCGCGGAAGGTAACCACGCAGGCACCAGCCGGGGTTGCCGGGACAGCAAAGAAAAACCGCCCCTGAACCGGGGCGGTGGATCACCGGCGAGTGATACGCCTGCGTTCCGTTTGGCGACTATAGCGTAGCGTATTATTCGTTGGAGTTCCATGCCTTGGTCAGGTGCAGATTTTCGCTGGAAAGGCGGAAGCATCCATGACGATACATCAAGCCGTATTGCAGTCTGCATTGCAGTTCCATAACCGTGGTATGAATGTGATCCCCGTCAAGGCAAATACGAAAGAGCCTGCTGTTCGATGGAAGCGATGGATTACAACGAGGCAGACAAAGCAAAATGTAGAGGAATTATTTGCACGGCCACATGATGGTGGTGAGTGCAATATCGCGGTGTTATGTGGACGAGTTTCTGAAAATCTTGTCGTCCTGGATTTTGACAACAGAGCAGTGTTTGAGGATCTTTTTTATGCACACATGGTATTTCAGAAAATTCTCAGAAGGACTCTCGTTGTTGACACCAGACGTGGCGTCCATGTGTACTTTCGCGCAACCCAAGAACTCTGTGATGGCATATTCTGCTGTGAGTCTTCTATTGAAGTCCGCGCAACCGGGAGAACGGTGCTTGTACCGCCTTCCCGGATCGACGACCATATCTATAGGTTCAGAAATTCCAGTAACAGTATCTACACAATCGACAGTATAAATGCTCTGGGGCTTCCTCCGGAACTCTTTAAAAAACGGCAGAGCAGAAATGTGATTGAGCTCACGGATCACCAGAAAGAGCTGCTCTCTGGAAAAATAAATGGGTATCCTTCGCGGTCAGAGGCTGAGCAGAGTGTCATCGTAGGAATGCTGAAGGACGGTTTTTCAACAGAAGAAATAACAAATGCTTTTGAGATTTTTGCCGGGCCTCTGACAAAATACCGGGAGAAAGGCAGACTTCGATACAGTTGGCTTGAGCAATCGATCAGAAAAGGGAAGAAATATCTGGGCGATAATCGTCGTCCGATTGATATCGAGATTAATCGGTTGGAATCCTTAGTCAGTCGCATTTATTTTACACCACGAACTGCTGCACAAGACCGTCGGGTATCCCGATCCGTGCTACGGATCGCTCGTCAGGCCGGAACCTTGAAGGGATTGCATCTTTCGGTGAGGAGGGTAGCAGAGATTGCTGAGATATCAAAAAGCAGCGCAAGTGAGTCACTTATACGGCTGCCGTTTCTTAAACGGGTAGAGCAACACACGATGAGAACTGCTGCAGCATATGACGTCGTTACGGAATGGTTTGATGCGAAGTTGCATGAAGGGAATCCTGGGGTGGCTTCGCGGTCAAAACTCCCCAGAGATGTATTCTGTCGAGGTGGGATAGGCCAGACCAGCGGAGAAGTATACTTGGTTTTCACTGCCCGGGTGGGGCAATGGTTGACAGTCGAGGAAGTCAGTGAACATGCGAATCTTGCGGTTCCGAGCATTCGCAGAGCTCTTTCTTCGCTAGTTGAACATGGAGTTATAAGGAAAGATACCTGCAAGCGTCCATATTCCTATTGCATGAACAGGATTCCTGATGAGCTCTTCTGGCAAAAAATTGCGTTCCTTTGTGGCACGGAAGGGCAGGCTCGTCTGGCGAAAATCCACCACCAAGACGAAAGAGAGGCCTATTCAGAAATCATGGTGGCAAGGAGGGCCTCCAAAGAAAACATCCTCTCTTAGCAAGGGGTTTGAGGTTCGTACCCGGACATATCTTCACAATACCTTCCCTGTTTCCGGTATATGTCCGACTACAAGCAACTCATTTCTTGAACTGTTCCCAGTGTTACAGCCAGTATGTAATTTACGCCGGACCCCTCGCGCACGGACATTTTGCCAGTGGTTACGCGTGATGTTCCTGCATAAGTAGCAGACTTTCTGATTGTATCGACGGGCTCCGCAGGACCAACGCAGACAAGCGGCGGGCGGTGCTGGCGTTGCTGAATGATCAGGAGTGGTCACGGTGGTCGGAGTGGCCACAGGCGAAGATCGCCAAGCAGTGCGGCGTCAGCAGGAAGTATGTGAACCAGCTCTCGCGCGACGCATCTTGTAACCGGTTACAAGATGGGGCCCGCACCGTCGAGCGTGGCGGCACGGTCTACCAGCAGAACACCGCCAACATCGGCAAGCCCCAGGAGAAGCCCTGCAGTGCGGACGCAATGCGGATGGATGCGGACGCAATGCGGATGGATGCGGACGCAATGCGGATGGATGCGGGCGCAGAGCGGGCGGGTGTCACTTGTACTCAGGATACAAGTGAATCCTATCTGCCCGATTCGGACAGATAGCCCGTATCTGTCATCCGATGACAGATAGCCCGTCACTGCGAGAACTTGCAGTGAGCCAGGCACGGGGGTGTTACTAGGTGCGCTCACTGGCCTTTTGGGCCAGTGACCAGTAAGCCAGTCCGCGGGGGTGTTACAAGGGTGTTACAGATTTTGTAACACCCTGTTGTAACGCCTTGTAACGGGTCAACGGGTCTTTTGGTGTGTAAGAAAACGTCCGCACGCCCAACCTGAGAAAACCTGTGTTATAATCCACGATTAGATGAATCATCGAAAAAAAGTATTGTTGACGATGTTTATGGAGGGATTGTTGTCTCCTGTACACACTTCTGCAGGGGCTATTCGCCGCACTCTGATATTGGGGATCTTTCTTCTGTTGGCTGGCGTTTCTGCTACACCGGCGCAACCGTGGGTTACCTCTCAGGGGGTCAACAGCCCGTACCAGGGGCCGCGCTACCTCAGCGGCTATGGCTTCTCTGACCTTCCTGACGCTACGGAGCGGCGGCAGGCAGCGCAGAACGACGCTCTGGCGGCAATATCCCGGCAGGTGCGAGTGCGCATCACCAGCGCGGAGGACATCCGCACGGTAGACGACGGGCAGCACTCCCGCTCACGTTACACCAACACCATCCAGACCGCCACGGACCTCACCATCTCCGGGGCGCGGTACGAGGTGGTAGAGCAGCGTGGCGGGACCCACGTGCTGGCGTGGATCGCCCAGGCGGATCTGCGCCGCCAGTTTGCCGTGGATGCGGAGGATTCCCGATCGCGCCTTGAAGCTGCAATGGACTCCTTTGATGATGCGATAACTCGTGGTGATATGGAGGCAGCCGAGCGGGCACTCACCCGTGCTGACAGCGCCCTCTCGGCGCTCCATGACGCCGTGACCATTATACGCGCCCTGGATACCGCCGCAGAGGCTCCCCCGGGAGGGGCCGTTGATGCGGTGACCATGGAGCGACTCCTGGTGGAACGCCGCGATCGGCTGCAGCGTTTTCAGCCGGCTACCCCGCAGCAGGCGGCTGATCTTCTGGCGCGGAACCTCATATCGGTGCTGCGGGAGTCCGGCGGGCAGGGTGTAGCACCCGGGGCAAGGGGAGGCCGGGGCACCCAGGTGGTGCCGCTGTTGTACCAGGACGCAGACTTTTCAAGCTCCTTCGGCGCACGCATGGCAGGGCTTGTTTCAAGTTCACTGGGGCGGGTGAGCCACCCTGCTGATACGACGATGCTTGATACGGTGGTGATCCGTGGCAGCTACTGGCCATCAGAGGATTCTGTGGAGATCCATCTGGCTGCCCGGCAGATTGCCACCGGGCGGGTGATCGCCGCAGCCCACACAACCATACCTGCCACATCTGTGGACACTGCCACCCTGCGCCCCGCCAATGCGGATATCGCCCTTGCCGGGGCCCAGGCGCTGTTGAATGACCAGATCGTCTCCGGCGGGCTGGAGCTCTCCGTCTGGACGGATAAAGGACGTAACGAGACCTCCCTGGTCTTTGAAGAGGGCGAGGTGATCCAGTTCTACTTCCGGGTGAACCAGCCGGCATTCCTGCAGCTGAGCTACGTGCTGGCATCCGGGGATACGGTGCTGCTGGAAGAGCAGTTTTATATCGGCATAGACCGGGTGAACCGCGTGGTGGCGCTGCCGTACCGCTTCCAGGTGGTGCCGCCCTTCGGGGTAGAGCGCCTTATTGTGACTGCCCACACTACCGAGCCGCCCCCACCGGATGTGATACCCCGGCAGATATCCGGCCAGTGGTACGATGTGTTTCGCACCCCCGGTGATGCGGTGGTGCGCACCCGGGGGCTGGTGCGGGAACCGGCACCCGGAGGGGGCGGTGGCACGGCGGGTGAGACCCGGGTAGGGGAGGCGCATGTGTCCATTACCACCGTGGCGAGGATCAGATAATGAAACGGATCGTTGCAGCGTTCTTGATGGTATGTTCCGCGCTGTTTGCGGCGCACGCATCTGATGGTGCCCGGATCGCCCTGGTGATCGGCAATGGGGACTATCGGGATCTGGGCCGGTTGACCAACCCGGCCAACGATGCCCGGGATATCGCCACAGCACTTCGGCAGGTAGGATTTACCGTTGACCTGCGCATCGACGCCGACCTGGAGACAATGGAAATGGCGGTGGTTGAGTTTGGGCGCCGGCTTGCCTCCAACCGTGGTGCCACGGGGTTCTTTTTTTTCGCCGGCCACGGGGTGGAATCCGGCGGGGAGAACTACCTGATCCCCGCACGGGCATCGATCGCTTCGGAGTCATTTCTGCGGACCCGTTCCGTGGCTACCCAGACAGTTCTGGATGAGATGAACCGCTCGGGGAGCAACCTGAACGTGGTGGTGCTGGATGCGTGCCGCGACAACCCCTTCAGCTGGGCGCGATCCGGTAGCCGCGGACTGGCGGCGATCGGCTTCCAGCCGCCGGGATCCATTGTTGCCTACGCCACCAGCGCCGGGAGCGTTGCGGCAGACGGCACCGGACGCAATGGTACCTTCACCGCGGAACTGCTGCAGCACCTCACCGTTCCGGGAATAGACATCAACGAAGTGTTTCGCCGTACCGGTCAGGGAGTGCGTAACGCTACCAACGGCCGGCAGATCCCTGCGGTGTACAACCAGTTTTTTGATCAGGTGTATCTGGGCGGTGTACCGCAAGTAGCATCCGTTGTCACCCCACCACCGCCCACGCGCCCGGGCTTTCAGGTGGCACGCACAGTCGGCTCAATTCGTGTGACTGTTGCTACAACGGGCACGGTGTTTCTGGACGGAGAGCGGATTGGTGATCTGCGGGCCGGGCAGAGCGCAACGCTCAGTGATGTAGAAACAGGAAGCCGCCGCCTTGAGATCCGCTATGAGAACGGCGAGACGGAGAATAGCACCGTTACCGTGCGGGATGGGGCTACCGCAACGGCCCGATTCAGCTACATGGTCCGGGCAGAGCCGGAGGTGTACCGCGTGGGGGATCGTGGTCCCGCCGGGGGCGTTGTGTTTTATGATAAAGGCAACACCAGCGGGGGCTGGCGGTACCTGGAAGCATGGACCGCTGATGAAGATAGGAGACACCAGTGGAAGACCAGCCAAACAAGTACCCCCGGTACCTCTACAGCGGTCGGTAGCGGTTATAGGAACACCTATACCGCAATGGCTGGCAGCGAGCATCCGGCAGCCCAGGTGGCAATGAATGCCAGACACGGGGGATTCAACGACTGGTTCTTGCCGTCAAAAGATGAGCTGAACCTGATGTACCAGAAGAGGGAAGTAATTGGAGGTTTTGCGTCTGTCGACTACTGGAGTTCGTCCGAGAGCGGTAGCCACGGCGCGCGGTACCGGGGCTTCGGCAATGGCCGCCAGTACCGCAGCAACAAGAGAGACAGCCTCCGGGTTCGGGTTGTCCGGGCTTTTTAACCCTTGTGTGCCACGAGAAGGCACCTACTTTTGAAAGGAAGGAGGCATCAAAGCTGCATACCAGATGAGGGAGCCTCAGACGAATGGGGTGGCCCCTCGGGATCGGTCTACAGGGCAGGTTTCAAACCACCTGAAGCTGCTGCGCCTGGTCATAAAACCTCCGGTTTTATTGCTCGGCCATGCAACCTGGGTAAAGAGCCGCGACGAAAAGAGGCCACTCAGATAGAAGTGGCCGTCCAAAGGGTAGTGAGCGTTCAGGGAAAAGGCCGGGCAAGACCGGTCAGGTGAGATAACAGGAGACGAACGAAAGTGAACCGTCGACGAGGTGTCGAGAAAAAAGACCATGTGGGGTCGAGAACAGTGATCAAGTGTGCACTGCGAGAAGCTTACCGGAAACCTGTGTACTGGGTAAGCGGCCCCCGGCATATAGGCGGCGTGACCTGGTATCAGGCTGGTATGTGGAACGTGGGAACCTGTCGTTCCGATGCGAAGGGAAAACCTCAAGCGGCGAACCCGATGAGAGGGAAAGTACCGATGCGGAGCACAGGGGCTGGTCACGATTCTCCGAATCGTTGCTCGCCCATGCATCCCGGGCGGATCGGTCCGTAGTAGTGAAGAAGCTGTTGTAATGATGGTGGAGCAAAGGGACCGACGTATTCAGTCTTTTCCGGGGATCAACCGGGAACGGGAGGCATCCGGTGGGAAAGACAAAACCGTTTGACATTCCGAAGCGGACGATCTGGGAAGCATACAAGCGCGTGCGGAAGAACGGTGGAGCACCAGGGATAGACGGCCAGAACTTGGAAGGATTCGAAGCGAAACTATCGGACAATCTGTACAAGCTATGGAACCGGATGTCGTCGGGGAGCTACATACCGGAAGCCGTACGGCGAGTGGACATTCCGAAAAGTAGCGGAGGAACGCGACCGTTGGGGATTCCGACGGTCGTGGATCGAATTGCGCAAATGGCGGCTCGGCTGACGATTGAGCCAGCACTTGATGCGGTTTTCCATGAGGATTCCTACGGGCATCGGGCAAGGAAATCCGCACACCAGGCGCTCGCGAGAGCGAGAAAGCGGTGCTGGCGATATGACTGGGTTGTCGATCTGGACATCAAGGGGTTTTTCGACACGATTGATCATGAGCTCATGATGAAAGCGGTACGGCATCACGCCCCACCGAAATGGGTAGAACTGTATATTGATCGGTGGTTGAAGGCTCCAGTGCGGACCACAGAAGGAGCGTTGGAAGAACGGGGCAGAGGAACGCCGCAAGGCGGAGTGATCAGTCCATTGCTAGCGAATTTGTATTTGCATTATGCGTTTGACATGTGGATGGTACGGGAACATTCGGAAGTACCGTTTGAGCGGTCCGCGGATGATATCGTTCTACACTGTCGGACACAAGAGCAGGCGGAAGAGCTACGAGAAGAGATAACGCGACGACTGGCGGGATGCAAATTGACGGCACACCCTGAGAAGACGAAGGTTGTCTACTGCCGGGATGGCAAACGCCGGGAGGACTACGAACGAACGGAGTTTGACTTTCTTGGATATACGTTTCGGCCACGGATGGCACGAAGCCATGATGGGTCATATTTTCTCAATTTCACACCGGGAGTAAGCCGGAAGGCGAAGCAGGCGATGAAAGCCGAGATGCGGAGCTGGAAAGCATACCGGAAGGTGAGTGGTGAACTGGAGGACCTGTCACAGATATTCAACGCGAAGCTACGGGGGTGGGAGATATACTACGGAAAGTTTCGACGATCCGAGATGTATGAGATATACCGGATGTTCCAGAGGATACTGGTGAAATGGGCACGGAGCAAATACAAGCGGGTAAAACGAAGTTGGAAGAAAGCAGCGGAGCTGTTACGGAAGATGGCGTTAGCTCGACCGTACCTGTTTGAACACTGGACGCGTGGATGTTATGCAATCGGTCGAGTACGAAGAGCCGTATGATGGGAGACTATCACGTACGGTTCTGTGAGAGGTTGGGGGTGAAACTCCCCCGGTCTACTCGACTATCGATTCAACCGTTTTTCCCAATGGGCTGCAGGGGCTGTGGCCCTTGCAGGGAACGGGCGTGCGGGCGGGGTCCCGCCCCCCCCTCATGAATCAATTTACTGGCGGGGTCCATGTCCAGGTGTAGGTCCTTGAGGTTCCTCATGGCCCCCGACGCAGGGTCTATCAAGAGCCAGCCGACAGGCCCTCCCACTAGAAGGTTTCCGAAGATGTACCACATACTCAAGCGACGATCTATTCTCGCGACCCTAGGCTCATGCTCCGGGTGCTGCATCTTCACGGTGCAGCGTTCCCCACGGAAGAACCCCGCCATACATGCAATGAGAGACCAGGCACTGCGTTGAAATCGCAGAGAGCCAGGCGCGGGGCGACAGGTTTACAATACCCCAAAACTTACCCTGAGAGCTCACCAGCAGCCCTATCTCGCGTTCTAGGGCCTCATAGGGGAAAAAGGGGCGCCATATAGGGCCGTAGCGTCGATTCTGGAGCTTCCTGTGGGGCCCGGTTCCCGGGTAGGAGAAATGTCACGGCAAACACTGATACCCACTACCGGCCGGGGTACCCTTGTTTCATCATTGCGGACCACTGTCGCTGATAACGATTATCAGTTAGAGATTTCCCCTGTCGCAGGCCAGGCCTAATTCCCACAAATTCGGCGATGGGGCCAAGTATATTCACCACCCCCCCGGGGAGGGTCAGTTTAGTTTGCCGTTTCCTGTCGCTCAAGGTATTGGAGAAATGCTTTATTATTCTTGAACTCAATGTAAACTCCCGGGAAGGGAGGGAAGTTTCCATCTGGGAACTCCTTATCATTCGCGACGAGAAGGAACGTACCGTGGAAGTCGATCGCGCCACCCTGGATTCTCTGGAAAGCCGAGAGCACTTCAGGGTGCATGATGTTTGAGCGGAACACATCATCCCAGAGATGAATGGCGCTGGGGTGCGTCGTAATTTTCTCGACAATCGGTTTCGCTGTTTCGAGGATCGTATAATTATGTTCGATCGGTTCGATGTCGCGTTCGCCGAAGACGCTCCGAAGAGCGGTTCGTTTCCTGATCCCGAAATGCCCTAAATCTGAAATACACGTATCTTGGGATCGTCCAATGCGCGCTTGACGTGATTCTGCATCGCCTTGATCGAATTTTCGTCTGTCAGTTTCACAATATCCATGGATCCTCCTCGGTGAGTTCTGTTCCCGAAATCTCTCAGATGTCGGGGATGATTACAGGCATTCACCATCAAAACTATGGGGGCGAGTACTATCTAATTGATATAATACTTTTTTTAATCCAGGATGCAAACTCCAACTAAAAACTAACGCTCAGCATCAGCGGCGACGCGTAGTGGCGTCCGCTGCATGCTGTTGTTAGGCAGGTTCTGGATCGTCATCGACCGCTCAACCGATCCATGATCCGACTGATTGTACTTCGCCGTGGGGAGAAAGATTCCTGCGTCCAATCAGCGCCCGCAAGCCGCGCTGACATCTCGCGCGCACGCTGAGCGCAAGAGAAGTAGATGTTCGGCAATAGGCCTGGTCGATACAAGGCATTGGGGAAAAAGGATGTGAAATGCAGCGTGCCATCCCGATAGGCATAACTACCGAAGCCATAGCCGAACGGTATCTCCATCAGCTCACTGCGGTTCATTGAAAGAGCAAGCATCACGCCCTCCGGATCCGACTTCGCAGCGACAGGAAACGATTGCAAGATGAAGCAACCATTGCCATATCGTGGATGGGGTTGATCGGCCATTACCTGGCACAGCGATGACTGATCACCGTATGGAAACTCAACAGTGAACCCTGCGCCTCCAGCGGTCGCCAGCAAAGCAGGGGGCTGGTTCATGTACCGGTCCACAGCCTCCTGAAACTCGGCGACGGCCCAGCGAGATGGCTGCTTGCCCATGGGTGCAATCAACGTCGCGATGATCTCCGCCATCTCGTCAGGCTCAGACCGCATGCCGCATCCAGGAGGACCACTCAGCGCCTCTTCAGCGTGAAGTGTCGTCGCCAGTTCGGAACCGACTATCCGTGCTTCGCCGATCTGCAAGACTGCCGCGATGCTGATGAGTGGATTCATCCACTGCCCGATCGAGTCGTGCACTCTAACCAGGGAGACCAGATTGAGTGTGCGGGTCTGTTCGTCATAGACGGGTCCGGCCATGCTGGCAAAGGGCATTAGAACTGCGTTGATAGTAGCCAACTCGCGATCTCCTAAGTGAAGTGAACGCAAAGAGTGTAATCATCCCGGTTTTGGTACAGGCGATAACTTAGTACCGTCGCGGCTGTTGGCTCGTCGGTAGTCCAGCGGAGGGACCCTGCCGAGAGCCGTATGGGGTCGCTCCCCATTGTATTGATCTATCCATGTTCGTGTCAGCTCCCTGACCTCGTCCAAGCTTCGAAAAATGTATGCGTCGAGAATCTCCTCCCGATAGGTGCGGTTGAATCGTTCCACGTACGAGTTCTGAGTCGGTTTTCCCGGTTTGATGAACTCCAGGTGGACGCCATTNGTTTCAGCCCACTCAGCCAGCTTCACACTGATGAACTCTGGTCCATTGTCGCTACGCAGTTGACGTGGATAGCCTCGTTCTTCAACAAGCTGATTGAGAACACGCGTTACCCGCGCAGCAGGAAGACTCAGGTCGATCTCAATCGCCAGTGCTTCACGGTTGTAGTCGTCAATGACGTTGAAGGTTCGAAAAC
>NZ_KB891712.1 GCF_000373545.1 Alkalispirochaeta alkalica DSM 8900
GGGACCAGGGGGCTGATCAAGGGGGTGTGCCCGAGGGTCTCACCAAAGAGATCTTGCGGTCCTGCCCAAGGCGTACTACCATAGGGGCATGGGTATTTTTGACACCGTGCGGTTTGACCCTCCCCGGGCGTGCGTAAATTGCAGGACCGCCATTACGGAGGTTCAGACCAAGGTTTTTGAGCCGGGGCTCCGGGAGTATCACGTGGGGGATCTCATTCAGGGGTCGCCCATTCTCAGCGGCGTGATCCGGGAGGAACTCTATTGCCCGGGGTGCGCGGGATCGGATCACCGGAAACCCCAGTTTGTCTGGTTTTCCCTGTGGCATACCCTTCTGGTGGGGGTCTACGATACCCCCCGGGAGGCCGAGGCGCGGTTGCAGGAGGTGGATCGGGCGGAACTCCTGGACTATCTTGCCCGCCACCAGCAGGCGGCNCTGACCTGGCACGATCGCTTTTCACGGCTCTACGGCGAATTGCAGAACTACCAGGATTATCTGCGGGCCTCNCCCCAGGAGCAGCAGGATCGGGAAAACATGCGGTTCTTCCGGATTCGGGAGATCCTGGCAACCGATGATCCCCTGGCGGCGCTGATCAGCAGCAACAAGCCCCAGAACCCCGAGGATGAGACCGAGGTGGGGGACGAGGGGTAACGCGGCTCCCGGGTGGGGCTGGAGGGTGAGTCCTGGGGCTGCGAATCGTGCGCACCANGCGTTCAGGTGGCTGGCCCCGGTGCGCGAGGGCTTGACACCCCGACGAACCCCGGATAGCCTCAGGTCTCAATATGATCACGATTGAGTGCCCCTGGCGGGGCTGGTTTACAGAACATTGTTCGGAACGGCGAAGGTCCACAGGCGGNCCTGTTGTTCCTGTTGAAATGGTGGCACCGGAATTTCCGGTGCCATTTTTTTTGTCCTCCGCCCCGGGCAGGTGCCCCGTCGGGGAGTGGGGACAACCGGCACGAGGAGGCAGACCATGAGCGGTCACGCCCCCTTTGTGGGAAGGTCCCTGGCAGTTA
This sequence comes from Alkalispirochaeta alkalica DSM 8900, assembly GCF_000373545.1. Taxonomy (GTDB): domain Bacteria; phylum Spirochaetota; class Spirochaetia; order DSM-27196; family Alkalispirochaetaceae; genus Alkalispirochaeta; species Alkalispirochaeta alkalica. The sequence continues at coordinate 1,015 of NZ_KB891712.1, forward strand.
TCGAGGACATGAACCACCAGGAGCGGCTGTATCTGTACCAGCAGGCGCGACGCCTGAAGGAGGCCATGGCAGCGGGTGACCAGTCCGGGCTGGACCGCTTCAGGATAAACGATCCNGATTTCGGGTTCTACGAGGTCTTCCTGGAGGACAGCACCCGCACCCGGGAGTCCTTCAAGAACGCGGCCCATTTTCACCGCATGAAGTTCTCCGAGTTCAACGCCGAGAGCTCGTCGTTCAACAAATCAGAGAGTTACCTGGACACCTTTTCCAACCTGGTGGGCTACGGAAACAGGATATTTGTGGTGCGCAGTCGCCTGGAGGGGGTCTGCCGGCATCTTGAAGAACGCCTGCAGGAGTACCGGCGGAGGCACAGCCTCCCCTGGCCCGTTTCCTTCATCAACGCCGGTGACGGGCGTCACGAACACCCCACCCAGGAATTGCTGGACGAGTTTACCTTTCTGGAAGACCTGAACTGGTCTCACGAGAAGATCCACCTTGCTCTGGTGGGCGATCTCTATCACGGCAGGACCGTNCACTCCAAGGTACGCGGTCTCGGGTTGTTTCAGGAGGTCCTGGTTGATCTGGTGGCGCCCCGGGAGCTCTCCATGCCGGCCCACTACGTGGAAGAGATGCGGAATCAGGGGTTTCAGGTGCGCGAGTACGGGTCTATCGCGGAGTACCTCTCGTCGGGTAGCGGCGTGGGGGGTGTGGCCCCCCAGTGGTATTTTACCAGGCCCCAGCTGGAGCGGATGGGAGACAGGATTCTCCGGCGTCAGGGTGAACTCCGGGCGGCCATCACCTTCGATCCCGCCGACAGGGGGAAGGTGCCCCCGGGAACTCGGTTTTACCATCCCCTGCCGAGACATCGGGAGTATCCCACCATTCCTGTTGCGCTGGACGATACCGAGCTGAACGGCTGGGAACGGCAGTCTGCCAACGGCTGGATCGTGCGAATCGTTCTGCTGGCGATGCTGGGGGGGCGAATCGGTCAGGACTACCAGGGCCCTCTGGGTTCTGTCCCGGTGGAGGAGGAGCAGTGCATCACCGAACTTCCCCTGGATGGATCGGGCCCCAAGCGGTATTCCGAGGGAATCAGGCCGATTCGCGATGGTCTGGTGCTGGACCACGTCTGCGCCGGGGATTCCGCTCCGGCGATCAGGGAACACCTGGCAACGCTGATCCGGGTCATGGANCTCCACGGACCGGGAGGAGAGTGGGTTTCCACGGGCGAGAAGAGCGGGACCAAGGGACTGCTCTTTCGGCCGGGGCACCCCGTGCCCGACGAGACGATGATCAGAAAGCTGGCCGCCGTTGTCCCGGGAGCAACGGTGAACGTGATACGCCACGGCGAGGTGCAACGGAAGATTCGTCTGGGTTTTCCCCTGAGGATTGCGGAGTTGCCCGAGCTGGTCTGCCGGAACGAGGCCTGTATCACCCACCCCGCCAACGGCGAGCAGATTATCCCCCGGTTCCGGCGAACCGGCACGGACCAGTACAGCTGTGCCTATTGCAGCAGAACCCACAGCTTTCAGGACATATGGAAATGATCTATCCGCAGAAGGGGCGGACACAGCAAGGGAGACGAGATAATGAGAGATGACCAGAGCGGGACGGAACAGAATGCTGAAACGGTGCGGCGCGAGATAGCGGCCTTCGCCCTGGAGATCGGGGCGGTACGGCTCTCCCCGGAAGAGCCCTTCACCTGGGCCTCGGGGTACCGCATGCCGATCTATAACGACAACAGGTTGCTCATGCGCTATCCCCGTGGCCGGGCCCTGGTTCGTGCGGGCTTTCTGGCTCACGCCGGTCTGGGCGCGGCTGATTCCATTCAGGCCGTGGCGGGGACAGCCAGCGCGGGGATTGCCCCTGCGGCGGTTCTGGCCGAGGCCCTGGGTATCGATTTCTATTACGTCCGGTCCAGCGTGAAGGGTCACGGGCTGGCCCGAAAGATCGAAGGACTCAGCAGGGAGGAGGCGCTCCTGGAGAAACCCCTGGCGGGCCGTTCGGTTCTGCTCGTGGAAGACCTGATCTCCACCGGAGGGAGCGCCCTGGCTGCGGCCGAAGCGCTCCAGGAGGCGGGGGCCAACCTTGTGGGGTGCGGGGCCATTTTCTCCTACGGCTTTGACGAAGCCCCCCGANCCTTNTCGCGCCTCGCCCCGCCCTGTCCGCTCTGGACGATCTTTGATCTGGAGTTTCTCCTGGGTGTGGCGGCCGAAGACGGCGGTNTGAGTCAGGAAGATATGGAGACGATCCGCCGGTGGCGGGAGGATCCCTTCGGATGGGGAGAAGGGCGATGAACAATTATCGTGATACGCTCCGGGAGTCGGCAGTTCGGGCAGGGTCTCTCCTCTGCGTTGGTATCGATCCCGTGCTGGAATGGCTCGGGTGCGGCCGGGAGGAACCGCAACTGGGAGGGCCCCCTCCGGAGGAGGTGATCCTGGAGCACCTTCAGGATTTTCTGGATGTGGTGGACCAGTCGGGGCTCCTGCCGGGAGCGTACAAGCCGAATCTGGGGTATTTCCACGCCCTGGATCGGCCTCGCCAGGGGAATTACCAGGGGTCGCGCACGCTGGCGAAAATTCTGGATCTCCTGGAAGAGCGCCACGGNCATATCCCGGTGATCCTGGACAGCAAACGCGGCGACATCGCCCGGTCCAGCGAAAACTACGCCCGCGAGGCCTTTCAGGTCTGGGGTGCCCAGGCGGTGACGGTCTCGCCCTGGATGGGCGACGACTCGGTGAACCCCTTTTTCTGTGAGGGACGGGGCGTCTACGCCCTGGCCCGGACGAGCAATCCCGGGGCCGCGCGGTTTCAGAACCTTCCGGCAGCCACGTCCCGGGGAGAGGTTCCTCTCTTTCGCGAGGTGGTCCGGGTCGTTCAGGAATGGAGCAGCGCCTTTCCCGGAGCAGGAATCGTCGTGGGCGCCACGGCTCTTGAGGAACTTCGGCAGATTGTGGCGGACCTCGCCGCCGCGCCGGTGCCGCTTCTGATCCCGGGCGTGGGAAAACAGGGCGGTTCCGCCGAGGCAACCCTGGAGGTCCTCCGTTCTGCCGGGTATCCCCTGGAGCTGGTGCGGGTGAACGCCTCNCGGGGCATTCTCTTCCCCTGGTTTCCCGCCGAGGCNCCNCGGAGACGAAAAGAACGGAGGGAGGCCCTGGCAGGAGCCTATCGTTCGATGCATCANGCCCTGGCGATCGGGGATGGCGAGGTTNCGGCGTGAGTTTCCGGGAAGTGCCCCTGGCCACGGTGAGCGGCGTAGCCTCCACCAACCCCGCCATGCTGGACTGGTTTGCCCGGAACACCCTGGTGTCGATCCTCACAACCAAGAGTATCCAGGTGGAACCGAACCCGGGAAACCGGGAACCGATCCTGACCGAGCCCGAACCGGGTTCCTTCGGCAACGCCGTGGGGTTGCGGAACCCCGGGCTGGCCGAGACGGTGCGGGAGCTGCGGGCGCTGGCGCCNCTGAGGAAGGACTGGCCTGCCAGGTGTCGTCTGAATATATCCCTGGCGGGAGGNTCGGCCGAAGAGTTTGCCCTGCTGGCCCGGGAGCTGGCTCCCTCTGCGGACATGCTGGAGCTGAACTTCTCCTGCCCCCACGCCAGNGGGGGCTACGGTGCAGCGATCGGGAGCGACCCGGCCCTGGTGAGGGAATACACGGCGGCGGTCTGCGCCGAAGCGGGTTCGGTGCCCGTCTACGCCAAGCTGACTCCNGATGCGCCNGATCCGGGCAGGATCGCCCGGGCGGCGGTGGAGGGGGGNGCCCGGGGAATCGTGGCGATCAATACGGCAGACCCCCAGGCCTACTACGAGCCCCACTCGGGGGCGTCGATCCTCTCGAACCCCCTGGGAGGACGGGGCGGGAAGAGCGGACGCTGGATTCGTGAGCGCGCCCGGGAGTGCGTGGCCGAGATTCGCCGTGCCCTGGGGCCCGGNATTCCCCTCATCGGGATGGGGGGCGTTGAAACCCGCGAGGACGTGTGCGCCCTCATGTCCCTGGGGGCCACGACCGTGGGGGTTGGCAGCGTCCTTGCGCGCTATCACCAGCGGGANTGGCCGGAGCTGCTCCGGTNCCTGGCGGGGGTTCCGGGAGCAGTGTGCCCTCCGGGAAAGGCGGCGGCGGGCATGGCCTTCACGCCCTTCAGGGTGGTCCACCGGAAGGATCTGGACGATTCCCTCTGCGAGATAACCCTGGAGGGCTCCCTGTCGTATCGGGCCGGACAGGTGTGCTTTCTGTGGCTCCCCGGGGTGGGGGAAAAACCCTTTTCTCCGGCCGATGCCGATCCGCTGCGCTTTCTGGTGCATCGCCGGGGGCCCTTCTCCAGAGCCCTGGGGCAGGTCGAGGCGGGCGATACGGTCTATCTTCGCGGCCCCTACGGCGAGGGGCTTCCCCGGGAGAGCTCCCGGGAGGTTCCCCGGGGTGCGCTTCTGATCGGTGCCGGCAGCGGCACGGCCGTGCTTCCTGCCCTGGCCCGGGAGCTGACAGACCGGAAGATCCCCCTGCGAGTTCTTGTGGGACTTCGCCGGGATGACACGGAAACGCCCCTGGCCGGGACCTTCGGGGCCGTCCTTTCCGGAGAGGACAACCTGCGGATCGTCCGGGACGAGGGAGAGCAGGCCAGGGTGCTCCGGCACCTGGAGCAGGAAGTGGGCNCCCTGGGTGGTGCAGGGGGAGTCTCCTGCTACGTGGTGGGGCCCGAGCCCTTCATGGAAGCGGCCGCCCGGGAGGCCGAGCTGGCGGGGATACCCCCCGAGCGGATCTGGCTCTCCCTGGAGCAGACCATGCTCTGCGGTGTGGGGCTCTGCGGTGCCTGCCAGTGCGGGGGAAACCTCACCTGTATGTACGGAACCTTTGTAACGGCCCGGCAATACCGGGAAGGAGTCTCCCCGTGATCGATCCCCACGTACACCTCCGCGACTGGGCGCAGTCGCANAAAGAGACCCTGGCCCACGGTTTTTCCGTGGCCTGGCGGGCAGGGCTTTCGGCGGTCTTCGAGATGCCCAACACCGACCCGGCCATGACCAGCCGGGAGACGTTGCAGCGGCGTATCGCCGACGCCGACCGGGCCNTGGAATCGCTGGATGGNGCCGGGGGGCTCTTNCACGGAATCTACGGTGGAATCACGGCGGACCCCGACCAGGTGCGGCANATTGCAGCGGCCCGGGATGAGCTCTTTCCCCGGGTGGTGGGGCTCAAGCTTTTTGCGGGTCACAGCACGGGTCGCATGGGAGTTGTTACCGTGGNCGAACAGGATCTGGTCTGGAAAACCCTGGCTGGCGCCGGGTACCGGGGGGTAGTGACCGTTCATGCCGAGCGGGAAGATCTGCTGGAACCGGAGCGGTTCAGCCGGGACAGGCCCGAGACCTGGTCCGACGCGCGGCCCGGTCTGGCCGAGATCGCCTCGGTTCAGACCCAGATCGCCCTGGCCGAGGCAGCAGGGTTCCGGGGGACCCTCCACATCGCCCACGTGACACTCCCCGAGACGGCGCGGATCATCGCTGCCGAGGGCCCGGGGCTCCCCTTCCGCCTCACCGGGGCGGCCACACCGCACCATCTGATGCTTACCCGGGAGGACCGGCAGATCGTGAACCCTCCCCTGCGCAGCGAGAAGTCCCGGAGCGAGCTGGTGCAGTCTCTGGTGCGGGGCGACCTGGCGTGGCTCGAGAGCGATCACGCGCCGCACACGGCCCGCGACAAGGCCGAGGGTGCGGCGGGCCTCCCGGGGATCCCCGGGTTTCGTCGTGCTGCCGAGGAGCTCCTGCGGGGTCTGGTCTCACCGGAACGGTTCGAGGCGATCACGGGCGGCACGGTCCGGGAGGTCTTTGACCTGCCCCGGGATCTGCTCCGCCCGAACCCGCTGGCCCGGGAGGGCGCCTTTGGAGCGGCTGAGTACCGGGAGCTCGCCCGGGAATACCCCCTCGACCCCTATTCAGGGCCGTGGTGTGCGTCCTGCTGAGAGGCCCTGGTGGGGGCCGCCGAAACCCCCGGCAGGACCGCGGGAAAGGTGATGGCGAAGCAGGGTTCCTCCTCCCGGTGGATCGCCAGGGCGCCCCGGACTTTCCGGGCCAGGCTCTGGACCAGGGTGAGCCCCAGACCGGAGCCGGCCCCCCCCGGCTCCAGGTGGTCCGGCAGAGGGGCCCCGTTATTGCGTACCCGCAAGAGGTGTCTCTCTCCTGGCTCGGGGGTTTCCAGAAAGACATCCACCGTTCCTTGCGTCTGATCCTGCCGGGGAAAGGCGTGTTTCACGGCGTTTGTCAGAAGTTCGTTCACGATCATTCCCAGGGCGATGGCGGTGCTGCTGTCCACGGTGATCTCCCGCTGGTCCCAGTGGAAGGAAAAGGCCAGGGACGAATCGAAGGAATCTCTCAGTTTTCGGACGATCTCTTCCAGGTAGCGTGAGAGCCGGACCTCTTCGGAGGACGACTCCTGGTGGAGCGATTCGTAGACCGTAAGAACCGCCTCGATCCGGCGGCGTGCGTCCTCCAGGGCGCCGGTGACGGAGGAGTCCTCCTGCTGTGTCGCCTGGAGCGAGAGGAGGCTCACCACGGTGGCCAGGTTATTCTTGACCCGGTGTTGCACCTCCTTGAGCAGGAGGTCCCTGGTCTCCAGCTCCTCCTGATCGGCCGAGACGTCGTGCTGTATGTCCACGTAGCCGATGATCTGCCCCTGACGATCGGTGATGGGCGATATCTTGATCTGGGCCACGAAGGTGCTGCCGTCCTTGCGACGGTTCCGCAAGCGCCCCTGGTAGGTCTGTCCCGACCTGATCGTCTCGAGGATTTCCTGCTGAATTTCCTGGGCCTGCTCCTCGGCATTGAAGATGCCGGGGCTCTTCCCCCGTACTTCCCCGGTGGTCCAGCCGAGATGCTTTTCCGCAGCGGGATTCAGGTAGGTGATCCGGTGGTTTGCATCGGTTCGGATCATGGGGTCGGCGCTTCGCTCTACCATGGAAGAGAGAAGGCGCAGGGAGTTTTCCTGCTCCCGTTCCTCGGTGGTGTCCCGGGCGGTGCAGACCACGTATTTTATGCGTCCTTCCCGGTCGAACCGGGGTTTTTTGGTTATTTTCAGGAGCCGCCGGGCACCATCGGCCCTGGGGGCCCAGCGTTCTTCCGTGATTTCTGTGGCCGAGGAGAAAACCTCCCGGTTTCCGTCGCGGAAGGCGGCGGTCTCAATGGGGTGGTGCTGGATTTCCCCCTTGGGGCGCCCCAGGAAGCGGGCGTGGGCATCGTTGATGGCTCCGTAGGTGTCGGGCCCGGAAAGATACCAGATGTGGATATCTACGCTGTCCAGGAGGATTACCTGGTCGCTGATATCGCGGTACATCACAAAGAGGGCTTCCTGCTTTCCCTCCAGAAAGATGGGTCGAGCCGAGATGGACACTTCCAGGGGGGTGCCGTCGGCGTGGGTTCTGATGGCGTTCACCGCGAGGGGTGTCCCCGAAAGGACGATCCGGGAGTAGGCCTCGGCCTCCCGGGCCTGTTCGTCGGAGACGATGAGATCGTTGATGTAGCGCCCCCTGATGGCCGCGCAGGGGTACCCGAAGAAGGTTTCGAAGCGGCGGTTCACCGTAATAACCCGGTCGTGATCGTCCAGAACGGCGGCAGCTTCGGGTATCCCCTGGAAGAGCTGGTAAAAGAAGGCAGGATTCTTGAATGGTTCCACGCCGGAAGCTCCCTTGTGGCGAGTGTAGGTCGCTTTCAGAAAAAGGTCAAATATAGGGACGGAAGGGCAGAGAAACAGGACAGAAAAAAAACGGGACGGGCCTGCCGGTCAGAAAGGGACCTGCAGGCTCCGTCCCGGGTCTGGTTCGGTGTCAGCGCTCCCGGTCTTCCGCGAGCATGGCATTGATCGACCGCGCCGCGCTCCGTCCCTGCCCCATGGCCAGAATCACCGTGGCCGCCCCCAGGACGATATCGCCTCCGGCGAAGACCCGGTCCATGCTGGTCTTTCCTGTCTCGTCGGCAACGATGTTTCCCCAGCGGTTGGTTTCCAGCTCCGGGGTTGTGGCTGTCAGGAGGGGGTTCGAATCGTTCCCGATAGAGACGATCACGGCGTTCACCGGAACGGTGTACTCGCTCCCGGGAACCGCCACGGGCCGGCGCCGGCCCGATTCGTCGGGTTCTCCCAGCTCGTACTCCAGCACCTCGATCGCCTGAACCCGGTCGTCCTGGTCCCCCAGAATGCGGGTGGGGCTCCGGAGAAAGTGAAAGATCACCCCCTCTTCCTCGGCGTGGTCGACCTCCTCGGCCCGGGCGGGCATCTCTGCCCGGGTCCGGCGGTAGAAGAGGTGAACCTCCCTCGCGCCGAGCCGCACCGCCGTGCGCGCCGCATCCATGGCCACGTTTCCTCCCCCGAGAACGGCCACCACGGGAGCATCGAAGATCGGTGTGGCCGCCTCGTCGCGGTTGTAGGCCTTCATGAGGTTGCTTCGGGTGAGAAACTCGTTGGCCGAGAAGACCCCCACCAGGTTCTCCCCCTCGATGTGCATGAACTTGGGCAGGCCCGCCCCGCTGCCGATAAAGACCGCGTCGAAGCCATCCTCCTCCAGAAGTTGCTTCAGCGTGCGGGTGCGCCCCACCAGAAAGTTGGGGACGATCGAGACACCCATCGCCTCCAGCGTTGCCAGTTCATCCTGAACGATCCGTTTGGGCAGTCGGAACTCGGGGATGCCGTAGACCAGAACCCCTCCGGGTTTATGGAAGGCCTCGAAGATCGTAACGGCGTGGCCCTCGCGCCGGATATCGGCGGCGGCGGTGATGCTGGCGGGACCACTCCCGATGATCGCCACGCGGCGTCCCGTATCGGGTTGCACCCGGGGAGCCCGGGAGCTTCCTGCAGCCCGGTCCGCCACAAATCGTTCCAGACGGCCGATAGAGACCGAGGCGAAGGGGTCCTTCAGGGCCTTGCCCACGGTGCAGGGGGCCTGGCACTGGACCTCCTGGGGGCAGACNCGGCCGCAGATCGAGGGGAGCAGGCTCGTTTCCCGGATAACCTCCAGCGCTGCCTGGTAGTCTCCCCGGGTTATCTCGCCGATGAAGCGGGGAATATCGATCGCCACGGGACACCCGGCAATACAGGGGGCNGTGGGGCACTGGAGGCAGCGCTCTGCCTCNATCCGGGCCTGTTCCTCGGTGTAGCCCAGGGCGACCTCTTCCATATTGCACCGCCGTTCCCGGGGATCCTGGGCGGGCATCTCCTGCTGGGGCAGGGCCATGCGTTCCTTCGGTTTCAGGGGTGCCTGGTGCAGCCGTTCCCGGAGGACCTCCCATTCTTTCTCTGCACTACGCCGGAGTTCTTCGGGGGTCTGGTGGCTCATGAGGTTCCTCCCTGACGGCAGATATCGCGGGCGCCTCTCTCCTGATCCCTGAAACTCTGGAGGCGTTTCATCATATTGTCAAAATCAACCAGATGGCCGTCGAACTCGGGGCCGTCCACACAGACAAAGCGGGTTTCATCCCCCACAGTTACGCGACACCCGCCGCACATACCCGTGCCGTCCACCATGATGGTATTCAGGCTCACCACGGTGGGAACGGCGAAGGGGCGGGTCGTTTCGGCGGCGAACTTCATCATGATGGGNGGGCCTATCACAAAGACCTGATCCACAGGAGAATCGCCGCTCCGGCAAAGTTCCTGGAGAGGCTCCGTTACCAGCGCCTTTCGNCCGGCGCTTCCGTCGTCGGTTACCACCAGGAGCTCATCTGCCANGGCGCGCAGTTCCTCTTCCAGGATAAGGAGCTTCGCCGTACGNGCTCCGATGATAATGGTGAGGCGGTTGCCCAGACGCCGCAGCTCCTGGGCGATGGGGTACATGGGGGCAGCGCCGATCCCGCCGCAGACGCAGACCACGTGGCCCACCCGCTCGATATGAGANGGCTGGCCCAGNGGNCCCAGGATCGCGGGGATCGTCTGGCCCTCCTGGAGGGTTGCCAGGTTCCGGGTGGTGGCCCCCACAGCNTGAAAGATCAGGGTGATCGTCCCCGCCTCGGGGTTTGCGTCGGCGATGGTCAGGGGAATTCGCTCGCCAAACTCCAGATCTGTCTGGATCAGCACAAACTGGCCCGGTTTCCGCCCCCGGGCGATCAGGGGAGCCTCAAGCTCGAAGCGGTATACCAGCTCCGAGAGCTGCTCTTTCTTGACAAGGGTGTGCATGTTGCGCGCCTCCTCTGTGCAGGCAAGGGTATCGGCAGGGTTATCCGCAGCAGGAAGAAGGGGGTGCTGCAGTTGCCGAAAAATCGAATCCCACCACCTGGCTGATACTGTGGGTTGTGGCGGAGAGAAGCTCCACCGTTTTTTCCCGGACCTCAAGAAAGGATTTCATGGCCGGGTGGTTCTGCATCTCCGACTGGAGCGATCGTATCCCGGTGATATCCTCCTGGGTGAGGGTTCCATCGATCTGCTTGTTATGAAGGGCCTGGGCCAGCCGGGTATACTCCTGGCGCAGTGTCAGGAGNTCCCGGTTTTCCTGAAACTCCCGCGACGCGTCCTGGTATTCCCGGACCAGCTCTTCCTGTTCCAGTGCCCTGGCCAGATCCTCTGTTGCCTGTTGTAGTTCCTGGGTCATGGTATATCCTTTCCGGGGNATCGCTCCCCGGGCTGGTCAGCAGCAGCCGCCGGCCGTTTTGGTGAGTTCTGCCAGGTCGAAGCCCAGGCACTCGGTGAGGCGGGCATTGGCGGAGCGAACAAGGGTAACCAGCTCCTCCTGGGAGGCGAAGAAGCGGGAAAGCACGGGGTTGGCGTCAACCTCTTCCTGGAGTGTTTCTGCTTCCAGCGAGGGAGGGGCCTCGCCGCAACCGGAAGAGCTGCAGCTCCCGGCGCTGGCGCAACTGCCCTGCTGGGCTTCCCGCAACTGGTGCAAGAGGTGCTGGGCGTCGGGGTCGTTCTGGTAGGCCTCGGCCGCAGCGAGGTACTCCCGGTATTCCGGGGACTCCCTGAGGGCGCGGGCAAAGGTATGGGCCGCTTTGGGCAGATCTGTGTCGGCGGTCATGGTGCGTGTCTCCTGGTACGTAATCTCTCCGCAGGATAGCACNATCAGCTTTTCTTTCACCACCTCCCGCCGGGGGAACCTCCGGGAAGGTGATCAGGGTCTCACCAGCCGGAGGCCGTAGCCGTAATACCGGAAATGGGGAACCCCCTCGCTGCGGTTTGCCACCGCCAGGTTCACGGAGAGGCTCATCCATCCGCCACCCCGGAGCGTNCTGAGAGGCGAGGGCTCCTGGTTATGGTAATCCTCGAGCGGGTTCGGGGGGAGCGGGCCCCAGAAATCGTGGGTCCATTCCCAGACGTTGCCGCTCATATCGTGGAGGCCNAGCTGATTTGGCNGTCTGGTGCCGACAGGGCGGGGCGTGCCCCCGCTGTTGCTGTTGAACCAGGCGTGGTCGGCCATGGCCNCCCCCTCGTCGGGTGCGCCCCTCTCTCCGGCAAAACGCTGGCCGTAGCCCTGACTGTTTACTTTCCGGGGATTCAGGGCGTCGGCCCCCAGGGCGGCCCACATCCACTCCATCTCTGTGGGCAGGCGGTAGCCGTCGCCGAACCAGTCGACGGTGAGGGCATCCCACGCCTCGTGGGGGGCCAGGGGGATATCCTGGTAGGTCAGGGTCTCGAAGTTCACACCCTCTACGCGGTAGAGGGGATCGAGCCCCTCGGCGATACTGAGCTTGTTGGCGAAGGCCACCGCATCGTACCAGCTCACCTGCTCCACGGGCAGTCTCCCGCTGTCCGGTGCGTCGGAAAAATGGCTGGGATTTACCCCCATGATCAGCGTGAACTGCTCCTGCGTCACCGGAACGGTCCCCATGAGGAAGGGGCGGCTGATGCGGGTNTCCCCCGCAGGGGATCCGTCGCGGAGAAAGGTTCCGGCGGGAACCTCCCTGAAGGAAAACCCCAGAGGGCTGACCCAGGGCTGCTCCGCCTCCAGGACCCACCGGTCGCGCCGGGTCAGGGTTGTCTCCAGCTCAGCCAGAATTTCTTTCAGGGTCTCCCGGGAAAACCCGAAGGGCTGCCGGTAGCTCCAGAGAATCGCCTCGGCAACATCGAGGAGGGCATCGGTTCTGGTTGCAGCCAGCACCCAATGGTTGCCCGCGCTGTCCTGATGGTGCTCCCGGACCCGAGGGGAATAGAGGGCGAGCTCGCCCGAGAGGGCCTGGGGGTGCAGAAAATGGTCGGATATGTCCAGAAAAAACCGCTGGGGATCGCGGGTACGGAGGCTCAGGTGGGACCTCATGGCCCGGCTGACCTGGAGTCCGATGTCCTGGCTGGCCCGCTTCTCCGCTGCAGCCTGGCTTGTGCCGGACCCCAGGCCGAAGAAATACTCCTCCTGTGAATCCTCCCGGGGCGGAGCTTCCACCCAGGAGGGGTAGCTCTCCCGGGCAACCCGCGTCAGCTGTGCCTCGGGACGGGGTTCTTCCTGCGTGCCGGGAGCCTCGGAGGTCGAGGCACAGGCCACCAGAAACAGTACCGTTGCAACCAGACANGCCGTCGCCAGAGAGACCCGGCCTGCCCGGGNCGGAGGGGACCATGTCCGGAGCGAACTCCCCGAGGGGGCGCGGTTATTCAAAATGGATTGATATTTCAACACGGCGATTTCTCCCTCCCCCCTCGGGGGTTGTTCCGTCGGTCAGGGGTTGAGCCCCGCCTGCCCCCGCAACGCGGGTGATTTCGAGACCCGAGGCGCGCAGATTGTCGGCCATGATACGAGCGCGCTGCAGCGAAAGCTCCTGCAGCTCCGCCTCCTCTCCGGGCGCCCCCGTGGGGTTGGCGTGGCCCAGAACATCCACAGCCCGGTAGGAGAGGGCCTGGAGTTCCTGGAAGAGGGTGGAAGTCAGGGACCGGAGCGCTGCCTGGTGTTCCCGCGAGAGCCGGGCCGTCTCGGGCAGAAACTGGAAGATCGTGATATGCATCATTTCGGGGGTCTGGACAACCTGAATGTTGTCGCCGTCGTAGTTTTCCAGGTTGAGCTCGCTCAGNCTCCACTGNAAGCGCACGGCCTCGATCACGTCGCGGCTCCGGATCGCCTCCAGGAGCGCCGCAATATTGAACCCGCNCTCCCGGGCGTGGCGCACCGCCGCAGCGTGAATCAGGTGGAGTGCTGAGGGTGCGGGGTATTCCAGAAGGACCCAGGTGGTCCCCCCCAGGGACAGGGTCTCCCGTTCGACTGATCCCCGGAGGGAATTCTCCTCAAAAAAGGAGGACATCAGGGCCAGGGTCTCGAGCAGACGAGGATCCGTTGCACCGATCACGGTAGCACCCGTCCTGACCTGGGCGCGCAACTGGCGGAGGATTTCCTGCCGGGCCGATTCCAGAGCCGCATCCCGAGAGGGCCCNTGGCCCTTTCCGTAGTAGGCATCGTCGGAGAAGGGCGTTCTCCGCGTCCATTCCGGTGCCTCGCCGAAGGCCGGAAGGCACACCCCCAGTGCAAAGACCAGATATATCGTATAACGAACCATTTTTATCTTCCCTTCCACATNAGTCTTCCCCCCCGGGNTCGATATGTCAAGTTTTTTCGGGTCACGACCACGGGAGAGAAGNGAAAAGTTCTCGTGCTGACAGGATATAGATCAGCGGCCACCGGAGGGTTTCGCCGTTTTTCATGACTGAATAAATCCGGCAAGCCTCCGGTATATCAGCTCCGGATGCGAGACGGCCAGTGTGAGCCCGGCGCCGTCGACCGGTTCTATGCAGACGGCGGGGTTGAGCCTCCGGAAAATTTCCAGATAGTTGAGCGGTGTTGTTGGATTACGCTCACCGTGCATGAGAAGCGTGGGGACCTGCAAACCNGACACCAGGGGGCTCCAATCGTCCAGCATCATGCGCAGATCCAGTTCGAACCCGGCGCCAAGTTGATTGAGGTAGAAGCTGTAGCTTCCNATGATNCCGGAGCGAAGAGCAGGCCCTTTCATGACGTCTGCGTCCGGTTCCAGCCCCTTGAAGATAACATCGGTCCAGCGTTCCACGCCCAGGCGCCGGGTGCGGATGGTGAGGAGTCTGGTCATGAGACGTGCCAGCCACGGAGCCTGCCGCGCTGCCTGAATGAAGATTGCCTGGTGCTCCGGCATGACATCAATCTGTTCCAGTTCCCTGAAAGGCGGGGCGGCGGACACCCCAAGAAGGCAGCGCAGGTCTCCAGGGTATCGGCGAAGCCACTCGAGGGCCGGGATGAGGCCAACCTCATGTGCCAGAAAAGCTGCCGGCGTGATTGCTGACTGCACCAGATACGCCTGGAGGTCCCCGACATGGCAGCTCAGGATATCCTCGTCTGCGGGAGGAACCTCTGTTCGTCCGTAGCCGGGCCGTTCTACCGCGTGGACATCCAGGTGGTATTTCCGGGCCAATCGTCTGTCTGCAGCATACTCACCGGCACCGAAGGAGGGGCCATGAAACAGGATGACCGCTTTGCCGGCAGGGTCGCCAAAACGCCGGTATCCAACGGGCCGGCCGTCGCGGAGAAAACTGCCAAGTTCCAGGGGGAGCTCCCGGGTGTTCCGGGGGAGTGGACCACGTTTGAGGCCCACCGTATCTGCGTGGGCCGCAGCGGTAGCAGCAGCTGCGGCCGCCATGGTTGCGGCCTCCAGTTGCGTATCCACGCCCAGTTTCTGCAAAATACTCTTGATCTGCTGCCGTACCGTCCCGATAGCGCGGAAGCGCTGTGCCGCAATCTGTTCGCTGGTTTGTCCGCACGAGAGACCGCTGAGAATTTCGCGCTCGCTTGCCGAGAGGCCAAAGAGCTCAGCCAGAGCAAGATCTACCGAATGGGGCCAGTAGTTCTGGAGTGCCCTGAGGAGAAAGGCCCGGTATCCGGGGCTGTAGGTGCCGGAAAAGAGGACCGGAACCTTCCGTGAGGATGGTGTGGTGCAAAAGGCCTTAATCAGGCTCGCCCCGGGGGCTGTTGCAAGACGCCGGGCAAAGCGGTCGAACTCGTCTCTGCTGATTTGCAATGCGCGTAACCCGTCGCCAATTGCCAGGCCGAACAGGGCCGATGCCGGTGCGTTAGCCGCCAGAATCTGACCGGACCTGGCCAGTGCCAGTGCTGCAGCACCGTGATTGTTTACCAGCGAGTACAACTGGTCGTCTGCTGCGCTATCTGCCTCCAGCTCGATGAGCGCGGTGGAGAGTTCAAGCGCGATATGGGGCGGCAGCTCGTTGGCACGTTGCAGGAGCGGCATCAACGCACGAGAGAGGTGCTCGAAATCCTCCGCACCGGTGGCCACGGCGCGCACCAGCTCCTTCAGGCGTGGTGAACGCTCCTGCCCGGAGGGGGTGTCCTGGGAAGATCCCGGGGTTCTGATAAGCATTGCCTCGATAATATACTACC
>NZ_KB891713.1 GCF_000373545.1 Alkalispirochaeta alkalica DSM 8900
GTTCCCGGGATTTTTCCCGGAAACAGTGAGCATAAGGCTGCCCTGATGTGTATAATTATTCCATGGAGCGCCCCCACAGACCCGCCGCAGTGACGTTCCTCTGGCTTCTCCTCCTCCCGGTTGTCTCGCTTTTTCCTGCACCGGAGCAGTCAGGGGCCAGGCAGCTTCGTCTGGCGAGTTCGGAGTACCCCCCGTATTTCGGGGAGGAGCTCCCTAACCAGGGGGTCATCTCGGAGATCGTCCGTGAGGCCTATGCCCGGGCAGGCTACGAGGTGAAAATTACCTTCATGCCCTGGTCACGCAGCTGGGAAATGACCAGAGAGGGCGCCTTCGACGGGATGTTTGCCCTCTGGTACCGGGAAGAGCGGGAACGGTGGTTCGCCTTTTCTGATCCCCTGCTGCCGAATGAACTGGTTCTGTACAAACGGAGGGACACCCCCATCGTCTTCCATCATCTTGAGGACCTGCGGGGACACCGTATCGGGACCCATCAGGGCTACGCCAAACCCCTGAGATTTGTCCGGGCCCCGTACCTGAAAACGGAAGACGCCACAACCGATGAGATGAATCTGCGCAAGGTCTATCACAGGCGGGTTGACCTGATCGTGATAGACAGGGCCGTGGCACGCTACCTGATCACCAGGAAGTTCCCCGAATACCAGGACGAGCTGGAGGCGGTCGAGCCTGCCCTGGAGCACGAGTCGCAACACCTGGTGCTCTCCAGGCGCGTGGCGGACTATCAGGCCCGACTGGCCGATTTCAACGAGGGGCTCCGGCTCATCACAGAGGACGGGACGCTCGCGCGAATCCTGGAAGACCACGGCTTCTGATCCGCCGGAGTCGATCCTGTGCCGATCCGGTATCGATCAGATCCATTCCTCCGACTGAATCTCTCCTTCCAGGGAGAGGATGATCGCCTTGACGGGCACCCGTCGCTCGGCCTGGCTCGCCGCTGTCCGTGCGAGCGCGAGAAGTCCGCTACAGCAGGGAACCTCCATGATCAGAACGGTCAGCGTATTGATCCGCGACTCGTCGATCATCCGGAGGAGTTTCTCCAGATAGGACTGCTGTCCCTGGTCGAGCTTGGGGCAGGCGATCGCCAGGGCCTTCCCCTTCAGAAAATCGCCGTGGAAGTCGCCCGCAGCATAGGCCGTACAGTCCGCCGCCAGCAGGAGATCGGCCCCCCGAAGGTAGGGAGCTGCCGGGTTCAGCAGGTGAAGCTGGAGGGGCCACTGGCGAAGTTCGCTTGGCCGGGCCGGGTGGTTCGATGATTCGTCCCGTCCCTGCTGATCCCCTCCGGGGCTTCGCAACCTGCGGGCTGCAGCGCCCGGGCACCCGCCGCCGTGGTGGTGAGCGACCGTCTCCAGGGGCGGGGCATTGCCCGCCGGAGAGGGGGATTCTTCCAGGGGGTCGGGGATTTTTCGTTCTGCCAGGTACGCCCTGGCTTGCTGAAGGTACTCGTCCTGGCCGTGCTGGCGCAGGTGTTCCAGGTGAGCCCGGATCACCCCGGGGCCGCCGGCGGTGATCTTGTCCATCACCCGGGCCTCGTCGTAGGGTTCAGCCTCGCGCTTCTCGATGGTCATGGCCCCCGTGGGACAGTGCCCCACACAGGCACCGATCCCCTCGCACATGAGATCCGATATGAGCCGTGCCTTTCCGTCGATGATTTGCAGGGCACCCTGATGGCAATTGGGGACGCAGTTGCCACAGCCGACACAGAGGTCCTCGTCGATTTCGATGATTTCTCGTACCATGACCAGAGGATACCGCCAGTTCCCGCGTGCGGTCCGTAACCTGTGATACGGGAGGGCAAGATTGGTGAAAAATATTTTTGAGGCGATTCCCGAACGCTTCTGGACGCAGACGCCGCTCTTTCACGGTCTTGACGAGCCGGGCCGGAGGCAGGTGAGCCGAGCGTATCGATGGGCTCTGGCAAACTACCAGCCCGGGCAGTATCTGGCTGCCATGGGAGACCCGATGGACAGGCTCTTGCTCGTCGTCCGGGGAACGATCGCGGCCGAAGTGATCGCCCCCAGGGGGGTGCTGATTATCGAGACCCTGACCCAGGGTGCCCTGCTGGCGGGGCCGGTGCTCTTTACCAGGGACCCGCGGTTCCCCGTGCAGGTGCGCGTTGTCCAGGAGACGCAGATTCTCTCGTTACTCCGGGGCGAGGCGCTTCGCCTGCTCGGGGAAAACCCGGTGGTGCTGGAAAATTTTCTGCGCGAGGGCGGGGAGAGGATACTCTTCCTGGCCGAAAAGATCAGGCTTCTGCAGTTCGCCTCGATCCGGCAGAAGATCGCTGGCCACTTTCTGGAGCTTTCCCGGCGCCAGGGGGGCTGCGAGATCACCCTGGACTACACGCTGGAAAGGCTGGCCGATCTCTTTGGTGTTACCCGCCCGGCCCTCTCGCGCTGCCTGGGGCAGATGGTGGATGAGGGAAGCGTTACCCGGCGTGAGGGGAAGGGGTGCTTTCGCATATCCCCGTCGGGGCTCGAGGCGGTTCTGGAAGAGGACTGAGAGGCAAGGCCCCCCGAAGGGTCTGGAAGGGCGTGCTTACGAGGTACGCGAGAGTTTTGCCACCCTGCTGAACGAGCAGTTTTCCAGTCTCTCCCTGGTGGTGGAGACCCTTCTCCAGGACGACGTCCTTATCACCGCCTTTGCCGAGCGAAACCGGGAAGAGGTTGCCGCCCGGCACGCGGAGCTTTTTGACCGCATGGTGAACCACTTTGGTGTTGCCCAGTACCAGTTTCATCTTCCTCCGGCAACCAGTTTCTACCGCTTTCACGCCCCCAGGTTTTTGACGACGATCTGTCGGCATTTCGGGCAACCGTGGTCGAGGCAAATCATTCCCGGCAGCCCGTGGTGGGGGTTCGAATTGTATACCCCGTGTTTCGGGATGGCGCGCACCAGGGCAGCGTCGAGCTTTCCCAGGCTGCCGCAGCGGGGGAAGAGGCGCTGAAGGAGACGGTAGAAAATATGCGCGGTATTGCCGATCGGGTGTCCATCATCGATGACATCGCCCGCAACACCAACCTTCTGGCACTGAACGCAGCCATAGAAGCGGCCCGGGCGGAGGAGCTGGGCAAGGGCTTTGCCGTGGTGGCCGGGGAGCAACAGAGCGGGGTTTCCGAAATAACCCGGGCGATCGGCGAGCTGGATCAGGTGATTCAGCGTAACGCCGCCCACGACGAGGAGCTTTCCGGCACGGCCGAGTCGCTGGTAGATCAGTCCCGGGACCTGGCCGCCACGGTGAGGGTCTTCAAGCTTGGAGATCAGGACGACAGGTAGCCCCGCTCTGGTCTTCCCGGGGAGGGATTGCGGTATCTGATACGGGCCATCGGTATTTCTTCTGTGTAAAAATTGGGTGCTCAGAAAAGGGAAAAACAGAGCCTTTGTTGCCTCAATCGGTCTTTATTTTGCGTGTTGTTTGTCACCTTTCCACGTATCTGTATCCTGTCGACTTGTCTTTTAGAGATAAAGATATTCGATAAAACAACCCGGTAGAATCTTGAATTCTTGGGCTGATTATACGCCTGGAGGATTTTTCTTCCTCATTAGAAAAAAACAGTTGACAGCGCGCCAATGCTTGTTATAATACATCACATAACAACCTAATACATATTAGGACAAATTAAAGGTGGGTCATGATGGAATACACACATTCCGGGTTATTGGAGCAGGCAATCAACGCTGTTGTGGCACGGCAACCGAAAAGCGTTTTTTTCGTGGCGTGTGGTGGATCATTGGCGTACATGTACAACCAACAGTACATGCTGGATGTAGAAACCGATTTGCCCACGGCTGTGATCAACTCCAATGAATTTATTCACCGCAATCCTAAATTGCTTGGTGAAAATTCGTTGGTGATTACGTGTAGCCACTCCGGTGATACTCCGGAGACTGTGGCAGCTACGAAATTTGCACGGGAAAGAGGAGCCCTGACTGTTGCATACACACATCGGGCCGATTCCCCCTTGTGGAAATCTGCTGATTTCGCACTTCATTATGACTGGGGCGAGGGTAGTGATGCCTACGAGAATCGGTCTGGTATGGCATTGCGTTTCATTTTCGGTTTCTTGAACGCTTTTAAACCGGGTTCTACCTATCAGCACGCACTGGATTCTGTAAAAAATCTGGGAGATATCTTTGACGCCAACATAACAAAGTTTAAGGACCGCGCTGACCATTTCGGAAAGATTCACAAGCGTGATTCCATTATCTATACCTTGGGCTCCGGTCCGATATATGGTGATGCGTATTCTTTCACAGCGTGTCTTCTCCAGGAGATGCTCTGGGTTCATTCCAACGCCATCCATTCGGGTGAGTTCTTTCATGGTCCATTCGAGATTACAGATTTCGATGTTCCCTTCCTTTTGACCAAAACATATGGGCAGATGCGCCCGTTAGACGAGCGTGCTCATGCTTTTCTGGAAAAATACAGCGAACGGTTGACGATTATAGATGCGCAGGAATTTGATTGGGGCGGTATCAAGGAAGAGGTGAGGCAGTTCTTTGCCGCTCCGATCTTCGGCGCGGTCCTTAGGGCCTATGCCGAGCAATTATCGTTCCATCGAGGGCATCCTTTATCGGTGCGTCGTTACATGTGGAGAGTTGAGTATTAAAAGCGGTGTCAGAAATTTTGTGGAGGTGTCTTATGGCAAAACGGAGTGCTACGGTGCTGTTGCTCCTGGTGACGGCTCTGGTTTCAGTGACGGCGGGCGGCCTTTCCGAAGCGAAAAGTAACGACGTTGTCACGTTACAGTTTTTTCACCGCTGGCCTATGGAGCCACGGTTTAGCTACTTCAATGAAGTAGTAGCGGAGTTCGAGCGACTTAATCCCGACATTCGGATTGAGATGGACATGGTGGAGAATGAAAGTTACAAGGAGAAAATCCGCGTTCTCATTAGTTCTAATGATATGCCCGACGTCTTCACTTCATGGTCTGATAGCTTCGCGCTTAATCTGGCTCGTTCCGGCAGGGTGAGGTCGCTGAACGCAATACTTGAACGTAATCCGGAGTTCGCTCAATCGTTTATCCAGTCACAGCTCGAGCCATTCACATTTGACGGTATTACGTATGGTTTACCACTCACCATTGACGGCAAGGTATTGGTCTACAACCTCTCCATGTGGCAAGAGGCTGGTATTGCTCAAGAACCGCGTACATTCGATGAGCTCATCACGGTGCTCGATCGATTGAAATCAGCTGGTCACGAGACGCCAATTCTTGAAGGTTTGGCCAATCCATGGGCTATCTCGCATTTCCTTGGAACACTCTTTCAGCGCTACATTCCTGCAGACGTGCTGGCACGTGACTACAATGAGGCAACAGGTGAATTCACTCACCCGGGCTACCGTACGGCGATTGAGTATTTCATGCAGTTAGTGGGGTATATGGGGCCCTCAGCTACCTCACTAACTCACACCGAAGTTCGCAACCTCTTCATCGCAGGTCGTTTGCCAATGATGTACATGCAGTTTGCAGAGTTCGGATTTGTCCATGCCGATCCAAGTTCTCCTGCCTATGGCTTCTTCAATTTTCCTGGTATTTGTGGGGGACACGGAGATTTTTCGCTACTGACTGGTGCGCCTGAGGGGTTGATGATGTCCGAGACATCACGCTATCCGGAAGAGGCTGAGAGATTCGTGAAGTTCCTGCTCTCGCAGGAGAACGCTGCAAAATTTGTGGAGCAGGTTGGTGCTCCTGTTGCAGTAGTTGGAGCAGTTCGTGAAGAAAACTCATATCCCACCTTGATGCAGGCGACCGAGATGATCAAATCATCGAGTGGTAGTGTTCCTTGGCTTGATAACGCCATGAATATCCGTGTTGCGGATGCGTTCATGCGCGGTGTTCAATCGGTTGCGTCGGGCGATATGACGATCGACCAGGTTTTGAACAGTGTTCAAGCAGCGGCTCGTATGGTGCGTGCAGAAGCATCTCAAAAATAGCCTTGTTCAAAAGGCATCGATCCCGGGGTAGCGGGTTTGCCGCTTCCTTGGGATTCCGTTTTTGGAGGTACCAGAAGATGAAATCAAGTTGTCGGGGTTCTTCGCTGGAGCCTCTCTTATTTACTCTGCCGTGCATCGTGATGCTCGGGGTTTTCGTTTATCTTCCGCTTATCCAGAACTTTTACTTTAGTCTTTACAGCTTTTCTGCGTTCTCACCCAATAAGCTATTTATTGGTTTAGAGAACTACAGGTTGTTGGTTGATGATCCGGTGGTTCGCACGGCGTTGATAAATAACGTGCGCTATGCGGTGATCTCCGTCCTTATTCAGGTCTGTTTCGGGCTGGTTCTGGCGGCTATTCTGGAGGACAAGAGCTTTAAACGAGTTGGACCGTTCTTTCGGACTGTTTTTTTCATGCCGGTGCTAATGTCGATTTCCGTTGTGTGTTTGCTCTTTGGGTTTATCTACCATCCTATTGATGGGCTTCTGAACCAGTTCTTGGAGATAGTTGGTCTTCCGTTTCTACAACGCCCGTGGCTCGGTTCTGCGCGCACCGCAATCTGGGCTACGATTGCTGTCTCGCAGTGGCACAGCACCGGTTACATCATGATGCTCTTTCTCGTTTCCATACAGAAAATTCCTGAAGAACTCTACGAAGCGTGTGAGTTAGATGGTGCGCACAAAATTACCCGTTTTCGCGTAGTCACGCTGCCACACGTGAAAGAGATTTTCTTTGTTGCATCAGTTATTACTGTAACTGGCTCGTTCATGGTTTTTAGCGAGCCTTACATTCTCACGCGTGGTGGCGGGCCAGGTACCAGCTCAATCACGATGGCCGTTTATCTATATCAATCCGGTTTCTTCCGGGACATGATGGGGTATGCCTCGACGCTAGCAATCGTAATATTCGTTATTTCTGTTGTTCTGGCAGTTTTCCAGGCGATGGTCTTTCGAACGGGAAAGGAATAAAGCATGAGAACGGCTATTCTACCGGTGCTGTTGTCGCACCGCAGAGTCCGCAACCCGCTGAGTGCGGCCCAAGTGGTCTTGTTTCTGTGTCTGTGCATCGGGTTCGTGATGATTGCCTATCCAATGTTCTGGATCATCATGTCCTCACTGAAAACCAGTAGAGAAATCACCACCGAGATCTGGAGCCTGCCCACAACGCCGCTGTGGAGGAATTATGTAATAGCCTGGCGGAGCGGGATTTCGCAATACTTCCTGAACAGTATGATCGTGACTATCAGTACGATTCTCGGAGTGATCGTAGTTGCGTCTTTAGCCGGGTATGGTTTGTCAAGGTATCGCATGCTATGGACCAACCTTGTTCTCATTCCGATCATGGGTGGCATGATGTTGAACCCGCAGGTTTGTCTGATTCCCCTGTACAGGATACTCACCAATCTGGGGATTCGTAACACGCTCTTGGCGCTCATCGTTCCCTACATCGCGTTTCGACTTCCCATGCATACGCTGATTATTCGCTCGTTCTTTCTTGCGATCCCTCGCGAAATTGAGGAATCAGCTCTCATGGATGGCTGTACAGGTTTCCAGATCTACGGCCATATCTTTGTGCCGATGTCCCGACCGATACTGGTGACCAGCGCTATTCTGACTTCATACTACGCATGGAACGAGTTTATGTTCGCCCTGATCTTTATCGATTCGAACAGATACCGCACTATTCCGGCGGGACTAATGAACTTTCGTGACGCTCTGCAAGTCGATTATGGGCCCCTATTGGCAGGAATGGTAATATCCGCGCTACCGATTATGATTTTCTTTATTTCGGTTCAAAAGTACTTCGTTCGTGGTCTGTTAGCCGGTTCAGTCAAAGGTTGATTCTGGAGGGAGCGGTCATGAAGATCATTTGCGTAGGCGACAACGTCGTTGACTGTTATCTTGATCAGCAGACATACTATCCTGGTGGAAACGCAATAAACGTGGCGGTGAACTGCCGGCGTTTTGGTGCCACTGAGGCAGCGTATATGGGAATCTTTGGTGATGATTCGGAGGCGGATCACATCAAGTGGGTACTCACACAGGAGGGTGTTAGCTATCACGGCTCGCGTGTGATTTCGGCGGCTTCGGGACATCCACAAGTAAGTCTGACTGCTGACGGGGATCGTGTTTTTATTGGTGGCCCCCAAGATACGGCGCAACACATTGTCCGTATTCGGTTGACGGGCCAGGACATCGCGTATATCAGGGGGTTCGATGTGTGTCACAGTTCCTGCTATTCGGGAATCGAACCAGAGCTTGCCAGTTTGTCAGAAGCAACAAATGTTTCATTCGACTTTTCGACACGTCATGAACCGGATTACATCGATCAGGTTGCACCGCATCTGAGATATGCCTTTTTCTCAGGTTCTCATTTGGAAATGGCTGAACTTGAAGAGATTGTCGAAACGTGCCATTCTTATAACGTCGAGGTAGTAGGAATTACCAGAGGAAGCGAAGGCGCTTTTTTTTCAAAAAGCGGTAAACATTTTATGCAGCCGGTCAAATCTGCTTTCAATATTGTGGATACTATGGGTGCCGGGGACAGTTTTATCGCGGCGTTTCTGACGCATTATGTTGACGGTGTTCCGATTACAGAAGCTTTAGACATTGCAGCTACAAAGGCGGCGTGGACATGCGGGTTTTTCGGCGGAATCGGTTATCCACGTCCTTTTGAGGGGTAGGTTAAGAAGTAGGTAATATATGCTGGATGTTTCCGTTGGTACTCCATTATATGAGCAACTTAAGCAGGCTCTGCTTGCAAACATTCTACAGGAAGTCTATCCGTACGGGCAGCGGTTGCCGAGCGAGGCAGAGCTCTCTGACCAATACAAAGTCAGTCGCATTACTGTGCGCCGTGCGGTAGCCGAGCTGATAGCCGAAGGATATTTGACGTCACAGCAGGGAAAAGGCACGTTTGTAAAATACAAGCGGGAAGAAATGCAGTTTCGTTCTTTTGGGGGGTTTACCGAGTGGTTGAAAGATGGGCCAGCGGATAAGCGTAGCATTGTTCTCAGCAAGAATTTCATTGGGGCTGATGCGATGCTTGCAGCAAAGCTCCACGTACCTGTTGGGGAACGCCTTCTGCAGGTGCGCAGATTAATGTACACGGATCATCGTCCGCATCTGCTGGACAGGGCATTCTTTATTGATCGCCTCTATCCGGGGATCGAAGATCTGATTTTTGATGACGTTTCTACTTTTGAGTTAATGTGGCATACGTATCATCAGGTATTTGTTCGGGCAGATAAGACTCTTGGGGCGGTACGGGCGGGCATCGAGGAAGCGGAACACCTGGGGTGTGTTCCTGGTGACCCGCTACTGTGGGTCACCAAGATCATCTACGGTCAGAAGGGTGTTCCCATCCACTATTCTAGTTATTATGTTCCCGCCGATTCCTGCGTATACACGTTGAGCGTTACAGGTGAGCAATCGGATCTGGAACTACGATATCCACAGCCGTAACAAGGCCTGAAGGGCCTGCTGGAAACGGCAAACTAAACTGATCAGCGCGGGGGAGGCCAGCGAAGGGCACCATAGGTTGCCTGTCCACTATGGAGGTAGCACATGTTACCCCGGATGATTTCATTTCTGGTCTCGCTCTGGTAACTCAAGCGACTTGTAAGATGAAGTAGTGTTCTCTCTTGCAAATGAATACTGCCTGCTGAATGAGTCAAGTATTGAGAGGATATCAGACCGGAGATATGCTTCAGCTTGCGCCATATTACCATCTCGCAAGGCTTGATATATGGGAACATGAGAGCTGGAATTGTAATTAAGATAGGATTTTGGATCAGATTTCCAGAACAGTTGGGTTACTGCCCTCCATAATAGATGAATAGTCCGCTTCAAAGAATCAGTCAACAAAGAATTGTTCGCAATAGAATTTATCTTTAGATGGAATTTTTCGTTGTTGTCCCACCACTCTTCGAGACTGACAATCTTTCCTTTATTTATATAATCTGTGCTTTCTGTCATTATCCGCAACTCTTCCAGGTTGTCTTCGTTTATATTGTCCGCAGCAAGCTTCAATCCCTCAATCTCAAGAATCAGCCTGAACTGGGTAGCTTCCCTGATGTCTCGTTCAGTGAGCTGTATAATTTGGTATCCGGAGCGCGGTATGTTTCGGATGACCCCTTCATTGCAGAGTTCGATCAGAGCTTCGCGAACAGGAGCTTTGCTTACACCAAACTCCTTGGCAAGGACGCCTTCCTTGAGGAATTCCTGCATTGAAAATTTGTTTTTTATAATACGCGCAAGCAGTTCGTCATGAATCTTTTCTTTTAGTGTAGTTCTACCCATGTGATTCTCGCATCCTTTGGTACTGTTTCAATTGTCGTTTCACAGTACGACAGATACTAGCAAAAATCAAGTTTAGTATTGACAGATGCCATGATTCAAAACATAATTCTGATATGATTAGTGATATGCGTAGATGGGGGTGGTTGTGACGAAAAAGCAAAGGATCGATACAGCAATTCGGGGAGGGAAGGTAGATCATGTTCCGGTGATTTTTTCTCTCCACTTTCCGGAATCTGATCACCGGGGTAAGCAGGCTATTGAGGCCCACAGAAATTTCTATAAAGCGACTGATGTTGATGCCGTCAAAGTAATGAATGAAAATTTGTTCCGTACAGATGTTGCCATACGAACCCCTGAGGATTGGCGCTCTGTTAGGCCGATTACGGGAAAAGAGTCTTATGTGCAGGATCAGTTGGATATCGTGAAAGCATTGGCCGACGAAATCGGTCATGAGGCGTATCTCTATACAACCATACACGGAATCTTTGCCTCTGCCTTTCATGCTACTGGTGATAGTGATGACAAGCTGGCGAGAAATGATAAATTAACGGCTCATTTGAAAGAATCGCCAGAGATAATGATTTCAGCACTCAAAAATATTGCTGAAGGAATTGCTATCTTCACGCAACTCTGCATTGAAGCTGGATCACATGGCATATACTATGCAGCATTGGGGGCAGAAAAATACCGTTTTTCAAAAGAGATGTTCAACGATTTTATTAAGCCTAATGATCTGCTTATACTCGATTCTGCTGCAAATGCATCTGCAGGNGTGGTTCTTCACATGTGTAAAGATAGTTTGAATATAGATATGTATAAAGATTATCCTGTAGAAATCGTAAACTGGGCAGTTCATGAAAATAATCCCGCTTTGTCGGAAGGAAGGCGTATTTTCCCTCAGACCATTCTTGGCGGATTTGATGACAGGGAAGGAGAATTGGTGCATGGATCCTCTGCCCAGATAGCAGAAAAGGTTTCTCGATTGATTGCTGAGATGGGGAGTGAGAAGTTTATTGTCGGTGCTGATTGTACCCTGCCTACAGAAATTGAGTACTCAAGAGTCAGAGGTGTTGTTGATGCGGTGAGATCTATTTAGATAGATATTTTGAAAAAGGAGCTTGATATGAAATTTTTTAGAATTTGCTTAATTTTTGCGTTGGTATTTTCTGCCCTTCCTGTTTTTGGTCACGGGGGACGAGAGGCGGAAATTGTGGATGGAACTTATCCTCCAGGGACGATGTTACTGTATGGATATGGCCAGCCGCAGTATTGGTTGCAGTTTTTTACTAACTACCTCGAAGATAACCCAAATGTGGGTCCAGGGGTACGGATCCAAATGGTTCAGACAGAAGGCGAGGCGGATGCCCGGCAGAAGGCTCAAATGTCTTTCACCGCCGGAGCCTATAGTGAAATGCCCGATGCTGTTCAAACAAGCCCTGTTAGTATGCAGGTAATGGCAGAGGGAGGGATGCTGGAAGATCTGACTGATTTTATCAGGCCCATGCAGGATCTGTTTATTCCAGGAACATTTGATCAGGTAACGTACAAAGGAAGAATCTATGGTCTTCCGGAAAGTCTAAGGCCGCAGTTATTGTTCTACAACCTGGATTTGTTTCAAGAATATGGTGTTGACCCGGAGATGATGGATACAGTTGAAGGATATATTGAAGCAGGGAGACTTCTCAAAGAAAGAAGTGACGGGGAAGTCTATTTGTCATATGTAGATCCTGGTTCTTTTACTTGGCGATATTATGGGCGCCGGGGGTTTATGCCTCAGGCTAATGCGAAAATTTGGGATGATGATGGAAATGTTGTGATCGATACGGATCAGGGGGCTCGAAGGGCATTTGAAACTATTGCCACTTTAATGGAAGAAGAGCTTTTGTTAGAGGTGAACATGTTTTCTCCTCCGCTCTATGAAGCAACACGAAATGGAAAAATTGCAACATATTACATGGGCGCATTTTGGGATGAGTTCATGCGAGCGAACTTGCAAGACATGTCCGGTTCTTGGAGAGCAATGCCGGCACCGGTATATTGTGATATTGGGTTGAGAGGTGCCCCGGTAATCGGTTTATACAGTATAACAAAAAAGCCTGGATCAGTATATGGGGAGTTATATAAAGAAATTTGGACCGATTATCACTTTAATCCCGAGTCGAGAAAAAGATGGACTGATAGAATGGCTGATCAGAATGCTCCCTATTTTGTCCCAATAACTCTTGAGATGCTGGATGATCCCTATTGGCGGGAAAGTTCCTCATTTTATGGAGGACAATCATTTAGAGAAATGGAAATAATTGGGCTATCTGGTTCTGCAGAGAATATGCGTGTCACAAAGGATGATGCTGAAGCAGATATGTTGATATCAGCTGAACTCGAACTATATATTGCTGGTGATCAGACGATGGAGCAGGCAATCTCAAATATGGGGAAAGTTCTGCGACTGCAAATTGGTTCAACTGATCCAAAATAAATAAAACAGCTCCATGCTCCCGTGAAATCAACGGGAGCATGTGAATTAATGGAGGTCCTGCTTTGGCTAATCAATTCGCGAATACCGTAGCTCGAATAAAAAAGTATTGGAGCTGCTATGTATTTATAGCTCCATTTTTCTTGTTGTTCTTTGTTTTTCAGTTTTTCCCAATATTGTGGTCTTTTTGGTTGAGTTTCAGGAAATGGAATGGTCTGGGTCCGGCAGAATTTGTTGGTTTGCAGAATTATATCCATCTTCTTACTGACCGCATGTTCCTGAATGCTCTGGGGAATACTGCTATCTATTGGGCAAGTGGAATTCTGATAATGATCCCAATCGCATTGGTGATTGCTGGATTATTAAATTACAGAATGCTTTTCGGCAGAAATTTCTATAAGACCATAACGTTCCTCCCTTACATTACTGCCACAGTAGCAGTCGGATTAATTTTCGGAATCATGTTTGATTACAACTCTGGATTGATTAACCAAATAATCGCGAGATTTGGAGGAGATCCTTTAAGATGGTTAAATAGCACCAAATATTCAAAAATACCTGTCATTTCATTATTTATATGGAGATTGACTCCCTGGTTTACTATGATTCTTTATACAGGATTGTTGAATATTCCCCTAGAGCTTTATGAAGCGGCAACAATTGATGGTGCAAATATACTGCAAAAGTTCAGAAAGATAACTGTTCCATCGCTTAGTCATATACTATTGTTTTGTTTTATTACAGTTTCAGTTGAATCTTGGAAGATTTTTTCTGAACCCTACATCTTGACGCGTGGAGGGCCTGGATCGTCTTCTCTTTCGATTTTCCAGTATTTGTATGTTAACGGATTTACAATTTTCAAATTGGGGTATGCGTCAGCAATAGGATATGTATTGACATTCATTCTTTTTGCGGTCTCTGCCATGCAGTTCAGATTGATGAATAAATGGGTAAAGAATTAATATGAAAAGTAGAAAACCAAATATAATTCACTTTAATTTTGCTTCAATATCTGTGCATTCGACGTTGATGCTTGTGTCGCTTATTGCAATTTTCCCAGTATTTTGGATGGTTCTGACTTCGCTTAAGCCTCCTGGTGAAAGCTTTAGTACTATTTCATCAATGTTCACGAGAAATCCAACTATTAGCAATTACTTGTCTGTTTCGAATCTTGTTCCAATTTATAGAAATTTTTTTAATAGTGTGTTTGTAAGTTTCTTTGGTACAATTGCTACTGTATTTTTCTGCTCGCTTGCAGGGTTTTCTTTTGCAAAATTTGATTTTCCGGGAAGAAATGCTCTTTTTATGGTTCTGCTGGCGACGATGATTATTCCCCCTGAGGCAAGTGTTATTCCGGTTTTTATTATCATGAGAAATCTTGGATGGATAAATAATCTGCTGTCGCTTATTGTTCCGAGAGCTGCTACCGCAGTAGGGATATTTTATATGCGACAGTATATTAATGATTTTCCGGATGAGCTGATGGAGCAAGCTCGAATCGATGGATGTAATAACTTTAAGATTTACTGGCGAATTTTGATACCAGTAATAATTCCAGCCATATCCGCTTGGGCCTCGCTTGCATTGGTAAACCGGTGGAATGATTTCTTTTGGCCGTTGATTTTCATGCGCTCGAGAGAAATGTTTACCCTGATGGTCTCCATTTCGTTACTGCCGGTCAGCGAGGGATTATCGACTCCATGGCCGGTAATAATGGCAGGATCATCTATAGCGGTATTACCGCTGGTAATCATGTATATAGTGCTATCCCGATTTCACTTGCGAGAGCTTACGTCAGGAGCGGTAAAGGGTTAATTCATGGAAAATGCGAGATTTATAAATGTTCTAAGAAAAGAACTCATACCCGCTGTGGGTTGTACAGAACCTGCAGCTGTGGCACTTGCTGTTGCAACTGCAGTATCCCATATGAGGGGAGATATTGGACGAATAGATGTTGCTGTCAGCAGGAATATTTTAAAAAACGGTCTTCATGTAGGTATTCCTGGCACATCTGTGAAAGGGTTGCTGGCGGCGGCAGCCTTAGGATGTATTTGTGGTGATGTTGGCGCAGGACTTGAAGTCCTCCATCGCGTGAACGAGGACCATATCAGATGTGCAGAGATGCTGATGGAGAAGGATATAATCACTATCTCCTTGGATGATGAGCACCATGGGGTCTATGCTCGGGCAGAGGTTACCGATGGAAGTTGTACTGCTGTGGCAAGTGTTGATAGAGATCACGGAAAAGTTTCCTATGTTGAAGTAGACGGGCAATGCATCAGGACTGGAAAAAAAAACAAAGAGATTGAAGAGGAAAAATGTTTAGATTTAAAAGGAGTGACTCTGGAAGATATTCTCCATTTTTCCAAAACTGTGCCGATTGAACATATCATGTTTGTCTATGACTCGATAAAATCAAATAAAAAAGTTGCAGAAGCTGGTTTTTCAAACACTTTTGGTTTAAATATTGGCAAATTGCTTATAGAACTACTCGGTGAAGAAGAGGAACCGTCTTCCTTAAATCTCAACAGTATTAGTCGAGCAGCAGCCTATGCGGCAGCTGCTTCAGATGCGCGAATGGCTGGCTGTAGCCTCACCGTTATTACAAACTCCGGCAGCGGAAACCAGGGAATTACCGCTTCTCTTCCGGTTTTCAGCATTGCGGAGGATCTGCAGATAGAGGAAGAGCGTCTTGTTCGAGCACTTGCTTTGAGTCATCTTATTGCGGTGTACCATAAATCGTTTTCCGATAAACTGTCCGCTTTTTGCGGAGCTGTTACCGCTGCAGTAGGGGCAGGATGTGGAGTAACATTTTTGCTCGGAGGAGGATTGAAGGAAATTGAACATACGGTAAATACTTCCTTAGCAGGAATATCGGGAATGATATGCGATGGTGCTAAATCAAGTTGCGCATTAAAAATAGCACTGTCTGTCCAGAATTCCTTGATTTCATCTGCTTTGTCTTTGAAAGGGATAGGAATACGTCCAGGAGAAGGTATTGTGCAGAAACGGGCAGATGATACAATCCGAAAGGTTGGAATGCTTTCCAGGCAGGGCATGAGAAAAACTGATGAAGTTATTCTTGACATTATGCTTTCCGGCGACATGTAGTATAAGTGTTATCTGTCACCTGAGCTAATCTGGGGTAGCTCAGGTGAAAAATTTGGAGCACCTGGAAATGGCAACCCCTCTTGACCACTATATCGGCAAATAGCATTGACCACTTGGGGTACAACGTACCCGTTGTTGATACGGGTCTGCGGCATTAGCCGGAGACTGCTTCATCCATGTCAAATGCCCTGTGCTCAGCTGAAATTATTGGCGATAAAATTCTGCAGGCTTTCAGTGAACAGTTCTGGCCGCTCAACTATGACTGAATGTCCAACATCACTGATTATCTCGAGTTTTGATGATGCAAAGGCCGCAGCGGTTCTCTCAGCCATCTTTTCAGTAATAATTAT
>NZ_KB891714.1:0-65520 GCF_000373545.1 Alkalispirochaeta alkalica DSM 8900
CGTCACTGCGGCGGGTCTGTGGGGGCGCTCCATGGAATAATTATACACATCAGGGCAGCCTTATGCTCACTGTTTCCGGGAAAAATCCCGGGAACCATCGCGCAAGAAAAATCGCCGTACCTGGAGCGCCCGTGATGACTGGACAGACCTGTTTGCATAAAACTGCTTGTGCGGAGCTCGGTACCTCGATAATATTCACGGCGGTGCCCGCAGAAACGGGCCCCTGACTCTCCCCCAACGCACAGACTCTGTAAACCAGCGCCACGACCGTGGATGCCCCATCGGGCTTCCAGGGGGGAGCCCCACCCTGCATCCGAGGAGATTATGTGAAAGGCTGGATTCTGTATCGCGCCAATGAGAGCGAGATAAAACCTGAAATGTACGAGATCGGGCGCTTCCAGGAACGGGCCCGCGAGCTCGACATAGCACTGCGTGTGATTCGACCGGAACAGATAGATCTGGTCGTGACCAGGGAAGATCGCAAGAGCATTTTGCTCGACGGGGAACCTGTAGATCTGCCCGATTTTGTTCTGCCCCGCATGGGTGCTGGCACCGCCTACTTTGCGCTGGCCGTGATCCGTCATCTGGAACGGCTGGGAGTACCGACCTTCAACTCAGCCCACAGTATCGAGACCGTCAAGGACAAGCTATATACGCAGCAGATTCTGGCCGAGAACAACATTCCCGTACCGCGAACAATGCTCGTGAAGTTCCCGATTGACGAGAGGCTGGTGGAAAAGCATATCGGCTATCCCGCGGTGATCAAGACGCTCTCGGGATCGCAAGGCAAGGGCGTCTTCCTCGCGCAGGACCGCAAATCCTGTTCCGATCTGTTTCAGTTGATCGAGGTTACCAACTCCAAGGTTAATATGATTATCCAGGAGTTCATCCAGACAAGTTATGGACGGGACCTGAGAGTGTTTACCATCGGAGGGCGCGCCGTGGCGTGCATGGAGCGCTACACCAATGGGGAGGCCTTCAAGGCAAACTATTCCAGCGGGGGAATGGTCCGGGAATACCCCATGACACCAGAGATCGAATGGCTCGCCGTGGAGGCATCGCGGATTCTTGGACTGGAGATCGCCGGGGTCGATCTCCTCTTCGATGAGGGACATTTCAAGATTTGCGAGGTAAACAGCTCGCCCGGTTTCGACGGGCTGGAAAAGGCCTGTACCGTGGATATCGCCAAAGAGGTGTTCCACTACCTGCAGATACGGCTGGGAATGTTCCCCGAACAGCGCGCGGAAAACACCACGGCAGAGCACACTTCCTAGAGAGGCGCCTCTCCCTCCCCGAGCTCTCCCCGAGCTCTCCCCGATCTCTCTCCCCTGGCCCTGCTGCCCCGGGGAGAGAGGAGGTGCAGGGCATCTCTGGCAGTTATGACGGCAAGCCCAACTCGTGCCGGAGGGCGCTCTCCATCCTGATCAGACTGTTGATCTCACGAAGCCCGTTCTCATTAAGAACAGTAGCAGAATCCAGTGCCCGGGAACAGGTTTCCATGGGAACCCCCGTGATGTTGAAATGGTGTTTGGCACTCACCGGGTACGCTCGCGCCTCGATGATGGCCGAAACGGTGAGAAAATCACTTACCTTGCGCGCCAGACCGGGTTCCTTCCTGAAATTATCGTACAACCACTTATAGAGGTCGATATGAAAGTTCCCCATCACTCCGTTGTATCCATCCGCCCCGGCGATCAGTGAATCGAGCAACGTTGCCGTATTGGCATTCAACAAAGCCAGACCACTGCCTGCCACGGCCTGTATCCTCTCCTGAAGAATCTCCCCGGAACAGCTCACATCCTTCAGAAAAACCAGTTTCCCCGCATGGGCGGCGTCGCGCAGAAAGGCCGTGCCCAGGAGACGCAATTTGGGATAGGGACATTCGTACATTCCCAGGGGCACTCCCCTGGTGGCGGCAAAAATTGCCTCCGCTCGCTCCTGGAAAAGCTCTTCCGGTTGATCGGGGTCTGCCAGGCGGTTGCTGACGAGGACAACCGCATCAACTCCCGTCTCGGACATCGCCATAATTTGATCGATCTGTTCGGAAGGATCCTCTGCAGTATGCCCCGAAGCGACAACCTTTACTCGCCCTCCCGCCAGCGATACGACAGCTTTGGCAAGCTCTTTTTTCTCGTCCTCGGCAAGAAAGAACATCTCGCTCGATTGACAGACGGCGAAGATACCATCACAGCCACGCTGAATATACCACTCCACCAGTCTTTCCACTGCGGGATAATCGATTTGATTATCCTCTGTAAAGGGAGTTATCATTGTCGGCCAGCAACCCTTGAATTTTTTCACAGAGATTCTCCTCTAAAACCGTTAAAAATCTGTCTGCACAAAAAATGCGAATAATATGATGATTTCCAGAATATTCCGCTTACATCATTCCGAATCTTCTTGGCAGAAAAAGCACAACATCGGGAACATAGGTAATTATCAAGAGCACCCCTATCATAGCCAGCACTGGAAAAAGAATCTCACGCATCACCTCTTTCAGCGAAGTATTCGATATTGACGATGTGATAAACAAGAGCATGCCAAAGGGTGGAGTGGACAAACCGACCATCATGTTAAAAGTCACAACCAGTCCAAAGTGTATTAAATCGATTCCCAAAGCGCGTGCCACGGGAATGAGAATGGGAACAAAAATCAGCTGGATTGTCGATGTATCGATAACCATTCCCAAAAGCAGGATCACACCGTTGACCAGAAGAAGAAAGACCCAGGGGCTGTTTGATATAGAGAGGATCCACGTCCCCAGGGAAGCTGCAATTTGCTCCCTCGCAACGATGTAGGAGATGACCGCTGCAGCTCCTATCATGATACTGGTCGCGCCAATATCGCGGATCGAGTTCTTCATGATCTGCCAGAGGTCACTCCAGCCGAGGGCCCGATAGATACCCACCGAGACGATCAACGCGTAGAGCCCGGCGATTGCGCCCGCTTCGGTGGGCGTCATCACTCCCGTATAGATCCCCGCAAGGAGAATAACCGGCGTGAGCAGTGCGGGCAGGGCCTGCAACGTCAGCGCGAGAAAAAGATGAAGCCCCAGCCACTTCCCGCGCGGATAGCTCCTGACGGCGGCGATAATCGAGATGTAAACCATCAGGAAAACCGTGAGCAATAGAGCCGGGATCATTCCTCCCAGAAAGAGGGCCCCCACGGAAGTTCCCGAGAGCATTGCATAGATTACAAGGGGAATGCTGGGTGGAAAAATCGGCCCGATCGTAGCCGAGGCAGCTGTGATAGCGCAGGAGAAGGGTGGATCAAACCCCGCGTCGTTCATCGCCTCTATCTCGATCTTTCCCAATCCCGCTGCATCGGCAATGGCGGAACCTGTCATACCGGCAAAAATGAGCGATGCCAGGACATTCACGTGACCCAGAGCCCCCCGCATCCCTCCACAGAGGGCATCGGCAAACCGGAAGATCATCGCCGTAATCTTTCCGGAGTTCATCACATTTGCCGTAAAGATAAAGAGAGGAACCGCAATGATAACAAAGTTTGTAAAATAGGTGTTCACCACCTGATTCACAACCATGCCGAGATCTGCACCCCGGAGGATAAAATATCCGACTGAAGAAACCAGCATCCCCAGAGCGATCGGCATTCGCAAAAAGAAAATCAGAACGAACAACACAAGGGCGGCAAATACTGGCAAACTCATCGAAAGATCTCCGTCGCGTCGATATTCTGGGAAGCTTCCACAGATTCCCGGATAATTTCTGATACCGCATGATCGGGACTATCTTCGATATCACCCCGCATAACACGTATGTCCTCGTACAGTTCGGGGACGATATAGCAGATAGAAGAAATCAATAAATATAAAAAAGGGAGAAAAGCCACGGTATAAGATACCCTGAATACAGCTGTGCGTTGAAATCCCACAAAGAGGGCGTATTTAAACGATGGCACGATTAACAACGCCAGGGCGAGTGCAATAAGAGCGTTTCCGATGAACCTCAGGAGAGCCGCGACCCGGGGGGGTGCCATGTCGTACACCATGGTAAACTTTACATGCCCTTTTTCCCTCATAGTGTAACTGGCACCAAAGATCACAACCCAGACAAAGCTGAGAACAATTACTTCCTGAGTCCAGGTCAGGGGTGAACGAAGGACATATCGAAAAAAGACCTGCAAGAGAAAAGTACCGAACATGACAAGAAATGCCCCAATCGGTACGTATATCTCAAAGAAATTTGTTATGAGCCGCAAGGCGTTCTTCAGCATTCTATTAACTCTTCTTCCTCTTCCAAAAAAACAACTGGCAGGAACCTTCCCCGATCCCGGAAGGATTCCTGCCGAAACCAACAATCTCGGTAGATTTACCGATCTACAGCCTGGACCCGCTCAAAGAGATCCATGTCCCAGGATCTGGAAAAGGGAGATTCCAGATACTGCCCCAGTACATGTGAGCGGAAGGCATCGATATCAGCCTCGTAGACCTTCATTCCTGCATTCCTGAAGTACTCGATCAACTCTGCCTCAGCCTGGAGGTTCGTTGCATCGCAATGTGCAATTCCGGCACGAACTCCCTCCAGGATCCACTCTCTCTGCTGATCATTCAGGGACTGCCATTTTGCTTCATTGATTGCAGGCCACACACTGTCAACGACATGGTTGGTAAGGCTGATAGAGCGGGTAACTTCATAGAACATTGCATTTCGCGTTGTGGGCAGCGGATTATCCTGACCATCCACCGTCCGGGTTTGCAACGCCATGTAGAGCTCGGAGAAAGAGATTGGCGTCGGGTTTGCACCCAGAGCACGGCCCAGAAACAACCAGGCATCGGAGTTGGGCATCCGAAGGTTTACCCCCCGCAAGTCAGCAGGAGTTTTTACGGGGCGATCCTCAACAAGGTTGATCTGCCGCGTTCCGAGATACTGCGCTCCCAGGGGACGAATTCCCTGCTCCCGGGCGATCCGGTCAAAGGCTTCCTGTCCTACTTCCCCATTCAGGACTTCCGACATATGGCCATAACTGCCAAACATGTATCCCGCAGTAAACATGGAGACCCAGGGAGAACCATCGGTCAACCAGGGAGCCGCGATTGCTGTCATATCGGCCTGCCCTGATCGCACAGCCGAAAGCTCCTGTTCCTGGCGAAAGAGGGAAGCAGAATCGTAGGCCAGAACCTTAATTGTTCCTCCTGACAGCTTCTCCACAGTCTCCTTGAAGACATACATGGCCTGAGTGTGGGCATCTCCGGGAACTGCTGTCATTGTGTAAATGATCTCGATCGGTTTCTCCGACGAGGCTTCACCGCTTCCGCCCGCAAAGACAGAAAAGGATACAAACAAGAGAGCAAGCACCGCAACAAAATAGTTTTTCAAAACAACCTCCCAAATTCTGGTAATTATCGTTATAAAATAACGTTTTTGATTCTGATTTATCGCTTATTTATCTGGATTTTTAATTGAATCATATATAGTTACATTTTCGTGAGAAGCGCGGAGATGGTTGCTTATAGCACCTTCTGCCTTATCAGGATCTCCTGATTCAATGGCGTTAACAACCAGATTATGGTGTTTCAGGCAATCTTCTATCCCTCCCCGAAGCAACACACCTTTACTCATATACTCACGAGTCAGCGTAGTCATCACTTCGACGAACATTTCGAGGAGAATGTTTTTACCCGCCCGAGCGATTGCAATATGGAAAGACGAGTCGTATTCGACCCTCTCGTCTACAGAAAGACTTCGATCTTCCATACACGCAACGATCTCCCGTAACCGGGCGACTTCCTCGGCGGTGATATGAACCGCGGCAAGACGGCAAGCAGCCACTTCCAGAATATGTCGCAGTTCGTGGAGATCCTCGTTATTAACTTCATCGATCTCGATAATCCGCTGGAGGGCACTCGAAACTGTTTCCAGTTTTGGCTTTGTGATATAGGACCCACCCCCGTTGCGAAGATCGATCAGACCCCGCTCCTTGAGAATCTTCAGCCCCTCCCTGACCACGGTACGGCTCACCTGAAAGCGCTTGGCCAGCTCCTGCTCCGACGGTAATTTCCGGATCAGGTCTGAGTCCTTCGCGATGATTGCCCGTTCCAGGCTATCCGCGATTTGCTCATACAGGTTCGTCCTCTTTATTTCATAGTTTGTCTCGACCACCACATCTCCTCAAAATACCCGGAAAAAATCTGTCTACCTGTTCACCTGTCATACAGGTTATAGTCACATGGCTTTTCTGATCCGTCAACATGTTTCTTCGAAGATTGCCCTGTACCTGTTTCTCCCGTCCCGTGCTATCATTCTGCGGGGTTCCTCCGGAGGAACTGCCCCGATCATACCGGGGAACCGGTCATAGCGAGGAGAAAACACGATGAACGAACAAGAGCTGGTTCTTGGCATTGAGCTCGGATCAACACGAATAAAGACAGTCCTGATCGATTCGAACTGGAAACCCGTCGCGTCGGGCTCCTATACCTGGCAGGATTCCCAGGTCGATGGATTCTGGTCCTACCCCCTGGACGATGCCTGGCAGGGGTTAAAAACCTCCGTGCAGACCCTCCTGGGGAACTACGCCGAGGGCTCTCCCGGTACAACCCCGCGCATCGCTGCGGCTGGCATCAGTGGCATGATGCACGGCTACCTGGCCCTGGATGCCCGGGACAATCTGCTGGTTCCCTTCCGCACCTGGCGCAACAACAAGACCCACAGAGCATCAAAGGAACTGAGCACGCTCTTCCAGTTCCCCATCCCCCAACGCTGGAGTATCGCCCACCTCTACGAGGCCATACTCAACAAGGAAGCCCATGTTCCTCACCTCGCCCGCCTGACCACGCTGGCAGGATACATTCACTACAAGCTCACGGGGCGGTTTGTCCTGGGCATCAACGAGGCGTCGGGGATGTTCCCCGTGGATCCCGCCACGCAGACCTACAACGCACAGTACGTAAAACGCTTCGACCAGCTCCTCGAAGAGGCCCACCTTCCCTTCCGGCTCCTGGACCTGCTCCCCGAGGTGCTCCCCCACGGTACGGAGGCAGGGAAGATTCTGGATGAGGCGGCTGCCGATCTTGATCCCGCAGGGACCCTCGCTGCGGGGACGCCCTTGTGCCCTCCCGAGGGTGATGCGGGAACGGGAATGATCGCCACCAACAGCATCCGCCCCCGGACGGCGAATGTCTCTGCCGGCACCTCGGCTTTTGCCATGGTGGTCCTGGAGCACCCCCTTTCGGGCCATCACGAAGCGATCGATGTCTTCCTGACACCCCACGGCGAGAGCGTGGCCATGGCTCACTCGAACAACTGCACCTCCGATCTCAACGACTGGATTTCCCTGCTCACCGAAAGCTCGCGCATCCTGGGGGCACAGACCTCCACGGGCGGCGAGTGCTCCCAGGGAGACAGCTTCTCGCGGCTGCTCCCCCTGGCGCTTCAGGGAGAGGCCGATGCCGGAGGGCTCACGGTGATCCCCTACCGCTCGGGCGAGCATCTGACGGGGTTCACCGATGGTATCCCCCTGCTTCTTCGCTCATCCGACGCAAGGTTCTCCGTAGCAAACCTCATGCGGGCGCACCTCTTCTCGGCTCTTGCCGCCATGCGTATCGGCCTCGATGTTCTGCGCGATCGGGAGGGGGCCGTCCTGGAACGGATCACTGGTCACGGGGGATTTTTCACCACCCCCGAGGTGGGGCAAAAGATGGCTGCCGCAGTTATCGGATGCGATTGCTCGGTCATGGAAACCGCAGGAGAGGGTGGGTCCTGGGGGATGGCTCTGCTTGCAGCTTTCCTGAAAGACCGGGGCGGGAATCTTCCTGACTATCTGGACAAGGTCTTCTCCGGGGCCTCGGTACAGACCGTCTCGCCCGCACCGGAGGATCTGGAGGGCTTTGCAACCTATTACCGCCGGTACAAGGCAGCCCTGGCCGCCGAGCGGAGCGCCGTTGACGCCCTGACCTGATATCTTCCAGGTGTGGCGGGGTGGCAGATTGACGGATTTGGGGGCTGGCGAAAAAGTCGCCTGACCTCTTAGACTTGGAGGGTGATGGAAGAGTTCCAGGATTCACCCGAAGAAAAGCTGCGCCGGATAACCCTGCTCCACCACTTTACCGCCACGGGGTTCTGGGAACTCACCCTTGCCACGAGTCACCTCTTCTGGTCCCCCGAGTGCGAAGCGATCTTCGGGCTCAAGAAGGGCTCCTTCGAGGGAACCCTGGGGGCTTTTCTCCGGCGGATTCACCCCCGGGACCGGGCAAAGGTGCTCAAACTCAACCGGCCCGTTACAACCATGCCCGAGGGTGTGCCCCTGAACTGCGAACACCGCATCATCCGCGCCGACGGAACACTGCGCTGGGTGGAGCAATCGGTGGGAGTCGTCAGGGATGGCCGGGGAACCCCCTCGAAGGTGCTGGGCCTGATCAGGGATATCACTCCGCGCAAGGAGATCGAGCTGGAACTGGAAGCATCCACGCGGTTCCAGCAAATGGTGAGCGAGATCTCCACCGACCTCGTGGGCCTTACCCGGGGGAGCTATTACGAAACACTCCAGTCCATGCTGGAGAAAGCGGGCCACTTTTTTGGCGCCGACCGGAGCTACCTCTTTGAATTTTCTCCTGACAACCCCGAGCTGAGCAACAGCCACGAATGGTGCGCACCGGGGGTCGAGTCCCTCCGGGAGAAGCGCCAGAACCTGCCGCTGGAGACCTTCCCCTGGGCCCACAGCCAGCTCCTGCAGGGGCAGGTCCTCTTTATCGGGGACCTGGACAACCTTCCCCGGGAGGCCCGGGCGGAACAGGAAGAGTTCCGGCGCCAGGGAATACGGTCCCTGCTCTGCGTACCCGTGGTGGTGGGAACCGCCGTCCAGGGCTTTTTCGGGTTCGACGCGGTGCGGATTCACCGCCACTGGAGCGATCGGGAAATCTCCCTGCTCCAGGTCCTGGCCAACACCCTGGCCAGCGCCCTCCAGCGACTCCAGGCCGAGGAATCGCTCCTCCAGGCCAAGGAAGCGGCCGAGCAGGCCAACAAGGCCAAATCGCGCTTCCTCTCCACGATGAGCCACGAGATCCGCACCCCCCTGAACGGGGTGATCGGCTTCACGGAGCTTCTCCTCACCACAGAGCTGGACGATACCCAGCAGCAGTACGCCGAACGAGCCGTCCTCTCGGGCAAAAGCCTGCTGGCGATCATCAACGATATCCTGGACATCTCCAGAATCGAGGCGGGGAAACTGGAACTGGACCCCCTGGAGACCGACCTGCTCCAAACCGCCGCCGAGGCAGCAGACATTCTCTCCTGGCAGGCCTTCCAGAAGGATCTGGAACTGCTGGTGAGGGTCGATCCCGAACTTCCCCGGGGGGTCCGGGTCGACCCGGAACGGCTGAAACAGGTACTGGTAAATCTCCTGAGTAATGCGGTAAAGTTTACCCCTCGGGGCGAGGTTGAACTCTCCTTGCAGGGGGCAGAGGCCCGAACCGGACACTGGCGATACACCTTTCGCGTCCGCGACACGGGGATCGGCATCTCCCCCGACCAGCAGAACCAGCTCTTCCGCGCCTTTTCGCGCGGTGATGTAGCCACAACCCGGCAATTTGGCGGGACGGGTCTGGGACTGGTCATAGCCAACTCCCTGGTCCGGGCCATGGGCGGAGAGGATATTTTTCTGGAAAGCACACCAGANCGGGGCAGCACCTTCACCTTCACCCTGGAGCTGCCCCTGCTCCCGGACCAGCCCTCCCCCACCGGGGCGCTGCGCA
Source organism: Alkalispirochaeta alkalica DSM 8900 (assembly GCF_000373545.1). Classification (GTDB taxonomy): domain Bacteria; phylum Spirochaetota; class Spirochaetia; order DSM-27196; family Alkalispirochaetaceae; genus Alkalispirochaeta; species Alkalispirochaeta alkalica. The sequence goes on from NZ_KB891714.1 coordinate 9,710, forward strand.
CCCTTCCCGACAGAGCCCTGATCATCGACGACAACGCCTCGAACCGCTCGATTCTGAAGGAGCTCCTGGGATCCTGGGGCATCCAGGCCAGGGCCTGTGCCGACGGGCTCTCGGCTCTGCGCACCCTGGAAGAATCCTCCCGGTGCGACCTGATCATCCTGGATTACCGCATGCCCGTGATGGACGGGCTCCGGATGGTTCGCCACCTCCGGGACGATCTGGGCCGGGACCTCTCCAGGATGGGGCTGATTCTGCTGATGAACCCCTCGGAGGCCCCGGAAATTACCCGCGAGGCCCGCGAGCTGGGAATCACCAGAATCCTCACCAAACCGGTCCGGGCTACAGAGCTTCGGGGCTGTCTGGAAGAACTCTGCCGAGAGTCTCACCCGGAAGGGGCAACCCGGGCCGACCAGACCGAACCACCGCCCCCCTCCGTCCCCGGCGGCTCGGGACGCAAACACATCCTCGTAGCAGAAGACACGCGCACCAACATGATGCTGGTCAAGGCGATTATCAGCCAGCTCTCGCCGGACTGGGTCATCCACGAGGCAACAAACGGCCTGGAGGCTATCGAGATCGCCCTGAAGGTTCATCTGGATCTTGTCCTGATGGACGTGCAGATGCCGGAATGCGACGGCCTCGAGGCAACCAGGAGGATCAAGGCGGAACGGTCCGTCCCCGTTCTGGCCCTCACGGCGGGGGCCACCACGGAAGAACGCGAGCGATGTTTTGACGCAGGCATGGAGGGGTTCATCCCGAAACCGATCGATCGCAAGGAGCTGGAGCAATCGCTTCGCACCTATCTGCAGAAGGAGCAGCGATAACCATGACGGATCTTCTGAAAAGCTTTGCTCCTCTGGATCCCCGGCTCCTCTGCGTTACCGACGCCTCGGGGACGATTCTCGAGGCGAACCAGGGCTGGCTCCGGCTTCTCGACATTCCCCCCGAAGAGGTTCGGGGCAGGCATTACCGGGAGTTCATCTTTCCCGATGACCGCCTTCAGGCAGAGCAGACCTTCCGGAACATGATGGAGCCCCCGCGCCCGTCGCCGGAAGATCCGCCGGGAAACTCCCCGGAAGAGATCCCCCAGCGGTGCATACTGCGCCTCCAGGCGGCCGATGGATCGCTCCGGTTCTGCCAGTGGCGTTCCTTCTGCAAGGGCGACCGCTACTACATTTCCCTGGAGGACATCTCGGAACGCTACGTGGCAGAACGGCACCTGCGTGAGAACGAGCAGCATTTCCTCTCGCTCACCGAGAACATTCCCGGCGCGATCTTCCGGATCCGTTTCTCCGGCCCCCGGGGGCTCTCCTTCATGAGCGGCAAGGTTCAGGCCCTGACAGGCTACACCGCCGGGGAGCTGCTCCAGGCAGACCCCGGAGAGCAGGCCCTGATCCACCCCGAGGACCTTCCCCGGATCACCGGGGAACGGGAGCACGCCCGAACGCGCCAGATCGCCCACCATGAGGACCATCACTACACCACCGAATACCGGATTCTCCATAAATCGGGGGACCTTCGCTGGGTCTGCGAGAGCGGCTTTGTCTGGTATAGCCCCCTGGGACAGGAATGGTTTATCGACGGCCTCATGATCGATATCACTGACCGCAAGCGCGCCGAGGAGAAACTCACCAGCTATGTGGAGCAGACGGAGCTTCAGAATCTGCGTCTGGAGATGGCCCGGCGCGAGGCCGAGGCGGCCACCAGAGCCAAGAGCGAGTTTATCTCCAATATGAGTCACGAGTTGCGAACCCCCCTGAACGGGATCATGGGCTTTGCCGATCTTCTGGCAGATACTCCCCTGGGGGAGGACCAGCTTCAGTATCTGGGGTATCTCCAGAACTCCTCCCGGTCCCTGCTGAAGATCATCTCCCAGATCCTGGAGTTTGTCCGGCTCGACGGCTCCCTCCAGGGAGAGGAGACCGAGCCCCGGCCAGAGAGGATCGATACCCTCTCCTTTTTTGATTCCGTCACCGATTCGGTGTTGCACCCCGCCCAGGAGAAGGGGCTCGAGCTGATTCTGCGCATTGCCCCCGAGGTTCCCGCTTCGGTGGTGGCAGACGAGACAAAGGCCCTGAACATTCTGGTTCATCTTCTGGGGAACGCCGTGAAGTTCACCGACCGGGGGGAGATCGAGATCAGCGTTGGTTACACGCCCCGGGAAGAATCAGCCCTCCCCGATGACGAACCGGACACGGTGGGGTTTCTCCACATCCGGGTCCGCGATACCGGGGCCGGAATCCCCGAGGAAAAACGCAGAAATCTCTTCAAGCCCTTCTTTCAGACCGACTCATCCAGCACCAGAAAACACGAAGGTCTGGGCCTGGGGCTGGCNATCGCCGACAGGCTCGCCAGAACGGTGGGCCCGGGGATCTCCGTGGAGAGCACCCAGAGCGGGGGGAGCGAGTTCTCCTTCCCGCTGCGGTGCCACGAGGCGGGGCCCCCTCCCGCCCTGCCAGAACTCTCCCACCTGCACCGGGCCTACCTGAGCGATTCCAGCCCCGCTGCCCTGAGAGTTCTCGAGGAATATCTCACCAGGGCGGGAATTTCCCCGGAGATCGAGACCAGCCCCGATGCCGCCCTGGAGTACTGGTCCACCCCCGACCGGCGCGGCCCCGGAGAACCGGACCTCATCTTCCTTCCCGTGGCCACAGCGAGAGAGCTTCTGCAGAAGCCCGGCTTTGCCTCGCGCTTCGGCCAGCGGCTGGTTCTGCTGCCGCCGGCTCTGGAAATGACCCGGACGAGTCTCGAGATACAGGAAAATCCCCCCGGCGGGGTTCTCCCCAAGCCGGTCCGACTCGCGGTGCTGGGAGAGATTCTTCAAAAACTCGACGTACCCCGAAACGCCCCTCCGGAGGAGGATTCCCTGCCGGACCAGGGCCGCGATCAGGACCGGAAAAAACCCCTGGTGATGATCGTGGAAAACGACGAGACGAACCTCCTGCTGATGCAGACCCAGGTAGACACGATCATGCCCTCAGCCGAGATCCTGAGCTGTCGCACCGGGGCCGAGGCGATCCACGCCGTACGTTTTGTGGAGCCTGCGGTTATTCTCATGGATATCGCCATGCCCGGGATGAACGGCCGCGAGGCGACGCGGCAGATACGAAGCCGGAGCCGGGGCGCAACGGTTCCTGTTATCGCCGTGACTGCGGGAATCACGGCGGGACAGAGGGAGGAATGCCTTCAGGCCGGCATGAACGACGTCCTGGCAAAACCGCTAGACTCGGCCACGCTCCGGGCCTGCCTGGCGCGCTGGCTGCCCCCGGACATCGCGCCGTGACGGGTGAGCGCGGGGACGGGGGCCTGCGGATCACGCCTTGATTGTGTCGAACCCCTGGCCGTACACGCCCGAGACGGTCCCCATGGTTATGAAGGCCTCGGGGTCTATCTCCTTGATCAGACGGAGCACCACCTGACTCTCGCTCTTGCGGGCGATCACCATGAGCACCTTCACCTCCTGGCCTGAATACCCGCCCACCCCGGGAAGTATCGTCAACCCCCGCCGCGCCACGTGAATGATGTGGTGCTGCAGCTCCCGGTGGCGCCGGGAGAAGATGAAGAACTGCACCGTCTCGTTGGTTCCGTTGATGATGAGGTCTACCGTGTAGGTGAGAATCGCCATGCAGACAAAGCCGTAGATCATCGTTTCCAGGGAGCGGAAGAGGAGAAAGGAACTGCTGATAATCACCGTATCGATACACAGGAGCAACCGCCCCAGGGAAATATTGCGGTACTTGTTGATGATCATGGCGATGATATCGGAACCGCCGGTACTTCCACCGTTGAGAAAGACGATCCCGCTTCCCACCCCGGCAAGAATACTCCCCGTCACCATGGCCATCATCGTCTCCGTGAGTATGGGCCCCTCCACCCGGCGGCTCACCAGGGAGAGGAAGAGGGAGAAGACCGTGATCGCGTAGATCGTCTTGACCCCGAAGGATGCCCCGATGATCCTTATGGAGAGTGCGATCAGCACGAGGTTGATCGCCAGGGCTGCCGCTCCGATATCGAGACCCGCAAGAAAATGGAGCACCGTGGCCATTCCCGTGGCTCCCCCGCCGATAATCCCTGCGGGAACAATAAACCCCGCCCACCCTGCGGCCCCCAGGGCGAGCCCCCCCGTGAGGAACAAATACGATTGCAGGGTCCGGGCTGTCCGGGTTACCATGGTCGACATAATGTGTGCGGCCCCTCCGTGGTACAGCCGGGGGCCCTCTGCCAAGGGGGCCTCTGCCGGTGGTTGCTTCGCCGGGGAGCTCTGGAAGGCCTGCCCGGCGGCTCTCATACTGCGCGGTTGCCGGGGGTTTGTGCAACCGNTGCTGCAGCCTTACAGCGATTTGCATCACTCGCCGGCAGGTCTTACACTGAATGACAGGTCTGGCACTGAGTGGCGGAGCTGTCGGTGGATAGCAGAGCTGGTCCCGGAGGCAGTGGTCGCCTCCATGGGCCTTGATACAGCAGCTCCGAAAGAGCACGTGGCCCCGGGAGGGCCGGAGAAAACAACCATGAGCAGAATACTCGTCGTGGACGACGATAAAGCGAGCCTTCTCCTGGTCGAGAAGGTCCTGAAACAGGCGGGGTACGAGGCAACGGCCCACCTCTCTCCCGCATCGGCCCTGGACGCCTTCTGTCTGGATCACTTTGACCTGATTCTCTCGGATTACTATATGCCCGGAATGAACGGGGACAAGTTCCTGGAGGAGGTCCGCTCCCGGGACGAGGAGATTCCTTTTGTCTTTCTGACGGGCAACACCGATCTGGAGCTGGCCGTGAACCTGGTCAAGCAGGGTGCCGACGACCACATCACCAAGCCCATCATTCCCGAGAATCTTCTCTTCCGGGTCGGGAAAACCCTGAAGGAGAAGGAACAGCAGCGCCTGATCCGCCAGGTTGAGCAGGAGCGCAAGCTCCTGGAACTGGAAAACAAGCAGCTTGCAAACTGGCGCCAGCTCTACGCAGCAAAGGATATCACCCAGACCGAGCAGATGGTGGGGCTCCTCTCGCGCACCGTCAACCAAGCCGGGGGGTTCATGTGGCTGGATCTCCTGGAGAGCGTGGTGACCCCCACCGACGACGGCCAGGGTGTTATTCTGGGGTCCGAGCTCTACACCATGATTCTCACGGCAGCCAGGGCGCAGCGGGACATCTTTCAGTACATTACCTTCATCGGGGAGCTGGACAAGCTGGAGCTGGACCTCCATCGCCTCCCGGCCCAGGCCGTGACGGAAGAACTCTTCCGGTATTGCCGGGAACTCTTTCCCCAACTCACGGCCGACCCCGAGCGCTCCCTCGCNGAGGTTCCTCCCCGGACCGATATCCCCGGCACGGTGACGCTGGACCGGGAGAAGATCCAGGATATCCTGCGGGAACTTCTGATCAATGCCCTGAAATATTCCCCCGAGGGATCTCGGGTGGTTCTGGAGATGGGGCTGGCCACATCGCCGGAAACGGGGCAGCAGATTCTCGAGATTATCCTGCAGAACGATTCAAAAAAGACGACCACCAGAGATAAATCGGGCCAGCCCGTGGTGGGGATTCCCTACGACTACAGCGAGCTGGTCTTTGATATCTTCTATACGATTGAGGCTTTTCCGGTCCGGAGCGACCAGGAAAAATGGGGCGACGGCACAGGNTTGTATGTGGCACGAAAACTGGCAAAACGCCACGGCGGATGGATCGCCGCNGGGAACGGGATCGACTATACCGCCGACCCCCCCCGGTCTTTTGTACGGCTTACCCTGCGGTTACCCCTGAGCGAATGACCTGTACCAGGCAGAAGGACCTGAACGAGGAAGGGAGAAAAACTGTGGCAAAAAAAATTCTGGTGGTGGATGACTCGATCTCCATGCGGCAAATTATCTCGATTATCCTCTCCGGGGCGGGTTACCAGCCGGTTCTGGCCGCCGATGGCCCCGAGGGGCTGAAGCTGCTGGACGATCAGACCGAGCTGATTCTCTGCGATTACAATATGCCCAATATGAACGGCGTGGATTTTATCAGCCGNGTTCGTCAGGGGAGGATCAACGCGGCGGTTCCCATCGTGATGGTTACCACCGAGAGCGAGGACGCCCGGAAGCAGGAGGCCAAAGCGGCCGGGGCAACGGCGTGGCTCACAAAACCGGTGGAGAAGGAGGCTCTGCTTCAGGTGGTCTCCAAGGTTACCCGAACCCTGGAGTTCTGAGGCGGCCATGAGTTCCCTCCAGATTCAGCAGGAACAGGACCGGACGGTGATCACCATCGCGGGGAGCCTGAACTACGGCACGGCCCCGCAGTTGCACCAGGCCCTGAAAGAGGCCCTCCCCCTCCGGGGCACGCTCCACCTGGTCCTGACCGGGACAGAATCGCTGGATCTGGCGGGGATTCAGGTGCTCTTCTCGCTCTTCCGGACAGCCCGGGAGGGAGGATGGGACTGCACCATCGATCAGGGAGAGGCCGCGCCGCGGATCGACAAGATGCTCCGCTTTGCCGGGCTCGCACCCCTGGGGAGCGACCAGCCATGACGATGCACACCGACCCCCTGGAAACCTTCCGCGATGAGGCCCGGGAACTTCTGGTGGCGCTGGAACAGAACCTTCTCGCCCTGGAAGAAACCCCCTCCGATCAGGAGATGATGGGGGCAGCTTTCCGCAACCTCCACACCATCAAGGGCTCTGCCGGCATGTTCGGTATGGATGTTCTGGTGGAGCTGGCCCATCAGGTAGAGTCGGTCTTTGCCCTGGTGCGAGACGGAAAGGAGCAGGCCTCGCAGGGGCTGCTCTCGCTGGGGTTCCAGGCAAAGGACATCCTGGGGGACCTTCTGGCACACCACCCTCCGGAGGAGGCCCTTCGGCAGCGGGCACAGGAGCTGAAGGAGGCCTTCGCCCTCTACGATCACGCTGCGCAACGCCCTTCCCGGGAGGATTCCTCCTCCCCGGCGCAGCCGGGAACGGGGGANCGAACCGAGCGAACCTGGCGTGTTCATATTACCCCGGGCCCCCAATTTTTGCGTCACGGCAACAATCCCCTTCTGCTTCTGCAGGAGCTCACCGATCTGGGGACTGCCCTGGTGATGGGCTTTTCCGACCAGGTACCATCCCTGGAAGAACTGGACCCCCAGACATGCTACCTGACCTGGCAGGTTCTGCTNACCACCACGGCAACGGAACAGGAACTTCAGGAGATCTTCATCTTTGTCGGCGATGACGCCCGGGTAGAGATCACCCTGGTGGACGACGTGACCGAGGCAGAGCTCCCCTACAAGCGACTGGGCGAGATCCTCCTCGAACGGGGGGACATCGACGCCGCAGCCCTGGAGTCTGCCATCAGCGAGCGGGCCTATCTGGGCGAAAAACTGGTGGAGCAGGGCTTTGTCTCGCCCGAACGGGTCCAGTCGGCCCTGGAGGAACAGCGGTACGTCCAGAAGCACCGGGAGCAGCGCCGGTCCGCCGAGGCNGGCTCTTCCATCCGGGTAAGCACGGAAAAGCTGGGAACCCTGGTAAACCTGGTGGGAGAGTTCGTGGCGCTCCAGGCGCACCTGGCCCACACGGCCGAGACCACCGAGAACGATACCTTCCTCCAGATGAGCGAACAGATGAACCGTCTGGTGCGGGAACTCAGGACCACGGCGATCGAGATGCGCATGGTTCCCATCCAGCTCCTCTTTAGCGGGTTCCTTCGGCTGGTGCGGGATCTCTCCCGGGAGCTGGGCAAGAAGGTCTCCCTGGTTACGCGCGGGGGCGAGACAGAGCTGGACAAAACGGTGATCGACCTTCTGAAAGACCCCCTGATGCACATTATCCGCAACAGCCTGGATCACGGGATTGAGGACCCCGACCTGCGCCGAACCCGGGGGAAGCCCCCGGAGGGAACGGTCACCCTCAGCGCCGCCTACGCAGGCGCGCAGGTCCTCATCACCATCGCCGACGACGGTGGCGGCATGGACGCCGACCGGATTCGGGCCAAGGCGGAGCAGAAGGGGCTCCTGGAACCCGGGCAGGATTACCGCCAGGAGGAGATCCTGCAGTGCATCTTTGCACCCGGGTTTTCCACGGCCCAGGAAACAACCAACGTCTCCGGCCGGGGGGTCGGCATGGACGTGGTTCAGAAAAATCTGGAACAGCTCTCCGGCTCTGTGCGGGTTACCTCGGTTCCCGGCGAGGGCAGCACCATCACCCTGCGGATCCCCCTCACCCTGGCCATTGTGGAGGGCCTGCTGGCGGGGATTGGAAACAACCTGTACCTGATCAACCTGAGCTACATCGAACGATGCCTCGATCTCGCCGATATCCCCCGACGCAGGGGAGAGATGTTCTTTGACTACAACGGGGAGATCGTCTCCCTGCTGGATCTGCGGGAATACTTCCGGCTCACCACAGACCAGGAACCGCCTCACCGCCACGTGGTGGTGGTCTCGGCGGGGGATCAGCGGATCGGTCTGGTGGTGGATGCCCTCCACGACACCTACCAGTCCGTTATCAAGCCCCTGGGCAGCCTCTACGATGGCGTCGAGGGTGTGGGGGGGGCGATCATCCTGGGTGACGGAACGCCGGCTCTGGTCCTCGATGTGGATCGCCTGACCCGGCTCAGCGAGCAACCCGCTCAAACCTGACCTGGATCAGGGACCAGGCGCCACCGCCCCGGAGCTCACGGAAAACCGGATGGCCACTCCCAAAAGAAAGACCGCCACCTCTTTTTCCTCGACCTCCTCGATATCGCCGTAGCGGGTAGCGTGGAGAAAGAGATCGGTCCTGCCGAAATCGCCGGAAAAACGCAGCCCCGCCTCGCTGTAGAGATCCAGATCGATACCGCCCGAACGGAGCGCCAGCACCGCCGACTCCACCAGAACGAACCATCGAGGACGATCCCCGGCTATCCCCCGCGATCCCGGGGGGAGACCGGGGGGCATCTCCTGCCCCTGAAGGGTGAGGGTGGCCTTGAACCGGGCCCGGGGCTTGTCGTAGGGGGCGTTCCACATCTCCAGAAGGGTGAGATACCCCCCCCGGAGCGCNCCCGCTATCCNCCACCTGCCCAGCCGGACCGGATCGGGGGCGTAGCCCAGNCGCAGATAATCCGTGGTGGTGACCTCGTAGTTTTCCTCGGCGTCGTCCCGGAAGGGATGAAAGCTGGAGCGGGAATACTCGGCAAGAAGGCTGCCGGAACCCAGCCGCGCCGCAGCGGTGGCGCCGTACTCGAACTGCACGGCGTCCATGCGCCATTCCACCCGGGTGGGAGGATCCCAGTCCTCGGGCCCCGGTCCCGAGGTGAGGATCGAACGAAAGAAGACACCNCCGGCGAAGGCCCCGCGAAGCTGGAAGAGCGTCGCCGCACCCCCGGCCCGGGCCTCAAAAAGATCGTAGTCGCTCCCGCGCAGGTCGTACCGCCAGTGACCGAACTCGTAGTCACCTCCGGGCATCCAGAGCGAGGAGCCGTGGCCAACACCGTGAAGGGGGTTCACCAGAGCCAGTGGTTTGGGATATTCCCGGGCGCAGACCACCCCCGGAGCGAGAACCCAGGCCGCCAGAAGCGTTGCCCTCACACCGATTTTTCCGGATCCGGCCATCCTGNAGAATTCTAGTAGAGTCCGCCCCGCAGTTCAACCGCAAAACAGCCAGAGTCGACNGGTTTCTNTTTTCTGTGNCTCCCGGGTATGTTCGGCTATGCCGCTGGCACGAAGATCGTTACCTTATTACAATGAAAGGTGGCGGTGTCCCCTTGGGGCCTGGTGAACCATCGCGGTTCAGCGGGGTCGGCGTCACCGCAGTCAGGTACAATATGGAACAGCCAGGTACAGGGGNCAGAATGAAACGAATTATTTCCCGGNTGTTGGTCTTGTGCGGGGTGGCGGTCTTTCTTCCCGGGGATATCCTTGCAGAGGAGTTGCGCGTGGTTGCCTCGGGCAGCTTTCCTCCCTACGTCTACACCGATGACAGGGGAGANNTCACGGGCATTACCACGGAGTTTGTCAGGGCCGTCCTCGAGCGGGCCCGGATCCCTGAAAAGATAACCCAGNACCCTGTCTCGCGGGCGATGCACCTGGTGCGGGAAGAACCCCGGGTCATGATCATGACGGTCTTCCGCACACCNGAACGGGAAGAAGCGTTTCACTGGATCGCGCCGAGCAGCCCNCCGATCACATCGGTCCTCTTCNGCCTGGCCCGGCGGGACGATATCCGGCTGGAGACGCTGGACGATGCCCGGCCNTACCGAGTGGGCGTGGTGCGGGGGAACAACCTCCACGAGCTTCTCCTGGCCCGGGGGTTCTCCGAACCGGCCCAGCTGGACCCGGTGGTCCGCAACGACCAGAACATCTCCAAGCTCTTCCACGACCGGATTGATCTCATGGCGGGCCGGGAGATGCCCACGGCCGTGGAGATCCAGGACCTGGGGCTCTCCTGGGAGGAGATAACCCCCGTACTGACCCTGGATAGCGACGTGGTCTGGATGGCCTGCAGCCCCGACACGCCGGAAGATATGGTTCTGCGCCTCCGCACCGCGGCCCGGGAACTCCACCAGGANGGGGTCCTGGAGGAGATCCACCGGCGCTACCTCTTCGGGCTGGGCATGATCGCTGCGGCAGGATTCCCCCTCCCGACCCCGGAGTAAGCGGAGGGTTCCGGGAGACGACTCCCTCCCGGGGACCCACCAGCAGGGGGGGCTCAGCTGTTTTGTTTCGTGGCGCCCCGCCACCGGAGCCAGATCCCCCTGATACGATCCGAGACGACCGAAGAAGAGAAGAGGAGCGTTCCCAGGATCACCACGATGATGATCACGCTCAGCGGGCGGGTAAACACGGCTGTCACATCGCCCCGGGAGGAGAGCATGGCTCGCCGGAACTCGGAGTCTGCCATGGGCCCCAGAACCAGCCCCAGCGCGAGGGGTGCTATGGGATACTCCATCTCCCGCAGGATATAGGCGATGATACCAACGGTGATCATTACCAGAATATCAAAGGACCGGAAGTGGCCGGCGAAGGAACCGATCACGCACACCGCAACGATAACGGGCATGAGAATCCGCCTGGAGACGGTAAGAAGACGCACAAAGAATTTTGCCAGTCCCAGCCCCAGAAAGAGCATGGCGAAGGTGGCCAGAAGAAGGAGCAGCGCCAGATGGTAGGTAAAACCGGGGTGCTCCATGGCCAGCATCGGACCGGGCCTTACTCCGTGGATCACCAGGGCCGCCAGAATCATCGCCGACGCCCCGCTGCCGGGAATCGCCAGCGTGATGATCGGGATCAGCGTACCGGCAATACCGGCGTTGTTCGCCGTCTCGGCGGCGGCGATCCCCTCGTGATTCCCCTTCCCGAACGTCTCTGACCGCTTTGAACGTTTCTTGGCAACGCCGTAGGCAACCCAGGCCGCGATATCCTCACCGGCACCGGGAATGGCCCCGATGATCACTCCGATGATCCCCGATCTGATCGTCGTGGGAATGAGCGGCACGATCTCCCGCAGCGGGGGAACGATCCTTCNCGCCCTGGTCTTTATCTCATAGGGGTTCTCCTCCTTGAGAACCATGAGAACTTCGGAAATTCCGAAGGCACCGATCAGCGCCGGCACCAGGGCAACGCCGCTCATGAGCTGCATGTTTCCGAAGGTGTAGCGGGGATAGGCGTAGATCGGATCGAGACCTACCGTAGCGATGAGAAGCCCCAGAAACCCCACGGTCCACCCCTTCAGGGCGAGCTCCTTGCTCGAGAGCGTACCGCAGAGCGTGATACCCAGGAGGGCAAGGAGAAAGAACTCCCAGGCTCCCATGGTAAGGGCAAGNCGCAAGATCAGGGGCGTCACCAGGACCATACAGAAGATCCCGAAGAGCATTCCCAGAAAGGACGTTACCGTTCCCAAACCTATGGCGAGCCCTCCCTCGCCACGCCGCGCCATGGGAAACCCGTCCAGAGCAGTGGCCGCAGCCGAGGGCGTGCCCGGAATATTTATCATNATCGACGAGATGCACCCGCCGTAGATCGCTCCCACAAAGATTCCGATCAACATGGCAATGGCGCTGTTGAATCCCAGCCCGTAGGTNAGACCCACCAGAAGCGCCAGGGTCATGGTGGCGGTGAGACCGGGGATGGTCCCGACCATGATCCCCAGAAAGGTTCCGGCAAGAACCATGGCAATTACCTGCCACTGGAAGACTCCCTGCGATACCCCCGCCAGGAGCGACCATTCCTGAAGAAGGAAGTGAAAAAAATTAGTCATACCTGTTTCCCTTCGTGTATTCTCTGGCGGCTGTCACCGCCCGTATCTCCCTGTTTCCCGAGCCCGCTGGCCCCGCTACGATTCCTCGTCGGGTGCGGCGATCCTCTCCAGCCCCGCCTCATCACACCCCGCCTTACGGGGGACTCCCACGGCANAGGTCTCACGGCAGGGGAATGTGAAGAACCGACCGGAAGAGGAAGACGATAATCAGGGCAGTCGAAGCAGAGATAACCACGATACCCAGGGGTTTTGCCGCTTTGAGATACCACAGCAGCGAAGACAGAAAGATAAAACTGGCAATACCGTAGGAAAGAAGAGGAATCAGGACAAACCCGTAGAGGACGATCATCGTGGCGATGATGCTGACCCTGATCAGACGTTGGTTGCGCAAAACCTCCAGGGGACGGGAAAGGGTGTGAACGGCCTTTCGGGCCCCTCCCTTTTTCAGGGACATCACAAAGATCACCAGGGCCATGACAAAGATGCTCGCCGAGAGAACCATAGGGAAGATCCCCGGAGCATCGAGGAGCCTCCCGTAGACCCTCATTCCCAGGGCTTGGGAAAAGGTCCACAGTGACCCGGCCATAAGAAATACCGAAAAAACCAGGTCTGCCCCGACCACATCGGCGGGCCGGGCAGAACCGGGTGTCGCGTCTTTCTCCTGATTCATAAAAACTCCTTCCTGTTACACACAGGGTATCGCACACAGGCACTCGACACAGCCCGGCAGGATAGCCCGGGGGACCTTATCCCCCGGACCACTACCCTGCAATCAGTACTCGACATTCCATCCTGCGGGGGGCCACACCCAGTCTTCCGGCTTGGGTATGTCAAAGGAAGCGGGGGAGTGCTCGGCGATCCCCGCCGCCTCGAGGGCCCAGCCCACGTTGGACTCCACAAAGGACATGATCCTGTCAGCTTCTTCTCCCGTCACTCCCGAGACCAGCAGTCCCCGGCTGTCGGCGAACTCCTGAACCGACGGCTGCTGCACGGCCCACTCGAAGGCCTCGCGAATCTTGCGCCGGATCTCCACCGGTACCGACCGGGGGACGTAGATGGGCCAGCTCTCCTGGATGTTCTCAAGGTGAGCCGCCGGCGGATAGGCAGCCCCGATATTGGGAATGCTCACCGTTTTTCCATCGATCTCGATCTCCACCGGTTCGGTGGTTCCGAAAGCCGCGATGGGATGAACCTCGCCGGCGCGCACAAAGTCGAGGACCGCACTCATCGCCACGGGAGCGATATCGGCCTCGCGGCGGATCACCGCTACAGCAGCCGGATGACACCCTCCGTAGGGGGTGTAGGTGATGCTTCGGCCCCCGGAGAGGCTGTGAACCTCGTCAATAAAGAGATGGGGTTCAGATCCCAGGCCAGTGACACCGGCAACGACATCTTCCCGCTGGAAGTATTCTATCACGTCGTCCATCGTCCGGATCGGCGAATCCTTGCGAACAACCAGCAGCGAGGGGCCGATAACGGTCATAAGAGTCTCCCACTCACGCCAGTCCGTGTTGGAGAGGCCCCGTAGTTTCAGCATGACCGCCAGCGCGGAGTTTCCCGTTCCGAACCAGGTATAGCCGTCGGCCTTCTGGTTCAGCACGTAATCGGCTGCAACGGCACTGTCTGCACCAGGCATGTTGACCACCGTGATTGACCGGCCGAAGAATTTCTCCATCTCCGCCACGATGGGACGAATTGCCGTATCTGTTCCACCTCCCGCTCCGTAGCCGATCACGATCGTGGGCGTTCTCGACGGAAAGGCATCGGCTCCCTTCTCCCCCTGGCCGCCTGCAAAGGCGAGGGAAGCAAGGAAGCACACCAGGATCATCGCAATTCCTGTTTTTTTCATGGTATCAAACCCTCCTCTTTCTGNTTACCCGTTTCTGGGCACCGATTTTGATTGTCCGGTTCTGATCACCCGGTTCTGATCACCGGGCTCCATTCCAGGATCGCTCTCCCGGGGATACTGCTCCTGCAGAAAGCCCTCCCCGCAGAACCCCTTTCTGTGGAATCAGCTCCGGCGGCATCCATCAGGANGCCACGAACCACACCGCGCGGCCGTGCACAACCACACGCTCCACCTCNGAGCATTATGGGCCCGAAAATCCGGGGGGTCAAGAAAAAAAGAAAAATTCTTTCGTTGCATGAAATTTTCTTTCGTGTTATCGTTTTTGGTATGATGGAAAGCCAAAGCTGTTTGTATNTCATTTCATCGCTTCTGGACGAGTTCTCAAGCAAGGAGCGTCAGATCGGGGAGTTTATCCTCTCGAACCCCTCGGCCGCGGTCTATCCCACGCTCCAGGAGCTGGCAGACACCATCGGGGTCTCCGAATCTGCCCTCTTCCGGTTCGTAAAGAAGATCGGCTACGACGGCTACCGCTCCTTCAGGATCGCCCTGGCGACGGAGACGGTGGAGCCCCCCCGAGCGGTCTACGACACCGAGGAGGATGCAACCGACGCATCGTCGGCGATACGAACGGTCTTCGATACCAACATCGCCGCCCTGGAGCACATCAGGAACACCCTGGACAGGGAGTCCTTCGAGAGAGCCGTGAAGAGCATCATCACCGCCTCCCGGGTATATCTCTTTGGGCTGGGGGGATCGGGCCTGATCGCCCAGGATGCGTACCACAAGTTCCTGCGCACGGGGATCCGGTGCAGCGCTCCCGGCGATTTCCATCTCCAGCTCATGCAGGCATCCCAACTGCGGCCCGACGAGACGGTGCTGATCGTCTCTCACTCCGGGTCAAACAAGGATGCCCTGGCCCTGGCCGAGGGGGTGAAGGAACGGAAGGCAACCCTCATCGGCATGACCAGCAACTCCAACGCGCCCCTGTGCAGAATGGCTGACATCCTTCTGCTTTCCGAGCGATGCCCTCCCCCCTGCGTCAGAGAGGCCTTCTCCACCCGCATAACCCAACTCTCGATCATCGACGCGCTCTACCTGAGTCTCATGAACCACCTGGGAGACGAAGGACGGGAGAGCATCACGCGAATGAGGGAGGCCATATCCCGTCGGCGCTTGCGGGGCGATACATCGATCGCCTGAANCCCGAAGACAATCATCTCCAGAGAAAGGAAGAACCGATGACGTTACAGATCAAACCCGAGGGAACCCTCGATTTCATGGCCCTGGGAGCCCTGGTGCTCCGCCTCGATCCGGGAATACGCCCCTTCCACACCGCCCGGAACTTTGAGGCCCACGTGAGCGGCGGCGAGTACAACTGCGCAGCAAACCTGGCCGACTGCTTTCGGCTCAGGACAGGAATAGCCTCGGCCATGGTGAACTACCCTCTGGGAGACCGTGTCAGGCGAAGCCTCCGTGCCATGGGCGTGACCCCCCTGTTCAAGGATTTTGACCATAACGGGGTCACGGGGCCGAACATCGCCACCGTTTTCAGCGACCGGGGACAGGGCGTGCGTCCCCCTGTGGTGTTCTACAATCGCTCCAACGAGGCTGCCGCAGCCCTCAAACCGGGGGACTTTGACTGGCAGGAGATATTCTCCCGNGGAATCCGCTGGTTCCACAGCGGGGGAATCTTTGCCGCCCTCTCGGAGACCACCGGCGAGGTGATCATCGAAGCCATGAAAGCCGCCCGCCAGGCAGGAACGGTCACCTCCTTTGACCTGAACTACCGGGAAAAACTCTGGAATCTCCGGGGAGGCCCCGAGAAGGCCCGGGAGGTACTCCACCGGATCGTGGAGCANGTGGATGTTCTGGTGGGCAACGAGGAAGACCTCCAGATGGGGCTGGGCATCGCGGGCCCCAGTGTGGCGGAACGGGAAAAGGCCTCGCTGGATCCGGGGACCTTTCTCTCCATGATCGACGACGTGCGCCAGCGCTATCCCCGGATGAAGGTGGTGGCCACAACCCTTCGGGAGGTGGCCTCCACAAACCGTCACCGCTGGAGCGCCGCCGGGTGGATAGGCGGAGAGTCCCTGGTTGCACCGGTCTGCGAGCTCGATGTCCTGGACCGCGTCGGCGGTGGCGACGGCTTCGCCTCGGGCCTCTTCTACGGCTTGCTCTCGGGCCAGAGCCCCGAAGAGGCGCTCCGCACGGGCTGGGCCCACGGCGCGCTGCTCACCACCTTTCCCGGGGACACCACCATGGCTACCCGGGAGCAGGTCCAGGCCTTTGCTGCGGGAGGCTCCGCCCGCATCCAGCGGTAGGTAGAGACCGATGGAACGAATCAAGGAGAAACCCGCCCCCCACGGCTCCCCGGGGGAACACCAACAGCCCCTCCAGGCCGAACTGGGGATCATCGGCCAGGCCGTGATGGGCCGGAACCTGGCCCTGAACGCCTGCGAAAAAGGCATCACCGTGGCGGTCTACGACCGGGACCCATCCCTGGTGCGGGCCCTTGCAGACCAGGCGGGCCGGGAGATCCCCCTGATCCCGGCCTCCTCTCTGGAAGAGTTCCTCCAGGCCCTGACCAGGCCACGGAAAATCCTCTTCATGATCAGGGCGGGAGATCCGGTGGACCAGCTTCTGGACGAGGTGACCCCGCACCTGACCCCGGGCGATATCGTGATCGACGGGGGGAACAGCTACTACCAGGATACCGCCCGGCGATCGGAAACGCTGAAGGCCCGGGGAATCCGTTTTATCGGGGCGGGNATCTCGGGCGGCGAAGAGGGGGCCCGCTTCGGCCCCAGCATCATGCCCGGCGGGGACGAAGCGGCCTGGCCCCTGGCAGCCCCCGTTCTCCAGGCTCTGGCAGCGGTCTCGGCGCAGGGAACCCCCTGCTGCTCCTGGGTGGGCAGCGGCGGAGCCGGCCATTTTGTCAAGATGATACACAACGCCATCGAGTACGCCGAGATGCAGGCCATCGCCGAGGCATACCACCTCATGAAAGATCTCCTGGGCCTGGACCACGGCGCGATGCACGAGACCCTTTCCCGATGGAACGAGGGCCCGCTGAAGAGTTATCTCATGGAGATCACCGCCTCCATCCTGGTTCACCCCGACAGGGACGGGTCACCCCTGCTGGAGAAGATACTCGATCAGGCAGGACAGAAGGGAACGGGAAAATGGTCAGTCCTGGAGGGGCTCGACCGGAACGTCCCCCTTCCTTCGGTGAATGCCGCAGTCTCGGCGCGACAGCTCTCTTCGCTCCGGGACGAACGGTGCCGGGCGGCAGAAATCTTCCCCTCGATCCCGGGGGAATCCCTGCGGGGAAGCCTGACAGAAGCCCGACGGAGCGACCTGCTCCAGGATCTGGAACAGGCACTCCTGGGGAGCAGAATCATCACCTATACCCGGGGATTCGAGATCATCGACGTTGCGGCGCGACAGGAGGGGTGGGGAACAAACCTGGGGAAACTGGCCCTGCTCTGGACCAGGGGATGCATCATCAGAACACCCCTTCTGGAAGAGATCGCCCGGGCCTGCCGTGCCGATCCCCCACCGACCGATCTGCTGCTCTCCCCGGCTCTGGCGGANCCCCTTCGCAGAGCTGCTTCGGGCTGGCGGCGGCTCGTGGCTGCGGGGATCGAGGCGGAGATTCCCCTGCCCGTTCTGGCNGGGGGCCTCACGTTTTTCGACGGCTACAAAAGCCGCAGCCTCCCGGCGAATCTGATTCAGGCCATGCGGGACTATTTTGGAGCCCACCTCTACCAGAGGCGCGACGACGAATCGGGTGCGTACCATCACACCGACTGGACGGGGTCCGGAGGAGCAGTTTCCTCGAGCCTCTATAATGCGTAGATTAGTATCAGGGATGATCCCGGCGGGAGCCGGGGATCGTTCCCGTCAAGAAAATTGATCCAGCCAGGAAAAGGAGCCCAGAGTGTCACATACAGCAGAGACATCACCCACGGCAGATATCGGACTGATCGGACTGGCCGTGATGGGACAGAATCTTGTTCTGAATATGAGCGACCGGGGATACTCCGTGGCCGTTCACAACAGGACGGTCAGCAAAATGAGAGATTTCCTCCAGGGCCCCGCAGCGGGGCGTTCCATCTCCGGAGCCGAGACCCTGGAAGAACTGGTGGGGCGCCTCGCCTCTCCCCGGAAGATCATGCTCATGGTGAAGGCCGGCGAGACGGTAGACACCTACATCGAAGGCCTCCTTCCCCTTCTGGAGAAGGGCGACATCATCATCGACGGGGGCAACAGCCACTACCCCGACACGGAACGGCGCACGGCCCTCCTCGAGAGCAGAGGGCTCCTCTATATCGGCACTGGCGTCTCCGGCGGCGAGGAGGGAGCGCGCCAGGGCCCCAGCATCATGCCGGGTGGGTCCAGCGCCGCCTGGCCTGCCCTGAAGCACCTCTTCCAGGCGATCTCCGCCCGGGCAGCCGACGGCACCCCCTGTTGCGACTGGGTGGGNAGCGGCGGTTCCGGACACTACGTAAAGATGGTCCACAACGCGATCGAGTACGGCGACATGCAACTGATCAGCGAGGCCTATCACATCATGAGAACCCTTCTGGGCATGAGTTACGACGAGATGGCCCGGGCCTTNGACTCCTGGAATCAGGGCCGTCTGGAAAGCTACCTCATCGAGATCACCGCAGCCATTCTGCGAACCCGTGACGACGATGGGTCCCCCCTGGCAGAGAAGATCCTCGACGCAGCGGGCCAGAAAGGTACGGGAAAATGGACCGTGGTGGACGCGGCNCACCTGGGGGTCCCCGTCACCCTGATCGCCGAGGCCGTCTTCGCCCGCTCCCTGAGCGCCCGTACGGAGGAACGCCAGCGCGCATCGGCCATTCTGGGAGATCTCTCTCCCGCCCCACCCGACCTGGACGAGGCAGAGAAGGCCCGAATTCTGGAAGATCTCGAGGCGGCGGTCTACGCAGCGAAGATCACCAGCTACGCCCAGGGGTTCATGCTGATCAGGGAAGCGGCNCGGGAATATTCCTGGGAGATCGATTACGGGGCGGTGGCCGCCATGTGGCGGGGAGGATGTATCATCCGGAGCGCCTTTCTGGAGGACATCACCGCCGCTTTCAGGGAGAAACAGGACCTGGAAAGCCTCCTGCAGGCGCCCTTTTTTGCGAAGATCATGAGGGATGCCCTGCCCTCGTGGCGCCGCACCGCCGTGCGGGCCATCGAAGGGGGCCTGCCCGTGCCGGCTCTCTCGTCGGCTCTGAGCTTCTTTGAAGGGTACCGCTCCAACCGGCTTCCGGCAAACCTCCTTCAGGCCCAGCGGGACTACTTCGGAGCCCACACCTACGAACGGGTGGACAGGCCCCGGGGCGAGTTCTTCCATACCAACTGGACGGGCACGGGGGGAGACGTGGCGAGCGGAACCTATAACGCCTGATCGGCTGATCCCGGGGCGTCTGATACCTGGTATCCCCTGGCGGATCATCTTTCGCTGNGGCCGTGAAACGGGTATACTTGGAGCGTGGTGGAATATCTCAAGGAAATCTACCGTCGCTACAAGGATATCCACGGCCCCTTGCTGGCAAAGGGGCTGAGTTTCTCGGCTCTCTTTGCGGTGGTGCCCCTCTTATTCCTTCTTACCCTGGCGGGCAGCTTTGCCCTCACCCCCAAGGTCCAGGCCCTNCTGGANCAGGAGATCCTCTACGTTCTTCCCGTGGGNGCCCAAAGATCGATCATGCTGGGGCTGGAGCGCTACGCCAGTGCTCCCGGTTCGCTTTCGNTCATTACCCTGGGGGTCTTTCTCTACACCGTTCATACCCTGTTCTTTGATATTCACCGGGTCATCCGCGCAGCCTTCGGGCTCCCTCTGGTACGGGGAACGGCACGCCTCAGGGCACTCGCGCTGAACGGCGTCTTTCTTTTGCTGATCTACCTGAGCGCCCTCATTACCCTGGCNGTGGCCCTGGCGGGATCCTACCTGCCAGGACCGTCCTGGCTTCTCTCGCTGGCGGCCCGCCTGAGCGCCCTGGCGATCCAGACGGCTGTTATCTGGAGCATGCTCCGTCTCTCCTCGGGGCTGCCCCTGAAGATCACCCGGAGCATTCCCGTGGCGTTCCTGGCTGCAGGCGCCTGGCAGGGAGCATCCTGGATCATGGCCGAGGTGGTGGTCTCCACCGGCCGGCGGGTACTGGTCTACGGGGTCCTGGCCTCGGCTATCTCCCTGCTGGCNCTCACCAGGATCTATGCGGAGATCCTGCTGCAGGCAGCGCTCTGGACAGCTCTGCTACACCCGTCTGAGCCGCCTTCCGGGCAAGAACCCCCGCCCCNACCACGTTAGCGTTCAGCCCCCGCTCGTCGATAACGCTGGGCCGCAGGTAGTTCATGAGCCCGAACTTCCCCAGGAACCGCTGCGTGCTGGGGCCGAAATAAGGCAGGGCGTAACTGGGTTTTCCCCCCAGGCAGATGGGAACCCCCGGGGTGAGGCCGTCCGCGACGGCCCGCTTCACCATGGTTCGGGTAGCGTGGGCCAGGATCTTTCCGTAGAGCCGGTCGGCGTTCACCGCCGCCTCGACGCGCATACTCGAGAGCTTGCTGATGTATTTCCCCGCTTCTCCGGGGTTATCCAGCCCTGCCACCTCATCAAAGTCCANGAACCGCGTATAGAAATCATCGTCCCCCACCACCGCCCGAAAGAGCCGCAGTCGGCCGGGACCACTCAGGATCATCTCTGCCCGGAGCGAATCGGGGTCCCCTCCCGGCCCGGCCAGATGGGACAGGTCCTGGCCGTATTCCTCCCGCAGATGGAACTCGAAGCGCTCGAAGCTGGCTCCCACCTCCAGAAAGACCTGACGGAGCATGATTTTTTCCAGGCCGATGGAATAGCCCGGCTCTGCCGTGGGGTGCAGTTCGCTATCGTCACCGGACCAGTCTGTGGCGGGGTACTGCACCTCCCCCTCCCGGGAGATCCAGGCTCCGCCCCAGCCCCCGCCAAAGACCCAGTAGAGAAGCTCCACCTGCAAGACGCTCCACTCGGCAAGCCCTCCTGCATTGGCATCGTTGTCGATTGCCACGGGCACACCGTAGTAACTGCCCAGACAGGTGCAGAGATTATGACCCTGGAGAAAGGGTATGTTATGGACCAGCAGAAAGGACCCGTCCCGGGAAAGGATTCCCGCCGTGGCGATCCCGATCCCCTCGAGGCCATCCCGGGCCAGGCCGGCCTCGGCCACGAGCCGGTCAACCGTGGCGATCAGGCCCGTACAATAGCTGTTCCATCCCCCGCCGTAGCGGTCCACGGGAAACTCACCCTCCCGGATGATCTCGTGGGGCGTGAGGCAGAGCGCCACCTTGGTGCTTTGGCCCGCCCCGATATCGATAGCCACAAGAAACGACATGGCCCCATGGTACCCTAGTTATTCGAAATATTCCAGATTTTGATAATCTCTTGACCATAGATTATATCCGGGTGTACCGTTTACAGGTGGACCAGGGTCAGCTGTGAACCCGAGCAAGGAGGCTTTTGTGAACGGCAAAGAGGCGCGAGGTCAGGCGATTCTCTACGTTGACGACGAACCCGAGGTTCTGCGGGCCTTTCGCAGGGATCTGCGTCCCTGGCTCAAGAGCCGGAACATCCGCCTCGATACCGTCGAGTCCGGTCAGGCCTGCCTGGAACTCCTGGAGGAGGACTCTTCGCAATACAGCCTGGTCATCTCCGATCTCCGCATGCCCTCCATGAAAGGGAGTGATCTCCTCCTGACCATCGGCCAGCGCTATCCCGGGCTGGGGCTGGTNCTGCTCACGGCCTACTCCGACATGGAAGAGATCAGCAGGGCCGTAACGGCATCNATACTGGGGCTGCTCCAGAAACCCTGGAACCCCTCGCTNCTGGAGGCGGAGCTCGAGCGCTTTCTCGAGTACGTCCAGACCCGTCGCAACAATGAGCAGTATTATAATCACATCCAGCAACAGTTGCGCACGGCCAGCGAGTTTCAGCAGAGCTACCTGCGCCTCGACCCGCCCCGGGATTCCCGGTTTCGCCTCGATCGGGCCGATTATCCCCGGCCGGGTATGCACGTCCAGGGTGATTATTACGATGCGATCCCCCTGGACCAGGACCGCTACCTTCTCCTCCTGGGGGATGTGGCGGGCCATGGCATCAAGCCAGCCTTTATCACGGGAATCGTCAAGCTGCTCACGCGGGAGGAGGTCCAGAGGATGGATCCCCAATCCTTCTCGCCGGCCCGGTTCCTCTCCCGTCTCAACGACGCCNTGGTGCAGCAGCTGCCCGACCAGTCCGACGTCTTCGTCTCGCTCATCGCCTTCGTTCTGAACCTCCGGACCGGGGAGGCTCTCCAGGCGAACGCCGGCCATCCCCCGGCCTTTATCCTGCGGGGCAGGACCTGCCTCTTTGACCCCGCCTGCGGGCCCGCCTTGGGCATGGAGGGGCCCTGGAAATACCCCGAAAGCTCCTTCTCCCTCCAGGAGCGGGACCGGGTCGTGCTCTTTACCGACGGACTTTTCGACGACAGGACCCTGGAAAAGAGCGGGTATCACCAGGAACGGCTGCAAGCGTTCTTTATCCGGGCCGAGAACAGATCGGAGGGGTTCATCGCTGCCGTGGAAGGCCTGCTGCGGGCCGATCTTCTGCTGGACCGGCAATCGCAGGATCTTCAACTCCACGATGACTTTACCCTGCTCTCGGCGAAGATCATCAGCCTGGGGCCGCTCTAGACACCACCGGGGAGTCACGAATGGACTACATCGTCTTTGTCGCCGTGGCGCCCGTGGCGATCTGCCTGCTGATCCTGGCGGCTCACGCGGTCTGGCCCTACCGTCGGAAACTGATCTCCCGGGCCCTCTTGGGCTACCTGATTGCCGTGACCTGCTTTCTTCTGGGGAACATGCTCGAGCTCTTTTCTACCAGCCAGGTGGCCTCGGTGTTCTGGGTACAGGTAGCCCATGTCTTCTATCCNCTTATCGCTATTACCTGGTTTATCTTTGCCCTGGCCTACGCGGGGTTCGAGCACCTCGTGGCATCGCGGAAGCCCTATCTGCTTCTTCTCCTGCCCGCCATCTCGGTTCTCCTGATCTTTACACACCCCTTTCATAGCATCTTCTGGAAAGATCTCCACTTTTTTCACGGCGGGCCGTTTTTAACGGTTCGGGGGTCCTACGGCCCCTGGTTCTGGATAAACGGGGTCTACGTCTACGTCCTGCTCGTCTCCGGGGCGGTGCTGATCATCGGGAGCTGGGGGGGTGGCAAGGCGCTCTACCGGAACCAGTCATCGGCGGTAGTCCTGGGCTCGCTCATCCCCATTACCCTTAATCTTCTCTACACCTTCCAGTTCCTGCCCTGGCTGCGAAAGGATTTTACCCCCATCGGGTTTGCCCTCTCGGGGTTCGCTTTCTTCGTCGGGGTCCACCGCTTCGGGCTGCTTCGTATCACCCCCATCGCGCACCGGCTGGTTCTGCGCGATATCGCCAGCGGTGTCCTGGTGATCGATCTGGANGACAACATCATCGACTGCAACGAGGCCACCGAGGTTATTCTGCAGGTGAGCCATCCCCGGATCATCGGAACCCCCTGGCGGGAGAACCGGGAAATACGGCAGTTTCTCGAGGGGGTACCCCTGCGGGAACGCTATAACTTCGAGACGACTCTGTTTCAGAGCGATGGAAAGGAGCTCTCCCTGGAGGTCTGGGTTTGCCCTATTCAGGAGAAGACCGGAAAGACCGTGGGAACGATCGTAACGATCCACGATATTACCGAGCGGGTTCGTCTGAGCGAACAGTGGCGCACCGCCCTGGTGGAGCTGGAGGAGCGCAACGAGCGGGTCCAGGATCTCCAGCTGACCCTGATGCGCCAGGACAAGCTGGCCACCATGGGGCAGCTCACGGCGGGCATGCTCCACGACCTGAACAACCCCCTCACCTTTCTCCAGAGCGGGTTCCTGGCCATGAGCCGGTATCTCTCGGAGTTACTCCCCCTGGTCCCTCCCGAGGCGCTGGAGGAGGCCGAGCGCCAGGAGATAGAAGAGGAGCGCCAAATCATCCTCCGGGACTTCGAGCAGGGCTTTTCCCGCATCAGGGAATCCCTTCAGAGTCTGCTCCGGCTCTCGCGCCCNCTGCCCGACCANGAGCCCGAGGAGGCAGACCTGAATGAGCTGATCGAGGCGACGCTGGAACTGGCCGCACCGGCCCTGCGGGGAAAGCTGAATGTCCAGAAAGAGTACGATCGACCCCTTCCCCGAATCCTCTGCTTTCCCGGCGAGATAAGCAACGTGATTCTGAACCTCCTGCTGAACGCGCTCCACGCCGTTGAGGAGGTCTACCGCGCGGGGGGNGCCTACCCGGGTTCNCTCAGGATAGAGACCTGCGCTACAGACCAGGGGATGATCCGCTGCTCCTTCCGGGACAGCGGCCCCGGCATAGCCCGGGAGTTGCGGGAAAAGGTCTTTGAGCCCTTCTTTACCACCAAGGAGACGGGTAAGGGGACGGGTCTGGGATTGAGTATCGCCAGGGACGTAGTTACCCGAAGGCACGGAGGGGCTCTGTATATCGAGTATATCGAGCCCGGTGAGGCCACAACCTTCGTGATGGAGCTGCCCCGGGCGGCGCTATAGCCCCAGAAAGACCCCTGCTCCAGCCGAGGCCAGGATGACCCAGAGGGGGTGTATCCCCGAGAAGAAGAGGACCGCCAGCCCCGCCAGGGCGACCAGAACCGTCGCGTATCCGGTGAAGGCCACCTGGCCCACCACCACCGCAGAGTAGAGAATCAGGGCGATCAGGGCGGGTTTGAGAGCGGCCAGCATCCCCGAAACCACGGCGGTATCGCGGTGGCGGCGCATCAGCAGACAGAGCACGGACGAGACGATCGCGGGAGGGGTAATGAGCCCCACCGTGGCGAGGGCCGCTCCGGGGACTCCCGCCATGCGATACCCAACAAAGGTGGCGGTGTTGATAGCCACGGGCCCCGGGGTCATCTGGGAGATCGCGATGAGGTCGACGAACTCCCCCGTGGTAAGCCAGCCCCGACCGGTCACCACCACGGACTGAATAACGGGAAGAATCGCGTAGCCCCCGCCAAAGCTCACCCACCCGACGGAGAAAAAGGAGAAAAAGAGCTGCCCCAAAAGCGTCAGGATCGTCACGAGCGCCCCCGCAGGGCCCCCAGAGCGGCGCCCGCAAGAAGCGCCCCCAGGACCACCAGAAAGGGGCTGAGATCGGTCAGGATCAGGAGCGCCAGCAGACCGCCCGTAGCGATCATCACGGGAGCTCCGTGGTTCCTGCGAACCATCCGCCAGGCGGCCAGAACCATCAGGGAGACCACGAGGGAACGGATTCCCGCCAGGCCCGAGGCCACCGCCGGGAGATGAAGGAACTCCGTGGCCCAGGCTGCCACGATCAGGATGATGAAGAAGGGCGCGGTGATCGTCCCCAGAACACCGGCCAGTGCCCCGGGGATTCCCGCCAGACGATAACCTGCCAGAAGGGCCGTATTCACCGCTATGGGGCCCGGTGCGGACTGCCCCACCAGAAGCAGTTCCTCGAAGGTCTCTTCCCGGAGCCACCCCCTGGTTTTCACCAGCTCGTGACCGATCAGNGGNACCATGGCGTAGCCCCCGCCGATCGTGAAGGCTCCGATACGGAGGAAACTGAGAAAGAGGCGCGGCACCGAGACGGGCCGGGCCGGTGCGTCGGACTTCTCCTGGAGCACGATAAAACTACGCCGTGCCCCGGGTCAGTTCCGCCAGAACCGTTTCCAGCCGTGCGAGCTGATCCCGCAGGTCCCCGGCCTTGCGCTGTTCCGCCTCCACCACTTCGGGCCGGGCCTTGGCGAGAAATCCCTGACTCTGGAGTTTTCCCTCGGCCTGCTTCAGGGCCTTCCCCGCTTTGGCGATCTGCTTCTCTACCCGGGCCTTTTGGGCGGTCACATCGATCAGGTCCAGGATGGAGAGGTAGGCCTCGAAACCGCTTCCCACCACGGTGACGGCTCCNTGGCGACGTTCGGCGTCGGTACCGATTTCGATCCCGCCCGTTCCCGCCAGGAGGACCACCAGATCCCGGTTCTCCTGGAAGAACCCGGCCAGTTCGGGACGCTCCGGTGCGGTGGAGACGTAGACATCGAACTTGGTGTTGGGGGGGATGGTAAACTCGCTCCGCATCGTCCGGATTCCCCGAACGAGCTCCTGGAGGGCTCCAAATCCCGCCGCTGCGGCGCGGGCCCGGGGCGTTTCCCTCTCGGCCAGCACCTGGGGGTAGCGCCCCGTGATGACGGCCCTGGCGGGGGTGAGCTCCCGGGGGAGCTTCTGGTAGATCTCCTCGGTAATGAAGGGCAGGAAGGGGTGCATCATGCGCAGGGCCTCTTCCAGGACGTAGAGGAGGAGCGAGACGCCCCGGTCCTGTTCGCCTCCGTCCCGGGAGTAGAGGCTGAGCTTGCTTCCCTCGATGTACCAGTCGCAGAAATCGTTCCAGAAGAAATCGTAGATCGCCCGGGCCGCTTCGTCCATGCGGTAGTTCTTCATGGCCGATTCAACGGTCTTCACGGCCTGGTTCAGGCGGCAGAAAATCCAGCGATCCAGGTCACGCAGGGCGATCTCCTCCCGGGGGATCAGGGTGCGTCCCTCGAGATTCATCAGGAGATATCGGCTGGCGTTCCAGATCTTGTTGGCGAACTTGCTCCCCAGCTGGAAGCTCTCCGATGCGATGGGTATATCCTGACCCTGCACGCTCAGGTAGGCCAGGGTGAACTTGTGGGCGTCGGCCCCGTATTCTGCCACGATGTCCAGGGGGTCCAGACCGTTCCCAAGACTCTTGGACATCTTGCGGCCCTGGGCATCCCGGACCAGCCCGGTGATGTAGATATCCCGAAAGGGAACCTCTCCCATAAACTCGAGGCCCGCCATGATCATCCGGGCCACCCAGAAAAAGATGATATCGTAGCCCGTCACCAGAGTTGTGGTGGGGTAGTAGGCTGCCAGATCGGGGGTTTTCTCGGGCCACCCCAGGGTGCTGAAGGGCCAGAGCCAGCTGGAGAACCAGGTATCCAGCACGTCGGGATCCTGACGCAGGGTCCGCCCCTGGTAGGCGGGATCTGTGGTGGGGTCCGTGCGGCTCACGATCACCTCGCCCGTGGCATCGTCGTACCACACGGGGATGCGGTGGCCCCACCAGAGCTGGCGGCTGATACACCAGTCGCGAATGTTCTCGAGCCAGTGCGAATAGGTGTTCTCCCAGTGGCGAGGGNAAAACCGGACCTTTCCCTCGCGCCAGGCGCNCAGGGCTTTCTCGGCCAGGGGCTTCATGCGGACAAACCACTGCGTGCTCCCCCAGGGCTCCACCACGGTGCTGCACCGGTAGCAGTGCCCCACCTGGTGGGTGTGCTCGCCGATGCGAACGAGGAANCCCCGGGATTCCAGGTCTTCCACCACGGCGNCACGGGCCTCGGTGACGGTCATGCCCCGATACCGCTCGGGGGCGTTTTCGTTCATTCGGGCCGAGGCCGTCAGGAGGTTGATNCGCTCCAGGTTATGGCGCTCGCCGATCGCCCAGTCGTTGGGGTCGTGGGCGGGGGTGATCTTTACCGCGCCGCTGCCAAACTCCCGGTCTACGTAGGAATCGGCCACAACGGGAATGGGNCGGTCGCAGAGGGGCAGGAGTACCGAGCGGCCCACCAGATGGGCGTAGCGNTCGTCCTCGGGGTGGACGGCCACGGCGGTGTCGCCCAGCATCGTCTCGGGCCTCGTGGTGGCCACCTCGATCCAACCGGCACTCCCGTCGGCCACCCCCTGGGGCGCGTCGGTTCCGTCGCCGATCACGGGATACCGCAGGTGCCAGATGTTGCCCTGCTTTTCGGCGTGTTCCACCTCGTCGTCCGAGAGGGCCGTTCCGCAACAGGGGCACCAGTTGATCAGGTATTCGCCACGGTAGATCAGATCGCGCTCGTAGAGCTGGACAAAGACCTCCCGCACGGCCTTGCTCAGCCCCTCGTCCAGGGTGAAGCGCTCCCGGTTCCAGTCGCAACTGGCGCCGATCTTTTCCAGCTGCCGGGTGATCGTGGCGTGGTGGTCTTCCTTGACCTGCCAGGTCCGCTTCAGGAAGGCCTCCCGGCCCAGTTCCTCCCGGCTCGTTCCCTCTTTCAGGAGCTGACGCTCCACCACGTTTTGCGTGGCAATGCCGGCGTGATCTGTCCCGGGAACCCACAGGGTCGGACGCCCCTGCATGCGCCAGTACCGGATGAGGGTGTCCTGGATNCTGTTGTTCAGGCCGTGCCCCATNTGCAGTACACCCGTGACGTTGGGAGGGGGAATCACGATGACGAAGGGNTCCTTCTCCTGGTCTCCCGAGGGTTCAAAGTAGTTGTTCTCTTTCCACATCCGGTAGATGCGGTCCTCAAAGTCATCGGCGTGAAACACCTTGCTCAGCTCAACGGCCTTCATAGATTCTCCTCGTGCCTGCGGGGTGCCTGAATGGTTTGCACTCTCGGTTGATAGTTTGGGTTCTGTGTGGGTGCCATAGTAACAAATCGGACCGCCTCAGTCAGCACCCCCGTAGCGGCGGCTGAGTTCGTTCTCGGGGTAGTAGTGGGCAAGGATCTCNCTGAAGGACCCTCCCCGGGCAGCAAACCCGGCTGCTCCGGTCTGGCAGAGCCCCACGCCGTGGCCCCAGCCCGCACCCTGAAAGACAAAGTACTCGGGGAGCGGCTCNTCTCCCTCCCCGNCCTCCTCTCCCTCGGCGTTCTCCGCTTCGCCTGCTCCGGGCAGAAAAAAGGGGATCACCACAAAGAGATTGCTCCGCAGCCCTCCCAGGCGCGAGCGGATCGCATCGCGCCGAACCTCGGTTTCGCCCCGGGTACCAACGAGCCGTACCGTTTCCACCCGACCGCTCGTCCCCCGCGATCCCGGCAGAACCCGGCGAAGCGAACCGATATCGGCTCCTGCCGCGGNGCTTCTGGCCTCGATCTCCCGACGCGATACCGCCAGGGTCCACCGGTAGGCGCTGGCCGAGGCAAAATCGGGGTGGGAGGAGTAGCTTTCCGGTCTGCTTCGTATCCACCGCAAGACCTCTCCGGGCGAACGATACTCCCCGTCGAGAGAAAGCTGGGGATCAACCACGCTCACCAGGGAGGTTACGCTCCCCCAGACACTCTCGCTGGATTCGGTGAACCCTGCCGAGTTGGCGCTGTAGACCGCATCGATCACGCGTCCGTTCCGGAGGAGCACGTAGCCCTCGGTCTCTTCCACCGCCCGGGTCGTCCGGGGATGTTCCCCCGCGACACCCCGATAATAGGCGGAGATCACGGAGCTCTGAAGGTCGAAGCCCCGGTGATGGAAACGGCTGCGCCCGTGGAGCGTGTAGGACCGCGCCGCCACAGCCTGGGCCTTGAGCGCTTCCTCGGGCCACCAGGCGGGCATCTCCGAGGGCACCACCGAGAGGAGATATTCCTCGGTATCGAGGTCGTTGATCAGGGTGAAGCCCCCCCTGGCCTCGCCGGGCCGGGGAAAGAGTTCCATGTCGCCACGATAGCTTCGATCCTCGCGACCTGCCGAGAACTGTCCCTCGCCGTAGGCCAGGTCAAAGACGATCGTGGTACTCCCCGGGTCATCGTAGACCAGACGCAGGGGACCCGCGCCCCGAAACAGGGGTTCCTGCGCGCCCTCCTCCTGGAGCACCAGCTCCTCCCCCCGGGAATCCAGGGAGACCTCCAGCACCATCCCCCCCTTTCCCCGAGCCAGGGGTTCTCCGGCCAGAACCTCGCCGAGTATTTCCAGCCGCTCCGCCGCAGGATAATAGACGAGGTCCGAAGGAACGGGGAAAATCCGGAAATCCCCCCCCGTCTTGAGATGAACGGCGCGGAGCCCTTCGGCGAGGGCGATCCGAATCCGGGGGATCTCCAGGTTTTCTTCCTGACGCACCGCCACCCGGGGCGGCTCGGCGATGGTTCTGCGCTCTGCTGCACCGGTCGTTCGCGCCAGGGCGAGTTCGGGGTGCTCCTCTTCCCACCGGGTCAGCAGCTCCCCGATCTCCTCGTTCCAGGGGAGGGCGATCGCCGCCCGCTGGAGGCGTTCG
The DNA here is from genome assembly GCF_000373545.1 of Alkalispirochaeta alkalica DSM 8900. GTDB lineage: Bacteria > Spirochaetota > Spirochaetia > DSM-27196 > Alkalispirochaetaceae > Alkalispirochaeta > Alkalispirochaeta alkalica. The sequence continues at coordinate 39,800 of NZ_KB891714.1, forward strand.
TAGGCCCGGGCTCGTTCACCCCGAGCGTAATCTGCCAGCGCCAGGGGCCTGAAGGCTGCTGTCAGGTTCGCATCCTGACGCAGGGCCCTCTGGAACGCCTCGGCGGCGGGAGTCCATTCCAGGTGTTCCAGGTGGATGTGGCCCAGCAGAAAATGGGCGTAGGGCAGGTGTTCTTCCCGGGCCAGCGCCTCCTCCAGGGCCTGGCGAGCCTGGTCCGGCTGCCCCGCGAGAAAGGCCGCCAACCCTTCCAGAAAAAAACACTGCCCCGAATCGGGGGAATTATCTCCCCCNGGGTCCGACTCGCCACAGGGGGAGGCAGGACTATTCGCCCCGGGAGCCCCCAGGAGAAGTTCCACCAGACGGCGTTCTTCCTGGTAGGGCGCCTCCAGATCGGCGGCGACCTCCAGCGCCCGGGTGCGTTCCCCGGCCTCGCAGAGCAGAACCAGAAGGCTCAAACGCAGCTCCTGATCCCGGGGAGATTCTTCCAGAAGCAGGGAAATATCCCGAATTGCTCCTTCCCGATCGCCCTGATACCACCGGGCGTAGCCCTGCTCCGAGGCAGAAAGCAGGGATGCGCCCGCCAGGACCATTCCGGCGACCAGAAAAATGAACCGGGACGCTCCCGCCCCGAAGAGGAAACCCACAAAGGAACACACATATCTCATAAACGGGACATCTCCTGACGCCGTGATTGCCACCGGCCTGCCGTAGCCGGTGATGGCNAACCGATTACACCCGGCCGATCATAGCGGGCAGCGGAAAAAAGAAAAAGGGCAGGCACTCCTCGCGGAATACCTGCCCCCTGATTACGAAGGATTAAGACGAATAGTCTCAGCGGTTCTTCAGCACCGCGTGAGCCGCCGCAAGGCGCGCGATGGGCACCCGGTACGGGGAACAACTCACGTAGTTGAGACCGGTCCGGTAACAGAACTCTACCGAGCTGGGCTCTCCACCGTGCTCGCCGCAGATACCGACCTTCAGGTCCGGGCGGGCCTTCCGGCCGCGCTCTACACCGATCTCTACCAGCTGGCCTACACCGGTCTGGTCCAGCACCGCGAAAGGATCATCCTCCAGGATTTCGTCCTCCACGTACTGGGGCAGGAAGGTTCCCACGTCGTCCCGACTGTAGCCGAAGGCCATCTGGGTCAGGTCGTTGGTCCCGAAGCTGAAGAACTCTGCCTCCTGGGCAATCGCGTCCGCCGTGAGGGCGGCCCGGGGAATCTCGATCATGGTACCGATCTTGTAGGGAGCGGTAGCACCTGCCTCCTCAAAGACCCGGGCGATCACCTTCTCGGCGTTGGCCTTCAGGATCGACAGCTCCTTCACCGTGCCCACCAGGGGGATCATGATCTCGGGCTCCACTTCCATTCCCTTCTTGGCAACTTCCACAGCGGCGGACATGATCGCCTCGACCTGCATGTCGTATACCTCGGGATAGGTGATGCCCAGACGGCACCCGCGGTGACCCAGCATGGGGTTCAGCTCGTGGAGCGACTCGATCTTGCGCTTCAGCTCATCCACACTCACGCCGGTGTTCTTGGCGAGCTGCTCGATCTGGGCAGCTTCGTGGGGAACAAACTCGTGAAGGGGGGGATCCAGGAGCCGGATCGTGACGGGCAGGCCAGCCATGGCCTCCAGGATGCCGACAAAGTCTTTCTTCTGCAGGGGCATCAGCTTGGCCAGGGCCTTCTTCCGGGACTCAACATCCTTGGCAACGATCATTTCCCGGAAAATCGCGATCTTGTCTTCCTCGAAGAACATGTGCTCCGTCCGGCACAGNCCGATTCCCTGGGCTCCGTAGTTGCGGGCAACNGNNGCGTCACCGGGGGTGTCGGCGTTGGTNCGGATCTTGAAGACCTGGTCGGTCAGACCGGGGCGGTTCGCCGTGGCGCGGATCTCGTCGGCCCAGGCGAGGAACTCGTCGAGTTCACCCTTGAGCTCGGGCTTGATCAGGGGAAGCGNCCCCTCGAAGACCTCACCGGCGGTACCGTCCATGGTGAAGAAATCACCTTCCTGGTAGACCTTGCCCTCGATGGTGAGGGTTTTCTTTGCGTGGTCGATCTGCAGGGCCTTACACCCGACGATGCTGGGCTTGCCCATTCCACGAGCCACAACGGCGGCGTGGCTGGTCATTCCTCCGGTGGAGGTGAGGATTCCCTCGGCCACGTGCATACCACCGATATCCTCGGGGCTGGTCTCGCGGCGAACCAGAAGAACCTTCTTGCCCTTGTTCTTTACCCAGTCCTCGGCCTCGTCGGCGGTGAAGACGATCTCACCGGCCGCTGCACCGGGGGACGCGTTGAGTCCCTTGGCGATAACGCGGGCGCTCTTGCGGGCTGCGGGGTCGATCATGGGGTGGAACACCTGATCGAGCTGCTCCGGGGTTACCCGGTTCACGGCCTCTTCCTTTGTGATNAGCCCCTCGGCGACCATGTCCACGGCGATCTTGATTGCGGCAAGACCGGTGCGCTTTCCGTTCCGGGTCTGGAGGATGTACAGGGTTCCCTGCTGGATGGTGAACTCCAGATCCTGCATGTCCCGGTAGTGCTTCTCGAGCTTGGACCGGATGTCGTCGAGCTGCTTGTAGATCTCAGGGTTGGCGTCAGCCAGGGTCTGCAGGGGCTGGGGTGTCCGGATACCGGCCACCACGTCCTCGCCCTGGGCGTTCATCAGGTACTCACCGTAGAAGTAGTTTTCTCCCGTGGAGGCGTCGCGGGTGAAACACACACCCGTTCCGGAGGTGTCCCCCAGGTTTCCGTAGACCATGGACTGGACGTTCACAGCCGTTCCGATGAGGCCCTTGATGTTGTTGAGTTTCCGGTATTTTTCGGCCCGGGGGTTGTGCCAGGAGTCAAACACGGCGTTGATGGAGCCCCAGAGCTGTTCCACCGGGTCCTGGGGNAAGTCTGTTCCCACGTGGTCGCGGTAGACGGCCTTGTACTTCTCGACGACCTTCTTGAGGTCCTCCGTGTCCAGGTCCAGGTCCTCTTCCACACCCTTTGCCGCCTTGACGGAGTTGAGGGCTTCCTCGAACTTCTCGTGGTCGCAGCCCTTTACCACGTCGCCGAACATCTGGAGAAAGCGGCGGTAGGCGTCCCAGGCAAAGCGCTCGTTGCCGGAGACCTTGGCCAGCCCCTCGACAGCTTTATCGTTCATTCCAAGGTTCAGGACGGTGTCCATCATTCCCGGCATGGAGGCAGCGGCGCCCGATCGAACCGAGACCAGCAAGGGATCGGTGCCATCGCCGAGCTTCTTGCCCATGAGTTCTTCCAGGCGGGCCAGGTGCTCTGCCACCTCTTTCTTCAGGGCCTCGGGATGCTCCTTGTTGTTCTCGTAGTAGGCTGCACAAGCCCGCGTAGAAATCGTGAACCCTGCCGGTACGGGAACACCCGCGCTGGACATATCCGCCAGGTTTGCTCCCTTTCCGCCCAAGAGCTCCCGCATGTCTGCGGTGCCTTCGGCCTTTCCACCACCAAAAAAATAGACGTTCTTCTCTGCCATGAAAAAATTTCCCCCTGGAATGTAATGGTTGCACAAAACGCTTGATACAATTGCAACAGTAAACGAAAGGAACCCCTGCTGTCAACGTCTGATTTGACAGGGGGTTCCCGGTGTGTTCGGCTGGCCCGCCGGAGAACCGGAATCAGGCCACGTAGGATTCCAGATACTGCGCCCGCCGGGGATTCTGAAGCTGCCGCAGGGCCTTCTTCTCGATCTGGCGGATGCGTTCCTTGGTAAGGCCGTAACGATCGCCGATCTCCTTCAGGGAGAGGGGGCTTCGTCCGTTCAGGCCAAAGCGGAAGCGTATGATATCGGCCTCTTTCTCGGTGAGGGTGGTAAGAACCCTGTCGATATCGGTTTTGAGCGCCCGCTCGATCATGAGTGCCTCGGGCTGGACGTACTGCTTGTCCTCGATGAAGTCCCCCAGCATGGAGGAGTCTTTTTCGTTGTANACCGGTGTCTCCAGGGAGATCATGTCCCGNGAGATTCCCACCAGATCGGCCACGTGCTCGGGGGTCATATCCAGAGTACGGGCGATCTCGCGCAGCTCCGCCTCCTCTCCCCTGGTGCCGGTGATCTCCTTGCGAACCTTCTCGATCTGCACCAGCTCGTTAGCCCGGTTCAGGGGCAACCGGATCATGCGCGATTTCTCGCAGATCGCCTTGAGGATCGCCTGGCGAATCCACCAGACGGCGTAGGAGATGAAATGATACCCCTTCTCTACGTCGAAGCGGTCAATGGCGTTCATAAGACCGATGTTACCCTCGCTTATGAGATCCGAGAGGGGAAGGCCCTGGTTCTGGTATTTTTTTGCCACGTTCACCACGAAGCGGAGGTTTGCGTTGATCAGCACCTCCTTGGAGGCCTCGTCGCCAGCGGCTACGCGCCGGGCGTGTTCCACTTCCTCTTCCCGGGTGAGGAGAGGTATGCGGTTGATCTCTTTCAGATATATGGAGAGCACGTTCTCGTCATCACGAGGAGCGGTGTTCAAGGTCGTATTCTTTCTTGCTGTTGCTGTCATATCCTATTGCCTCCTGAAAGATATAAAGCAATTTCCATGCCAATTTATCAGAAAACAGGAATATGGCACGTAATTTTATTCACAGAAAGGAGTTACAGAAGCAGGAGCCACTCCTGCCCCGGGGACCTCTAATTCCGGCGATGGGGCATTTTGACACATGCCCCGGTNCGGGGTAAAAAAGCGGGTTTTTTTGGCCCACTCTGNCCCCCGGGGTGGGAAAAAGCGGTCTCACCGGGGTGATTTCGCCCCTCTATCGGAGAAAACCCGGTAGAGAACCGTTTTTTCTTGACCCCGCGTCGGTCCGTCGGTATATTTCGGAGCGGATATTTTCTCCACAGAATTATACACACATAGAATTACAGGAGGACAGCATGACTGTTAAACCGTTAGGCGATCGAGTGCTTGTGAAGATGGAAAAGGAAGAGGAAAAGACCAAGGGAGGGCTCTTCATTCCCGAGACCGCCCAGGAGAAGACCCAGATCGCCGTGGTTGTCGCCGTGGGTGACGACAAGGACGAGATCAAGGTAAAAGAGAAAGACCGTGTCATGTTCGACAAGTACGCCGGAACCCAGATCAAGATCGACGGCGAGGATCACCTGATTCTTTCCATGGGTGATATCCTGGCAGTGGTCTCCTAACCCTCCTGAGGAGCCAGTTTTTCGTATCCCTCCGGTTCACGGAGGGATTTTTTTTGCTCCGCCGCCAGCGGCACCGGATCGTCTGGCCGCAGAGGATCGTCTGGCTGCATCGGGGTGCCGGGCTGCATCGGGGTGCCGGGCTGCGCCGAATCGTCTGGCTGCCTTCCTCCCCGGGCCTTCGCGGGAGAACGGGCATTCACGGAAGAAGAAGCATCCTTTGCAGACCCGTGCGCTCCCAGAAAGGACTGCACTTCCTCGACGACCTCCTCGCCCGGAGCGACCAGAGGACGTGCCGGGGGCAGGCTNTCCCAGAAGAAAGAGCCGTAGCGCTTGCGCACCATCCGGGCGTCGGCCACCACCACAGCTCCGTAATCGTCGGCCTGACGCATGAGCCTCCCGAAGCCCTGCTTCAGCCTCATTACNGCCTGGGGCAGGCTCAGCTCGAAAAAGGCGTTCCCCCCTGCCTCGACCACCGCTTCGGCCCGGGCCAGCTGCACCGGCTCTGTGGGAACCCTGAAGGGAAGGCGGCAGACAACCACCAGTCGCAGCGATTCTCCGGGCACATCGACCCCCTCCCAGAAGCTGTCGGTTGCAAAGAGCACACTGGCCAGATCGGAGCGGAACTGCTCCAGCAGGCGGGACCGGTCCTCGCTCCCCTGACGGTAACAGGAGAACCCCCGCGCTTCCAGATCGGGTGCCACGGCCTGGTACACCAGTTCGAGCTGTCGATAGGAGGTAAAAAGCACGAGCGCCCCTCCCCGGGAAGCGTTGATTAACCGGGGGATCAACACCGTCAGATAACGGCCGTAGTCGGGGCTCTCCGGGGCGGGCGCGTCGGAGGGGACGGCCAGCATCACCCGGTTCGGATAGTCGAAGGGCGAGGGGAAGAGTCCCTGCAGGGATTCTCCCTGATCGAGGGGTACGCCCAGGCGTTTGCCCCAGAAGAGGAAGCTTCCGTTCACGCTCAAGGTAGCGCTGGTGAGAACAACCGTCTCGTGGGGCTGAAAGAGCGATTCTTCCATGACTTCGCGGATATCCAGGGGAGTGCTGCAGAGCGCCACGAAGGGTTCCCCCCGGCTGTCCCGGCGCCGGTCCATCCAGAGGATCCAGTCTGCCTCGATCTCCGCTGCGGCGAACCGCTCGCAGAGGGCCGAGACCTCCTCAAAACGCCGGATCGTCGAGGCCAGTTCTATCAGGGGGGGCTCCTCCCGAAGGTTCTCGGGAATCTCCCGGATAATCGAGGCCAGATCTTCCGCCACGGCCAGCACTGCCTTCTGGGCATCAAAGAGGACGCCGCCCAGATGGTCCGCCAGACGATCGNCCTCTTTCTCCACAAGGCGCCAGGAGTTCTCTGTTCCCAGAAAGGCCAGGAGCCCCGCGTTCAGACGCGAGGCCTCGTCGCGCACTCTCTGGAGAGATGCCTCGGCTCTGGCGATTCCCTGAGCGGAGGCCCCCAGGGGAACCACCCGTTCCAGCAGCCCGAACCGCCGCCCCCGGCGGGTTCGCAGCACCCGGGCGCCCAGCCGAAGCAGGGCAATACCGCTGGTCTGGTGCGAGAAGAAGGATGTGGCCGACCGCTCGAGGTTGTGCGCCTCGTCGAGGACGAGTCTGGAAAAGGGAGGAAGAATCGCCGTGGCGTCCCACCCCACCCCGGCGCTGCGCACCGCCAGATCGCTGAAGAGGAGGTGATGATTCGCCACCAGCAGGGAGGCNCCGGCCGCACGCTGCCGCGCCCGGAGAACAAAACAGCCCTCCCTGCGGGAACAGCGCAGGGCACAGCAGGTGTCGGCCTCGCTGTTCACCCGGTTCCACTGTTCGTCGCTCACGTGAAAGGGAAGATCGCTCCTGGACCCCTCGGGGCTGGTCAGGGACCACTCCCGGATCGCCTGGATCGTCTCCCGGTCATCAAAAAGCTCGGCCTCCTCGAGACGCTCGTCGAGGCGGCGGTGGCAGAGATAGTTCCCCCGCCCCTTTACCAGGGCTGTCTTGAGGTCTGTCCCCAGGGCCCGCTGCACCAGCACCAGATCCCGTTCAAGGAGCTGCTGCTGGAGGGTGATGGTGGCCGTGGCTATCACGACCCGTTCTCCGTTTTGGGCAGCCCAGGCCACGGCCGGGAGCAGGTAGGCGAAGGACTTGCCCACGCCCGTACCCGCTTCGGCCACCACCACCAGGGATTCGTTAAACCCCCGGGCAACCTGANGGAGCATCTCTTTCTGGCTGGGCCGTTCCCTGAAGCCGGGCAAAAGCGCTGCCATCGCCCCCTGGTCAGCGAGGATATCCTGGAGTTCGTCAGCATCGATGGGCCGAATCTCCCGGGGTGGNACGGGCTCTACCAGGACGTAGATGGCGCTCACCTGGTTGTCCACAATCGCCGANCCCACCCCGTAGCCGGCGAGCCTGGCCGAGACGGCTACGTCGGCGTCGCTGGGGCTGAGATTCCCCGAGGGNTGGTTATGGATAATCATGTCGCCCGGTTCGCACAGATCGATTCCCGCAGCGGCAACGCTGGAGTAGTTACCCCGGGCGCAGACCTCTATCCGCGCGATCCGCCCCGTCCGGTCGGGGTGGCCGATACATACAATTTCCTGACCCTGGGCGCGGAGTATTTCTGTGCGCAGCGCCATCTGGGCGGCGACCCCAAGGCGGTCCTGAATCTGTGAACTCACTGACCAGAAGTGTACCACCTTTCGGGCCTCTGTTAACACCTCTGTTGTCTGACATCGCTGTTCTCTGGCACCTCTGTTGTCTGACATCGCTGTTCCCTGGCACCTCTGTTGACAGTAGAGTTTCACCTGCCATACGATCAGCCCATGAAGAGAACTCCCGTAGCGATCCTGGGTGCAACGGGCACCGTAGGACAGAAGTTTATCACCCTCTTGCAGGATCACCCGCAATTTGAGATCGTCGAGCTCGTGGCGAGCCCCCGCAGCGCGGGCAAGCCCTACCACGAAGCCACCTCGTGGAAACAGAATGTCCCGATCCCTCCTGCGGTTGCCACCATGACCGTTCAGGATACCTCTTCTACCCTCACGGCACCCCTGCTCTTCTCGGGGCTGGACAGTTCCGTGGCGGGGGAGGTGGAGGATCGCTACAGCAGAGCCGGCCACGTGGTAATCAGCAATTCCAGCAACTACCGCATGGCCCCCGATGTACCTCTGGTCATCCCCGAGATCAACCCCGATCATTTCGAGCTGATCCACCGCCAGGGCCGCAGCGGGGCGATCATCACAAACTCCAACTGCTCCACCATGTTTCTTGCCATGGCTCTGGCGCCGCTGTACCGGACCTACGGGATCGAGTGGGTGCAGGTTACAACCCTCCAGGCGATAAGCGGGGCCGGATACCCCGGCGTTCCCTCCCTGGACATTCTGGGGAACGTAGTCCCCTTCATCGGGGGGGAGGAGGAAAAGGTGGAGCAGGAGGCCCAGAAAATTCTGGGAACGCTCACGGACAAGGGAATTACTCCCGCGCCCTTCTGTGTGAGCGCTACCTGTACCCGCGTACCCGTGGTGGACGGCCACCTGGAAACGGTGACCGTCAAGTTCCCCTCGGGGGTGGACCCCTCGCCCGAGGAGGTCATCCGGACCCTCTCGTCCTGGCGGGGCCTTCCCCAGGAGATGAACCTTCCCTCGGCACCCAGCCAGCCCCTGGTGGTTCTTCCCNATCAGGACCGGCCCCAGCCCGCGCGGGACGTCTGGTGNAACCAGGGCATGTCCACCGTGATCGGGCGGGTTCGCAGGGACCCCATCGGGAGCATCAGGATGGTTATCCTGGGGCACAACACCGTGCGCGGCGCCGCCGGGGCGGCGATCCTCAACGCCGAGGCCCTCCTGGCCCAGGGCCTTCTGGACGACCGCCCGTGATCGTCCTGAAATTCGGCGGTACCAGCGTCAAGGACGCTCACTGGATAGGAAACACCCTGAAGATCGCCGAGGAGCGCCTGGACCAGGCGCCCCTGCTGGTGAGTTCTGCCATGGCCGGGGTCACCGATACCCTCATCGGGATCGCCCGGGCCTCGGTGGAGGGCCAGGTTGCGACTGCCCAGGCCCTTCTGGAAGAACTCACCTCGTCCCATCGGGAGGCCCTGGAACAGGCAACCAGCTCGCTTGATCCGGACGAGGCCGNGCCCTGGAAGGCCCGGCTCGAGGAACTCCTGGATGACCTGGCCGTGCTGGTGGAGGGCATGGGGCTGGTCCACGAGGCGAGCCCCCGCTCCCGGGATNCCCTGCTCGCCTTCGGAGAACTTCTCTCTACCACCATAATCGCTGCNGCGGCCCGGGCCCGGGGCATCCCGGCGACCCTGCTGGACAGCCGGGAACTGGTGCTCACCAGCNCCGACTTCGGCGCTGCCCGGCCCGACCTGGCCGAGACGACCCGGCGNATCACATCCCGCGTCTCACCCCGTCCGGGNCACCTCTACATCGCCCAGGGGTTCATCGGCTCCACCAGCGATGAGGTAACCACCACNCTGGGCCGGAGCGGTTCCGACTTCAGCGCCACCATCTTCGGAGCGGCCCTGGAGGCCGAGCAGGTCGAGATCTGGACCGACGTGGACGGCATCATGACCTCCGATCCCCGGGTGGTCTCCTCGGCCCGGACCATTCCCGAGATCAGCTACAGCGAGGCTGCCGAACTTGCCTACTTCGGCGCCCGGGTGATTCACCCGGCCACGCTGGTTCCNGCGGTTGAACGGGATATCCCGGTGCTGGTCTGCAACACCCACAACCCCGGGGGGCCCAAGACGAGAATCCTGCGAAGCCCCTCCCGGGCGGGNCTCCGCGCGATCGCAGGTCGCCGGGGCGTGACGATCATCACCGTCTTTTCAAGCCGCATGCTCAATACCTGGGGATTCCTGAGCCGCATGTTCCGCGTCTTCGAGACGAACCGGGTGAGCGTGGACCTGATCGCCACCAGCGAGGTCTCGGTGTCGGTCTCCCTGGACCTCCCCGATCCGCCACCGGCACTCCTCCAGGAGCTGGCAATTCTGGGGTCTGTCCAGGTCGACCGCGACAAGGCGGTGTTCTCCCTGGTGGGAGAGGGTATGTGGAAGAGTCCGGANCGGATACGCGANGTTTTCGATTCTGTGGCCTCGGTCTTCTCCGAACCCGCCGGGGTAGAGATGATCAGCCTGGGCTCCTCCGAGACGAACCTCTCCCTGGTAATTCCCCAGGACCAGCTGGACCCGGTCATGAAGGAGATCCACCGGCGGTTCTTTACCCCGGCCTGAAGAGAGGCCGGGAGGCCCTCCTGAAAGGCAGCTCTCCTGAAGGGCTGCCCTCCTGGAAAAACCCTCCGAGCCGCACCGGGGCGCCGGGTTCCCCCTGAAGGAGAGCCGGTCAGCCCCTCCCCTACTCCTGGTCGAGACCGTACTCGCTGATCTTGCGGTGCAGGGTTTTNCTGCCGATACCGAGGGTCTCGGCGGTGCGCGTCTTGTTTCCCTTGTGGTGAGCCAGNTTNGCCCGNATGATCTCCCGTTCGGCCCNGGCCATGGTGCTCCCCAGGGGAACCCGGACGGAATCCCCCCCATCCTCGACCTGGCTGATAGCGGGGGGCAGGTCCTCCAGGGTGATAATCGATCCCTTGCACATCACCACGGCGCTCTCTATGCTGTTACGCAACTCCCGAATATTCCCCGGCCAGGAGTAGCCGTGCAGGGCCGATCGGGCCCGTACATCGACCCCCTCCACGGCCTTGTTGTTTTCCCGGGCGAACTCCTTCACAAAGGAGGCCACCAGCAGGGGAATATCTTCCTTCCGCTCCCGCAGCGGGGGGACATGGATGTTCACCACGTTCAGGCGATAGAAGAGATCCTCCCGGAAGGCCCCTTTTTCGATCTCCCTGCGCAGGTCCCGGTTCGTGGCCGAGACGATTCTGACGTCCACGCTCACCGTCTCTTCCCCGCCCACTCGTTCGAACTCTTTCTCCTGGAGAACCCGCAAAATCTTGATCTGCAGACTCTGGTTAATCTCTCCGATCTCGTCCAGAAAGATCGTTCCGGCGTTGGCGAGTTCGAAACGCCCCCGTTTCCGTCCGATCGCACCGGTGAAAGCCCCTTTTTCGTGTCCGAAGAGCTCACTTTCCAGCAGGGATTCCGAGAGCGCCGCGCAGTGAACCTTGATCAGCGACCGTTCTGCCCGGTCCGAGAGGCGGTGGATCGCATCGGCCACGAGCTCCTTTCCCACGCCACTCTCGCCGGTGATGAGAACCGAGGCTTTGGTGGGAGCAACCTGGCGGATCACGTCCANGAGGCGCTGCATGGCGGTGCTCTTTCCGATGATCTCCGAGGTCTTTCTGTGCTGCTCGAGTTCCTGCTGCAGCTGGCGGTGCTGTAGTACCAGCTCCCGCGAGGAGAGGGCCCGCTGGGCNAGGAGGGAGAGCCGATCCAGCGATACCGGTTTGGTCAGGAAGTCGTAGGCCCCGTCACGCATGGCCTGCACGGCGGTTTCGATCGTCCCGTGGCCCGTGAGAATGATCACCGGCACGGTGGGGTAGTTCTGGACAACCCGGCGGAGCAGCTCCTCTCCCGGCAGGCGGGGCATTCTCAGGTCGGCGATCACCAGGTCGACCTCTTCGCCTTCGATAATTTCCAGGGCCTCCTGGCCGTCGGCTGCCAGGAAGACGGCGTAGCCGTCTATCTCCAGGGCCTTGCCCAGGCCTGTCCGGATGTTTTTTTCGTCATCGGCGATGAGAACGTTGAACTTCATGGTCCGGAACCTCCCGCTGGCTCGTCGACCCCGGGGACGGGCTGGCCGTCCCAGGTGATCAGCCGCTGCTCCCGCTGGGGCACGGGCAGGGTTATGCTGAAGGTGGAACCCTGGCCCTCCCGGGAGTGGACAGAGATATCGCCCATATGTTCTTTCACCACCTTGTACACCAGGGTCAGTCCGATCCCGCTGCCGAAATCCCTGGTAGTAAAATAGGGCTCGAAGATCTTCTCCAGGACTTCGGGGGACATCCCCAGGCCGGTATCGCTGATACGAACCATCGCCTCGTCTCCCCGGACCTGGGTAATGACCCGCAGTGTGCCCCCCTGGGGCATGGCGCTCATGGCGTTTTTCACGATGTTCAGAAGGGCCTGCTTGAAGTAGCGTCGGTCCAGATCCAGCTCGGGGACCCCCGGGTCGAGATCGCGTTCCAGCTTGATNCCCCCTTCTTCCAGCTCGTAGCGCAGAAAATTAAGGAGTTCCTCCAAGAGCTGGTTCAGGTCGGCCGGCTCCAGCTGGGTATCCATGGGGCGCACCGCAAAGAGGAAGTCCACCACGATGCGGTTCAGCCGCTCGATCTCTTCGCTGATGACTTCCAGATATTCCTTCATGACCCTGGAATCGGAACAATCCAGGGAGGCCACGCTCTTCTCCAGAAGCTGGGCGTGGATACCAATCGATCCCAGGGGGTTTTTTATCTCGTGAGCCACACCTGCCGCCAGGGTGGTAAGGCTGGCGAGNCTCTCGGCCCGCCGGAGCCGGGCCTCGCGGGTTCTTTTCTCGGAGATATCCACCACCTGGAGAATATTCCCCCTCACGTGGCCGTCCTTCACCATGGGGAGAATGCTGCAGCTCAGAATGCGGGTGTCCCCTCCGTGATCCAGGGCGAACTCCTGATCCGATGCGGTATCTTCCCGGGAGAGGATCGCTTCGGTGAAGGTGGCGATATCCCGATCCAGAATCACGTCCCAGAGGAAGCGTTCTCCCATGGGCTTGCCCGTGGCCAGGGGGATCATNCGCTCTGCCGCCTTGTTGACCAGGACCAGACGATGCGCGGGATCGGTGATTAATACCCCGTCGCTCATGGAGTCCAGAGTCACGGCAAGACGCTCGTTCTCCTCGGCCATCACCACCAGGAGCTGTTCAATCTGCTCGTTGTCCAGTTTCGATATTTTTTCCAGAGCCCGCTTCACCAAGCCGCGCATTTACGCCCCCTGACTTCCCTGAATGGCCAGCAGAAATCCCGTGATGGTGGTTACGGGATGCATGTTTCTGATCTCTATGCGGGAACGATAGGCACGAAGGAGCGGTCCCCAGCGCTGCAGGCGAGGCAGCTCNCCGGGGGAGGCTCTTCGGAGGCGGTCCCGGGCGACCTCGGAGAACTCCTCGAAAAAGAGATGGCTGCTGGTGGCNGCGCTCCCCTGGGCGTATTCCCTGCCAAGAGCCTCCAGAAGTTCGCCCTCGACCTCCCCCCGAAGGGCGCAGTCCACGGCCCGCTCCACCAGATCACGACGCAGGGCGGCATCTCCCCCCCCGGAAGCCCGGAAGAAGGAGGCCAGCGAGGGATACTCACCGGAGTTCTGCCGGAAGATCATTTCCTGCACCCGATCCTGGACATGCCGGGGACGGTCAGGAAGGTAATAGGTGCGNAACCGGGAGAGAAGCGTGGGGATCACGGCGCTGCGCTGCGAGGTAGTGAGTACCAGATACACCCCCCGGGGGGGCTCTTCCAGAAGCTTGAGCAGGCTGTTCCGGGCGCTCTCCTGAAGGGTATGGGCCTCCTCGATGATCGCCACCTTCACACCGTCGGAGCTGCTCACGTGGGACCAGGCCGCCAGAGCCCGCACCAGATCCACCGGGACCAGNTCGTGGGGAAGAGCCCGCTGGAACCGGACCAGGGCAGCCTCGAGTTTCTTGAGCGTGGCCCCGGAAACACCCTCCGGCGGGACCTCCACCGACCCCGGGGGNGGCTCCATCTCCTGGAGGATCGCCTCTACCGGTTCCAGGGCAGGCAGTATCTTCTTGAGACGGGTCTCGCTCCAGAGGGCCGAATCGAAGCGCCGGGTGGCCTTGCGGACCGCCCGGATCAGAAGGAAGAGCGTGCCCCCCCGGGGTTCCCGCCGGTAGGCTTCCAGGGCGGCGGCGATCTCCAGATCAAAATAGCGGGGCCCGGCACAGACCAGCCCCGGATGCGAGAGCGTTCGATGGAGGCCGCAGGAATGGCACCGGCAGTTCCAGTCCCCCCCCTGACGGCACGAGAGCCCCCGGGCAATCTCCAGAGCCAGCGTTGATTTCCCCCCGTAGCGAGGCCCCGCCAGCAGGATCGCCGGAGGCAGTTCACCCCGGCTAATCTCCCGGGCGAGCTCACCGGTGACGGTCTCCAGGCCGAGCGCGTTTTCGAACATCCTATCCGCTGATCAGCCGCTCTGCGTAGGGGAGCAGAGGCAGGAGAAATTGAGCCATGAGACTCTCTGCGATGATCGCCCGGGCATCGAAGACGGGCTGGAGCTGGAGGATCANCACCAGCACAAAGGAAAGCAGAATCCCCTCGGCGATCCCCAGGAAGAATCCCAGGGCGCGATCCAGACTTTCCAGATGGATCTTCTCCACGAGACGGTCCAGGGCGCTCTCGAAGATCTTTACCACCAGATATACCAGGAGAAAGAGCCCCAGGAAGGAGAGCACCTGCGACCAGGCGCCGGAACCGGTCCAGGGCTGAACGTAGACGGCCACGACCCCGGAAAAGATCACGGCCACTCCGATCCCCAGGATGACGGCAGCCATGGACAGACACTCCCGGACAAACCCCCGGAAGGCTGCCCGAAGGGCGAGAAAGACGATGATGATCAAAAAGACGATATCAAGACCCGATAAATCCACCACTGCTCCTCTCCATAGCTATTCTATAATGNGCCCGATTATTCCCGCAATGCTCCTGGCGCTGTTGTCTCCGGCAAAGGCCCGGGCAGCCCGGGCCATGGACTCCCGCCGGGCGGGGTCCTGGAGAAGGGTCTGCACCATCAGAAGCAACGCCTCGGAGCCGCCCTGGTCTTCCGAGAAGACCAGGGCGGCTCCGGAGGCAGCGTAGCGTGCGGCGTTCCGTTCCTGATCGCCCCGCGAGGAGGCCGAGCTGAGGGGAACCAGCACCGCCGGGGTCCCCGTCACGGCCAGCTCCCAGATTGCCCCCGCCCCGGCCCGGCATATCACCAGATCGCTTCTCCGCAGAAGGGGGGCAAACTCCCCGGAGAGGGACGGAAACCCCGCATACCGGCCCGGCCGGGCCGCGGCAGCGATCTCCTGGATCATATCAGCTCCGTGCTCTCCCGTCTGGTGTATCACCGTGGCCATCTCCGTGAGCGGCCCGATCTGTTCCCCCACGTACTGGTTCAACTGACGGGCACCCAGAGAACCTCCCGTAACAAACACCACGGGCCCTCCCTCGTCGTGAAGCCCCGCCAGGGAGAGCGCGTCCCGCGCAGAAGCAGAAAAAAACTCTTCCCGCACGGGGTTCCCCGTAACCACCGCCCGTTTCTGCAGGGACGGAGAGAAGGCCTGGATCGATTCCTCGTAGGGAAGACAGATCACCTGCGCCAGCGGTGCCGTCAGCCGGGTTGCCAGACCAGGGTCAGCATCGGACTCGTGGATCACCACGGGCACCCCGGCCACGCGGGCTGCCGCGACCACGGGGACGGCCACAAAGCCCCCTTTGGAAAAAACCAGGCGGGCCCCTTCGCGCTTGAGAATCCAGAACGCCACGAAGAACCCCGCCGCTACCCGAAAGAGATCGAGGAAGTTCTGTAGATCAAAATACCGGCGCAGCTTGCCCGTGGGAATAGCCCGATAGCGGATGCCCTGGTCGCCGACGATCCCCCGCTCGATCCCCCGACGGGATCCGATCCAGAGAACCCGCTCCTGCTGCTCCCGGGGAAGTTCCCGGTACACGGCAAGTCCCGGGTAAACGTGGCCCCCCGTACCGCCACCGGTAAAGACAATGGTGCTCACACAACCTCCATAAGACGGAGCAGAACCTGGGAAGCACCTATCACCGCCCCCAGGAAGGCCCCAAAAACATTTATCCAGCGCAAATGCCTGCGGATGATGTCCATCAGCAGGGACTCCACCCGCTCGACCTCAAGGCTGTCGATACGGCTCACCACCAGCTCTTCCACGTCCAGGTGGTCCAGGATTTCCCGGGTCACGCTTCGGAGAAGGCCCTGAATCCTCCGGGCTCCCCATCGGCTGATGAGCCTCTCTCGCCGGTGGAGTACGGGAAAAACCTCTCCCAGCGGGACCTGCCCGCGACGCCCGATCCAGGCGAGAAGGGCCCGGACCCAGGGAGTCTCCCTGCCGGCCACGGGATCAGGACGAGCGACACGGCCGGGAAGGGCCTGAAGGTGACGCTCCAGACACGAGGCCAGACGATCGGAATCCCCNAGGGCCTCTTCAAGGGACTCACCGAGAACGAGGAAAACCTCGGCGNCCGAATCTCCCGGGAGAAGATCNCTGCCGGTGCTCCCCCTGTGTTCTTCTACCCACCGGATCAGGGCCCCCTTCGCCATTTCCCGNCAGGCCCCGCTCTCCACAAAGGATTGGGTCTCTCCGATAATCCGCTCTACCAGGAGGGGCGNCATCTCTGCCAGCTGNCGGTCGTACTGTACCGTCACCACCAGCANACGCTGCAGGGGATTGAGTTGATCCAGNGCGAAGGAGAGGAGCCCCTCCACACGCCGGGCCAGCTCGTGCCGGACCTNCTGGCGCTGGAGAAGCGCTTCCGCTGCCCGGGCCACATCGGGCCANCAGGCGTCCACCAGGAGCCCCGCCCTCTCCGGNGAGATCCTCTCCAGGGGTTTGACCCCGGAGAACTCCTCCAGAAGAAGGGGGGCGATATCCGCAGCNCTGGCCGAGAGGCACCGGGCGGCTCGCCGGGCGAGGTTCTCGCGCAGGGAGCGGCCGGCATCGCCCTCGAGGAACTCCATGGCCCGATTGTCGAGCTGCCGAAGGAGCTGTTCTGCCCGAATTTTCTCTGTCACCCTGACCAGGGGCATGGAAGAGAGGGCCCCTACCCCCCGGGAGAGCGCGCCCTCCAGCCCCGACCGGAAGGACCCCGCCGAAAACCGCTGGTCCAGCACCTCCCGGGACAGGAGATCCCGGGAAACCATGCGGGCGATGCTCCGGGCCAGCTCGCCCCGTTGCCGGGGTATCACGCCCGGCGTAAAGGGCAGGGGGATCTTCCACACCATAACGGGTCTCAGGGGCCGGAAGAGCATGCGAATGGCCAGACTGTTGGTCAGGTACCCGATGGCTGCCCCCAGCACCACGGGAAGAGCCCAGGGAAAAATCGTCGCGATCACGGGAACCGTCACTCCTCGCCGGGTCGCCGCAACTGGCGTCGGGCATTGTTCGCCTGGGCCTCGCTCATGTAGAGCGCCACATCCCCCCGGTGAACCCAGCCTTCTTTTCTCTGGTCGGCTTCTTCCTGGCTTTCTCTTCCCTGGCTCTTTCTTCCCTGGTCCACCAGGAGGAACCACTGTCCGTCGGGAGTGCGGTCCGAAACGAAGAGGATATCGCCCATGCGACTGTGCACCATGACGAGGCTCTCGATCGATGGTTCCCGGTGCATCCGGGCGTACTCCACCGATACCAGGGCCACGCTGTCACGATTGACCAGTACCGACGTCTGGGGAAGCTCCAGATCCGGCCGTGTATCCCTGCACGAGACGAGCGATACCGCCGGGGCCAGAACCATCACTCCCGNCAGCACTCCAGCCAGCACTCTGGGCAGAACTCCCGGAAAGAGAGCGGCAACGGCCCGGAAGACCAGCCCCTTCACATGTTCCTCAGCTTTTCTATCTCGTCCCGGAGCANAGCNGCCTGTTCGAACTCCAGGTTTTTCGCGTGTTCCAGCATTTCCTTCTCCAGAAGCTTGATCAGTTTGTTCCGCTGCGTGGGCACCAGTATATTATAACTTCCCTTGAGGATCTCCAGCTGTTTCTCCTCGTCCCGAATCTTTTCTTCCTTCTCCCGGGCGATAATCGTCTGGACCGCCTTTTGTATCGACGCCGGAGTAATCCCCTTCTCCTCGTTATAGGCCTGCTGGATCGCCCGGCGTCGCTCGGTCTCCCTAATCGCCTGGTCCATGGCGGGAGACCGCTTGTCGGCGTACATAATCACCGTGCCCTCCACGTTCCGGGCCGCCCGGCCGATCGTCTGGATCAGGGCGGTGGCGGAACGGAGAAAGCCGATCTTGTCGGCATCGAGGATCGCCACCAGACTCACCTCGGGCAGATCCAGCCCCTCCCTGAGGAGGTTTATTCCCACCAGGACATCGAAGGTCCCCAGACGCAGGTCGGTGAGCAACTCCACCCGCTCGATCGTCTCGATCTCGGAATGAAGATACCTGACCTTCAACCCCAGGTTCACCAGATAGTCCGTAAGATCCTCGGACATTTTTTTGGTCAGCGTCGTGACCAGCACACGCTGATTCTTCTCTATGCGCTGACGAATCTCCCCGTAGAGATCATCGATCTGCCCCTGGGAGGGCCGCACCGAGATGACCGGGTCCAGCAGCCCCGTGGGGCGGATCAGCTGTTCCACGACCCGAACGGAACGGTCCAGCTCCTCGCGGGAGGGGGTGGCGCTCACAAAGATGCACCGGTCCAGGAGCGCCTCGAACTCCGGAAAGACCAGGGGGCGATTATCCAGGGCCGAGGGCAGCCTGAACCCGTAGGCTACCAGGGATTCCTTGCGGCTCCTGTCCCCGGCGTACATGCCGCGAATCTGGGGGACTGTCACGTGGGATTCGTCGATTAGCGTGAGAAACTGCTGGGGAAAATAGTCCAGCAGCGTGGCGGGCCGCTCTCCCTCGTCGCGGCCACTGAGGTGGCGGGAGTAATTCTCGATCCCCGGGCAGTAGCCCATCTCCTCCATCATTTCCAGATCGTATTCCGTACGGGTCTTGAGACGCTCTGCCTCGGCCACCTTTCCCTGATCCAGGAGTTCCTGGAACCGGAGCTCCATCTCCTGGCGGATTCTTCCCAGAGATCCCTGCATCTCCTGCTCGGGCATCACAAAGTGTTTGGCCGGGTAGAGAAAAAGCGTCTCCATCTCCTCTTGGGANGTTCCCGAGAGAGGATCGATGCGCTGAATGCGGACCACCTCGTCCCATTCCAGNTCGATGCGGTAGGCCTCTTCCAGGTAGGCCGGGTATATCTCCAGGGTGTCCCCGCGATGACGAAACTTCCCCCGTTGCAGGATCTGGTCGTTCCGGTCGTACTGGAGCTCGATCAGCTTGCGCCGGATCATCTGGATATCCAGGGGTGTCCCGCAATCGATGCGGAGTCGCATGTCCCGATAGTCCCGGGGACTGCCCAGGCCGTAAATGCAACTCACCGTTGAAACAACGACAACATCGGGCCGCTCCAGAAGGTTCGTCGTCGCCTTCAGGCGGAGCCGGTCGATCTCGTCGTTGATGGAGGCATCCTTCTCGATATAGAGGTCCCGAGCCGCCACGTAGGCCTCGGGCTGGTAGTAGTCGTAGTAGCTGACAAAGTACTCCACGGCATTCCCGGGGAAGAACTCGCTGAACTCCCGGTAGAGTTGCGCCGCCAGGGTCTTGTTGTGGGAGATCACCAGGGTTGGCAACTGGACCTCTTCGATCACCTTTGCCATGGAGAAGGTCTTCCCCGAACCCGTGACGCCCTGAAGCGTCTGAAAGGCGTCTCCCTGGAGCACACCCCGGGCGAGAGCCTCGATGGCCTTCCCCTGATCACCTGCGGGACCGTAGGGAGCTTCTACCTTGAACTTTCCCATGCTCTTTTGCGTCCTCTCTGACCGGGTGCAGGTGGCACGGCCCTCCGGGCACGCCATGACCCCGGGCCGTGGATTTTCTCAATCCCAGGAATACTGGCGGGGTCGCTCGCTCAGAACCACCGCTGTCTCGTGAAGCTCCCTGCCCCGATAGTACCGGACCCGCACCGTATCACCGGGCCGTTTGTCCTCCAGAGCCTCGTAGAGATTCGCCAGGGTCTCCACGGCGGTCTCGTCGATCCCGACGATAATATCCCCCCCCAGATGGATCACCGTACGGCCGTAGCGCACGGCCCGGCTGCGCGAGCCTCCCTGAAGCCCCGCCTCCCGGGCGTTCCCCCCGGAATCCACCCCGTGAATCANAACCCCCCGGTCCACGGGCAGCCCTGCGTACTGAACGAGCTGGGGAAAGAGCTGCCGGGGCTCGATATCGATCCAGCCCCGCCGCACCTGACCGTGAGCGATGAGATCGGGCACGACCCGGCGAACCGTGGAGACGGGAACGGCGAAGCCGATCCCGACGGACCCCCCGCTGGGCGAAAAGATCGCCGTGTTTACCCCCACCATCTCGCCCTGACGGTTCAGGAGGGGGCCCCCGGAGTTGCCGGGATTGATAGACGCATCGGTCTGAATCATATCGCGAATCACCAGATTGTTCCGGGCGCGCAGGGGCCGTCCCAACCCACTGACTACACCAGCCGTGAGGGTTCGGTCAAGGCCGAAGGGATTGCCGATGGCCAGAACGGTCTGACCGATCCGGAGCGACGAGGAGTCCCCGAAAGGGATCGGTTCCAGCACCCGCTCCCCGGGGTCGAAGCGAATCACCGCCAGGTCGTTCTCGGGATCGCGGCCCGCCACGTCCCCCTCAAGACGGGATCCGTCGGCGAGCGTTACAAAGACCCGGGAGGCCCCCTCNACGACGTGGTCGTTGGTGAGAACAAACCCCCGGGAATCGATGATCGAACCGGAGCCACTTGATCCCTCCCGGGGGACAGCTTCGAGGAACCAGTTGTACACCACCGTCTCGGTGTTGACGTTTACCACCGACTCGTTGCGCTTCTCGTAGACGGTGATGGCGTCGTACTCGTCCCCGGAGACCACCAGGGGGGCCACCTCTCTCCGGGAGGACTCATCAAAGGAGGTCACGCCCGGGGAGCCGCTGGAAGAGGGATCGCGCGGTGCTTCCCGGGGCACCCCTTCGCGTCCCCCGCCCCCGAGAAGCCAGCCGCCGTAGAGGGCCGCAAGAAGCAGCACCGGATAGATAAACCCTGTTCTTCCTCGCATGACGGGAAGAAATATACGAACTAGACCACCTCTCTGCCAAGCAAGCGGTCCGCCCCGGACGCACGAAGCGAGAGGGCCTCCTGAAGATCCCCGGCCGTTACCGGGTCGCGGTCCTCGAGATCGGCGATGGTCCGGGCCACGGCGCGAACCGACGAGGCGGCCCGGTCAGAGAGCTCCAGCCTCCGCATGGAATCCTGCAGACAGGACTGGAGCTCCCCGGAAAGGGGAAAGAGTTCCTCCGCTCCTTCGGGAGGAACCAGGCCGTTCCTGGGATTTTCCCGGCAGAACCTCACCGATGATCGGGAAAATCGGGCCTGCTGACGCTCGATAGCGGCCTGGACGCGGAGCCGTAGCTCACCCTGGCCCGGGGCGGCCCGCGCGGACCCCTCGTAATCGGTCCGCACCCGCAGATCCACCCGGTCCAGCAGGGCCGAGCCGATTCGCCGCCAGTACCGGGATATCTCCTGAAGGCTGCACATGCACCGGCCCTGGTTCCGGCCGAGCTGCCCGCAGGGGCAGAGGTTGCTGGTCATGACGAGCTGAAAGGCCGCAGGAAAAACCTCTATCCGGCCGGCCCGGCTGATCGTAACCGACCGACTCTCCACGGGTTCGCGCAGGGCCTGCAAGACCTGGGGACGAAACTCCGTGGCCTCATCAAGAACGAGAATCCCCCGATGTGAGAGGCTGGCCTCGCCGGGCAGACAGAAGCGCCCCCCTCCCAGAAGGCCCTCCAGGGATGCTCCGTGGTGGGGAATTCTCAGAGGCGGGGCCTGGAAGGGGCGCTCTTCCTCGAGGCCNCGCATGGAATAGATCCTGGCCACCTCCATGGACGCCACAGGAGAGAGAGGCGGTAGCAGCGAAGGAATTCTCCTGGCGGTCATAGTCTTCGCGCTTCCCGGAGGGCCGAAGAAGAGAAGGTTATGGAACCCCGCTGCCCCGAGAGCAGCGGCCCGTTTCAGCAGGGGTTGCCCCCGTATATCGTCCATCCCCACCGGGGAAGGCTGCTCCCCCTTCCCCGCCGCCGGAGGATCGACCCGGCGGAGCCCCTCCGACGAGAGATCCTGCAAGGAAGCGACGGAAAAGATCTCCCCCGCCACAGAGCCGATTCCCCGCAGAGCCTCCAGCGCCGGCGATGGCACCACCACGGCCCCTATGCGGCGTTCCCCGGCGGCCAGGACCGCCGAGAGCGTACCCCGCACGGTGATACACCGCCCCTGAAGGGATATCTCGCCCGTGGCGAGAACCTCATCGGGCAGGGAGATCTGCCCCGTCTCGGCGAGCAGCGCCAGGGCGATGGGAAGATCGAAACCGGCACCGGTTTTTGGAATCTCCGCCGGCGAGAGGCTCACCAGAATCCGGTCTCCGGGATAGGAAAATCCGCTGTTCCGCAGAGCAATCCGAACCCGTTCGCGAGACTCGCGCACCTCGTTGGAGGGGAGACCGACGATATCCATACCGGGAAGGCCCCGTCGGACATCGACCTCGACGCGAACAACCTCCCCCCGGGCGCCGCAGGGGGAAAAACCGTATACCATGGGACCTCCCAAATCCCCCCGGCCGCACACCGGGGAACCATGAGCTCACACCAGCAGGGAAGCGGTGCGCTCCATCGGGAAGACAAGAAGGGTCAGGGGGGATTCATGCTTGCCCCTTGCTGCCAATCGCTTTCTGCACGAGCTGATCGCAGGCCTCGTTATAGTGGTCCCCGGCGTGTCCCTTGACCCACTCCCACCGGGGAGCAATCTCCTCGTTCAGGGCATCGAGGCGCTGCCAGAGGTCCACATTCTTGACAGGTGTCTTTGCCGCCGTGCGCCAGCCGTTCCGGCGCCACCGGTGAATCCAGTCGGTAATTCCCTGACGAACATACTGACTGTCGGTCCGTATGAGACAGTGCCCGAGGGCACCCCGAACCTTGCAGTCCTCGAGACCTCGTATCACCGCTGTGAGTTCCATGCGGTTGTTCGTTGTGGCCGGATCGTACCCCGAATCACACCACACCTGTTCATCCCCCGGCTCGCCCCCCGAGGCGATCAGGTAATACGCCCAGCCACCGGGCCCGGGATTGCCGTGGCAGCCCCCATCAGTATAAATGACTATTTTCTCCATAACAGAAACTCCAAAGTATATATTGACAATAAATTAATTCAAACGTTATCATAAAGGTGCGATGGAAATTTCTACACACACCCACCTATCTGACAAAGAGACTTGGCAGCCCCTCTCACACTACGCCCAGGTGCTTCGGGCTCCCCTCTTCAAGTCAGAAACAAGCCAGGGCAGCGACCCTTTTCACGTGATATCTATCATGGATTTTCCTCCTGCCGGATATCTCCCCGAACCCGCCCGGACCGTTTTCTTGCCCACCCGGGCCGATCGCGCCCGGCAGTATACCGTAAAGCCCTACGATGTGCTCATTACTGCCGTGGGGACGATCGGGCAGATCACTATCATCTCCGAGGAGTGTCCCGATAACTGGATTCCCGCGACAAACATGTTCGTGGTCCGTTTCCGGGAAAACCAGAGAGATCTGGGGCGCGCCTACTACGGGCTCATGAAAAGCGAGTTCGGAACCAGGGTTCTGCGGGAGCTCTCCCACGGGAGCAGCATCAAGCTTATCTCCAAGAAAGCCTTTGCACGCGTTCCCCTGCCCCCCTGCACCGATGACTTTATCGCCTACTTTATCAGCCTCTGGGAGCAGCAGGAAGACCTCTACACGCGGAGCCAGCAACTCCTTCAGGAGGCCCTGAAAGTCTATCAAGCCGTTCCGGAGGTTGTCCGAAAGGGAGCGTAAGCTGAAACGGAGACCGATCCGGGCACGATTTCGGTCTCCTGGCAGAGGTCTTTCAGGGTATTGTGCTTCTGGACAAACCCCACCATGAGGTACCGCTGGCGCTCGCGGGATTGCAGGGGCAAGAGAAGCCAGCTGTGCACCGGCGGGAACTGGGGCCCGAAGGAAACCGCTGAGAAGTCCTGGTATTCCCGCAGGTCCTGCTTCAGGAGCACCACCCGCCGGTACGGGAAGATGCACCGCGCCAGGTCGGAGTCAGAAGAAAGGAAAAAACCGTCGCTCCAGTCCTCGGGGAGCCCCAGGGAGAAGGAGCTTGTGATCGATTTATCATCTTCCATTTCCAGGATAGCCGCTGCCCGGGCGTTCCAGGTTCGGGTGAGCTTTACCAGTTGCCGATAAACCTGACGGACCCCGGCCTCTTCCTCCTCCAGAGATGCGCTGAACTCGAAACCTTCTCCCCCAAGTCGAAGCGGTGTGTCCGCGGCGTCACCCCGGTCAAAGGGCAGTCCCGGGCCAGGGCCGGTCTCCTCAAGAATATCCTCAAAGTTCAGATTCCCGAAGGCACCACCAAAGAGGGACTCCACGGTATCCATCTGACGATGATGGACAATCTGGTCTACCAGCTTGTGAAAATGCCGGTCTCCCCCCGGAGAGGTTCCGTCCCCCTGGTACGCCTCGGACTTGATCCGTACCAGACCATCATGCTCACCGATGACTTCCACCCAGACCGTGTTGAGATTAACAAAATCTTCCAGCTCTACGGTCTGGTGAGCTGAGGAACTNGATGCTCCTCCGATTCTCTGTCCGCCCCGATCTGCCCCGGGATCATCGTTGCTTCCCCACGAGGAGCCCCCTCCGCTTGCGGGGAAGACCGTTGTTGCCGGCACGGCACGACCGGAAAAGGAGAAGTTTCCTCCCAGATAGGGTGTCGCCGGAAGGCCAAGCTCCTCCGCCTCCAGCACANTATCCCCTTCTCCGTCATCTTCTGCCACATCGAGTTCTTCCGCATCGAGCTCATCCAGTTCCTCAAGGTCAGCTAGCTCCTCGGGCTCGGTCAATTCTTCAAGGCCGGTCAGCTCCTCGGGGTCGGCTAGCTCCTCAAGGTCGGTCAGTTCCTCAGGCTCGATCAGTTCCTCGGAGTCGAGGTGGCCGGAACGATCTTCGCCAGGGGCTCGCTCCGGGAGCTCCCCGGAACCAGAATCGGTGGCTTCCTCTGCCGGATCTGCAATCTCCCGGGAGGATTCTCCCAGGGTTTCCTCGAGCACCGTGTGGCGGATCGGGAACAGTTCTTCCGGAGATTCACCCCGGGGCCCCCGGTCACCTGTCTCCCAGAACTCCTGGATNTGGCTTCCCTGGTCCGTACAGCCCTCGTGAATCATTGCTGCGAGGGAATCANCGGCAGTGCTCACACAAGGGAGGGGGGTCTTTTCTTCCTCAAGTCCGGGTATCAGGTCCCCGGGCTCGAGCTCCGCGAGAGACTCGGGTACGTCTTCGGGCTCGAGCTCATCCAGCTCTTCCATGGCCTCGGGCTCGTCTTCGGGCTTGAGCTCATCCAGCTCTTCCAGGGCCTCGGGCTCTTCCCCGGATTCCAGCTCGTCCAGAGGTTCTGCCTCGTCCTCCAGATCAAGCTCCGTGCGAGACTCTGGTTCGACTCCGTCGTCCCGGGCGGGCCCGTCAAGGCTCAGGGGAGCTTCCTCGGGCTCTTCCCCGGATTCCAGCTCGCCCAGAGGTTCTGCCTCGTCCTCCGGCCCGAATTCTTCCAGTTCCTCTGGTTCGTCTTCGGGCTCGAGCTCGTCAAGCTCTTCCAGGGCCTCGGGTTCGAGCTCCGCAAGAGACCCGGGTTCGTCTTCGGGCTCGAGCTCATCCAGCTCTTCCAGAGCTTCGAGATCGTCCCCGGATTTCAGCTCGTCCAAGGGTTCTGTCTCACCCTCCGGCCCGAGTTCTTCCAGCGCCTCAGCCTCGCTTTCGGGCTCGAGCTC
>NZ_KB891714.1:66620-186494 GCF_000373545.1 Alkalispirochaeta alkalica DSM 8900
TCCAGCGCCTCAGCCTCGCTTTCGGGCTCGAGCTCGTCCAGCTCCTCCAGGGCCTCGAGCTCTTCCCCGGATGCCAGCTCGTCCAGAGGTTCTCCTGCCGGTTCGGGCGTTGCAGGGCCCTTCGCCACCGGAGCAGACGCCCCCGCCCCTGCAGCTGACTTTCGGGCACCCCCGGGAACACCCTCAGCAGGCCCCGGAGGGGAGCCAAAACTGTGGCGAGCCAGAGTCCTCTCGATAATNTCCTCGATCTGTCGCAGACTGAGCTGTTCGATCTGAACCGCTCCCCCTGCAGATCTGGACCCCATCAGCTGGTACAACTCCGCCCAGTTCCGTTCAAGATCCTGTTCGACCCGGACCCGTTCCTCCTCCTTCAGCTTTCGCGTCCCCCGGCGCAGCTCCGCCTCTATCTGCTGACGCCGGCTATCGAGCTCCCGTTTCCAGAGTTCGGGATCCACGGNNCTCCCCTCCCGGAGATAATCCCGAACCACAGCCCGCTGAAAGCGCCGGAANCGTTCGGCCACAACCACGCCGGGGTCCTGGCGGAGGTTCAGAATCAGNTAGGAGATCAGAAAGGCNGCCATGAAGACCGCCCCCAGCAGAATCATCTGCAAGGGCCGGTCCATGGAGAGATCGTTCTCGTTCAGGAGAAGGACCAGGGGGGGTAAGGAAGGAATGGCATCGATCCGTTCCAGANCATAACTCTCGCCCAGATGACTCCGNAGAAGAGGAAGGACCTCATCATCGTCGAGGGCCTGGTCGAGGGCGNCAAGATCCTCCTGATTGAAATGGCGCCGGGCGTTCATCACAAGATTCCCCGCCGGAGAGAGCCGAACCCGGGCAGAGGGAGGAATGATTCCTTCGGACTGAAGCCGACTGTACAGACCCGCCGTACTCGCCCAGGCGATTAAAATCCCCCGGGGAGTACGAAAGGAGTCCATCACGGGCACGAGAACCCGCAGAGCGGGAGGATCAGAAAGCCACTCGACTCCTGGTCGTTCGTCGCCAGGGTCGGGAACTCTCAGGGGAGGATCCAGCTCCTCCGAGGCCCGGTATTCCAGCCGGGTATCGCTGCGGCTTCGCAGATCTTCCTGGAGCGTGCTGAACCAGAGCGCTCCCCTGTCACTATCTATGATCCTGATAAAGTCGAACTCGGGATANGTGTCAAAGAGAAGCCCCACCGCCTCTGTCCGGGCCTCGGTGTCTTCCCTGCTCTGGTTTACGCGAAAGACATTTTGAACCGACGGAAGAGCTGCAAAAGCCGCCGCAGCGTCACGGAGCTCCTCCTGATATTCCTGAGCAACAAAACGAGCCTCTTCAAGCAGNAGCCGGGCGTTGTCGCGGACCCGATGGTTATAGAAACGTGTGTCCAGAAGGTCAAAGAGGCCNGAGTAGGCCGCCACGGCAAAACCCGTAAAGAGAAGCGTGGCGAGAAGGAGACTGACAAGAACTTTCTGAACTACTTTCATCTGACTCTACTAACCACCCGCCTCAGGTTCACCCTTTGCCCCGGATGCCGGCTCCGACACCCGTCGAAGCCGGAGACACCCTNCTTAAAAGGTAGTACCTATTATCGGCGGGAACAACGTTTGCATTGATCGGTTTGCGACTATTCGCCCAGAACCGTAACCACCAGACGGCGGGGCCCTCCGTGATCACGAAACTCGCAGAGATATATCCCCTGCCAGGTNCCCAGAAGAAACATCCCGTCCCGTACGGGGATCGTCACGCTGGAACCGACCAGAGAAGACTTTGCGTGGGCCGGCATATCATCGGGACCTTCCAGAGTATGAACATACGAGGGGTGNCCCTCGGGAACCAGCCGGTCAAAAATCCCCGAGAAATCGCTTCGAACGTCGGGATCGGCGTTCTCGTTCAGGGTCAGGCCCGCGCTGGTATGAAGGATCATCACCTGAGCGATCCCCTGGCGGAAAGTGGAGAGACCCGAGNCCCCCCGTTCCACCTCGGAGGTGATGATGTGAAACCCCCGTGAGCGNGGTCTCAGGGTGACAAAATCCTGACGGATATGCATCAACCCCGGTCCTTCACGGCCTGNACGATCAGGGGAACGATCTCCTCGGGCCTGTACCGCTCGGTGTCCACCACAAGATCGGCAAAATTCCAGGAGTCCACGTCTATGTTGTAGAGCCGTACGTACCGGGCGTGATCCCGCCGATCCCGCTCCCGGGTAGCAGCCTGAACCTCATCGAGAGTCCCCCCCTCGCGCTGGTGAATCCGGGCAGCCCGAACCTCGGGGCTCGCCTGAAGATACACTTTAAGATCGGCCTCCTGCAAAAGCCATATGGCGAGACGCGAGGCGAGGACACAACTCGCCGCCCGGGCCTTCTCCACCTGGCGCTGATCGAGGAGNCTGTCCCAGGAGTCGTCCGACTCTGCCCGGCGGCACATTTCCTCGAAGGAGACCCCCTCCTCCTCCGCCATGGTATGAAAGGTGTAGTTCACGAGTTCTACCCCCAGGGTCTCTGCCAGAAGACGACTCACCGTGGTGTTTCCGCACCCGCTTTTTCCCGATATTGCAATTCGAAGTGGCTTCATCTTCCCCTTCTCTCCTTTTCCTGTTTTGATGCTCTTTTTGCTTCGCCTCTCTTCAGCGAACCCTCACTCGACGTTGCGAACCTGTTCCCGCAAGGCCTCTACAGCGTCCTTTGCTTCCACAACAGCGGCCTGAACCGCCGAGAGAATCGTCTTGCTCCCCGTGGTATTGATCTCGCGGTTCATCTCCTGGCAGATAAAGTCCAGCCGTTTTCCCCGGGGGCCCTGACCGTTCAGGAGATCCCCGAAGGTCCTGATATGACTCTGAAGCCGGGACACTTCCTCGCTGGTGGAATGCCGCAGGATCAGAGCCGCCGTCTCGGCGTATATACGCTGTTCTTCGGCCTCGTCCCCCAGGACATCGCGGAACTTGTCGCGCACGGTCTGAAAGATTATCTGCTCCACCTCACCGGCGTGATTTCCAAAGATTTCGGCGCACCGCGACACCCGTTCCAGATGCCTGGCCATATCGTCCGCCGTGGCCCGCCCCTCGGTGCACCGGGTCTCGTTCCACTGCGCCAGGGCCTCTTCCAGCACCGCCATAACCTCCCGGGACGCCTCNTCCTGGTCAAAGGAGCGTTCCGTCTCCACGACCCCCTCAAAGGCGAGGATGTCGGCGTAGGAGGGTTCGCTGGAGATGCCNCCGCACTCCCGGATCTCCTCCAGGGCAGCTCTGGCAGCCTCGACGGCCCGGGGATCGACACGAACCCGAAGATTCTGGCGATGCTCCTGCAGCCGCACCGCAACCTCGANCTTCCCCCTGGCAGCGACGGCACTCACCCGGGCTTTTATGTCCGGTTCCAGAGAGGAAAGATAGGCAGGCAGGGAAGTGTACACCTCAAGATACCGGTTNTTTACGCTGCGCACCTCCACAGAACAGGATCGTTCCGGGCTGTGTCGTTCAACCGTTGCGTAGCCCGTCATGCTTTTCATAGGCCCACCTCCTCATTTCCCTCGTTCCCGATCCTGGTCTGCCCCGAAGGCTCCCGCTCGGCGAGCAGTTCCGCCACCCGCCGCCCGATCCGGAAGTTGTCACCGGCACCCATGGTAACCAGCACGTCTCCGGGGGAGAGTGTCCCCAGGAGATACCGGGCGGCCCCCTCAAAATCGGGCTCGTAGGCNACCCGGGGATGCCATCGGGAAACCTCCCGGAAAAAGCTCTCTCCCGTGATCCCCGTCTCGTTTTTCTCCCGGGCCGAGGCGTAAATGTCGTTCAGAATNACCTGATCAGCGGCGGAGAAGGCCCGGGCAAAGGATTCGAGCAGCGCTGCGGTACGAGAGTAGGTATGGGACATGAAAACCACCACCAGCCTCGACGAGGGATAGAAATTGCGAAGCCCCTCCAGGGTCGCCCGGATAGCCGTGGGATGATGGGCGTAGTCATCGATGATCGTCACCCCCCCCAGGCGGGCCACCACCTCGCTCCGACGCCGGGTCCCCTGAAAACTGGCGAGTCCACCCCGCCAGGCGGGCTCCATGGAAGCGATCTCTTCCNGGGAAAGATTACCCAGCCCCAACAACGCTTCCAGACCGCAGATCGCTCCCGTAGCGTTGGCCACCATGTGTGCACCGGGAAGGGCCAGCTCCCAGGGGTTCCCCCCCCGGGAATCCTCCGGGGCCGAATCCCCGGAATGATCCTCGCCCAGGGCGAAGCGCTGAACCCCCTCTCCCGGCTCCAGAAGCGTGCACCGCCAGCGCCCCCGGGCCGAGAAGCCATAGGGAAGAAGCCGGAGGTCCTTCCGCCGGGCCGAAACCCGCCGAGCCACCTCACANGCTCCGGGATCATCGGCGCAGTAGACCAGCNCCCCCCCCGANGAGATGCTCAGGGCGTACTCTTCAAAGGCAGCGAGAATATCTTCCAGACCGGGGAAATAATCCTGGTGGTCNGCCTCGACACTGGTGATGATCGCCACATCGGGAGCAAAGGAGAGAAAATGCCGCCGGTACTCGCAGGTCTCGGCTATGAGCATGCGCTGACCCTGGCGCAGGGTTGCGGAGCCNCCGAAGGCTGGCACGGCGCTGCCCACNACAACCGTAGCGGGTACCGTCGTACCAGCCACCATCGCCCCCAGCATGGCCGTGGTGGAGGTTTTTCCGTGAACACCGCTCACCCCGAGACTGATCCGCCCCCGGGAAAGCGCCCCCAGGGCTTCGGCGTAGCTGAACTGGGGCAGACCCCGNCGTCGGGCCTCCAGGCGCTCGGGATTATCCGGTCCGTAGGCAGCAGAATAGACGAGGGCCTCCGCCCCGGGGGGAATATGGTCTGCCTGAAACCCTACCCGGGGGATTACCCCGATCTTCGCCAGGAGTTCNTCCGTATAAAACGTATCGGGACCGTCACTCCCCGAGACAGCNACACCCTCGCCGACCAGAATTTCGGCGAGCGCAGCGACNCCGGTCCCCTTGATACCCGTGAGATGGACCNCACGGGCCTGCACGATGGACGCCGGATCAGAATCAATCATATCAGGGAGTGTACGCGGTTCCCGCCTCCGGGTCCAGCGAGACCGGGGGCTCTCTCCTAGTGAGCATTGCCATGAACCACCTTCGCGATGGTGCCGATAAGGAGATCCCGGCTGAAGGGCTTTGTGATCCACGCCGTTGCCCCGGCACGCAGGCCTTCGCGTTTTTTATCCGCCCCACCCTCGGTGGTGAGAATGATGATGGGAAGGTAGGGGCACACATCGCCAGCCCGTATTCTTCGCACAAGCTCGAGCCCGTCCATACCGGC
Source organism: Alkalispirochaeta alkalica DSM 8900 (assembly GCF_000373545.1). Classification (GTDB taxonomy): domain Bacteria; phylum Spirochaetota; class Spirochaetia; order DSM-27196; family Alkalispirochaetaceae; genus Alkalispirochaeta; species Alkalispirochaeta alkalica. The sequence goes on from NZ_KB891714.1 coordinate 71,902, forward strand.
CATATTGATATCGGTGATGATCAGGTCGAAGGCGCAGTCCAGGCGGTTCAGGGCATCGGCGCCATCGGAGGCTATCACAACGTCGTGGCCTTCGTCGGCAAGAATCATCGCCAGCATATGCCGCATCGAGACCGAATCGTCCACCGCGAGAATTCTCACCGTCTCCTCCTCCGCCGCAGATCGCTCCATACCCGGAGCCTTTCCGTCTATGGTAACACGATCAACCCGATCTGNACCACGTTCATCTCCCCGTGACCGCACCCCGGCGGCACAACAGCCGCCCCGTCACTCCGGGGAGGTTCGGGCTTCTCCGGCGAGCCCGGCTGCCCCGGCGAGCCCGGCAAAGAGGATCGCCGCTGTCTCGGTCCGCAGCTTTCTGGGCCCCAGCGTCATGGGCCGATACCCGTGATCCTGCAAGAGCCTTTCCTCCCGTGGCAGGAAGCCCCGCTCGGGCCCCACACAGAACCGCAGGGCCCGGAAATCCCCGGCCCGACTGAGAAACTCCCGGGCAGAAAGCGCCCCCGGGAGTTCCAGGGTTCCAAAATACCGCCCCTCCCCGGGTGGAGGCACCAGACCGTCCTCGCTCAGGACCTGCTTCAGGGAAGCGTAGCGGGAGAGCCGGGGCAACGCGGTCTGCTCTCCCTGGGAGAGNCCCTCAAGAAGGTAGCTCTCGGGATTTTTCCAGAGAGAACTCGTCTGGTAGGCCCCCTCACTGAGGGCGCTCGAAAAAACGCGGATCTCTGCTACCCCGAGGGTCGTGAGATCCCGGAGCAGACGCTTCAATACGGGCGGGCGCGGATGCCCCAGGAGCAGGGTTACCGGTTCGGGCGGGCGCAGGGCAGCGGTGCCGTCCCTCCAGTCCACCGAGAGGGAGAGCCCCTCCTGATCCAGAGAGACCAGAGTGGCTTCTCCCAGGGCACCATCGACGACCCCCACCCGCAGGGTGGCGCCGGGCCGTGCCCGGAGCACCGTCGTGATGTGACCGTAGCGATAATCGTCCCGGGGAAGGGAGTACCTCTGGAGCTTCTCAGGAAAGAGAATCAGATTCATCGCGGGGCAGCCCCTGGTACAGGGCCCCTGCCTGTTCAAAAAACGAGGCGATATCGTCGATGGGAACGGAGTCGCTCCCCACAAGCCGTTGCAGGACCAGGCCGTCCAGGGTTGTCAGGAGAACCTGGGCCATGACGGTGTATTCCCGCTGGTCACCGTAGATGCGGGTCAGCCCCTCTTCTATGATTCCGCGCCAGCGGTGGTATTCCTCGACAAAACGGGCTTTCAGGGAGGGGTTCTGGGTGAGCGCCTCCTGCAGGAGATAGACGTGGGTATGGCCCCGGCTTCGGGAGTGCATGACCGTGTCCAGAACGAGCCGGAAAACCATCCGCGGAGACTGGCCGGAGCCGCTGGACTCGAGCCAGCGGAAAACCCGGCTGGTCATATTGTTCATGTGCCGGTCGGCAATGTCGAAGATGAGATCACCCTTGGTGGCGTAATAGTAGTAGAGAGTTCCCTTGCTGATATTTGCCGCCTCGGCGATGTGCGCCAGGGTGGTGTGCTCGATCCCCTTCTCCCGGATCAGCTGAGCGGCGATCCTGAGGATGCGCTCCCGGTTTTCAGGAGTTGTCTTTCGTTGGCCCATGACAGGGACGATACCGTATCTTCCGAGGGGAGGTCAATTTACCGCGACGCTTTCCCGCTCCTCTTCCTGGCCCGGACTCGTCCCCAGCCCCCCGGGCCTGAGATATCCCCGGACCGGAAAGCCCGATATCGCCCAGAGGCCCAGAGGCCCGAGACCCGACAGAACACGATGGCAGGTTGCACAGCCCGGACAGCACCGCTAGAATGAACGAACTATGTCCGATTATCGAGTTCCCGAGGGGAAAAAGCTCTACCGCAGTCGCCGGGACCGGAAACTTCTGGGCGTCTGCGGAGGGATCGCCGAATATTTCGGTGTTGACTCAACTCTGGTGCGCCTGATCACGATCTTGCTGGTCCTGGTCAGTGGCAGCGGCTTCCTGGCCTACTTTGTTGCGGCCCTGATCATGAAAGAAAACCCGGGCTGACCCGGACCACCCCGGGGTCGGTGCGGGTCAGGCCAGGATCCCCTGCATGAAGGAGACCAGCACTTCCAGGGCTTTCTTGTTCTCTCCCCCCTCGGGAACGATCAGGTCAGCGTAGACCTTGCTGGGTTCGATAAACTCGTAGTGGCCCGGCCGGACCGCCTCCAGATACTGATCGATAACCGATGAGACCGTACGGCCCCGCTCCTCGATGTCCCGGGTGAGCCGGCGGATAAAGCGAATGTCATCGGGGGTATCNACGAAGATTTTCAGGTCAATCAGCTCCCGGATGCGCGGCTCAAAAAAAAGCATGATTCCCTCGAGGATCACGAGCTTCCCCGGCTTGACCCGAACGGTCTCTTCCTTTCGCCGATGCTTGACAAAGTCGTACTGCGGCATGGCGATCTCCTGGCCCTGACGCAGCAGCCCGAGCTGTTCCACCAGCAGATCCGTATCAAAGGCCGAGGGATGATCGAAGTTGAAGGCCGTGATGTTGGTATTACTCACATACTCGGCGGAGCGATAATAGTTATCCTGCGGAATAAAGGTGAAATCCCCCACGATCTCGGAGATCTTACGTACAATCGTCGTCTTGCCGGACCCGGACCCGCCGGTTATCCCAATTATTCGTGCCATACTCGCCCCGTACTATAGGGTCTGTTTCCCGAGGTGGCAACGCCCTTTCGGGAGGTTTTTGCAGGCCCGCACTTTTTTCCCATCACCGCACCAGCACCAACCCGCCTCCGTTCTTGCCCTCCCCCTCAGGCCATCGCCGCAGGGGGATCCAGGGAGGAGGAGATCGCCTCCTGCACCGCCTGGCGTAACTGATCCAGACCAAAGGGCTTGCGGAGCACCGCCTGGAACCCAGCCTCGTGGTAGGACGAACCGGGATAATCGTGCAGGACTCCGGAACTCAAGAGCGCCGGCAGGGTCGGGTAGAGCTCGCGGAACCGGCGCAGGAGCTCGATCCCGTTGACACGGCCCGGCATGGAGAGATCGGTCATGAGCAGATCGAAGGGAAGTTGCCTCTTCAGATCGCCTCCCCGATCGTGGCACAGCAGGAGCGCCCGTTCCCCGTTCTCCACGGCCGTCACGGAACAGCCCAGAACACGCAGACTCCGTTCAATCGAACGACGGACCAGAAGATCGTCTTCCACCAGAAGCACCGAGAGACCTGTCAGGCTCCGGTGTCCCCCGCTCTGGTGGGTCTCTCCCCGGTCTGCCTCCCCGGGCACCAGATCTGTTCCCTGCAGGGGAATCTTCAGGGTCACGGTGGTGCCAAAACCGGGGTCCGCCGAGAGAGAAAACCTGCCCCCGCAGGCCTCTACCAGCGACACTGCCACGGGCAACCCCATTCCCGAGCCGCCCTCCTTGGTGGAGAAGTAATGCTGGAGCGCGTCCCGGGCTGTCCGGGAGTCCATGCCGTGGCCCTCGTCCTGCACAATGATCACCACGAAGGGGGNCCCTCCGGGAGAAGAGCCCGCTCTGGAGAGGGAGGCCTTCACGTGGAGGACGCCTCCCTCGGGCATGGCCTCCACGGCGTTGGTTATCACGTTAAAGAGAGCCTGCCCCAGAAGGTCCGGGGGGAGCACCACCGGGGCCAAGGGCCCCTGAATGTCGAAGGTGGCGCGGATCGAGGTACCGCTCAGGGCCAGATCCACCACATTCAGAATCGTCTCTTCCACCCGATCCGCCCCCTCCTGCCCGATTTCTCCCAGGTCGGGCAGCANCCGCGCTGCCGAATCGGAAGAAAACTCGCCGAACCGGTGGGCCAGGCGCTGAACCTTTCTGACAGCCGCCGTNAGAGCGGTCACGTCCTCGTCGGTGTTCCAGCGGATGATCTCCAGATGACCAAAGAGGGTAGTACAGGCGTTGGTCAGGTNGTGAGCGAGCCCCCGGGCGGCGCGGAGGATATTCTGGGCGTGCTGCACCTGGGCGAGATCCCGGCGGATCCGGAGCCGNTCCTCGGTATTGACCACCGCGATCAGGGCTCCCTGGAACTCCTCGGCCAGACAGGACTCGCCCTGACTCTGAGCAAGACGCTGCCCCCCGGGCCCTTCCGCGAGAGCTCCCCGGGCCCGGGGAAAGGGGTACACCCGGAGCTCCACCTGNACCGAGGCGCCCCGGGAAGTAACGAGGGTTATCCCCGCTCCGAAACGAAGGTCCTCGCCCGTCCGGAGCGCTTGTTCCACAAGGCCTGCCGCATCCAGGGGACGCCCGTACTGAGTCACCCGNAGTTCCTCGCCCACAGCTCCGCCCGCACCCAGGCGCTCACCCGAGAGGGCGTATTCCCTGGCCAGATCGTTCCAGGCCAGGANGGTTCCCTTCTCGTCCACCACGAAGGAGGCCTCATCGGCACTCCGCAGAAAAGCCTGGATTATCCTGGAGGAACACCCCCGCAGGTTCTGCTGATCCTCGCCCTCCCCGCCCCGGCCGGGGCACACAAAGAGCCACTGCCCCCCATCCAGCGCGACAAACCGGACTTTCAGGGACGGACAGAGCCCTCCCCCTTCCAGATCGGCCCTGTCCTGGTCCCANTCGCCCGAGGGGAGCCAGCCGCACCGCTCCTCCCCGCCCGCCGAGAGGGCAAGAACCAGGGGAGCTCCCTCGGCGACAGCCCCGAANCGGCGGGCGAAGGGTCCGTTCACGGCGACCAGGCACCCCCGGTGGTCCACCAGGCCCGCCGGAGATGAAATGGTGTTTAAGAATTCATTTTTTTCGACCACCTTGAAATTTTCAACCAACTTCGATGCAATTGCAAGGGTGTACGACATCATTGGTGATATTCACGGACATTTTTGTCCTCTGGAAGAACTTCTCCGGGTCCTGGGGTACCGCTATCGCGGGGGGACCTGGCGGTTCCCCGGGGGGCGACGGCAGGTGGTCTTTGTGGGGGACTTTCTGGACCGGGGACCGGCTATCCCCGAGACCCTGGATCTGGTACGGGCCATGGTCGAAGGCGGGGCTGCCCGGGCAGTGCTGGGTAACCACGAATACAACGCCCTGGCCTGGCACACTCCCGATGGTNCAGGAGGCTGGCTCCGGCAGCACACGGCTGTTCATCGGGCACAGCATCGGGCCACCCTGGAGCAATTCGGCATCGACCCCGAAAGCCCCGAGGGCGACAGGGGAGTTCTCGACGGTGACCACCGGCCAACCAGAGCGGAAAGGCGACTGCGCGAGGCGCTCCTCTGGCTACGCCAGCTTCCGCTCTACCTGGAGGATCCCCTCTTCCGGGTGGTCCACGCGGCCTGGGAAGAACGCGCCCTGGACGAGATCGGACGCAACCCCCTGGCACTCCGCGACGACAGAACCCTCTTCCTGAGCGCCTTCGGCGAGAACCCCGAGAGCAGAGCCGTGGAGATACTGCTGAAGGGTGTGGAAGTTCCCCTTCCCCAGGGGGCGTTCTACCGCGACAAGGAGGGGGTGGCCCGCANAAAAACCCGCGTGCGCTGGTGGCTCTCTCCCGAGGCGGCGCCCGCTACCATGGCCGACCTTGCCATGCCTCCGGCAGATCAGGAGCTGGGCTTTCTCCCCGTGGACCCCTCCCTGCTGGAGCGGATTCCCGGGTACCGGGGAGACAAGCCCCTCTTTATGGGCCATTACTGGCTCAGGGGAACCCCCGAGCCTCTGGCTCCCCTGGTGGCGTGCCTGGACTACAGCATCGCCCGGGAGGGGCTTCTCTGCGCCTACCGTTTCGACGGGGAAGAGCCGCTTCGGCGGGAGAACTTTGTCTTCGTCAACGCCTCGCCTGCCGGCCCTTCCTCCGGGACGGGCCGGTAGCAACCCGGGGGCACCCCCCGGGAGAATTACCCCCGGGCAGCGGCAAAGCCCCGTTCCAGGTCCTCCAGGATATCTTCGGGGTGCTCGATCCCGATGGAGAGGCGCACCAGCTCGGGACGAACCCCGGAGCGCTCCTGCTGCTCTTGGTTCAACTGGCTGTGGGTTGTNCCGGCGGGGTGGATCGCCAGACTTTTGGCGTCCCCCACGTTGGCCACGTGGCTGAAGAGCGAGAGGCCGTCGATAAAACGCTCGCCCGCAGCGCGCCCTCCGGAGATGCCGAAGGTAACCATTCCGCCGAAGCCGCGCGGGAGATAGCGCCGGGCGTGATCGTGGCCGGCCGTTCCCTCGAGTCCGGGGTACCAGACCCACTCGACCTGGGGGTGTTCAGCGAGAAATCGGGCTACCCTTTCTGCGTTGGCGCTGTGCCGCTCCATGCGCAGGGGGAGCGTTTCCAGACCCTGCAGAAACATCCAGGCGTTATCGGGGCTGATGGCGGCCCCCAGGTTCCGCAGGGGAACCAGGCGCATCCTGAGGATGTAGGCCAGCGGCGAGAGGTCTCCCAGATCGTAGGCGTAGCGCAGACCGTGATAGCCTCCGTCGGGCTCCACGAGGTTCACAAACTTGGGGTCTTTCCAGTCGAAGGTGCCCTTGTCAACCACAACACCTCCTATTCCCGTGCCGTGACCGCCTATCCACTTGGTGAGGCTGTGGACCACGATATCAGCTCCGTGGTCCAGGGGTCTCAGCAGGTAGGGTGTGGTGAAGGTGGAATCCACAATCAGGGGGACCCGATGGCGGTGAGCGATCTCGCCGATCGCCTCAAAATCGGGGACCACCAGGGTGGGGTTCCCGATCGACTCCAGAAAGACCGCTCGTGTTCGTGGCGTGATCGCTCCTTCCAGCTCTTCCAGGTTCAGGGGGTCCACCAGACGAACGGTGATCCCGAACTGGGGGAGAATTTCCGTGAACATGGTGTAGGTTCCGCCGTAGAGGTAGCGTGACGAGACGATCTCGTCACCCGCGCGGGCTACGTTGATGATGGCGTAGTAGATCGCGCTGGTCCCCGAGGCGAGGGCCAGGGCTGCGGCGCCCCCCTCGAGGGCCGATACCCGCTCTTCCAGGATGTTCTGGGTGGGGTTCTGGAGGCGCGTGTAGATATAGCCCAGCTCTTTCAGCGAGAAGAGGTTGGCCGCGTGTTCGCTGTCGCGGAAGTTATACGCCGTGGTGCGGTGAACGGCGACTCCTCGGCTGGGTGCAGCCGGGTCTTTCTCCTGCCCTGCGTGCAGGGCCAGTGTCTCAAAGCGGTAACTCATGTAATTGTCTCCTCGTAGAGCCAGGTGCTCAAATAACGTTCTCCCGTATCGCACACCACGGTAACGATCGTTTTCCCCTCCTGGGCCGGATCGGCGGCGAGCGTCAGCGCCGCNTGGACATTNGCCCCCGCCGATATCCCCGAGAAGATCCCCTCTTCCCGGGCAAGCCGCCGGGCCGCCTCACCNGATTCCTCGGCCGTCACCTGCATAACTCTGTCCAGCAGGGACGTGTCGAGNATCTCGGGGACAAAACCGGCCCCAATTCCCTGGATCATATGCGGCCCCGCCTCGCCCCCGGAGAGCACCGGTGATCCCGCCGGTTCTACCGCTACAAGCTGAACCTCGGGTTTCCGTGCCCGCAGAGCCCGCCCCGTGCCGGTGATCGTTCCNCCTGTGCCCACGCCCGCCACGAAGATATCCACCTCTCCCCGGGTATCGNGCCAGATCTCCGGGCCGGTGGTTCTCTCGTGCACGGCGGGGTTGGCGGCGTTGGAAAACTGCGACATCATCACCGCCCCGGGNGTGGCCTCCACGATCTCCCGNGCGCGCTCGAGCGCACCTTTCATNCCCCGGGACCCGTCGGTGAGTTCCAGCCGGGCTCCCAAAGCAACCAGCAGTCGCCGCCGCTCGATGCTCATCGTCTCGGGCATGGCCAGGATGACCTTGTACCCCTTGGCGGCCCCCACGTAGGCCAGNGCGATCCCGGTGTTCCCGCTGGTGGCCTCCACGATGGTGGCCCCCCCGGAGAGCGCCCCCGACTCCTCGGCTGCCTCGATCATGGCCCGGCCGATTCTGTCCTTTACGGACCCCAGGGGATTCCGGTTTTCCAGCTTCACCAGGACCTTCCCGNGAAGCCCCTGTGCCATTCTCCTGAGCTCCACCAGAGGAGTGTTCCCGATCGTATCAATCACGGTCATGGTACTCATCTTTTCCATATCTGCATTTTCTCCCTTTGTGCCNTCTCCCGCGCCCTCTGTCGCGATNCCCCCATCTTTGACCTCCNTGAAATTCCTCTCTTCGCGATCCCCGTGACTCGAAGGCCCCGCCCCCTCTCCACCCGGGGCTTCCTGNACACCCGGAATCATCATGCCTGCCCGGGAGCACCCGCNGGCTCGGGTNTAACCAGAGCCAGTCANATGGAGTAGTCCGAGGCGTTCCGGAGGGTCTGCCACTGCAGAATCGCCTCGGCCAGGGTTGCTCCCCGGGCCTTCTCTATGAAGGCCCTCTGAAACCGTTCCAGGAAGGGTTCTTCGGCCCCTCCCTCGGGCTCCCACGGGGAAATTCGGAGCAGCTCCGGCTCCATCAACTCCAGGATATCGGCCAAAACGATCGTTGACGGATCCTTGCGANCCCGGTATCCCCCGGTCTTTCCCCGGGAGCTTTCCACCAACCCTCCCCGGCGCAGATCGGCCATGATCGTCTCCAGATACTTCCGGGGTACCCCGCACCGCCGGGAAATATCACCCGCCGGAACCCGGCGATCCCCCTGGAGAGAGAGATGAATCATGGCCCTCAGGGCGTACCGCGTTTTTTGCGACCACACGAACAACACTCCCTAATCATGTATGGATACAGGGTAATATACCATAGNATTTAAGTCAACCTTTTCAAGGGCAGCCCCCACCCTTTTTCTCCGCTCCGGGAGCCCGCCGGTGGACGATGATCACCGGGCAGCTGTATTCTCAGTCCCATGAAAGGCGGATTCATGACGTACAGGAGCAGCTTCTTCCCAACGGTTCTGGTCTGGTTGAACAGATGTTTTCTTCCCCGGAAAGGGGCAGTCCCGGGGCTCGCCCTGCTCCTGGGAATGGCCCTCGGCCTGGCCCCCCTGGCGGCCCGGGGTCGAGGTGAAACGCCCTCCCCTCCCCCGGCAGAGACGGCGCTCGAGGCGGAGGATGTGCTCGAGGCAGAGACGCCACTCGAGACGCCACTCGAGACGCTGCTCGAGACGGAGAGAACCCTCGAAACAGAAGAGGCCCCGGGGGAGCTCTCGCTGGAGGAGCCCCTCCCCTTCTCCCGGGACATACGCCGGGGAACCCTGGAAAACGGCCTCGAGTTTTTTCTCAAATCCCATTCCTGGCCGGAAGAGACGGTGGTGCTGCGCCTTGTGGTGGATGCAGGCAGTATTCTGGAAGAGGAGGATCAGCGGGGACTGGCCCACTTCGTGGAACATATGGCCTTCAACGGCACCGAGTCCTTCCCCGAGGGGGAGCTCGTGGCGTACCTGGAGAGTCTGGGCAGGCGGTTCGGCCCCGATATCAACGCCTACACCAGTTTTGACGAAACGGTCTACAAGCTGGAACTCCCCGGCGGGGATACAGAGGCCCTTCACCAGGGGTTTCGGGTCATGCAGGAGTGGGCATCGGCGCTCACCTTCGACGACGATGCGATCGACCGGGAACGGGGTGTGATCGTGGAGGAGTGGCGCCGGGGCAGAGGTGCCGGGGCTCGCATCATGGACACCCACATTCCCGTGATCTTCCAGGGATCGCGCTACGCCCGGCGGCTTCCCATCGGCGACATGGAGGTGGTACGCACGGCCCCCAGGGAGCGACTGGTGGATTTTTTCGAGCGCTGGTACCGCCCTGATAATATGGCCCTTATCGTGGTGGGGGATCTGCCCCTGGAAGAGCTGGAAGAGCTCACCCGACGNTACCTCGGAGCGATTCCGGCTCCCGACACCCCCCTGGAACGAACCCGCTATCCCGGCCCCTCGGGAGAGGGGACACGCATCAGCATCGCCTCCGATCCCGAGGCAACGGTGAACCGCCTCTCGCTCTACGCCCTGGCACCTCATGAACCGCTGGTGACGGTGGGGGATTACCGGCAGGCCCTGGTGGAGAGNCTCTTTTTCTCTGTCATGAACGAACGGCTCCGCGAGGAGGCTCGATCCCCCGGATCGCCTCTCTCGAGCGGGGGAACCGGCNCGAGTTCCTTTCTTCACGATACGCAGATCGCCGTGGCCCAGGCCGTTGCCCGGGACGATCTGGTACGGGAAGCCCTGGACGTACTTGTGACGAAACTGGAACGGGTACGAAGGTTCGGAATCAACCAGGCCGAGTTGAACCGGGCCAGGGCGCGGATGATTCAGGCCATCGACAACGCCCTGATCAATGCCGATACGCGGGAATCGTCGTCCCTGGCAGACGAGGTGGTTCGTCACCGGACCCGCCAGGAGCCCGTCCCGGGGATCGCCTTCGAGCACCGGCTTTACCACACGCTTCTGCCGGAGATATCCCTGGAGGAGGTGTCGGCCGTGGTCTCACGCGTTCTGGAGAGTCCCGAGCTGGTTGTGCTGGCCAGTCTGCGCGATGACGGTCAGGGTCGACTCCCCGGTGGGGGGGCCATACCTTCCCGGGAGGAGCTGAGGGAGATCATCGACGAGGCCCGGACCCGACCCCTGACGCCCCCCGATGAGGAGGACCAGCCGAGCCTTCTTCCCTCGGCTCCCCCCCGGGCAGGAGAGATCGTGGAAAAACGGAGCCATCCCCGGGTNGAAACGGAGGAATATCTCCTCTCTAACGGTATCCGCCTCTTCATCCGGCCCAGCGATTACCGGAGCGATGAAATTCTCTTCGCGGCTCACAGCCCCGGAGGACTCCAGAAGATATCTGACCCCTTCCTGAGCGCCGCGCGTCTTGCNACGGCCGTGGCCGGCGAGAGCGGTCTTGGAGAGCTTTCGGCCTCGGCCCTGGAACGGGCCCTGGCAGGACGGTCAGTACGAATATCCACCGATATAGGGCTCACGTCGGAGCGCCTCTCGGGATCGACCCGGCAGGAGGATCTGGAGACGCTCTTTCAACTGATATACCTGAGTCTGACGAGTCCCCGTTTTGACCAGGATGCGCTGGAGACGGTACGACAGCAGCACATTCAGGCCCTGCGAGGCCGCGACGCCTCNCCCCAGGGAATATTCCAGCGGCGATTTCAGGAGCTCTCCAGCGCAGGGGATCCCCGGAAAGCTCCTCTCTCGATAGAAGAGATCGAGGCGGTTACCCTGGAGGAGATAACAAGCGCCCACAGCCGGTGGTTCAGCGATACCCGGGAGATCGCCCTCTTCTTCACCGGTTCCCTGGATCCCGACGAGACGGCCCGGCTGGCGGCGCGCTACCTGGGGGGGATCGCCCCCCCCGATGACCCCCGACAGCCCCCGCGCGAGGAAGATCGGGATTTTCCTTCCCGGGCCTTCTCCCTCCCGGATGACCTCCTCCGGGAGACGGTCAGAGCGGGGACGGAAGAGATCGCCCAGGTGGCGATTCTCTTTCACAGCNATTATTCCTGGTCCCAGAGGGAGAACCACCGCTGGAACAGCGTGGGAGATCTGCTCAACCTGCGACTGCGCGAGGTTATCCGCGAGGAGGAGGGGGGCACCTACGGTGTCCGGGCCACCACCTGGCGTCAGCGGCTACCCGATCCCCAGGCCTTCCTGCAGATCAGCTTCGGGATGGACCCCGGCAGAAGCCAGGATCTGATCGCCCGAACGTTGGAGGTCCTCCAGGAGGTGCTGGACGAACCGGCTTCGGAGAGCGCCCTCCAGCGGATCAAGGCGCAGCAGCGGGAACGATACCGCCGAAACCAGCGGGAAAACAGCTACTGGCTGGGTTCGCTCCTCTTCTCCTGGGAACAGGGCCGGGACTTCGAGGCGCTTCTGGATCTTCCGGAGCTGATCGACTCGCTCTCGGCCGAGGATATCCAGGAGACTGCCCGACGCTACATNGACATGGACCGACGCCTGGAGCTGCTTCTCCTGCCCGGCCCGGACTCGCCCGCCCCGGGCTCACCAGACCCGGAGGAGTAGCATGGCTCCTGATCCTGCCCTCCCCACCGGGGAGGCCGGGATCAGAGCCGGGGATATACCGGGTCGATCCGGAATAACCAGGACACAGGGGTGTCGTCTTTCCTCTGATACCATGCGCTATCTGCCGTGACACATCATGGCAAAATCATGAACCCCAGGAGGAAGGCGATGGAAATCAAGGAACGACAGGAAGAGATAACAGTTTCGATCAGGACGACCGTATCACTACAAAAGCTGCCCGACACCCTCACCGAGATTTATGGAGAACTCATGGAATACCTTCAGCGCCGGGAAGCGGCCATGCAGGGCCCTCCCTTTGTGTTGTATCACAATCAGGACATGGAAGCCCTGGACGTTGAGGNGGGNTTTCCCGTGGGACAGGTCCTTCCCGATGAGGGCCGGGTCCGGGCGGGTCGCCTTCCCGGGGGGAGGGTTCTCTCGGCTGTCCATACCGGCCCCTACACCACCCTGGAGAAGACCTATCAACCGCTGATGGCGCACATCGAGGAGAAGGGGCTCGCCGTGACCCCCTGGATGTACGAACTCTACCTGAACTGCCCCGACGAGACCCCCCAGGAAGAGTTGCAGACCGAGATATGCTTTCCCCTGGCCGGGGATTCCCCGACCTGAGCGTCGCTAGGGNCCGNAAGCGGTAGTCAGGGAGTCATTCAGAACCCTGGGAAGAGCCACGTCCCAGGGGTCGCAGGGCACGGCGGGTACGATCTGACACCCGAAGGCTACCCCCAGCANGAACACTCCGGGGTCGAGTCCGGCGAGCCAGCGGTCGTAATAGCCGCCACCCCTGCCCAGGCGCCTTCCCCGGAGGTCGAAGGCCCGTCCCGGGACGATCACCACCGACCCGGGGCGGGGAACCCCTTCNACCCCACCCCTGCCCTGGGGTTGCAAAAAGCCCAGACGATGCCGCTCCAGAGGTACCGGCGAGGAAGGACGATCCCCCGGGGAGGCTTCAAAAAAGCACATTTCCCTCTGCCCCTCCTCTATCCGGGGAAGGAAGACCTTTTTCCCCTGAGCCCCGGCGGTGACAAGGAGCTCCGAGAGATCCACCTCGTCGTCCATGGCCGAGTAGGCAAAGACAGAATCAGCTCGGCCCCAGGCCGAAAGCTTCAGAATCTGCCCGATAATCTGCTCCCCCGCAGCAGCGCGCACCNGGGGATCGAGTTCACGGACCGCTCTCGAGATACTGCATCGGAGATCTTTCTTATTCATCCTGTTGTTCATCTTCTGGGGGTGACTCGAGGAGCGGATGACCCGCTGGACTGACCCGAGGGTGGGTGCNCCCTGCCGGGCGCACTTAAAAAAAGGCCGCCCCCGTTACCCGGTGGCGGCCCCCACTGGTGATGCGTCCGGCCGGAAGGGCCGGCCCGAACGCCCCGTTGTTCATCCCGGGGGATCAGCCTAGCGCTGGGATCCCGCTGCGGGAGGATTGTTCTGCAACTGCGCGTCCAGCGCCTGGAGAGCCTGATCAGCCTTGAACTCTGCAAAGGCAGCGTCCTCGTTACGCCGGAAGGCCTCGCCTGCGGCCTGGGCGAATCCGCTCAGGGGGTAGCTCACCAGAGCGTAGATCGTCCCGTCGGGGCCCTGCTCGACCTGGTCGGTCCGCGCACCCTGGAGNGTNGTCTCCGTCACCTGCCGGGAGATCGTCTCGACAAAGCTGATGACCTGANNGTTNCCGTCCATACCCGCTTCCTGGGCGTAGTCCACGATCGCAGCCTGGATGGCGGCGTTCATCTGGAAGGCGATATCTTCACGGGCCCGGGAGACAGCCATGCGCCGGGAGGTGTCCAGGGAAGACATCTTGGCCGAACCAACACCGTAGATCGCATCGTCCGCCTGGGGGGGGTTCAGGTAGAAGCTGGGGAGTCCCGGGGGAGCCTGTTCGGGCGTGGGAGCGGGAGCGGAGCCACACCCGATAACCAGAGCCAGAGCCAGGGCGACCGTCAAAAACGCAATACTTTTCTTCATTGTAGATTCCTCCTGTTATCTCGTCACCTCTGTGACTGCACTGATATAGATTATAGTCCTGACGAAATGCCTTTTCCAGTCTTCCGGCGGGAAAAAATCTTTTTTATCGCGCAGAATGCGTCTATTATAGGGGGGTGAAAGAATTCAACGGCCTCGCCCTGATACACGCAGTAAACGACCTGGCAGAACTTTTGGGCCGTCGAACCACGGTGGAGGAGTTTCTCCAGGACCTGGTNAACACCGTGGCGGACCACCTCGGCGCCGAGGTCTGTTCGGTCTATCTCTACGATGTAGAACAGGACCTGCTGGTGCTGCGGGCAACCCGGGGGCTGAACCCCCTCCTCCTTGGCAAGGTCCGCCTCAATCGGGGCGAGGGGCTCACGGGTCAGGCCTTTCTGAACAACAGCCCCGTCCTGGAACGGGACGCCGCTTCCTCGGTGATGAACAAGGCGATCCCCGACCTGGGAGAGGATGAGTACCCCGCCTTCCTCGGGGTACCTATCAGGCGAAACGATCTGGGTATCGGGGTGCTGACCCTCCAGTACCGCGAGGCCGACTCGATAGACCCCCGGGCGCTCCGGGCCCTGAGAACGCTGGCCTCGCACCTGGCGTCGACCCTGGAGAACGTCGCCGCCCTCTACGAGCTCCACGAGGAACCATCCCGGGGCGTACCTTCAAAGGCAGCCCCCTTCACCTCGGGACTTCTCCAGGGAACCAGCGCGTCCAGGGGCATCGCCCTGGGCATCCTGGAATACCTGGACGGCCGCGTCATCGACCGGACCCTGCCGGTGCAGCGCTCCATCGAGGACGCCATAGAACTCAGCGCGCGCCAGCTCCAGGAACTCCAGCACCGGGTGGACCAGTCCCTCTCCGATGTGGCCCTGATGATCTTCAGTTCCCACCTGCTGATGCTCCGGGACGAGAGCTTTGTGGGGCGCATGGTGGACCTCACCCTGGACGGCAGCGATCCCCGGGAAGCGGTAGAATCGGTGGTCGCCGATTTCTCGCGCCGCTTCGCCGAAATCCCCGACCCGAGATTCCAGGAAAAAGCCCAGGACGTGCAGGACCTGGGGAACCGGATCATGCGAAATCTCCAGGCGCTGGAGGACAAGGACGGCGACTACCGGGGACACGTTGTGGCGGTCCAGGAGCTCTTCCCCTCGGAACTGGTCAAGCTCCATCTGCAGAACGTGGAGGGCGTGGTCTTCTCCGGCGGGGGAGCGACCAGCCACGTGGCTATCCTGGCCCAGTCGCTCCGCCTCCCCGTGGTAGGCACCGGTGATCCCCGGCTTTTCTCCATTCCTTCGGGGGCCCAGGTGGTGGTGGACGCCGAGGACGGGAAGGTGATCGTGGCCCCGGGCAGGGAAGTCCTGGAGACCTATCGCCGGCGGGTGCGGCCCCTTCTGGACAGATCCCGACGATCGGAGGAGGAACAGGAGAAGGTCCCCTCACCCCTGACAAGCGCCGACGGCACGCCCNTGACCCTTCTGGCCAACGCAAACCTCGTCAAGGACGCCCGCAGCGCCTGCGCCCTGGGGGCACAGGGGATCGGACTCTACCGCAGCGAGTTCCCCTTCCTGATCCGCAACGGGTTTCCCACGGAGGAGGAGCAGTATAGCGTGTACCTCAGGGTGGTCGAATCAATTCCGGGGCTCCCCGTGGGGTTCCGAACCCTCGATCTGGGAGGCGACAAACTCCTGAGCAGCCAGATGGGACGCGAAGACAACCCCTTCCTGGGGTATCGGGGCATCCGGTTTCTTCTGGATCACCAGGATCTCTTCCGGGATCAGCTTCGGGCCATGCTCAGGGCGGGGCAGGGAGCCGAGATCAGCATCCAGTTTCCCATGATCGCCTCCCTGGACGAGTTCAGGGCTGCCCGGGAAGAGGTATCCCGGTCTGTGGCGGCGCTTCAGGACGAGGGAATCCCCTGCCACAGCGCTCCACAGCTGGGCGTGATGGTGGAACTCCCCGCAACGATCGAGATCGCCCGGGATCTGGCGAGGGAAGCGGATTTTTTCTCCATCGGAACCAATGATCTGATCATGTACATGCTCGCCGCCGACCGGGCGAACCATCGCGTAGCCCCGCTGTACCGCTCGGTCCACCCCGGTGTTCTCCGCGCCCTCGAGCGCCTCACCGGAGAGGTACTCGCTGCGGGACGCCCCATCTCGGTCTGCGGTGCCACGGCCGAGGACCCTGCCATGCTCGTCTTCTATCTGGGGATCGGCATCACCCGCTTCAGCGTAGATGCAGCCTCACTCCTCCGGGTCTCCCGGATTCTCCAGGCGATCTCCCTCGCTGAGGCCGGGGAACGCGCCCGGCAGATGCTCTCCTGCTCTACCCTGGAGGAACTGGGCGGTCTTGTCTGCGCTCTCCGGGAGCGTCTCGCTCCGGAGGAGTCGCTCCCCCGCAGGGATCGGAGCGGGAACCCCGGGAGGGGAAGAGGACCGGGGTGATTGGCCATTTCTGATTGGTCCTTTCTGATTGGGGCCTGTAAACTGGCGCGTGCTAATTGAGGGACGGTTTAAACCCNGTCTGGGCGACGATGCGGTAGAAGCTCCCCTTCTGGCTCAGAACCTTCTTCCAGCCCTCCGTGGCGTGGGCCTGGAAGGCCAGGTCCGCCGATGCGGGATGGATGAACCAGGAATCGTCCTCCAGTTCTGCTTCGAGCTGCCCCGGCCCCCAGCCGGAGTACCCCGCAAAGACCCGAACCTGGGGCCGCTCTCCCTCGGAAAGGGCCAGATAGTCTTCGGAGGCCATGTAGTCAAGAATGTGCTGAAAAGAGGGTTCGAAGAAGACCCCCTGGCAGGGTTCAAGGGCGTGGTCGCTGTGATAGCGCCGGGGAATGCCCGAGTGGAGAACGAAGATGTAGTTCTGCTGAACCGGCCCGCCCACGTAGACCTTCAGGTTCCCCGCCGGGGAGCGTTCCAGGTTATCCAGGACATCCCCCGTGACGACCTCGCTCTCCCGGTTGATTACCAGGCCGAAGGCTCCCTCCTCGTTATGGTCTACCAGAAGGACCACGGCACGGAAAAAGTTCGGATCCTGCAAATCGGTCTCGGCGATCAGGAAATATCCCGTCAGGTCCGGGGGCGNGGGGCTCCCCGGGGTCTCCAAAGCACTCATGTCGCCAGTATACGCCCGAATGGAGGGAGCGCAAAGCCCCCGGCCCGGTCAGTCCGGACCGGGCGTCCGGGGAAGTTCCCCGGGAAGGCCCGCCTAGAGAGACGAGAGGATCCGCTCCACGGCGTCCCGCCCCTCGTACTCGGGATGGGAGGCCAGAAGCTGTTGCAGGACATCCCGCGCCTTTTCCGACTCTTCCCGAGCCACGTGAATCTCCCCCAGCCGATGGTAGGCGGCCCAGTAGCGGGCATTAATCTTTACCACATCCTTGAGCGCCCGCTCGGCTCGGGAATAGTCTTCGGCCCCCAGATAGGCCAGGGCNAGGTTGTAGTGCGCCGAGGCCTCGTTGGGACGAGACGCCAGCGCCGCACGAAAGTGCTGAACAGCCCGATCGAAGAGGTCACGATCCAGATAGACCCGACCCAGGTTGGTATTAACCTGGAAGCCCTCCGGTTCCTGCCGGTGCGCCTGAAGCAGGACCTCCAGAGCCTGATCGTGCGCACCCAGAATGTTCAGGAGACGCCCCATCTCGGCCAGGGCCCGGGTATACCCGGAGTCACGCTGCACCGCCGTGGCGTGGGCGGCGATCGCCTCCTCGAAGTTACCCAACCCCTCCTCGATCTGCCCCAGGGTAAAATGGTATTCCGGGGGTCGGCCGTCGGCCCTGATCGCCTGGCGGATGTAGGGAAGCGCATCGCCGTAGCGCCCACGCTCGCTCAGAACCAGCGCCAGGTTGTAATTGTTCAGCGCGTTTTCGGGCTGTATCTCCCGGGCCCGGGAGAAATGGGTCTCGGCTCCCGCCAGGTCGCCCCCCCGGTAGAGCGCTGTGGCCAGGCGGGAAAAATAGCGCATGTCCCCGTCGTGGTGCGCCACCGCTTCCTCGAAGGCCTCGCTGGCTCCCTCCAGGTCCCCCCGGTCGAGAAGGATATTGCCCAGACGGTACCAGGAGGCGTGGTCATCGGGCCGCACCTCAATGGCAAACCGAAAGGCCTCCAGGGCACGGGCGGTATCGCGCAGCTGCAGGTTGGTGACCCCCAGGTTATGATAGGCGTTTCCGTATTCGGGGTCGATCCGCACACAGGCCTCGTAGGAGGCACGCGCNGCCTGGAACTCCCGTGCCCGATACTGGGCCCGGGCCAGTTCATACAGAACCGCTGCGCTCTCGGGATTGATCCGGGCCGCCGACGAAAAAGCATCGATCGCGTCGCTNAACCGTTCGGTCTCGAAGTAGACCTGGCCCTGCACAAAATAGGCGTCCCAGACATCCCGGCTGCGATCNAGGGCCTCCGAGGCAAGACGGAGCGCCTCCTGGCGGTTGCGCGAGCTGGTAATGTCCTCGTCGGCGTAACTGCGCGCCAGCGCGGCCAGCGCCTGGGCGTGGAGGCGATTTTCCCGGCGGGAATCGGCCAGGGGTATCTCGAGCACCCGATCCATCTTTCCCCGGAGGCGGGCGTACTCCCTGGTCCGGAGCAAATCGGGGACGCGGGCGAGCAATTCCTGAATCTCCTCGGTTTTCTGGCGCTCCTCGGCACCAAGTCGCTCGAGTTCCGCCTGTTCCTCAGCCCGGCGGCGTTCCTCCTCCTCGCGGCGACGGCGCTCCTCGGCGGCCCGCTGTTCGGCCAGCTGCTGCTGCACAGCGAGACGGGCCTCCTCGCGACGAGCCTCGGCCTCGGCCCTCCGGGCCTCGGCCTCTGCTTCCTGGGCCGCCAGCTCACGGGCGCGCTGGTCTTCCGCCGAGGGCCTGTCGTCCCGCGCCTCCGAAGCGGCCCGAGCCGCCTCGCGACGCTCCTGTTCCTCCCGGGCAGCCCGCTGCTCCCGAAGAGCCCGGGCCTTCAGGTCCCGAGCGGTCGGGTTATCCACGTCGTCGATCAGAACCTCGTCGATGAGATTCAGGGCCCGACTGAACTCCTGATTCTCCAGATAGTCCTCGGCCAGGGCCAGTTTGTTGGCCCGGCGCCGCTCGGCCGGATCAACCTCAACCGGTTCCGGCCGCTCCTCGGCAACCGGCGCAGAAGGCGCATCCGCCCGTGAAGGCCCGGCAAAAAAATAGGCCGCCCCCCCACCGAGCAGGAGCGCCAGCAGGCCGAGCCCCCCGAAGAGGAGNACCTTTTTTCGTGTTTCCTCAGTCATTGCAATTATCCCCCTCCCACAGGTTCAACCCCGTCTCGCTCACACAGTAAAATGCACAGCAAAACACANAACAAAATACNCACCAAAACACACAGTGGATTTCGGGCACCACGAATCAGGAGCATCAGCTACACCCCTAATCAAGAATATCCAGGTCGTCATCAAAATCTCGAATATCCTCGCGATCNACCTCGAAGGTTCGGGCCTCCTCGCGGGACGAACCCAGGGACTCCAGAACGGCGTCCATCATCTCCTGACGACGGGCAGCAGCCTGCTGACGCTCCCGCTCTTCCCGTTCGCGACGCTCCTCCTCGGCGATACGCCGCGCCTCGGCCTCTTCCCGGGCCCGCCGTTCCTCCTCCTCACGCCGCACCTCCTCTGCCCGGATCGTCTCCCGCAAAAGCGCGATCATCTCCCGGATCTCACCCCGCTGGGGGTCGGAAGGCCGCAGGGCCAGATAGCGCTCGTAGTCGCGTATGGCCAGATCGTACTCACCCAACCCNACCCGGGAGTTCGCCCGGTTCAGATACGCCGCAACCAGGGTCGCATTCCGCTCGATCGCTGCAGAATACATGGCAACCGAGGCCTCCTGATGGTCCTGCCGTCCCAGCAGGAGCGCCAGGTCGAAGGCGATGCGACCCCGAATTTCACGATCGAACCGCGAGTCGTCCATCCCCTGCCGCAGGAGCGTCTCGGCCGTCCCGGGATCGCCGGCCATCTCCCAGACCGATGCCAGGAGNCTGAAGGCCTGACCATTNCCCGGTTCGCGCTCCACCAGAACCTCCAGCAGGGGAATCGCCTCGTGGTAATTCCGGAACTGGACCTTTTCCACAGCCCGCTCCCAGAGCCCCCCCTCCCCCGACGGATCGGCAGAAACCNCCGGGGCGGAACCAAAAAAGAGGAGAAACGCCACCAGAAGGGGGAAAATCGGGACAGAAGCAACCGGCACGAACCAGGTGGCTTGCCTATTCTTCCGCAGATATTCATAATACCCGTCAATGGGTGTTGTAATANTCATCACTGTTCTGGGTGCGCTCATCGGGTTCATCTCTTTCTTTATCGTCCGAAACCTGGTCGCCCCCAAGAAGATAGCCCGTGTGGAACAACTTCTCAAGCAGAACAAGGCAGCAGCNGCGGTAAAGGCCGCAAAACAGCACCTGGCCAAAGACCCCCGGAACCCCGAGGCTCACTATCTCCTCGGCAGGGCCTACCTGATGGACTCAAAACCGGAGCTGGCCCTGATGGAGTTCCGGACGGTCAACCAGATCGGTCAGTTCGGCGGGTTTGTCCCGGAGGTCCCCTTTCGCAAGCAGACAGCGGAACTCTTCCAGCGATTCAACCAGCCCGAGGAAGCCCTCAAGGAATACCTGCTGCTCATCCAGAAGGACCCCGAAAACGCCGACAACTACTATCAGGCGGGCGTCCTCTTCGAGGAACGGGGCAAGGCCACAAAATCGATCAACTACTTCCGCAAGGCGATCCAGCTCCAGCCCCGCCACGGCCTCTCCTACCTTCACCTGGGGCTAATCCTCTACCGGGCAAAGCGCTTTCCCGACGCCCTGGAATACCTCCAGAACGCCCTGAAGTACCAGCCCGATCACTATCCGGCCTATTACTACATCGGTCGCATCCAGAAAGAAAGCAAGGATTTCTCGGGAGCACTCCAGTCCTTCGAGTGGGCCACCAAGGCCCCCGAGTTCCGGACCAAGGCGCTGATCGAGCGGGGAACCTGTTACATGGAGCAGAACAACCTGGAGCGGGCGAGCAGCGAACTCGAACGGGCGATCAACACGGGCAAGAACCCTTCCGAGGGCGATCTCCTCTGGGCCCATTATTTTCTCGCCTCCTGCTACGAACGACAGCGCAAGATCGAATGGGCCATCGAGCACTGGGAGATAATTTACAAAAAGAAACCGGGCTTCCAGGATGTGGCAGAAAAAATCGGCCAGTACCAGGATCTTCGTCAGGACGACCATATCAAGGACTTTCTCACGGTCTCCCAGACCGAGTTCCGGGGCATGTGNGAACGGATCGCCACCCTTCTGGGCTACACGATCCAGGGGGTAGAGGATCAGGACAACGGGGTACAGATGATCGTCATTGAGAGCGGCTCCAACTGGCGCTCCAACAAGAAACTCCCCCGGCTGATCCAGTTCATTCGCGTGGCCGAGGTGATCGACGAGAGCACCATCCGGGAGATCCACGAAACCATGCGCTCCCAGGGGCTCACCCGGGCCATGGTGATCGCCAGCAGCACCTACTCGCGCATGGCCATGGATTTTGCCGAATCGCGGCCCCTGGAGCTGTACAACAAGGACCATCTCCAGGAGTTTTTGAAAAAATCATCGTGAAAATTCTCTGCGTAGCCGATCATATCGACCCCCTGGTCTACAGCGCCACCGTAAAAACCCGCTTCTCCGATGTGGAGATGGTCCTGAG
This sequence comes from Alkalispirochaeta alkalica DSM 8900, assembly GCF_000373545.1. Classification (GTDB taxonomy): domain Bacteria; phylum Spirochaetota; class Spirochaetia; order DSM-27196; family Alkalispirochaetaceae; genus Alkalispirochaeta; species Alkalispirochaeta alkalica. The sequence continues at coordinate 93,528 of NZ_KB891714.1, forward strand.
CGCGGGCGATCTGCCCATGGAGTATCTCGGCTTTCTCTCGTCGAGCCTGAACCGGACCGTGGGGTTTGTCTTCGGCAACCACAACCTGAAGGCCCTGCCCCTCTTTCGAAAATCCGGGGCCTCCCTCCTGGAGCAGACCTCCATCACAGCGCAAACCCAGAACTACTACGGTTCGACCTGCCTGGAGGACCGGGTCATGCGCCTGGAGGGCCTGCTCATCGCGGGGCTGGGAGGGAGCATCCGCTACAACCGGGGCGAGCACCAGTTCACCGACTTCGAGATGAATTGCCGACTGCTCCGGCTCGTTCCCCGTCTGCTCTGGAACCGCCTGGTCCACGGGCGGTTCCTGGACATCCTCCTGACCCACGCCCCGCCCCGGGGAATCCACGACGAGGAAGACCGCTGCCATCAGGGATTTACCGGCCTCCTCTGGTTCATGCGACGCTTCCGCCCGCGCTACCTCCTGCACGGCCACATCCATCTCTACGACATAAACGCCGAGCGGATTTCGCGGTATCACGAAACGACGATCATCAACGTCTACGATCACTACGTACTGGACTACGAGGAAGATCAGGATCGGGAGCAGGATCGGGAACAGCCCGCCCGGGCGAAGGGGAATCCCCGGATTCGGTGACTCCGGGGTGATACAGTAATCTTGCAAATGTAGTAAACTGGAAACCGAAGGGGACACCGGAAGAGTTCCTCCCGGAGCCACTACCAGAAATCAGGGAATCACGGGGAGCATCTCGGAAACGATGCGCGAAATACTTGAGGCCGAGGCCAGGGAAGATTTTAACCGGGCCCGCAAAAACGCTTTTTTCAGCCAGATCTTCAATCTCTTTTCTTCGGACCAGGAGGGGCTTCTCTCGCTCCAGGAGGTCCGGGAGACCCTCAGACCCCGGGGGGAGACCTACAAGGGCATGAAAACGGTCCCTCTGGACCAGATCGTGGGGAGCGAGGGGCGATACCGGGACTTCAACAGCCAGTTTCTCCCCCGCTACGAGCACCTGCGCAGCCGCTGGCAGCGGGTTGATCTGGCCCACCTTACCGACATCGTGCTGCCCCCGGTCTCGCTCTACGAGGTGGGAGGGGTCTATTTTGTCCGGGACGGCAACCACCGCGTCTCCGTGGCCCGTACCCAGGGCGTCACCGAGATAGACGCCGAGGTGGTGGCCCTGGAGACCGAGATCCCCCTTCACGGAACCATGACCAGGGAGAATCTCCGAAAGGCCGTGATCAACCACGAGAAAGAGGACTTCCTCCGGCGCCTCCATATCCCCGAGTTCCTTCCCGGTGCCGATTTCACCGTAAGCGCCACGGGGCGGTACGACGAGCTGGAGAAGCACATCCACGGCCACAAGTATTACCTGAATGAATGCCAGGTTGTGGAAATACCCCTGGAACAGGCGATAAAAAGCTGGTATCAGAACGTGTACTGCCCCATTGTGCAGGTCATCACCCAGAACAACCTGATGGCCCGCTTTCCCGACCGGACCCCCACGGACCTCTATCTCTGGATTGTCCGCCACTGGGATCAGCTGAAGGAACAATGCGGACTCGACTTCCCCCTGGATGCCGCGGCCGAGGATTACGCCCGTCACTACGGCGCCGGTCGAGGCCATCGGTTCCTGCGCTCCTTCCGGCTGGGCAGGAGGGTTCTCCATCTCCTTCTCCGGCTTCAGCGCTACTCCCATCGTCGCAAAAAGAGAAGAAAGATCAGGAAAGAGGAAGCGCTCTAGTATCGTGGTTTTCTAGTCCTCTGGACCTCGAGAATCCTCTCCAGCCCGGGCAGAGCGCCAGGGGCCGGATTCGAGCCACAGCGCCGGCCCCGTTCGGGCCAGCAGGAAAAACTCCTGGTCACCCACGAAATCCCAGAAATCTGACCCCGGGGAGACCGGTTCAGAAAGGTCCCCCTGGATCTCCAGGACACCCCGGGCGGTCCGGACGACGTACCGGTCTGCTCCGGAGGGCAGCGCCAGGAGGAGGTCTTCTCCGCCCCCCCGAGGGGTCTCCAGGCGGGGAAAACGGCTGCACCCCGGGGCCGCCGGTGCCGAGGGAAGAGCACGCTCTGTCTCGGCAGTGCGCCCCGAGTAGTCCCCCACGGTCACCCGCANGGCACCCCGGGGCAGCGATGAAAGACCGGGAAAGACCAGGCCCGGGGAACCGAACCAGTGACGGTCGTTGCGGCGGTGGTGCTCCAGATCCTCGCCCGAGAGCTCCCACCCGAACCCCTGGTCGGGGAACTCCACCACCATCCAGGCCACATCCTCGTAGCCATCGGGATCGTGGACATCGGCAAAAACCATGAGCCGCTCCTGGCGGGTGCTCCGGGGATCGGCGCAGGTTGCGACCAGGGAGAACTCCAGCTGCATGATCTCGGGATCGGCAGAGCTGCACCCCGCAGCAGCCAGGACTGCCAGGGCCACCAGAGGAACCAGAACCCCCGCCGGAACGGCCCGGAACAGCAAAAAAAAACGCCCACCAGGGGGCGCTTCAAAACAAGCCATAACGCTCGCTCAGTAACTGCGCGACGCCTGGGCCTTGCGGATTTTTTTCTGGATCTTCCGCTCCATTGACTTCTTCTTGCGGTTCTTGATGGTGGAAGGTTTCTCGAAATATTCCCGCTTCTTCCACTCGCGAATGATGCCTTCTTTTTCTACCATTCGCTTGAACCGTTTGATGGCTTTTTCCAGGTTCTCGCCATCCTCGATCTTTACAACGGCGATACAATCACCCCCTTCCCGGTACAAACTCTCTTCATAATGCCCGGTAGCACCGGAATATGTCAACCGCCAGCATTCCCCGCTGCAACACCCGAGCCCTCCCCGACGGGCTCGTCCAGAAGCTGCTCCTCGGAGCGAACCATGTCGATGATGACCAGCTGGATCGTCTCGTTTCCGTTGTAGTAATTCCGGGAAAGCTCGAAGACCGCGTCGACGCGGTCACCCCGGGAGAAATCCTTCGGGACCCGTTCGGCAGCGCTCCAGTAAACCGAGGGCCACTTGTACCCGCCCCCGGCCAGGAGCAGGCGCAGATGGTCCTGATCCTTACCGATGATCTGGATATCCTCTACCACCATCTTGCGGGCCAGAAAACGCAGTTCCGGGTTCCCCTGGCCGTAGGGTTCGAAACGTCCCACCAGCTGTTCCAGTTCCGGATTCAGGTAGCGCGGCGGAAGCTCTGCATCGATCAGAACCTCTTCCTCCTGGCGGTTTTCCAGGGTCACCGCCGCCATGACCTGGGGCAGGCGCTCCCAGAACCGGGGAAGCTGGTCCTGAAAGAGATGAAACCCCGCAGCCTGGTTGTGGCCGCCCCATTTCTCGAGAATATCCGAGAACTCGTCCAGAAAGGAGGTTGCAACGAACCCCCGGGCGCTGCGAACGCTTCCCACCACGTGGTCTCCCACGGAGGTCAGGACCGCCGCCGGCAAGTCATAGCGCCTGCTCAAACGTCCGGCGATGATCCCCGTTACCCCCCGGTGAACGGTTGGTTCGTGGAGGACGATGATNTTGGGCTCGTCCCCCTGGATCAGCTCCCGGGCTCTGGGCAGCACGGCCTTCCAGGCGTCCTGCCCCACCTTGCGCCGTTTCTGGTTCAGTTTGTGGATCTCCCCGGCCAGGCGATCCCGTTCCTCTTCGTCCCCGGTCAGCAGCATCTCCACAGCCAGGGAGGGCGTTCCCATGCGACCGCTGGCGTTAATCACGGGCGCGATGGCCCAGCTGATATCGCGACTCACGATCTTCCGGTGCGCCAGCGAGAGTTCCCGCAGGAGCGCCGCCAGGCCTTCCCGGGGATGGTTGTTGAGTTTCTCCAGACCCGCCCGGACGAGGGGGCGGTTCTCGTTCACCATGGGCATCATGTCGGCCAGGGTAGCCACGGCCACCAGGTCGAGCACCGATTCCAGGGATTCCCTGATCACGGGAAACCGCGCCGCCGCCACAGCCCGGTAGAGGGCNAGGAGGATATCCATCTCCCGGGCGTCTTCCCGGGCGTAGCGGGCGAGCCGGGACCCCTCGCCCATCTCGAGGAGGGTCTTGCCCGCCAGGGCGGGAAAGAGCTGCCGGGTCTGCTCGGCCAGGTCCAGCAGATAAATATCGACGCCCCCCCCCAGGGCCTGTTTCAGGAGCTGTTGCTGCCGGGGCGCGTCAAAACAGACCAGGCTGCGCCCCACCAGAAACCGTTCCAGCGAGCCCATCAGCGTTCGCGATCCCCCCGGCGGAAAGACCGCGCTGGCCCGGTCGGCCTCAAAGCCGTGCTCCAGGGCTGCGACCTCCACCTCGACCCCCGCCTGGGCCCCCAGAAACCGGGCCTGGACCAGCGTAACCGGCTGGCCGTAGAGCTCGGTCTGGCCCAACGCGAGGGCCTGCCGCAGTTTTGCCACCACGGCGCAGGCGCAGAGCCCCTGGAAGGGATAGTCCTCACCCACCTTGGGGTTGATCACCGCCACCGCCGGGGGGACCCGGGCTCCGGCGTTGTGGTGGTCAACAACGATGGTATCTATCCCGCAGGTTCGGGCCAGGGAGATCTCCTCTACGCTGGTTATGCCACAGTCAACGGTGATGATCAGGGTTCCCTGGTCCTCGGCAAAGGCGCGGACCACCTCGCTGGTGAGTCCGTAGATATCGTCGCCCTGGGGAACCTGCCAGCGGGTGTCGATCCCCAGCCCCTGAAGGGTTTCGACCATCACGGCGGTGCTGGTAATGCCGTCCACGTCGCGATCGCCAAAGACAAGGACCCGCTCACCCTCGTCGCGGGCCTGGAAGATTCGCTCCACCGCCTCGGGCATATCGGGAAAATGAAAGGGGTCGTGGAGATAGCGAAGGTCTTCCTCGAGCCAGTAGGGGAGCGCCTCGGGGGTGGTGATCTTCCGCCGCACCAGGACCGCCGCCGAGAGAAGGTCCAGACCGTACTGCCGGGAGAGGTCCTTCACCGCCTGGGCATCAACGGGTTCTTTTTGCCATTTCACGGGAGAAGCCCTTTCATGAGGAACGTGGTCCCCTGCAGGAAATCGGGCAGGCCGCACACAAGAGGTAACTCAACATGAACCCCACCGTACCATGAATCGGAGTCTTTGACACCCCGGCCGGGTCAGTCGATCAGTCGCTCCCTGGCTCCCCCGATCCCTCGACCAGAATGCCAGGCGACAGGAGGACCGGGACGATCAGGGAAGCGGGACGATCACAGCAGGGACGCTGCGGCCTGCAGGGTCTTCAGGGGATACTGGAGGGTGTCCTGCACTGCCGCCGTGACGAAGCGACGGGTCGCGTCCAGGGTACGGGCGGTCACGGGGAACTGCGAAGCCCGTTCAAGAGAAACCTGTTCCGAGGCCATCAGGAGCCGGGCCGTCCCCGAGGGCAGGGGGAGCACATTCGTCTGCCCTGGCTGTACCCGTTCCCGGCACAGGATCGTCCCCTCCAGGCGATCGTAGAAACGGTCCTCCCCGGGAGCGATCGCCTGGTCCGAGGCGGCGCAGATCTCCAGGGGGGGGCGCACGCCCAGACACGTCAGATACCGCCAGAGGAGGAGCATCGAGAGGAGCTGTACCGCCGCCCTGGGCGAAGCTGTCGCCTCTGCGGGGGTTCCTGCTCCGCTCGACTTCGCCGGACCCGGTCTTCCTGCGGGAATCTCCCGGGTGGACAACTCCCGGGTGGACAACTCCCGGGTGGACAGTTCCCGAGTGGGCAGTTGCCGGTGGCGCACCCCTTTTTCAAGAAGCGCGTACCCCCGGGCCAGCAGGTCGAAGACCTCCTGGCCCTCACCGCCGGAGGCGAAGGTTTTCCAGACCACCTCGGCCCAGAGGCTGCCGTGGGAATAGGCCGTGAGATCCTCCTGAAAGGAGGGGTAGAAGGAACCGTCAAAATCGGTGATCTTGGCGGTATCACGCCGGGGATCGCGGTAGAGATAGATCGTNCCCCGGGCNAAGGGGAGGACCCTCCCCCGGAGCGAGCTCTTGCGCGAGCGGAGTCCGTAGGCCATGCCCCGCAGGAGCCCCTCCCGGGGAGAGAGGAAATCCACCGCGCCGTGGCTCTCTCCGACCGGGGCGATGCGCAATATGAGCGCTTCCTGTTGACTGCTACGATTCATCCTACATAGCTTATACCTGTCACCAGAAATATTCACAAGAGATCGGGAGAGGGCGCGCGCGGGTAGTGCGTCGACCCATCCTCCGGTCNCGGTGATTCTGTAGAAAAAACCCGGGATGAACCCGGAACACCAGGAAAGAGGCTATGTCAGAACAGAATCAGATACTTCCGGCGGACCAGGTCCTGCCCAACAGGTTGCTCATGATNGCCCTCAACGGGAAGCCCATCTTCCCGGGNCTCTTCACACCCCTGATGATCACCTCTCCCGAGGACCTGGAGGTTGTTCGTCAGGCCCTGGAAGGCGACCAGCACATCGGCCTCGTCCTCACCCTGGACGAGAACGAGGAAAACCCCCGCGTCGAGGATCTCCATACCGTGGGAACGGCCGCGAAGATCCTGAAGCGGATCAACCTCCCCGACGGGGGAATGAACATCTTTGTCTCCACGGTGAAGCGCTTCCGGATCAGGAAGAGCCTGAGCGCCGAGGGACGCCCCCTGGTCGCTGCCGTGGACTACCTGGAGGAGGAAGAGTCCGGCACCGACGAGGTCCGCGCCCTGACGCGGGCGATTATCAGCGAGACAAAGCAGGTGAGCGAGAACAACCCCCTCTTTTCCGAGGAGATGCGCCTGAATATGGTCAACATAGACCACCCGGGGAAGATCGCCGACTTCGTCACGAGCATTCTCAACATCGACCGGGAGGAGCAGCAGGACGTGCTTGCCACGGTGAACGTCCGGGAACGGCTGGAGAAGGTTCTGCTCTTCATCAAGAAAGAGCAGGAGTTGCTGCGCATCCAGAAACGCATCCAGAAGCAGATCAACGAAAAAATCGAGAAGAGCCAGCGGGAGTACTTTCTCAAGGAGGAGCTGAAGGCGATCAAGCAGGAGCTGGGAATGCCCACCGATTCCAAAAGCTCGGAGTACGCCCGGTTCCGGGAGGCTCTGGAAGAGCTGCCCCTGGACGAGGAGGTCCGCTCCCAGGTCGAGCAGGAACTGGAGAAGTTCCAGCTTATGGAGCCGAGCTCGGCCGAGTTTACCCTGACCCGGAACTATCTGGAGACGATTATCCAGCTTCCCTGGGCGGCCCCGCCTCCCCGGAAGGTGGACCTCACCAGGGCGGAACGGATTCTCGACGCCGATCATTACGGTCTGGAGGATGTGAAGGAGCGAATCCTGGAGTTTCTGGCGGTGCGGACGCTCAAGGGAGACAACAAGGGCTCCATCATTTGCCTGGCGGGGCCTCCGGGGGTGGGCAAGACCTCGATCGGGAAGTCCGTGGCCCGGGCCCTGGGGAAAAAGTTCTTCCGTTTCTCCGTGGGGGGCATGAGGGACGAGGCCGAGATCAAGGGCCACCGCAGGACCTACGTGGGAGCCATGCCGGGCAAGGTTCTCCAGGGACTCAAGATTACGGGTGAGAAGGATCCGGTCTTCATGATCGACGAGATCGACAAGCTCGGCGCCAGCTACCAGGGCGATCCCTCGTCGGCGCTTCTGGAGGTGCTGGACCCGGAACAGAATAACAGCTTCCGCGATCATTACCTGGATCTACCCTTCGATGTGTCGAATATTCTCTTTATCACCACGGCTAATACCCTGGATACCATTCCCTCGCCCTTGCTGGACCGGATGGAGGTGATCCGCCTCTCGGGCTACATCGACGAGGAAAAAGTCATGATCGCCCGCAAGTACCTGGTCCCCCGTTCGGCCGAACGGGCCGGCCTCGGGAAGAAGGCGGTGAAATACAACAAGGCTGCCCTGCGGGCGATCGCCAACGACTACGCCCGGGAGTCGGGGATGCGCCGCTACGAACAGATGCTGGACAAGATTCACCGGAAGCTCGCCCGGGAACAGCTTACCCGGGAGGATGCACCCGAGAGCTACGAGATCGGCCCGGGGGATCTGGAGGGCTACCTGGGCAAGCCGGTCTTTCCCGAGGAGGCCCGGCGCAAGGTTTCCCAGCCCGGCATGGTTCCCGGCCTGGCCTGGACCCCCTACGGCGGAGACACCCTGATGATCGAGGCGATCCGGAACCGGGGGAAGAGCGGCTTCAAGCTCACGGGACAGATGGGCGAGGTCATGCAGGAATCGGCCTCTATTGCCTACAGCCGGGCCCGGCACATCGCCGTCCGTTACGGTGTCCACCCCGGCTTCTTCGACGAGAACGAGATTCATATCCACATTCCCGCAGGGGCAACCCCCAAGGACGGCCCCTCGGCGGGAATCACCATGGCCACGACCCTCCTCTCCCTGGCCCTGGACACAACGGTGCGGCCCCGCCTGGCCATGACGGGGGAACTCTCCCTGGCAGGACTGGTTCTCCCCATCGGGGGGCTGAAAGAAAAGACCATAGCGGCTCGCCGTAACGGGATCAAACAGGTTATCATCCCCCGTCAGAATGAGAGGGATTTAGATGAGATACCGGAACACGTCAGGCGAGGCATCACCTTCCACCCCGTGGAGACCCTGGAAGAGGTCCTGGAAATTGCCCTGGGCAAAACCCTGGAGCAATAGCCCGCCGCACAAAAGAAACGAACCGCCCCGGACCGTCGCCCGGCCCGGCGGCACCCCCCTGGCGGTGGTGCTGGCACTTCTGGCCCCGGCGGCCCTGACCCTCGCCGGGTGCCTGCCCGATTTTGGGGGAACGGGCACAACAGCCACGACCGGGGAGGACACCCCCGGGAACCACGCAGCCCGGCCGGCCGGGGGAGCCGAAGAAGCACCACCGGCCATAACCGCCTGGGACGATCTCCCCGACTCGTTTCTCCCCCACCGGGACTTTACCCTCACCCTGGGGGACCTCCGGGAACTTCTCGCCGGGGAATCATCGCGGATCGCCGAAACGATCCTGGAAAGCCCCCAGGAGTTCCTCGGCCTGATGGGCAAGGCCCTGGAGATGCCCCGGGATCTCTTCGTCCTGGTAGACAAGGAGACCCCCCTCCCCGCCGACTACGTACCCCGGGACCTGGTGGACCTCACAAAATACCAGGACCGGCTCACCCTGAACCGGGAAGGCCTCTCCCTGAGAAAGATCCTGATGCCCGACCTGCTGGCGATGGTCGAGGAAGCCGCCCGGGAGGGGGTGATCCTGGACCTCTCCAGCACCTACCGGAGTTACGCCTACCAGGAATGGCTCTTCCAGTACTGGGTGGACCGGATCGGGCAGGAACGGGCCGAACGCTCCAGCGCGCGGCCCGGCTCCAGCCAGCACCAGCTGGGAACGGCGATCGACTTCGGGAGCGTGACCGGCCCCTTCGCGGAGCACCCGGCCGGTCGCTGGCTCGCCGAAAAGGGCTGGCGCTACGGCTTCTCCCTCTCCTACCCCCAGGGGTACGAAGACGTCACGGGCTACATCTACGAACCCTGGCACTTCCGGTATATCTCACGCCCCGGCACCCGCCTGGAACGGTTCTTCTTCGACGGAATCCAGCAGTATTTTCTGGAGTTCTGGGATCGCAGGGAGCCCTTCTTCAGGGAGCGATACCATTCGACCTCCCCCTCCCGCTGGTAACGCCATGGAGCTACTCTCTCCCGGAGGAACGGAGGAGAAGGCGCGACTGGCCTTTCTCTACGGTGCCGACGCGGTCTACCTGGGGGTGCCCGGATTCTCGCTCCGGGCCGGAGCCGAACCGGACCTGAACCGGCAGTCCCTGCAGAACCTCAAACGGGACTTCCCCCGGGGGCGTCTCTACGGCGCCCTGAACCGCTTCGTCCTGCAGAAAGACCTGGGCCGCCTCAGGGAAGTCCTGCAGGAGTTGCGCACAGCCCCCCTGGACGCCCTGATCGTGGCAGACCCGGGTCTTCTGGAACCGGTCAGATCGATCCTGCCGGGGATCGAACTCCACCTCTCCACCCAGGCCAACTGCACCAACGCCGGGGCCGCCCGGCTCTACCACAAACTGGGCTTTTCCAGAATCGTCCCGGCCCGGGAACTCACCCTCTCCGAGATCAGGGAGATCTCCGATGCCGTACCCGAACTGGAACTGGAAGTCTTCGTCCACGGGGCGATGTGCATGGCCTACTCGGGACGGTGTTTTCTCTCCCAGGAGATGACAGGACGATCGGCAAACCAGGGAGACTGCGCCCACTCCTGCCGGTGGCACTACGCCGTGGTGGAGGAACAGCGCCCCGGGGAGTACTACCCGGTAGAGCAGGAAGAAAACCACCTGGCAATCTTCTCTGCCCGGGACCTCATGCTCCTCGACGCGCTCCAGGAGATCCGTCGGGCCGGAGTCACGGCCATAAAAATCGAGGGTCGCATGAAGAGCGCCCTCTATACCGCCATCACCACCCGGGCCTACCGGGCCGCCCTGGAGGGGACCCCCGACGCGCCGCAGTGGAGGGAAGAACTCTTCCGGTTACCTCACCGTCCCTACTCGGGGGGATTCCTCCTGGAGGACCAGGCGGTCCACGAACCGGCCCTGGAATCCCGTGGTGCCGGGTACCGCCTCATGGCGATCCTGGGCAAGGCCCCGGAAGGCGCGCCCCTTCCCCTGACGGTGAAGAACACCCTCTACCGGGAGACCCCCACCGATCTGCTGCTCCCCGACGGCACCATAACACCCCTGACCTCGCTGGACCTGCGCGACAGCGAGGGGAACGCCCTGAACCGGGCCACCCAGAAACCGGCGAGCTACCTGGCCCCCCCGCAGGAACTCGCGAAGCAGCACCTGGAAGGCGGTATCCTGCGAAGTCGTGGGGAAGGAATCTCCGGGACCGTTGCCTCCCGCCGCTGAAGCCGCTACCATGGGGAGCCATGACGATACACGAGCGATTGAGTTCCCTGGGGTTGCGGTTTCCTTCGGTCCTGATCCCTGCAGACACAGTTGATCTGCAGCGGTGGGCGGTTATCGCCTGCGATCAGTTCACATCAGACCCGGCCTACTGGAAATCGGTAGAAGAGTACGTGGGAGAAGCACCCTCGACACTTCACATCATTCATCCCGAAATCTACCTGACCCGGGAAGACCCCGCCCGGGCGGCAGCCCGGATACAGAGGGCCATGAACCAGTTGCGGGAGAACGGAAGTCTCCGCGAGGTCCCCTCGTCGGCCGTCCTGGCAGAACGGAGGCTCCCCTCGGGAACGGTACGTCACGGGCTTGTTCTGGCCGTTGACCTCGACGCCTACGATTACCGCCCCGAAACAGCAGCTCTCATACGCGCCAGCGAGGAGACGATCCCCGACCGCCTGCCCCCCCGGGCGGAGATTCGCCGGGGAGCCACGCTGGAAACTCCCCATGTGCTGGTTCTCTACAACGATCCCGGGGATTCGCTCCTCGCCCCCCTGAAGGGGGCAAAATCATCGCTGGAAAAGCTCTACGAGACCCCCCTGATGATGGAGGGGGGCTCCATCGCCGGCTACAGGATTCCCCTGGAAGATTCCCTGGCAGAGGCGATCCTTCAGCCCCTGGAAGCGCTCAGAGAGGGCAATCTCCTCTTCGCCACGGGCGACGGGAACCACAGTCTTGCTGCGGCAAAGGAAGTCTGGACCAGCCGCAAGGCCGCCGGCGCGGCTCCCGACGATCCCTTCCGGTACTGTCTGGTTGAACTGGTGAATGTCTACGACCCGGGCCTCCCCTTTCACCCGATTCACCGGATAGGCCTGGCCGGGAAGAGCGCCCTCGTGGCCACCCTCGAGAAGATCACCGGTGGCACCGCCCGCACCTTCACGCGCCAGGCCTTTCTGGAGGCCTTTCTGCATCGGGGGGTACCGGAGGCGTCTGTGGGAATTCTCGATCGGGAGGGAGGGGTGCTTCTTGAGATTCCTGCCGGGGGCCCCCTGGCCGTGGCCGCCGCCGACCAGGCCCTGGCCGAGACCGGGGCCCGGGGAATCGACTACGTCCACGGCAACGCCGAAGCCTGCGAGGCTGCCGATCGAGCGGGAGGGCTGGCGTTACTGCTCCCCGAGTTTCCCCGGGACCAGCTCTTCCCTACCGTGGCTGCCCGGGGGACCCTGCCCCGCAAGGCCTTCTCCCTGGGAGAGGCCCGGGACAAGCGTTATTATCTGGAGTGCCGCTCCCTGACATCGAAAGAGGACTGATCGGTTTCCGTCCGGGAGTCCCTGCGCTGGCGCTCCCGGCGGGAACTCCTTCTGGCCTCTCCCGGGAGCCGCACCAGGTCGATCAGGGTGATCAGGAGAAAGACCGTGAATCCCACCGATCGAAAGAGCGGCCTGTTATCGCGAATGCGCGGCAGGGGCGAGGGCATGATCCCCGGCTGGTAGCGGTGCCGGAGTCGGGCGTCCCGCCCTTCAACGCGCAACACCACCTCGTCGGGTCCAACGTACCCGATATCGCGTGCTTCCAGGCGGATCGTCTCGGCGTCGGTGGTGAGAAGCCCGATGTAGCGCTCCAGCGCGGCCGTTTGCTCCTGCATCGCCTCCATCTCCAGACGCGCCTGGTGCCGGGCCTTCTCCATCGCCCCATAGGCGATGAGGCCCGACTGGCCGAAGATAAGCTCAAGAAGCAGATAGGAGCCCAGACCCAGGGCGAGGGCAAGAACGAACCAGGAACTTTTCATCTCCTCCTTAAAACGGACAGGTCGGGCCTTCTCTTTAGTCAATCGTCCTGGTCAATCAACAATCAATCGAAAGCATCCCGGGATCCACCAGCCCGAACCGGAGGAATAGCGCAGGACCGAACACTGCCACGGACCTCGGCGGTGCTGCAGGCCCGNGCGCAATTTACCTCTTAATAATCCCCGCGAAAGACCGACAATAGGATAGAATGGAAATATCTCCGGCCGGGAGCGGAAACGTATGAGCAAGCAAAAAGAAAAAGATATCCTGGATCAGGACTTTGATCGCTACGGTGTATGGGTCAAGGCGGGACCGGAAGAGGTGCTCGAGACAGAAGAAGAGACCTTCGATCCCTCATCGCTGGGTGATCTGGGGGATCTCGACGGGTTTGACGAGCCCTCCGAAGCCGGAGATTTCGATGATCTGGGAGACCTCTCGAACCTCGACGACCTTGCTTCCCCCTTCGATGAGGACGATACCTTCGATGCTGATCTCTCTCCGGTGGCAGACCGCTCTGNCGACGGAGCCCCCGGCGATGCCCGACGGAACNATTCCGGCGACGAGGACGACCTGATCTCCCTGGATGACCTGGGAATAGACGCCCCTCCCGATGATCGGGACCCNTTTGCCGGTCTCGGCGACGATCTCGATGATCTTGACGACCTTAATGACCTGAACGATCTTGATAATCTCCCGNACCTGGACACCCTTTCAGATCCTGACCTTTCCCCGGACCCGCTGCACCAGGATGATCTGGAAGCAGACGGGCGCTCCTCCTCGGAAGATTCCCCGGACCAGCTCCCGGAAATGGAACTGGAGCTGGACGATGACATCTTTGGCGGCACCGAGTTCGATCGCGACCACGGCGGAGGAGATGGGGAAGATACCGATACACTGGACACCTTCGAAGAGTCTCTGGATTCCGGCGAGGAAACCGGCGAAGAGGAAGATTTTGATCTCGATTCGATCACGGAATCCCTGGACGACGACTACGAGACCCTGGAGATCGACGAATCACTGGGAATCGATGCCGGGGAGGGCGGTGAGTCCGGAGACGGTTCCTTCGANCAGATGATGCCCGGTGCAGACGACGAGATCGAGGAACTGAGCCTCGAAGATATCGATCTCTACGAGCCGGGCCCGGGCGACCTCGATCTGCCCGAGCTGGACCAGGATCTCTCCGATCAGGAGCTCCCCGGCCAGGAGGTCCACGACTTCACCCCCGAGGAACAGGGGATAGAAATATCTCCCCACGGGCCACCGAACACCATAACGCCCGACGAGGAAGATTTCCTCCGGGAGGAGGAAGAGCCCCACCAGGACTCCCTTCCCGGGAATTTGCAAAATCCCCCGGGAAGTGCTATACCAACCTCAATGGACCAACAGGAACAAGATGCCTTCCAGCGCATCCAGGACGAGTTGAGTGCGATAAAGCAGGAGCTGGCAGAACTCAAGTCAGTACTGAGGGAGACCTCGGCAGCTGCACGGGCTCCCGGTGCGCCAGTTCATTCCGAAGTTTCCCCTGCCCCGAACGAGCCCCTGGCCCCCGAGGATGACGTGATCGGGGAAGAGCCGCCCCCCTCCACAGAAGACCGGGGAGAATTCCCCCAGGACCAGAAGGGGTCCGGCTTCTTCGAGGAAGGCGACGAGGAAGATGAGACGATCGCCCTCACGGGCGACGAGCTGGATAATATCCTGAATACCGCCGAGTTCACCGAGGAGGCGGGAGAGGCCGAGGAGCTGGACGAAGATTTCCTCACCGATCATCACGCGGAGCCCGGCATTGATTCCGGGCCGTCCCCCGCCCCCGAGCTCTCCCCTGGCCCCGAGCCGGAGGACCAGGCCGGATCGGTGGACGGGATAGAACTGGAAGAATCCCGCGAGGCCCCCTTTGTGATCGACGGTGACGACAGGGCGATCGACGAACTGGCGGAGATGAATATCGACGAAGAGCTCGCCGATATCGACTCTCTGACGGACGATACCGAGGAAGACGCCCAGGATCAGATCGACCGGATCGAGCTGAATCTGGACTCGCTCGAGGAGTTTGAGGACGATAGCGCTGATCTTCCCGATGAGGAGGCTCCTGGCGACGGGACCTCATCGCCGGAGCTCCCCGAGGATTCCCGGGAGGAGTCCCTGGAGGATTTCCTGGAGGGAGACCTTTCCGATGATCTCGCCACGGGCGGGGAGTTCTCCCACGAGGATTCGCCCCTGGATGAGGCGGAATCGCCCCTGGAGGAAGAGTCCGAAGAGCTGGCCGTCGAGGCAGACCTGGACGCAGAGGAAGGCGACGCAGCGGAAATCCTGGACACCGGGGCGGGTGCAGACGCCGGGACAGACCTGGAGGATGATATCTTCCAGACCCGGGACGAGCTGGCGATCGGGGACGAAGCGATCGAGATCNACCCGGCCTTCGGCGAGGAGAGCAGCGATTCCCCCGATGACGGTTCGCAGGATTTCACCCTGGACGACGATCTGATCCTGGACGAGGAGTTCGAGATAGAGATCGACGAGGAAGATCCCGACTTTTCCGCCCCGACCTCGACGATGGACACCGGTCCGGACGCTCCCGAAGACCCCTTCGACCTGGACGAGCCAGAGCAGGAACACGCGGGGGAGCCGGAAGCGGAGCAAGATCAGGACGGTACTCCCGACGAGCCCTCCCTGACCACCATACCGGAAGACCTGGGCGTCCCGGAAGACCTGGACGTCCCGGAAGAAGAGATTGCGCAGGATCACATCGAGGGAGATGATCTCCTGGATGATTTCACCGACTTGAGCGATCTCGAGATCGGTGACGACGAGCTCGCCCTTCCCCCCGAGGAAGAACCCCGGCAGCAGGCTCCCGATCTGCAAGCCGATCGGGAGCAGGACGAAGCTGAAGCTGGAGAAGAGCCCGAGGAAGCAGGCGGGGCAACCGATGACCTGTCCTTCTCGGAAGAAAACTACGAGGACTTTGCCAGCGCCGTGGAGCAGGATCTCTCCGGGGATACCGGGCACAGTGAAGGTCAGGACCTTCCCGCGGCCTCGCCCTCCTTCGATCCCCTCCCGGAATCNCCGGTAACCGAGGTGCCCCCGACGGCAGAGGAAGGAGCACCGGAAGAACCGGCGCCTGCGGCGGCTCAGCCCGGGCGGCGAAGCTCGATCGCCGATCTTCCCGAGGACCTGAAGCAGGAGATGCGCTCCGTCCTGAGCTACATGGATCAGCTTCTGGAGGCACTTCCCGACGACAAGATCGAAGAGTTCGCCCAGTCCGAGCATTTCGAGGTCTACAAGCACCTCTTCGAAGAGCTTGGAATAGAGACCTGACGATTCGGGCAGGTTACGTATGGGTCTAGCAGATCGGTTACTGAGCCACGACGATGACGCCCCTTCCCCCCTGGCCAGAGCGATGGCCATGCGGGGGGGCGAGGTCTTCTCCGATCCCGGGGTCGCCGACTGGTCGACCGCCCCGGCGGGGAACAGCCGGGGCGAGATCGACCCGGGCATGGCTGTCAGGGCTCTCCTGAAGGAACTGCACCTGCAGCAGGATTTCGGCATAACCACGCCATCCCATCTCTTCTCGATGCTTCACCGGCACCTGCGCATAACCAGCGGGGCCATCCTGATCCCCGAGCAATCGCGCCAGGCCTTCTCGCCCATGGCGACGGCGGGGCTGGGAAAGACAACCCGGTTCCGTCTGCGTATCCCCGCTCCGGTCCTGCGGCACCTCTGCCTGGACAGCGGAGCGGTCCTGCTGGAGGGGACACGCCACGAGGAGATCAGGCCCTATTTCTCGTCGGGTGATATCGAACGGTTTCGCCGCATTGCCCTGCTCCCCTTTCTGTACAACCGGGAGCTCCTGGCGGCTCTTGTTATCTGCGAGTCCCCCCTGCTGGAACTGAACCAGGAGGTACTGGATGTGCTTCTGGCGGCGGTGACGGAGCGGGCGGGATACCTCCTCTTCGACAGCCGCCACCGGCCTCTTGCAGCATCCCAGGGGGTCTCCGTGCTCGATCACAGCCTCCTGCCCCGGACGATGGAGCGGCTCCTCCAGGAGGCAGCCCGGGAAGGGGAGACGGGCGGGCCCATGGCGCTGCGCGTCTCGCTGGACCCTCTGGTCGCGGCCATTCAGCAGAGGAGCCCCCACCTGGAGGAGCAGTATCTTTCCCGGGATCTCCTCGATACCTGTGCCGTCCTTTCGGCCGATCTCTTCACCCTCTTCCGCGAGGGGCAGACCTCCTTTGTCCTCGCCGGGCCCGGTCATCCCCTGGTGGATCCCGATCTTCTGGTCCACAGCATCGGCAATACCCTGCAGCAGCTCTTCAAGGCCTCCCTGAAACAACCCCTGCCCTATACCCTGCTGGATCCCGCCGAGTTCCGTGCATCTTGAGTATCGTCCCGCCCGGAGCGGGGAAGAAACCCTTCTGGCGGAGGGCATCCTCCTGCACTCGAGCTACGATCCCCAACGGGAGGCTCGGCGCTTTGCCCAAGCGCTCTCCCTGGATCATCCCCGGGGAACGGCCCTGCTCCTGGGGGACGGGACGGGAGTCGTCTCAAGGGAACTCCGGGAGTGCTACCCCTGCCTGCGCGTGATCGGTCTCCGCCCCTCTCCCGGGGGGGTATCCCTGGAGGGCGCGGAGCCGGAAATCCCCCTGACCCGGCTGGAAGGATCTTTACGGAACAGCCTCGCGCCCCTGGAGGTCACGGCAATCCAGGTTATTTCCTGGCCCGGAGCATCCAGGGCGATTCCCCGGTGGGTAGAGCAGGTGGAGCGGTCTGTCCTGGCGGTTCTCCGCTCGCTCCAGGCAGAGCTCGCTACCACGGCCTCCTTCGGCAGGGTGTGGCTCACAAACGCGCTGCGCCGGACTCTCGGGGAAGAGCGGCGCAGCACCCTCCACTTTCAGGGCGAGGGGTTGCTCCTGGCTGCGGCTGGCCCGAGTCTGGAACAGCTTCACCGCTTCCCCCGGCCAGCCCGGGGGGGCAGCACCGCGGTGATCGCGGCGAGCTCGGCCTCGCTCGGCCTCGGCCGGTTCGGCCTTTCTCCCGCCCTGACCCTGCACACCGACGGCGGATTCTGGGCCTCCCGCTATACCCGAAGCTGCCGCCCTCCCGCTGAGGGGCGGCCCGGGCCGGTGCTGGCGCTGCCGCTCCGGGCGAGCCCCTGCCAATCGGTCCGTCACTCCCCGGCGAACGCTCCGGGATCATTTCTCTATCGTACGGGCTGGGTGGGCGAGGAACTCGCTCCCGATGCCGCTTCCTGGCCCTTTCTGCAGGATCAGCCCACGGTGGGAGCCTCCCTCCTGGCCCTGGCGCATCACCTGGCCCCCCGAGCCCATCTCGTTGTGGCCGGCCTCGATCTGTGCAGCCGCGATCTCCAGAACCACGCCCGTCCTCACTGGAACGACCGGTACCTGGCTCTGGCGGCGGGTCGCCTTTCCCCGGGGGAGACGCTCCGTTTCCAGCGGCTGGGCCCTCCGGGGCAGATCAGCCCCCTCCTCTGGCAGGACGGGACCCGGGGATGGCAGAACGAGACCCTCGCCCTGTACCGGGAGCCCGTGGAAACGGTCTTGGGTCAACACAGGCGGAGCGGCACGGTGTCCTTTCTCTCCCCCTCGCCGGTCTGGTCCGGCGAGCCCGCGCTCCCCCCCGGGACACCCCTCCCCCGGGGTGTCATCACCACCCGCGATGAACCGCGCCCCCCACCACACCGGCTCCGGGAGGGGGCGCGGCACTGTCTTCTCCGGTGGCAGGAGGAACTGAGGGATCCTCCACGGCAATCTCCGGGGCAACAGGGGTCGACGAAGGAGCAGGACCGGGCCGCCCGGGAACGACTGCTCTCGCTGCTTCTCCATCTGGCTCCGGTTGAGGCGATCCACTGGTACCGGGGCACCTCGTCCTGGGAAAGCGTGGCCAGAGCGAGCGACGAGGCCCTGAAAAGCCTCCTGGAACTCGCCGGGACCTTTTCCCCATGACCATCCTCTCCCGGAACCTCGCCGCCCTGGAGCAGATACACCTGGACCTGGCCCGGGGGGTTCGCAACGCACAGCCCTCACGGGAACTCACCACCTTCACCACCCGCGATGGCCATACCTCCTTTCGCCTCACCGGCGATCACGGAGAGAGATCCCTGCACTCGAGCTACGCCCCCATGAGGGAGGCAGAAAAGATCGTGGCGCGCCTCAGCGCCCNCTCTTCGGGAAAGGCCCCTCCGGCGACGCTGATCATGCTGGGGCTGGGAGGCGGTTTTCTGGTCAGAGCCGGGCTCGAGGCGCTACCGGGAACGACCCTTATCGTTGTGGAGCGCTCTCACGGTGTCCTGCGGACGATCCTGGAGGGGACAGACCTCTCCCGGGAGATCCTCACGGGACGCCTCTTCCTGGCCCTCACCCCCCGGGAGGCAGCAGCCACCCTCGAGGCGGTGCACCTCCCTGCGATCCGTGATGGGGTCCAGACGATTCCCCTCCAGGCCTGGACAGAGGCCCCCGGCAACAGGGNGCACTTCAGATCCTGCCTTGAGGCGATTCGNCGCACCCTGCANGCCCTGGGCCAGGATGGCGCGACGATCAGCNCCTTCAGCCGGCGGTGGCTCTCCCACACCCTCCACAACAGCTACCGCTTCTCCTCCCCGGCTTCGCCCCCCACCCCCCTGGGGCGCCTCCGCGAACGCACCAGGGGGAACCTGGCCAGTGTTCTCGCTGCCGGACCGGGCCTGGACTCCTGGCTCGAGAAGCTGGACCGTCCACCCCTGGCACCGCTGATTGCCACCGANACNGCCCTTCCGGCGCTGCTGCAACGGGGNATCCTCCCCACGGCGGTGGTCGTTCTGGATCCCCAGGCCTGGAGCCTCCTCCATCTCCGGTCGGTCCTGCCCGATCAGACCTGGCTTCTGGCCGACGCAGGNGTCGCTCCCGGATTAACCCGNGCCGTGCCCGGGGAACGGCTTGTCTGGTACTGCGGCAACCACCCTCTTCACCACCTGCTCCGGCAAGCGGGCGCATCCCTCAGGCTCCTCCCCCGCCCCCCCGAATCGGTGACGGAGGCGGCGGTTCTGCTCGCTCCCGCTCTGGGGGCAGCCCGGGTAGANGTCATCGGTTCCGACGGAGGGTTTCCCCGGGGAACGACCTATGCCAGGGGAACCTATCACTACAGCCTGGCCCACCGCAGGGCCTGTCGGCTCTTCCCGGAAGAGCACTTTTTTGGGTGCCGGGTCTACCCCGACCACTNCCTCTCCTCCCACACTCCCTCCCCGGCCAGCCAGGCGATACCATTTTTCACCACCCCCGCCATGGCCAACCGCCGGGAACGGATCGCCCGGGCTCTGGAGATCGTCCCCCGGGAGATCNCCTCTCGGGAGGCCGCCCCCCCGCCGGAGNGCTCTCCCGTACCGCAGGAGCCCTTCAATCCCCAGGCCTTCTGGGAACTGCACCTGCGGGAACTTCATCAGGCGCGCCAGCGACTCCNCGCCCTGGGCAGGGAAGACCAGCTNCCNGCCCAGGTTATCCTCCAGGCCCTGGGATACCACGGGAGAGCCCACCTGCCCCTCCTGCTTCGCCGCCAGGGCGTGCCCTGCGGGCAAAGCCCTCCCCCCCGGGGCACCTCGATTGCCGGAAAACTGGAAGAGATCGGGGCTTTTATTTTGGAAGAAAGTAACCGATACTCATTAATGAGATGAAACACAGCTCCTGGCACAGAGTCTTCCTCTATGGGTACGCTGCTGTGGTGGCCGGGGCTCTCTGCCTGGTCGCCCTTTCGGCGGGGCTCGAGATCCGTGGTCTCCGGCAGGCTCGCGAGCATCTGGCCCGGGAGAGCTTCGACGAGCTCTCCCGAAAGGCGGCATCGCTCTGGCAGAGCGGGGATCTCTCCGAGGCTACCCGGCTCTTCTCGAAGCATCTTTCTTCCCGTTCCACCGAGGAAGCCTTTCGTCGTGGAGGAGTCCCCGGAGAGATACGCATCATCCTCCAGGACGAGGAACTGGACTATCTCTGGGCTGCGGGGAGCTCCTACTTCGGGGAATCCCTGAGCAGACACCCCCGCACCGAGCCGCCCCGGGGCCACCATCGNCACTATTCCCGGAGCTTTGCCATGCCCGAAGGTCCGGGGCGGGTTATCACCGCAGCCTATCCCCTGCTCTTCCGGGAAGACCTCTTTCCCGTGCTCAAGCGCGCCCTGGGAAACTCGCTGATCATTCTGGCCGGGACAACCCTGGTGACACTGGGTGTTTTCCTCCGGGGACGAGCGGGCAAAAAAGCCTCATCCCGGAGCCCTGCCCCCCCCACTCCGGAGACGCCCCCTGCCCCCGCAGCAGCAGCAGCAGCGACAGCACACCCCGAACCCCGCCCTCCGGCGCAACCGGAAGAACCCGCGTCGTTCCCGCCGGATCAGGAGCCCGAGGCTCCTCCCCGGCAGGACACGCCCGCCACGGGACTGCAGCCCGAATCAACGCTGGAACAGCGCCTCGCTTCGGAACTGGAACGGGCCAGCTTTTCCGAAGAGGACCTCACGGTGGTCCTGCTGGAGTTCACCCAGGGGGACCGGGGGGACCAGAGCTACCAGGAAAACGCCGGAGCGGTGCTCTCCTTCTTCGCCCTCACCGACCTCTGCTTTGAATACGGCCCCCGGGGAGCGGCCGTGCTGATCCCCAACACAACTCTGGCCGATGCTCTGGCCATGATCGAGCGCTTTCAGCGCTACTATTGGGGGGAGCGCCTCGAATGGGGGCGCACCGAAGCGGACTTCTCCTGCGGAGCCTCCTCCCGGGCGGTGCGGTTCGTCCAGGCAAAACGGCTTCTGGCTGAATGCGCCGAGGCGCTGAAGCGCAGCAGGGACACGCCGGGAAAAATCATGGGATTTCAGCCTGATCCCCAGAAGTACCGGGAATACCTCAAGGATCTTGAGGATCGGGATCGCTCCTGAGGCCAGGTTGCTCCGGGGACGGCGATCCTTCGGGAGTTTCCTCGTCGTAGGGGATACTGATGGTCATGTGATCCCGCGTGAGGAAGGTCCGGGGAAAGATCTCCCGGGCTTCCCGCTGGAGTTCCTTCAGCTCCCGATAGGTAAACCGGGGGCTGTAGTGGATAAGCCCCATCTGTTTCACCCCTCCCGCTCCCCGGGCCAGACGCGCTGCGTCGGCAGCGGTCATGTGCTTCTTCGCCGTGGCGCTCTCGCGGTTCGCCTCGTCGAACATCCCCTCGCTTATGAGCAGGTCCGAGTCGGCGATATGCTCCATCGCCGAGGCCACAGGGAGGGTATCGGTCATGAAGGTAAACTTCCTGCCCCTTCGAGGTGGCCCCAGCACCGTCTCGGGCGTCACAGTCTCACCGAGATCGTTCTGAACGGCCTCGCCCCGCTGGAGTTGCGCCCAGAGCCCTCCCCGGGGAACCCGGGCCGCTTCGGCCCGCTCGGGATGAAAAACCCCCGGCCGGGTATCCTCGATAAAACTGTAGCCCACACAGACCCGGGAATGCTTGAGCGGAAAGGACCGGACCCGGTAGCCCTGACCAAGAAAGACATCCTGCGGGATCGACGGATCCTGAATCTCCTGAACCCGGATCTCGTAGTTGATATGCATCTCGAGAGCGCGCCGGTTCGCCTCGACGTATTCGGCAAGACGGGGCGGCCCGACCAGGAAGAGCGGGTCCTGCCGGTCCACCTGGCTCGAGAGCATGAGCATGCCGGGAAGCCCCGTGATGTGGTCCGCGTGGGTATGGGAGATAAAGATGGCGCTGATTTTCTTCCATTTCAGATTCAGGGCACGCAGACTGACCTGGGTGCCTTCGCCGCAATCAAAGAGAAAGACCTCACCCTCGCGGCGCAGAAGCACCGAGGTGAGATGCCGGTTCGGTAAGGGCATCATACCGCCGCAACCGAGAATAAAGGCTTCCATGTTCATAATCTCCGGGACTCTACCACGCCTCTCCCCCCGGTGTCACCGCAGGGGCGTAGAGGAATGGGGTTACTGAATCGCCCCCATCAGCTATACTGTTCCCACTATGGAGATTACACCACGAATTTTGAAGGGCTTCCGGGATTTTCTGCCACCCGCCGAGATCCGCAGGAAAGAGCTGGTACGGATCCTGGAGGACTCCTTCCGCTCCTTTGGCTTTGTCCCGATCGACACTCCCCTGCTGGAATACGCCGAAGTACTCCTGGGCAAGGGAGGAGGCGAAACGGACAAACAGGTTTACCGCTTCAACGATCACGGGGGACGAGACGTGGCACTTCGCTTCGACCTGACCGTTCCCTTTGCCCGTTATATGGCCATGCACCGCAACGAGCTCAACCTTCCCTTCAAGCGCTTCCATATCAACAAGGTTTTCCGCGGAGAGAACACCCAGCGGGGACGCTACCGGGAGTTCACCCAGTGCGACTTCGATATCGTGGGCACCGACAGCGTCTCGGCCGATCTGGAGATCGTCCTGATGATCACCTCGGCCTTCGCGGCCCTGCAGATACCGGGCGTGACCGTTCATATCTCGCACCGGGGAATCTTCAACCGCTTTCTCCAGGCCCACCAGGTACAGGACCAGAGCGTGGAGATTCTCCGCACCGTGGACAAGCTCCGCAAGGTGGGCGAGGAAGAGACGCTTCAAACACTCCAGACCCTGACGTCGCCGGAGGTCGCTGAGAAGACCCTGGCTTTCATCGGGGCATCCGGTTCCTTTCAGGAAATCCTCACCACCCTGGAATCGCTCGCAGGGGGGCCCTGTCCCGAGAGCCAGACCCTGAGGGAGATCGGCACAGCTCTGGAGACGCTGGTCACCCCGGGGACGGTGATCCTCGACCCCTCGATCACCCGGGGGCTCGACTACTACACGGGGGTGGTCTTCGAGACCTTTCTGAAGGGGGCTGAAGGGATCGGGTCGGTCTGCTCCGGCGGCCGTTACGACGATCTGGTCTCGCTCTACAGCAAGGAGGCCATGCCCGGCGTGGGTGCCTCGATCGGTCTGGACCGGCTCCTGGCGGGGCTCGAGGAGCTGGGGCAGCTCCCCGGCACCACTGCAGCAGCCGATGTGCTCATCACCATGCAGGATGCGGCCCTGACAGCCCACTATCACGAGCTGGGCCAGCGTTTGCGGGCACGGGGAATCCGCTGCGAGGTCTACCCCGAAGCGCAGAAACTGGGGCGCCAGTTCGCCTTTGCCGAGCGCAAGGAGATCCCCCTGGCCCTCGTCTGCGGCCTGAGGGAACACCAGGACGGCACGGTGAACCTCCGCGTCCTGGAAACCCGGGAGAACCACCAGGATCTCACCGAGGAACAGGCCCTGGAAATCATCCACGGACTTCTCCCGCGATGAACTCCAGAGATCTGCCCGTCTATCAGCAACGCGAACGGATCCTGAAAGCGCTTCAGGATCACCGGGTTGTAGTGGTAGAAAGCCCCACGGGAAGCGGCAAGACCACCCAGCTCCCGGTGATCCTCCACGAAGCCGGCTACGCCGGGCGGGGCGTCATCGGGATCACCCAGCCCCGGCGAATAGCGGCGGTCTCGGTCAGCGCCTACGTGGCGCGTCAGCTGGAGAGCCCCATGCCCGGGCTGGTGGGCTACAAGATGCGCTTCGACGATCACACCACTCCCGAGACGCGCATCAAGATTATGACCGACGGGATTCTCCTGCAGGAGATCAAGGCAGATCAGCACCTTTCCGAATACAGCGTGATCATGGTGGACGAGGCCCACGAGCGGAGCCTCAACATCGACTTCGTCCTGGGGCTCCTCAAGCGGGCCCTGACCCTGCGGGACGATCTCCGCGTGATCGTCTCGTCGGCAACAATCAATACGGCCATCTTCAGCGAGTATTTTGACTCCTGTCCGGTGGTGTCGATCGACACCCCCATGTACCCCGTCCAGGTGATCTACGACGACCCCCTGGGCCCGGCGCTCCGGGCGGACCTTCACCAGGACCGGTCTTTCCGGGAGGAGCGGGAAGCCCCCCGGTCCCTCCGGGAGGCCTCCTCCGAGGCCCGGTTACACCGGATAACGGAGATCGTCGCCCGCGTAATGAAAGATCGCGCCGCCGACGGAGAAGAAACGACGGGCGACATCCTGATCTTCCTGCCGGGAGAGCAGATGATCAAGGACTGCATAACCCGTCTCTACTCCCAACCCTTCCAGGGCGACCTCCAAATCCTCCCCCTCTACGGACGCCTCTCCAAAGAGGAACAGGACGCGGTCTTTCCGCCACCCCCCCGGGGAAAAACCAAGGTGGTGGTGGCCACCAACATCGCCGAGACCAGCATCACCATCAACGGCGTAACCCTGGTCATCGACAGCGGCCTGGCCAAGACAAATCACTATAACCCCCGCACCTACACCTCGGCCCTCATCGAAGGCCCCATCGCCCGGGCCGGTGCCGACCAGAGGAAGGGCCGGGCCGGCAGGACCCGCCCGGGCCGGTGCTACCGCCTCTACAGCAAGCAGGACTACGACAATCGCCCCCTCTTCCCGGAGGACGAAATATACCGGACCGACCTCTCCGAGGTTGTCCTGCGAATGGCCGAGCTGGGGATCAGGGACTTCGAGAACTTCGATTTTATCTCCTCTCCCGGCAGGGGGAACATCCTGGGAGCCATAGAGACCCTGCGCCTCCTGGACGCCCTCGACGACAAGCGGGACCTCACTCCCACGGGCCGGATGATGGCGGTCTTTCCCCTCCTGCCGCGCCACTCCCGCATCATCCTGGAGGCAATCAACCGCTTTCCCCAGGTCCTGGAGGAGGTGATCACAGCCGTAGCTTTTCTCACCTCGGCCACACCCTTCGTGATGCCCCCGGGCGAGGAGGTAGAAGCCCGCCAGGCTCACCACCGGTATCGCGACGAGTTCGGGGACTTCGTGAGTTACCTGCGTCTCTTCGCGGGGTACCAGGACGCCCGGAACCCCACGGCCTTCTGCCAGAGCCGGTACCTGGACCCCCGTACGATGGCGGAGATCGTCAACGTCCAGCAGCAGCTCAAGGAGATCGTCTCCGACCTGGGCATCCCCGTCCTCGCCGGAGGTCCCCGGCCGGATTACCTCATGGCGATCGGCCGGGGACTTATCCAGTTTGTCTGCATCCACACCGGCCGGGGCGTCTACCAGAGCCTCACGGCGGAGCGCATCCAGATCCACCCGGGATCGGGGCTCTTTCGGGAGTCCCCTCCCTTTATCGTGGCCGGGGAGATTGTACGCACCAGCCGCACCTACGCGCGCAGCGTCTCGCCCCTGCGGAAGGAATGGGTCCGGGGAATCTCGGAGGACCTCTACCGGGGCCTCTGTACGGAGATCTCGGGAGGCCGCAAGAAGAAGGCCCGCTCCGAGGGGAGCGCTCCCGGAGGGCCTCCAGGGGAAGGAAAGAGCCAGTCCCGGCGGGACACGACCTGGCAGATCCAGCTGGGTGAGCACACCATTCCCCTCAAACCCTGGAAGGGCAAGAAAAAGATAGCCTGCATCCCCTACGACACCCTCATCGCCCTGGGGCGCCCGGGGTCCGATTCCTCACAGGCGGGAACAGCGGGAAAGCTCCCCGTACGGGTAGAACTGGGGAAGCGCTCCCTCCTGGAGGGGCTCAAGCTCTCTACGGCCCTGCAGATCGCCCCCTATCTGCCGGCATCACCGACGATATGCACCTCCTGGCCCGACAAGGCGGCCCTGGAGATGCCCCACAAGGCACCGGAGTTGCTGCGTTTTCTGGAACAGATTCTGGCCCTGGCCCCGCTGAAGAGGTCAAACCAGCAACTGGGATTCATCGCGCTCTATTGCTCCCGGGACAGCCATTACTGGTTCAAGCCCAACCGGGGCTTTCTCAATGCCGTCACGGAGAGCCTGGCCAGCCTGGAACAGCTTGTCGACGAACTTCAGGAGGCGTCCTGCCCTCCTGGGCAGATCGAGCAGGTGAGCAGCCTCTACCGGCGACTCTCGCAGATCCTGGACGAGATCTGACCTCCCCCCCCCCGAAGGGATCGGGGGGAGTCCTTGGCCGGGAAGGCTTCCCCGGGGAAGCCATGCCCCGGCGTCCTCTTTCCGGGGAAGCCCTTCCCCGGAAAGGCCCTACTCGTAGATTCTCAACTCGTAGCGACCGTAGGCCTCGTAAAAGGGAACAACAAAGAGCCGGTATATTCCCGAGGCGGGTAACACGATATCTAGAAGGCTGTTGCCATCGCCCCCTCCGTCGTCGTCCATGGACAAGGGGCGGCCATCGGGGTGGCTCACGTAGAGCACGGGATCAAAATCATCGGAGTCGAGGGCGATACGAACGGACTGGCCGGGACGCCCCTCGTACTCGTAGACGCTGTAGAGGCGCCCGTCGTAGGCGCGACGCCCACCCTCGCGCAGGGTTCCTTCGTAGCGCGCCACCAGGGTCCTGCGCTGGGATGAAACCTCCAGCTCGTAGGAACCGGTGCTGCTCCCGCCAAAACTGGTGGCGATCACCAGAAGCGTTCCATCCTCCTGAAACCGGTAGACCAGACGGCTGTTGAGCCCCTCACCACCGTCATCGTCGTAGAAGCTTCGTCCTTCCTGATCGACCACCTCCAGAAAGGCGTCAAAATCATCGGAACGGAGGTCGATGGTCATCTCATCGCCGCCTCTGCCCCTGAGCCGATAGAGGCTGGACCATCGATCGCCCCCGGCCCCCCCCTTCTCGAGCGAACCCCGGGAGATATCTCCCGGGGAAATCTCCCGGGGATTCTGGCGGGCCGTCACGGTCAGGGTATACCGCCCCGCGTGGTCGCGGAAGGCCGCCGAGACCCTGATCACCAGGTGCCCCGAAGCGGGCATAACCCGCAGAAACCCCGCNTTCAGCCCGTCGTAATCATCGTTGCTCAGCGCCGTTCCGTCGGGTAATTCCGCATCGATCCAGGTATCCACCTCGGTGCTGGCGGCGATCACCTCGATCAGAGCCCCCTCTTCCACCCGAACCCGGTAGATGTTGCGGGAATCGTCCAGTACGGAACCGCGGAGAATCTCCCCCGACGCCCGCAGGAGCTCTTCCTGGGCCGTTACCTGGAGAAGACCGACCCCCGCCATCAGCAGGAGCACAGAGAGCAGCCGCACCAGGGCTTTTCTTTCACGTATCATCGTTGTTTCTGCCTTTCCGTGGTGGGCACCATACCTCGGGTGCACACCGTTCTTCGTGAATATGATCTCTGGGAGAGGCCCCGGCCACTCCTCCCCGGAAGCGGTCCTGCCGGAGCGGCCTCTGGCGGGGCTGGCTCACAACGGGATCTCCGGGGGGCTTGCGGGGCCTATTCCAGGAGGGACCGTACCCGCTCCAACGGCACAGGATGCTGCACCGTTGTAAAGGGGCCGGTCTGCACAATAAAGTATACCCCATCGTGGCGGCGTTTCTTGTCCTGGGCCATGGCTTCGATGATATTTTCTGCCCTGGCGGGGCGTTCTTTCCAGGGATAGCCGTAGCGGTCAAGAATCGACTCTACCCGCCGGGCCCAGGCCGGATCGGTCAGCCCCTCGGCTCGACCCAGGTCCATGGCACGGGCGATTCCCCAGGCCACGGCCTCTCCGTGGGTCCAGGCCCCAAGGCCGAGGCAGGCCTCCAGGGCGTGGCCAAAGGTATGGCCCAGATTCAGGTGAGCCCGACGCCCCNGCTCGGTAAAATCCTCGGCCACCACCCGGCACTTCACCAGCACGGCCCGGCGGATTATCTCCGAGAGCAGGGACTCATCGCGCGCNCACACCGCCGGAGCCTCATCTTCCAGGATCTTCAGAAGCTCCGGGTCATCCAGCAGGGCCGCCTTGATCACCTCGGCCAGACCGCTGCGGTATTCCCGCTCGCTCAGGGTCNGGAGAAGCTCCGGCACCAGGCGAACCTCCCGGGCCGGGTAAAAGGTACCCACCATGTTCTTGTAGCCCTCCAGATCGATCCCCGTCTTGCCACCCACCGCAGCATCGACCATGGCAAGGAGCGACGAGGGAATCAGCACCACCTCGATCCCCCGCAGGTAGATACTCGCGGCAAAGGCGGCCAGATCCGTNACAGCGCCGCCACCCAGGGCGGCGATGACGCTGTCGCGGCGCAACCCGAGGCGGGCGAACTCCTGGAGCAGNTAGTTCAGGACGGCCAGGTCCTTACAGGCTTCACCGGCGGGCACCACAAGGCGGGGAGGCACCCCGGGCTCTGCCGGAGATTTCCCGGGAAGGAGCCTGGCTGTATTTTCGTCGACGATCACCGCCTCGAAGGCCCGGGGCTCACCCCCGGGGGCGTACCAGCGGAGGGCCTCTTCAGGCGCCACCAGAGAGACCCGGGAGGGAGCCCCCCCCAGTTCAAGCTGAGCAATATTCATGGAGCCTATTGTACACGACGGGGGCTCTTTGCGTCAGGCCGATATCCCCTGGCCGGACGGTATCAGCAGCAGCTCTTCGCCAGGGCGGGTTCGGCCGGGAGAGAATCCGGAGTATCGTTATCAGACTGATGGGAAGCGGACTGGTCGGAACCGGACTGATCGGAACCTGTCGGGTCGGAGCGCCAGCTTCCGGGGGTTTTATCCGGAGCGATGATCCCGGCCTGGAGGGCGAAGATCAGGTTCTCGATGAAGGGATCGATGATTCGGTACACGCGGCGGTTTCCCCTCACCTCGCTCTCGACAACGCCCTTCTGCTTCAGGGCCGCCAGGTGCTGCGAGACCACAGGCTGGGGCTGACCCAGGCAGGTCCAGAGCTCCGATACGCAGGCTTCCTCTCCCCGTGCAATCCGGCAGAGCAAGCGCAGGCGCATGGGATGTCCACAAACCTTGAGCTTCTCTGCACAGCGGTCCACGGACTCGTCGGAACAGCATCCCGCCGTTCCGCTGTCTGAATAGCTACTCATGAATACAGTCTACCAAATATGAAAAAACAAATCAATATATAGTCTTTTACTTCACGAAAGATGACATTACTTCTCAGGAAAGACAGCACAGGTCAGGCGGAACGGCACCGCGCAGTCAGGCCGGGAAGCCTTCATTCCGGAACCGGCGATGCCACGCCTTCAACTGTCCCTGGCACTGCTCCAGGGAGAGTTCATCCTGGCGCCCGGGGCCTGCCACAGAGACAGGGGACCGCGCCGGGCCCTCGGGAGAGCCCGGAGGGCCCAAGGGAGCCCGGAGAACCGACTCAGGTGGCGGCGCTCTGTTCCGCTTTCNTTTCGGACTTCCCGGTTGTTTCCGACGGGGACGATGACGAGTCGCTGCTCCGGGACGTGCTGGCGGTGCTGCCTGTGGCACTACCCGCCCCGCTGCTCTTCGATTTGCTGTCGGTTACGTAGAAACCGCTNCCCTTGAAGATGACTCCTGTTCCTCCCGTGATGAGCCGCCGCAACTCGGGCTTCTCGCAGGACGGGCAGTCTACCAGGGCATCGGCACTCATGGACTGAAACGTCTCGAAGGTGTGGCCGCAACTCCGGCACTGATAATCATAGTTTGGCATACAGAATCCTCCCAAAGTGATACCAGACGTGGAAATACCAGCTGGTGAATATCTGAACCGGGGATACCTTAATATAACGAACCGGGACCTGGCAGGCAAGCGCCCTTTTCGGGGGGCTTCGAGGGGGGCGGGGCTTCAGGCTTCAGGCTTCAGGCTTCAAGGTTCAAGGTTCAGGCTTCAGGGTTCAGGGCTTCCGGGCTCTGGGGTTCTGAACCTTCCGGGCACCTGGCCCCCGGGTACTCGTCCCCCCAGGGCCCTCATGCGCCCCGGAGCTACCCGATTGATTCCCGCACGGGAATTCCCCGGGCAGCCAGGAAGGTCTTGATACCGGGAACNGTATAGTCGCCGTAATGGACCATGCTCGCCACCAGGGCCGCATCGGCAGCACCCTCCCGAAAAACCTCCAGCAGGTGCTCGGGTTTCCCNGCCCCCCCCGAGGCAACAACGGGAACAGAGACGGCCTCGGAGATCATCCTGGTCAACCGGCACTCGTAGCCCTGGCGGGTCCCATCGGCGTCGATACTGTTGAGGACAATCTCCCCAGCCCCCAGCGAGACAGCCCGCCGAGCCCATTCCAGAGCATCCAGCTCCGTGGGAGTCCGCCCCCCGTTGATCACCACACGATACCCGCTGGGCATCGCCTGATCTGCCAGGGCATCCATACCGAGCACGATACACTGACGCCCGAACCGGGCGGCCCCTTCGCGGAGAAGATCGGGGTTTTTCACAGCCTGGCTGTTGAGACTCACCTTTTCTGCCCCTGCCAGCAGGACCTCCCGCATGTCTTCCAGGCTGGCCAGCCCCCCTCCCACGGAAAAGGGGATAAAGATCTGGGCTGCCACCTGGCGGACCACCTCGATCATGATCCCCCGGCCTTCAGCACTGGCGGTTATATCGTAAAAAACCAGCTCGTCCGCACCGGTCTCGTAGTATTGCCGGGCCAGCGCAACGGGATCACCGATCTCCACGTTGTTTTTGAACCGCACTCCCTTGGTCACCCGCCCGTCCCGAACATCGAGACACACAACTATTCTCTTCTGCAGCACGGTTTCCTCCTGTCTCTGCACGCGCCCCTGGTCACCGCGGGCCCATCCTCTCCCCCGAAAACACTCACGGTTTCCATTGGAGAAAGTTCCGAAGCAGCCGCAAACCGGCCTCACCGCTCTTCTCCGGGTGAAACTGGGTGGCCACGATATTTTCCCGGCCCACCACGGCGGCGAAGGCGTCGCCGTAGTCACACCAGGCGAGCACATCACCGGGATCGCGGGGGCTCGGAAAGAAGGAATGAACGAAGTAGAAGGAACTCTCCCGGGGAAGATCTCCCAGGAACGGGTGACTCCCCCGGGGAGTGATGGTGTTCCACCCCATGTGCGGGATCTTGAGACCCTGCCGGGGATCGAAGGCCACAGCCCTCCCCTCCAGGAGTCCAAGACAGGGCGCATCGCCCTCGTCGGACTCCTCCAGAATGATCTGGGATCCCAGGCAAATGCCGAGAAAGGGGTTCCCCCGGGAGATGAACTCCCTGATCGCAGGAATCAGNCCGCGCGCTTCCAGGACCGTCATGGCGGCCCGGGCCTCACCCACCCCGGGCAGAACCAGCCGGTCTGCCCGCAGGATCTCCTCCGGCTCGGCCGTAACCAGAAAAGGCTCCTGGAGCCAGGAAAAGGCCGACTCCACGCTTCGAAGGTTCCCTGCTTCGTAATCAACGATAACAACACTCACCGATCGTCCTCCCGGGGTTGGATTATTCGTTGTACCAGGAGACGCACACTCTCATCGGTGAGCACCACGTTCCGCAAGTACACCCGCCGCTCGTCGCGCTCGATGGTGAAGTCGGGCCCCGCCTCGAGGTGCAGGAGGGGCAAAACCTGCCGTGAACCGAGACGCAGGCTCACCAGCACCACCCGGGCCTGACGTTCGCCCTGAAAATGAAGCTCCATCTCGGCCTCCCCGCCTCCCCGCAACTGGAGCACCAGGGCTTCGGGGTTCAGCCCGTCGAGGCGCGTCCCTCCCGATTCGGGGGATGACATCTCGAAGAGCGAGGGTCTGACCATCACAAAAAACCCCGTGGGCTTTTGCCGGATATGCTGGAGGTGATCCTCCAGAAGAGGCGGTTTCCGGTCTTGCCCCGGATCGGGTTCGGGACCATCCACAGAGGGGTAGGATATCTCCAGCAGTCCCTGACGGTAGCGAATCACCTCCGTCCCCAGGGAATCGCGCCACCGGCCACGGCCGGTACGCCGCCAGCCCGAGAAGAAGAGCCCCCAGGGGGTCCAGAAGGGGGGAAACCGCCCCTCCGCCCAGAATCGGGGGTCCTCGCCCTCCTCGAAAACCCCCAGAAGCAGGTGGGCCCGTCCGGCGAAGGCCTGGTCGATCACCTCCAGGCTGACCAGCTCCTCCGTGATCAGGGGTTCCTCCCGGAGATCCAGGGCGAAAAAGAAGCTGGGCCGCCGCTCCTCGTGCAGGGACTCACCCGTTGCGAGGGCACGAAAGAGAAAGGCCCCCATCTCGTCGCCCAGACGATCGACAAGCCCACCCTCGCGGGACACCTCGGGGGGAACCTCGGCAGGCGTCGGGAGGGAGGCGCAGCCCGCCCCCCCAAGCAAAATCAGGAGGAGCAGCACTCCCCCCCAGGGGCGGCCCGGGAAGGGCTTCCTAGACAGACACAACGGAAATTCGGCCCTCAAGCTCACCAAGGGCAATCTCTGCACCGCCATCGGCCACAGACCACCGAATCTGCTCTGCCAGGACCTCTCCCGACAGATAATCCTCAAAAGAACGCACGGCCTCCTGCAACTCCTGGGGGCCCTCAAGACCCAGAACGATCCGGTCAGTCACAGCCAGTCCCTGGTCCTTGCGGATGTTCTGGACCGCCCGGATCAGGTCCCTCACGAGCCCCTCCTGGCGGAGTTCCCGGGTGATCTCCGGGTCCAGCGCCACCGTGAGCGCCCCCTCGTTCAGAACTTTCAGGTTCTCCTTCTCCTGGCGCTGGACCAGCACGGAGTCGATGGTGATATCCACCGCTTCACCCTCCACATCGATGCTCAGGGTGCTCCCCTCCAGAAGTTGCTGAATCTCCCGGGCTGTGAGTTCCTGAATCACCCCGGCGGCGATCCGCATACCCTTGCCCAAACGTGGTCCCAGCTCCCGGAAGTTTGCCTTGGCGCTGTACTCAACCAGCTCTTCCTCGTTCTCCCGGAAGATTACATCCTTCACGTTCAGCTCTTCCCGGATAATATCCTCCATCTCCCGCAGGACCCGGCGGGCATCGGTGTCCCGCGTAACCAGGTGGATCGCCGAGAGGGGCTGACGAATCTTCAGGTTGTGCATTGTCCTGATCGCCCGCCCCAGGCTCACGGCCTGACGGGTGACCTCCATCTTGCGCTCCAGATCCCTGTCGCGGCGGGCCTCGTCGGGGCAGGGATAATCGCAGAGATGCACAGAGACGGGTTCGTCGGAGCTCCGGAGATTCCGGTAAATCTCTTCGGTGATGAAGGGGATGATCGGAGCCGCCGTGAGAGCCAGCGTCTTCAGCACGTGCCGGAGCGTTCCGTAGGCCTGATCCTTGTCGGCATCGTTCTCGCTCTTCCAGAACCTGCGCCGGGAACGGCGGATATACCAGTTGTTCAGGCTGTCGATNAANGCCACGATGGGATCTATCGCCTTTTGCAGCTCGTACCGGTCCAGATGGGTTCGAACGGTNTCTACCAGCCCTTCTGTCTCGGAGAGGACCCACCTGTCCAGGGGATTNTCCGGTGACTCCGGCGCACCCTGGGGGGTAACCCCGTCGATATTCGCGTAGGTAACAAAGAAGCTGTAGGCGTTCCAGAGCGGGATAATTACCGTTTTCAGAACTTCCCGAACCCCCTCGTCGCTATACTTGAGATCCTCGGCCCGGATAACGGCAGAATCCATGAGGAAGAAGCGCAGCGCGTCGGCACCGAACTGGTCGATGATCTCCTGGGGATCGCTGTAGTTGCGCTCGCTTTTGGACATCTTCTTGCCGTCGGCCGCCAGAACCAGCCCGTTCACCACCACGTTCTGAAAGGCCGGAGCATCGAAGAGCGCCGCCGCCAGGACCGTGAGGGTATAAAACCACCCCCGAGTCTGATCGAGTCCCTCGCAGATAAAGTCGGCGGGAAAGTTCTTTTCAAAGAACTCCTTGTTCTCGAAGGGATAGTGGTTCTGGGCGTAGGGCATAGCCCCCGACTCGAACCAGCAGTCCAGGACCTCGGGGACCCGGCGCATGGTGCCTTCCCCGCCGGGNCCGGGCCAGGTGATCTCGTCCACGTGATGNTTGTGCAGGTCCTCNACCCAGACNCCGCTACGGGCGTGAAGCTCCTCCCGGGAACCGATCACCTCGATATGCCCCGTGACGTCGCATCGCCAGGCGGGGATGGGGTTGCCCCAGTAGCGGTTCCGGCTGATCGCCCAGTCCCGGGCCCCCTCGAGCCACTTCCCGAAGCGCCCCGCGCGCAGATGCTCGGGAACCCAGCGCACGGTATCGTTGGCGGCGATCATCTGCTTCTTGATCTTTCCGATATCNACAAACCAGGAGCTTACAGCCCGGTAGATCAGGGGNTTCTTGGTGCGATAGCAAAAGGGATAGGAGTGACGATAGGTCTCGCGCTTCACCAGCAATCCCCGCTCTTTCAGATACTGGATGATCGGTTTATCCGCATCCTTGACCTGTAGGCCCTCGAAATCAGGCACCTGCGAGGTGAAGTGAGCTTCGGCGTCGATGGGAACCACCACGGGAAGTCCCGTGCCTTTCAGGAGNTTGTAGTCGTCCTCACCGAACCCGGGAGCGATATGAACGATTCCCGTACCTTCCTCGGTNGTAACAAAATCCCCGGTATGAACCCGGAAGGCTCCCTCCCCGGCCAGGTCCTGAAAATAGGGGAAGAGTGGCCGGTAGGACCGGCCCGCCAGATCCCTGCCGGGGAACCTCGCTTCGATGAGAAAGGAATCATCCTCGCGGTAATAGTGGCCCAGGCGTTCTTCGGCGAGAATAAAGGTGGCCTCTCNNTCCCTGACACGCACGTAGGTGATGTCCTCCCCCACGGCGAGGCCGAGGTTGCTGGGGAGGGTCCAGGGTGTGGTGGTCCAGGCCAGCAGGGATACTCCCGGTTCGTCCTCAAGCTCGAACCGGACCGTTATGGCCGGGTCGTCTACCTCCTGGTAGCCCCCCAGATTGACCTCGAAGTTGGAGAGGGGCGTTGCCAGGGCGGGGCTGTAGGGGAGAATGTAGTGACCTTCGTAGATCAANCCCTTCTCCCAGAGCCGCTTGAAGACCCACCAGATCGTCTCCATGTACTCCGGTTCCATGGTCTTGTAGTCGTTCTCGAAATCTACCCAGCGGCCCATGCGCGTAACGATTCGCTCCCATTCCGCGGTGTAGCGCAGAACGATTCCCCGGCAGGCTTCGTTAAACCGGGCCACCCCGTATTCTTCGATCTGGCTGGCACCGGAAATTCCCAGTTCCTTTTCCATCTCGTATTCTACGGGCAGGCCGTGACAGTCCCAGCCGAAGCGACGCTCGACCCGCTTCCCCGCCATCGTCTGGTACCGGGGAATGATATCCTTGATCGTGCCGGGAACGAGGTGCCCGAAGTGGGGCAAACCGGTGGCAAAGGGAGGGCCATCGTAAAAGACAAACTGCGGAGCTCCCGCGCGCTGTTCCAGAGATTTCTCAAAAATGCCCTGCTCTTTCCAGAAAGAGAGGATATCCTCTTCCATCCGAGGGAAACTTACCTTCGGATCCACCGGTTTGTACACAAACTCCTCCTCATGATCTCCATGTCGGTTGTTCTTTCGTCGATGTCCGCCTCTGCGTCCTCGCCGCCTGCCGTTCCTGCCCTCTGCTTTTCCCGCCCTTCCGGCTCGCCCCCGGGCCGTTTCTCCCGGCTCGTGAGTCGAGCCGACTCCGGAGCGAGTCCGGAGTGACGCCGACCNCGAAGCTATTCCTGCTCCGAAGCCTTCATGACGGGATAGCGGATCACCTCGGTGTCAAAGCGGTAGAGGATGATCGTTGAACCGATCTCCAGCTCGTANGGGAAGGCTATACGCCCGCCGGGATGATTCATGGTAAAGAGGGTGGTCGTCTCCCCCCCGGGACCGACGGCCACGGCGCTGAGCTCCACCGACACGGCGTAGCGGGGCAGGGTTCGATCAAAAATTCCAAAACGCCGCCCCGACGCCAGATTTCGCTGGTCCCGGATACGCAGTGAAACGGGGGTTCCCGCCTCTATCTCCGTTCCCGGGTCCGGAGACTGACTGACTACCACAGCGGCCCGTCCCGATGAAGGTTCCTGCTCGAGCTGGAAGACAAAGGGCACGCCGTCCCGGGCCAGAACCTGAAGCGCGTCGTTCCAGTCCATCCCCAAATAGGTGGGCAACGAGATCGTTTCAATGTCGGGTCCCCGGCTCACCACCANATCCAGCGTGGTAGACCCGGAGATGCGCGTCCCCGGCTCCGGCGTCTGGGCGATCACCGTCCCGGGAGCAGCATCATCAAAGACGTTACTCACGTTTCCCACCGTAAGAACCCGGGTTCCCCCGGAACCCAGTCCCTGGATCTCTTCACGCACATCGTCGAGCTGCATGCCGCGATAGTCGCCCACATCTTCGATGATCGCCCCCTGACTGATCAGGAGGGAGATACGACGCCCGGCACGGACAACCGATCCCGGGGCCGGGCTGTGGGAGATCACCCGACCTTTCAGGGAGGGGTCCGAGTGGTAACGGAGCTGCACGTAGGGATTNAGACCCCGTTCCTGGAGCTGGATCAGCGCCTGGGGAAGCTCCCTGCCCGCCATATCGGGAACCACCGTCTCCTCCGGTCCACGGAGCGCCACAAGAAAGGCCGTAAACGACGCCAGCACCAGAATCGCGAACATCCCGATGAAGGCCCACACGGTGGTACGAAAGACCCTTCGCTCGGGAGGAAGGTTCTCGTCGTGCATGTTTTTTCTGAGTCCCCTGAATATTTTCATGATTTTACGCCTGTTTCACAACGCTGCCAACATTCAACACGCTGCCAATAATGGAAGAGTTACCGTTCAGAAAGGAACGGTAGTCCGTCTCCTTCCGCCCCTGCAATTTCAGCCGACGAACCGCCAGAATACCGTCAACGGTTTGTATCAGAATTCCCCTGCCGGTGTCTACACCGAGNACGGTCCCCGGGCGAGCGCCCTGGCCCTGCCGGTCACCGCCGGGCCCGGGTACGGGGTCGGGCACCGGCTCCGCCTCGAGCAGTTGCAGCGCCGCCTGATCCCAGCGGCAGCGGACCCCCGGCCAGGGCGTATAGGCCCGAATCATGCGNTCGATCTCCCGTGCCGATTCCTGCCAGGTGAGATCACCCTGCTCCTTGCGGATCAGGTGACACCAGGTGGCGTCCTCCGCGATCTGCCGGCGGGGCGCAGCCGTTCCCCGGGCGATCTGATCCACCACGGACGCCACGGCCTGCCCCCCGAGTTCACCCAGCTGATGGTACAGGTCCTGCGCCGTAACGCGGTCCGTCAGGGGAATTTCCCGCTGCTCCAGAATATCCCCGGCATCCATCTCCAGAGAGAGGCATTGCACCGTCACCCCCGTGACCTCGTCACCGGCCAGCAGGGCCGCAGGAATGGGGCTGGGGCCACGGTGCCGGGGCAGCAGGGAAGGATGCATATTGATGCCTCCCCGGGGAAAGAGTTCCAGAAAGCGGGGCCCGAAGATCTTCCCGTAGGCCACAACCACCAGAAGGTCCGGCTCCAGGGCAGCCACCTCCCGTCGCGCCTCTGGCCCCAGCCGCTCCGGCTGGATCACGGGGATCTTCCTCTCCCCGGCCCAGACCTTCACGGGCGGTGGCGTCAATACCCGGCGCCGCCCTGCCGGAGCATCGGGTGCGGTGAGCACCCCCGCTATCTCCCGGGAGTCCCCCNCCAGGGCATTCAGGGCNGGCAGGGCTATCTCGGGCGTACCTGCAAAGAGAATCCTCATTCCCGGGTCTCCGGTGATTCCGGTTTGCGGTAGCTTCGGAGCAGCCGTTCCCGGCGCCGCTGCGTCAGGTGGTCCAGAAAGAGCACGCCCTCGAGATGGTCGTACTCATGAAGGATAACCCGCGCCAGAAGCCCCTCGGCCTCCATGGAGAAGGGGTTGCCCCGGGNATCCCAGGCCTCGAGGGCGATCGCACGGGGCCGCACAACGCTGGCGTACACCCCGGGAATACTGAGACACCCCTCCTCGTATTTTTCTTCATCGGGGGAGCGGGCCGTTATGCGGGGATTCACAAAGACCAGGGGAGGCTCATCGGGCAGACCCACCACAAAGAGCCGCTCCATCTTNCCCACCTGGGGGCCNGCCAGGCCGATCCCGTTGGCCTGCACCATGGTCTGAATCATCGCCGCAGCGAGCTTTTCCGTCCCGGCGTTGATCTCCGCCAGGGGTTCCGCCGGTGTTACCAGTCGTTCATCCGGATGATAGACAAGTGAAATCATCCCTCCCAGTCTACCTACAAGAGGTTGACCGGGTCTACATCAACCTCCAGATGGACCTGCCTCATTTTTCCCGATTCCGCCACCAGGGGCCGACAGACCCTGTGAAGCTCGCCGAGCCCCGCTCCCCGAAGGATAATCTGGTACCGCCAGTTGTTCTTTATCCGCTCCAGCGCTGCCGGAGCGGGCCCCAGGACATCGACGGNCCGATCCCCGGGCAGGGTCCCGGCAGCGCTGCGGGCCATACGCCCCAACGCTTCCGAGGCCTCCTCGGCGGCATCCCGGCGCGAGGANCGNACCACCAGGCGGATCAGGCGCGANAAGGGCGGAAAGAGGAGCGCCCGGCGGGTCTCCAGCTCCTGACGGTAAAACTCCTCCACGTCCATGGCGGCAGCCCGTCCGATCGCATCGTGCTCGGGCCGGAGCGTCTGAACCAGCACCTGCCCGTCGTCCCGGAACCGTCCGGCCCGACCTGCCACCTGCACGATCAGGGCAAAGGTTCGCTCGGCAGCGCGGAAGTCGGGAAGATTCAGCCCCGTATCGGCCATGATGATTCCCACGGTNCGGACCCCCGGAAAGTTCAGCCCCTTGGCGACCATCTGCGTACCCAGAAGCAGGTCGATCTCGCCCCGGGCAAAGCGCTCCAGCACCTCCTGAAGATACCCCTTGGGACGGGTCGTATCGGCATCGACTCTGGCCAGGGAGAGCCCCGGCAGTTCCCGGGAGAGGTCCTCCTCGATCCGCTCCGTCCCGAAAACGGTGTACCCCACATCGAGGGAGCCACACCGGGAGCAGACCTGCTCGGGGTGACACCGGTGCCCGCAATAGTGGCAAACCAGGCGGTTCTGCCCCTTGTGATAGGTCATGGGAACGGAACAACGGGGACACTCGGCCTGATCTCCGCAGGAACGGCACTGGAAGGCCGCGGCGAACCCCCGGCGATTGAGGAAGAGAATGCTCTGGCCGCCCTGACGATGGGTCTCGATCAGAGCCTCCTTCAGGGGAGGAGATATCAGCCCCGACGCGCCCCGAATATTGATGGTCCGGATCGAGGGCAAGGCGCCTCCCGCAAGACGACGGGACAGAACCAGCCTGCCCAGACGCCCCGTCTGCATCAGGTGCCACGCCTCAACCGAGGGGGTGGCCGAGCCCATCACACAGGCGGCACCATCCTGAACCGAGCGCCAGAGGGCAACCTGTCGCGCGTGGTAACGGGGTGCGTTTCCCGCCTTGTAGGACCCCTCGTGTTCCTCGTCTATGATGATGAGCCCCACCCGCTCCAGGGGAGCAAAGACGGCGCTTCGGGCCCCCACGACGAGGCGNGCCTCGCCGCGCTGGATGCGTCGCCACTCCCCCAGGCGCCGGGCGGGGGTGAGCCCCGAGTGGAGCATGGCCGCCACCGCCCCGAAACGGCGGGAAATATGATCGAAGAGCTGGTGGGTCAGGGCGATCTCGGGAACCAGATAGATAACGCCNCGCCCGGCTGCAAGCGCCCTCTCGGCCAGCTGGAGAAAAACCTCGGTCTTGCCGCTCCCCGTAATTCCGTAGAGATAATGCCAGGACTCCTCCCCCGGCGAGAGGGGCCGCGAAATCGTCTCGATCGCCTGAATCTGCTCCGGTGACAGCTCCAGCTCCCTGGGCGCCAGAGCCGGTTCGTCCCCCCCCGCAAGGGGAAGATCTTTCGCCTTCTTTGCCCCCGGCAGCATGGTGGCCAGGGTTTCGCCCAGGGTGGTGAGATACATCCGAGAAACCCACCGGGCCATCTCCAGCCAGGACTCCCCGAAGAGGGGCTCTGCATCGAGAACACGCAGGATTTCCTTGAGCCCCTTCTCCGGGACGGTCTCCCCGGGGTCATCCTGCCGGACCTCCCGGGCGGCCACCACAACGCCCGTTACGGTGCGCCTCCCGAAGGGAACCATCACCCGGCACCCCTGATCGGGCACCGGCCCCTCCCGGGGAGGAAGATAGGAAAAGAGCCGGTCCACCGGGACGGGNACGGCCACATCGAGAATCACCACGGCAGGACACTCACCCNCGGGGCCCCGGAGGAGCNNCCCCGGAAGGGTCTTCGTCGAGCCAGCGCCGCACCTCCTTGAGNTCNTCCCAGACCGGGCGCCGCCAGTGGGGATTCCGGAGAACCGCGCTGGGATGGAAGGTGGGCACCAGAGGGATATCGCGATAGCGAAAGCGGGANCCGTGGAGGCTGGTTATTCCCCGGGTTGAGCCGGTGAGAATCCGCAGACTGATCCGGCCCAGCGTGAGAATCAGGCGTGGTCGCACCAGGGCGATCTGCTCGTGCAGCCAGGGGGCACAGGCNTCGCTCTCGCCAGGCTGGGGATCCCTGTTCTCGGGNGGGCGGCACTTGACGATATTGGTGATGTACACGTTGGTCTCCCGGGAAAGGTCGATCGCTGCCAGCCATTTGTCCAGGTACTGCCCGGCCCGGCCCACAAAGGGCCGGCCCTGCAGATCTTCCTCCCGGCCAGGCCCCTCGCCCACCACCATGACCAGAGGATCCAGCACCCCCTCACCGGCCACGGCCAGGGTCCTTCCCAGAGACAGGGCACACCGCGAACACCGTCGCACCTCGGCCTCCAGCGCAGCAAGGCGCTCCTGGCGCTCCCCGATATCCCGGGGATCCCGGGAAAGGCCCCGGCCCTCTCCGGGCCCGCTCTCTCCGGATCCTCCTTCCTCGAGGGCCGACGCTGCAGCGGCAGCTGTGGCCGAAACGGGAGCAACAGGAGCTTTTCCCTCACCGGGGTGATCATCGGCATCCATTCGCTCCATCAGGGAAGAAACACGCTCGGTCAAAGAGGAATGGTCCCTGCGGAGACCGCCCAGAAGAATATCCCCGGCAGCGCAGGTTATCTCGTACAGTTCCTCGTAGCACTTCATCCTTCCCGCTCCTCCAGTGATCTTATTGACATCGCTCCCCGGAATCCGGCCCCCCGGGCTCCCCTTATCCCCCCGGGACTCCTGCCACTCTCCGGGGAGACCCGTCGCTCCCCGGCAGAAAATCTAGTCCGGATCGTAATCGACATCGTACAAAAACAACCCC
This sequence comes from Alkalispirochaeta alkalica DSM 8900, assembly GCF_000373545.1. Classification (GTDB taxonomy): domain Bacteria; phylum Spirochaetota; class Spirochaetia; order DSM-27196; family Alkalispirochaetaceae; genus Alkalispirochaeta; species Alkalispirochaeta alkalica. Next base: position 135,043 of record NZ_KB891714.1, read on the forward strand.
CAGGGGGGCGCCGTGGTCCCGGCTCCCCGTCGGTCACCCCGGGCAAGAATCTCCTCGAGGGGCGTGGTCACCTCCTGCCCGCGCAGGCGCAACCGCTCCCGCTCCACCAGGGTACCCACGATGGATCGAACCATCCTGCGGAGAAACCCCGTGGCACCGATACAAAACTCCAGCCCCTCNTCCCGGTCGGGCTGAAACCGCGCGTAGGAGACGGTCCTCACGGTGCTGCGCTGCTCCCCGCCGAGCATGGCAAAGGCGGAGAAATCGCGGGTACCCACCAGGGCCTCAGCATCGCGGTTCATCCTGGCCAGCGAGGGAAACTGGGGAATCCGCCAGGCGTACCTCCGGCGATGGGGCAGAATGACCGGTGCCGCGTAGAGATAATACCGGTAATGGCGCTGCCTCGCGCTGTACTGGGCGTGAAAATCATCGGGCACCAGCCGGGACGAGACAACACTGACATCGTCGGGCAAGATACTGTTCAGAGCCGGAGCGAAGGAGNCCGGTTCGATCCCCGACGAAGGCGCAGAAAAAGAGACGTACTGGCCCAGGGCGTGAACCCCCGTATCGGTTCGCCCGGCACAGACCGTACGCACAGGCTCCCCCAGAAGCCGCTCCAGGGCCACCTCAAGCTCTCCCTGAACGGTCCTGTCCGAGCGCTGTATCTGATATCCGCAAAAATGTGTGCCATCGTAGGCAACCCTCAGGAGTATCGTCATGGCCGGTTCCGGAAATTATTCCGGTGACTCCGGATCGCTGTTGGCAGACCCCAGCTCCCGGGAAATACTCTCGTAGACATCGCGGGCGTTATCCAGAATNGCGGCGGGCTTGTTCTTGCTGGCCTTCCCCATCCCGAAGATGCGGGCCACCGTCCGCTTGGCCCGGTCCAGGGCAAGGCGCCGCTTCTCGGGGTCCGAGGTGGGACCGTACTGGTATTCCAGAAGCCCCGAAATATAGAGAGCCCCATCGTAACCGTAGTTTTTATCCAGATCGGGCCCCAGATTGCTCGCCGCCGTCATGGGTTCCTCCCCGTTCTGTTCCCGCTCCACCGCCAGGGAATAATAAAACCGGGCCTTCCGGTAAAATACCTTGGCCAGATAATCGAAATTCTCCGTGGGACGCAGCGCGTGGAGATCGTTGGACAACCAGGCTGCCCGCAGCTGGCTCATGCCGCACTTGAAGGTGGGAGAAAACTGCTTGGGGAAATGCTCGTAACAGTACGTCGCCAGAACGTAGCTGGCGATCCCCTCCTCGAGGCCCCGCTCGTTGACAAAGTTCAGGGAGTCAAAGATACCCTTGAAGGCATCCAGCCGCTTGTCCGTCTCGTCCCGGAGGGCNCCCTGAATCTGGTCGGGCACCGCCGTAAAATCATCGGGGTAGGTTGCGTAAAAACACTTGGGACAGACCAGAACCGGATAGATCAGGGGATAGACCGGACCGTACTGCTTGGAGGGCTCGTAGTTACGACGCAGCTCCCGGGTAAGGTTTCCGGCGATCTGCCTCCCCCGGCCCGTACGCATCTCCTCCCGGTGAAAGTGTTCGCCGCAGAGAGGGCACTCCTCGGCCTTTTTTGTAAAAAATGTAAGCGTTGATTCCGCTGCCACGACTGCCTCCTGGTTGTTGCCCCTATCCGCCACCGGTCTCCCGGAACCGCTTCAGCCCTCGATCACCACCATGGCGATGGCGTGGGCCTGCTCGTGGGTAAGGGAGAGCCATAACCGTGTCCCCCCCACGCGGGCCAGAGCCCGGGCAGCCCCCCCGCTCACGTGGAGCTCGGGCTTGCCCAGGGGATCGTTCACCACCCAGACCTCGCGCAACTGGAACCCCCGGAACCCCGTTCCCAGAGCTTTGGCGAAGGCCTCCTTTGCAGCGAACCTCGCGGCCAGAGAGAGGGCGGCGCCATCGCGGCGCTGATAGATGGCATCCCGTTCCTGCCTGGCAAAATAGCGCTTCAACAGCCGCTGATCATCGAGCCAGGTCCGAAGGCGGTCCACAGCCACCACATCCACCCCGATGCCGCGGATCACGACCCCTCCGTCACATCGAGCTGGAGCGACGTCGGCTCGTAGCGGAGCACCACAAACCCCGGGGGTACCACGGGGCGAACGGGCAGGCGCACCGTTCCCGGATCGGTGATCGCCGAAGCGTCGACGGAGAGCTCCATCTCCCCCGGGGCGAGCCCTTCCAGATCTATCTGGCGCACCTGAACACGAATCGCCCCCGAGGGAAGCTCCCCGGCGAGAGAAAACCGCTGGTCCAGACCGGAGACGACGATATCGACCGGCTCAAAGGTCTCCAGAACGACCCTCTCCTCGACGATACCGCGAAGCTCCACAATCGCGCCGCCCCGGAAAGTGATCAGCGGGTCGGGTGTGACCAGGCGAATCCGCTCGGTAAAATCCTCGCGCCGCGACGAGAGATCCACATCCTCGGTGCGTATCCGCTCGACCCCTTCGATACGGCTCCGGGGCCCCTGAATCTCCACCGACGAGGGACTCAGGATCGTCCGTTCCAGGGAATACCCCGGGGGGACAAAACCGCTGGTGCTCGCCACGACCTCGACGCTCTTGATCGCCTTCTCCTCCAGGGTTATCTCCAGCGATTCGGGCTCCACCGATATCTCCAGCGTCCCCGGCTCGGCGGCAGCGCCCCGGCGTTCCAGATCCACAGGAACACGGTAAACCCCCTCCCGGGTAAAATCCCGGAGGTCCAGAACAGCCCGGAGATCATCCTCAACAATACGAAAAACCTGCTCCGATTCCCCCCGCAGGCGGAGCCGGAGCTGCTGGGGGAAGGCCGAGGCGGGAACGAGACTGGCGCTCAGGCGCACCTCCAGGGGAACCGTGAGAAACCGTTCCTCCAGGCGGGTGATGTCGTGAAAAACGAGCAACAGGAGCGCTACGGCAAAACAGAGGACCTTTACCGGCCAGTTCTGGAACAATCGCTGGAACCAGCTCTTAATCTTCAAGTTCGGCCACCTCCTCAAGCTCTTTTGCGGGGTGCCGCACAGGCCGTCCCGACGTGTCCAGAAGCTCCACAAGCTGGGCACGAACCTCGTCGATGGAGAGATCGTAATAGAGATTGGTATCGTAGGCCAGACTGATACACCCCGTTTCCTCGCTCACCACGAGAATCACGGCGTCGCTTTCTTCTGCCAGACCCAGAGCAGCCCGGTGGCGCGTTCCAAAACTGCGCCGCACATCGGTCTGCTCCGAGAGCGGGAGAAAGCTCCCCGCCGAGGCGATTCGGCCATCCTCGATGACAACAGCTCCATCGTGAAGGGGTGTGTCGAAGAGGAACAACGTCTGCAACAGGGCGTTGGTCACCTCGGCGTCGATCACCGTTCCCGTGTTGATAATGTCCTTGAGCCCCACCGAGCGGGGAAAGACGATCAGCGCTCCCCGGCGCTGACGCGAGAGATTCTCGCAGGCCGAGAGGACCTCCTCGAACTGATGCGGCCTGGACCGCCCCCCCGGCTGCAACCACCGGCCCTGGCCGAGCTTGGTGAAGATCTTGCGCAACTCCGGCTGAAAGATGATGGCCACACCGATCACAAAACTGGGCGCCAGAAGATTTATCAACCACAGAAGTGTTCGGAGGTTCAGGAAAAACGAGATGGCGTAGAGCCCGGCCAGAAAAAGCCCCCCCCGGAAGAGCTGAACGGCCCGGGTCTGGAGGATGATCTGGTAGCCTTTGTAGATCAGGAAACTGAGAAGGAGAACATCCAGGGTGGGGAGAAGAATATGTTGAACGAACCAGATATCGTGCAGCGCTGCCACGGTTCCCCTCTCGACTATCTCTGTGCGGCGAGAATCCTCTCCAGAACACGCACCGTCTCCACGGCGGGTTTCACATCGTGGACACGCAGGATCGACACCCCCTGTAGTGTACACCAGAGCTGCGCTGCCAGGGTAGCAGAAAGGCGTTCCTCGGGGTTCAGCGCCACCCCCTCACCTGATTCCAGGTCAAAACCGGCCTCACCGAGAAAGGATTTCCTCGAGAGCCCCACCAGCAGGGGATAGCCCAACTCACCCAGGATCTCAAGATCGGCGAGAATCCTCCAGTTATGATCGAAGGTCTTCCCGAAACCGATCCCCGGATCCAGGATGATCTGTCCCGGCTGCACCCCGGCAACGAGGGCCCGCCGGGCGAGCGCCTCCATCTCCCGGAGCATCTCCCCCCGCAAATCATCGTAGCGAGGGTTCTCCTGCATCGTCCGGGGAGTTCCCCTCATATGCATGAGGCACACCGGAACACCCCGCTCCGCTACCAGAGCAGCCAGCTCCGGATCGTCACGGAAACCGGAAATGTCGTTCACCATGGTGGCTCCCGCGTCGAGAGCCCTCTCGGCCACCGGAGCTTTCCGGGTATCTACCGAGAGGGGAACGTGGGGCAACTCCTGGCGGATCGCCTCGATCGCAGGGAGCAAACGCCGCAACTCCTCCTCGGCAGAGACATAATGACTCCCCGGCCGGGAGGACTCCCCCCCGAGATCCAGGATGTCAGCTCCCTGGCCGACCATGTCCACCGCCACCGCCTGCGCACGCGCTCCATCGGCCACCCGGCTGGAGGCAAAAAAAGAATCATGGGTAACATTGATGATACCCATGATTCGAGGCCGCGTTAAACTGCCGGTCTTCATACGCCAGGCCGCAGAAGGAGGCTACGCATTAGCGATTTCGTTTTTTGTGGCGGTTCTTCCGGAGTTTCTTCTTCCGTTTGTGGGTAGCGATCTTTTTTCGCTTGCGTTTTCGTCCGCAGGGCACAATCGTCTCCTTTTGTCACGTGCACGGTATCACGTGCACTATCTATTATTTTGCGACCGGGCTCTGCCCGGGGAAAACCCGGGAACAAGGACCGGTCACAAGACCAGCTGTTAGGATCTCCTCGCAAAACAGGAGGGCAGTATGCGCGATGGAATAGCCCCTGTCAAGAAGGGAGCGCGCCCAGCAACAGCGCCTCGACCCCCCGGACATCGTCGGCCTGAAGCCATTGGACCCGGGGCAAACGACGAAAAAAGAGCTCCTGGCGCCGGGCGTAATGCCTGGTATTCCGGGCGATCCGCTCCTGAATGAGCGCCAGCTCTTCTCCGGACCAGGGGGGAGTGGCCGAGACCTCCAGAAACTCCCGGTATCCGATCGTCCTGAACCCCGGATCGTCGCCCCCGAAGCCCGAACGAAGCAACCCCTCCACCTCTCCGGGCAACCCCGCCTCCATCATGGCCTGAACCCGGCGATTGATACGCCGGTAGAGCTCCTGCCGATCCCGGGTAAGCCCTGCAACCTGCACAGACAGGCCCTGGCGAATCTCCCGGGGCTCGCGGAAGGACGACCTGGGACGCCCCGAAAGGCGATACACCTCGAGGGCCCGCACGATCCGGTAGGCATCGTTCTCCCCGATCCGGCTGGCGCTCTCGGGATCCACCCGCAGCAACTCCTCGCGCAGGGGGGCAAGCCCCTCCTGCTGGACGCGCCGGGAAAGCTCGAGCCGNACCTCTCCGGAAGAGGGGGGCGCTTCGGGCAAACCGCAAAGGAAGGCCTGGAGGTAAAAGGCCGTACCGCCCGTCACGAGGGCAACGCGCCCCCGGCGGTGAATCTCCCGGCAGAGATCGTCGCAGGAACGCACAAACTGCCCCACATCAAAAGAACAGGAAGGCTCGATCAGATCTATCAGGTGGTGGNGAACCGCCGCCAGCTCCTCCCGGGAAGGTTTCGCCGTACCGATATCCATACCCCGGTAGATCTGGCGCGAATCGGCCGAGACCACCTCCAGGGATCGGGCAAGTTGCGGATTCGTGGCGAGGACCCGCCGCACAAGCTCGGTCTTCCCCGCCCCCGTGGGGCCGAAGAGAAGCACCGCCCTGATCACGGCATCCCCTCCATCGGATTCCCCGGACTCCCCGGCCCGGCAGAACTTCACCTCGCGATCAGTTTTCAATCAATTCGAACTGAACCTGGTTCAGCAGCACCTCGGAGATCGCCTGGGAGACAACCTTCTCCCCGCCCTCATCGCTGACGCTGCCGTGCTCGTCGGAACTGAAGGCCCGGCGGATCTCGCCAATCTGGTGGGACCGTCGGATAGACGCCACGGTGAGCTCGTATATATTACGATCATCCTGGATAAGATCATCGAGGGGTATTGCCATTATGCCTCCGTTGCCAAACTGCAGGGAAAAGAAATTATAGGGTAAGGGCCATTATATCGCAGAAATATGGAACGACGCAAGCCGGGAGGTCTTTTTGTCCTTGACGAAGACAACCCTAATAATCGAACATTCAGCGCGAAAGGATCGCGAAAACTATGTCAGAATCGGCGCTTGTAATAGTTGAGTCCCCCACAAAGGCCCGCACCATCAAACGCTTTCTGCCTCCGGAATACGTGGTAGAGGCCAGCATCGGCCANGTTCGGGACCTGCCCCAATCGGCAGCAGAGATCCCCGCCCGGGTCAAGAAAGAACCCTGGGCCAGGGTCGGAATCAACGTGGAGGAGAACTTCGCCCCCCTCTACGTCACGCCCAAGGGGAAGGCCAAGATCATCCGGCATCTCAAGGAGCAGCTGAAGCAAGCCTCGGTCCTCTACCTTGCCACTGATGAAGACCGCGAAGGGGAGAGCATTTCCTGGCATCTTCTGGAAGTGCTGAAGCCCAAGATTCCCGTACGGCGCATGGTCTTTCACGAGATCACCCGCTCGGCCATCACCCACGCCCTGGAGAACTACCGGTCCCTGGACCTCTCTCTGGTGCGGGCCCAGGAAACGCGACGGATCCTGGACCGCCTCTACGGCTACACCCTCTCGCCGCTGATCTGGAAAAAGATCGCCTANGGCCTCTCGGCGGGGCGGGTCCAGTCGCCGGGGCTCCGCATGATCGTGGAACGCGAGCGCGAGCGGATCCGTTTTGTCGCCTCGGAATACTGGGACCTGGCAGCACTCCTGGTCAAACCGGGCCACGACCTCCCCTTCGAGGCACGGCTCACGGAGTTCCAGGGGAAACGGGTCGCCTCGGGGAAGGACTTCGATCCGGCCACGGGAACCCTCAAGTCGCCTGACCTCCTTCAGCTCGACCGGACCCGGGCAGAGGAACTCCAGGCATCCCTGGAAGACCTCCCCTGGACGGTGCGGGAGGTAAAATCCCGGGAAGTCACCTCCCGCCCGGCNCCCCCCTTCATCACATCCACCCTGCAACAGGAGGGGAACCGGAAACTCGGCCTCAGCGCCCGGGAAACCATGCGCACCGCCCAACGCCTCTACGAAGAAGGGTACATAACCTACATGCGTACCGACAGCCCCTCGCTCTCCGCAGAAGCGGTGGAGGCCACGCGTCGCCAGATTCGGGAGCTCTACGGTGAAGATTATCTGGCCCGGGAAGACCGCCAGCACAGTGCCTCCCGGGGGGCCCAGGAGGCCCACGAGGCGATCCGTCCCGCCGGGGACACCTTTCGGCACCCCGACGAGACCTCCCTCACGGGGCGCGAACGATCCCTCTACGAGCTGATCTGGAAGCGCACCCTGGCGAGCCANATGGCAAACGCCCGCAAGCGCTCCCAGACGGTACAGATCGTTGCAGGCGAGGCCCTCTTCACAGCAACAGGGAACGCCATCGAGTTCCCGGGATTCCTGCGGGTGTATGTAGAAGGAGCCGACAACCCCGAAGCTGCCCTGGAAAACAAGGAGGTTCTCCTGCCTCCCCTGGAGGAGGGCAACCACCTGACACCCCAGGCGGTAAAACCCGACCANCACCGCACAAAACCACCGGCCCGCTACACCGAGGCCTCGCTGGTGCAGCAGCTGGAGAAGCAGGGGATCGGCCGGCCCTCGACCTACGCCGCCATCATCGCCACCCTCTACGAGCGCTCCTATATCCGCCGTCAGGACAAGGCCCTGGCCCCCACCTTTACAGGCATGGCCGTGGTCCAGCTCCTGGAGAACCACTTCGAGGGGCTGATCACCTACAGCTTCACCCGAAACATGGAAAACGCCCTGGACGAGATCGCCCTGGGAGAGCGGGACTCCCTGGCTTATCTGAAGGAGTTCTACCTCTCCGAAGAGGGGCTGCAGAAAGCCGTGGAGCGCAGGGAGAGCGAAATCAAGCCCGAAGTCTCGCGAAGCATCGCCCTGCCCCAGCTTCGGGAACACCAGACCGTCAAGGTGGGGCGCTACGGCCCCTACATTATCCATTATGAGGGAGACCAGGAGGTCCACGCGTCGATCCCCGAGGAATACACCCCGGCGGACCTCACCGAAGCGGACATCGCCGAACTCATCGCCGTTCAGAAGAACGGCCCCGCCCCCATCGGCACCGACCCGGAGACGGGCAAGAGCGTTCTCTGCCTCACCGGGCGGTACGGGCCCTATGTGCAGCTGGGGGAATCCGACCCGGAGAGTACGGAGAAACCCAAGAGGGCGAGCCTGCCCAAGGGGGTGCGTCCCAGCGAGATTACCCTGGAACTGGCCCTGAAGCTTCTGAGTCTGCCCCGGACACTGGGCACCCACCCCGAATCAGCCCAGGAGGTGGTAGCCAATATCGGGCGCTTTGGCCCCTTTGTGGTCTGCGACGGCGAGTTCCGGTCTCTCAAAAAAGAGGANGATGTCTACACCATCACCCTGGACCGCGCCCTGGAACTCCTGGCCGAGGAAAAGAAGGGCCGCCGGGGCGGCCCCAAGGTACTGAGAGATTTCGGCAAGGACCCGGGAAAGAACCGCAAGATTGCGATCTACGACGGCCGGTACGGCCCCTATATCAAGGCAGGGACAAAAAACTTNTCCCTCCCCGAGGAGCTCCAGAAACCCGAGCAGATAGAGAAGATNACCCTGGAGCAGGTGCTGGAGATAGTAAACAAGGCCTGATCGGTCAGGGAGCCCCGCTCACAGCGCGGGGCTCCTCCGGTTTGCTCCGGCAACATCCTGCCGGAGCGCCTCCTGCGCCAGCCCCCGGCAGCGGTCACGGTGGAGCCCCCGGAGCTGACGCTTCACCGGAGCAACCGATGAGGNGTTGACGCTCACACTCTGGATACCCAGCCCCACCAGAATCGGCACAGCCTGGGGATCGCCCCCCAGCTCTCCGCAGACACTCACCGGTATCCCCCGGATATTCGCCCCCCGGACAGTCTCAGCGAGGGCCGCAAGAACCGCCGGGTGCAGGCCGTCTCCCAGGGCCGACACCGCCGGATTCCCCCGTTCGGCAGCCATCACGTACTGGGTCAGGTCGTTTGTACCAATACTCATGAAATCCACCAGACGGGCAAACCGTTCCACGGCGAAGACCGCTGCGGGAGTCTCCACCATGATTCCCAGGGGCACCCTCCGCGGGCAGGCCAGCCCCTCGGCTCGCAGGGCCTCCCCGGCNAGGGCAATCCCCGCCTGGATCCCCCGAATCTCCTCTATCAGCGAGACCATGGGAATCATGATTTTCACAGGCCGCTCTGCCGCCAGCCGCAGGATCGCCCTCAAATGGGTCTGGAGAAGCCCCTTGTGGCGGGGTTCCAGGAGAAGACGAACCCCCCGCACCCCCAGAAANGGGTTTGCCTCCTGGGGAAGATCCAGGGCGGGAACCTCCTTGTCGCCACCGATATCGAGGAGACGAANCGTCACGGGGTGCTCCCCGAAGGGCTCGGTCATATCGCGCAGGGCAGCGAGTTGCTCTTCCTCACCGGGCAAGGGCGAAGCCCCCAGGAAGAGAAACTCCGTGCGCAGGAGCCCCACGCCCTCGGCCCCGTTTGCCGCAGCCAGGCGCGCGTCGGCCAGGGTAGCCACGTTGGCGCACACGGGAAANCCCTCACCGCAGGCNAGCACAGCCGGAACCCGGGCCTCCCGGCGAAGCGCCTCCGCCTCCTCGCGGTGCCGGCTGATCAGTTCCTGCACCTGATGGCACCGGTCCGGTGACGGAGCCACCTCTACCATCCCGCCATCACCGTCTATCACCAGGGAGACCCCCGCCAGCGATTGTTCCCACCCCGCCGGCAGGGACACAGCCGCAACCATGGGAATACCCAGCCCCCGGGCGATAATGGCAGCGTGGGAACTCGCCGATCCCCCCAGCGTGACAATCCCCGCCACCCGGTCGGCCTCGAGATTCATCGTCTGGGAGGGCAGGAGATCGTCAGCAACCAGAATGGAACGATCGGTGGGCATCCCCGGGGGAACCACCAGCGNGGGAGCCACCCGGGCAACCAGCCGAAGCGCCACATCGCGCATATCGATACCCCGCGCCTGCAGGTAGGGGTCCTCCATGGCCCCATAGGACTCAGCCACCTCCTGGGCGGCACGCCAGAACGCTTCCAGGGCAGGTATCCCCCGCAGATCGGCGATCCGCCGGGCCTCCTCCAGAAGCTCGGGATCATNCAGCAACAGAACGTGGGCCTCGGCGATCTCGGCCAGATCCTTCTGGCCACTGCGGCGCGCCCCGTGAGCCTGGTGATGCAACTCCCCCACCACCTCGCCGATCCCGCGCTCCAGCGCGGGGAAGCCCCCCTCGCGAAGCTCCTCGAGAGCGTCTCCCTCCCGGGGAAAGGCGGGAGCGGGCACAACAAGGGGGAATACCGGCCCCAGGCCCAGACCGGGCGATGCGGGAATCCCCCGAATCACCACAGGACCGGAATCATCCCCCGGGGACGCCGAATCGGCAGCGGCAGCAAGATCACCCGAAGGTTCCCGGGCCGCCGCACCCCCGCCGGGGGAAGCGTCCGGATCGCTATCACCCCCTCGGGGTTCCCCGAAGTTATCAGCCACCAGCCCTTCCAGGGCCCGAAGCGCCTGGNGGGCTTCCTCCCCGGCACAGCGGACCTCCACATCCTGCCCCCGGGTCACCTGAAGAGTGGCCACCCGGTTCAGGCTCCCGGCGTTGACCCACCCCGTGGCCCGCCCGGGATTTCTGATCTGGGCCTGAACCGCGAAGCGCCCCAGAGTCTGCACAAGCCGTGCGGCGGGTCGCGCGTGCAGGCCGTGGGCGGTCTCGATCCGGAAGGTCTCGGTGATCCAGGAGAGCTCCTGGTCCTGGTCATGCTTCCCNGGCTCCCCGGAAGGGGACTCGGAAAGGCGATCNCCTCCGGAGGAGCCTCCTCTCCCGGCGGGGTCGTTCCCGAGCTGACTCTCCTTCGGGACCAGGGCATCCATCGCCTCGGCAGCAACCGTGGCCAGATCAGCCCCCAGGCCAATCTGAACGGCCGCCGCTACNCCCCCCTCAACCAGCGGTGCCGGCACCAGCCGGACCGGCCCGGCCAGGGATCCCTCAAGAAACTCCAGAGCCGTCTCGGCACTCAGGATCGCACTCCCCAGATCCATAAGAACCAGAACCCCCTCGGGAGAATCCACGGCCTGAATCGCCTCCATAATCTCCATGGCATCGGTACCAAGCTCGCGATGGTCCTCACCCGTTCCTCCCGCGCAGGCCATCGGGATCGATCGCTCGCTTACCCCCTCAAGAAGAACCAGCACCGCCTCGGCCAGGAGACGGCTATGAGAAACGATTACAAGCCCGACCACAACATATTCCTCCTCTTGTTCTCCCTGCCCTGCCCAATCCGGGGCTCTTTCGCCCGGCGCACCGGCGCAGCGGCTCACCCGGCTTTGTTTCGCCCGGCGCACCCGCCCGCCGACTCGCCGGGAGGCACCAGTCCCGTAACCCCACGGGAGGAACACCCGGGCGCACTCCCGGGAAGACAGGGATGACCGGAAAGACAGGCACCAGCGAACAGACCGGAGGGCTCCCCCGGGGGAGCCCGACACAGGTTTTTACATTACGAAAGCGTATCGCGGGCCGCCGCAAAGAGCAGCGCCGTAGAAGTTGCTCCAGGGTCCTGATGGCCCTTGCTCCGCTCGCCCAGATAACTGGCGCGACCCTTGCGGGCCACCAGCGGAACCGTAGCGTCTCTGCCCGCCTCGGCCGCAGCCGCTGCGGCCTGAAGCATCGCAGCCACGCCCCCCCCGGAGGATCGGGCCTCTTTCAGGGCGGTTACAGCCGGGTCCCAGGCATCTATCATGGTCTTGTCACCCACCTGGGCCTTTCCCCTCTGTTGCACACCCCTGAACCCCTCGGAAAAGAGCCGTTCCAGCCCCTCTTCGTCGATCGTTTCCTGCCCCATGCACGTAACCGAGGCTTTCAGAAAAACCGTTCCGTAAAGCGGACCCGAGGCCCCGCCCACAGTCTTGATCAGGGTCATGGAGACCGCCTTCAGGGCGGCCCCGATATCGGCCGGAGGGGATTCCTCCAGCGCTTTCCGCGCCGCAGAGAAGCCCCTGGCCATATTGATGCCGTGGTCAGCGTCACCGATCGCCGAGTCCAGCTCGGTCAGATAGGCCTTGTTCTCGGTATATACCGCGTCGAGTTGCGAAATCCACGCCAGAATCTGCGAAAGGGTGATCATTTATACTCCCCACCTGAGCCCTGCGGTGTGCACAGGGTCGTCCCAGAGCTGAACCATCTGGTCATCGCACTTGAGAGCGGTGATGGAAAAGCCCTGCATCTCCAGTGAGGTGATGTAGTTTCCCACCAGACGCCGCTTGATGGTTATGCCCCGGGCCTTGGCAACCCGCTCCAGTTCAGCGTAGAGCAAGTAGAGCTCGATCAGGGGGGTGCCACCCATGCCATTAACCATGACGATCACATCGTCGCCGCTCTTGTAGGGAAGATCCGAGAAGATCGCCTCACCCATGTAATCCACCAGCTCCCGGGCGGTCTTGAGGGCGGTTCGCTCGCGGCCCGGTTCACCGTGGATTCCGATACCGAGCTCGATCTCGCCCTCCCCCAGCTCGAAGGTGGGTTTCCCTGCCGAGGGTACGGTACAGCTGGTAAGGGCCATTCCCATGGAACGTCCCTGGGCGTTCACCTTTCGCGCGAGGTCGGCCACTTCCTTGAGGCTCATGCCCCGCTCCGCTGCGGCACCCACGATCTTCTCCATGAGCACCGTGGTGCCCACACCCCGGCGACCCGCCGTGTACAGGCTGTCCTTCACCGCCACATCGTCGTCCACCACCACGGCCTCGACCTCGATCCCCTCGGCCTGACACAGATCAGCGGCGGTCTCGAAGTTCAGGACGTCACCGGTGTAGTTTTTCACAATGTGAAGAACACCCTGACCCGAGGAAACGGCCTTTGTGGCCTCCTCCATCTGATCGGGTGTGGGGGAGGTGAAGACAGCTCCGGGGCAGGCCGCGTCGAGCATACCCCGACCGACAAAGCCACCGTGCATCGGCTCGTGTCCACTGCCACCGCCGGAAATCACGCCCACCTTGTTCTTCACGGGCGCATCAGCCCGAACAATGTAGGCAGGATCGTAATTCACTTTCAGAATATCCGCGTGGGCAGCTTCCATACCCCGCAACGATTCCTGGACCACATCGTCGGGGCTATTGATCAACTTCTTCATCTCCGAACCTCCCTGGACTATGTATGAGAATGGTTCATTGTACGCCCACTTTCGGGGTGGCGCAAGTTTTCAACAAAATCTCTCAGGATACGCACACCTGTTCAGAGCAGGCTGTTCAGAGCAGGACCTCCAGACCCGGTCCATTCTGGCCCCTTCCACATCGGCGAAGGGTGTGAAATAATGAAGGAACACCCTACACGGAGGATCACTCAATTATGATCATTTTAACGCTGAACTGCGGAAGCTCCTCGGCAAAGTACCAACTGTACGACTGGAGCACCAAAAAAGGACTGGCCACAGGAATTGTCGAGCGCGTCGGCATCGAAGGCTCTGTCATCATTCACAAGGTACCCGGAAAAGAGGAACTCAAAGTCCTCCATCCCTGTCCCAGCCACGTCGAAGCGATCCAGCTCATCATGGACACCCTGGTGGACCCCGAAAAAGGGGCGATCGCCTCCATGGACGAGGTAAAGGCCGTGGGACACCGCGTGGTTCACGGGGGGGAAAAATTCAAGAAATCGGTGATCGTGGACGACGCCGTTCTTGAGGAGTTCCGCTCCATCCAGAGCCTGGCCCCCCTCCATAACCCTGCAAACATCATGGGAATCGAGGCAGCCCGTACAGTACTCCCCGGCGTTCCCCACTGCGCAATCATGGACACCGCCTGGCACCAGACCATGCCCTCCATGGCCTACACCTACGCCCTGCCCTACTCCTGGTACCGCGATCACGGCGTTCGCCGCTACGGCTTCCACGGAACCTCCTTCCTCTACACCGCCAAGCGTGCTGCGGTTCTCCTCGGGAAGGACCCCTTCGAGACAAACGTCGTCATTGCCCACATTGGCAACGGCGCCAGCGTCTGTGCCGTAAAAAACGGCGTCTCCGTGGACACCTCCATGGGTCTCACTCCCCTGGAAGGGCTGATCATGGGAACCCGCTGTGGCGATATTGACCCGGCTATCCCCTTCTACATGATGAACCGCACCGGCATGAGCCCCGCCGACATGGAGAACACCCTCAACAAGAAGAGCGGAGTCCTGGGAATCACCGAGCGCTTTGTGGACCGCCGCGATATCGAGGACGCCGCTGCCCAGGGTGACGAGCTCGCCCAGCTCTCGATCGACGCTGAAGGATACCGGATCAGAAAGTATATCGGAGCCTACGCAGCCGCCACGGGAGGAATCGACGCCGTGGTCTTTACGGCAGGCGTGGGAGAACGGGGTCCCCAGGTCAGAACGGTAGCCCTTCGCGGCCTCTCCTACATGGGAATCACCATCGACGAAGAGCGCAACGAGCTCTCCATGACCCGAAACGCCGAGACGGTGATCACCACCGACGACTCTCCGGTAAAGGCCTTCGTGATTCCCACCGACGAGGAGCTGGTCATGACCGAGGATACCTACGCCCTGGTGCAGGGAACCTACGACGTTCACACCAACTTCACCTACTCCTTCCAGAAACCGGACTACGTGAATGCCGAACGGGCCGCATCGGTCGGGAAGGACTGTGCAAAGCGCCCCGGGCTGGACAAGATCATTGTAACGCCCCCCGCCTCCAAGGCGTAGGCACCAGGGAACAAGGAGACGGGCATGGTTCTTACGGTAGACGTGGGAAACTCGAACATCGCCTTCGGGGTCCACGACGGGGCATCCTGGCTGGACCACTGGCGCCTTCGTACAGACCCCGAGAAGACAGCCGATGAGTACCACGTGCTCTTCCGCACCATGCTGACTACAGGGGGACACGAGCTGACCTCGATCGACAGGATCGTGGTCAGCTCGGTGGTTCCCGCCCTTACTCCGGCGATCACCGCCGTGGCGGAAAAACTGACCCCCCGCCCCCCTCTCGTGGTGGAAAAAACCCTCAAAACCGGCCTCGACCGGAACGCCCCCATCCCGGCAGAGCTCGGGAACGATCTCCTGGCAAACGCCGTGGCAGCTTTTCACCAGGTTCGCTCCGCAGCGATCGTCGTTGACTTCGGCACCGCCCTGACCTTCACGGCGATCTCCTCCCGGGGCGCGATCCTGGGCGTCAGCATCGCACCGGGCATCCGGAGCGCCATGNGGGCTCTCTCGGCAAACACGGCACAACTCCCCATGGTAGAGCTCAAACCNCCCCCCTCGGCCCTTCCCCGCACCACCAGCCACGCGATCCANGCGGGGGTCGTCTACGGCTATACCGGGCTGGTGAAAGAGGTGTTATCCCAGATGTCTCGCGAAATGGGTGAGGCTGAACCCCTGTTGATTGCTACAGGAGGATTCTCGGAGCAACTCGCCCCGGTGGCAGGACTTTTTCACCGGGTAGACCAGTGGCTTACCCTGGAGGGTCTCCGGATCCTGGCCGAACTGAACCCCGCCCCGAAGGGAGCGTAAGCCCGGAACTCCCGGCATCTCCGGTACCCCACGTCCTCCGCCGACAACCACCGGTGCCTGGCACCGGGGCCATCGCCAGAAGATCAGAACGCTTCTCCCCGCCGGGGGATATTGCCCCCACTTGAGGAACTTCTTGACCCCGCCCTGGGGGCCCTGGGGCCAGCCCCGTCGGAGGGGGCTTACGCGCCTGCCTGAGCCTCGGCTTTTTCCTGACGTTTTTTCTGGTTCGCCAGAGTGGCCTTGGCCATCTTGGAAATCTTCACCTTCTTGCCGTCGATCTCGTGCTCGTAGAGCAGCTTGACCCCGTCAAGACCCGTCACAGGGCATTTNCCCCGTCCGGAGTGCGGAACTTCCTGCTTAAGGGGTGTCCCCCGATGTGCCTTTGACATTGCGTCTCCTTCTGTAATCNTACATCCCGCACCCCTGGGGCGCNGGAAAAGCGTAGTAGTGTGGCGGTATCCTACCGGATGCCGCCACCTTTGTCACGCCCCGGGGCTACCGGTCGAGCAGAAATTCCACTCGCCGGTTCTTCCAGAGGTTATCCAGATCCTCGTGGGGAACCACTGGCCGGTCCCCACCCAGCGCCTGAATGCGCATGCGGTCCCGGTCGACTCCCAGAATGATCAGGGCCTTCATGACCTCCTCGGCACGGCGCCGCGAGAGAGGAAGCAACTCTTCCCGCTGTTCCCGGGCGATACTCTCGGGGGACTGGAGATACACGTGAGCCGCGTGCCCCTCCACCACGATCTGCCGGTCGGGATAGCGGTTCAGGCTCTGGGCGAGCCGCCGCAGAGTCTGGAGATTCTGCTCCAGCTTNTCCCGATCGCTCATGAAGAGATCGGGCGTATTCCCCGCAAAATGAATGCTGGCGATCCGGATGCGCAGGCGATCACCGTCGGGCATCACCAGAATATCCGTGGCGATCACCGCCTCGGCCGTCACCTCATGGCCCTCGGCATCAACCACGGTAAACCGCACCGGATAATCCATGGCAGACTGCACGAGCTCTCCCGACTCGCTCAACCCGTCCCAGGTGAGCTCCGCAGGGGGGNCCCCCCTCCCCTCAAAGCCTATNAAGGGNCGCCCCCGGGGATCGTCNATCACAACCTCCCAGCCAAGAATCTCCGTCTCGGCCTTCAGCTCCAGACCAATCGTAAGGAGGCCGTTCCTGCTTTCGCCGTCGGGGGCAAAGGGCAATGGCGTCAGGGTGATTCCCGTCTTGGGAGGCTCCGGAGCCCGTTCAACCCGCACAGGCTGGCTGTCCTCGGCCCGGGCGTGATGGCCGTTCTGCCAGACCACCTCCACCGAGGCGTAGTACTCGCCATCCTCCACAACACGCCCCCCGTTGCTCACNCCGTTCCAGAGNAACCGCTCAAAGGGACGCTGCCGGTACTCGCTCCGCACCACCCGGCCCTGGTCGTTTCGAATCTCGAAGGAGAACTCCCGGACACCCCGNGTATCCTCCAGCGCTATCCGGTACCCTNCTCCCGCCTGNTCCCCCCGCGAGAGGGGAACCAGCACGCGATTTTCTGCGGTGATCTCCACCCCNGGGGTGGAGGAATCCTTTATCGCCCTGAGAGGTCTCGAGGCGCCCCTGTTCCCGGCCCGGTCCTGCCCCTCCAGAATCAGCTCGTACCGCCCGTCGGGAGCCTCNCCAGATCCGGAAAGATCCTCTCCGCTCCAGACCAGCTCGACCTCTTTCATCTCCGAGGAGCCAACCTGGCGGGGCGTCAGACCGGTGAGAGCGAAAAACTCCTCCAGCTCCCCCTCAAGAAGAGGCGAATCATCCAGGGATANCCGGAACCGCCAGGGCACGTCCCGCTCGAACCGGAGCGTTCCTGCCAGAGACTCCTTGGTGCCGGCCCCGAAGACNAGGGGCTCTCCCTGGGGAGTTTCCCGGGGAGCCGTATTCACGCGGANCCACGCCTCGGGAGGCACCGTATCGATATAGACCTCCAGAGGTTCTGACTGAACCTCGATCGCGTTTTTCAGGACCCCCCGCAACCGCAGCGCCACCGGGCCGTCGGAAAACCGCGAGCCATCCTGACGGCGCCCGTCGAAGACCCACTCCCCGGGAGGAGCTCCGCGGCCGCTCTCGCTGCGCACCACCTGTCCCCGGGAGAGAACATCCAGGGTCCAGCGGTCAAAAAAATCGGGATCCGAAACGGTAACATCCACCACCAGGGTATCCCTCACGCCGGAATCGTTGGGAGAAAACCAGCGATTACCATCGGCCGGGGTCAGCACCAGCTCGGCCGCCTGGAGGCTCAGGGTCACCGCCTGGGGATGAGTCTCCTCGGCGACGTTGCCCGCCCGGTCCTCACCGCGCAGGACCAGCCGGTACGTCCCCTCGGGCGCCCGGGGCCGATCCTCTTCACCAGCCGCACCCCGGGTCCCGTCCCAGGTAAAGCGGGCCGGAGGCGCCACGTCCCGTTCGATCCTCCTGGGCGTCTCGTTCTCGACAGTTTTCTCAAAAACCAGCTCATCCTGATCATCCACGATCCGCACGATCCAGCGGAGTTCCCGGCTCCCCCGCAACTCGAAGGAGATATCGTCCCGCAGGCCGTCTCCGTTGGGAGCAAAGATGGTATACTCCAGGGGAGGAAACTCGCCTATTTCGGGTGGGGTATTATCCACCGTTACGTTGAAGGGAGCGCTGCTGATCACGTTCCGCCCGTCGTCGACGATCGATATCTGGTAGGTATACTCGCCATCGGGAACAAAATCCCCCTCCCGGGCATCCCCGGGGAGACGATCCTGGGGAAGACCGTACCGGCCGTCCCAGGTCAGAGTCTCGGGGATCTCCACGCGGGGCTTCTCGCCGCCAAAGAGGTTCCCGAAAAATCCCCGCCGTTCCTGCTGTCGTTCGCGCTGTTCGAAGACCAGATTTCCATCGCCATCGAACACCGAGAGCGCGTACTCAATGATGACCGTATCCTCGCTGGGAACAACCAGGCTGGAAAAGGGAAGCTGAAGAACATCCTGGAGCCCGTCCTGGTTCTCAGGGGAGATAAACTGCCTCGGTTGGGGAGGAATCTCCAGAACCGGAGGCGCCTTTTCCTGGGAGCCTCCTGCAAAGGAAACCCCCGCAACGGCCANCCCCAGGAGAAGGACAAGAACAATCCTGNCAGGGCTCGTTGCAGACTGCATTACGCTGTTACTCTTTTTCATGGACACCTTCATGGACACCTCACCGTCATTATCTGTCGGAAACAACCCGACATACCGGAACAACCGGCATGCCGGAAACAACCGGCCACCGGACAACCAACCGGCCACCGGACAACCAACCGGCCTCTCGAAGATACAACCGGCGCTGCACAGAACACCGTGTATCCAAAAACAACCGGGAAAACATACAGTTACAAGGATACCACGGCAGAGGNAGAAAATCGACTCTTCCCAGAAAAGCCATTCCTGCGCTAGGGTGAGGCGTGCGCGAAACCGAGATGTTCGAGCCCCTTCGGTGCTGGCTCGAGGGACAGGGCTACCAGGTCTCGTCCGAGGTAAAACACTGCGATCTGGTGGCCCGATCAGCCGGGGAACCCGAGGAACTCATCGTGGTAGAGATGAAAACCCGCCTCTGCCTGGACCTGCTGCTGCAGGCTGCCCGGCGAAAGGCCCTGACCGACGCGGTCTACATCGCCGTTCCCCTGAGGGGGAGCAAAAGCTCCCTGAGAAAAGGGCGNGCCCTGCAGGANCTTCTGCGGCGCCTCGAGGTGGGCCTCCTGATTGTCCGGTTCCTCCAGAAGACAACACGGATCGAGGTCATCCTCCATCCCCGNCCCTTCCAGCCCCGCACAGCCCGCCAGCGCCGCATCCAGATCATCCGGGAGATCGACGGGCGCTACGCCGAGTTCGACCAGGCGGGTCTCCCCGGTAGCGCACCCCGCCTCACGGCCTGGCGCCAGCGATCGCTCCGGGTAGCNCACCTGCTGCAGTCCCGCAGCGGGGCCGCTCCAGCGGAACTCCGGCGCNTGGGGGCACCGGCCCAAACCCAGCAGATCCTCTCCAAAAACAGTTACGGCTGGTTCGAGCGGGTGCAGCGGGGCCGCTACCGCCTCTCCCGNGCAGGAACCCTGGCCCTGACCAGCTACCAGGATATCCTGCCTGACCTGACACCGGCTGACACGCCCCCTCAGACCGTCCCCCAGGCCCCNCCCCGCCCCGGGANCGAACACCAGGNGATCCCGTGAGGAGCAANAAACTTCCCGAGCACGGCGTAANCACCACAATTCTGGCCATCTTCGCCAGTATTTTCCTTCTGGGGAGCGGCTCGGCCCTCCAGAATACCGCTGTCGTCCTGCGGGGCAGCCTCGAAGGATTCCCGGACAGCACCATCGGAATCATCAGCGCTGCCTACTACGCNGGAATGCTGGGAGGCTCCTTCCTGGCAATTCTGGTGATCAAGCACGCCGGATACGTGCGGTCCTTCGCCGCCTTCGCCTCCCTGGCCTCGGTCTCCTCCCTGGCCCACGTGCTGCTGATCAATCCCCTGGCCTGGATTCTCCTGAGAACACTCCACGGCCTGTGCCTCTCCATCATCTTTGTCGTTGTCGAGAGCTGGCTCAACGTGGCAGCGCCCCAGGCCCTGCGCGGAAGAATTCTCTCGGCCTACGGGATCGTCTATCTCTCTTCCATGGGGCTGATCCAGCCCCTGATCGGCTATTTTCCGCCCTCGGGGTTCGAGCTCTTCGGCATCACCTCGATCCTGGTATCGCTCTGCCTGCTGCCCGTCACCCTTACCACCGTCCAGGGAGAGGCCCTGATAACAGATACGAAAATTCGCCTGCTGGGAGTCCTGAAAAAATCGCCCATGGGAACAGCAGGGGTCATCACCAGCGGGCTGGTGGCGGGGGCCCACGTGAGTCTGGCGCCCCGTTACGCCCAGGGAATGGGGCTGGNCGAGGGAACGATCGGACTCTTCCTGCTCGTGTTCTCCCTGGGAACCATGGCGATGCAATGGCCCCTGGGCCTCCTCTCGGACCGGTCGGGACGCCGGGCCGCGCTCCTGGCAAGCTCCCTGGCCGGGACAGTAGCTGCCCTGGCACTGGGGATCGTTCCGGGGCCAGGCCCGCTGCTCACGGGAGCCGCCTTCCTCTTTGGAGGCTTTGCCATCCCGCTCTACTCCCTCTCCATCGCCACGGTGAACGACCAGCTCCTCCCCGAGGATATGGTGCAATCCGCCAGCGCCCTCTATGTATTCTACGGCCTGGGCTCCGTGGCGGGCCCCCTTATGGCCTCTCTGGGGATGGAGCGACTGGGAGGACCGGCTCTCTACTGGATCATTGCACTCATTCTGGCAGGTTACGCCGTCTTCGGCCTCTCCACAATTCATCGAGTGCCAGGGTTTATCATCCGGGGGTCCTCCGAGAGTTACCATACCTACCCCCGCACGTCTCCCCTGACCCTGCAATTCCTCCGGCGGCCGCCCCGTAAACGGCGAAACACCCCAGGGAGCTCCCCGGAAGCGGAAAAACCACCGAAATCACCCCGAAAAACCCGGTCCTGACCCCCGGACCGGCCCGCGGGCGTCAGCTTCGCTTCCGTGCCGACTTGGCCCGGCTGGTAAGAACCTTTACCGAAGANACCTCTTTAACAGAGAGACGGACTCCCCCGGCGCGNGTGCTCTTTACCAGATACCCCGAAATATCGAAATCTTCCTCGAGCTTCTGGATCCGGGGNTTTTTCTTGTACCGGAGCCGNACCACGCCNTCCGCCAGCGTTGTGAAGGCCAGAACCCGGGATCCCTCGGGCAGGAGGGCATAATCCTTCTCCAGAATAAACTGTTCGATCGTACACCGCTTCAGACAGGTTGCCCCCTGATCGGTGCGGTACACCAGGGTAAAGACCGTCTCGGCCAGAAGCTCCTTGTCAGCCAGCCCGGCGTAGAGGAGGCCCTCACCCACAAAGAGTTTTTCCGGAACATCCACCACACGGTAACCAGCCGAAGCATCGATCAAAAGAACCCTGTCGTAGGGAGAGACAGCGGTCACCTCGGTTCCCTCGGAGAGACCATAGCCCAGATAGCCCGTCTTCTCGTCGTACCGGAGCTGCCGATCCCGGGGAGCCGCCTCGCGGACATCCACCCGGCGGAACTCCTGAAGCGTGGTCAGCCGGGGGAAAGCCTTGCCGTGGGCCTCCAGAACACCCTCCAGAAAGGCCAGAGCACAGGCCACCAGATCCTTCAGACTCTCTCTGATCTCCTCCAGNCGTTCCCGGATCGCCTGGACCTCCTGACGGTTTCGCTCGATATCGTAGCGGGAGATGCGGCGAATCGGGATTTTCAGCAGCCGTTCGATATCCTCATCGGTAACATCCCTCACCAGCTCTGCCCGAAAGGGGAGAAATCCCTGAAAAACCGCATCGGAAACCCCCTGGTGGGAGCGTTCTTCCTCAATAGCCTTGTAGATCCGCTCCTCCACGAAGATCCTCTCCAGCGTACGCAGGTGGAGCCGCTCCAGAAGTTCCTTCTCTTCGTGACGNAGCTCCAGCTCCAGCAGCTNCACCAGCCGCCGGGCGTGATANTCGATCACCTCGGGAATGGTAAACAGGCGGGGCTTNTTCTCGTGGATCATCAGGAGATTCACCGAGATAGACTGCTCGCAATCGGTGAAAGCGTAGAGGCCGTCCACCACATCCTGGGTATACACCCCCCGGGGCAGGCGAATCTCGATCTCCACCTTCTCCGAGGTATAATCGTTAATCTGGGCGATCTTGATCTTCCCGCGCCGGGCGGCGTTCTCGATCGAGGCNATGAGCGATTCCGTGGTGGTCCCGAAGGGAATCTCCCTGATCACNACCCGCTTCTCGTCGCTCGTATCGAGGGTTGCCCGNACGAGGACCTTTCCCTGTCCCTGGGCGTAGTCCGAGACGTCCAGAAGCCCCCCCGTGGGAAAGTCGGGATAGAGCGTCACCGTCTCCCCCCGTAACGCTCCCTGAACCGCCTGAATCACCTCGACAAAGTTGTGGGGCAGGATACGCGTGGACATTCCCACGGCGATCCCCTCGGCTCCGAGCACCAGNGCCAGGGGGATTTTTGCGGGAAAAACCAGGGGCTCCCGGTTACGCCCATCGTAGCTCTCGACGTATTCCGTCAGTTCGGGGCGCCAGAGAATCTCCCTGGCGATAGGATTGATCCGGCACTCGATATACCGCGCCGCCGAGGCCCGGTCTCCCGTGAAGATGTTCCCGAAGTTCCCCTGGGTGTCGATGAAGAGCCCCTTGTTGGCCAGCACAACCAGAGCCTCGTAGATAGAGGCATCGCCGTGGGGATGGTACTTCATGCAGTGCCCCACCACGTTGGCTACTTTATGGAACTTTCCATCGTCCACTTCCAGCAGCGAATGGAGAATCCTGCGCTGTACCGGTTTCAGCCCNTCGTCCACGTGGGGGATGGCCCGGTCCTTGATCACATAACTGGCGTATTCCAGGAAATTGGTATTGAACAGGGTGTGTACGTAGGCCATCAGATAAGGTTCTCCATAATAAANGCCCGCCGTTCCGGCGTGTTCTTCCCCATAAAAAAGCTCAGGGTCTCCTGAATATCCTTGATCGTCTTCAGGTTTACCGGAACGATCCGCATATCCTCACCGATAAACTGCCCGAACTCCCGGGGAGATATCTCGCCGAGCCCCTTGAACCGGGTCACTTCACCGCCCCGGATCTCCTGTACCGCCTGGGCCCGCTCGGCCTCGGAGTAGCAGTAGCGTGTTTCCTTCTTGTTCCGCACCCGAAAGAGGGGGGTTTCGAGAATGTATATGTGCTGTGCCACCACCAGCTCCTCGAAGTACTGGAGAAAGAAGGTGAGCAGGAGATTCCTGATGTGGAACCCGTCGTGATCGGCGTCGGTGGCGATAACGATCCGCTGGTACCGGAGATTTGCCAGATCTTCCTCGATCCCCAGGGCCATCATCATGTTATANAGTTCCTCGTTCCGGTAGATCTCACCCCGNTTTCTGGCAAACATATTCTGGGGTTTGCCCCGAAGCGAGAAAATCGCCTGGGTATAAACATCGCGGGCCCCCACCATGCTTCCCGTGGCGCTGTCCCCCTCGGTAATAAAGATCGTGCTCTCCTCGCCCCGCCTGTCCCGGTCGCCCCGGTGGAACTTGCAGTCCTTCAGTTTGGGAATTTTCAGGGAGATTCGCTTTGCCGCCTCCCGGCTCTCCTTCCGGACGGTGTTGAGCTCCTTCCGAAGCTTCTCGTTCTGGGTAATCTTGGCCTCCAGCTTTTTGGCGGCCCCCTGGTTACGGAAGAGAAAATCGGCAACAGCTTCCCGAACCTGGTTCACNATCCACCCGCGGATATCGGAGTTGCCCANCTTGTTTTTGGTCTGTCCCTCGAACTGGGGATCCTTGAGCCGCACCGCTATGGCTCCGGCGATTCCCTCCCGGACATCCTCGCCGGCGTAGTTCTTTTTGAAAAACTCGTTCACTCCCTTGAGCACACCCTCACGGAAGGCGCTCTGGTGCGTACCGCCGTCGGCGGTGAACTGCCCGTTCACGAAGGAAAAATAGGTCTCGCCGTAATTGGAGGTGTGGGTAAGGGCGAACTCCAGGCGATCGTCGCGGTAATGCATCACCCCGTAGAGCTCCTCGTCGCCCACTTCGTTCACCAGCAGATCCTTCAACCCCCCGTCGGAGAAAATTTTCTGGCGGTTGTAGATAATCGTGAGCCCCGCGTTGAGATAGGCGTAGTTCCACAGCCGCTGGAGAATGAACTCCTCATTAAACTGGTACTCTCCAAAGAGCGTNCGGTCGGGCCTGAACTGGACCCAGGTTCCGTTTTTCTGGTCGCTCTTTTTGCCCTGGCGATGCTTCTTCAGGACTCCCGCTGCAAAGACCGCCTCGGCCCAGGCCCCGTCACGGAAACTCACCGCGTGGAAATGCTCGGACAGGGCGTTCACCGCTTTGGTTCCTACCCCGTTGAGCCCCACCGAGAACTGGAAGACCTCATCGTTATATTTTGCCCCCGTATTGATCTGGCTCACGGCATCCTTGAGCTTGCCCAGGGGTATGCCCCGGCCGTAGTCCCGAATGGTTACCGTCCCGTCGTCGTCCCGCTTGATCTCGATCTTGCGNCCGTGGCCCATGATAAACTCGTCGATCGCGTTGTCCACGATCTCCTTGATCAGGATGTAGATTCCATCCTCAAAATTGCTCCCGTCTCCCAGACGTCCCACGTACATGCCGCTGCGCAGGCGAATGTGGTCCAGGCTGGAGAGGGTTTTGATNGAACTCTCGTCGTACTTCGTCATCGCAGGGGAAGATATCACATTCCGGCCTGGTGGTCACCGTCCCCGATTCGCCCTCCCGCATCCGTCATAGTATTATGTAGAGTGTGATGGGTTTTTGTGTGAAAGAAGGANCCTCCCGGNAAGGACCGGGAAGGGGCAGCCCGATTTTCCTCGCCTCCGCCCCANGGCGGTTTCTCTCTCCGGGNCTGGCCCTGGCGCTGATCCTGATGATCCTCGGCATCTCTCTGGGAGGGTGTGTGACACCGGGCAGCGGTGGCGACGGGGAATCCCGACGGCAGGAGCCCCCTGAAGANGACCTTCTCCAGGACGATACCGATCCCGAGCCGCTTCTGACGATCACCTCGATCATCGTCGAACTCCACTGGACCACCCCCCGGACACAGCTCATTCTGGATCGCTCGCCCCTGCTGGAGCGGGTCTTTGCGGGAGACCCCCGGGTGGTCTCCTTCGCCGACCGGGACCCCCGCAGATCGACGCGTCTGGTTTTCCGCTTCCATGTAAATACCACGGCGGCCCCGCCCTTTGTGGCCGAGCCCGACCGCTATATCAACCCCCAGCTCTACGAGTAGCACCACCCCGTACTCCCTCAATCTGAGGCGTGCCCCGAATCTCCCGGCAGCAGAGAGCCTTCCCCTCTCCGATCCCTTTTCCGATTCCCTCTCCGACAGAGCTTGAAAATGTTGAGAAAAATGCACTACCTTTAGAGTGTGGAAAAGGCAATAGATTCCCTTACATTTGAAACAGTCGATGGCCCCCTGAGGGACCACGAGGTGACGGTCTTCTCGCTCTCCACCTGCGCGTTCTGCCGCAGGGCGATCGATTTTCTCACCGCTGCGGGGGTGCAGTTCAGTTACATTCACCTGGACCTGATCGATCAGGCCACAAAGCGCCAGGTAAAACGGGAACTCTCGGACCGCTTCGACAACGTGGTGGTTTTCCCCATTCTGGTAGTGGACCACCAGCGGGCCTTCTCCGGCTTNACCGAATCTGTCTGGACCAGAGCCCTGGATCTGTAACCTCCGGCGGGCACCATCAGGCACCGGCGCAGCAATACAGCGAGGGTGCCCGCAGGGCAAGGAGAAAACCCGTGAAAAAGCGAAGTCTTGAGGAGACCCGACGTTTTATCGAGCAGGCCGCCCGCCACTACGGGTGGGTTCCCGTGCAGGATCAGGAGTTCCGCGACCAGATCGCCCGGGGGCTCACAGAAAACGTAAACCGCTACGGCTACTACCTCTGCCCCTGCCGGGACGGCGAGGGGCTTCGCCAGGAGGACCGGGACATCATTTGCCCCTGCCGGTACGCAGCCCCGGACATAGACGACCACGGACAGTGCTTTTGCGGGCTCTTTCTCTCTCCCGGGAAGGCCCGCGAGGGTTCTCCCGTCTCCCAGATCCCCGAGAGGCGCCCCCAAAACTATTGACCCGAGGCGCCGGAACCGCTCGGCTGGGTCAGGCCTCTCCCTGTGCGGGAGCCCCCTGACTCACCGAAAGCTCCCGAGTCTCCTGAAGCTCCTGGATTTCCTGGAGCAGATCCCTCGCGGCGACGTTGTCGGGCTCCAGTTTCAGGGCACATTCGCAGTCGGCCAGCGCCGTCTCGCCCTCCCCCAGCTCGCGGTAGAGCTCTGCCCGGGCTATCCGCGAATCTACGTGGTAGGGATCGTATTCCAGACACCGCGAGAAATCCGCCAGGGCTTGTTCCAGCTTGCCCTGGGCCCGGTAGACCACACCCCGGTAGTGATAGGCCTTGGTTGTCTTGGGAGATATCCTGATGGTAGCCGTGAAATCCTCCACAGCCCCGATGGTATCCTGGACCGCAAAGCGGGCCATCCCCCGATGGGTATAGATGATAGCGCTCACGTAGGGCTCGGGCTGGTAGGCNAGGATGTCGGTATAGACCCGGATAGCCGAGGTATAATCCTTCTGACTGTGGAAATGGAGCGCCCTGATCAGCATGGTATCGATGGTATCGCTTCCGGTATGGATCGGATCCTCGCCCTCGGAGCCATTCCCCGAAGCGCTCTTGCTGCCCGAAAGCTCTCCCAGCTGGGACCAGAAGGTGGCCCGTCGACGCATCAGCTTCCGGCTCATGCTACGCTGATAATCACGGATCTCCTGAAATATGATGTCCGACAGGGTCAGGTTTGCGTTAAGGGCGGCCAGTTTTCGCCGCAACTTTGTGTCCAGGGGGGTCAGTTCTGCCTTGTACACGAGCTCGTGCTCCACCTCGGCCCAGGCATCCTGGAGGATCGTCCGGAGCTGGACCTCGCAGATCCAGCTCCGGTCCAGATGAAAGCTGTCGCGAATATCCCGGGGCAACTCGATCAGGAGATGCACCGAGCTGTAGCCGAACTCGGTCTCGCCCAGATGCGCTCCCTTGCGCTCCACCTCGGTGATCTCGAAGGCGGCGCGCAAGGCCTCCTCCACCACGGTGAGTTCCTCCACAAAGGGACAGACCACACGGATCCCCAGGAGGTCGGTAATCAGCACGTCCTCGCCGGGACCGCTCTCGCGGGAACGGCGCAGGAGTTTTTCATAAAAGCTGTCGAAGGACTTGATACGGTACTTGAGGGTGGGGCTACTGATCTCCGCTGAGGCCAGGGCAACCTTAATCCGCCGCTGCATCTCGTGCAGCGCCTTTTCCAGAGCACAGGACTGATGTTCGTATTGATACTGAAGCTCCCGACGGGACGGGAGGGGCAATGTTAAGCAGTACATTGCTCCATTATAACACGCAGAGTACAATTATAACGAGGAGGAGAGAAAAAAGATGAAGAAATTTGACAATCTACTCCCGGAAATCATATTTCTTCTGATCCTCGTTGCCTTTTCCCTGGCCTTTTTCCGCCTCATGACCCCCTTTCTTCTCAGTGCGTTCCTGGCGGTGGTCCTGGCAAATCTCTTCTGGCCCGTCTTTACCAGAATCTCCCGGCGCCTGGGCAAACCCCGTCTTGCGGCGTCGATAACCACAATAATCATTATTCTGATCGTTATTATTCCCGCAGGAATCATCACGGCCCTGGTAGCAGCCGAGGTTATTGAACTGGTGGGAATCTTTCGCCGCCAGTGGGGGGAGACCCCCGTAACAGAACTCCTGAGCACCCTTCAGGAACACCTGGCCGCGCTCCCCCTCATCCGGTCCGTTCTGGCCTACCTTCCCGAGGATGAGGTCACCCGGGCCTTTGAGGAGACCTTCCGGGCCTCGGGGGACCATCTCCTGCGCATGGCCCGCCGCTATCTGGGCAGCGTCTCCACGGGGCTTTTCAAGTTCCTGATCACCATTCTGCTGACCTTCTTTTTCATCCTCGACGGGCCGCGCATCGTCCAGCGCATCAAGGAGTTCCTCCCGCTGAGCGATCACAATATCGACCAGATCACAAGCGAGATGGTAAATACCATCAGTGCCACNCTGACGAGCACCGTCTTTCTGGGAATCCTCGAGGGTGCCATGACGACTATTCTCTTTCTTTCCCTGGGNCTGCCGAGCCCCTTCCTCTGGGGGGTGGTCACCATGGTGCTCTCCATGATTCCCCTGGTGGGAACAAACCTGATCTTGCTNCCGGCAGGGATCATCTCGCTCCTCCTGGGGAGNCCTGTGGCGGGGATCATCATCATCTGCGTCGGCGCCGGGACGGTGGGGATCAATCAGAACATAATACGACCAAAGCTTGTGGGAAACCGCACGGGNCTACACCCCGCCCTGGCGCTCCTCTCGACNATAGGCGGGCTGGCCCACCTGGGGCTCATCGGNTTTCTGGTGGGGCCCGTGACGGCGTCGCTCTTTATTGTCACCTGGAGGCAGTTCGGGAAGCGCTACGAACGCATTCTGGCGGAGAAAAACACCCCCCTCTTCTAGCGCCCCCCTTCCAGCACACCCGGAAGCACCGGGCCCTCCGTCGNTGCCGGACGGCCCCGGTTCACCCCCNGGCGCGTGGGCACTCGGGCCTAGAACCCAGCCATACCCCGCAGATGACTCTCCACCTCGACCAGGGCGTGCTGGTACTGTTCCTGAAGCCGCCCCAGGTGGTCCTGAAGGAGTTTTGCAAACTCCGGATCCTGCGATGCTTCGAGCTTTACAGGGCGACCGTACTGCTGGGAGAGCTGCTGCTCCCGCTGCTTCCGGCGCGGTTCATACTGCTCCGTGAGCCCCTCGATCAACCGGTCCCGATCCTGGAGGTACCGGNAAAAGAAATCCCTCACCTGCTGCAGGATGGCATCAACCATAGCCCGATCCCGGGAGAGTTCCTTCATGACCACCGCAAGCTCTTCCAGCCGGGCCAGGTCTGCCTCCTCCTGAGGAAGAACCAGATTGCTTCGCACCGCCTCAAAGAGCCCTTCCTTCACCCAGCCCGTTCTGTCCCTGGGAACCGCCTTCAGGGCCTTTTTGAGCTGGAAATCGGGATCCCTGCGGAGG
This sequence comes from Alkalispirochaeta alkalica DSM 8900, assembly GCF_000373545.1. Taxonomy (GTDB): domain Bacteria; phylum Spirochaetota; class Spirochaetia; order DSM-27196; family Alkalispirochaetaceae; genus Alkalispirochaeta; species Alkalispirochaeta alkalica. The sequence continues at coordinate 164,445 of NZ_KB891714.1, forward strand.
GTCGCCAACATTTTGCGCCCTTCGTTCTTCGCCTCGTGTTTTCGGACCGCCTCGGGATCCCCCTGGATGTCCCGGGTTTTCTCCAGGGCGATCTCCAGTGCTGATTTTATCTCTGCCATGGGAGAAGTATACTGAAAAAGGGGCTCTCGCAAAAGCAGAACCGCCCGTTCCACCATCGCGCTAAACGAATTTGTGGAGCAGTTACAGAGCTTTCGCTCAACCGAACATCCGCAACCGATACAGAAAAGGCCCGCCCGGTAAAAGATCAAGCGAGCCTCCGTTCTGCGTCTTTTTTTCCCGTCTCTTACCGATACCAGGTTAATGCTTTATCCCGTAATAGCTATCCCAGTATCCACCACTCTCATGATCTCTAAACATTTGTCCGAAGAATGCGGTTCCAGAAATGAAGATAAAACGAAATTTTCGATTTTCTTCCTCATTTTCTCCTGTGTACATTCCAGGAAAAGGTTGCTCAGTAAGAGTGAAACTGCCAGTAACCATTTCATCATCATCAGGGTCATTATATATAACATAGTTTTGATAATTGACATGAGTTCCATCAATCACAACTTTACCTATCCCCATACCTGCCTCATATGTCACATCACCAATTTCTACATCATGTTTTGGGAGACCAAATAAAGTATATGCTCCATCTACCTCCGATAGAGCTAGATCGGTCGCCGGTACAGCTCCACCTACCTGAAAACCCTCGTCAACGCCCCTGTCTAAAATCCACGCACCGCCTGGTAAAAAGCTTAGTGCATAATGCTCAGCACCGTCTCCGTCAAGACCAAAGTAGCCGTCAGAACCCACAGTAATATTTCCCATAGATTCTTCAGATGGTAGATCCCCGTCTATAGCGTCTATACGCGTACCTGTAACAGCCCCATGAGCATCTACAGTTATTCTTCCCCAGCCATGATCGTCCGTAGCATTTTTTACCATGTCCACGAAGTGATAGCTTCCCGCCACATCAGCAATCGACAGGTCTCTGTAAGCCGGCAATACGGCCGCTTGAGGTTTTGGTTCCTCGCCAACAGGCAAATACGCGATAACCAGCTGGCCAGGAACTTCAACAAACATGTAGCGGTAATCATCGATTGAGTCGTCGCCCAGCTCCGTGATTTTTTTCAAGATGACCCCCTCTAACCCAAATGGATCTTCCACAATAGCGTATGTACCGGTAGCGTTTTGATTAGGGAAGTCATAGTTGCTAAACGTGAACGTTCTATCAGCTCGGACCTCCAGGCTAACCCTGTCTCCGGGGTTAGCACTCCCCCGGTAAAGGGTTTCAGTAGGGCTACTACTACTGCTACTGCTGCCACCCATAAGATCAGGACACCCCAAGGTCAGTAATGGCAAAACAGCTACTGCGACCACAGTCAAAAACCGATTTCCCTTTTTCATACTTTCCTCCCTGGATAACTAAATTCTAGAATAACGTGTATCGCAATGCAAGGACGAAACGGGATATTGCCAATAAACGTATGCACATCTTTTGAGGCAGGAAGATTCCTCGGCGCGGACTATCTGCTGAATCGAGGGGTCTCACTGTCGAGGTATCACACCCACGACAGGATTACTCCCGATATCAACGATACCGAGCCCGCGATGCCGATCCTGCGGCAAATCCCCGTATTACTGGCCGAAAAAACTGGGTGATGAGAGTGGTCCTTCCGGAGCGGGGAAGAGTCCTGATCCCGGCACTATCGCAGGTCACGATCTTTCTGTGCGGTGGCTATGTGTGGTGACGATGTGCAGTAACGATGTAAAATTATCTTTCTCGCAAAAGCAGAACCGCCCGTTCCACCGTCTACCCTGATGTGAAAGCAAAAGAAACCAGAGAGATGGCCCGTTACATGGAACTGCTGAAAAACGGAAACGGACCGCGGGAGCGGCTCCTGGAAGAGGGAGCCCAGGTTCTGAGCGATCAGGATCTGCTGGCCGTTGTATTGGGAAGCGGGCACCAGGGCTGCGGTGTCCTGGCGCTGGCCCAGCGGGTTCTGGAAGTCCTGGAGAAGACCCAGTTCCGGGCGACCCCACGGGAACTCATGGAAGTAAGCGGTGTCGGTCCGGCCAAAGCCACGCTTCTGGCCGCCTCGGTAGAGTTCTGCCGCCGCGTCCTGGCGCCGGGAAACTACCGGATCCGTCACCCCTCGGATGCAGTACCGCTGCTACAACACTACGCCGACCGGAGACAGGAGCACTTCCTCGCTATCTCCCTCAACGGGGCCCACGAGGTCAACGCTGTACGGATCGTCTCGGTGGGGCTGGTAAACCGCACCCTGGTGCATCCCCGGGAAGTTTTTGCCGACGCGCTTCAGGACCGCGCCGCAGCTATCATCGTGGCCCACAACCACCCCAGCGGCAACACCGAGCCCAGCGCCGAGGACAGGGCCGTCACCCGCACACTGATCGAGGCAGGAGACATTCTGGGAATCCGCCTCCTGGACCATATCGTCTTCTCGGCCCAGGGCTACTACAGCTTCCGGGAACAGGATGAGCTCTAGTCCTCTTGGTGCGCACCATCCCCCGGCACCAGCGAGGTCTGCGGTTCCTGATCGTCCTGCCCTTGCTCCGGGGTGCCGGGAGAGGCAGCTCCGTGTTTCTTCCTTTTTTTCTGGCGGAAGGTAAATTCTCCGTTACGCACCCCCACCACGATGTGATCACCCTCACCGAACCGCCGGCGCAGGAGATCCATCGCCAGAGGGTCCTCGATCTCCCGCTGGATGGTCCGCCGCAGGGGACGCGCCCCGTACTTTACATCGTACCCGCGCTCGATCAGGAGATCCCGGGCAGAACGCGTTACCTCCAGGGTAATCTCCCGCTCGGCCAGACGGGTCTGCATCTCCCCCAGAAGGATTTCCAGGATCGAACGGACCTGCTGATCGGAGAGGCTGTGAAAGACCACGATCTCGTCCACGCGGTTGATAAACTCCGGACGGAACTGCTTCCGCAGCTCGTTCATCGCCGATGAACGAATCTCGCGGTACTCCAGAAGCCCTTCATCGGAACGGAAGCCCACCGAGGCATCGCGGGTTATCTCCCGGGCACCGGCGTTGGAGGTCATGATAAGAACGGTGTTTCTGAAGCTCACCTTGTGGCCCAGGTTATCCTGGAGCTCCCCCTCCTCCAGGATCTGCAGGAGCAGGTTAAACACGTCGGGGTGGGCCTTCTCGATCTCGTCCAGGAGAACCACGCTATAGGGTTTCCGGCGGATCTTCTCAGTGAGAACACCCCCTTCCTCGTACCCCACGTACCCCGGGGGAGCCCCTACAAGGCGCGACACGTTATGCTTCTCCATGTAATCGGACATGTCTATCCTGATGAGGGCGTCGGAGGTCCCAAAGAGAAACTCCGCCAGGGACTTGGCCAGCAGGCTCTTGCCCACCCCTGTAGGGCCCAGAAAGATGAAGGACCCCATGGGACGCTCCGGTGCGCTCAGTCCGGTCCTGGACCTTCTGATCGCCGAGGCGATCACCTGGATCGCCTCGTCCTGACCGATCACGCTCCTGTGAAGATCCTTCTCTATGTCGAGCAGGCGCTCGCTCTCGCTCTGGGCGATCCTCACCAGGGGGATCCCCGTAATCTCGCTGAGCACATAGTTGATATCTTCAGCATCGACCACGCTCTGCTCGCTTCGGAGCGTCACCCGCCAGTGACTCCTGAGCTGTTCCACCCGCTCCTTGAGCTGACGCACCTCGTCCCGCACAGCCGCCGCCCGTTCGTAGTTCTGGCTGTTGACCAGGGCGATCTTCTCGCTGTTCAGCTGTTCGATGTGCCGTTCCAGCTCGGCGATCTCCGTGGGACGCACGCTGTTGGATATCCGCTTCCGGCTCCCCGCCTCGTCGATCAGGTCGATCGCCTTGTCGGGCAGAAAGCGATCAGCGATATAGCGCCTGGACATCACCGAGGCAACCTCCAGCGCTCCCGGTGTATAGGAGACGTTGTGATGCTCCTCGTAGCGCTCCTTGATTCCCCGGAGAATCTCGATGGTTTCCTCCACGGAAGGTTCGGGAACGATCACCGATTGAAAGCGCCGCTCCAGAGCCGCGTCTTTCTCGATATACTTCTTGTACTCGTTCAGGGTTGTCGCGCCGATACACTGCATCTCCCCCCGCGAAAGGGCCGGCTTGAGCATGTTACTGGCATCGATCGCCCCTTCGGCGCCGCCTGCACCGATGATGGTGTGCAACTCGTCAATAAAGAGGATCACATTTCCGCTGTTGGTGATCTCTTTCATGACCCGCTTGAGACGCTCCTCAAACTCACCGCGATACTTTGTTCCGGCGATGAGACTCGCCAGATCGAGCGTGAGGACCCGCTTGCCCATCAGCACTTCCGGGGCCGTCCCCTCGACGATCTCCTGGGCCAGACCCTCAACAATGGCGGTCTTGCCTACTCCGGGCTCTCCGATAAGGACGGGGTTGTTCTTGGTACGCCGGGCCAGGATCTGGATAACCCGCTCGATCTCGCGCTTGCGTCCCACCACCGGGTCCAGCCGGTTTTCCCGGGCAAGCGCGGTGAGGTCCCGGGCGAACTCGTCCAGCGTGGGCGTGGCTTTCTTGCCCGCCTGGGCGGTGGAGACCCTGCGACGGCCCGTGCCTGCACTGCTTCCCGAAGGGGAACCCGAACCGGAAGCAGCTCCTGTAGTGGCCCCTCCCCGGGATTCTCCGCCGCTCAGATCCACAATGACATCGCGGAGCATCTCCACGGTCACGCCGAACTGATCCAGAAAGAAGGAAGTCTTGCTCTCGTGCTCGCGACAACAGGCCAGCAAAAGGTGCTCCGTTCCGATATACTCGTGGCCCAGATTCCGTGCTTCCTCGGCAGAATCCTCCAGAACCTTGCGGCCCCGCGACGAGGGAGGAACATCACCCAGGGTGAAGCCCCCCCGCTTCTTGGGAATGGAGTTTTCCAGCTCGATCTGCATCTTGGCGGGATCGATCATCACCTTTTCCAGCGCTTTGTAGCCCAGGCCACCGCCCTCCTTGAGGATCGCCAGCATGATGTGCTCGGGCAGGAGCTGCTCCGAGTGAAAGCGCTTTGCCTCGTCCTGGGCGAGTATCTGCAAAACCCGTTGGGCTCGTTGTGTTAATCCTTTAAACATCGCTATCTCTCCTGTTGCCCCGTGGCATCCCGCTGCGCATCATCTCGCTCCCTGTCATTCCGTCCCGCCTCGTGGTGCCGATTCGTCTTCCCGTGCCCCGGGGACATCCTGCCCCACGGCGGCCTTCAGCATCTCCCTGATCAATCCTGCCCTCGGCACATCAAGGCTCTCACGGTTATTCTCGTTCTTTTTTTCCGAGAAGACCACCACGGAACTGTCGCAGGCGGCAAAAAAAAGATTCGTGACCTCCCTGAGGACCACACCCTCGATCAACCCGCAGACCGCACCCAGACGAACCAGGCCGATCTGCTCCATCGCCTCGCGACGGGACAAAACCCGGGCAAAGGCAAGGACCCCCAGAGCCCGGTGGACGGCGTCCTCCAGTTCCTGCCGGTGATCCCGAAGGAGCAAATCCCTAGCCTTGCGCTCATAATATACTAACCGCTCTACCAGGGCAGCAAGTTCTGCCGTGGTTTCCTCTTCCGATTCTCCGAAGGAGGCCCGGCAGGTGAGTCTGTAGAGCGAGGGGTGGAGATCTTCTTCTCCCGAAAGCGCGCGAATCATAACCCGGGGGCTCCCCTGGAGCCCTCCCTCCTTCGCCCGCCGGGGAAGCCCCTGGGCGCCCTGGTGGAGAGCCGGCAGAAAGAGCACCGCCCCCGCCGTCAATCCCGTTCCAGCCCGATGAAGCCGGGGCGAAAGATACCCCAACCGGAGAGACACCGCGAAAGAGAGGCGCTCCTCCAGGAACCGGTCCAGCCGGGAAGCCTTCTCCTGGGCAGCCCCGGGGTTCCACCCTCCCGAAGTTCCCTGCAATACCAGGTGATCTTCGCCGCCCAGGCGGATCATCTCTTCTTCGCCCGGAGAAACGATCGAGAAAGCCCGATCACCCTCCCCCGCCAGAACCCCCCGAGCCAGGAAGAAACGCCGGAGTTCCGGGCGCAGGCGTACACCGTCGATCGCGTAGTAGTCACCGGACAGGGCCGTCCCCGCCTCCTCGACGCGCCTCCGCACCTCCAGGTTCGGACCATCCCGGTCTTTGCCGTTGAAGGGAAGATCCGCCAGGTTCCGCGAGAGCTCCATGGTGGTGGCTACCACCACGTCGCCCTCTTTTCCGTCGTGGGAGAACCAGCCCTGTCGGGAAGGAAGAGCCCTATGAATCAGCATGGCCCGTGATATCGGAAAGACCCGCAGGATCGGAAGGCCCCCGGACACCGGAAGAGCCCGGGACACCGGAGGGGTCGGAGAGATCGCATGACGAAGGAGTATCCCGGGACAGTTCCTGGAGCTGATCCCTCAAAAGAGCTGCCGACTCGAAGTCCTCGCGCTCCACAGCCAGGGAAAGATTGTTCAGCACGCGCTCCCGTTCCACAAAGATCCGGCGATAACGGGCGAGCCGCTGGGGCAACCGCCCCCGGTGAGAGGCATCTTCCCGGTGGAGCCGGAGAATCCGGTCGATCGCCTGATCAAAGAGAGCGTAGCACCCCGAGCACCCCACGCGATGGTGCAGAACCACATCCCGCAGGGTGGTACCACAGCGGGGACACGCCCTGGTGGTACGCGGACCGCAACGGTGCCAGGCGAAGATCCCCTCAAAGAGATAGGCCACCGAGGGGCATTCCTCGCGGGAACCGGCAACCCCCAGTTCCCGGGCCTCCTGGGGAGAAAGGTCCCGCTGCTGCTGTGCTTTCCCCTTCATGCGCACCAGGGTGTATCGTCGATCCCGTCGTTTCATCGGTCTCAGTCTACCACGGAGCCCGCCATTAACCAATCATCCCGGCGCAACTCACGAACCGGGCAGAGGCATCTTGCCCCTAGCCGTGTCCCCGAAGAACCCTGTCGGGCAGGAGCGCGGCAGCCCGGCGAGCGGGAAGGAGCGCAGCACCCAGCGAGAAAAGAAGCGCCAGAAAGATGGAGAAAAAGAGCGCCTCGAAGGACAGTTCCACCGGCATCTGCTCGAGATAAAAGTCTGCGCTGAAGATATCCACTTCCCGCCCCGCGAGAAATCCCGCCAGAACCTCAAAGGCCCGGATGATCTCATTCAGGTGGAGCGAGACCAGCGTCCCCAGGAGAACCCCCAGCACCGCACCGCCCAGGCCGATAACAGCTCCACAGAGAAGGAAAACCTCCCCGATTTGGCGAGACGACATGCCCGTAGCCCGAAGAATTGCGATCTCTTCCTCCTTTTCTACCACCAGGAGGATCAGGGCCGACGAGATGTTAACCGCCGCCACCGCCACGATCAGGGCCATCACGAAGGCGAGAAGATTCCGGCTCGTAAGAAAGGAGATGTACCGCCCCTCTTCCAGCCAGTACCAGGTGTAGGTTGCCCAGGAGCTCCCCAGAAGCCCGCGCAGGGATTCCCAGGTAGCGTGCATCCGTGCCCGCTCCCCCCCCGCCAGAAGGACCCCCGGTCCTCGCTGAAAGAGCGGATTATTCAGCGCAAAGGGGTGATCAACCTTGACCCCCAGAATGGTGCGAACCGACTCGGGAGGGATAATCTGTCTTCCCCGATCGGCTTCGATAAAGACCCACAGACGGTCCAGGTCGCGATACCCCGTCGACACTACCCCCGTGACCCGAAACCGGCTTACCCGGGGGAGCATCCGTCCCTCCCCCAAAGGTCGCACCGTCAGAAGCCGGACCTCATCCCCGGGAGCAACACCCAGGCGACTGGCCACGTCGAGCCCCAGGACGATCCCTCGATCCGCTTCCAGATCGAACTCCCCGGCGCGAACCTCAAGAAACGCCCGAACCCCGGGATCCTCGTCCCAAAACGCCTGGGGAACCCCCCGAAGCGTCACCCCGCTCCGTCCCTGGTCGGAATAGATCAGGCCGAACCCCTGATGCTCTACCAGAGTTGAACGCACACCCGGAAGGGCCAGGACCTCCCGGGAAAGCTCCTCCCACTCGTCGCGGGAGATATCGGACTGGGGAATCGCCTGGATATGATAACTGCCGGTCTCGACGAAGCGCTCCACGATCCCCCGGATCATCCCGTCTGCCACGTGCTGCACCACAACCAGAGGAACCAGGCTGATCGCCACGGCAAGAACCGCTCCCGCGAGACGCCCCCGCCCCCGGCGCGCCCCTGGAGCCCCCGAGAGGAAGCGGACGGCCACCAGGGTCAGTCCGAAACGAGGCATCCCTGCTCCAGATGGAAGGACCGTGCGGTTCGCCGGGCGAGATTCTGATCGTGAGTCACGATGATCAGGGTCTTGCCGTACTCCGACACCAGCCCGAAGAGCACCTCCTCGAGACGGCGGGAATTGGCATCNTCGAGATTCCCCGTAGGTTCGTCGGCCAGAACAACCTCGGGATCGTTAATCAGCGCCCGGGCAGCGGCGGCCCGCTGACGCTCGCCCCCCGATAACTGGGGAGGCAGATGGTGAAGCCGCTCCTGCAACCCCACCTGGGCAAGCAGCTCTGTCGCGCGCACCGAGGCCTCTTCCCGACTCCGCTGCTGCATCAGGGCCGGAAGCATCACATTTTCCAGGACAGAGAAATCCTTGAGTAAATAGTGAAACTGGAAAACCAGCCCCACCGTGCGGGCCCGGTATCGGGTCAGGCCCTCCTCATCCAGAGCCTGAACCTCCCGGGGCCCCACGCGGATCGTTCCCTGATCGGGCAGATCCAGCCCCGCCATGAGGCTCAGGAGGGTACTCTTGCCACTCCCGCTCTCCCCCGTGACCGCCACGACCTCACCGGGGGAAACAGAAAAAGAGACATCCCGGAGAACCTCAAGACGCTCTCCTCCGTTGGGAAAGGTCTTTTTCACCCCCTGGACTGCAACTGCCACACCCCGGGAGGGCTCTCCCGAAAAAACTGTCTCCTTCATCGTTCCTCCTCTATCTCGCCCGGGCCAGCCCCGCGCTCATCAGGGGCCAGCTTCCCGCGAGGCTGCGCCCTAGCGGGATCGCAGCAGTTCCATGGGCCGGTACTCAGCCACGGCCCGGACGGCCATCATCGCCGAAAACACCGAGACTCCCGTGGCACCCAACACGACCAGAAAAAGTTCCCCCGGAATAACCCTGACCGGCACTTCCTGGATATAGAAATGGGCGGGAGAAAAAATGCGCGCCCCCCGCTGGAGAAAGAGCCCCGACAGGGCCTCGAGCACCCCGAAGATCTCGTTCACATTCAGCGCCAGAAACAGCCCCGCCAGAAGCCCCAGCAGGGAACCGGCTACACCGATCATCCACCCCTCCAGAATAAAAACGGAACGAACGCTCCGGTCGGGAGCTCCCAGGGCGCGGAGAATCGCGATATCCTCACTCCGCTCCAGGATATTCCGCCGCAGGAGCTGATAGATATTGCCCGAAACAACCAGAAAGATCAGGCTGATCAGAAGCGTCATCATCCCCTTCTCCGCCCGCAGGGCACCAAAAATTCCCCGGTTGAAGACCCGCCACGATACCAGCTCATACCCCGGCCCGGCCTCCCGGGAAATTATCCCGGCTGCCGCCTGATCACCGTAGCGGTTATCGAGCTTGATTCCCAGAACGAGTTCCTCCCGGGCGTGGAGGTCCCCGGCAGCCGTGGCGAGGGAAACAAAGGCCCACCCCTGATCATAATCGAGATACCCCGTCCGAAAGATCCCCCGCACCTCAAGAACCTCTTCGGCCGGACGCAGCCCCCCCCCTGGAATATGAGTCACAGCCAGATTATCTCCCAGACGGAGCCCCAGGCCCCGGGCAAGCTGCTGACCGATCACCACGGTCCCCCGGGTTTCCAGATCGAAGGCCCCCTGGACCATCTCGATCTGCCCTGCCGCGCCAGGATCTTGGGCGAGCCAGTCGGGGGGAACCGCCCGAATCACCGCACCCCGAGGCTCAGCCCAGTAGCCCCGCACCAGGGTCTGCAACTCCGCCGAGACCGTGACCGATCGAACACCCCCAAGAGAGCGCAGACGAGAAGCTACCTTCTCGGCCTGTTCGGGAGACCCGGCCTGGTAGGGAGTGTACAACCGGAGATGAGAAGAGTTTACCTCGAGAATATTCTCTATCATGCCCATCTGAAACCCGTTCATCACCGACAGGACAGCCACGAGCGTGGCAACTCCCGCAGCGATACCCAGAATGGAAAAGAGTCCGGCCCCTCCGCCGCGGGACCGCCCGGAAACGAGCAGACGCCTCGCGACAAAAACGATCCATCCCGCCCCCTTCATACTGATCGTTGTCCTCTCATGGCGGTCTTACTCCTGATCCGGGGATTCCCGGGACGCATCATCCGGGGCGGGTCTCTCGGTACGCACAACCTGGCCGTCCAGAAACACTTCACGCTTGACCAAGATATCACCGGAGAACCAGGAACGGAAGAGCTTCTCCTCTCCCCGGAAGCGGGTAACCCGCCGGAGCCCCTCCTCCAGAAGCTCCTCCTCCTCTATCAGGGCATCGCCGCGCCAGAGCCGGCGCACCACCTGCCCCGGCAGGGGCGGGTAAAATCGCTCCCGCTCAACCTCACGGCGCGTTTCGGTTATGCGCTCTACCAGGGTCCCCCGGGCGTCCCGCTCCATCGTCACCAGCCGGGTTCGCCGCCCCCCCACACGGGTCTCCTCCCTCACCAGCAGCCCTGCACGATACCGGCGGAGAATCTCCTGCTCCCCCTGGACCCGGCGGGACGCCACCAGACGGCCTTCCTCGTAGGTGTACCAGATATCCTCGGGGAGCTCTCCCGGCACCTCTCTCCGCAGATGATGGGGAAAGCCCTCGCCATCCCAGGCGATTTCCCGCGTCCCCAGGGCGCTCCGGATCGACTCAAATCCCGGTGCATCGGGGGCAGCAAAGCGGATCGAGACGCAGACTCCGGAGCTCTCGCACCGTCGCACCTCCCGGAGCGTTCCCTCGGGACGATACCGCAGAAAATAGTCCCGCAGCCGTTCTCCCTGGTAGTAGAGGATACGGCGCTCGACCCCGCCGGCCTCCTTGTGGGGCGGACGAACTTCCAGAATCCATCCATCCCCCGGAGCGTCCCTCAGCCCCCCCTCGTCATCGAGAGAAGGAGCCCGGATTCCCTCGAGTTCCTCACCGTCCCTGTTCGAGAGAAACCACAGGGAAGTCACCTCGCCGGCCTCTGCCGGGAAGGGAGAGACCAACAGACCCGGCAAAAGGACCAGCCCCGCCAGGGCGCTGCGCGCTATCAGCCATCTCCCGGCGCGAAGCACCCACCGGAGCGGGGCACGGAGCGACTCAGGGAGCCAGAAGATCGTCCACATACGCCTCGGGTGAGAACCGCCGCAGATCCTCGTAGCTCTCGCCCGTCCCGAGCCAGCCGCACTGCAACCCCAGCGAGCGCTGAAGGGGAACCAGAACCCCGCCCCGGGCCGAGGAGTCGTATTTGGAGAGAAGCACCGCATCGACTCCCACGGCCTCATGAAAGAGTTCCGCCTGACGAAGAGCGTTCTGGCCCGTTGTCCCGTCTATCACAAGAATCTTGCGGTATACCGCCTCGCTCCCGGTGAGCTTCCGGATGATACCGTGAATTTTTTCCAGTTCCCGCACCAGATCGGCCCGGTTATGCATCCGCCCCGCCGTATCGGCCAGAACCAGCCGCTCTCCCCGGGACTGTGCACTGGTGATCGCGTCGTAAACCACGGCCCCCGCATCGGAACCGGTACCCTGACGGACAATCCTCACCCCCAGGCGCTCGGCGTGGAGAGAGAGCTGTTCCACCGCAGCGGCCCTGAACGTATCGCCTGCAGCAAGAAGGATTCCTGCCTGGGGCCACTCCCGTTGATACCAGCGGGCACACTTGGCCAGATTCGTGGTCTTCCCCACACCGTTTACCCCCAGGAAGAGAACCACATTCAGACGCTGGGGGTCCAGATTGAGCTCTGCCGGAGCCAGCCCGTCCAGGAGTAGTTCCCGCAGCGCCTGGACAAGTCCTTCCCGGTCGCGCGACCGCCGTGATTCCCGCAGATGATCCACCAGCGCCATCGTTACAGAGGCCCCCAGATCGGCCTCGATCAGCAGATCTTCCAGTTCCTCGTAGAAATCATCTTCCTGCCCTCCCAGGGAGAAGAGCTCCCGCAAACGAAGGCCAAATCGCTTTTTTCCTGCCATCCTTGTACAACCTGTTCCGTTTCCTCTTGTTTTGAGCCGCCCCGCGCACCCCTGACCGGGAATCCCGCCCCTGAACCTGCTGCATCGGAGCTTATCGGTCGTGATACTCCTGAGAGACACGAATATACCGGCTGAGTCTCCACAGCATATTCCCAAAGAGGGTAACACTCAACCCGACACTGACATAATAGCCCGCCAGAATCGCATCGGACCGGTCCTGATATTTGCTTTGCTCGCTCCGGGAGAGGTCAGCCCGGGCCTGACCTCCCGGAAAGAGGCCTCCCAGATCATCATAGAGGCCGTTCAGAATCACGGGCACGCTTAAAGAGAGGGCAAAGGCCCCAAAGGAGCGATAGAAACTATCCCTCGAGGCCTTGACCGCACCGGCCCAGTCGCGATCAACGGGCGTCAGCTCCCGCCTGTACAGGAGATCCCCCCGGGGAGAAACCTGCAGACGGCTATCGTAATAGCCATCCCTGCGCAGGACATACTCCCGCGCCTCTCCCGGGAGGGGAATCTCCAGAGGGGTAACCCCTCGCCAGAGAGCCCCTTCGTAAACTCTGGCCCCGGGGGGATCGGTCTCGATCCGGAATATTCGGGGTTCGACGGGAGGAAGGTCGACCACCAGAACCCGATCTTCTCCCCCCTGGAGAATCAGCCCCTCCTCGGCACGACGCCCGTCGGGAGCGCGCACCGAGACCGTGTACGGCCCCGGCAGGAGAAAACGCTCCCGGGCACTCCCCGCACCGGCGAGAGTTCCATTTATTCTGATCAGGGCATCCCCGCCCCCCCCGGGCCGACCGACCTCACCAAGACGATCCCGGACCTGCACCTCCAGAGACGCCAGAGAGACGCCCGAAACCTCCCGCACCAGTTCCGCTGCAGAGGCCTCGAGCATACCGGGTATCTCCCGTCCCCGGCCGACGACCCTCACCACCTGCCGTTCCCGCCCCCCGAGCCTGTGACGGGCCCGCACCGTGAGAACCAGCGTCTCCCCGGGGGAATCCTCCAGCACATCCAGGGTCAGAATAAGGAGAATATCGGCCTTCAGCTCCTCCGCCAGGACTTCGGAACTGCGGAGACCACTACTGTACCGGACAGGCTGCTCGCTGGCCTTCAGGGGGACCCGTTCCCCGGGCAGGATCTCCCGGGGATCGATACTGCCCAGAACCCTCAACTCCCGCTGAAGGGCTGCGTAGCGAGAATCTTCTGAATAGGGGACAAAAGCGCCGTTGCGGGGCCCCGACTCCAACCGTTGACGATCCAGCCGGTGCCGGCGTTCTTCCAGCGCCCGCGCCAGGCGAGCCTCTTCCCGACGAAACCGGTCCTCTGCCCAGAGAAGGCGCTCTTCCTCCGAGAGGTGGCGCTCGGGAAGATCGCCGATCAGATCCTGGATCACCCGCACATACGAACCGAGAACGGTTCGGTCCGGGACTGTGCCCCGGGGAACTTCCACCGCCCCCAACGCAACGGTCCAGACCGGATCCTCCGGCACCAGCCCCTCGATCACGTCCCGCCGGAGCTTCGCATCGTCCTCACCCCGGCCCGATGCCCGGAGGTCCGCCCCCGGACCGGCCAGCAGAAAAACCAGCACGGCCAAAGCGGGAAGAAGCCCCCGAGAGAGGCCTCCCCCGGAATCAGTCCAGGGCCTGACCGGCCTGGTACTTGAGGAAAGCCTCGATAAACTGATCAAGATCACCATCCATAACGGCCTGAACGTTACCCGTTTCCACGGAGGTCCGAAGATCCTTCACCATGGTATAGGGCTGAAACACGTAGGACCTGATCTGGTTTCCCCAGGAAATGTCTTTTTTCTCTATCGCCTTGGCGGCCTGTTCCGCCTCCTGCTCCTGCCGGTAGTACTCGTAGAGACGGCTCTTGAGCATCGTCGTGGCCATGGCGCGATTTTTGTGCTGACTCCGCTCGTTCTGACACTGAACAACAATGCCCGTAGGGATGTGGGTCATGCGGACCGCCGAATCGGTCTTGTTTACGTGCTGTCCCCCGGCCCCGCTGGCACGGTAGGTGTCAACCCGCACATCCTCCATCTTCAGATCCACCTCGATGGTGTCGTCGATCACGGGCGACACGTAGACCGAGGCGAAGGAAGTGTGGCGACGACCGCTGGAATCGTAGGGAGAGATCCGCACCAACCGATGGATTCCTGCCTCGGCCTTCAGGTATCCAAAGGCGTAGTCGCCCTTCACCTCGAGGGTTACGGACTTGATCCCCCCCTCGGCCTCGAGCATATCCACCACCTCGGTCTGCATGGAATGGTTATCAATCCACCGCCGATACATCCGGTAGAGCATACTCACCCAGTCGCAGGCCTCGGTACCTCCGGCACCGCTGTGAATCGTGAGAAAGGCTCCGGCCGCATCGGCCTCGTCCCGCAGGAGTTGCTTGAGCTGGAGCGAATCGTAGCACCGTTGCTGCTCCTCCAGGGCCTGACGAATCTCGCCCTCCTGGGAATCATCGTCCTCCTCCAGAGCCAGCTCCAGAAGCGCCTCGGTATCCTCGACCTGAGCGATCAATTCCTCCCAGGGCTCGATCATCTGCCGCAAGCGCTTGATCTCGGTCATGGTCCGTTCGGCCTTCTCCCGATCATTCCAGAAATCGGGATCACCCGAGAGAAGNTCCTTTTCTGCTATCTGGGCACGTATAGCATCGGGGTCAAAGATACCTCCAGGTGGAGCGGACGTTCTGTTTCAGAGCCTCCAGGGGCTGTCTCATATCTTGTAGCATCGTTGTAATCCTCCTCAAAATGATACTCACGATAGCACGCCCCACCCTGGCCTGTCACGGAGGCCTCTAGAGGAGATTCTGGTAAATCCCGATAAAGAAGCAGGCGCTTCCGCCCATAACAAAGAGGTGCCAGATCGCGTGGTAGAAGGGGATCATCTTGAGCCCGTAGACGATGGTCCCCGCTGTGTAGGTGACACCTCCGGCGATCGCCCAGTGTACCAGCCCCGGGGGAACCACCTCGCGAAGCGTCTGCCAGACCAGCAGCACGATCCAGCCCATGCCAAGATAGAACAGAACGTGGAGAAATCCGTACCGTCCCCAGAAGAAGATCGTGAAAAAGAACCCCGCTGCGGCGAGCCCCCAGACGGTCCAGAGGACAATCATCGCCTCAGAAGTTCCCAGATACACCATGATCGGGGTGTAGGTCCCGGCGATGAGAATATAAATAGTCGTATGGTCCATGATCCTCATCACCCGCTTTGCCACGGGCCCCGAGACCAGGTGGTACATGCCGCTGGAGAAATAGAGCAGAATCATGGAGAGTCCAAAGACAAGCCCAGCCGCCAGCAGGGAAGAGTTCCCCCCCCCGAGCGCCTTGATGAGGATCGCCGGAAGCGCTACCAGGCTCAAACCTCCCCCCAGCAGGTGGGTCAGTCCGTTCAGGAGCTCTTCTTTTTCATCATCGTGATCGTGAAGTGTAATATGATCCAGAAACCACTGATAGAAGGAATTGTTCGTACTCATGACCGGATCATTCGACATATCCCGGCTTTGGTCAATGAAACACCGGAATTTCCGCTGGTTCCTGCAGAATACCTTCCGGCAGAATCCCACAGGCGATCCGGGGCTCCGGGACGAACGACGAGCCACCGGCCGGGTCTGCCCGCCTCGCTGGGCAAACAAAAAAAGCCGCCCTGCATAATGCAGGACGGCTCCCCCTTTTTTTTGCACACACTGATCAGATCAATGATCTTCCCAGTCCATGGCCTTGGTAACAGCCTTCTGCCAGCCCTTGTAGAGCTTGTCGCGCTCAGCCTTGTCGATGGAGGGATCGAACTTCCGGTCCAGCTCGAAAGCCGTGGCCAGATCGCCCTTGTTCTTCCAGAATCCCGATGCGAGACCGGCCAGGAAGGCAGAACCACGAGCGGTGGTCTCAACGATCTTCGGCCGAAGAACGGGAACACCGATGATGTCAGCCTGGAACTGCATCAGGAAGTTGTTCATGGAAGCTCCGCCGTCAACCTTGAGCTCCTTGTTCTCGATACCGGAGTCCTTCTCCATGCACTCGATAACGTCGCGAGTCTGATACGCGATCGACTCCAAGGTAGCACGCACGATGTGATCGCGGTTGGCCCCACGGGTAAGACCGACAATCGCGGCACGAGCGTACTGATCCCAGTAGGGAGCACCAAGACCAACGAAGGCGGGCACCATGTAGACACCGTTGGTGTCGTTCACCTTGGAGGCAAAGTAGTTGGTGTCAGCAGCATCGGAAACGATCTTGAGCTCATCGCGCAGCCACTGTACAGCAGCACCGGTCACGAAGATAGCTCCTTCCAGAGCGTACTCGACCTTGCCGTCCAGACCCCAGGCGATGGTGGTCAGAAGACCGGTGTTGGAGGGAACCCGCTTGGTTCCGGTGTTCAGAAGAACGAAGGAACCGGTTCCGTAGGTGTTTTTGGCCATACCAACGTCGAAACAGGCCTGTCCAAAGAGAGCACCCTGCTGGTCACCGATCGCTGCGGCCACAGGAATCTTGGCTCCACCGAAGGTTTTCTCGTCGGTGTGGCCGTAGATCTCGCTGGAGGGGCGAACTTCAGGAAGCATGGAAGCGGGAACGCCCAGTTCCTGCATCATTTTCTCGTCCCACTTGAGGTCCTTGATGTTGAAGAGCATCGTGCGGGATGCGTTGGAATAGTCGGTAACGTGGACCTTGCCGCCGGTGAGTTTCCAGATCAGCCAGGTATCGACGGTTCCCATCAGGAGTTCGCCGGCGTCAGCCTTGGCGCGTGCTCCCGGAACGTTGTCGAGCATCCACTTTACCTTGGTTCCGGAGAAATACGCGTCAATAACCAGACCGGTATTTTCCTTAACGTAGGCTTCGAGGCCCTTTTTCTTCATCTCGTCACAGATACCGGCGGTACGGCGGTCCTGCCAGACGATACCGTTCATGATGGGCTTTCCGCTGCTCTTCTCCCAGACGATGGTGGTCTCGCGCTGGTTGGTGATACCGATAGCGGAAACTTCATCGGGCTTTGCTCCGGCTTTCTCAATCACCTGACGGGCGACACCGCTCTGGGTTGCCCAGATGTCCATGGGATCGTGCTCGACCCAGCCCGGCTTGGGATAGATCTGGGGGAACTCTTGCTGAGCAACAGCCACGATGTCGCCGCCGTGGTCGAACAGGATCGCACGACTACTGGTCGTCCCGGCGTCGAACGCCATCACATACTTCGCTGCCATAAAAAAACCTCCGTTTTTGTTTCTCCCTGGAACTTACTACTCAACAACACATATTCACGACGAAAACTTTTCCAGGCAAGCCTCCGCCGTTTATCACCGACTGCGGTGACAAACCCATGGTTTTAGATGGATTACTGCCAATATCTCACAAGACGACCCGCAAAAAATAAAGATACTCAAAGGAGGAAGTAAAATGTCAGTCAAAAACCGACAAAAATAAAAAGCTCCACTACCAAAGTACCTTTGTTACGGTGTTACATCTTTTTCTGACGTTTGTAACCCGACCTACAGTGATGCTACACCCACTCAGGACAGCCGTCAACCAAAACTTTTCCAAATGTGCAGCCTCCCCAGGACTCCGGAAAAACAGGTCCGCCCCGAACACAAGCCGTGCCGCCCCGTCCTGACCAGGCCTATTGTCTGCCGCCTCTATCTCCATCCTCGGGGAAACAAGCCAGGAAATTCTGAACAGCCATTTAATGCACCCCCAGCACATAAACAGTTTTATTCACCTTCATATTGTGAACCATTGTAACTTTTTTCTTGACAGACGTTCATACCGGGTCTACTCTGTTTGCAAGAAGTTACACTCCCATTACAGTTATATGAGGTGAATGAGGTGAGCCAGCAAAAGTACGATGTTGTTATCGTCGGAGCGGGGATCGTGGGGTGCATGATCGCACGAGAACTGTCCCGCTACAAGTTGTCCGTGGCCGTGGTCGAACGGGATTCGGACGTAGGAATGGGCCAGAGCACGGCCAACAGCGCAATCATCCACTCCGGGCACGATCCTGCTCCGGGCTCCCTGAAGGCCCGGCTCAACGTGCGGGGCAACGAGCTCTGGCACCAGATCGCTCCCGAGCTGGACATCCCCCTGGACAAAACCGGCGCCCTGATCGTTGCTGTGGGGCCCGAAGAACAGGCGGGTCTGAGGCCGCTCTATGAACGGGGCAAGGAGAACGGGGTAAAGGGCCTCGAGATTCTTGGCCGGGACCAGGTTCTGGAGATGGAACCTCACCTGACACCCGACGTTACAGGGGCACTCTCTACACCAACGGCCGGCGTGGTTGACCCCTTCCAGGGTGTCCTGGGTGCAGCCGAAAACGCTGCCGTTAACGGCGTCACCTTTATCTTCGACGCTGAAGTGCGTGGTATGATCGTAGAGAACGGTGCCCTCACGGGTGTCGAGACCACCAAGGGCACCATCGAGGCACAGTGGTTCATCAACTCTGCCGGCGTCCACAGCGACGAGCTCATGCATATGGTGGGCGACCATCCGGAGTTTGAGATCACCGCCCGCCGGGGTGAGTACTTCGTCTTTGATGATTCAGCCTTCACCATCAGCAGCGTGCTCTTTCCCATGCCCAGCGAGAAGGGCAAGGGCATCCTGGTCACCACCACCACCCACGGCAACGCCATGGTGGGCCCCAATTCGGATCCCATCGAGGATAAAGAGGACCGGTCGGTCACCAAAGAGGGAATGAACTCCATCCTTTCCGGTGCGCATCGTCTGGTTCCGGCAGTCTCACCCCGGGACGTGATCGCCACCTTTGCGGGGCTGCGGGCCACAGGGAACCACGCCCCCGACGGGAAAAACAAGGACTTCCTGATCGAGGTGTCCTCAACCGTGGAGGGACTGGTAAATCTGGCTGGCATCGAGTCCCCCGGGTATGTCTCCTCCCCGGCAATCGCCGAGTATGTGGCAAACCTCCTGAAAGAAGCGGGACTGAAACTGGAAGAAAAATCGGACTGGCAACCCAAACGCCAACGCATCCCCCGTTTTCGGGATCTCTCCCACGCAGAGCGGGCTGCCCTGGTGGCACAGAATCCCGCCTACGGCCGCATCGTGTGTCGTTGCGAAGAAGTCACGGAGGGCGAGATCATCGATGCGATCCATTCACCCATCCCCGCCACATCCTACGACGCAATCAAGCGCCGCACCTGGCTGGGCACCGGCCGCTGTCAGGGAAGTTTTGATTACCCCCGGACAATGGAGATCCTCGCGCGGGAACTCAACATGTCCATGACAGAGATCACCAAAAAGGGACCGGGCTCGGTGTTCCTGTACCGCCAGACAAAAGAGGAAGTAATCTGATGCAGCCAAACACAACCTACGACGTCATCATCATCGGCGGCGGCCCTGCGGGAATGTCCGCCGCAATCAAGGCCTACGAAGCCTGCAAGGGAAAGATTCTGCTTATCGAGCGGAACGACAGCCTGGGAGGAATCCTTCCCCAGTGTATTCACAACGGCTTTGGCGCGGTTAACTTCGGGAACGACCTCCCGGGGCCAGAGTACGCCCACCGCTACGAGGTGGAACTGCGGAAGCTCCCCGTGGATATTCTCCTGGATACGATTGTGGTAGATCTCACAGCAGATCACCAGGTCTACGCCATGAACAGCACCGACGGGTACCTGCACTTCAAGGCCAAGGCAATCGTCCTGGCCATGGGCTGCCGCGAGCGAACCCGGGCGCAGATCCGCCTGCCCGGTACACGCTCTGCCGGTATCTTCACAGCCGGAACGGTGCAGCGCCTGGTAAACATCGAGGGCTACATGCCCGGGAACGAGGTAGTAATCCTGGGAAGCGGCGATATCGGGATGATCATGGCCCGGCGCATGTCCATCGAAGGGGCCAAGGTCCACGCCGTCCTGGAGCTCCTGCCCTACCTGACGGGCCTTCGGCGCAACTACGTGCAGTGTCTCCAGGACTACGGAATCCCCCTGCACCTGAGCACCACGGTAAACAAGATCTACGGCGACAAGCGGGTAGAGGGAATCGAGACGGTCAAGGTGGACGAGAACCTTCAGGCGATTCCCGGCACGGAGGAGTTCATCAAGTGTGATACCCTGCTCCTCTCGGTGGGCCTCATCCCCGAGAACGAACTCTCCCGAAAAGCCGGAGTCCAGCTCGACCCCAGGACAAACGGGCCGATCGTGGATTCCGACATGGCAACCAACGTGCCCGGCATCTACGCCGCAGGAAACGTCACGGCGATCTACGACCTGGCCGACTACGTAAGCAAGGCCGGCGAGGTGGCCGGACAGAGTGCCGCAAAATACGCCGAATCAGCTGCCCGACGGGATCTCAGGGAACACCGCACGATCCGCCTGAAACCGGGAGCAAATATCGGGAGCATCATCCCCCAGGAGGTCTTCCTGGAGCAGGATCAGGATCACGAGGTCCTTCTGACGATGCGGCCCAACGCGCTCATGGAGCGGATGGTAAAGATCGAGCTCACCGCCGGTGACGAAACGGTGGTCTCCTTCCGGGAACAGTATGCCCGCCCGGCTGAGATGATCGTCCACAAACTGAAGGCGAAGGACTTCGAGAAGCTCCTGAGCACCGATGCTACCGAGCTGGTAGCATCCATCTCGTGAGTCACAGGGAAGAGGGAGAAAAGAAACAATGAGTGAAGAACTGCAAGGCAACTACCGGACCCGTACTGANATCTGCCTCCGGTGCCCCCGGGGCTGCGAGGTCCAGACCATGCTCGGCCCGGACGACGAAATTCTCAATATGAGCGGCAACAAGTGCAAACTGGGTGTGGACTACGTAAAGCAGGAGATTCAGGACCCTCGTCGGGTTCTGCCCACAAGCCTGAAGGTGAAAAACGGAAACCGCCCCATGGTCCCCGTCTGGACACCGGAACCGATGCCCAAGGGCCTGCTCCTGGAGCTGGCAAAAGATACCCGCAAGATAGAGGTAGAGGCCCCTGTCCATGTCGGGGATGTTCTGATCGAGGACTGGCGCGGCAAGGGGATCCGCCTGGTAGCGAGCGGAGAAGTCACTCGGGTCGAGTAAAAACATCTGCCTGACCGGCCCCAAGGGATCGGTCAAAGCCTCCCCCCGGGGACGGGACCCGTTGACACGAGTCTCGTCCCTGTGGTAAGTTCCCGAACGTATTGAACGGGCTGTAGCGCAGGGGTTTAGCGTACTTGTCTGGGGGACAAGGGGTCGGCGGTTCAAATCCGCCCAGCCCGAAAGGTTAATTCCTTTCCGTGTAAGTGTTTATGCTTATGCGGAAAGGATTTTTTATGCTCATTTGCCTGAGTGTAAACACTTATGTAAACAGTTATACAGGACGTGGGGTCACGGGGGCGCCGTATGCGGTATAGAGCTCCCTTTACCCTGTTCAGGAAAACCGTTCCATCGGGCAAAAAAATCTACTATTACACCGTCTACGATCAGTTTAATCGTAACCGTAAAATTATCCCCACCTGTTAATGCCGGGTGCTTCTGGAGAGAATGTGTCTCCAGGAGGCAAACCCATGAAAGCAACACCAGAGCATCGAGAACGGTGGCAGAAAATCTGCCGAGACTTTCATGACAGTGGCATGAGCCAACGGGGATACTGCAGGGGGCGGGGATGCGGACCTTTTCATGGACTCCTTCAGGAGGCAGTCCTTGTATTCGTATGAAGAGAGGATGAGAGCAGTGAAGCTCTACATCCAGTATGATCGATCAGCCGCAGCGACAATCCGTGAACTGGGTTATCCGTCCCGGAAGAATCTTTATTTGTAGTACCAGGAGTATAGGGAATACGGAGACCTTCACAGGACCTGTCTTGGTAAACCAAGGTTCTCAGACGAGCAAAAACAAGCGGCCGTTGATTATTACGTCGAGCACGGTGGCAACCTTTCGGGAACTGTGCGTGCTCTCGGATATCC
>NZ_KB891715.1 GCF_000373545.1 Alkalispirochaeta alkalica DSM 8900
ACCAAGCTATACATTACCAATCCAATGTATCAGACATTTCTTCGGCTGGTGTATTCATTCCCTCAATTATTGATTCTCTCATTCCTGGAATTGAGGTTAAGTATAAAGTTTCCTGAATACTCTTCCAATCTTCTTCCCCTACAAGAATTGCATTTGAATCTTTACCAGTTATTACTAGGGGTTCATGAGTCAAATTNACTTTTTGAACCAGCTTGTACAAATCTTTTCTTGCATTTGTAACATTAACGCTACTCACACAACTCCTCCATACGCTATAACGTACGTTTAATATATATCTTTTTATTCTATATGTCCAGAGTAATTTTTACATAACGTTCCGCGAATATGAGAAGTTGCCGTCGGGAGCTTGCGACCAGAGGCAATTTGGATGGAGCCGAAGGCGGAATCTCATATTCGCTGTTAGGTGTAGTATGCTATGCGTCCCTTGTCGTATCATTTTTTATCGCTCTCAATTCAACCATATGTCTTTTCCCTCTTTTCGTTAATGACCAAAACATTGCTTTTGATCCACCTGTTGTATTTAAGAACTGAGCTTGAATAAGATCATAAGCTTCAAGTTGTGTTCTGATTGTAAAGAGATTTTGTTCATCAATGGATTCATAGTAACCACTTTTACCTTCTTCTTTCAGGATATATGTGGCTAACTTCTTTTTGACTGATTTTTCTGAAGGGCACTCTACAAGTAATGGTGCTAAAAGACCAAAGAGCTTCTCCCAAGAAATCTCATGCTTGATCTCTCCTTTTCTTGAATCTCCCCAACTGTATGATCCTTTTACTATGAAGGATTCTCCCAAATCAACAAGATTTTCGTTATATCTATTTTCCAATTCCGCTTTTAATTTTTTATTTTCAATTAATAATTTTTGATTTTTCTTTGTTGTTTCCTGAAGTTCAATTATTTTTTCGTAATCTAAGAAATTATTACCTCTGGCCCATCCTGCTAATTCATACTTATCTTTGAACTCATGTATATTTTCATGGATAGCAAGCTTTACTTCTGCAACATTATTTGCAAAACTAACAATTTTAGTTTTTACATATTTATAAAAAATATCAAATTTTCTTTTATTATTTTGTTCGTATATATCCTCTTTATTCATGCCAGATTCAATTTTTTCAACTGCATTGTCTTCAGACATAATAATAGCAAATACCGGCATGCCTTTATCAATTGCATACCGATACTCAATTTCGGTATAACTTAACTCTGTTTTACTATCAATAGAACCGTATCGTTTACCAAGA
Organism: Alkalispirochaeta alkalica DSM 8900; assembly: GCF_000373545.1. Lineage (GTDB taxonomy): Bacteria > Spirochaetota > Spirochaetia > DSM-27196 > Alkalispirochaetaceae > Alkalispirochaeta > Alkalispirochaeta alkalica. Next base: position 1,267 of record NZ_KB891715.1, read on the forward strand.
ATAAGAACGTAAATATCAGACTCATCTATCCATTTTTTTATTGTTGTTAATTGTTCTTCCCCAGCCTTAAATAGTTCCATACCAGCCGGGATATGTCCAGCTTTCAATATTGCTTCTACTGCAGCTTCACGCTCATCCTTTAAATCAATATATGTTGAGGATATGAAAACTTGATACTTTTTGACAATATTTGCCATATTTTTCCTTTAAAAAGATGTTGTATAGAATATTACACCTAACTCCCCGATACACGCAAACTTGCGTATATGCACCCTTTGGTTCCCCCCGCTATTGCGTGTATCCCGCCTTCCTCCATTTATTATACGCACGCCATCGCTCATATGCAGGCCNTCACTCCAGGTCCAGATCATCCAGGGGGTTTGGGACCCGGGAAATCAGAGTGGTGGAGACGTGGGTGTAAATCTCGGTGGTCCTGGTGCTGGCGTGCCCCAGAAGCTCCTGAATAATCCGCAGGTCCGTTCCTTTTTCCAGCAAGTGGGTAGCGTAGCTATGACGCAGCGTGTGGACCGTGGCGGGCTTGGTAATCCCCGCTGTTTTACAGGCTCGCTGGAACAGAGCCTGGATACTTCGCACCGTATACTGGCCACCCTTTTCCCTTCAAAAAGCCAGGTCCTGGGCTGGTATTCCTGCCGGTATCGTTTCAGCAGTTCCCAGAGCCGGGGCGAAAGGGGAACCTGCCGGTCTTTCTTGCCCTTGGCCTGGACAATGCGGATCAATCCCCGTTCCCGGTCAAAATCCTGAATCTTCAGGTTGACTGCCTCACTCACCCGCAGACCCCCGGAGTAGATGAGGCTGATCACCGCCCGGTGTTTGGTATTTTCCAGAGCCCCTATGATGGCCGCCACCTCGGACTCAGCCAGTATAAGGGGCAGCTTTTTCTCCCGCCGGGGGCGTAGCTTGATTTTGGGCATGGATTTTCCGCAGACCGTCTCTGTGTAGAACTTGATGGCATTCACCGCCACGTTCTGGTAGGAAGAGCTGTACTCTCCACTGCTAGAGATCTGGTTCACGTACGTGATAATGGCCTCATCATCAGCGCTCGTGGCCCGGGAGCGCACCAGGGTGACGATCGCCGGGTCATAGGCAAAGGCCAGCCGGTAGAGTTCCTGCTCTTTTGTCACCCGAAGGGTGGCTTTCGTATTTTTTGTGCCCCGCATCACAAAACACCCCGGGGAAAAGTGTAAAACAGGAACCCCTATCTGTCATCAGGAACATCCCGAATCGCTGACACAGACCGGACAGGGGCCCCGCGCTGTCCCGGGAAATCGCTCCCGGGAAATCTCCGCCCCGAAGGGCCCGCCTAGAACGCCCGGATGGGCCTGACCCGGTAGGCGTTGGTCTTCATGGCGGAAATCTGCCCCCCCGTATCAAAGTTGAAAGCCATGGCGCGCTCGGGGTTGCGCTCGGTGGAACTCCAGTAGCTCTCCCGGAGAAGNCCCCCGGCCTGGCGGCGAAAGAGATTCTCGTAGAGGGCGTGAAGCTCCTGGTTCGAGGGGAGAAACCAGTCGTCGAAGCCGTTGATCACCGCACCGGAAGCCAGGTGGGCGGCGTGATCGGCCGGAGCCTGGGCAATCAGGACCGTATTGGCCTCGCCNGTGCCAGTGGTGCTCCCCGAGGCTCCCGTCTCGACGTCCGGGGGACCCCAGAGAGCTGCGGGATCTTCCTGGCCCTGGTACCACCCCTCGGGGGCAGCCTCCAGATAGCTCCAGGGGAACTCGTTGCGCCGGTCGCTGAAGAAGACGATCCCCCCGGCGGGACCGGTCTCCCCCACGGCGTAGACCGGGTCGGTCCGGTCCTGCTCCGGGGCGGGCGCATCGGCGGGAGCATCATCNGTTTCTGTGACGGGCTCCGACGGGGGAACCCGGGGGGCCTCCGGTTCGGGCGGGGTGGCGCAGCCGAGCAGGCAGAGCGCCACCGTCAGGGCCAGAACCCCCAAAATACCCGAAGGCATAGCAAAAAANTTCATATATTCCTCCTGCCCTCTGTTGTAGGGGACCCGCCGGAGGAATGCAAGGGCAGGGGAGAGACCCGGCGGGGTTGACCCTGCCCGGGGGGTATATTACAACCCTCTCTATTATCTATGGAGATACCCATGGAAGAACCCCATGAAACACCTGTGGAAAAACCGATGGAACAACCGATGAAAAAACCTGTGGAACACCGATACAAGAGACCCTGTCCAATGCTGGTCCTCGTCGTGCTGGGGCTCTTCGCGCTCTCGGCACCGCTCCAGGCCCACGTCACCTATATGCCCGCGAGCCCCGAGGTCCGGGCCCTGGCCGAGCTCTACAGNCAGGCGGGGATGGTCTTCCCCTCGGCCTCCTTTCCCCTGGCAAAGCGGGATCTGGTGCGCTTTGCCCTGGAACTGGAAGACGCCCGGCCCCGCATGACGGGCCAGGTGGGGGANTTTCTGGAAATGGTCGATTTCCGGCCCGGCGAGGTCACCATCGGGGCGATCCTGGACATCGATTTCCAGAGCTACCTGCGCTCCTCCGGGGCCCAGTGGATCAACGCCGACGAGGACGACGAGGACTTCGGGGGGAAGGATACCCTGGATTTCTACCGGCGCTACCTGGCAATGCCCGATTTCCTCTCTCTGGCGCTCCACGGCGAGGAGGACGACACGGGGGGCGTCTANATCCGCGCGGGCGTGCGGCGCCGNTACGAGCGGGGCGAGCTGCTGGANACAAACTTTCTGGAGTTTCACCCGGACCGGCTGGTGCGGGCGGACAACTATTTTATCCGCCGGGGGTACTGGTACCACTATCTGGGGGACCTGGACGTAACCCTGGGGCGCAACGCCCTGCACCTGGGGGCACCGGGCCATTCCACCTTNATGGCCTCGGATCGACTCCCCCACGTGGACGCCCTCTCCATGCGCTACCGCCTGGGGCCCTTCCAGATCACCTCCATCTCGGCAACCCTGGATAACCGCCGTGCCCAGGGGGAGCTCGACACGTCTGGGTGGAAAGGCACGGACACAGGCCCGTGGACCGACGATGTCACGCCTGGCACCGATGGCGATTGGCCCGAAGACCGCCTGGGCTTTGGCCAGAGCATCATCTACTACGGGGTGCACCGCCTGGACTATACCCGGGAGCGGGTCCGTCTGGGCGTGGCCTCCCAGCAGTTTGTGGCCCGCGAGAACAACGCCTTCCACCTGGGGGACATCTTCCCCGTCTTCTCCTGGCACAACACCGACGTGGGGCCCCACAACATGAGCCTCATCATGGATATCTCCTGGGCCGTGCGGCCCGGGGTGGAACTCCATTTTCAGGCGGGCTACAACGACATCGACGCCGAGGAGCTGGCGGGTATCCCCGACGACCCCATNCCCACGATCGACGCCTACCTGGGGGCGGTGTCCTGGAACCTGCCCTGGGGGGAACGGCGCTTCCGGGGAACGGCCGAGGTGGGGTACACCCACTTTCTCTGGGGGAACTTCTACGACTACAACCAGGAGAAGGGCAACTACCTGGCCCGGGGGGTCTACCGCTTCCGTACCCACGGGGTCTACATGATGCCCATGACCTCACCCTACGGCCCGGGGGTTACCTGGACCAGGTGGAACATGGAGCTGGCCGGGTTTGGCCGGGCGGCCCTGGGGCTGGACGTGGAGATCCTCTCCCGGAANGACCCCGAACTGGTCAACCTGGTTGATACCGTGTATGATCCGNAGGATAATGACTACTCGGTCTACGAGGATGCCTCGCGGGAGCTGATCTGGCGGGTTGCACCCCGTGTGACCTACACCCACCCCCGGTGGGGATCTTTCTTTCTGGAGCCCTCCCTCCACGGGTGGGAGGACGATGTCTGGGCAGAGTTGACCCTGGGCGGGTCCCGGTCCTTGCGGTACCGGGGGAATCCCTGAGATACCGGACCCTTCGGGAGGGCGGGAACGCCCCGGGGGGCTCCACGGGAGGTACACGAACGATGATTGCCGGTGTAAAGAAGGCGATGCGCCGCCGGGGTGTTCCGGCGGTTTTTCTGATGGTTCTGGTGATGGCCATGCCGCTTGGTGCTGCGGAGCCCGATGTGGCTGGCGGGGCGGCGGCGGGGCCCGGTGTGGCGGCGGCGGGGCCCGATATGGAGGCCCTCCTGGGGTCCTACGGGCGGTTCAGTTCGCCCACGGACGACACCCTGGCCCTGGAGTTTCTCTTCTCCCTCACGGGGCAGCGCCAGTACGATCTGCTCCGGGGCTACAACGACGGGAAGGGGTATAGTCGAGGGGAGAACCCGAACTATCAACCTGATCCAGGCGACCCTGCTACTTTTGACCCCAATCCCTACACCTATGACGAGACTCCTCGCCCCCTGCGGGGTCAGCGGAGCGTCCAGAGCGTCTACGAGTCCACCGAGGCGATCCTGGACTACCGCTCGCGTCACTTCAACCTCTTTGTGGACTGGGCCCTGATCGGCGACCGCCGCTACGATCCCTCGGAACCCTACATGCTGGACCGCTACTTTTACATCCGCGACGCCCACGTGGAGGTGGACCACCGGCCCTTCACCCTCAAGATGGGGCGCACCACCCAGCAGGACGTGGTGGACACCCCCTATTCGCTCTTTGTCAACTCCAACCCCATCCCGGCGCTCCAGATGGAGACCTCCTACAAGGGGGANTTCTTCTTCTATACCAGCCGGTGGGTGGGGCTCAACCGCAGTTCCGACAAGACCTACTTCGGCTCCGAACCCGGGGTTTCCCCCTTTGGGGTGTACNNCGACGNCANNNCCCAGATCGTGNCCGGCACGGGGGCCCGNTACGATCAGGTCTACCCCGACGGGGTTCCCTGGGCGGACCGGGGGGCCAACTTCAAGGTCTACGGCCTGAANCTGGAGCAGGGCTGGCGGTTCGGCCTCCAGGAGGGGGCGGTCTATACCAACAGCTTCTTTAACCCCGAGTTCTTTCTGAGCCCCATGCCCATGTACTTCACCCAGATNATCATGGACGGCGGCAACAAGCCCTGGGGCGAGTTCGCCAACAGCAAGCACGTCATGGGGTTCTTCCTGGACCGGACCACCCCCGACGGCTACTTTGCTGCCCAGATTCTGGTGGACGANATCAACGGGAGCTCCATTCCCGGGATCGACGTGGACTTCCAGAACCGCCTGGCCTGGTCCCTGGGGGGGTACCGGCAGTTCGATTTTGGCCAGGTGGGTCTCTACTACGCCGGGGCCACCAAGTACGCCTTTTCGGCCACCAGCACCCCCGGGGACGATGTCTACGACGCCCTGGAGGTGGGCCAGTACTCCGGTGCCGACGAGACGCCCCTCTACTACAGCCGCAGGCCCTATCCCTTTACCTATTTTCCCGCCGTGGAATATCCCGTGGACGGGGGGCGGCGCATGCCCATCGACTACCGCCAGAACTACCTGGGCTATACCCACGGCGAGAACAACATGGCGATCAAGATGGACTACACCAACACCTTCTTTCGGGGCCAGCCCCGGGAGACGGGGGTCTACGCCTCGATGGAGTGGGTCCTGAACGGGGCCAAGAGCCCGGCCAACCCCTGGCACGAGGAGTACACCTACAAGGACATCTCCGATTCCACCCACTTTCTCCGGGACGATCTGGAACACCAGTTGCTCTTCCGGGCGCGGGTGGAGCGGCCCGTGACGATCCTGGGTACGCCCTTCACGGTCTTTGTGGACGGCGAGCTGGGTTTTATCTTCAACGCCATGCGGCTGGAGGCGCCCTTCGACGACGACGATCCCCGGCGCTGGATATGGGGAGATGGTGAGGGGAACTTCGGTAGTAATTACCAAGACGGAAACGATGGTGGAAAGAAACTCATCGACCGCAACCGGGCCGAACCCTGGATCTACCGGCCCCAGATGGGGACCAACGAGGTGATCTACTACCTCACTGTGGGGATCACCTACCGCTGGCAGATGAAGTAGGACTGCCGTGAAGGAAGCGCCCCTGAAGGTTGCCGTGGTCTTCGAGATTTTCCTGCCCGTGGTGAACGGTATCGTCACCTCGGGGGTGAACCTGGCGGAGAACCTNCGGGCCCTGGGCCAGGAGGTGATCTTTCTGGTGCCCGACACGGGGGAGTTCCGCGAACCCTCCCTGGGCGGGGTGCCGGTGTACCGGATTCCGAGCCTGCCCAGCAGGAGTTATCCGGGGATGCGCTACGTTCTGCCCTGGAACCGCGCCGTGGGCGAGATTCTCACCCGGGAGCGGGTCCAGGTTCTGCATATCACCGGGCCCTGGTTTCTCACCATGGCGGCCGTGCGGNCCGCCCGAAACCGGGGCATTCCCGTGGTTCATACCTTTCATACCATGGTTCACGAGGCGGATTATCTCCTCTATATGGTGCGCTTTCGCAGGCTGGTGCCTTTGGTACGGCGTCTGGGCTGGCGGTTCTACGGCTGGTACATCGCCCGCTGCGCCGCCCANACCGCNCCCAGTGCCCTGGCCTGCCGCGTGCTGGCCAGGCAGTTTCCCCATTCCCGGCCCCGGCAGATCTCCAACGGTGTGGAGGGGGAGCTCTTCCGCCGGGAGGTGCCCTCCCGGGAGGAGGTTCGCCGCCGCTACCCCTGGTTTGGGGAGCAGACCGTGCTCTTTGTGGGGCGCCTGGGCCGGGAGAAGTCCCTGGAGGTCCTGATCAGGGCGGCGGGGGTCCTGCGGGGCCGGCCCGGCCTGGAGGGGTTCCGTCTGGTTCTGGTGGGGCAGGGGCCCGAGGGAGAGGGCTGCCGCGATCTGGTGAAGGCCCTGGGGCTGGAGGGGGTCGTCCACCTTCCGGGGTACCTTCCCCACGGGGAGCTGCTCTCGAGCGGCCTGTTGCACCGGGCCAGGGTCTTCGCCACGGCCAGCACCACCGAAAATCAGCCCATGACGGTGATCGAGGCGATCTGCTGCGGTGTTCCCGTGGTGGTTCCCGATGTGGCGGGTATCAGGGAGCTGGTGGAGGAGAACGGACTCCGCGTTGCGCCGGGGGATCCCCGGGCGCTTGCCGGGGCCCTGGAGGCGCTCTGCACCGATCAGGACCTCCACAGCCGGGCCTCGCGGGCGGCTCTGGCCATGGCCCGGCGGTTCGACGGCGCTGCCGTGGCCCGGCAGATGCTGGAGCTCTACCGGCAGGTGCTGCGCACAGAGCGGGGTGCCTCCCTTGCTCCCGAGCGTCCTGGCCGGTACACTTCCCGGTATGACGGAAAAAATGACGGGAAAAATGGCCAAAGACGTGACGACGAAGATACCGATAGAAGCTGTAATTTTTGATCTCGACGGGGTGGTGGTCTATACCGACGAGTACCACTCCCGGGGGTGGAAACGTCTCTGCGATGACCAGGGCTGGCGCTTTCCCGAGGAGGTGAGCGATCAGCTGCGGGGGGTCTCCCGCATGGAATCGCTCCAGATCATCCTGGATTCCAACGGGGTGAGCGCCACGGAGGAAGAGAAAGAAGAGATGGCCCACCGCAAGAACGAGTACTACAAGACCTACCTCCAGGAGGTGGACGAGGGCGCGCTGGTGCCGGGGGCGGTTGATTTTATCGGCGAGCTTCGTCGCCGGGGTGTCCTGATCGGGCTGGGGAGCGCGAGCAAGAACGCCCTCACGGTGTTGCGGGGGCTGGGCATAGAGGCGCTCTTTGACCAGGCCGTAACGGGGCTGGATATCACCAGGTCAAAGCCCGATCCCCAGGTTTTTACCCTGGGGGGGCAGCGCCTGGGGGTTGCCCCCGAGCGGTGCGTGGTCTTTGAGGACGCCGTGAGCGGTGTGGAGGCGGCGAACGCGGCGGGGATGATCTCCGTGGGCTTTGGCCCCACCCAGGGGCTGGACCAGGCCGGGGCGAACCTGCTGGTGCCGGACTACGCGTCGCTGGATGTAGACGCTTTTCTGGCGGGCACGCTCTTTTCCTGATACCCCCCCGGGCGGGGGCAGGCCAGGGGTGCCCCCTCCTAGGGGTGTACCGCCTCGTGATGCCCCCACTGCCCCCGGGGCGCTGCCTGGCAGGATTCCTCCAGGAACGCTGCCGCCGCCTGGGGGCTCCCCAGGGTGTAGAGCTGGCGCAGCAGGGCCTGCTCCCGGGCCGAGTGGGGCAGAAAGTAGTTACGGAAAAACTTCTTCAGAACCTCAAAGGACCGCTTTTCCTGCCATTCCCTGTGGTAGGCGCGGATATGCTCAACCAGATAGCCGGACCGCTCCTCCAGCGAGAGCGCTTCCCAGGGGGGAGGCGGGGTGGGGGAGTCCCGGGCAAAGAGGAGGGGGTCAAAGAAGATCCCCCGGCCGATCATGACTCCGTCCACGCCGGTCTGTTCGGTCAGGCGCAGGGCGTGGTCCAGAGAGCAGACATCGCCGTTGCCGATNACCGCAGCCTGTGAGCCCAGGGCGTCGCGGATCTCCACGGCCCGGCGGATCTCCCGCCAGTCGGCCCAGCCCTGGTACATCTCGTCGGCCACGCGGCCGTGGAGAATCAGGGCGTCGATCCCCTGATCCAGGAGAAACCGGCACCACCGGTCCGTCTCGGGGAAGGTGATGCCCGTGCGGGTTTTCACGCTGATGGGCAGGGAGCTCCCCCGGCGACAGGCGGCGATCAGTTCGGCCGCCAGGGGCGGCGTGCCGATCAGGGCGGAACAGGCCCCCGATTTCCTCACCTTCCAGGCGGGACATCCCATATTGATATCGATNCCGGCGAAGCCCANGGCCTCGATGGCCGCCGCCCCTTCCTCGAACTCGGCGGGATTCGTCCCCCAGATCTGGACCACCAGAGGGTCCTCCTCGGGGCTCGACCGCAGGCGGCCGTCGGGTTTTTCCGGGGTGGAGCGGATAGCCGAGTCTATACGGGTGAACTCCGTGAAGAGAACCGAGGGGCCTCGGGCTCCCCAGCGGTGCGCCCAGGAGCGGACCAGCCGGCGGAAGACGGTGTCGGTCACGTCTTCCATGGGGGCCAGGGTGAAGATTGGTCGGGGCAGGTCCTGCCAGAGCGTCGCCATGGGCGGTATCATACGGAAAAGTCTTGTCTTATCCAATGGGAGCCACCACAATAGATACAAGAGAAGAGTGTAGCTAAGGGGATATTATGGGACAGTATGTGCTTCTGGTAGACGACGAGCAGGGAATCCTCACGGCCCTGAAACGGGAGTTGCGCCCCTGGGCGCGGGAGCGGGATCTGGAGATCGCCACGGCCTCGAGCGCCGAGGAGGCCCAACGCTTTCTGACCAACCATCACCTGGACGTGGTGATTGTTCTCTCGGATCAGCGTATGCCCGGAACAAAGGGGCACGAGCTGCTGGCGCTCTGCGAGCAACGCTACCCCGAGATCATGCGTCTCATGCTCACGGGCTATACCGATATCAAGGACATTACCAGCGCGATTCGCAGCGGGATCAACAGCTTCATCCTCAAGCCCTGGGATCACGAGGATCTGATCTACGAGCTGACCAAGGCCTATAATCTCTTCGAGATGCACCAGCGGAACCGCGAGTATCACCGGACGGTGAAGAACGAGCTGGCCCTGGCGGCGGTCCTGCGGGGCGAGACGGCCCGGGGCGGCGATTACGATCACGGCTGGTGTTTTGTGGGGTGCCGTCACGCGCCCTCGCCGGAGCAGACCTCCCGGGGGGTGGATCTCTTTCAGCAGGTCCCCATCGGGAAGAATTTTCTCCTGATCCTGGCGGCGCATCTGGATTGCGACGGCGTGCGGGGCTCCATGATCGGGGCAACCATGGTGCTGCGGGTTCTGCACACCGTCATGGACCGCCAGGATTGCAGCGGCCTCGATGTGGCCGTTCTGGCGGCGGAGCTCTCCTCGGTGATGGGTGCCGTNTCCCGGGAGATCCCCAGCGTGATTATCCGTTATACCGTGGGCATTCTGGATCGTCAGGGGCCGATCTTTCGCTACGCCGGCAACGGCTATCCTCCCTTTGTGGTGGTCCGGGAGGNCGACTACGGCGAGATCGAGGCGGTGCCGGAGCACCCCGGGCGGGTCCGGTCGGTGCAGATCGAGGAGGGCGACCTCCTGGCGGTNGCCTCGCCGGGGCTCCTGGAGAGCCTCTCTTCGCAGGAGGATCTCAACGCGCCCCGGGTGCTGGCCAAACATCTGCGCGACGCCAGCGGGGAGTCCTCCCTGAGCAGACGGGCCGAGCTGATCCTGGCCGCAGGGAGCTCGGGGGAACTCACGGACAGGACGCTTCTGCTGGTTCAGACGGGCGGGCCGGGAGAGGAATCCTGCTGATGGACCGGGCGGTGGGGGTGGAGGACCTGGAACGTCTCGCCCGGGTTACACAGCTCCTTCCCGATCCCCTCNTGGTGCGTTCTGCCGGGGGGCGNATTCTGGGGTGTAACCAGGCCTTCGCCCGGCTCTGCGGCCTCCGTCCCCGGGAGCTCGAGGGGAAACCCTGGCAGGAGTCGCTCCCCCCGGGGATCGTCCGGGCCTTTTCCCGGGCCGACCGCCACGGTNCGGTGGTGCTCTTCATGCTNTCNGTCTCCGACGGGGAGGGCCGGAAGCACACCTACGCCGTGCGTCAGGTCCGGCACGAAGCAGCCGGGGAAATCCTGGGGTGGGTCTCGGTGGCCCGCGATGTGACCCGCTACAGCAAGGATGCCGGGGCTGCCCAGCTCCTGCAGATCGCCGAGGCCTTCGTGAATCGCAGCTATCAGGATCTCCAGAAAGCCTTTGCCCCCACCATGGAGCGTCTTGTCCGGGTCATGGGGGCCCGGGGGGGCTTTGTCTTTCAGGCTCACCGGGAGGGGCGCGTCCTGCGTCTCCTCTGCCAGTGGTGGCAGGAGGGGCAGGAGGGGGCCGTTGTTCCCGAGGAATACCCCCTGAAATCGCCCTGGTGGGAGGATCTGCTGAAAGAAGGGACGCGGCGGGGGTACTCCCTGAAGGGGGTTCTCCCGGAGGGGGCGGGGGAACGGGGAACGATCTATCCCGTCTACGCCCAGCAGGAGGTGCTGGGCGCTCTGGTGCTGGTGGAGCCCCGGAGCGAGGCGGGGCATCTGCCGGAGCTGGTGGCAACGCTTCTGGCGGGGGTGATCGTGCGGCGGGACATAGAGAAACTCCTGAACGCCTACTCGGCCGATCTGGAAAAGCGGGTTCAGGAGCGGACCAGCGACCTCAATGTAGCCTACGAGACCCTCAAGCAAACCCAGGTCCAGCTCGTCCAGGCCGACAAGATGGCCTCGATCGGTCAGCTCGCTGCGGGGATCGCCCACGAGATCAATAACCCCATCGGGTTTATCAAGAGTAACGCCACCACCCTGGAGCACCACTGCCGCCTCGTGGGTCAGCTCGCCCTCCGGGAGGGAGGCGATGCCACGGGGGGCGAACTCCGGGAGGTGCTGCAGGAGCTTCAGGAGATAGCTGCCGACATCCGGGAGGGGACTCGCCGGGTAGAGGACATCGTGGGGAACCTGCGGACCTTCGCCCGCATGGAAGACGGTCACCAGGCCCTNGCCCAGATCAACGAGCTGATCGAGGCCAGTTTGCGGGTGATCAACAACGAACTCAAGTACAAGGTCACGGTCCACAGCGATTACGGTGATCTTCCCGAGATACCCTGTCGCCCCGATCGGCTGAACCAGGTCTTTGTAAACCTTCTGGTGAACGCCGCCCAGGCGATTCATGATCAGGGGGACATCTGGATCACCACGGGTCTGGACGAGGATCAGGTGATGATCCAAATCTCCGATAACGGCTCGGGGATCTCTCCGGAGCACCAGTCCCGCATTTTCGACCCCTTCTTCACCACCAAGGATGTGGGGAAGGGTACCGGTCTGGGGCTCTCCATCGTCTGGGACATTATCAATTCCCACAAGGGGACGATCGTTCTGGAGAGTGTCCCCGGGGAGGGCACCACTTTTACTATCAGCTTGCCCGTTCACAACGAGGGGTTCTCCCTGGACGAGGTGATGCGGAATCTTTAGGGGGGGAGGGCTGAGAAAACGTTCATTCCCGGGAAAATTTTGTTTGCGTCGGGGCGGTAATCGTGGTATAATCCCCTTCTCGTTTGGGGGAATTGGGGGTGGCGTTGTGTCTGCGGTGCCCCCGGCGGATCTTTTCAGGACAACCTCTCCTGTTACATTGGGATTTTTTGGTGACCCTTCCGTCGCACGGTTCGGGGAGGGGAACGCGAAGTTTTCTNCTGAGAGGCTATTGTCTTATAGTCGGAATGTCTGGGTTTTGGCGCCTGGTTCCGGGGTATCCGGCGGTGGGCTGTCTGGCTCAGGATAGACCGGNGCCAGAGCTTGTGGTGGTGCGTTTTTGTGGCCGGGGTGCTGTTGCAGCCCGGCTTTCTTGTAGAGGGTACAGAATCAGCTACGGAGTTCCTCGTCCCGGGCCGATCCCGGGGAGGGGCGTACGGAAAGGAGAAGCGCGATGCGTATTATCGCTCATCGGGGAGCATCGGGGTATGCTCCGGAAAACACCCTGCCCGCCATGGAGCGGGCGCTCGAGCAGAAGGCCCAGGGGCTGGAGCTGGATGTGCAGCTCACCGCCGACGGCCAGGTTGTGGTGATTCACGACTGGACTCTGGACCGGACTACCACCGGGTCCGGCGCGGTGAGGTCGCTCTCGCTGGAGGAGATTCAGCGCCACGACGCGGGGAGCTGGAAGGACAGCGCCTTTGCGGGGACCCGGGTGCCCACGCTCCAGGAGGTGATCGATCTCATTCCTGAGACGTTGCTGCTGAACGTGGAGATCAAGATCCAGGCCTTCGACCGGCGTGATATCGAGACGCCCGTGGTGGAGATCCTGAAAAAGAACAACCGGCTGGAACACACCGTGATCTCCTCGTTCAACCACGAGTGCCTGCGCAGGGTTCACAGTCTGGATTCAACGGTAAAGCTGGGGTGCCTCTACGAGGCGAACCTGGTGAACCCCCTGGAGTATTTCGAACAGATGGGGGTGGAGTTCTACAGTGTGCACCTGGATCACGATTACGTGAGTGCCCCCGTGGTGGATCTCTTCCACGCCCAGGGGATGCAGGTCTATTCCTGGACGGTGAACAACAGGGAAACGGCTCTGGCGCTGCAGGGAATGGGGATAGACGGGGTCATCACCAACTATCCCGACATGATGGACCTGTGAGACCGGATTTCTCCGGCCGCAGGGGCGCCCGGGAATAACAGAGAAAATAGAAAAAGAGAAAGGACAGAAAGAGCATGGGAATCAAGGAAGGAATGAGCAGGATGTTTTCGTCCCGGGCGAAGACTCTGGAGCTGGAGATTGAACANTATCTGAGTCTGATAGACCAGAGCGCCCTCCTGCTCAAGGAAGCGGTGAACAAGTATCTGGACGGGGAGTACGAGTTTTTCGAGAAAAAGTCTGCCGAGGTCGATCGGGTCGAACGCGACGCCGACGAGCTGCGCCGCCAGATCACGCACCGTCTCTACGCGGAGATGCTCATTCCCGATTCCCGGGGCGATGTCCTGGGTCTGCTGGAGACGATCGATAACGTGGCCGACGTGGCAAAGCGGGTGGCTGCCCACTTCAGCATCGAGAAGCCCGAGGTCTATCCCTTCCTGAAGGATGACTTCCGGGAGCTCACCGATATCAGCATCAAGGCTGTGCAGGAGCTGACCCTGGCGGTGCGGGCCTTCTTCTGCGAGCTCTACCGCGTGACGGAGCACCTGGACAAGGTCCACTTCTGGGAGCACCAGGCCGACGAGGTGGAGGACCGGCTCAAGCGCAAGGCCTTCGAGTCTCCCGATATCAAGGAGTTCAGCAAGCGGGTTCACATGCGTCACTTCGCCGAGCGGATTTCCCGCCTGGCCGATGAGGCCGAGGCGGTAGCGGAGCGGCTGGCGATCTCCACCATCAAGCGGACCCTGTAAGGGGGCGCGGCGATGGGAGGACTAATCTTTCTGACCAGCGGCCTCTACATGGGCTGGTCTCTGGGCGCCAACGACGCGGCCAACATTTTTGGCACCGCCGTGGGAACGCGCATGGTGAAGTTCCGCACGGCGGCGATCATCTGTATCATCTTTATCACCGCCGGGGCGGTCTTCAGCGGGGCCGGTGCGGCCCACGGNCTGGGAGCNCTGGGGGCGGTGAACGCCCTGCCGGGGTCCTTTGTGGTCTCGCTCTGCGCGGCCTTCACGGTGATGTGGATGACCAAGGCGGGGCTCCCCGTCTCCACCACCCAGGCGATCGTGGGTGCCATTGTGGGGTGGAACCTCTTCTCGGGGTATCCCACGGACCAGGAGGCGCTCACCAAGATCGTGGGGACCTGGATCTTCGGGCCCATACTGGGCGCGGGAATCGCCTTCCTGCTCTTTTTTGTGGTGCGCTTTTTCATGAGCC
>NZ_KB891716.1 GCF_000373545.1 Alkalispirochaeta alkalica DSM 8900
GTGGCGTAGGCGTCGGGGCTGATGGTGCCGTGGCGGCGCTGGAAGGCCTTGATCTCCTCCTCGAAGAAGGCGATCTCCTGCTCCACCTCGGAGAGCTTGCGCTCCAGGAGCTCCACCTCGCGGACGGAGCGGTTACTACCGATGGTGGCAAAACGGCGGTCCAACAGCTCTACCAGGCGGTTTACTACCTCGCTGGCGAAGGCGGGGTCGATATCCTCGTAGGAGATCGAGAGGATTCCCGTGGCCAGGTCGTAGTCGACGCTCATTTTGTCCCGAACGAGTCTGCGGGCGTTGTCCCGGGCTGCCGCCTCGATCTGGTGGCGCTGGATGATCTGGAACTCCCGGACGATGTGGTCCACGATGGTGTTGCCCGTGAGGAGCCGCTTGGCGAGTTCACCCTGCCCCCCGCCACGCGCACCGGCGAGGCCGGCCAGGTTGCCCAGACCGGACTGGGCCAGGGCGGCCAGGGCGGCGTTCTGGCTGCTTCCGCCGTCGCCCATGAGGACCAGGGCCTGGGGGCGGAAGACGTTAGGCATGGGGCTTGTCTCCGGAGGCAGAACGATGGAGATAACGGCGTAGATGACCGTACCCAGACCGACCAGGAAGGGAAGGCCCAGGACGAGCAGCTTCCAGCGCCAGATTACGGCGGCCAGGTCTACCAGGCTTATTTCGTCGTCCTCCGGGGGAAGGTGGGTGGGGGTGTTATCTGACATGGGGATCCTCCAGGTTCTACGGGGTTCACCCTATGCGGGCGAGCAGGGTTCGATAATCGGTGAGCTCTTTTTCCGGAAAACCGGGGGCGTTCCGGAAACTCTCTATTACCGGAGCGGAGCCCGGGTGGAGTACGGCCCAGGCTGTAAGCACAACAATCTTGCAATCCACCGCAAACCCCTTGTGATCCCGATACCAAGCCTCCAGAGCGCCTTTTATGGGCATGATGTCTTCCCGATAGGCGGTCGCCGGTTCCTTTCCCGTGGCAGCGAGCAGGTCGTCCTCGTTCCGAAAAAAGAGGGACCCCATACCGGTGAGCCCGGGCTGGTTGTCAGCGTAGACGATCTGGCGGAGATCTTCGGGGTACATATCCACTTCTGACCGCACCAACGGCCGGGGGCCCACGACAGACATGTGACCAAAGAGAATATTGAAGAGCTGTGGCAACTCGTTGATCTTGGTCTTTCTTAGTACTCTGCCAACCGGGAGGACCCGGGGGTCGTTCTTTGCGGTGATGGTGCCGGATTTTTCACTGTCGGAACGCATGGTAACAAACTTGTAGATGTTAAAGGGGCGATAATTCTTGCCAACCCGACGCTGGCGATAGAGTACAAGGTGTTCGCCCGTACACAGCAAGAGAAGGGCGCTCACAAGAAGCACAGGAGAGAGAATAATAATTGCTGCCAGGGAGAGGAGAATATCCCCCACCCGTTTGATGCACACGTAGAACGTCATTGCCTGTTACATCCTCTCGTCCAGGGACCGGCCTGTTTCCCTGTGAGCAAAGTGGGGCAGCAACCACGAGTAGGCCTCCACCAGATCGTCCTTTGTCCAGGTTCCTGCAGCCAGGAGATCATTAATCCGCGTATAAAAGCGATCCAGAAGCTCGCTCCCCGTACCCAGATCATTCTGTACTATACCAACCTCGGAGAAACGATTCCAGTCCACATCTTCCTGGTTTGTGTAGAACTCCTCAAAGGGTTTTTCGCCGGTGGTGTCGCTGGTAAAGGTAAACAGCGGCCAGCGGCCGTTGCCGGGGTTTGTCTGGAGATACTCCCGAGCCTCCTCTTCTGAAGAACACAGATGCGGCTCAAACCCCTGGGAGAGAAGAAACCGCCGAGCGATATCGGCGAAGCTCACCAAATGCAGTTCTTCCGGTGCTTTGGGAAAGAAGATGTCCCGGTTGTTCCCCAGAATGATAGACAGAAGACACAGTCTTCCCGCTTCTTCCTCGGTGACGAAGTAGCGCTTCACGTCTGAGGGTGCTGCCAGGGGCTGGTTCTTGCGAAGGCGGTAACGGAAACCATCCAGCAGGCTACCATTGGAAAAGGCCACGTTGGCAAACCGTGCGGTGGAAACAGGTATCGCGTCCCCATGAGTGGCCAGGTACATTTCCATGATCCGTTTGGAGGCACCCATCATATTGAAGGGGTTTGCCGCTTTGTCGGATGAGACGGCAAAGTACTTTTTTGCCCCCCCCCTCACCGACAGTTCGATGGAGCGAACGGTATTGAGGACATTTACCCGGGTGAGGCGCATGAGGGTGAAGGGGTCGCGCTCGCTGCGAACGTGTTTGAGCGCCGCCAGATTGGCGACGTAGTCGTAGGGTCCGTGGGCATCAACCAGGGCCTCGAACTCGGGCTGACCATAATCAACGGCAAAGGTCCGGAAATCACCCTCAATATAGCCCAGGGAACTGCGGATATCCCGGACCAGTTCCACGAGGCCGTTTTCGCTCAGGTCCACCACGTGGAGCGCCCGGGGATTCCGGGCAAAGAGTTCCTTCACCACCGCCTGGCCGATGGAACCGGCGCCGCCGATCACCAGAATCCGCGCGCCAGCCACCGCCTGGGAGAGTGTCGCGCTGTGCCGATGAAGGTCCTGCTCAAAGAGGGGTTTTGTACGTTCTATCAGGGAATTGGTATTTGTCATGGGGTGTTACCTGTTTGGCACGCTGCTGGGAAGGGCTACTCCACGGTTGTACAGATCCCTGGCAACGGGTATATCCATGCAGGGGGAATCGGCACAGGCGGGGAGATCCGGCATGAGAGTCCAGAAGGGGCGGGTCATGACCCCATTACTATTGGAATACTCCAGAAAACTGTCTCGCTGGGCACGGTCTGGAAAGAGAATACCGTTGAGCCAGAAATTGGAGCGACATCGGGGAGGTTCGTCGATAAACTCGATCTCACTGGCGGCGAAGAAAGCTCTATAGGCACCAGCAATTTTGCGCTTTTCTTCAAGAAAGTGCGGTAGCTGCTCCATCTGGGCGCAGCCCAATGCGGCGTTCAGATTAGGCAGACGGTAATTGTAGCCCACCTCCTGATGGTAGAACTCATAGGGGTGGGGCTGCTTTGCCGTGGTGGTGAGGTGCTTGAGGCGATCTGCCAGGGCATCATCATTTGTCAGCACCGCACCCCCTCCACCGGTGGTGATGATCTTGTTACCGTTGAAGCTCAGGGTACTCATGAGCCCATGCCCACCAACGTGACGGTCACCCCGGTAGCTTCCCAGGGCTTCTGCAGCGTCTTCGATAACCGGAATTTTGTAGTCGGCGCAGATGCCAACGATCTCGTCCATGCGACAGGGGTGACCATAGATGTGTACCGGTACACAGGCAGAGATCTGCCGACCGGTTGCCCGGTTCACAAGGTAATCACCGCAGCGTTCACCGTGGGCGTCGAGAAAGGCCTTCAATGCGTCGGGATTCAGCCCCAGGGTCTCGCGCTCCACATCCACAAAAGCAGGAACAGCTCCCGTGTAGGCAATCGCGTTGGTGGTAGCGGCAAAGGTAAGCGGCTGGGTGATCACTTCGGTGTCACGCTGGACACCAGCAACAAGAAGGGCGATGTGCAGCGCTGCGGTGCCGTTTACCGTGGCGACGGCCCGTTTCACGCCGATGAATGCCGCCAGCCGCTCTTCGAACTCGCTTACCCGAGCTCCCACGGAGGAGACGAAGTTGCTGTTGATGCATTCAGCGAGATATGTCTTTTCCAGATCGCCGAGGATGGGGCGGTGAAGTGGTAGGAGATCAAGTGTTTCAAAGCATGTTTTAACAAACTCACAAATGTTTTTTTGTCTCATAAATTGAACTCCGGCGGATTATTAAATAATACATTGGCTTTCGATAGCTATCCGTTGATAGATGCGCGAATCGCGAATAATGAAAAGCGTAACTGTGACGCATCTTCGTAATGAACCGAACAGTTCGGTTTTCGCCTGAGCAACTAACACTAATGAACCCGATTACTTATTATTTTCCAGCACCTGTGACCAACGAGCTAAAATAACCTCAGGTGCGAAGTTATCTCGAAAGGCATCGACGGCTGCTTCGGACATACTGCCCTTCCAGCTTGCATCATCAGAGAGCTGAACCAGCAAATCAGCCATGGCATCAACGTTACCTACCGGAACACCAAAACCATAGCCGTTTGATTGCATAGAATCAACCAATTCACTTTCTTGCTCAACCTCGGCGATTATCGGTTTGCCAAGCTCTAAATATGTCATCGTCTTACTGGGATATGCATATTTAAAAGTCTCCGGGATAATCGTGACGAGACCGATGTCAGCCTGCTGAATGATTTCCTTGGATACCGCTACAGGCTGATAATCAATGAATCTGATGTTTGCATTTCCCTTTTGTGCCATGTGAATCAGGGATTCTTTGGCGACTCCGTCACCCATGATGATCAGCTGGATATCTGGGCGGTTAGAAAGACGACACATTGCTTCAACAATCGTTTCAAGGCGTTGAAACCGGCCGATGTTTCCGGCATAAACGACTGTCAATTGATTCCTACTTAGGTCGAGATTAATGCCTAGGTTGTGATCGTTCTTTTCATCGGTAGGGAGAGAAAAGTTATTGACGATTCCGATGTGGTAATCACTACCATGTGGCCGTTCTAACAAGGTTTGGCGCATATCCTCTGAGTGCACAAGCACAGGATCTGCATGCCGACACGACCACTCATCAATACGTTGTAGCAATCGAAATAGAACCTGATTAGAAAAATCTCCCGAAATTCTTCCAATCTCAGGGTGAAGGTCCATGCAGTAGTAGATGAAACGTGCCCCCGTGAATCGGGCAGACACGGCTGGGAAGAACCCGCCCAAAACTGGAGGAATGGAAGTTGCGATAATGACATCGTAGCGGCGAACCAATGCTCGCATAAACACTCTGACGCCGAGATGAAGGGCGTTTATGATGCGCCAAATTGGTCTCTTTGTCTCTGTCGGCAGATTCAATCGCCGAATGGTGACACCATTGGATGTCTCCCGAACAGGAACTCGATCATCCCGAGTCGTCTTTCTGTACGATGGCAAGGAAGTCAAAACGTCAACCGAATATCCTTCTACGGCTAAGTGACTCCCGATTGCGTGCATGATGGCCGAGCATGGTGTTTTATCAGGCCGATAATAACGATGGACAATGAGAACTCGTGCAGGCGAGCCCCGGCGGGAAGATAAACTGTTTTGTTGTCTCATTTCGATTGATGTTTGATGGCACGAGAGATGCCCATTTCCTTCAATTCTGCTAGCATATCATGGTAACCGGGAACCACGTATCCCAAATCCCTGCGCGACGACACCAAAGACTTGTTAACTCGCTTTTCACAATACGGCTCAATTTGGACGTCGCCTTTTGACCAGATCTCTTGAATGAGGCACAAGAGATCGAACTTGCTGATACCCTTACCATTTGTCAGATGAACCAGACCTGTTAGCTCAGGCTTCTGAAGCAGCTGGTCAACGAACTTTGCAAGCTCAAGCGTAGTAACACCGCTCCAGACCGCTCGTGTATATCCTTGGACCACGCCGTTTTGAGCCAAAAACCATTCCAGGAGACCCGTCTTATCATCTCGAATCTCGGGCCCAATTATTGAAGTTCGAATGGTCACATTCTTGTCGTCAATGACCTCACCAAGTGCCTTGCTCTTTCCGTAATAATCCCACGCGTCCGTGGGATCAGACTCCACGTACGGGCCATGCTGGCCCGAAAATACACAGTCAGTTGAAATATGAATAAGCCGAAAACCAAATTCACGACCGTAGCGTACGAGCGCATGGGGTAACAGGGAATTGACATTTACAGCAAGCGCCGGATCAGTATTCGCGGCTTGTACCAGAACTCCAACGCAGTTCACAACGAAATCCGGCCTTGTCGCTCGCAACAACCGCTCAACGGAAGGAAGATCAGACGCCTCAAAACTATGGGAACTACCAGAGCGCGAAGCAGGAACAACTTCATATTTGGAACTCGCAGACAGGTAATTCTGAATAACGTGACCCGCCATACCGGTGGCACCCAAGATTAGTACTCTCATGAATTCTTCTTCCAGACATATGTATTTACATAGTCTATGTAGCTCAGGATAATTCTGACTACCTTATGAGAGACTTTCCCTCCATGATAGTCGCGAATTTTTTCGGGTCGAAAACCAGTTTCGTGGTGACGCATTACCGTTGCAACACTGTCTATAACCGACACCGGATCAAGACCGGTCATGACCACCGTTCCTTCATCCATGCCCTCCGGTCGCTCATGAGTAGTTCGCAGTGTCACGGCCGGGAACCCCAAAAGGCTACTTTCCTCAGTCACTGTCCCGCTATCAGAAACAACACAGGCCGCGTTCTTCTGGAGCTGGATGTAATCGAAAAATCCTAGTGGCTTCATGAGGTGGACTTGCGACGGCAGCGTGAAACCACCGGATTCAATTCTCCTGCAAGTCCGAGGATGTACCGAAAAAATCACCTTCTTGTTAAACGTCTCGGACAGCTGATCAAGTGCCGACAAAATGGGCTGAAGAGTCTCGTGACTGTCAACGTTCTCTTCGCGATGTATACTTGCAACAAAGTACTCACCGGGCACCAGCTGTAGACGATCAAGTATTCTGGATTTACTGATTCTGTCGGCAAAGTGCTCAAAGATTTCCGGCATTGAGGAACCAACCTTGATGATGGTCTCAGGCCGAAGGCCCTCGGAGACCAAATATCGACGCGCATGCTCGGTGATAGTCATATTTATGTCTGAAAGATGGTCAACGACTTTGCGATTAAGCTCTTCAGGAACCCGTTGATCAAAGCAACGATTGCCCGCCTCCATGTGAAACACAGGTATTTTCCTGCGCTTCGCGGGAATCACCGACAAACAACTATTCGTGTCGCCGTAGACTAAGACTGCGTCCGGCCTTTCATGCTCAAGAATCTTATCAACTCGGGAAATCACGTTGGAAATGGTTTCGGCGGCTGTGTCACCAGCTGAATCAAGGAAATGATCAGGCTTACGAATTTCCAGATCTTCAAAAAAAACTTGATTGAGTTCATAGTCGTAGTTCTGGCCCGTGTGCACCAAAACGTGGTCTACGGCCCTGTCGAGCTCTCGCAAAACCAGACTCAGTTTAATCAGCTCCGGCCGCGTACCGACGATCGTCACCACCTTCCTCATAAGAATTTACTCCATTCCTTGAGCTCATACTGAACATAGTCCAAACTTAAGAGCAGCTCTCGTAGTTCCAGCTTAGATAGGCGGTAGGTATTGTGAGAGTGAAATTCTTCAGTTTTTGATAGCTCTGTGTCACCAATCTCGAAGTACTTCCCGTAGTTCAAATCCCGGCTATCCGCCGGAACCCGGTAAAAGTCCCCCATATCCCGAGCAACAGCTGCTTCCTCTCTGGAAAGCAGAGTCTCATAGAGCTTTTCTCCATGCCGGGTGCCAATCACTTTTATTTCGATTTTGGCACCAAAGATGTCACGAATGACCTCTGCTAAGTCCCCAATGGTAGCTGCGGGCGCCTTCTTTACAAAGGTGTCACCCTGCTCTGCATTCTCAAAGGCAAACAGAACAAGATCCACTGCTTCATCAAGAGACATCATGAAGCGCGTCATCTCCGGGTCGGTTACCGTGATTGGCTGGCCTTGCTTGATTTGGCTGATAAAGAGAGGAATCACTGAGCCCCTTGACGCCATTACATTCCCGTAGCGCGTAGAGCACATGGTTGTATGGGCTGGATCTACATTGCGCGACTTTGCAACAGTAACTTTTTCCATAAGCGCCTTGGACATACCCATGGCGTTGATGGGATATACCGCTTTGTCTGTACTGAGCACCACAACCTTCTTGACACCGCGAGCAATGGCTGCGTCCAAGGTGTTTCCTGTGCCAACCACGTTTGTCTGTACCGCTTCAAGCGGATAAAACTCACAAGACGGCACCTGCTTCAAGGCAGCAGCGGAAAAGACATAATCCACTCCCCGCATGGCTTCCATGAGACTCTCTGGATTGCGCACGTCACCAATATAGAACTTGATCTTATCGTTCTTGTAGAGGTGCCGCATGTCGTCTTGCTTCTTTTCATCACGGCTGAAGATGCGGATTTCCTTCAGGTCTGACTCAAGGAAACGTCGGAGGACAGCGTTTCCGAATGAGCCGGTGCCGCCGGTAATAAGAAGAGTGCGATCATCAAACATTGTCTAACCCCTTTATTTCATCACAGCTGGAAATAGTCTTACGCGCGATCATAGAAAGAAAACTGAAGGTCTCATCGGCACACCTCTCCCAGCGATAATGTTTTGATTCTTCATAGCTTTCGTATGAGAGCTTTGTCCTAAGTACAGGTGAATCAATCAGCTTCTTTAGAACACAAAAAATACTTTCCGAGGAAAGGGGATCGAAATACTCTCCGGTATCTTTAAGAATTTCCGGCATCGGCCCACGGTCTGAACATGCGATAGGAAGCCCAGCCGCCATCATCTCTATAAGAATGTTAGGCATGTTCTCGCAAGTGGAGGCAAATATGCCAAGATCTGACTCCTTGTATAACCTATCGAGTTCATCGTACGGAACTGCACCATGGTAGATTGCCCAAACGTTGTTGGGATCCCATTTTCTTCTGGCTTCGTTGAGTCGTTTCAGCGCAGGCGGATATGATGGTCCAACTAGATCAAGAGTAACGGGCCAACCCGTTTCTCTCCTAAGTACGCCAACAGCTTCCACCACGTTCCATTGGTGCTTATATTGATCTACGATCGAAACATAGACGATGCGGTACGGTTTCGCACCGGAGTAATCGCTAATTGGTCTTTGTGGTCGAGGCAAGTGGTCAAAGCGCGTGTTGATCCCATGTGAAATAATTGTGACCTCACCACGTATCGAGCGTATGACCGCCATAACCGCCTTCCGTGCATATTCTGTCAAGAAAACGGCACCGTCAGCCTTCCGAAGACTTCGCGCTTGAGTTAGCCGTAGCAAGAACAACTTAATAGTTAACAGTCCGAACCCAAATCGGAGCATCTCTCGCCATTCGAAGGGAAGCATATTTCTGCTCATCGTCACATAAGGTCGGAACGTCCCCGTGAAGTTACCGCCTGGAACAAAGAGTAAATCACACTTAGCAATTTCCGCTTGGCGAGAAAGCTGAAAGCGCTGCCACAGGCTGCGTTCCAACAGCCCACCACCGAGTGCTTTCGGGCTCTTTTTCTGCAACCAATCTCGATATTCCAACAGATCAAGTGTTTCCGGGGCGCCCCAGACGATAACCTTTTCGACATCATGCTTGCCGACATCGACAGCACGAAGCACTTCAATGATGTGAGTGCGACCGCCACCGCGAAGGAGGTTACTTGCATCAATGCCAATAATATACTTCAAGACTTGTTTCTCCCCGACCACTCTGCAGCGATACTGCGCACCATTCGAGGTATACTTACGCGAACGAGAAGTGCTCGAAATCCGATTACAGACAATAGAATAGCCGTCTTCATTCGGTTAAACTTGGTGAAATCTTCATTGTTGGCCGATGCTCTGACTTTACTGAAAGCCTCCTCGGCCTCAATTAAGCGTGTTACACTTGGATGTTTTTCGAGCCATGCCTTAAAACGACCATAAACCTCTTCATTCGCATCAACAGGGTCTTCCATTTTTCTTCCACGCAAGCAGTTACTTGTTAGACTCATGAGTGAGCATAGACGTTGCGTTCTCCCTCCATCTTGATTCGAAATCTGTGTCGAGTGTTTCCTTATTCCTACCAGATTTTCATTTAAGCAGCCAATCTCTCCGTACTGAGAAAGCCTAAGCCACAAGTCTCTATCTTGCGACCGGTCAAATCTTCTGCGATAACACCCGACATTCATTGCAGCGTCTCTTCTGAACATGGCTGAAGAATGAGGGAAAAAACGGCCACCACTTACCAAGCGCGCTTTGAGGCGTTTATGACACTCTGGCTGACTGTAATATTTTCCATTTATCCCGTTTGCATCGATTAGCGAAAAGCTCGTACCAAGCAGAACGAGTCTTGGATTTCTCGATACAGTCAAGAACTGTCGCTCAAGACGATCGGGTGCCGAAACATCGTCTGCGTCTTGCCTCGCTATCCACGTACCGGATGCTTTAACCAGCCCAAAATTGAGAGAGTCGGTTAAACCAGTGTTAGTTTTGGAGAATACGGCAATCCTATCGTCCTTTCTTGCCCAACTCTGAGCTATTGACAGACTGTCGTCAATACTTCCGTCATCAACAACTATGAACTCGAAGTCGGTGAAAGTCTGTGCGACAATGCTCGAGATCGCCTCTTCAAGCCATTTTTTGCCATTGTAAACCGACATCAATACGGTTATGGGTGTTGGGTCAAAAATCAAGAAATCTCCCGTTCAGAATATCCGATGTACGACACTGTTCGCTCCGTACCTGTTGCATAGCGCAAGTAGTATGCCGGCCCAGAACGCGTATGATGCGAAGTTAAAACCCGTGTACACCGTTGGCATCGTGAATCCGCGTGTGTAACTGAAGACAACTAATGCCCCCGCATAAGCTAAGCAATTCCGATTTTTTTTAT
This sequence comes from Alkalispirochaeta alkalica DSM 8900, assembly GCF_000373545.1. Classification (GTDB taxonomy): domain Bacteria; phylum Spirochaetota; class Spirochaetia; order DSM-27196; family Alkalispirochaetaceae; genus Alkalispirochaeta; species Alkalispirochaeta alkalica. The sequence continues at coordinate 10,545 of NZ_KB891716.1, forward strand.
TTTTTTTTGCTGCGGCAACGAATACAAACACTAAAAGCAGGGTGACGAATGTAAAACCGAGAATGCCATAATCAAACAGGAGATATAATTGCGCCGAATGTGTATCGTTACCGAAAAATTGTGAAAATCCGTTCGCACCGCTTCCAAAAATTACAAGAAAAATGTTTTTATTCATTATTTGGTCGAGCCCTATTCTCCAAATATCTGTTCTATTTGATGTTACAACAGCCGGATCTCCAGATAAAAGTCTTTCGACTTGAAGAAGTTCCTGTAACAGTTCCCAGAATATAACAGTGAACAGGACTACCACAATAAGCAAAGCAAACAGAGATGCTACAAATGGCTTTTTTTTGGCGCTCCTAGAAAAAAGCATGTAGAATCCGGTTGCAAGGAAGGTGGCAAGAAGCACTCCTCGGCTACCTGACCAGATTAATCCAAGAAGAAGAAACACTGCTGATAAGATATATTTTGCTGTTTTCTTTTTATCGTAATTTAATAAATATAAAACAGAAAGAAACCCTACCGCGACGGATTCTGCAAAGCGGTTGGGGGTAGAAAACGCACCTTGCATCCTAAAATAACCTGGCCTACCGAACAACATACCTGCGATTTCAGTGGGCCAAAGAAAGAAAACAATTCCCAAAACAGTCGACAATAATCCCGCGCCCATGAATGTCACGGCAATTAGCCAAGATTCCCACCCTATTACTATTTTAATCTGTAAAAGCACGGCGAAGAAAAAATAGATTAAACAGTTAATAAATAAATAGTTTATTCCTACAGTGGTACTGTTCAGAACAAATCCTGTCAGCAACGGCACTAACATTGTATAAAAGATACCGAAGAGGATGATGTAACTACGTCGTCTGAGCCTAACTCTGTTCTTGAACTTGTGATGCAACAATGTCAATATTAGAGCTAAGTTGGCAATATAAAACAGTGTCTGGTTATACACATAGCCCGTACCGGAAATAGTAGGCGCTATGTAGAGCAACGGCAGAAGCGTTAGAGTTAACTTATCGACCGGTCTTAGTCGTTTTTTGATCATTGTACAGACTCGACCTTTGTAGATGGTAGTCAGTCAAGATTCGACCATCCTTAGTGGCGACTTCATCAACAACTATCATATCCCCTCCCCGATCCCACCGTGGATGCAAATCACACCGCACCTGTCCCCTATACTTCCACGGGCTGTACAAGGCGGCTATCTCCCACACCTCATTGGTGTCGATGTTTGCAAGGAGCAGGTGCTGGTCGCGACGGCGGTCGGGGTAGGTGTCGGTGACGATGAGCGACTTGTTAGTGGGGTGAAACATTGGATGGCCGTCCTGAGCGAGAGGCAAATTGAGATCCTGCACATCGCCGGAGACAACGTTGTAGAGCGTGTATCGCCAGGTGCGGGCGGCGTCGCAATTGGTTGCGAGGATTGTTTGGGAATCACGCCAACAGTAGTGAGATATCGTTTTTTGGTCTTCAACAATCCGGTGCGTGCGCGATTCGATATCGTAACAGAGCACCCGGAGCCCCCTGCCCCGATCACCTTCGAGCGACCAGAGATGAAAGAAGACGATATACCGGCCATCCGGCGAAAATGTCGCGTGGTTGACGTAGTGTTCGGCGCCTGGTTGGGGCACTTCCTGCGCCAAATCGGCGAGCCTGACGATGAGCTCACGGCCACCGGAAGCGAGATCCATAAGGAACATGCCGTCGTCCTCTGGTGCAGCTACGCCAGCGGTGGCGTCCGGCAAGAGTGCGTAGCCGTAACCAGGCCGCAAGCGCCCCAGCCGAGAGAAGTTAAGCGTTGTAGCATACTGAAAACCGGAATCCAGCGAGTAGATTGGATACTCGTACTCCTGAACCACAGATTGTTGGTCGATGGCGAACAGGACGGAGCCATACCGCCCGTTCACGAGTGTGTTAAAGACCACTTGGCTGTTCGGTTCAACAGGATTCCATTGCAACATGCAGCCCTGCTGCCAGCACCAGGTTGTGGTCTCGGCGAAGGGGAGAAAGTCGCCGAAATTTCCATCTCGAGGCTTGTTCGTTGGCGCATCGGCGCGTCGAAAAAAGCCAAGTTGAATTGGTGTGCATTCCGTCTCAGCGCGAGTATCATCTCCCGACACACTCATTGCAAGCACCCTCGAGTTATCTCCAGAGAACGGGGTCTTGTCGTGGTAACCGAAGAAGGTGGGATTCTGCCCATCAGACAACTGCTCGAAACTCAACCAACGGGCTTCATGGGCAAATGCCAAGGTTCGACAGGGAAGCAAACGATAAACAAAGAACCGAAGGAGACGTATTAAATCTTTTATCTTCTCTATCAGCAATCGGCCCATATTGGCGCACTTAGTTGACGATGTATTAATTTTCCTATGCATTCCTGAAGCTCTCTTTCTCAAAGGGTTGTTGCCCTTCAAACACCCTATCAAAAATAGACAACGCTTCGATCTCGGATATTACACCGTCCCTCACCGCAGGCCAGGATCCTACGGTCTCCCGGCGCACAATAGATACCGGCTTCGCACCAATCCGCACCGGTATTTTCTTGTAGCCCAATGCTGCCATTGCTGCAATGCGATGTTGACCAGGCGCGATCGTAACAACGAAATCGTCATCGTGGATGAGTACCACCCCATAAACGTCACCGTCCAGGGCATCACTACGGATATACCCATGAGCTTCAATTTCGCCGAGTATGTGGCCGAGCCGTGCAAACTCCAGCTCACCCTTTTCCAGCGATACCGGCCCGATGCTGTGCCAACCGGCATCACCGCTAACTGCCTGTCCGTGCGTTTTGTTCTCCGCCGCGAGGCTTGCACTACGTCGCCGGGCCGAATACCGTGACGGAGATCCAACCCAAGGGAACACAAACGAGAACGGCGGAAGCGCCTTTGCGGGGTGCCCCTCCCGCAACTCAAGACCATAGACTTCTGATAGATCCCGCGGTTGAAAGCTTTGATAGTAGAAGAATAATGGCGATCCTTGATAACACGAAATTCTCCCGTTCAGAAGTTGGATTGCAGTTTCGATGTAGGGATGTCCTGAGCCCTTGATACAGGGAAACGCCGCTGGCAACATACCTCTGCAGTTGGACAGCGGTACGTCAAGTACAAATGGCAAGCCTCCGCAACGCCGGTACGCTTCTTCCGGACCCTCGACGAGTCCGCGGAGGTCTACCGGAGGTAACTCGAAACGACGATAATACCCGAGCCTGTGAAGTGACTGATTGAAAGTTTTTTTGAGTGTAGTTGGGAGAAGTTGTTGCATCCGCATTTTGTTGTACTCCAATTTCGATTACGGCGTGCGTGAAGCACGTTGGAAAACGCAAACCACATTATACCCGCAGTTATGAGGTCATCCGAATCGTTGATGTAATACATCCCCGATCAGTGCAGTTACAGGCCAGAAAAATTGTGCTTTCCACTTTGATTGTGGTAAATTTCCGTAGGAACGATGTCTCCATCAATTCAAACCCGTTGATACTGGTGAGTCGAATCATCTGGGAGCTGGTCATCCCAATAACCCCACCGATCAACGCATTGCCATGTACAACACAGATCAAAGATTTTTATTATTGTTGTGTAATCATCCTCACCCCGTTAATAGGGGTGGGGATGATTACACCATGGATGGAACTAGAATAACATAGTCAGTCGACCAAAAAGTGCTGAAGTGAGTGTTCTGCTTTCAAGATGTTTTCTGACGGAGCTAATGATACTCATAGCAATCTCCTCGAAACTCTCATGAAAAAGCAGTTTCACGCAAACCTGAGGCGTGTTGGGTCATTAGCACGTTTCATGGCCCCTGCAATTCGAACGAGATACGCTAATGCAGCTACCGTGGAATATGCTGCCACCGCGATGACTCCACTCTGAAAAATGACACCCGCAATGAGCAAAACAACGATTTTGACTACAGTGCTTAAAACAGACCATGCAAATAAATAACGGTTGCTATTCGTTAACGCAAGACTTTGTACAGTTGGTGGATTTACGAACTGAAAAAATACTGGAACAGCAATCCAGCGCCCCAGTGTACCTGCCATGTACCATTCTTGACCGAATGCGAAAGCGAAAATTTGAGGACCCAATAGCCACACGGGAGTGAAAGCAACCAAGCCTAATGCCCCGAGAACAGTTGTGGTCTTGACCATGAACGGAAGCAATCTTTGACCTTGATGGGCAAGGCTTGTGAGCTTTGAGAGAAGAACTTGGGAAAAAGCCCTCGAGATAACTGTAACGGGAAGCATCAAGACTGTAAGCGCGAGCCCATAAAAGCCAGCAGTCGCGGACCCAAAGTATGCCCCCAGGATGATCACCGGAAGGTTCGCGGAAACTGCGCTCAAGAACTGCTGTGGCATCCGATAAATCGGAAAATCCCGGTATTCTCGCATGAGGTCAACTGCTCGTTGCTGGAACAAACCGTTAGGTTCTTCTTTTTTCACCGGACAAGCGCCTTCTATCTCTCGAAGAGTCCCGGTTCGATTAGCGCCTTGTAGCAGTAGGGCGTGAAGAAAATGACCGCCTATGTAGATCCACAGCAACGTCTGAACACTCGCGTATATGAATCCAGCGCCCACCTTAGCCACTCCCGTTAACAGTGCTTGAATTATTGCAATGCCGGAAATCAAACGAAAGGAGCGATTCCGGATCAGGCCTTGGCTTCCTGTCTTCTCGAAAACAGCACACAAAACCACCAACGGCAGAAGCAGAAGGAAAAACGGCGATGCGTTGAACCCCAAATACGCAGCAAGCGACAAGCGAAAGAGAGCGATGGAAAATAACAGCAAGGCAGAAAAGGCTAAAGCAGATAGTACTGATATCGTTCCGAGTAGTCGCGCTTGTCTTGCGGTACGTGGTAGGACAATAGCCTCGGCGTAACCCATACCTGCGAGAGGTATAAGCACCGCAGCGACAGAAGTAAAGACACGCAGCGAACCAAACGCGTCGGGCCCATACAACCTTGTGATCAGTGGCGAGAGAATTACCATGATCGCTTGCGCGGCGGCAGAACCACCAGCTACCAATGCAACGCTACGTATAAATGAGCTCTTTCTTAACCGCGAAATGATGCGAATCTTATCCTCCACAGGGCCGACTGCGCTGCTTCCAAGTCATACTTGATGTAGAGCTTCACCGCTCTCATCCTCTCTATGCATACGAATACAAAGACTGTCCCCTAAAGAAGTCCAGGAAGAGGTTCGCATCCCCCTACAACCTACAACCGCTCATCCACCACGGAGCGGTCCAGAATACCTTTCAGGTCGTAGACCACGCCGGCCTCGCCCCCCGCCAGGGCACGCACGTCCAGCG